>NZ_JBWKAP010000004.1:0-709144 GCF_056437465.1 Streptomyces sp. NPDC042371 | reverse complement strand
AGCATCTCCATGGTGCGCATCTTGGCGCGGATCAGGTCGGTGTTGCCGGCCGCCGCGACGTTCAGGTCCAGGTCCTTGCCGCCGCCCAGCGTGCCGAGCGCCATGCCGCTCGTGTAGTCGACGACGGCGGCTCCGAGCGCTCCTTCGGCCTCGGTCAGCAGGGTTTTGAGGGACACTTCCACACTGGTCACAGGTCCTCCTCCAAGGGATGTGAAGGCTGGTTGTCCGGCCCTGACGGGGACCCTAGGAGCCACGCCGCCACCCGAGGCGACTTGAGGCGAAAACAGCCGCAGTTGCCCCCTTCGGATCGGTTGCATGCGCTTGCCTGCCGTACTGGAGCTGCTTGCTTGACCCCCACTTGTCGGTCGCCGACCGCGCGCGGATGCGGGCGACCGTGCTCGGGAACCTGCCGGGCGACAGCATCCGGTACCGCTCCACGAGCGCGTCCCTGTCCAGCACGCGCACAAGAGCGGCGGCGATGGCCCAGTGCGCGACGGCGTCCCCGCAGCCGGGGGCACCCCTTGGCCCGCTTCAGCGCCGCCGGGCTGTGCGTGTCGGAGTGGATACGCTCATGCGCACTCGGCAGGCATCGGCGGCAACGACGATGTTGACGTCAGCCGCTCTCGCCTCCCCATTCCGGAGACCGCAGCCCGGCCATCATCGCAACCTCAAGCGCAAGGTCTCTGGGCCTCCGCCCAGGCCCCCATCACAGCGACCACGGCGGCGGGAACGGATACCTCGCCGCCCCTTGCTGACCTTTTGCTGGCCCGAGCCCGCACATGACGCCGCCGAACTGCACAGGGGGCCAGTCGGGGCGCCGGCCGAGAAGGGTCAAGGTCTCCGTCAGGGGTGTCGCCTGCGCGGGCATCGGCCGGGCCGGGGCGAAGAAGGCTCCGGGCCCGCGCGTCCGCTCGTCGGTCGGCACCCGGCGTGCCACTTGCAGCGCCGACTCCCAGACGCTGTAAGGGAGTTGGACCTCCAGCGCGAGGCAGCGGGAGAGGTCCCAGGCATGCACCGCGAGGTCGAGGAAGTGGAACGACACGGCCACCCGACCGGGAAGCGCGCGGTCCAGTTCAGGCAGCACGAACTCCCGCTCGCCGCCGCCCGCTTCGGCGAACGGCGCGACGAGCGCGGCCACGGACTCCCCGTAGGCACGCGCCGGATCGTCGGCGATGTCCGGCACCCGCCAGTGCGCGGGCAGCTCGCCCTCGCCCCGTGCGGCCGCCGCGAAGCCGTGGTTCTGCGCCGTCATGTGGCCGACGAGATCGAGCAGGGTCCAGTCGGCGCAGGGGGTCGGCCGGTCCCAGGTCTCGTTGCCCTGGCCGACGGCGGCGTCGGCGGCGGCGCGTACGAGACGTAACGTCTCCAGCGCGGCGACACGGTCCAGCTCCACGAAGTTCGTCACGCGTCCTCCAGGCGAACGAGGCCCTGCGGCCAGGGGGTCGTACCGGTGAGTAGGGCGCGGGCCCGGTCCCACACGGTGTCAGGATCGAAGCCTTCGGCCTCCCAGGCGGCGGCCCGCATCGTGCCGCGCCCCCGGTGGGCCCGGACGACCGCGATGTGGTCGGGGCGGCCCACGAACTCCTTGAGCGCGACCTCGTCGCGCCACACGCTCACCGAGCCCGAGCGTCTGCCCGCCACCTCGACCCACAGCCACATGCCGAGCGCGCCCGGGGTCCGGGGCCAGGTGCGGCGAAGGCGTAGGCCCGCGAGAGCGATCGCGCCCGCCTGCGGATGGCTCGTCGCGGTGAAGTCGGTGACGCTCACGACGACGGGGCACAGGGTCAGCGGTACGGGGCCGGAGCGCCAGCGGGTGCGCAGCAGCCGGGAGGTCACTGGTCGAGTGGTCATGAGGACGAGCATAAAACTAAACGACCGGTCGTGCTATTACTTTCTGCGGCGCGGGCGAGTGCGGGCGAAGATGAACGGCCGCACAAATCAGGGAATTTGGGGCACCAATGCAGAATCCGCTGCCGTCGCACGCAGCCTGGCGGTGATGCCCGTCCGCGCCCGGTCGTACGGCAGGGTCTCCGAGGTCAGGAGCGAGTGCGCGTTGGCCGTCTCCATCAGCGCCACCAGCTCGAAGGCCAGCTGCGCCGTATCGGTGTCGCCGCGGAGTTCACCGCCTGCCCGCGCGTCCACCGCGCACCCCTCCACGCACGCCATCCACGTCGCCAGCGACTGCACGAGCGCGTCGTGCACCGGGCCCTGCCGGGCGTCGAACTCGGCCATCGCCGCGAAGAAGAAGCAGCCCCCGGGGAACACCCGGCGCTGCGAATAGCCGAGCCAGCTCTCGCAGAGGCGCGCGAGCCGGGTCACTCCGGCGGGGATGCCGTCCAACGGCTCAAGCACCTCGTCGGAGAAGATCCTCTCCGCGGCCCGGACCGTGGCCAGTTGCAGCTCCTCCTTGGAGCCGAACAGCGCGAACACCCCGCTCTTGCTCAGCCCGAGCTCGGTCGCGAGCCGTCCCACCGACAGGGCTTCGAGTCCCTCGACGGAGGCGATGTCGACGGTCCAGCGCAGCACGAGGCGGCGGGTGCGGTTGCCCCGCTCGACCCGTCCGTCCGCCTTGGCGGAACTCATCGCCGGAGCGCCGGGTGGTCGGCCACGACGGTGCAGGAGCCCGGCGCGATCTCCGTGAAGCCCGCGTCGCGCACCACCGGAAGCCCGCTCGCGGTCAGCTCGCGCCAGTGCGCGGCGTCCGCGGTGCGCACGGCCAGCGGGAAGCCCGCCTCGCGCCACTCGGTGCGCTGCTCGTCGGTCAGCTCCCACCAGGCGAGCTGGGCGCCGTGCCCGGCCTGCGCCATCGCCTTACCTGCCGACATGTCGACATCGGGGCTCATCCAGAGCACCGGCCGCGAGCGGTCGGCCTCGACGGGCGGTTCCGGGTCGTCCAGGTCCGTGCCCGACACCTGCAGCTTGGCCAGCTCCTTGGGCCAGCCGTCCAGCGGCACCGGCGGGAAGACCCGCACCTCGGCCGACTTCCCGGTGACCGTGATCCCCGGCAGCGCGGCCGCCTTGCGCCACTCGGCGCCGCGCGCCCTGCGCACCACCTTGCGGATGCGGGCGTCCTGCCAGTCGCGCATGGCCTGCGCCCACTCGCCCTCGCCTTCCCCCTCGCCCAGGGACCGCTCGTCGCCGAGCATCACCAGAACCGCGCGGGCCGCGGTCTCCAGTGCGTCGGTACGGGCCGGGGGCGCCGTCTTCTCCAGGTGCACCACGAGTGGCAGCACGAACTGCGGGGCCTCGTCCCTCGAGACGTTCTCGTGCCGGAACGGGCTGTCGGGCTTGTGCTCGGGGTCGCCCACCTGGGCGCTGGTGTCATTGCTGCTCACCCGCCCCAGTCTGCCAGCACGGCGGGCGCGTCCGGGAGGCTGCCGGTTCCGGGACGCACCCGCCGCGCGGACACGCGGGCCTTCGCCGCCCGCTCCGATCACGTCGAGAGCCGCGGCATCCCGCTTGCCCCCGGGTCAGCAGACGCCCCGGCTTCCGCGACCACGGCAACGGCGTGCGGGGCCGCGACCGCTTCGGCTGCGGGCACGGCGACAGGGGCGGCGAGCGCGGCGGCGATGGCGAGGACGGCGATGGCACGCAGGGTCCACTTCAGCACGGTGAGGCTCCAGTCTCGGCGGGCGATGACGTACGCCCAGATCGTCGCCACCCGCCAGGAGTCCGGGCATCGTCCGCAGGTCGTGCCCGTATCCGCCCCGCGGGGGAGGCCCGGCCGAGGGCCCCCTCCTGACGACCGAGACCCATCCCGACCTCGTACAACAACCTCTCCCGTCCCGTACAACCCTCCAGCCCCACCAGAGGTCATCTCTGAGTTCGCATCTGAGTTCGTACGCACATCCGTCCTGGAGGAGCACCCATGCCCCGGCCCCGTCACCCCCACAAGCGTTCCCGGCGTTCCGCGGCCCTGGGCGCCACCGTCGTCGCGACGGTTCTGGCCGGTGGTCTGCTCATCGCCCTGCCCGGCAGCGCGAGTGCCGCCGGGTCAGGCCTCGCCGACGACTTCAACGGTGACGGCTACCGCGACCTGGCGACCAGCGCCCCGGGTGCCGTCGCGGGCGGGAAGGCCAAGGCGGGTGCCGTGGTCGTCAACTACGGCTCGTCCAGCGGCATCAGCGCCTCGCGGCACAAGACCACCTCGCAGAGCTCCTCCGGCGTGCCGGGCGCATCGGAGACCTCCGACCACTTCGGCACCGAACTCGCGCACGGCGACCTCAACCACGACGGCTACGGCGACCTCGTCGTCGGCACACCGCTGGAGAACGTCGCCGACGACGTCGACGGCGGTTCGGTCACGATCCTCTGGGGCAGCTCGTCCGGCCTGTCGGGCGGCACGACGATCAGCGACCCGAACGCGTCCGGGCACGACCGGTTCGGCCAGTCCCTCGCGGTCGGCGACTTCACCGGCGACGGCAGGGCCGATCTGGCGGTCGGTTCCACCGGCAAGGACGTATGGATCTTCAAGGGCGGCTTCACCAGGTCCGGCGGCGCGGCAGGGAAGCTGCGCCTCGACACACGCATCGGGTCGGGCGCGGCCCCCAACGGAGCGGTCCAGCTGGCCGCCGGGGACTTCGACAACGACGGGAAGGACGACGTGGTGGTGGGGTCCGCCACGGGCAACTTCGTCTACCGGGGCGCCTCGACCGGGCCCACGCTGCAGACCGCCGTGGGCACGGGGTTCGCGGGCGCGCTCACCGTGGCCGACTTCGACCGTGACGGGCACGACGACCTGGTCGTGGGCAGCGACTTCGTCTCCGTCACGGATGCGACGGCCAAGGGCGGCTACGCCACCGTGTTCTACGGCGGCGCGGCGGGCGTCGACACCGCGCGCAACGCCGTCTTCAGCCAGGCCACCGAGGGTGTGCCGGGAGAGGACGAGTCCGACGACTTGTTCGGCGGCGCGCTGGCCGCGGGCGACGTCGACGGTGACGGCTATCCGGACCTCGCCGTCGCTGCGAACTTCGAGACCATCGGCGCCGCGGCCCACGCGGGCAACGTCTGGGTGCTGCGGGGCGGCGCCTCCGGCCTGACGGCCACCGGCGCCCGGTCCTTCAACCAGGGCACGCCGGGCGTCCCGGGAGCCAACGAGTCGTCGGACCTGTTCGGCGACGCCGTCCACCTCGCCGACCACAACAAGGACGGCCGCGCCGACCTGTCGGTGGGCGCGGCCGGTGAGAACAGCGACGACGGCGCGATCTGGTCCCTGCGCGGCTCCCGTGACGGCATCACGGCCACCGGCGCGGTGAGCTTCGGCGCGTCGTCCGTCGGCATCGGGGACCCGGGCAAGGACCCGATGTTCGGGGACGCCATGTCCGGCTCCTGAGCCGGTCGGCTCGTGGGGACGTGGAGACATGGGCCCGTGCGGACGGCCTTCGGCGGCGATGAGTTTCACCGCGTCCGCCGGTCTCCATCTCCGACACACGCCTCACCGCGATCGAGGAGAGTGAGCACCATGACGGCCACCTACACGTTCGACGTCTTTTCCAGCCTCGACGGCTTCGGCGCCGCCGACGGCAACTGGACCGGCTACTGGGGCAAGCAGGGGCCCGAGCTCCTCGACCACCGCCTCGCCCTGTACAGCGAGGACCAGCGAATGGTCCTCGGAGCCAACACGTATCGGGCCTTCGCGCGGATGCTGGCCTCGAGCACCCAGGAGTCCGACGTACGCGACCCGTGGGTCACCCGGATGCGGAACCTGCCCGCCACGGTCGTGTCGAACACGTTGGAAGGCCCCCTCGACTGGCCTGACGCGCACGTGGCGGGCGGCGACGCCGTGGACGTGGTCGCTCAGCTCAAGAAGGCGTCCGAGGTCCCGTTGCGCTCGCACGGCAGCCTGTCGATGAACCGGGCGCTGATGGCCGCGGGTCTGGTCGACCGGGTCCAGGTGACGCTCTTCCCCGTGATCACCGGGCGGACCGGGCTCGACCCGGTCTTCCAGGGCGCGGCCGACTTCGACCTGGAGCTGATCGAGCACAGGACGCTCGACGGTCACATCCAAGAGCTCGTCTACCGGCCCACTGTGCACCTCTGAGCACGGCGGCCGCGGGCCCGGTGCGCCGCACCGCGGCGACGAGCTCCTCATCGACCCGATGCCGACTCGGTGTTCCGCTCACGGGCCGTCAGTTCGGACTGTCCGGCGACGCGCCGCGCGTCCTCGCGGGCAGCCTGCTCAGGATGGCGGCGGCGCCAGAACGGATTGTCGTGGGACAGCTTGCTGGACACCCGCCCGTACATGCCGAACGTCAGGATCATCAGGCCGACCACGAAGCTGAACACCACGTTGGGCATCCCGAAGTCCAGGAAGTTCGCCGGACGGTCCAGGGTGAAGAGGTGGTAGAAGCCGCTGAGCAGGAAGAGCGTCCCCACGGTCATGTTCAGGCCGGAGGCGAAGGTCCCGCCCACGATTCCGCCGACCACGAGTGCCGTCCCCACGGTCAGCGAGATGATGCTCAGGGCCGTGTTGGTGTCGAGACCGGCCACGTTCCCGTTCGTGCCGAACGGTTTCAGCGCGTCGGCAAGGCCCAGGCAACCGAAGACGAGCAGGACCACGCCGCAGAACGCGGCGCCGTAGCGGTAGACGCCTGCGAGATGGTGGTCCAGAGGCAGTTCATCCTGCAATTTCATGCCGGTCTCCTTACGTCGACCGCCCAGTCGGTGGTGGCCCGGGGGTCCGGTCACTCGGCCGGCACCACGGGTTCGGGCCGAGGTCATCCGTCACGATCTCTTCCGGTGGACGAGGCTGCGTGGATGCACCGTCAGGTCACGGCGTCAGGAACGTGACCCCGCCCGTGGCCGCGACGCGGCCGTCGGCCATGACGACGAACCGGCAGCCGCCCGGTTCGGCCTCGACTTCGACCAGGGCCCCGCTCGCCGGCACCGGCTCCCGCACGTCGGCACGGAGTCCGGCCACCGCCGCGGGCGTCATCCCGCAGCTCAGCAGGGCCGCCTGCCGCCCCGCCTCCAGGACGGCCGCCGCGGGCAGCCCTGCCGGACGGCCCGCGAGCAGGACCGGGTGACCCGGATCGCGCGGAACGATCAGCACCCGCCCCTGAGGTGCCCGCGCGAGGAGCACGTCGGGGTCGGCAGCCGCGCCCACCGCGGCCGGTGGCGGATGCAGCAGCGCCGACCGCGGAACGTCCTGCCGACGGGACGCCCCGGGATCCGGCGGCCGGGCGCAACGAACGGCGCACGTGGCGAACGGCGTCCCCCGGTGCTGGTACTCGGCAGTGAGGCGGAAGGCGGTGAGCACACCGGCGTGCACCGCCTGGTCGCTCACACCGACCCGGACGGCCACGTCAGTGGCGTCGCCGCGCTCCGTCGGCTGCGCCCGTGGATGCACTCCCAGGGCCACGGACACCGGCTCCAGCGGTACCCGCACTCCGGGCAAGTGGTGGCGTTGCAGCGCCACGGCCAGCTGGCGCGTGGACTCCACCATGATCAGCGGGTGGTGCCGGACCACGTTCAGCCGCTCGTTCAAGGGGTGGAAGCGCGGCCACTGACATCGGGCGACGAAGCTCTGGCTGCCCCGGCGCCGCAGGGACACCACGAGCAGCGACGCCATCGTCCCCAGCCCGAGTGTGCGCCACGTCAGCTCCGGATCCGCGGACCGGTCCGCGACATCGTGCGGGCCGCCGGGCGCGTCGAGGCTGCCGGGCGGGTCGTACGTGGCACTGCCGCGCATCTGCGCACGCCTCACTTCTTCGGCTTGAGGACCGAGTCGATGATGTACACCGTGGCGTTGGACGTCTTCACGTTGCCGTACCCGATGTCGACGGAGTCGTTCACCTTGAACTTCGCGCCCGATCCGGCGGTGGTGAGCATGCCGCCCTCCTAGGAGGCGCCTCCCGGCACCTCTCAAGAGTGGCGTTTCATGCCCTCCACACGGTGACTTCCGGAGTAAGCCGTGTCGCAGATGCACATATTTGTCAGCATTCAGAATGAGGAACGGGAAAAGCCCACGCGCGGCTGCCGATCGCAGACGGCACCAATGGTTGCCCCCTCGCCACGAGTACGGCACAAAAGCACAGCCGGAGCGCGCTTCCCCACTGATGCAACCGACGCATCCGCGCCGTGGACGGCACGCGACGCATTGACCCCCGGGGTGCCACGGTGTTGTCTCCCTTCCCCGGCACTCCCCCTCTCCGGCACTCCCAGCTCCTCGAGCCCGCACAGCAGGAGGAACCGATGACCGTTCGACGGCGCACGACAGCCGCCGCCTGCACCGCGCTCGCCGCACTCTGCGCCGCCACCGGCCTGTCACCCACAGGAGCCTCGGCCACCGACTCCACCACCGCCTCCGCACCCCGCACCGACCGCGTGAGCGTCGGCGTGGGCGGCGCCCAGAGCAACGCCGCGTCCACCAACCCCTCCATCAGCGCCGACGGCCGCTACGTCGCGTTCGTCTCGGAGTCGCGCAACCTGGTCGAGAACGACACCAACGGCACGCCCGACGCCTTCGTCCGGGACATGCGTACCGGAAAGACGGAGCGCGTCAGCGTCAAGAGCAACGGGAAGGCGAGCCACGGCGTCGTACGGGAGGTCTCTCTCAGCCCCGACGGGCGGTACGTGGTCTTCACCTCCACCGCCGACGACCTCGTGAGCGGCGACCCCAACGATCTCGACGACGTCTTCCTGCACGACCGCCGCACCGGCAGGACACAGCGCATCAGCCCCACGGGCGCGTCCTACGACGGGCTGCGCGGCCGCCTGACGTACGGCCCGGTGGTCAGCGGGGACGGCCGCCACGTCGCGTACGCCTCGGGCGCGGAGGATCTCGTGGCGGGGGACGCCAACAAGCGGGACGACGTCTTTCTGTACGACCGGAAGACGAAGAAGACGGAGCTGGCGCAGCTCACGAACGCGGGCGGACACGGCGAAGGGGACGCGTTCGAACCGGCGTTCGCGGGCGGCTCCGGCGGCCGGTACCTCGCCTTCACCTCCAACACCGCCGACCTGGCGGGCGTGGAGGACCATGCGTCCGCGACGGACGTCTTCCTGCGCGACCGCGAGAAGGGCACCACGGAGCTCATCAGCACCCCGCACGGCTACAACCGCAAGACCCCGTCCTGGGGAGCGGCCCTCAGCGGCAACGCCCGCTTCGTGGCGTTCACTTCGGCCTCCAGGGTGCTCCGCCCCGAGGGGCCGGTCCCGACCGGTGCGCACAACGTCTTCCTCTACGACCGCGAGACGCAGCGCATGCGGCTGGTCAGCGCCGCCCAGGACGGCACCCCTGCCGACGCGGACAGCGACGACGTCTCGCTGAGCGGGGACGGGCGGTACGCGGCGTTCACCTCCGCCGCCTCCAACCTCACCCCCGACGGTGACGACAGCAGCGCCGACGTCTTCGTGCGCGACATGGTGACCGGCGAGGTACGTCTCGTCAGCGTCGAGAGCGAGCCGGTGTCCGAGGACACCAGGCCGGGGCGGCAGACCGGGGTCACCGACGACGGCGGCGCGGTGGTGTTCGACTCCCCGGCCGGAAACCTCGTCCCCGGCGACACCAACAGCGCGGCCGACGTCTTCCTGCGCCTACTGCGCTGACCCCACCCTGACCAGAACCCGTTGCAAGGCGAAAGCTAACGTGGCGTTCCGCCACGCACGTCGGCTTCCGCTGCGATCAACGGGGAATTCATGCTCACGCACCGCACGAACCGCACCGCACTTCTCATGGCCGCGGGCACGGCCGCGCTCGCGCTCACCGCCAGTGCCTGCTCGTCCGACGGGGACGGCGGCAAGTCCGGGGACGACAACGGGAAGACGGCCGCCGACCGTGCGCCCAAGGGCGTCGTCACCGAGGCCGGGGCGAAGGAAATCGTCGACAACTACGTGAAGGTCAACAACCGGGCCAACGCGAAGCGCGACAGCCACATCCTGTCCGCCGTCGAGGGCGGCGGGCTCTTCGAGGCGAGCGCGAACGGCTACAAGCAGGACGAGCTGAAGTCCGCGAAGGACAGGGCGGAGAGCCGCAAGCCCTTCGATTATGTGAATCGCGAATACGTGATCCCGTCCGCGAAGAGCGGCGTGACCTGGTTCGCGCTGCGCACCGACACCAAGGACCACAGCGGCACTTCGGACCGGACCAGCCGCGCCACCGTCGTCTTCGACAAGGTCGACGGCGACTGGAAGGCCGTCTGGAGCGGCTGGACCACCAAGAAGGACCCCAAGACGCCCGCGCTGTCCAAGGACTCCGACGGCTTCGCGATCCCGGTCACCGACACCGGCAAGAAGCAGGGCATCCTCGCCCCTGACCAGATGGACGACGCACTGGTCGCGCTCTACTCGACCGACGAGAAGCTGGGCAACAAGGTCGGCGCGAGCGAGACCGCGAAGTGGATGACCCAGTTCCCGCTGGAGCAGAACAAGATGCTCAACCCCGGCGGCAAGTCGGAGTTCGAGGCGGGCAAGACAGACCACAAAAAGGTCTACGCGCTGCGGACGGAGAAGGGCGGCACGCTGACCTTCTTCAACGCCGACGTGCAGGAGTACATGCACACGACCGATCCGGCCGCGCTCATCACCCCGTCCCCGCAGATCGCCTTCCTGGTCGGGAGCAAGAAGGGCGAGATGGTGTTCCTCGTGGACTACCTGCACCAGGGGTCGGCGTACATCCCGGCCAAGGGCACGGTCTCCATGGTCACGGACAGCTGGGACATGATCAAGGCCGAGGGTCCGCGCCGCGGCCTCCGCTGACCTCCGAAGGGCCCTGCTCCCGGCGCGCGTTGAGCCGGGCGGCCTGGCGCGTCAGATGGGCGCGCTCCGCGAGGTTCGTGGCCTTCTGGGCCGCGTCCGCGTAGAGCTGCGCCGCCAGCGTCAGGTCGCCGTCGCGCTCGTGGAGGTAGGCGGCCACTGCGGTGTGGCGGGGCAAGGAGTCGTCCAGCGCCGCCAGTGCCGCGAGGCCCGCGCGGGGGCCGTCCGCCTCGCCGACCGCGACCGCGCGGTTCAGGCGGACGACCGGGCTGTCGGTCAGGCCCGCGAGCTCGTCGTACCACTCGACGATCTGCACCCAGTCGGTCTCCTCCGCGGTGGGCGCGTCGGCGTGCAGTGCCGCGATGGCGGCCTGGGCCTGGAACTCGCCGAGCCGGTCGCGGGAGAGTGCCGTTTGCAGGATCCCGATGCCCTCGGCGATCGCCCCGGTGTCCCACCGGCTCCGGTCCTGCTCGGCGAGCGGCACCAGGCTCCCGTCGGGCGCGGTCCGCGCGGCGCGCCTGGCGTGGTGGAGCAGCATCAGGGCGAGCAGCCCCGCCACCTCCGGGTGGTCGATCGCGCCCGCGAGCTGCCGGGCGAGCCGGATGGCCTCGGCGGCGAGGTCGACGTCGCCGGAGTAACCCTCGTTGAAGACCAGATACAGGACGCGCAGCACGGTGGCGACGTCGCCCGGCCGGTCGAACCGCACGCCGGACACGGTGCGCTTGGCCCGGCTGATGCGCTGCGCCATGGTCGCCTCGGGCACCAGGTAGGCCTGGGCGATCTGGCGGGTGGTGAGCCCGCCGACGGCGCGCAGCGTGAGCGCGACGGCGGACGACGGCGTCAGCGACGGGTGGGCGCAGAGGAAGTAGAGCTGGAGGGTGTCGTCCGTGGCGGGTGCGGGGCCCGGCGCGGGTTCCTCGTCGACCAGGTCCTCGCGCCTGCGGCGGGACGCCTCCGCCCGGCTCGCGTCGAGGAACCGGCGCCAGGCCACGGTGACCAGCCAGCCCTTCGGATCCCGTGGCATGTCGCCCGGCCAGACACGGACCGCCTCGATCAGCGCGTCCTGCACGGCGTCCTCGGCCGCCGCGAAGTCGGCTCCGCGGCGGACGAGGATTCCGAGCACGCTCGGGGTGAGGCTTCGGAGCAGGGCCTCGTTCACTTCCGGTGTCACTCCGTGATGGTGGGCGGCTCGGCCATGAAGGGGCGCAGCTCCAACCACTCGTGGATCGGCTTGCCGCCCGCGCCGGGGGCGGCCGACAGCTCCCCGGCCAGCTCGACGGCGCGCTCGTAGCTGTCGACGTCGATCACCATCCAGCCCGCGATGAGGTCCTTGGTCTCGGCGAACGGCCCGTCGGTGACCGGCGGCCGCCCCTCACCGTCGTACCGGACCCACGCCCCTTCGGGCGCGAGCGCCTGCCCGTCGACGAACTCGCCGGTCCCCTCCAGCCGGGCCGCGAAGTCCTGCATGTACTTGATGTGGGCCGAGATCTCCTCGGGCGTCCACTGGTCCATCGGCGTGCAGTTGACCGCCTCCGGAGCTCCGCGGTAGTGCTTGAGAAGCAGGTACTTGGCCATGGTGTTCTCCTCGGTGCTGGTGCGTCCCATTGTGGGCGCTCGGGGTCGCTCTCGCTGCTGGGACGGAGCGGGCCGCGGGTTCTCGACATCGTCGCAATAGATTTCTTCGGGCGGGGCTGAAGCCCGCACGCCCTGGCGAGCACTGTTGGGCAAGGCGTCGACCGACGTACACACCGCTGGGAACGAAAAATCCGATTCTGCCGAACGAGCGAAAAGCGCTCCCCTAGCATGATCGCATGAGCGAACAGAAGCGGGTTTCACCGGTGCGGGCCCTGCGCGATCTCGTACCGGGCGAGGCGTGGGACGCACTCACGCGCTTCCCGCACCGGAAGCACTGCGCCGGTGACATCCTGCTACGGCAAGGGGACCCCGGAACACATGTTCTTGCGCTGATCCAAGGCATGGTGAAGGTAGTCATCACCGAGGCCGAAGGCAGGGAACGGGTCCTCGCCTTCCGTGGGCCGGGGGAAGCACTGGGCGAGATGGCCGTCCAGGACGGCGGAGGTCGACTCGCTGACGTTCGAGCAATTAGCGATTGCGAAGTTACGATTGTTCCGGCTACCGCTTTCCGGGACTTCGTCAAACAGCACGACCTGGCCGATCAGCTCACTGCGTACGCGGTAAGTCGCGTACGCGAGCAGGTGGAGACCCGCGAGGGGGACATCGACAGCAGGCTGGCCGCGGCTCTGGTCCGGCTGGTCGAGATCTCCGGCACGCACACGTTCGCCCTCATCAGAGAGGAGTTGGCACAACACCTCGGGGTGAGTCGATACTCGGTCACCAAGGCACTGAAACGACTGGGGCCGGCAGTTCAGGCGGGCAGGACCCGCATCGACGTGCTCGACGCGGACAGCCTGCGCGCAGAGATCACGCACCGCGCCAGCGCCTGAGCATGCGTGACGCACATCACGCTCTCTCTGCTCCGCGGTAGCGGAGCGTCGTCCGCGCTTTCGTGAAACTCCGTGGGGACAGCGCCCCGGCGCGCACTCTGTCCCAAAGGAGCGACGATGTACGAGAACGGCACCCAACTGCCCCCCGCCACCGCATCCCCACACTCCCAGAGCCGTCGGCTCCCCCCATACCGGGGCATCGTCGCCGTGGACGCCAAGGACTTCACCGGCCGCCCCGCCATTGAGCACGAGGTCGTCAGCCGAGCAGTGCCCGACCTGGTCAGGACCTCTCTGGAACGTGCCGGGCTGGCGGACTTGTGGAGCGAGCGCAGGTTCCCCGCGTCCACCGGTGATGGCTACGTCCTGGGGTTCGACCCCCAGCTGATGCCTCTCGTCATCCATCCCTGGCTGGGCACCCTCCAGGACGTGTTGACGGAGTTCAACATCCACTCCCTCGGCGTCGTCCCGATCAGGCTCCGCGTCAGTCTGCACATCGGTCCGCTGCCCGACACCGAGGACGAGTTCGGGGGTAACGGCACAGCCCGAAATGATACCCACCGCCTCCTCGACTCGCGTCCCGTCAAGGCTGTACTGGCGTCCTCCAACGAAAACATCACCCACGTCGCCGCCATCCTGTCGGACCGCTGCTACGAGGATGCCGTCGCCAGCGGTTACACAGGACGACACCCTGACCACTTTCTCGAGGTACCGGCAACCGTCGAGGGCAAGCCGTTCGCTCAGCGAGCCTGGATCTACGTGCCACTCCCGTCCGGCCCCCTGCGAGAAGGCCGGGCTCGCGAGGAAGCGGCCGATGAGGCCTCCGCGCGGAGCGGTCTCGCCGAGAAGCCGCACGAGGGCGCGGATACCGGCCGGGTGACGAACAAGGCTCCGCACGGAAACATCAACACCGGCACCCTGCACGGTGGTCAGAGCGTCAGCAACCATCACATCGCCGGGGACCAGGTCGGGGGTAACAAGGCCGGCCGGGTCCGGGGATTCCAGGGCGACCAGGTGAACGGCGACAAGAACCAGGGCCGCTCGTGACCACCACCAGCGGGAAGACCGACCGGCCCCCGACCGCCCTCACGGACCCAACCGGCGCAACACCCTCCCGAGAAGGGGAGTTCCGCCCGGACGTCGATACCGGATTCGATGAGTCGGGAGACGGGTTCGCCGAGCTGCTCGGATCCATGGCGGCGGCTCCGGGAGAAATCCGCCCCGTGTTCTACGCCCCTTACGGAAACATCAATGCGGGATCCGTCCATGGCGGACAGCGGGTGGGCGACAGCTCGGCGGACGAGAGGGCGGCGGAACGTACCTGGAGGCACGAAGGTCCGATCCCGGGAGCCGAAGTCGCGGACGCCACCTTCGGGTTCGCAGCGCCGGACCAGTTCGGCCACGCGCTCGACGTGCTGGAAGAAGGCGTCCTCTTCCTCGCGGGAAGTCCGGGGTCGGGGCGCCGCACGATGGCGCTCAACCTGCTGCGCCGCAGTTGCGGGGGCACGGACTCGTTGCAAGCCCTGGACACCGTGACGGACCTGGACCGGTGGCGGCCCACGCACTCCGGTGCACGTGGCTACCTCGTCCACGGCCTGTTCCCCTCACATCCGCTGAGGCCCGGCATGCTCGGCAATCTCAGGTCGCTCCTCGACCGGGCCGGGGCCCGCATGGTGATCGTGCTGCCCGACGATCCGTACCTCCTGCGCGATCTGGAACAGGACCTCCACGTACAGCCCGTCCGGTGCGAACCACCCCTCCCACGCGCGGTGTTCGACACTCGCCTCCATGCCTCGGTGCCGGACAGGGCCGAGCGCACTCGGCTGCTGGGAGCCCTGGAAACCGGCCTCCTTGCGGAACTGTTGGTGCCTGGTCTCGTGCCCGCTGAAGTGGCCGAACTAGTGACGGCCGTAGTCGCGGCCAATGGCGATCCCGCCGCGCTCGTGGACATTCGCGACCGGCTCAGCTTCCGAGCCGAGAAGGAGGTACCGGAACTCCTCCATCGGCTGCGGGACGACCCCGACGGTCTCGCCTTCCTCCTGGCCACCTGCGTCTTCGAAGGGCTGGATCACCGCGTCATCCGAGCGGAGGCAGACCGGCTGCTGGAGATCGCCGACGGTCGACTGACCTCGGTGCCGACGCCGACCGACACGGAGCACGGCGGACAGGAAGCACCGCGCCAGCCCCGTTTCGTCTTCCGCCGTTCCCTGTCGGACCTGCTGCACGCGGTGCGGGCCCAGCGGAAACCGCGGGAGATCCGTACATACGGCGCCTACGCCCACACGGTGGAGCCCGTTACCTTCATCCGGCACCGTCAGGCCGAGGCCGTGCTGCGGCACGTGTGGCGAGAGTACGGCCAGTTGTCCGGGCTGCTCGTGACATGGCTGGGCGATGTCCACCGGCACAGCGAGTTGACCCGTCCGGTGGGACAGGTGATGGGCCTGGCCGCCGGTTGGGGCGGAGGGCGCGGTGCCCTGCAGCACATCAGGAAACTGGCCGGGGCCGACCGCACCACGAGCCGCCTCATCGCCGCCCACGCACTGGGCCTGGCCGCGGAGGACCCCGTCCTCGTGGCCGAAGTGCGCCATCGGCTCAACGAGTGGAGCGTCGTCCGCAGCCCTCGACTGCGGACCACGGTGGCGTATGCGTGTGGTGCCGAGTTCGGCGTGTCCCGGCCGGAATTCGCCATGCGTCTGCTGCGGGCGCTCGTCACAGGTATGGCCGACGGGCCCGACGAGGACGCGGTCCGTCTCGCGGTGCGCGCCGCCGTCCTTCGCCTGTTCCGAGCGGGCAACGAACAGCGGGTGTTCGAGCAGTTGACCGCATGGGTGGCTGTCCCGGCCCTGGGTTCCGAGTCATTGCAGCTCCTCCCCCATCTGCTGCAGGAACCACACCGGTTCCAGAAGGAGTTGGCAGGGGGCACCGAGAACGGCCTGAAGATCGTCGCGTTGACACGCGCGGCCCTGAACGCCGACGCCACCTTCGACGCGACCTCCCGGGCCGTACTCCGGTGGTGCCACGCGGGCCAGTGGGACGACGCGCTGTCCCGGGCGGCGGAGAACCTGCTCGCCGCTCTCGCCGAGTCCATGGAGCACGGCGTGCTGAGGCTGTTCGTGGAAGTGGACCGGGACGCATCGGAGAGCCGGGTCGGGCGCGCTGTGGCCCGTCGGGCGCTCGAGGCATGGCGTGCCGGGGAGACGGGACCGTCCGCAAACAGTTCCGGCGAGTCGGACGACCGTACGACAAGGATGGAGACGGTATGAGTGATGACCTGTCCGAGCGGATTCTCGTTCGGGCCACGAGAGCTCCGTGGCGTGCGATCTTGAGCCATCGTTGGTCGGCGACACGACAGCGGGCCATGGTCCTGAAGGACGATGAAGGCCGGTACTTCCTCCTCGGTCGGGGAGGCGACCCTGAGGAATTCGAGGTCTCCTCCCCCGTACCCGAGGAGGCACCCCGCCCTCGACTATGGGGCACGTACGTTGCGGTCTTCCATGTCGACCTGAACGAGCATGTGGACACCCGAGCGGTGGGGATTCCCACGGTGTACGGCACGGAATCAGTGGACTTGCGGGTGTCATGGTGGGTTCACGATCCGGTACGTGTCGTTCGCTCGCGAACCACATACGGATGGGAAACGGTCCGAACGCATCTGAACCGTTCCCTGCATTTCCTGGCAGAGGCCCAAGAGGTGGCGGGCACGGGCCTCGGAGCTCCCGAGGTCATGCACCACCTGGGTGCGCCTCAAAGGCTGGAAGACGCAGGCCTGAGCTACCGCGTCTTCGACGTGCGGCTCCGGGAGGCGAGCGAAGAGCTCCTCCTGGCCCGGACGGAGAGCGACGCGGTCAAGTACTCCTGGACCGCCGACCGTCGGGGTGAATATGAATTCTGCCTGCAGGCCCTGCGCAATGGCCCGATGTCCCTGGCCGCGCTCTGGCTGCTCAGGCACCCCGATCAGGTCAGTCAGGTCCTCGACTGGTCGGTGAGCCATCAGAGCCTCCTGGAACCGCCGCGGTCGGATTGGCAGGACGAACTCGCCGCACTCCTCGGCACGCTGACCGAACAGGAAAAGAGCGAGATCTCACAACTCCTGCGCGACCGAATCGGCGCACTGGGACGTCCGGTTCCCGGAGCCCGAGCCATCTGAGGGCGTCTCCCCCCTCCGGGAAACGCAGCCGACCTCGCTTCCCGACGCAAATAGGCAGGCCGAATCTTGTTTCGGCCTGCCTATTTATGTTTCTACCGACGAGTCTGCTTGTTCGGATTGTGTCCACCCGCACCCTCCGTACGCGCTGCGAGAGCACTTTCCACCCCGGAAAGACGGGAATCTCGGTTGACCAACGAAAAGCGCCGGCTGCCTGAGGCCCGACCGGCACACTTCCGGAGGGGAAATGCGGGAAAACGAAACGACTGCGCTGGAAAGCTCCCGGAGCACGCAGGACGGGGTGGATGACGGCGATGCGCTGCAGACGGTCCTCGTGGCCCTGCGGCATGCGGGTATCACCCTGACTGCGAAGGATCTCGCTCGGCTGTCGAGCCTCCTCGACCACCGAGGACCTACCGAAACCTCCGCCGCACGACGACCGCAGGCCCCGATCCCGCCGCACACCACTGTGCTCAGTGCCGAGCGAGGCATCATCAACACCGGTTCCGTCAACGGCGGACAGCACGTGGTCGACATCGCAGTACCCGACCACGTGCGAGGAGCGGACGATGAGGTCTGACCCGGACTTCGCGTTGGACCTCATCGAGCTGATCCGCAACCGATCGACGCTCGTGGTGGCACCGAACGGCACGGTCAACACCGGCACGGTGAACGGCGACCAGCGGAACGTGCAGTCCACTCTTCCCTTGGAGGGAGGCACTCAGGCGGCCTCGCCGCGCCAGGGACCGGTCCGTGCGAAGGACATCCAGGTCTCGCGGCGACGCTTCGTCCGACCGCGCGCCTTCGAGGCAGGTCTCGCCGCGCTCGACTCGGGCATCCTGCTTCTCGTGGGTGAACCGGGGACGGGGCGCCTCACCCTGGCGCTCAACCTGCTGGCCCACGGACACGACGTCCCCGCGCTGGACCAGGTCGACGGGACGGTGGATCTGACGCGCTGGCGGCCCCGGCCACAGGGACCGGACGGCTATCTCGTGATGGATCCGGGAGACCCTTTCGCACTGCGGCCCTGGGACCTGTCCAATCTGGAGGAGCTCCTGGCGGAGGCGGACGCGCGCCTGGTCATCGTGCTGCCGGATACGCCTGGGCTCGTCAGAAGCCTGGAGAACGACCTCGGGGCCGCGGTGGTACGCCACGAGCCACCTGAACCGGTCGAGGTCTTTCAGGCGCACTTCGCCGACATCTGCCCGGACGGGCGCGAGCGTGAACGCCTGTTGGAACCGCTCGGGCCGGAGTTCCTCGCCGAGCTGCTGCCCCCCGGGCTGTCTCCCGCCCACGCGGCGGAAGCGGCCCGGACCGTGGCCCGGCTCGGAGGCGGCCCGGGCGGCCGTGGCGAGGTGCTGAGCTGCTTGGCCCAGGCCGAAGCCGCGCGACTTCTGGTGCGGGCCGAAGGCGACCCGGAGCTGCTGGCCCAGCTGTTCTCGGTCTGCGTCTACGGCGGAATGGACCGCGGCACAGTGGTCGCCCGGGCAGCGGACCTGCTCACCTCAGCCGGACCGACACCGACACCGACACCGACACCGACAGAAGTGGAGCACCCTGCTCAGGTCTTCTCCAACCCGGTGGGCAATCCGGGCCACGGCCTCGGTCGGCATGGGTCTCTGCGCAACATCGGCGCGCGCGTCGTACCGCGTGAGGCGGGCATCGGGGCGGAGTCCGTCGTCTTCCTGTGGCCGACCGTGAGCGAGGCCGTATGGGATGCCGTGTGCCGGGACCGCGTCGACCTGCTTCCTCTGCTGCACGAGTGGCTCGGCCGAGCCAGTGAGGGCGGAGAGGAAATCGAGCATGCCGGTCGCGCCATGGCCGCGCTGGGGCGCCGGACCGGTGGCCGAACCTTCGAGCTCGTACGTCAGCTCGCACTCTCGAACCGCCGGTCGGCCGTCAAGGTCGCGGCGCTGTCCCTGGGCACAGCGGTACAGGACCCGGTCATCGGCCCGCGAGCGGGCGAGATTCTCCTGGAATGGAGCCAGGCGCCGGAGCTGACACTGCGAACCGCCGTGGCGTACGCCTGCCGCTCGGACATGGGCGGAGCGGAGCCGGAGTTCGCACTGAGCCGACTCCACCACGTGGTCGACGGGCGGGGCGAGGAAGCAGCCGACGTGGCGGTGGCTTCGATCGTCGCGGAGACGCTGACACAGCGATTCGCAGCAGGCGACGCCGCGACGCGAGCGGTCATCGTGCGTCATCTCCTCGCATGGGCCCGCTCGGAGGGCGTCGCAGGGCAGACCGCCACACTCACGTTCCCGGCCCTGGTCGCCTGCGACACCGACTGGTTCGCCGACCATCTGCTCGCCCGCCAGGACATGGCATCGGCCGTCATCGAGCTCGTATGGCAAGCGCTCAACGAGGCCGCGTCCTACCCCTCGATGCGCGACGAACTGCTCACCTGGGCCTGCTGGTCCAAGGAGCGGCAACGGCCGGAATCCTCCGTGGAGGAGTTGTTCGTACGCCTCGTCGAGTCCCGGCAGCACGGTGTGCTGCGTCTGTTGCTGTCGATCGAACGAGGCGGCGACACGCTGCCGGGCAAGGATCTCGCCCTGCGCTCCCTGGCCATGTGGCGCGGCAACAAGCAGCCCGGCATTCACGAGTGTTCAGGAGGATGACGATGGTGTTGACCACTCGAGCCGGACTGTTCGATGCCATAGAACGTGTTTTTGCGGACGAGGACTTGGCGCCCGGCCTGACGTCCATCGGACCGGCCGACGGACCGGCTGAACTGCTCCACCTCCACAGGGTGCGCCCGATGCTGTACGACCGCTCTCGTGCCACCGAGACGCGGAGCGCGCTCTGGCACCAGGTGGTCGCTCTGGCCCGCCACGACGCGGACCGGAACGGCTGGCCGCTGGCAGCTGTGTGGCTGGCCCTTCCCGGACTGCGACGGACCGTGTTCAGGATCGCAAGTCGATTCGGTGCCGACCGTGACGACGTCGAGGCAGACCTCATCACGGCCTTCCTCGAAGCATTGCGGGAGATCGGACCGGAGGAGGCCGAGCCGGGGTCCGTGCTGTTGCGCACCGCGTGCACCCGCGCCTGGAACACGGCACGCCGGGCGCTGGCCGAGGTCTCCGTCGAGAACGTGGATGTCGTCGCGACTCCGCGCCACGGTCCGGGTGGGCTCTGGCAGGCCGACTTCGCCGGTCCCGAACGGCCCGACGGCCTGGCCGCGACGCTCCGTGTCTCCGTTCCGGCAGACCGGGTCGAGGGCGTACGGGTCGGGGCCCTGGCGCGTGAGTGGGGCCTGTCGGACACGGTCACCGACACCGATCGGCTCCGGCGGGGGCGTCGGGTCGGAGCACTGTTCCTGCGGAACACCGGAAGGTGCGGATGAACGAGCGTGACCAGACACCTCTGACGTTCAGGGAGATCTTCGACCTCCCGGTCAGCGTGGATCTGAGGACTGCCGCCAGGGCGTTCGGGATGTGCATGGCCACCGCCTACCGGCTGGTGAGCCTCGGAGCCTTCCCCTGCGAGACCGTCCGTGTCGGCCATCGTCACCGAGTCCTGACCGTGAACCTCATGCGAGCGCTTGGCATCGAGGAGCGGCCGGTCTACGACGACGACCTCAAGGACGGCGTGGCGCTGACGCTCTTCGACTGACCAGCGAACGAGATCAGTCATGCCTCGGGTCCGTTCGTCCCCCTGCCCCTCCTCCATTCCTGCACTTTGCAAGGGAGATTCACCATGCCCACATGCTTCGCGCTAGCCCCCACCGGCACCACCCGTGTTCCCGCCGACGGTTCGGCCAAGGGGACCCTTCAGCAGGCCGACCTGTTCTACGAGGAGATCGTGGGGCCCGTCTGCCGGCAGCTCGGCCTGACGTTGATTCGGGCCGACCACGTGGCATGCACCGACCGTCTGTCCGAACGATTGATCCGCCACCTCATCGAGGAGGACATCGTCGTGGCCGACCTCACCGGGGGCAGTCCCGAGGTCGCCTACGGGATCGGTATCCGGCACGCCATCGGCCGGTGTGCCGTACAGCTCGGTGAGGCCGGCCGTCTGCCTTTCGGCTCCCCGGCACTCCCGACCATCGAGTTCGCGGCCCTGCCGATGGGAGCGGCCGATGCCCGTCAGGAGCTTGCGACAGCGCTCTCAGGGGCTCTCTCCGGAGCCGTTCCTCTGATGTTGCCCGCGCAGGTCCTGCTGTCCCACGCGCCGGACACTGCCGACAGTGGAGGACCAGCTTCGGACCCACAGGAGCCGAGCCGCCCCGGATTGCTGGACCTGGCCGTCGCGGCCGAGACGGAAATGGAGGCGGTCACAGGTGACATGGCGGAGGTGGAGGCTGCGTTTCTGGACCTCGCCGCCATGGCCGAACTGATCGGTGAGGACATGCTGCGCGTCCAGCAGCAGGGGGCTCCGATGAGTGCCCGCCTGGCCGTGATCAATCGGTTCGCCAAGGCCATCGCGGGCCCTGCCGATGACCTGGAGGCGGCGGCCAACCGTGTCGCCGAGCGGATGACTGTCACCACCGACGCGCTGGGAGCCTTCATGCGCTGGGCACGAGACACCCCTCGTGACGAGTGGCCCGACGAGGTGGGAGGACTGTTCGATCAGGTGATCGAGATGGCTGAAGTGGTGCGGGGCGCCGCGGCCGGTGTCCAGGAAATCAGTCCGGTGATCGAGCTGTTCAGCTCAGCCAGTCAGCAACTGCGCAAGCCCAGCCGGAAGATCACCTCGTCCATCCAGGCCATCTTCGGCAGTGTGGCCGTGTTCCAGGAATGGGAGAAGGTGGCCCTGGAGCTGCGCGCCGGATAAGGAGCTGCGCCGGAGCCGGGACCGCACCAGGTGGCCCCGGCTCCGCTCGCGCCCCGCCGCTCACACCCTGCTGAGCGGCGCAGCCGTCCGCGTGCGATGTGCCAGGCGGGCCTTGCGCGTGGCGACGTCCACCGTGTACGCCTCGACCGTCATCGCCCGCTCGGACACCTTCAGCACCATGAAGCCGTGCTCGGAGAAGTTCTGCCAGGTCGACGGGTGGCCGAAGTGGGCCTTGCCGTCTCCGGCCTTGCCCGCGGCGCCGCACACGATCTGGCGGGTGCCGCCGGTGCGGGCGGTGGGCTCCAGGATCTGCAGCGTGTGGTCGTGCCCGGACAGGATCAGGTCGGCCTGCCCGCACACCACCTCCTCGTACAGCTCCTTGAGGTGGATGCCGCTGGTGTAGTTGCCGATGACGAAGCCGTCGTACGAACCGGCGCTGCCGTGCTTGCCGTTGTTGAGGTACGGGTGGTGGCCGAGCACGATCTTCCAGCGGGCCCGCGACGCCTTGAGGGCGCCGTCCAGCCAGTTGCGCTGCTCGCGCATGTACGGGCCGTTCCACCAGTAGTGCGGGTCGAGCTGCGCGACGTACGAGGAGACGGGGTTGGTGTCGATCGCGAAGAACTCGACCACCGGGTCGCTCCCCGCGGCGGCCGGGGCGGCCTGGGCGGGCAGGGCGACGTTGTAGTAGCGGCTCGGCATGTACCAGCGGCGCGAGCCCTGCGCGTAGGTGACCTCGCGGTCGCCGCGCGACGGGTCGCCGCCGCTGCCCGGGATCAGCCCCGAGCAGTCGTGGTTGCCGAGGACCATCAGCCACGGCATGTCCAGGCCGGAGTTGGGGTCCTCGAACTTGGTGCGGAACTCCGAGTCGTCGGCGGACTCGGGGCCGTTCTCGTAGATGTTGTCGCCGAGGCCGACCGCGAGGCCGATGCCCTCCGCGCGGCACACCTCGCGGGCCGCGGCGGCCACCGCGTGCTGTGCTTCGTCGCCCGTACCGGCGTCGCCGGTGAGGAGCACCGCGTACTCGCCGGAGCGGTTCGGTCCGGTCGGCAGGGGGAACTTGCCGGTGCGGGCGGCGGCCGCGGCGGGCTGCGTCCCGCCCTGTAGGACGGTCAGCGCCGCCGCCCCCGCCACCACGCCGCCCAGCACGGTCCGGCGCCGCGGTGCCCGCATCTCCCTGACCCGCTCCCCCACCGGCCCTTCGGCCAGCGTCGGGTCGGCCCGCAGCCACTGTTCCTCGGTCAGGTCGGCGCTCGGTGGTATCAGCTCGTCATCGCACATGGAGGGTTTCTCTCACGGGAGGGCGGGCGGATGGTGGGGAACCGATGAACTCCTGGTGGACGAATGGACACGGGTGATCGTTCAGGCCGCCTCCACCACGTCCGTCGGGTCCACCGGACCGCTGCCCTTGGCGAACTGCGTCCGGTACAGCTCCGCGTACCGTCCGTCCAGGTCAAGCAGCTCGTCGTGCGTTCCGCGTTCGATGATCTGGCCGGCCTCGACGACGAGGATCTGGTCGGCGGACCGCACCGTGGAGAGCCGGTGGGCGATCACCACGGCGGTGCGGCCTTCGAGCGCCTCCGCCAGGGCCTCCTGGACCGCGGCCTCGGAGGTGTTGTCGAGGTGTGCCGTCGCCTCGTCGAGGATGACGACGCGCTGTCCCGCGAGGAGCAGCCGCGCGATGGTCATCCGCTGGCGCTCACCGCCGGAGAGGCGGTAGCCGCGCTCGCCGACGACCGTGTCCAGGCCGTCGGGCAGGGAGCGTACGAGGTCTTCGAGGCGGGACCGCCGCAGTACGTCCCACAGCTCGTCCTCGCTCGCGCCGGGCCTGGCGAGGAGCAGGTTGTCGCGGACGGACTCGTGGAAGAGGTGACCGTCCTGCGTGACCATGCCCAGCGTGGCCCGCATCGACTCGGCGGACAGGTCACGCACGTCGACGCCCCCGATGCGCACGGCGCCCTCGTCGGTGTCGTACAGGCGCGGCAGGAGCTGCGCGATGGTCGACTTGCCCGCTCCGGAGGAGCCGACGAGTGCGACGGTCTGGCCGGGCTCGGCGCGGAAGGAGAGTCCGTGCAGGACCTCCTCGCCGCCGCGGGTGTCGAGCGAGGCGACCTCTTCGAGGGAGGCGAGGGAGACCTTGTCGGCGGCCGGGTAGCCGAACCGGACGTTGTCGAACTCGATGGCGACGGGCCCTTCGGGCACCGGCACCGCGGCCTCCTTCTCCTCGATGAGGGGCTTCAGGTCGAGCACCTCGAAGACCCGCTCGAAGCTGACGAGCGCGCTCATCACCTCGACCCGCGCACCGGCCAGTGAGGTCAGCGGCGCGTAGAGCCGGGTGAGGAGCAGTGCGAGCGAGACGACGGCGCCCGGCTTCAGCGACCCTTCCAGCGCGAAGTACCCGCCGAGGCCGTAGACGAGCGCCAGCGCGAGGGCCGACACCAGGGTGAGGGCGGTGATGAACGCGGACTGCGCCATGGCGGTGCGTACGCCGATGTCCCGCACCCGGTGGGCGCGTGCGGCGAACTCGGCGGACTCGGCACCTGGTCGGCCGAAGAGCTTGATGAGGGTGGCACCGGGCGCCGAGAAGCGCTCCGTCATCCGCGTGCCCATGGCGGCGTTGTGGTGGGCCGCCTCGCGCTGGAGCTTGGCCATCCGCGTGCCCATCCGGCGTGCGGGGACGACGAAGACGGGCAGCAGCACCAGCGCGAGCAGCGTGATCTGCCAGGAGAGCGTCAGCATGACGACGAGGGTCAGGAGCAGCGTGACGACGTTCCCGACGACGCCGGACAGCGTGTTGCTGAACGCCCGTTGCGCGCCGACCACGTCGTTGTTGAGACGGCTGACCAGCGCACCCGTACGGGTGCGGGTGAAGAAGGCGACGGGCATGCGCTGGACGTGGTCGAAGACAGCGGTGCGCAGATCGAGGATGAGGCCTTCGCCGAGGTTCGCCGACAGCCAGCGGCTCAGCAGGCCGATACCGGCCTCCGCGAGGGCGATCGCGGCGATGACCAAGGCGTAGCGCACCACGGTCGAGGAGTCGGAGCCCGATACGATGGCGGTCACGACATTGCCTGCCAGGACGGGTGTTGCCACGGCGAGCAGTGCGGTGACGATGCTCAGCAGCACGAACTGCCAGATGCGTCGTCGGTGGGGCCGCGCGAAGGTGCCGATGCGGCGCAATGTGGCCCGGGCGAAGGGGCGTCGGTCCTGCTGGGCGTGCATGACGCTGTACATCTGCGTCCATGCGGTCGTTTCCATGCTCATACAGGGAACGTTAGAACCTCAACTAAACTTGAGGTCAAGCCCCTGTCCATGCCGGGCAGTGCTTTCACCCGCCTTTCGCCGGTTCGCGCCTCTACCTGTCCGCCCCTTCGCCCGTCCACGTCGCGGCTAGCCGAGTTCGAGCGACGTGGTGCCGAAGACCCGTTCCGCGGCGAAGTCCCTGATGGGGCCCGTGTACATGCGGGCCGTGTCGAAGGTGGGCTTCATGCCGCGGGCCTCGGCTAGCGCCACGGCCTCGGGATTGGACTCGGGCACGTCCATCGCGACGGGCGCCCCGTCCGCGTCGGCCACCAGCGCGTCGAGGAGCGCCTCGGCGTCGGCGCGGGTGTCCGCGAAGAGCGGCCCGACACGGAGGGCGTCGCGGCCCCGGCGGATCACTCCGTACCCGGTCAGGCGACCGTCGACGATGCGGGCGAGCGCGCGGTGGCCCGGTCCGGCGAGCCAGGACTCCAGGAAGCGGGGCCGGTCCGCGGGCAGACATGCGCTGTCGTACGCCATGAGTGCCCGCAGGCCCGCCGCCTCGACGGGGCGCACGTACCGGTCGGGGACGTCGACCGCGGGCAGCGGGCCGATGTAGCGCAGCGTGCCGTGCCGCCACTCGAAGCCGGAGCGGCGGTAGTTGTCCTGCTGGTCCGGTACGCCGTCCAGGCCCACGACCCGGCTCCCGGCATGGGCCAGCCCCGCCCGCCAGGTGGCGAGGCCGAGGCCGCGGCCCCGGAGGTCGGGGCGGACCAGGTAGTGACCGAGAAAGGCGTAGTCGTCCCCGTAGTTGACCACGGAGATCGCGGAGGCCGGTTCGCCGTCGAGGCGGCCCAGGAAGAATCCGTCGGGGTCCTGCGCGTGGAACGAGGGGGCGTCGGCGAGGCCGGGGTTCCAGCCTTCGTCCGCCGCCCAGCCCGTCACCACTCGCCAGTCGTCGAGCGTCGCCCGTGAGATCACGAGCTGCCCGGGGGCCGAATCCTTCATCGTTGCACCCTTCTCGATCCGACACGGTGGGCCGTGGAGAACCGCACCGGGTGCATCCTGCCCGACCTGAGGTCAGCCGATGCCCGCCACATGGCGGTCCCGTGCGGCGCCCAGTCCGGCCACGACCTGCGGGACAAGGAGGACGAGCAACAGGACGAGCGGCACGGCCCAGCTGTGCGAGACGTCGTGGACGGCGCCGAGGAGGGTGGGGCCGGTGGCCGCGAGGATGTAGCCGAAGCACTGGGACATGCTGGAGAGCTGGGCCACGTGCCGGGCGTCGGGGGCCCGTTGCACGATGAACAGCAGCGCCAGGCTGATGGCCGCGCCCTGGCCGAGGCCGAGCAGCGTCATCCACAGGTAGGCGCCGCCGACCGGTGCGGCGAGCAGCCCCCCGAAGCCGAGCGCGCAGAGGACGGCGCCGAGCGCGGCCAGGGTGCCCGAGCGCAGCCTGCGGCCGACGATCACCGGCGCGAGGAAGGAGCCCGCGATGCCGAGCAGCGAGGAGAAGGAGAGCATCCAGCCCGCGTCACCCGGGGCCATTCCCGCGTCCTGGAACACGGTCGGCAGCCAGGCGGCGGCCGCGTAGTAGTTCAGGGACTGCAGGCCCATGTACGCGGTGACCTGCCAGGCCAGCGGGGAGCGCCACAGGCCGCGTACCGGGTGGGCGGCCTGCCGTGCCGCCGCCGCGCCGACCCGCGTGCGCGACCGGATCTGCGGCAGCCACACGAGCAGCGCGACGACCGCGAGCGCGCCCCAACAGGCCAGGGTGGTACGCCAGTTCATGCCACTGGACTGCTGCACGGGCAGCGTGACACCGGCGGCGAGGGCCGCCCCGCCGAACAGCGACATCGAGTAGAGGCCCGTCATCAGACCGGCCTTCGCGGGGAAGTCGCGCTTGATGAGGCCCGGCAGCAGGACGTTGGCGACGGCTATGCCCGCGCCGATGACGACGGTGCCCGCGAAGAGCGCGACGACCGAGTCGAGCAGACGCAGGGCCGTGCCCGCGCAGATCAGCACCATGGTGCCGAGCAGCGACCGCTCCATGCCGAGGCGGCGGCCGAGCCGTGGCGCGACGGGTGCGAGCAGGCCGAAACAGAGCAGCGGGAGCGCGGTGAGCAGGCTGGTCGCGGCGGCCGACATGCCGCTGTCGTCGCGGATGGTGTCAGCGAGCGGGGAGACGGCGACGAGGGCGGGGCGCAGGTTGAGGGCGAGCAGCACGACGCCGATGGCGAGGTGGAGCGCGTGGCGTCCGGCCGCCGGGGGCTGGGCGGGGGCCGGGCCCGGCGGCGCCTCGGTGGTGCTTTCGCGTGCGGCCTCGGCGGTCGCCGGTGCTGCCTCACTCATGTGCTGCTCCTGATTCGTTCCTGTCGCGCCCGGCTTCGGGGCCGGTGTGGGGCTGCTCGCGCAGTGCGGCCATGCCCTCGTTGAGGTGGGCGAGCACCGCGGCCTCTGCGGCGTCGGCGTCCCGCGCCTCGATGGCGTCGACGATCGCCTCGTGGCCTTCGAGCTGGTGGCGCACGGAGTCCGGGACGGGTGCGCCGATGACGGACTGGACCGTGGAGCGCAGGGCGTCGCTGAGGTATCCGTACAGCTCGGCCAGGACGCTGTTGTGCGCCGCGTCGGCGACCGTGCGGTGGAAGGCCATGTCCGCGTCGACGAACGCCGCCGTGTTCCCGCTCTCCCACGCCAGGCTGCGCTCGACGAGCGCGGCCCGCAGCGTCACGAGGTCCTCGTCGGTACGGCGCTCCGCGGCATGGCGGGCGGCGTCCCGCTCCAGGGAGGCACGGACTTCGTACGCCTCCAGGACGCCCGCACGGCGCAGCCTGCGCTGCACGGCCGCGCCGAAGTCGCTGTCCGCGCGCACATAGGTGCCGTCGCCCTGGCGGGGCTCCAGCATGCCGGTGTGCACGAGTGCGCGCACCGCTTCCCTGACGGTGTTGCGGCCCACGGCGAGCTGCTCCACGAGCAGCGGCTCGGCCGGGATCTTCTCGCCGACCTGCCACTCGCCGTCACTGATGAGGCTCTCCATCTGGGCGATGACGAGGTCGACGAGGTTGGTCCGTGCGGCGCTGCGCAGCGGCATCGGTCGGCACCTTCCCTCCTGAGGGCGCCCCCAGATCTCCGACTGTTTTCCGAGCGAAGACGCCAACCATGGGAACATCCCATGTTTCACAGACATGGGAACATCCCATGTTTTTGACTGTCAAACGAGGTGAGCGGACGCCGGACCCCCGGGAGCGGACGGAGGGCCCCGGCACTCCGCCGGATTCGCGGATTCACACCTGCGTCAGCACCCTCCATTGAAGGTTTTACCTGCCGAATTTGGTCTAGACCTTGACAGGTTCAGACCATTTTCGCTTGAGTCACGACACCCCCATCGGCGGCGCGGCCCCCGCAGACCACGCCGCCCATAAGGAGAGTTGGCATGATCAGACGCATCACCAGCTTCGCGGCCGCGCTCGCCGCACTCGGCGCGATGATCGTCCTCGGCCCGGCCGCCACCTCGGCGTCCGCCGCCGAGTGCGCCGCGCCGTGGAACTCCTCGTCCGTCTACACGGGCGGCAAGTCCGCCTCGCACAACGGGCACAACTGGACCGCCAAGTGGTGGACCCAGAACGAGGCCCCCGGCCGCTCCGACGTCTGGGCCGACCAGGGCACCTGCGGCGGCGGCACGGGCCCGGGCGACCCCGACCCGTCCGGCTTCGTCGTCAGCGAGTCCCAGTTCAACCAGATGTTCCCGAACCGGAATTCGTTCTACACGTACAAGGGCCTGACGGACGCGCTCAAGTCCTACCCGGCCTTCGCGAACACCGGCAGCGACACCGTGAAGCGCCAGGAGGCCGCGGCCTTCCTCGCCAACGTCAGCCACGAGACCGGTGGCCTGGTGTACGTGGTCGAGCAGAACCAGAGCAACTACCCGCACTACTGCGACAAGACCCAGCCCTACGGCTGTCCGGCGGGACAGGCCGCCTACTACGGCCGCGGCCCGATCCAGCTCAGCTGGAACTTCAACTACAAGGCCGCGGGCGACGCGCTCGGCATCGACCTGCTCAACAACCCGTACCTGGTCGAGCAGAACCCGGCCATCGCCTGGCAGACGGGCCTCTGGTACTGGAACACCCAGAACGGCCCCGGCACCATGACCCCGCACAACGCCATGGTCAACGGCGCCGGATTCGGCGAGACCATCCGCGCCATCAACGGCACCCTGGAGTGCAACGGCGGCAACCCCAACCAGGTCCAGAGCCGCATCGACCGCTACAAGGCCTTCACTCAGATCCTGGGCACCACCCCGGGCGCCAACCTGAGCTGCTGACGCCCCGGCCACACGGCCACCACGGCCATCTCCGAGCGCCGCACCCCTCCAGTGCGGCGCGACCCCGCCGCCGGGCGGGCCCGCACCCACGGGCCCGCCCGGCGCTCGGGCCTCCGTCAGTCCCGCTGCGCCACCAGCCGGAACACCGGATGCCGCGCCGCCTCGGCGGCGAACTCCTCGTCCGTCGACTCGTCCGTCACGTCGAAGTAGGGCCGGGTGACGGGCACTTCCCGCCAGTACTGACGCAGCACCGGCACGCTCTCGGCCGGTCCGAGCTCCACCACCCGTACGGTCTCCGACCTGCCGCCCCGACTGAGCCCGAGCTGCCCGGCCGCGCGCGCATTGCGCACCCACTCGCTCACCCCGTAGGCGGCGACGACCCACCGCTCGCCACCGGCCGCCATCACGTCGACCGGCGTGGAGTACACCCGCCCGGACTTCCTGCCGCGCACGGACAGGTTGTACCGGTACGCCTTGCCGATCCCGCGCCGGGTCATCGCGTGGAACACCCGGTTGATCATGCGCGTCCCGGCGTTCATGCGGTACGCCTTGGCCATCGCCCCTCCTCGTGTCGAACGGTCGGAGCCTACGACGTGCCGAGCGGCGCGCGGCTCCTACGCCGCGGCGAGCAACTGGGCGGCGGCACCCCGGGCCTGGCGCGCCGGTTCGGGCGAGCCGGAGATCGCGGCGGCCGTCATGGCCCCCTCCGCGAGCAGGACCAGCGGGCCGACGGCCGACGCGGCCCCGCCCGCGGCCCGCACGAGGCCCGCGAGGTAGTCGCGGAAGGCGTCCTTGTGCGCCCGGACGGTGTCGGCGACGGCGGGGTCCACCGCGCCGAGTTCGCCGAAGGAGTTGACGAAGGCGCAGCCCCTGAAGTCCGGCTCGGAAAACCATGCGTACAGCCAGTCGTAGACCGCGAGGACGCGCTCCTCGCCGCCCTCCGTCCCGCTCACTTCCACCTCGTCCACGTACGCGGCGAGCCGTCCGCGCCAGCGCCGGTCGCGGCGCTCCAGGCAGGCGAGGACGAGCTCCGTCTTCGACGGGAACACCTGGTAGAGCCGCTTGAGCGAGACGCCCGACGCGGTGCGGACCTGGTCCATGCCGACCGCCTGGATGCCGCGTTCGTAGAAGAGGGCTTCGGCGGCGTCGAGGAGCCTCGTCCGGGCTTCCGCGTGTTCCATGGGGTTCCCCGTCGGTCGAGAACGTGCGTTCTCACACCGTACACCGGCGCACGCAGGGCTTCGGCGCTCCCGCATCGTTGCGCGAGAACGTTCGTTCTCCTAGGGTGGCGCTCCTCGACGGAGAACGACCGTTCTCCCCGTACCGCAGGGAGCGAGCCATGACCACGACCACCACCCGGCCCCCCGTCCCGCCCTTCACCCGGGAGACCGCGATCGAGAAGGTCCGCCTGGCCGAGGACGGCTGGAACAGCCGCGATCCGCGGAAGGTGGCCCTCGCCTACAGCGAGGACTCCCGCTGGCGCAACCGCGCGGAGTTCGTCACCGGGCGCGCGGCCATCGTCGGCCTCCTGTCCCGCAAGTGGGACCGCGAGCTCGACTACCGGCTCATCAAGGAGCTGTGGGCACACGACGGCCCCCGCATCGCGGTGCGCTTCGCCTACGAGTGGCACGACGACTCCGGGCACTGGTACCGCTCGTACGGCAACGAGAACTGGGAGTTCGACGAGAACGGCCTGATGCACACCCGCCACGCCTGCATCAACGACCTGCCCATCAGCGAGAGCGACCGCCTCTACCACTGGCCGCTCGGCCGCCGCCCCGACGACCACCCCGGCCTCACCGACCTCGGTCTCTGAGCCCGGGAGCGCACCACGCAACCCGGGTGTTTGCCCCGCACACACGGGGCACCCGGTCGGCGACAGCGGTTCGGTCCCGCGCACGGCGCGGGACCGAACCGTCCGCCCGGGCGGCCGACTCCCGCATGCCCCCGTACGCATGTCGGCCTACGGTGGAAATCCCGGGGACGCATCGCGCGCGGCCGCACGGCCGCGCACCTCACTGGAGGCACGACATGACCCTCGCCGCTGGCGGAGCCACGTCACTGCTGTTGATCGTCGGCGTGGTGATCGTCGCCGTCCTTCTGTTCCTCTTCTGGTTCGGGAGGCGGCAGGTCGCCCGCCGCCCCGCCCCACCGCAGGAGCCCCAACCCCGCGCGGACTCCTGGGAGGAGCCCGACGAGCACCCCGACCACCACCGTCACGGCCGTCCTTCCGAGTCCCGCTAGGCCGCCCAGGCACCCCCGAGCCCGAGGAGGAACCGCATGCCCATCGCCACGGTCGACCCGGCCACCGGCGAGACCCTCGAAACCTTCGAGGCGCTCCCGGCCGACGAGATCCAGCGCCGTCTGGCGACGGCCGAATCGGCGTACGCCCGCCACCGCACCAGCGACTTCGCCGAACGCGCACGCCTGCTGAACCGCGCCGCCGACCTGCTGGAGGACGACACCGCGGACATCGCCCGCACCATGACGACCGAGATGGGCAAGCCGGTGAAGGCCGCCAGGGCCGAGGCGGCGAAGTGCGTCAAGGCCATGCGCTGGTACGCGGAGCACGCCGAGGCCCTTCTCGCGGACGAGCACCCGGCCCCGAACGACGTGAGCGACTCGGGTGCCTCCCGGGCGATCGTGCGTTACCGTCCGCTCGGCGTCGTCCTGGCCGTGATGCCGTGGAACTTCCCGCTCTGGCAGGTCGTCCGCTTCGCCGCCCCCGCCCTCATGGCGGGCAACGTCGCCCTGCTCAAGCACGCCTCGAACGTGCCGAGGACCGCCCTCTACCTCCAGGACCTGTTCACCCGCGCCGGTTACCCGGAGGGCTGCTTCCAGACGCTCCTGATCGGCTCGGGCGCCGTCGAGGACATCCTGCGCGACCGGCGGGTGGCCGCGGCGACCCTCACCGGCAGCGAGCCCGCCGGGCGCTCGGTGGCGTCCGTCGCGGGCGACGAGATCAAGAAGACCGTCCTGGAGCTGGGCGGCAGCGACCCGTATCTCGTGCTGCCGAGCGCCGACGTCGAGCGTGCCGCCGCGACCGCGGTGACCGCCCGGGTGCAGAACAACGGTCAGTCCTGCATCGCCGCCAAGCGTTTCATCGTGCACGCCGACGTCTACGACGCCTTCCGCGAGCGGTTCGTGGCCGGGATGCGCGAGCTGACCGTCGGCGACCCGATGAGCGAGGACACCGATGTGGGTCCGCTCGCGACCGAGCAGGGCCGCACGGACCTGGAGGAGCTGGTCGACGACGCGCTGGGCGGCGGCGCCACCGCGCTGTGCGGCGGGCAGCGGCCCAAGGAGCAGGAGCGGGGCTGGTACTACTCCCCCACCGTCCTCGCGGACGTCACCCCGCAGATGCGGATCCACCGCGAGGAGGCGTTCGGTCCGGTGGCCACGCTGTACCGCGTCGCGGATCTGGACGAGGCCGTGGAGCTGGCCAACGACACGCCGTTCGGCCTGAGTTCCAACGTGTGGACCCGAGACGACGCCGACGTCGAGCGGTGCGTACGCGATCTCCAGGCGGGCGGCGTGTTCTTCAACGGCATGACCGCATCCCACCCGGGACTGCCCTTCGGCGGCGTCAAGCGTTCCGGCTACGGCAGGGAGCTGTCGGGCCACGGCATCCGTGAGTTCTGCAACGCCACGACGGTCTGGCACGGCGCGTAGTCGTGCGCGTGGTCGTGGAGTGAAAGCCCGTCGTGGCGTGAAAGCCCGGACCCCCGCGCCCCGCGGGGGTCCGGGCGGCTCACGCCGACAGCAGCGAGTCGTCCAGGGGCCTGGCGCCCGGCAGCCGGTACCCGGCCGCAACGACCGCCGCGTCGACATCGCTGGTGCCGGTCGCCAGGCACAGGCTGTAGGCGACGTCCTCGTACGCCTGGCGGCTCTCCGCACTTCCCTGGTCGGCCCTGAGCAGGGCCAGGGTCTTGTACCGCGCCAGCAGGTCTTCGAGGACTACGGGGTGCGCCAGCAGCACGAGAGGCCTCCACGGGGGTCGGGTGCGACGTTCGCTCTGCCTTCCGGGTGCCCGCCCGCGACGCCTCGAATCACGGGCAGCGCCTCCGTTTGTCGTCCCGGCGGTTCGTGGTCAGACTCGATGCTGTGGACGCCTCGAACAGCAAGGCCACGGAGACCCACGACAACGACCGCCGCGAGACCGAAAGCGAGCGCGCCGACCGCCGGTGGGCCGAACTGATCCAGGAAGTGCGGGTGGCGCAGACCGGTGTGCAGATCCTGTTCGGCTTCCTCCTGACGGTCGTCTTCACGCCCCGGTTCGCCGAGCTCGACGACACCGACCGGACCATCTACATCGTGACGGTGATCCTCGGCTCGACGGCGACGGGCGCCCTCATCGGTCCCGTGTCGTTCCACCGCATCGTCGCGGGGCGCAGGATCAAACCGCACGCGGTGGTGTGGGCGTCCCGGCTGACCCTCGCCGGGCTGGTCCTCCTCCTCGGCACCCTGACGGCGTCGCTCCTCCTCGTGCTGCGGGTCGCCACCGACAACACCGTGGTGCCCTGGCTGGTGGCCGGCGTCGTCGCCTGGTACCTGCTGTGCTGGTTCGTGCTGCCCGCGTGGGCGCGGCACAAGCACACGTCGGCGGACTGACTCCGGACCGATCCGACCCGCCCCGCCAGACGCCGCGATCAGGTGTGGATCAGGCCAGCCGGGGCACTCAGTGCCGGAACCCAAGCAGGCAGCAAATCCGCATCGTTCCCATTAAGTCACCATGAGGCATGTTCCAGGTGGTGGCCGACGGTGGACGGGCGGAGTGTAGAAGGAGGACCCCCTGGTGAAGTTCCCGCCGACGGGAGATGCCGCATGAGCACGCACACGCGGACGCCCACACCCACCCCGGCACGTACCGGACGTACGACTCGCCCGACAGGCCGGGCACGTCTGATCACCCTGCCCGGCGTGTACGCACCGCAGCACGACACCGAACTGCTGGCCCGCGCCCTGCACCGCGAGCGCATCGGTGGCGGCACTTCCGTACTGGACCTGGGAACCGGCTCGGGGGCGATCGCCGTGACAGCGGCCCGGCAGGGGGCGCGGGTGACGGCCCTCGACATCTCCTGGCGTGCGGTCGTGACCACCCGCGTCAACGCGTGGCTCTCCGGGCAGTCGGTCACCGTCCGCCGCGGCGACATGACCCGTGGGATGCCGACGGACCCGTACGACTTCGTGGTCAGCAACCCGCCCTACGTACCCTCTCCTTCCCCGCTGCTCCCCCGGCGCGGCGCGGCGCGGGCGTGGGACGGCGGACCCGTCGGCCGTGCGGTCGTGGACCGTGTCTGCGACGCGGCTCCCGGCGCCCTGCGTCCCGGTGGCGTCCTCCTGATGGTGCACTCCGCGCTGAGCAACGTGGATGCCACCCTCGAACGGCTCGCGGACCGGGGCATGGCACCGGAGGTCGCCGACCGGGAGTTCGTGCCGTTCGGGCCGGTGCTGCGCTCCCGCGAGGCGTGGTTGCGCCGCCGCAGCCTCCTCGAAGACGGCGAGACCTGCGAGGAGTTGGTGGTGATCCGTGCCGAGCGCCGCTGAACGCCCCCGCCGCGTCACGGTCGACCACGAAGGGCCGCTCCTGGTGGAGGGCCCGGTGGAGGTGGTCGGCGACGACGGGACCGTCTCCGTCTCCTCGCGCTTCGCCGTGGCCATCTGCACCTGCCGCCGCAGCCGTACGTACCCGTGGTGCGACACGAGCCACCGCCGCCGGGTGCGGCAGCACGAGGACGAGCCGTCACCTTCGGACACCGAAGAACCGGAGGCCTCCGCATGACGGCTCCCGCCGCCGAATCGCGCCGCCGGAGCCCGGAGCTGCCCTCTCCGCGCGGTGATCTGTCCCGCGCGGTCATCGCCGCGCTCAGGGACGGAACCCCCGTGCCCGAGCCGCGGGACGCGCAGGATGCCGACGCGTACGGGGACGACCTCCAGCTCGCCCTCTACGTCCTCTACGAACTCCACTACCAAGGGTTCTCCGGAGTCCCCGACGACAGGGAATGGGACCCGGCCCTGCTGGCCCTGAGCCACGTCCTGGAACAGCGCTTCCTGGGCGCCCTGCACACCGACGTGCCCCCGAGTGACGACGCCGAAGGGGCGCTGGCCGCGCTGCTCGTGGAGCCCGTCGGGCACGACGACGCGAGCGTCAGCCACCATCTGCGGCGCGACGGAGAGGCATGGCAGCTCAGGGAGTACGCGGCGCTGCGCTCGCTCTACCATCTGAAGGAAGCCGACCCCCACGCCTGGGTCATCCCGCGGCTGCACGGCAGGGCGAAGGCGGCGATGGCGGCGATCGAGTACGACGAGTTCGGCGCGGGCCGTGCCGAGGACATCCACGCCCGGCTCTTTGCCGAGCTCATGGCCGACCTCGGCCTCGAGACGTCCTACGGCCACTACCTGGACTCCGCACCCGCCGAGGTCCTCGCCACGGTGAACCTCATGTCCCTGTTCGGCCTGCACCGCGCCCACCGCGGGGCGCTCGTCGGGCACTTCGCCTGGGTCGAGGTGACGTCGTCGCCCGGTTCGCGGCGGCTGGCCGAGGCGCTGCGCAGGACCGGCGCGGGACCGGCGGCGCAGCGCTTCTACGACGAACACGTGGAGGCGGACGCCGTGCACGAGCAGGTGGTCCGACGGGACGTCGTCGGGGGTCTCCTCGCCGCCGAGCCCGGCCTCGGGGCGGACGTCGCCTTCGGCGTCCGTGCCACGGGATTCCTGGAGGACCGCCTCGGCACCCGCCTGCTGCAGGCGTGGCGGCAGGGGCGCAGCGCTCTCCTCGTCCCGTTCCCCGGTCCGCCCGGCGCCGCATCTGAGTGAGTGTCAGCCGCCCTCGACGCCGGTCGCGGTGTGCGTACCCGACCGGCTTCGAGTGCGTGTCCGAGACGCGGACGCATCCCCGGTCGGGGGATTCCGCACGCAGCCGCCGGTGTCCCGTTCAGTCGTCCTCGTGCTCCCCGGGCGGCGCCCCGCGGTCCGCCCCGGTCAGGCGCAGCTGCACCTCGACCTCCTGGTCTCCGGACGCCGTGCCTGCGGCCGTCACGACGAAGGCCGACGCGAGGGCCGCGCGCAGCCGGGACACCGCGACGGGACCGCCCTGCAAGTCCGCGGTGACCGAGCCCGCGAGCAGGACGCCCGGCACGGCGTCGGGACTGTGGTCGGCGAGGAAACCGCCGGTCCAGACCTCGGGCCACGGCTCCCCTGTCTGGCGTGGCGCGTCGGCCCCGCGGTCGGAGGGGAAGTGTCCGCGCAGCACGTTGAACACGGTGTCCGCGTCGGCCGGGGAGCACTCGCCGAGGGCCACCTGCACGAGGTCCGCGGACGGGGGTTGCGGCGATTCCGGGTGCTCCCCGGCCGTCCGGCGCGTCACAGCTCCCCCAGCGCGGGCAGGAGCTTCTTCTCGGCCCATTCGATGAAGGGGCGCTGGTGCTCGCCGCCCACCTGGACGAGGGCGATCTCCGTGAAGCCCGCGTCGGCGTAGGGACGTACGGCTTCGACGAAGTCCTCGACGTCGTTCCCGCACGGGATCTGTTGCGCGATGTCCTGAGGGGTGACGAACTGCGTGGCACCGGCGAACCCCGAGGGTCCGGGCAGCTCGGAGTTGACGGGCCAGCCGCCCACCGACCAACGGAACTGGTCGTGGGCGCGGGCGACGGCGGCGTCCTTGTCGGTGTCGTAGCAGACGGGCAGCTGGCCCACCCGGGGCTTGCCCCGGCCTCCGTGCCGGTCGAAGGAGTCGAGCAGCTCGGATTTGGGCTCGGTGGCGATGACGAGGTCGGCGTGGCGTCCGGCCAGCGCGCAGGAGCGCTCGCCGGAGACGGCGATGCCGATGGGCGGCAGTTCGTCGGGCACGTCCCACAGCTTGGCGTTCGACACGTCGAAGTGGGTGCCCTGGTGGTTCACGTTGTCGCCGGTGAAGAGCGCGCGGATGATGTCGACCGCTTCTTCGAGCATGTCGATGCGGACGCCCGCGGAGGGCCAGCCCGCACCGACGATGTGCTCGTTGAGGTTCTCGCCCGAGCCGAGCCCCAGCCGGAAGCGGCCCTCGGAGAGCAGCTGCATCGTCGCGGCCTTCTGCGCCACCACGGCGGGGTGATAGCGGACCGTCGGGCAGGTCACGTACGTCATGAGGGGGATCCGCGAGGTCGCCTGCGCGGCCGCCCCGAGCACGCTCCATGCGTACGGGGAGTGCCCCTGCGAGTCCAGCCACGGAAAGAAGTGGTCAGAGGTGACCGAGAAGTCGAACCCCGCTGCCTCCGCCGCGACCAGGTCGTCGACGAGCGCGCGCGGACCGGCCTGTTCAGTCATCATTGTGTAGCCGATTTGCACCATAAATAATCGGTTTGCCGAACTGTTCCCGCTGAAACCTCTGGCGGTCCGCCGCTCCACCGTACGGCTGGGGGCGCGGTACGGGGGTAGAGGGAACGTCAGCCCCAAACCAGCAAGGAGGCGGTCCCCTTTGCGCACTGTAGGAGTGGAGGAGGAGCTCCTCCTGGTCGACCGGGAGAGCGGCGAGCCCAGGGCTCTGTCCTCGGCGGTCCTGGCCCGGGCGGCCAGGGACACGGAGGTGCGCCGCCAGCCGTCGGCCCAGCAGCCCGACGACTACCGCGAGCCCGAGGAGGAGACGTTCGAGAAGGAGCTCCACGGCCAGCAGCTGGAGTTCGCCACGCAGCCGCGCACGAGCATGGACGACCTCGCGGAGGAGGTCGCCCGGTGGCGCGGGGACGCGGCGCGGCACGCGGGCGACGTGGGCGCCGCGGTCGCCGCCCTCGCCACCTCGCCGCTGCCCGTGAACCCCTCGGTGAACCCGGGCAGCCGCTTCCAGTGGATGGAGGAGCAGTTCGGGCTGACCACGCAGGAACAGCTGACGTGCGGCTGCCACGTCCATGTGTCGGTCGATTCGGACGAGGAGGGCGTGGCCGTCATCGACCGCATCCGGGCCTGGCTGCCGGTCCTGCTCGCGCTGAGCGCCAACTCACCCTTCTGGCACGGGAACGACAGCCTGTACAGCAGCTACCGCAGCAGGGTGTGGGGCCGCTGGCCGATGGCGGGCCCCACCGAGATCTTCGGCTCCGCCACCCGGTACGAGGAGCAGGTGGCGGAGATGGTCGCCACCGGCGTGCTGCGCGACCGGGGCATGGTCTACTTCGACGCCCGGCTCTCGCACCGCTACCCCACGGTCGAGATCCGAGTGGCGGACGTCTGCCTGGAGGCCACGTCGACGGTCCTGATCGCCACCCTGGCGCGAGCGCTGGTCGAGACGGCCGCACGCGAGTGGCAGGCCGACCGCCCACCTCCGGCACACGGCGTAGCCTCACTGCGCCTCGCCGCATGGCAGGCGGCCAGATCCGGCCTGGACGGCACACTGCTCCATCCGACGACCCTGCGCCCCGCACCGGTCGACGAGGTGGTGTGCTCGCTCGTCGACCACGTACGGGACGCCCTGGAGGACACCGGCGACCTCGGCCGGGTGCGCGGAACCACCGAGGACCTGCTGAAACACGGGAACGGGGCGCGCGTGCAGCGGGATCTGCTGCGGCGGACGGGCAGTCTGCGGGAGGTGGTGACGGAGTGCGTGCGCCGGACTCGTCCGGGGTGATCGGGTGGCAGGACGGGACGCGGCGACATACCCGAAGGCCAAGAACTTCCGCACCCCGTGATCACCCCCTGAGCTCCGGCCGCGGCGCCGACCGATTCCGCCGACCGGAGGCGGGGGCTGAGACGATCGGTGGCATGACACACACCAGGTTCCATATACACGTGTCCCCCGGTCGTGCCGTCACCCCTGAGGCACGGTGACTGCGCCCGCCGCCTTCCTCGGCGGCTCCGAGCTGTTCCGGCTCAGCGCCGAGGTGGCTCATCTCAATCACGGGTCCTTCGGGGCCGTCCCGGTTCCCGTCGCCCGGGTCCACCGGTGTCTGGCCGAGGAGGCCGCCGCGGATCCGGACGCCTTCTTCCTCGGCGTACCCGACCGGCTCGCCGAGGCACGTGGGCGGATCGCGGACCGGCTCGGCACCGATCCCGAGGGGGCGGCCCTCGTCACCAACGCCACCGAGGCCGCGGGGCTCGCGCTCGATGCGCTGCGGCTTGCGCCCGACGACGAGGTGCTGGTCACCGATCACGGCTACGGCACGGTCGTCGCGGCCGCGGCCCGCCGGGCCCGCGTCGTCACCGTCGCCCTCGACCCGGCGCTCCCCGACGAGGAGGCGGTGCGCAAGGCCGTGCTCGCCGGGCTCACCCCGCGGACCCGCGTCGCGCTCCTCGACCAGATCAGCTCGCCCACCGCCCGGCCCATCGCCACGCCCGCGCTCCTCGCCGACCTCGCCGAGCGCGGGGTGACCACGGTGGTGGACGGCGCCCACGCCCCCGGCATGCTCGCCGACCCGCTCGCAGGGGCCCCCGACTTCTGGTTCGGCAACCTGCACAAGTGGGGGTACGCCCCGCCGGGCAGCGCCCTGCTCGCGGTGGCCGCCGCGCACCGGAACCGGGTGCCCGCGCCCGTGCCCTCCTGGGAGGACGACCGCGGCTTCCCGCGCGCCGTCGAGTACCGGGCCACCGCCGACTACACGGGCCTGCTCGCCGCGCCCGAGGGCCTCGACCTCATCGCCTCGCTCGGAGCCGACCGCGTCCGTGCCCACAACAGCGCCCTCGCGGCGTACGGCGCCGAACTCCTCTCCGGGCTGCCGGGGCTGTCCCCGCTCCCCGCGGACGAGCGGCTGGCCATGCGGGCGCTGCGGCTGCCGTCCGGCCTGGCCCGCACCCCGGCCGAGGCGGCGGCCCTGCGCGAGGAGATCGCCGCCCGCCTGGGCTTCCGCGTCCTGATCTGGGCCTGGCCGGGCGGCGGTGGCATCCGCGTGTGCGGGCAGATCTACAACACGCCGGACGAGTACGAGAGGCTGGTGACGGCGCTGCGGCCCCTGCTCGACGGGCGTTGAGCCCCCCACCGGCGCAGGGTCAGCGTCGTCCGCCGAACTCCCAGTCGTGGACCTCGATGTCGGCGTACCGGCCCGGGGACAGGACGGCGCGTGCCGTGTCCGGGTCCGGGGCCCGGAGCAGCACCGCCGTACCCAGCCAGGTGGCGCCGTCGTCGGACAGCAGCGGCCCGTACGCGACCAGCTCGTCCCGGTCGGGCGGCACGGCGAGGTCGGCGAGTTCGGCGGACGGCTCCGGGGCGAGGCCGATCACCAGGTACCGGTTGCCGCCGGTCCTGCCACCGGGGAACTCCCACATGGTGCGCCCCAGCATGTTGCGCCACCGGCGCAGCAGCACGTCCCGGTACGCACCGGCCTGGTAGTTGGGCTCGTCGAAGGCGAACGCGCGGGCGGCGGCAGGGTCCGGCAGGTCGACGATGTGCACGCTGCCGGTGGGCGTCTCGCCGTCCTCGGCGAAGGTCGGGCCGCGGGCGATCAACTCCTCGGCATACCCGTCCATGTACGACCAGTGCTCCTCCCCCAGCTTCTCGCGCAAGGAGAGGGAGCCGGGCCGGTCGCGGTGGTAGCAGAAGAACTCCATGGGCGGAGACCTTGCCCAACGTACGGCGGCATCTCAAGCGGTTTCGGCGCCGGACGACGTACGGCAGATGCTGGTGAGCGGCGCCTCCGTGGTCCAGCCGAGCGATTCGTAGAGGCCGCGCCCCTCGACCGTCGCGCCGAGCACGCCGGTCCTGGCGCCCGCCCTGATCGCCTCGTTCGCCAAGGTGTGCATGACCGCGCGCCCCAGGCCCCGGCGACGGTGCGCGGGGGACGTCTCTATCTGGTCGAAGACGACGGCACCGGTGCGCGTGGGTCCTGCGGCCTGGCCGCGGGCGGCAAAGCCGCCGTCGGCGGCCAGGACGAGGACGCGGGCGACGTCGCCCCGGCTCCACGTGCGCACTTGGTAGCCGACGGGGACGTCCGCCGTGGACGGGCGCAGGGTCGTCGACATCAGGAAGTGGGGGTCGTCGATGGTCCAGCCGGGGGTGAGCCAGGGGGCGACGGTCTCCGCGGACGTGAACAGCTTGAGCCACGTGCCGGGAGCCGTGGCCTTCTCCAGGACCCTGCGGACGATCGCCTCGTCGGCGTCGGGCAGGACGTGCCGGGTCACTTGCTGGGGCAGGCCGACGTCGACCGTGAACCCCCAGGGCTCCTCCACCGGGGGCGCGGCCCCGCGTGAGATGACCCACCCGTCGACCCACGCCCGAACAATCCCGGTATCCACGCGACCTCCACACGTAACAGGTGCTGATCGAAACAGCACCTTACGCGTCAGAGGCTCCGGCCGCCCACGCCCCCTACTCCCCGTCCTCGTGCTCCTCGTTCTCGAAGTGCAGCGCGATGGAACGCAGCACATCCGCGGACGTCACGTCCGTACGCCCCTCGTCATGGACTTCGGCGAGCTGCGCGAAGGAGAGGGCGAAGGCGGACGTGATCTGCTCGATGACGGGACCCAGCTCCTGGCCCACCACCGCGGCGACCTCGATCGGCGTGGCGTCGGCGGGGATCTCGATGGGCGGCAGCATCTCCTCGAGCATCGCGCCCACCGCACCGCTGTTGTCGATCTCGCCGTCCGGGTTCTCGCGTGCCTGTCGGCGCATCTCAAGCGCCTCGGTCAGGATGCCGACGACTCTTTGCATGATCTCGCGCTGCTCCATGCCTCGAAGCCTAGACGCTGACGGATCACAGTCCCCCGAACAGCCACCCCGAATGCACCCGCGGGTCCGCAAGGTCATCTGGACCCCGAGCGATGGACACGACAAGATACGGTTGCCAAGCGGAAGCCAACTGGCTGTTTTTAACAGCCATTTGGCTGAAAATGCATGCCGTGGAAAGCCCACCGCAGCCTAGGGAAGCCAGGACGTATCGATGAGTACGGTGAGACAGGTCGGACCCCCGACGAGGTCTCGATGCGGCCACCGGCTCGGCTCCCCGGTCCCGCCCCCTGCCCGGTCGGCTCCCAGAGGCGTACGCCAACCCATGCGGCTCCTCTCGTAGTTGGCACCCGCTCCACCCCACCCGGCGGCCATGCGTGCCATGGCGGATCGCATGCACCGGGTGGCACCTCGGCCCGGACGTGATGTCGGCCACGGCCCGTCCCGCTCCGGCCGCAGTCACCCCGTCCAGTCGGCGGCACACGGCCGCCTCCCCCCTTTGACACCTTGAGGACGTGATGACAGACCTCATACAGGCCACCACCGTGGTGCCCTCGGTACTGGCCCTGGCCGCCGGCGGCACGGCCTGGCGGTTCTGGGACCAGCTCCGAGGCGAGCGCGCCGAGAACGGCCGCCTTCGCGGACAGGCCGAGGAGATCGCCAGACGGCAGCACGCCACCGAGCACGTGCTCGCACAGCTCGCCGGAGGCGTGATCCCCAGGCTGGGAACCGAGGCGGAGCGGCTGGGCACGGGCCACGGCGTGGACATCGAACTGCCCGAGGCCCTGGTGAACACCTCACTGGCGCAGCGGCTGACGGAGCTTGCCGATTCCGCGGCGCACACGGTGCGCAAGGTCCAGTACGACGCGCAGACCAGCACGAGCGCCCAGATCGCCGAGGCGCGCGAGGGCGCGCAGGGCGAGGCCTCCCGCGCGCGCCAGAGCGCCGAGGACTCCAGCCGGGCCGCTGTGCGTGCCGTCTCCTCCGCGATGGTGGGCATGGCCTCGAAGCTCAGCCAGCGGGTGAGCCAGGGCGTGCGGCGACACGAGGGCGGTGAGGCGTACGAGACGTTGGTCGGCATCGATCACCCCACGCAGCAGATGCTGCTCGTCGCCCAGAACTACGTGGTCCTCTCCGGCGGCAAGCTGTCGCGCCGCTGGCCCGCCACCCCGATGACCGATGTGGTGCGGGCCGCGATGGGCAGCATCGAGGAGTACGAGCGGGTCGAGCACCAGGAGCTGGGCGTCACGGTGACCAGCCGGGCGGTCGGGCCCATCGTCCACGCGCTGGCGGTGCTCCTGGACAACGCGGTGCGCTACTCCCCCTCCTCCGCCCGGGTGCACGTCGCCTTCCAGGAGGGGCACCACGGGGTATCGGTCATCGTCGACGACGCCGGTCTGCGCATGAACGAGGAGCAGTTGACGTGGGCCAGGGAGATCCTCACGGGTGTCCGCCGCGACGACATCAACCAGCTCGGCGCGCATCCGCAGACGGGTCTGCGGGCGGCGGCCGCCCTCGCAGGTGACTACGGGTTCCGGATCGACCTGGAGGCGCCGAACCCCTTCGGTGGCACGCGCGTGTACATGTTCATCCCCAAGAGCCTGCTGACCACGTCTGCCCCGCCCGCTCCCGCTCCCGCGCCCGTCTCCGTGCCCGCTCCCACGCCTGCGCCCGCACCCGTGCCCGTCGCCGAGCCCCCCAGGCGCACCACCGCCAGTGGGCTGGCCGTCCGGAGGCGGACGACCGCTGCCGCGAGCCCGCGCCCGTCGTCGTCCGAGGCCGGAGCGCCGGCGCCGGGGCGTCCCTCCATCGCCGCCGCCTGGGCGAAGGGCACGCGCAGCGCGCGCACCGAAGACCCGTCCACCACGCAAGAAGGAGCATGACCGTGACCACCGGCAACGAACTTGGCTGGCTGCTGGACCGCGCGCTGGGGTCCATCGACGGCGTCCAGCACGCGGTGCTGATGAGCTCCGACGGTCTGCTGCACTCCCGGACGGCCGGGATCGGACAGGACGAGGCGGAGAAGTTCGCGGCGATCACCGCGGCCGTCCGCGCCGCCGCGCTGGCCTATGACGAGGAGACCGGCGGCGGGGGCACCCGGCAGGCGCTGATCGAGCTCACCAACCACGTGGGGCTGATCACCCAGGCCGGCGGCAACACCATGCTGTCGGTGCAGACCAGCGGCCCCGATGCCGACATCGGCCTGATCACCCATCACATGCTGGAGCTGGCCCAGCGGGTGGGCCATGAGATGAAGGTCGCGCCGCGGCAGCCTTCCGAGCTCGGCCTGCCGACGAGGTGAGCGGGCCGCGGCGGGACCCGGACCTGGTCAGGCCCTACGTCCGTACCGACGGGCGCATTCACGCCGATCCGGATGTGCGCCTGGAGACCGTGGTGCTCGCCGCGAGCGGGTCCAAGGAAGGCCTGGGCGCGGACGCCCGGCGGGTGATGGGCCTGTTCACCCACTCCCAAGGCGGGGGCCTGGCGGTCGCGGACATCGCGGCCGCCCTGGAGTTCCCTCCTTCCACGGTACGCATCCTCGTCTCCACCCTCATCGACGAGGGCCTGTTGACCCGCCCTGTCGCCGCGGTTGAGGACCAACCACAAACCGATCTGCTCCAGGAGGTACTGCGTGGTCTCCGCGCCATCGTCTGACGGCCTCGTCTATGTGCCACGCGGCGTGACCCGGTCCGCGAAGATCGTGATCTCCGGGAGCTTCGCCGTCGGCAAGACGACGTTCGTGGGCAGCGCTTCCCAGATCCCGCCGTTGCGCATGGAGGAACGGATCACCGAGGCCAGTGCCGGGGTGGACGATCTGGCGCGCACCCCGCGGAAGACGACCACGACGGTCGGCATGGACTTCGGGCGCCTGCACCTCAGCGACGCCCTCGTGCTGTATCTGTTCGGCACGCCCGGCCAGGGCCGTTTCCGCCCCATGTGGGCGGGGCTGACCGAGGGGGCGCTCGGCGCGCTGGTCCTGGTCGACACCCGCAATCTGGAGGCCTCCTTCGAGATCCTCGCCCTCCACGAGGAGCAGGGCACGCCGTACGCCGTGGCGATCAACCTGTTCGACGGGGCGCCGCACTACGACCTGGACGAGATCCGTCAGGCCCTCGACCTGGACCCGCGCACGCCGCTGACGACGTGTGACGCGCGGGACGGCACCTCCAGCGTGCTGGCCCTGATCACCCTCTGCGAGTACCTGACCGAGTTGCACGCACCTGTTTTGGAGCCCCGCCCGTGACCAGCCCGACCACGATCGAAACGGCGCCCGAGCGCCGGATCGCCCTGCACGAGGCCGAGTTCGCGGCCGACCCGCACACCGCGTACGCACGGATGCGGGACGAGTTCGGGCCGTTCGTCCCGGTGGACCTCGTCCCCGGGGTGCCTGCGACCCTCGTCATCGGCTACGCGCAGGCCCGGCGCATCCTCAACGATCCCCTGCGGTTCCCGGCCGACCCGCGGGTGTGGGAGCAGTCCGTCCCCGCGTCCTGCCCGGTCCGCCCGATGATGGAGCACCGCCCCAACGCGCTGCGCTCGTCGGGTCCCGCGCACACCCGCTACCGCTCGGCGAACAGCTCCGCGATCAACGGCGTCGACCAGCACGAGCTGCGCACGCTGGTCGAGCAGGTCGCCGACGCGACGATCGCCGAGTTCCGCGAGGCCGAGGGGGCGGATCTGCTGACGCAGTACGCCTGGCCGATCGCCTTCCGCGTCCTGAGCGCCCTGCTCGGCTGCCCCGACGAGATGGGCCGCCGCATCGCCGACGGCATGGCCAAGATCTTCGAGGGCGTGGACGCCGCCAGCGGAAACCAGATCCTGTCCCAGGCGGTCGCCGACCTGGTGGACCTGCGCCACCGGCAGCCCGGCAACGACATCACCTCCCGGCTCCTCGCGCACGACGCGGCCCTCGACGACATCGAGATGGCCCACCAGCTCGTGACGCTCTACGGCGCCGGGATCGAGCCCCTCACCAACCTGATCGCCAACACCGTCCTCAAGGTCCTCACGGACGACCAGTTCTCCGGGGACCTGCACGCGGGAGGCTCCTCCGTCCGCGAGGCGCTCGACACGGTGCTCTACACCGACCCGCCGCTGGCGAACTACTGCATCAGCTATCCGCCGCACCCCGTCGACGTCGACGGGTTCCTGCTGCCCGCGCACCAGCCGGTCGTCATCTCGATGGCGGCCTGCAACAACGATCCCGCCCTCGGGGACCAGCGCACCGCGAGCAACCGCGCCCACCTGTCCTGGAGCACCGGGCCGCACGCCTGCCCGGCGCGCCCGCACGCCTACCTCATCGCCGAGACGGCCATCACCCATCTGCTCGACGCGCTGCCCGAGATGGACCTCGCCACCGCCCCCGAGGAGCTGGTCCGGCGCCCCGGACCGTTCCACCGGGCGCTGACCGCACTGCCCGTCCTGTTCCCCGCCTCCGCATCCGTCTGAAGGGACACACCATGGCCCTGTCCACGCAGCCGATCATCCTCGACCCCACCGGGGCCCGCGCACACGACGAGCACCGCCAGTTGCGGGAGCACGGCCAGGCGGTCCGGGTCGACATCCTGGGCGTGACCGCCTGGTCCGTCTCCGACCCCAAGCTGCTCAAGGAGCTGCTGACCAGCCCGGACGTCTCCAAGGACGCCCGTGCCCACTGGCCGGAGTTCACTGACACGATCCAACGGTGGCCGCTGGCCCTGTGGGTCGCGGTGGAGAACATGTTCACCGCCTACGGGGCCGACCACCGGCGTCTGCGGCGCCTGGTCGCCCCCGCCTTCAGCGCCCGCCGCATCACCGCGCTGAAGGAGAACATAGACACGGTCGTCACCGGCATCCTCGACCGCCTCGACGCCCTCCCGCCCGGCGAGACCGTCGACCTGCGCGAGCACCTCGCGTACCCGCTGCCCATCGCGGTCATCAGCCGGCTCATGGGCGTACCGGCCGAGCAGCAGGACGCGTTCCGCCGGGTCGTCGACGGCGTCTTCGACACCACCCTGACCGCCGAGCAGTCCGAGGCGAACACCAAGGCGCTCTACGAGGCCCTGCATCTGCTCATCAAGTCCAAACGCCACGAGCCCGGCGACGACATGACCTCCCTGCTCATCACCTCGCGCGACGAGGACGAGGAGGGCGGCATGTCGGAGGACGAGCTGCGCGACACCCTGCTGCTGATGATCAGCGCCGGGTACGAGACGACGGTCAACGTCATCGACCAGGCGATCACCCAACTGCTCACCCACCCCGACCAGCTCGCGCTGCTCCGGTCGGGCGAGGTCGACTGGAACGACGCCGTCGAGGAGACCCTGCGCTTCGAACCGGCGGTCAGGCACCTGCCGCTGCGGTACGCGGTGAACGACATCTCCCTGCCCGACGGGCAGATCATCCCCAAGGGAGAGGCGATCCTCGCGTCCTACGCGGCCGCCAACCGGCACCCCGACTGGCACGGTGAGAGCGCGGACGACTTCGACATCACCCGCACGGTCAAGGAGCACCTCGCCTTCGGCCACGGAGTCCACTTCTGCCTCGGCGCCCCGCTCGCCAGGCTGGAGGTCAGCACGGCCCTGAGCCTGCTCTTCGACCGCTTCCCGCAGCTCGAACTCGCCGTGCCCGTAGCGGAGTTGAAGCCGCTCGGCTCCCTGCTCAGCAACGGCCACCAGACCCTGCCCGTCCGCCTCAGGCCCACCGGCGCCTGAGGCGGACCGAGAGCCGGGGCCGGGCACCTTGCGTGCCCGGCCCCGGCTTCCTCACGCCGAAGCCCGTGAAGTCCGCGAACCCCGCGTACGGTCGACGCACCACGCGGTGAGGCCCACCAGCACGGCCGCCCCGACCGCGTAGACGGGCAGCCACAGGGTCGTCGTGGCGGACAGGCAGTCGGCGACGGCCGCATGGCTCTGGACCGCCTGCGCGTCGGCCAGGGCGGCGCCATCGCGACCGGCCAGATTCGCGAGCGCCGCCTCCGTCCGGATCCGCTCGTAGGCGCCGAGCGCCCCGCACCTGTCCCGCGTGCCCGGCATCGGGAAGAGCCAGGCCCAGCGCTGCAGCATGGGAGCCAGCGCGATCGACAGGCACAGGCCGACGACCAGTGAGTACGCCGCCAGGTTCCGCGCGTACGCGGCCCGCAGGCCCGGCACGTACCGCGGCAGGCGGTAGAAGCAGAAGATCACCGCGAGCAGCGTCGCCCCCACGTACGTGGCGAACCACTGCCAGGAGCCCTGCGCGAGTATCGCCGTCAGGACGGCGGCGAGTGCGATGCCGATGACTCCCGGCTGATCGGATGCGTCACTGTGATCGTCCACGGTCCCAGCATCCAGGGAAGGCACGCCCCCACCCCGAAGCCATACCGAACCGGCGCAAAAGGCTGCCCGGTCGGACGGTTGGGCGACGGACCTCCACCCCGCCCCCGCGAGACGGGAGTGACACGTGGTGTGCGGGGGTAGTGCGCGGTGGACCAGTGTGTGCAAGGAAAGGGCGACGACGCATGAACAGATACGTCTCCAAGGGCTCCGCGTGGGCGATCCTCGCGCTGAGCGCGGCCCTGGTGTCGACCGCGCTGGGCCCCACGGCGAACGCGGCGGCGCCGAAGGACGCGGGCGAAACCACGAAAACGGCGGCCGCCGCGCGTGAACGGGCTTGCCCCATCGTCTACTTCGACCTGGGCGAGACCCTCGTGCACACCGCCGACGACGGCAGCACCAGCTATCAGCCCGGTGCCGCCACCTATCTGCGTGCCCTGCGCGCACGCGGCATCCCGGTCGGCCTGATCACCAACGTGCCGTCCTCCTGGGGCGCGACCGACGCCGAGCGCGCCGCCAGGCTGCGGCAGGAGGTCGACTCCACCTGGCAGGGGTCGGCGCCCTTCGCGTGGCAGGACTTCGGCGACCGCGTCCTCACCCCGCGCACCGAGGCGGAGCGCAAACCGGCCCCCGCCCTCTGGCAGCGGGCGAAGGCGGGTTCGGGCCACTGCCGGGTCGTCTATCAGGCGGAGACGGCCGAGGAGGTCAGAGCTGCTTCCGCACTCGGCTTCGTGCCGTACCAGGTCGGCCGTCCGCACCGACCGGCGTTTCTCCCGGTGGGGCTGGTGGAACTCCTGGGCCTGCGCTCTCCCGCCTGACCATCCCGCTGCGCAGCAGCAGTTGGAAGACCCCGATCAGCACCGCGGTCGCGAGCGCGCTGTGCCACAGCAGGGCGTCCAGGCGCCCGGCGGCCAGATAGGCGCCCGCGGCGATCGCGGCCAGGGCACACACCGCGCGGTCCACGATGCTCTCGACGGAGAGCAGCGTGGCGCGCGGTGCGTCCGCGGGCACCGCGTCGTTCACCAGCTTGCGCTGGATGGGGTACGCGAAGCCGGTCCCGGCGGCGAACAGGCAGAGCAGCACGACGACGGCCCACGGCCCGCCGAACGTCATGGCCGCCAGGCTGGCCGCGAGCGCGAGGCTGAGGAGCGAGACCCAGGCGACCGGCGGCAGGCGGCGGCTCAGCCACTGCGGGCGGGCCGAGGCCACCGCCTCCGCGACCGTCATCGCCGCCATCACACCGCCGTGCGAGGCCTCCGCGATGCCGTGGTCGAGCAGGATCGGCTGGAAGAGGTTGACCTGGCAGATCCGGGAGAGCGTGAAGATCGCCACGCCCTGCACCATCACCAGGGCCAGCCACCGCGAGGAGGCGACACAGCGCAGCGCGGTGCCCGCGTCCCGCAGGAACGCGCCGCCCCCGCGCCCGCCGTCCGTCTTCTCCGTGCCGCCGTCCGCCCCCGCGAGGCGGGGCAACGCGACGGCGCACACGAGGGAGCCCGCCGCGCTCGCGGCGCTCAGCACGTACGGGGTCGGGTGCGCCACGGCCATCAGGGGCCCGACCAGCGGCCAGCACACGACCTTCGCCACCAGGCCGAGCGCCCGTGCGGTCCCCTCCGCCTTCAGATAGTGCTCGCCGCACTTCTCGGCGCGCAGACCGTCGTACAGGTAGGCGCTGGCCGCTCCCGAGGTGAGCGAGCGGCCCGCGGCGATGGCCAGGAAGTGGACGAGGAAGCCGGTGTACGAGGCGCTGACCACCGGCGCCAGGTTGGCCGCCGTCATGACCACCGCTCCGGCCCGCAGGCAGTTGCGGGTGCCGATCCGGTCGGCGATCAGACCGGTCGGGATCTCGAACAGGCAGAAGGCCACGTAATAGATGCTCTGGATGCCGAAGATCTGCCCGTCGGAGAGCCCGGCCGCCTTCTGGTAGGCGTAGAACACCGGCATCCACCACAGCAGGTTGAACAGCAGCTGGAAGCCGTAGTTGAGGTGGATGATGCGGCGGGCGGTGTCCGTGAGGCCGGTGGTGCCCGTCTTGCCGGAGGCGGCCCTCACAGCGCGTACGGGCGGATCTGGACCAGCCGGAAGTCGCCCCGGTCGGTCATCAGCCACTCGATGTCCAGCGGCCGGTCCACGTCGCTCGCGCTGAAGTGGGACTGCAGGAGCCGCCCGGTCAGGGACAGGTCGGCGAGCCTGGCGCGGGTCGCGGCGGAGAGCCCGTCGCCCCAGGAGCCAAGGGCGACGGTGCGGCCGCCGCCTTCCACGGTGTTGTACAGGTACTGCTGCGGCAGGACCGAACCGTCGACGACCTGCTCCGGGGAGCCGGGGGAACAGTTGAGGTAGACGTTGCGGAAGTCCTCGCGGCGGGTCGGATTGCAGGTGACAAGGACGCCGCCGAGCGAGGCGGGGACGTACTCCTGGATGATGACGCCCATGTAGGTGTCGTCCAGTGAGATGCCGACCTGGTGGCGCAGGCGCACGCTGCGGGACGAGAGCAGCGAGGCCCACACCTGGCGTACGGCGTCCAGGAGTTCGCCGGTGCCGTGGACGGTGGTGACGGAGTCGTAGACGCCCGCCGCGGAGAACCCCGGCAGGTCCTCGGCGTTGGACGAGGAGCGCACCACCAGGCGCCCGCGCGAACCGGCGGGGGCGGGAAATGCCTGGCTGAGCTGGCGGATGACCGACTCGGGGACGGGCGTCTGCCGGATCAGGTGCTGGAGTTGCAGGCAGAGCGAGTCCAGGACGTCGGTGGCGTCGAGTTCGAGTGCCATCTTGAGCTTGCCGATGCCCTGTTGCAGGACGGTGGACGAGGCCAGGAAGCGCTGCTGGAGCGCGAAGGGCAGCGCGACGCCGTTCGGGGCGCTCACCGCGTCGGCCACGAACTCGGCGGCCCTGGCGCGCAGTTCGCTCTCGGTGGGCGCTCCCGCGTGGAACGCGCTCAGGCCGAGGCGGGCCGCGAGGTGCCCGTAGAGGTGCTCGCGCGGCGGACGGGGCCGTCCGTAGAACGCGGTCAGGTCGGCCGTGCGGCTGTCGAGCACGTGGTGCAGCTCGCCGAGGTGGGCCGCCTTGGTGCCGTAGCGGTCGCGGTCGGTGCTGCGCAGCCGGTGCAGGGCCAGCACGGGGGCCTCTTCGAGCAGCGGCGGTTCGAGCCGTATGCGCTGCTGGTGCCAGGCCGGGGCGCGCAGCGCCGGTTCGTGGTCGAGGCGTTCGAGGGATATCTCGTCCTCGCGCACCCGGTAGCGGACCCATGCGCCGTCCAGGCCGTCCTTCTCGACGAGCTGTTCCAGGTCGCGCACGATGGCGTTGGGTATGCCCCAGCCCGAGGCGAGGACGTTGGTGTGGGAAAGCGGGGTGATGGGCGCGGTGTTGAGGAATCCGGCCACCCGGGGCACGTCGTCCGGCAGGCACGGCATGGCCACGATGTCCGCCCAGCCGAGCCCGTTCTCCGCCGCCGCGTACTCGTCGTGCGTGCGGAAGAACCGCAGTCGGCCGGTGGCCTCGCCGGGGTTGAGCGGTGTGCGGGCCCGGGAGCCGAAGAGCTCGTGACTGAGGATGCGCGGCACGCTCAGCTCGTTGATCGCCGCGAGCTCCTCCTCCTGCCCGTGGTTGGCGGGCTTGAGCAGCAGCGGGAGCCTGCCGTCGACGCGGGTGCGCACGAACTCGTAGAAGAAGGAGAGCAGTTCGCCGTGCATGGTGTCGGCTTCGGTCGTCTCCAGGACGAGGAAGGTGCGTTCGCGGCCTTCGGCGTCCTCGTCGGTGTGCAGGGAGAGCACACCGAGCAGGAAGCGGCGCCCGGGGTCCATGTAGACGGAGGCGTTGAACGCGTCGAGGTCCGCGTCGAGCGCGGTGAGGTCCATGCCGAGGATGCGGGTGGCGATGTAGTTGACGTGGAAGGGGTGCGCGGCGGTGTCGAGTAGGTGCCAGGTGTTCTCGGCACGGTCGACGACGACTTTGAGGTACGGATGCCCCGCAAGGACCCCGGAGAGGGTGCGGAAGAGCGGCAGGGAGAGGTTCTCTCCGACGACCGTGCGGTCGGTGGCCGGTTCGGCGGCGCCGGTGAGCAGGGGGGCGGTCATGCCGGGACCTCCTCGGGCCGGGCGGCGGGCAGCACCTGGGGCAGGGCGTCCACCAGGGCCTCGAAGTCGCGGAGCACGGTCCGCGGGGTGGCGGCGGAGAGCAGGCACAGGGCCGCCATGGTGTTGGCGCCCGCGGCCGGGTCGTACACCGGCACGACACTGCCGTCGGCGAGGGAACTCTCCGCGACCACCGAGAGCTCGCTGCCCCGGCTGAGGGGTATGTCCGCCGACACGGAGGGAAAGTCCCAGACCTTGCGGTCGTGCCAGGCCTCGCCGTCGCCGTCCACCGCGAGGACGACGAGGGAGCCCGCCGCGCCGCGCGCCCGCTCCGGGGTGAGGGCCTGCTCCGGCCACTCGACCGGGCGTCCGATGAGCTGGTCGACGAGCATGCCGACAAGGTCGAGTCCGAAGACCTCCTCGATCTGCGGCACGGTCATCGCGCCGCCGAACCGGGCGGCCGTCTCGATCAGCCACATGCTGCCGTCGGCGCCGAGCTTGATCTCGGTGTGGGTTCCGCAGTCGCGCAGGCCGAGGGCGTCGACCGCGCGACGCGCCAGGTCCACGATGCGGTCCTGGGCGTCCTTGGGCAGGAGGGCGGGGGTGATGCTCGCGCGTTCGGTGAACGGCTCGACCGTGGGCATCCGGCCGCTGAGGCAGACCGGGTGGAAGGTGCCGTCCGCCACGACGCCCTCGACGCTCACGTAGTCGCCCCAGCCGGGCTCGTCGAACCAGTCCGCGACGGTGCCGGTGACGATCTGCTCGACCACGAAGTCCGCGTCGGCTTCGGCCACGTGCAGTTCCGCGTAGCCGAGCTGGGCCGATTCGGCCATCACGTCGCGGGAGCGGGCCCAGGCGGCCGACGCCTCGTGCGGGGAGCGGATGATCTGGTGCGCGGTGGACCCGGCGCTCCAGGCCGCCTTGAGGAGCAGCGGTCCCGGCAGCTCACGGGCCGCCGCGTGCAGGTCCGCCTCGGTGGCGACGGGGCGGAACTCGGGCTGGGGCAGGCCGTGTCGGAGCCAGGTGCGCCGCATCAGCCGCTTGTCGCGGGCGAGCGCGGCGGCGTCACCGGCGCCCGCGAGGCCGAGCGCCTGGCACGCCTCGGCGACGGCCACGACCGCGTACTCGGAGAAGGTGAGCACCGCGTCCGCGCCGACGGCCTCGGCCCGCGAGACGATCAGGGACACCAGGTCGGAGGGGTGGACGTCGCCAGGGGTGTCGCCAGGCGCGTCGTCGGGTGTGACGACCGAGGCGCACAGTCTCCGGGCGGGGTCCGCCACGGCGGGAGGCAGAGCGCTGAGCGCCAGCAGGTGCACTTCCGCCCTCGCGGCCGTCCGGGACAGGACGTGACCGAGCGGCGGACCACCCTTGGCATGCACTAACAGCACCTTGCTCACTGAAGTTCGTCTCCATTCGTCGCGTTGTTACGGATCGCCGTATGCGTTCGGGATGCGCGGTTGATGCGTGGGTGACGCGTGGTCGCTCCGTGTCGAACCCGGGGGAATCCTCCGGTCCACGTAGCGGGGCGTGTTCACCCGCTTACTCAAGGGGACCAGGCGCCGGACGTCCGCGACGCCTCTGTGGACACCCGCGACTCAGGCAAATGCCTGAGTCTGCCCGCTCCCCGTCTGTGGCACTTCGGCCGAGAACGGGGCGTGTGCGAGGCGTGTACGGGATATCCAGAGCAATGTGACTGCGCGTCAGCCAGTCGTATACGGACGGAGACCGCTGTGGACCAGAGCCAGCACCCTGAAGAGGGCCCGACCCAGGGCAGATACGCGGCCTTCGCGGACCTCGTCGACCTCGCTCCGGCCGCCGCCTTCATACGGGACAGCGCCGGACGCTATCTGTGGGCCAACCACGCCTACGCGCACCTCTACGGCACGGTCCCGGAAGGCATCGTCGGCAAGTACATCGAGGACCTCGACGCGCCCGCGGAGGCCGACCAGTTCCGCGCCCTCGACCAGGAGATACTCAGCCGGGGCACACCGGTGCGCCACACCCTCGGCTACCGGCGCCACGACGGCAGCGCGGGCCGGGCGGTGGGCCACCGCTTCCCCGTACAGGAGAGCGCGCGGACCTGCGTCGCAGGGATCTACGTGGACGTCACGGATCATCTGCGCGCCACGGTCCAGTGGCAGGAGGCCGAGGAGAACCTGCAGGCCCTGCGTGACCACAGCGGACTGCCCTGCGCGCTGCTCTCCGCGAACGGGCGGGTCATCGAGGCGAGCGCGGCGGCCGCCGAACTGTTCCAGCTCAGCCCGCACGACCTGGTGGGCCGCCGCGCACACACGCTGCTCGCGCCCGAGCCCGACCTCGACCGGCTGCACCGCCGCTGGAAGGGCCTGATATCCCGCCGCACGAGACGGGTGGAGACATCCGCGGTGCTCGTGGACGCACAGGGGCTGCAGCGCCGCGCACAGCTCCACCTGACGACGATCGGGCACTCCGCCTCACGGGCCAGGCACGTCTGGGCCGTCGTCACGCACCAGAGCCTCGCCCACGAGGCCCATCCGTCGCTGACCGCCGCACAGATCCGCATCCTCTCGCTGCTTGCGGAGGGCAGCAGCAACAGCGACATCGCCACGTCGCTGAAGCTGTCCCGGCAGACGGTCGACTACCACCTCAGCCGGCTGCGGCACGTCCTGGGCGCGGCGACCCGGCCCGCCCTCGTCGCCCGCGCCTACGTCCTGGGCATCCTGGCGCCCCGCGCGTGGCCGCCGCGCTCGGCCACGGCGGCCCATCCGCTCAGCACGGTCTGAACTACGATTCCCTCAGCGGATGTTGACGTCGATGCACGCGTAGAAGGCGTTGGACGTGTCGCCGATGTTCCACACCGCGAGGATCTTGTGCCTGCCGGTGGAGTTGCCGAGGTCGACTTGGTGCGAGACGGTCGCCGGGGGCTGCTGGTTGTGGCCGTCGATGGTGGCCACCTTGGTGCCGTCGACGAAGTACTCGTAGTTCGCGGTGCGGTGCCGGGCGGTGAACGTCCACGTGAAGGTCTGCGTCCTGCTGACGTCGCTGACCTTCCAGCCCTTGCTGTCGTTGTCCAGCTCCGCGAACCGGGAGTTGCCGCCGCTGCAGCTGCGCAGCCCCTTGGGGCCCTCGACGCTCTGCGGTTCGTACTTGATGTCGCCGCAGGGCACCGTGCGCGCGGCGCACTGCGCCTGGCGGCTGGCGGGCGCGTTGACGTATCCGTGCGCGCTGGCCGAGCCGGTCGGCAGCGTGAGGGCGAGGATGGGCGCAAGCCCGGCCCCTATCGCTGCGGCTGTCTTCCGCTTCTTGTCCATGCGTACTCCTTCACGGGCAGGGCTTCATGGGGGTGCGCGGCGTGAAGTGCTCTCGTGGAGCGGGTTGAGCAGTGGGGCGGTGGGGCCGGAGGTTCACGGCTGCCGATTAGTCCAGACCATAGACTTCGGCCGGTCGCGGTCAAGATTGAATTCCGGCCACACCGCGGAGACCCGCTGCCTACGCTCCAGTTACACGACGGGGAAGTCGAAGTAGGCATCCGGGTAGGGCTCGTTCCGGAGGGTGTAGTGCCACCACTCGGAATCGTATGCACGGAAGCCGCACGTCTCCATGACGGACCGAAGGTGCCGACGGTTCCTCGCCTCGTCCTGCGTGATCCCTTTCGCCCCATGATGCGAAATGGAATCCATCAGGTCGTGGTCGCCGCCCATGGGAGCGAGCTCGCCCGTGGCCAGTTCAAAGAGCGTCAGGTCGACCGTGCTGCCCCGGCTGTGGCCCGACTTGGCGGCGACGAATCCCATCTCGAACATGTCGGTTCTGCCGATGTTCGGATAGTGCCGTGCCTTCGTCAGGCCGTCTTCCGGCTGTTCCGACCAGCGCAGGAAGCAGTCGACGGCGCGCTGTGGACGGTATCCGTCCCATAGCAGCAGGCCGAAGCCGATGGATTCGGCCTTCTCCCGGGCCAGTTCCAGGGCCGTGCACAGAGCCCGCGTGCCGACGATCCGGTTGGCCAGATACCCGTCCACCGGCTTTCCGGTGAAGTTGTCCCAGGTGGCGTACTTGGCGTCCCAGCGGATTCCGGACGCCACCTCGTCCACGAAGACGAAGTCCTCCTTCACCGGATTTTCCCTGTCAGCGCCAACGACACCACCCGGTCGATCACTTCACCGAGCGGAACCCCTGCGGCGGCCATCATCCTCGGGTAACGGCTGTACGACGTCATGCCCGGAAACGTGTTGACCTCGTTGAGGACTACCGTGCCGTCCTGCTTGAGGAACAGGTCCACGCGCGCGAGCCCCCTGCACCCCAAGGCGCGGTACACGGCCTTGGCGGTCTCCTGGACGAGCGAGCGCGACTCCGCCGGAATGTCGGCGGGAACGATGGCCGTCGAGTTGTCGGAGCCGGTTTCGGGCTCGTCCTCCTGATGGATGCGGAAGAACCCGTGCGAGAGGGCGATCCGGTCCACCTCGCCCACCATCAGGTCCAGTTCGTTCCCCAGCACGGCGCAGCCTATCTCGCTGCCGACGACAGTCTCTTCGATCAGCACCTTCGAGTCGTACCGCCTTGCGTTCTCCACCGCGCCCCGCAGTTCCGCTTCTCCGGACACCTTGGTGACGCCGAAGGACGACCCCGAGCGGGCCGGTTTCACGAAGACCGGATAGGTGAGCCGACCGGGATCGATGCTCTCGCCCGCCGTGAGGGTCCAGAAATTCGGCGTGGCGATGCCCGCGCTTCCGGCGACGACGTACGCAAGGGACTTGTCCATGCACAGCGCGGAACTCTGCACATCGCAGCCCACGTAAGGGATGCCGGAGAGCTCCAGCAAGCCCTGCATCGCGCCGTCCTCGCCGAGCTTGCCGTGCAGGACGGGCAGCACGACGTCCAGCGGGATCGTCTCGCATCGTCCCTGGTCCGAGTCCTGGACGAGGAGTCCGTGCACGCTGCTGTCCGGAGACAGCACAGCCGGACGGCAGTTCCCGCTCTCCCACTCCGCGTCCGGTCCTTCACAGAGATTCCAGGCGCCGTCCCTCGTGATGCCGATGTAGAACGGTTCGTACTTCTCCGCATCGAGGTTCCTTGCGACCTCCTGCGCGGACTTGACGGATATCGGGTGCTCTTCCGAACGTCCCCCGAATACGATCCCGACCTTCAACTTATCCATGCTGACCCCCACTTTCGAATGTCAAGCAGTTGATGATGGAGTTCTCGACGGTGTCGCTCAATGCGTGATCCGTGTAGTAGGCGATGTGCGGACTGATGACCACGTTCGGCAGTTCCTGCAGCCGCAACAGCGCCTTGCTTTCAATGGGCCTACTGCGACGGTCGGCGTAGAAGACGCCCTCCTCCCCCTCGAGGACGTCCAATGCGGCACCGCCCAAGGCGCCGCTCACCAAGGCAGACACCAGCGCCTCGGTATCAATCAGCGCACCCCGTCCCGTATTGATGATGTACGCGCCATGCTTCATCTGCTCCATACGCTCCCAATTCAGCAGATGGTGCGTAGCCGCGGAAAGCGGTGCGTGGAGCGTGACCATGTCGCTCTGCCGAAGCAGTTCATCGAGCGGCACGTATTCAGCGGCACCCTTGGGGTGATTGTCATGGGCGAGGACGCGACAGCCGAAGCCCCGCAGCCTGTCGATGACCGCAGCGCCGATGCGACCCGTCCCGATCACCCCTACCGTGAGATCGCGCAGCTCTTTCCCGCGCGCTTCACTCGGCCTGTAGTCGTGGAGGTCCGCGCGCCGGAGGACGGATTTCGCATCCCGCACCGCCATCAGCATCATCATCAGCGTGTAGTCGGCCACGCTGTCCGGCGAGTAGGTGACGTTCCCGACCGAAATGCCTACGTCACCTGCGTATTCCACATCGATGTGGTCGTACCCGATGCTTCGCGTGGAGATGTACGTGACACCGGCTTGCCCGAGCGCGAGCAGAGTGGAATTTGCGATGCGCGTCTTGTGGCCGACGCTGATGCATCGGCTTCCAGAGGCCAGTGCGATATTGGCTTCGGATACCGGCGCGTCCGTGATGGTCGGCGTCACGCCGAAGCAAGGCGCCAGCTCTCGGAACAAGACCGCCTCATCCGGGCCGCACCCATAGACGGTGATTCGGGACGGATCACTGTAGGTCATGCCTCCAGTCAAGGCGCCACGGTGTTGCCGGAACGTATGTGGTTTTCGATATGTTGGCGATACACCGCGGCGTTTTGACTGAGGCAATGACCTACAGGCAGACAACATGATCCCCCTCAGCCTCGGCGAGATCGCCGCAATCGTCGGCGGCAAGGTCGAGGGCGACAGCTCAGCGACCGCGCCGACCGTGACCGTGACCGCTCCCGCCGTGATCGACGGCCGCAAGGCCGTGCCGGGCGGCCTCTTCGTCGCCTTTCCCGGCGAGCACCACGACGGCCATGACTACGCAGGTCAGGCCTGCCGTGCCGGTGCGGTGGCCGTGCTCGGCTCCCGGCCCACACCGCTGCCCACCGTCGTCGTCAGGGACCCCCGGAGCAGCCTGCAGGCGCTCGCCTCCCACGTCGTCGCCCGGCTGCGCGACGGGCTGACCGTCATCGGGCTGACCGGCTCCCAGGGCAAGACCGGCACCAAGGACCTGCTGACCGCCGTGGTTTCGAGCGCGGCACCGACGACCGCCACCATCGGCTCGCTCAACAACGAGCTCGGCGTGCCGCTCACCATGTTGCGTGCCGACGCGGCCACCCGGTTCCTCGTCCTCGAAATGGGAGCCCGGCACATCGGCGACATCGCCCGGCTCACCGGCCTGGTCGCGCCCGACATCGGCGTCGTCCTCAACGTCGGCCGGGCCCACCTCGGCGAGTTCGGGTCGCGCGCCGCCATCGCCACGGCCAAAGGGGAGTTGGTGCAGGGGCTGGCCCCCGGCGGCACCGCCGTCCTCAACGGCGACGATCCCCGGGTAGCCGCGATGCGCTCGCTCACCGACGGTCCGGTGCTCACCTTCGGCCGGGCGGCACACGCCGACGTACGCGTGCTCGGCCTGACCCTCGACCGGCTCGGGCGGCCGACCTGCACGCTGCGGACCACCGACGCCTCGGCTCGCTGCGCGCTGCCGCTCGTCGGCGCCCACCAGGCTCTCAACGCGTCGGCCGCCGCGGCTGCGGGGCTGGCGGCCGGGGTGCCTCTCGACATCGCCGCGGCGGCGCTGGCCACGGCCTCGCTGTCGGAGTGGCGCATGGAACTGCGCGACCTCACCAGTGGCGCGATGCTGCTCAACGACTCCTACAACGCAGGGCCCGACTCCACCCGCGCCGCCCTGGACGCGCTCGCGGCGATCCAGTGCGGGCGCCGGATCGCCGTCCTCGGCGAGATGCTCGAACTGGGCGAGGCCAGTGCGGCCGAACACCGTGCCGTCGGGGCGTACGCCGCCGCCCGGGCCGATGCGGTCGCCGTGGTCGGCGAGGCCGCCCGGCCGATCGCCGACGGCGCGGGCGAGGGAGCGGTGGTGCTTGCCGACAACGACGCGGCCGTCGACTGGCTGCGCGGCCGCCTCGCCGCCGACGACGTGGTGCTCGTCAAGGCCTCCCGCGGGGCACGCCTCGACGAGGTCGCCGCCGCGCTCACCTAGCCGACCAGGCCGAAGTCACCCCAACTGCCGTGCTCATCCCGCGCCTTGGAACTCAGCGCCCGCGCCGCCTCATGTGGAGGTCGAAGGCCCGGTAGACCATCGGCCGCAGCGGCAGGTCCCACTCGCCGACGTACCGCACCGCCTGCCCCCCGGCGCCGACCTTGAACCGGATCAGTCCCACGTGCGCGTCGTCGGCGTCGAGGGTCGGGGTGATGCCGCGCAGGTCGTAGACGTCACAACCGGCCGCCAGGGAATCGCGGATCATCGCCCACTGGCAGGCGTTGGAGCCGCGCACCTCACGCTTCTCGGTGGCGGAGGCACCGTAGGCGTACACCGCATGGGCGCCGACGCGGACCAGAAGGGTGGCGGCGACCAAGTCGCCTTGGTGGTGGGCCAGATAGAGCTTGATCCGCTCGGGGTCCTCCGCGCGCAGCGCCGCGAACATGGTCTCGAAGTAGCGCAGCGGCCGGGGCGTGAAGCGGTCGCGCTCGGCGGTGTGGACGTAGAGGTCGTGAAACGCCTTCAGGTCCTCGCCGACCGTGACCTCGACCCCCTCCTTGGCCGCCTTCTTGATGTTGCGGCGCCAGAGCTGGTTCATGCCCCTGAGCAGGTCGTCCTCGGTCCTGCCCGCCAGCGGAACCTCGTACTTGAACTGCGGGTGCCCGACCCCGAAGCCGTCCTCCGGGTTCTGCGGCAGCCAGCCGCCGTCCCTGAGTCGCCCCGTCACGCGGACGCCGACCGGGTTGTCCCACTGGCTGGGCATGTCGGTGAGCCGCTCGATGCCCGGGTCGGCGATGCCCTCCTTGACCTGCGCGGCGCTCCAGGTGTTGGTGCACACCGACGGGCCGAGCCGGATCGCGAACGCGCCGCGCGACTTGAGGTACGACGCCAGCGGGTCGAGCCACGCGCCGAGATCGCCGGTCCAGTCGATGGCCGGGCCCTCGGCGAGGTAGGCCAGCGTGAACCGGTCGAACCGCGGCACCGGGCGGTGCAGGACGAGCCCGGCGCCGACCAGGCGCCGCCCGTCGAACCAGCCGAGCGACTCGCTGCGCCACTCGGTCTTGACGTGGGCCCATGCCGGGGTCTGCAGGAAGCTGACCGAGCGTTGGGTCCGCACGAACGCCAAGTGCTCCGCGGCGCTGATCGGTTCGACGGTCGGGCGCACGCCCGCTGCTCGTGCTGGTTCGCTGGAGGACATGCCGTCAGTCAAGGCGGGGCGGTGTTGTCGGCACGTATGCGGTTTTCGATACGCCGACGATATGCGGACGACGTGTACCGGTGTTCACCAGCTGATTCCGGCCGCCACCGGCAGGTGGTCGCTGCCGGTCTCCGGAAGCTGCCACGCGCTCGTCGGTTCCACGCCGCGGACCAGGATCTGGTCGATCCGCGCCACCGGGAACTTCGCGGGCCAGGTGAAGCCGAAGCCGTTCCCTGCCTCGTCCTGGACCGAGCGCAGCTGCGAGGTGATGCCGTGGAGCGCGCGGTCGTCCAAGGCGCCGTTCAGATCGCCGAGCAGCACCACCCGCTCGTTCCGCTCGGCGGCGAGGGCCGCGCCGAGCGCCCGGGCGTTCCGGTTCCGCGTGGCCGTCCCGAAGCCCCCCTCCGGGGTGACCCGTACGGACCCCAGGTGGGCCACGTACACGGCGAGGGGCCCCTGGTCCGTGGCCACCGTGGCGCGCAGCGCACGGATGTCGACCAGCTTCTCCGCGGCCGGCTTGGCTTCCCCCAGCGGCCCGACGTCCTGCTCGGTGTCGACCGGCCGGATGTCGGACAGCGGCAGCTTGCTCCACAGCCCGACCGTGCCCTGCACCGTGTGGTGCGGGTACGCCTTCGCGAGCTCCTTCTCGTACGTGCCCCTGGCCTGCTGCGAGATCTCCTCGATGGCCAGCACATCGGCACCGGAGTCCACCAGGTCGCGGGCGGTACCGACGGGGTCGGCGTTCTCCGCGGCGACGTTGTGGCTCGCCACGGTGAGGTCGCCGTCCGACTGGGCCTTGTCGACGAGCAGCCCGCCGAAGAGGCTCAGCCACACCGTGACCGGCAGCAGCAGCGCGGCCACCGCGGAGGCGGAGCGACGCCACAGCGCGACGGCCAGCAGCACGGGGACGAACAGGCCGAACCACGGAAGGAAGGTCTCCACCAGGCTGCCGAGGCCACCGCGGTCGGTGATCTGCGCGTGCATCAGCATGAGCAGCCCCAGCAGGAGCGCCAGCGCGGCGGTCACCTTGCCGTGCTGCCACGGCCCCGGCCCGGAGAGGGCGTGGATCGCCCGCTGCATGCGGGCCCGCGAGGCCCCGCCGATACGGCTGGTCCTGTCCGCCTCGGCCGCCTCGGCCGCCTCGCCCGTCGGGGCACCGGTGGCCGCCGGGCTGCTCTGCTCGATTTCGGCCGTGTCCAGCTGCGTCATCGCCTGTCCTCGCTCACTGCTGCATCCTCGGGTCCTGCGTGGGGTCGGCGTACATGCGCGGGCAGGCTCGGTCGTCGATCGCATCGGTGCTCAATTCGTAGTGCCATGGTTCGTTCCGGTAGATCTGGCACAGGCCGTACTCGGTGCCGTGCCCGGACAGCCACTCCGTCGCGTCGGAGCCCCCGATGTCGACCGCGTCCCCCGACACATGAGGAGACGTCGAAGCGGTGGCCACCCAGCGGGCGGCCTCGCGTTCGGATCCGTATTCGGAGACCGCATCGGCGAGCAGCCGACTCTGGTATTTCGGGGAGCGCCAGCCGCTGTTGACATGGAATTCGACTCCCTCGGCCGCGGCGGCGGTCGCTGCCCGGCGCAGGGCCTTGCGCAGTTCCGGATCGAGTTTGGCCACGGCCGGAATCGAGTCGTCGAAGACGGTCACGCCGTCGGGGACGACACCGTCGGCCCTGCCCGGGGCCGCGCGTTTCTCGCTGCCAGCCATGTCCGAGGGCGAAGCGGAAGGCGAGCGGGACGGGGACGGCGCGGGCGGCAGAGAAGGTCTGGACAGGGATGATCGGGTCGAGGACTTCGACGTCTGGAAGGCGAGGACTCCCGCCGTGATCATTGCTATGACGGCTGTCAGACCGCCGAGGACCAGCCAGCGAACCCGACGGGGCGTCGTTCGTGCTGATGCTGGGGTTCGAGTCATACCGCCAGTCAAAGCAAGACGATGTTGCCGACGCGTATGCGGTTTTCGATATGTCGACGATATGTGTCGGCTCGTATTCTGAAGAACATGCGTGTCTTGATCGTCGAGGACGAGCCCTATCTCGCAGAAGCCATCCGCGACGGCCTGCGGCTGGAAGCGATCGCGGCCGACATCGCGGGCGACGGCGGCACCGCGCTGGAGTTGCTCAGCTTCAACACGTACGACATCGCCGTCCTGGACCGCGACATTCCGGGGCCGTCCGGTGATGAGGTCGCCAAACGCATCGTCGCCTCCGGCAGCGGCATGCCGATCCTCATGCTCACCGCCGCCGACCGTCTCGACGACAAGGCCTCCGGGTTCGAGCTCGGAGCCGACGACTACCTGACGAAGCCCTTCGAGCTACGGGAACTCGCGCTCAGGCTCCGAGCACTCAACCGCAGGCGGGCCCACAGCAGGCCTCCCGTGCTCGAGATCGCCGGGCTGCGCCTCGACCCGTTCCGCAGGGAGGTCTACCGGGACGGCCGCTTCGTCGCCCTGACCAGGAAGCAGTTCGCCGTGCTCGAAGTGCTCGTCGCCGCGGAAGGCGGTGTCGTCAGCGCCGAGGAGCTGCTGGAGCGCGCGTGGGACGAGAACGCCGACCCGTTCACCAACGCCGTACGCATCACCGTGTCGGCCCTGCGCAAGCGGCTCGGCGAACCGTGGATCATCGCCACCGTGCCGGGCGTCGGCTACCGCATCGAGGCGCAGCAGCCGCGGACCGGGGACGAGGCGGCGGACCGTGCCTAGGGAGCGGTCCATGCCGAGGGAGCGGTCCGTGCCCAGGGAGCGCGGGATGAGTGTCCGTCTCAAGCTCACCCTGAGCTACGCCGGATTCCTCATGGTCGCCGGTGGCCTGCTGCTCGCCGCCGTGGGGGTGTTCCTCCTGCGACAGGGGTGGCTGCAGACCAACGAAGAGGGGGCGTGGAGGGTATCTCCGGGCACCGACTTCGTGCGCGGTTTCGCCCCGATGGCGGCCGTGGTCATGGCGTTCCTCCTGGTGTTCGGCCTCCTGGGCGGTTGGCTCCTCGCGGGCCGCATGCTCGCCCCGCTGGACCGCATCACCCACGCCACCCGCACGGCCGCGGCCGGATCGCTCTCGCACCGCATCCGGCTCCCGGGCCGCCAGGACGAATTCCGCGAACTCGCCGACACCTTCGACACGATGCTGGCGCAGCTCGAAGCGCACGTCGCGGAGCAGCGGAGGTTCGCGGCCAACGCCTCGCACGAACTGCGCACACCGCTCGCGATCTCGAAGACGCTGCTCGACGTCGCCCGCACCGATCCGAACCACGACAGCGGCGAAGTCATCGACCGCCTCACCGCGGTCAACACCCGGGCGATCGACCTCACCGAGGCGCTGCTCCTGCTCAGCCGTGCCGACCAGCGGTCCTTCACCCGCGAGCGCGTCGACCTGTCCCTCCTGGCGGAGGAAGCCACCGAAACGCTCCTCCCGCTCGCGGAGAAGCACGGCACCACCATCGAGACCGTCGGCGACATCGCCCTCACGACCGGCTCGCAACCGCTGCTCCTGCAGCTGACCATGAACCTCGTGCACAACGCGATCGTCCACAACCTGCCGGATCAGGGCACCGTGTGGGTGACTACCAGCGTCCGCCCCGGCACCGTGGTGCTCACCGTCGAGAACACCGGCGAGCGACTCGCCCCGGAGCTGGTCTCGACGCTCACCGAACCCTTCCAGCGCGGCACCGAACGGATCCACACCGACCACGTCGGCGTCGGCCTCGGCCTGGCCATCGTCAAGACCATCACCCGGGCCCACGACGGCACCCTCACCCTCGCCCCGCGCCCCGACGGCGGGCTCCGCATCACCGTGGAACTCCCCGCGAAATCCCCGTACGCCGACAGGTGAAGGGCGACCGGACGGCCGCATCCCCCCGCGCCACGGCCGTCCGGCCACATCCACTTCGGGCCACCGATGGACGGGGCCGAGGTGGAGCTTGTTCGTGCTCGCTCACGGACAAGGTTGGCTCAGCGGGTGACCGAGGGTCGACGTGATTTGGCCTAGCCCGAATAACGACATCTTGATCAGGCTCTGCGTATGCCGCTCCGTATCCACTTCACCGCCGCAGACCTGGCCCGCACCCGGCTGGCCGAGGGGCCTCGACCCATGCTGGAGCTGGACATCGCGTTGCGACTGCTCCAAGAGGGCAGCCATCCGAGCCGGTTCGGGGCCTGGCGCAGGCAGTCGCTGCGCCGTCTGTCGCCGAAGGTGAGGCGACTGTTCGAGCTGATCCCGCCGACGGGCTGGACCGTGGAGTTCCTCGACCACACCGCGGCCTGAGCGGCTGTTACGTGAGACGCCCGAAGAGGTGATTGGCCGGAGAGCCGGGATCGTCTCCGTAGAAGAACTCGGACGCGGCCCTGTGATACTCGGTCCGCGACAGGGCTCCTGAGCCGTCGAGGTCGAGCGCGTTGAACACCTCGGCGCACTCCTCGTCGGCGGCCCGTCCCGTGCTTCCGAAGATGTGCGTGAACTCGGTGAGGCTGATCGCGCCGTCACCGTCGACGTCGGCCAGATCGAAGAAGCGGTCGGCGACCGGCGCGAGCTCCTCGGGGTAGCGACCGCGATCGACGAACGCGGCGGCGAACGCCTCCGTCATCTCCGCCGAGGTCACCCTGTCGTCCTTGTCGGCGTCGAGGGGGGCGATCACGGACTCCCAGAACTGGTGCATGGTGTCGTGCATCCGCATGCCCTGAGGGGAGTCGGAGGCAACGCCCCTGGCCTGGAGGTAGCGGTCACTCATGAGGACGACGTCCTGCCGCGTTATCGCACCGTCGCCGTCGACGTCCGCGGCGCGGAACCATCGCTCGTACTTGCGTTTGCGCAGCTCATTCATAGGCGCAAGGTAAATCCGCGGCAGCGGTTGGGCCAGGTCGATTCCCGGTCGCCATAACCACCACCGGTGCCGTCGCCACTGTGAAGAAGTGAGGTCAGTGGGTACGCGGGCGACACCGCCGGAGTTCGGGCGTCGGCCTGCCGGTCACGAGTTCGTCCGCCACGAGCCTGCCGACGGTGGGCGCCAGCGCGACGGCGGAGTGCAGCACGGCGACGTAGACGGATCGGTCGCGTGTCGCATATCCAATGAGAGGTCCGTGGGCGGGTATGGGACGTCTGGCGGTCCGATAGCCCAGCAGACGGCACTGATCACTGCCACGGAAGGTCGCCCGCAGCCGCAGGAGCGCGTCGTACGCGGCCCGTTCACCGGGTGCGGCCCGGCCCGCACCGTGCGACAGAGGCAGCAGCAGCTCGCCGTCACGCACTTCCCGCACCTCCAGATCAGGTCGGGCCACGATGGTCCTGACCAGCCCCGGCGGTGCCGCGACCCGTACGAGGGTGGCCGGTGAGGCGGCAACGGGAAGATCGACCGGCAACGGCTCGCACAGCCCGGGGACGCTGGTACCCGCGGTGAGCACGACAGTTGCGGCGGCGTGGGGCCCGGTCGAGGACAGCACTCCCGCGACCCGTTCACCGGACATCCGCAACGAGGTGACGTCCGTTTCGTACCGCACGGTGGCTCCGTAGGCCCTGGCCGCGGCCACGAGTGCGCCGGTCATCGCCGTCGCGTCGACACCGGCGTCGCCGGGAATGTGGATGGCCTGGTCAGGAGGGTTCCGGAGGGCGGGCTCCAGAGCGGCGATGTCACTGCGCCCGACACGGAACTGTCCGGCTACAGGCCGCAACTCCTGCTCCGGCCCGCCGCCCCAGTTCAGCGAGCCGGTCCGGCGGAGGGTGACGTGGGGCAGCTCGGCCTCCAGGCGCCGGTAGTCCGCGAGCACGTACTGACGCAGATCCGCCGCTCCCCCTGGCTGGTCCCCGCCCGCCCCGCTGACCCAGGCGAAGGAGTCCGCGGTGACCCCGGAGGCGGGGCCCGGCCCCTGCTCGAGCAAGGTGACCGGAACGCCCCGACTCGCCAAGTGGTAGGCCACGGAGGCACCGACGATTCCCGCCCCGACAACTAGAACGTCTGGCATGAGGTCATCCTTTCGCCGGAAACGATCGAGGGGCCCATCCGGAAGGGCGCGTTGGTGGCGTGGACCGTCGCGCGCCCCCCCTCATGGCGGCGAACCCTGAACGTCCGCCTGTGAGATCTCCAGCAATGCCTCGTTCTCATACGCGTTCACATCGTCCACGTAAGGGGTCCCGCTTTCGCGCCGACTACAGGAAGTCACATGCGCGGTGAGGGTGTCATCGTGCAGCCCTCCCACCGACAGTGACACATAGCTGAACACGGGCCATTCAAACGTGCCCGGGACGGCCCTCAGCGCCGCGTGCGAGTAGCCGAGGCAACGACGGATGAGGAGCGCCCGGCGATTGGGGCCCGCCCGGGGAAGCCGGTGATCCGGGTGAAGTGCGGACGGCAGGGCGCGAGGCGTGCAGCCTCACTCAGCCGAGGTCGGACAGCAGGTCGTTCAGGACCGCCTCCTCCTCCACCCTGACGCCCGACTCCTCCAAGGCATCCGCCAGGTCCGGGTCCCACGGGGCCTCGGCTCGCGTGCCGGTGAGGGGCGGGCCGCCGGTCAGGGTGCGCGTCGCCGCACGGTAGTGGGCGACCGTGTAGCGCCATGGGCTCCAGGGGACATGGCGCAGCAACGCCGTGGCGATGCGTAGGCCACCCCAGTCGAAGTCCCCGTGGTAACGCAGGCGAGCGCCGTGTGCGTCAAGATGACGAAGGAGCGTGACGGCCGCGGCGGACGGCTGTCCTTGGAGACAGACCAACGGCGCGGAATCAGCACCGTGGCTGTCGGCGGCCGCGGCGAGCACAGCGGGGTTCTCGCAGATCCGGACCGTCGGCGGTGCGGCGTCGGGTGGGTGCCGGGTCAGCTGCCGCAGGGTCAGTACGACGGGCTCGCCCGCATCAGCCATCCAGTCCAGAGCCGGTGTGCCTCGCAGGTTCAGGGTGAGCACGGTGGAGGAGAGCGCGTCCCGCAACAGTCCCGCCGAAGCCCACGCCTCGCGACGCCACTGTGTACCTCTTCCGTCCGGGAAGCCGGTCAGGGCCCGGGCACCGGAGAGGGTCAGCGTGCAGAGCGGCGTTCCGTCATCCAGCGCGTGCGCGCCGTCGAGGAAACGGGACGCGAACGTGGGCAGCGCCACCGGCGGGTCCGCCGGCAGGGCACGCAGGGCCGTGGCCGCCTTACCCAGCAGGTCGGCTGCTGCGGCAGGGGTACCGGCGAGGCGCCGGACCAGCCCCTCACTCCGGATTCGGTCGACCCAGTTCCGGAGCGCGGGGATGTCTTCCGCGAGCGCGTCCACCGGTGCGTAGGCCTCACGCCATGCCCGCTCCTCCTCGGCACGGACCGAGCCGAGCAGCCGGACAGGGCCGGTGAGCGCGGTCAGGGCCGCCGCCAGCCCCGCCGGGCTGATGCCGGAGCGGCGCAGGAGTTCGTCCACCGCATCGAGGCGGATGGACAGGGACCGCCCGCTCCCTGGGGCGCGCCCCAGCAGCCTTTCAGCAGCGGATCGTTGCGCCTCGGTCGGCTCACTCAAGGACACCGAACCGGTGAGCGGCTGACCACGTTCCAGGCGTCGGTGCACCCGGTCGACCAGCCAGTCGAGTCCGGAGTCGCCCAGCAGCCTGCGCAGCCGTACATCGTCGACCGTCACGTCCTGGCCGGGGGTCAGCTCCACAGCGGCTCCGTGATGGACGCGTCCGCTCCTGCGCGTGACCGGGGCACTCGCTGGGGCTGGGGTCGCAACGGCTCCGCGCCCCGCGACCTCCGGGTACCGTCCCACTCCCAGCGCGTGACGAGCACCGCCGCGACCTCGTCGATCCGCGACAGCTGGGCGATGGCGATGCCGGGCACCTGGGGGTAGCAGGCCCACTCGCGTTCACTGGTCATGACGACGTCGAGGTCGAAGGCGTGCAGCAGGCCCAGGCACTTGGCGCGCGAGTCGTCGTCCACTCCCGCGAACGCCTCGTCGAGAGTGACCAGTCGCGGCGCGTAGGGGCTTCCCGCGCTCGCGTAGTGGGAAGAGGCAGCCGCGAACAGCGGCACGGAGACCGCAAGCACCCGCTCGCCGCCCGATGCGGGTCCCGTAGCCGGGACCCAGCGACCCTGCTGGTGCCGTTCGACCCCGAACTCGTGCCACGTCCGGTAGTCGAGAGCGGCGGTGAGATGCTCAAGCCAGCTGCCCGACGCGTCGTCAGTATGCTGCCGCGCGATTTGCTCCTGAAGGAACTCCCCCACAGCTCCACGGTCCTCAGCGGTCCACACGTCGGCCGACCTGCGCAGCCGGTCCCTGGCCTGGGCGAGCCCTGCGGGAGCCTTGCGGGATGCCCGCCAGACCAGGCGCAACCGCATGCCGGTGGAGGTCGGCCGCTCCTCCAGCTCTTCGTTCATGTCCCGTACCCGCCGTTCGGCCGCGCCGATCAGGTCCTGGAGCGTGCCTGCCACCTCGGTGACCAGGTGAGTCTCCAGGATGTCCCGTTCGCGCGCGGACAGAATGCGGGAGAGCTCGCCGACCTCGACAGCCAGCGCGTCGGCCAGTTCCGGTACGGCTCGTTCGCGGCCCTGGTAGACGATGTCGACGACCATGCCCTCTTCCACCATGCGGGCGGAGGCGCTGTGCCCGTGCCGGGACAGCGTGTCCTGGAGAGATTTGAGTTCCTCGCTGAGCCGGCGCTGCACTCGCTCCCACGCGCTGTCCGAGTCGTCGGTGGCGGACAGGTCCGCGTCGATGGCACGGGCCAGCGCGATGGCGGGGGTGGCTGCCCATGCGTCGCCGCCCGCGGCGGGCAGCTGGATATCGGGCAGCGCCACGGCCATCAGACCGGTTTCGGTGAACCGCTGGAGCGCGGCGATGGCTTCCGTGCGCGCCTCGGCGGCCTCCTTGAGCGCTTCGCGCAACTGCTCGATCCGGCCCTCGGCCTTACCGGCGGCCCGATCCGCCTCCGCATGACGGTTCCGGCTGAGGCGCTGCTCACGCTCACAGGTACGCAGCGCCTCAGCGGTCTCCGCGAGCATGCGCTGAAGTTCGGCGACGGCTGTGCCGACCGTGGCGTGCAAGGTCGTGAAGCGTTCATCGGCAACGGCCGCCGCGCGCTCCGCCTCCTTCGCACGGTCCACGAGTTCCGTGGCCCGCTCCGAGGCGCGTTCCGCTTCAGTACGTTCGTCCGCCGCCTGGCCTGCCGCCTCGCCGCGCTCACGCAGTGCGGGCCAGAGAGCGGCCAGGACCTCGGCGAGGAAGCCGAGCGCCTGACGCACCGCGGTCAAGCCCTCCTGCTCGGCGGGCAAACCCAGGTCCCCGGCGGTTCCTGCGAGGTCGGCTGCGGCCAACTCGGCACGCTCAGCCGCCTCTTGGAGGGCGGTGACCCGCTCCTCGCGCCGTTCGTCGATGCGGTGCAAGGAGTCGGCGCCAGCGCTCACGCGCGCGTGCGCCCGGGCAAGTGGGCCCTCGTCAGGTACGTCGGCCAGCTCGGCGTCAAGGATGCGGCGACGGGCGGCGAGGGTGGTAGCCAGCTCGACCACGACCTCCAACTGCTGCTGCAGCGAGTCGAGTTCGACACCGAGAACCGCGATACGAGATCGCCTGGCGGCCTCCCGCGCACCCTCGCCGATGTATTCGGCAGCGGGCTTGGCCCACCGGCCGGTGAGCGCACCGACCCGGAAGCTCCCGTCCAGCGCCACCCAGGTAGGTGCTTCTCCGCCCCGCTCATCGACCGCCGGGCCGGTCAGCCCTGCGCCGACCGACGCGAGCAGCCGTGCAACAGTGCCCTCGCCGACGGCCGCGGCCCCGGCATCTCCGTGGTCGACGGCCGGTCGCAACAACTCCGCGAGTGACGTTCCCCGTACCGGCCCCGGGACAGGCGCCAGGAGCACCTCGTGACAGTCGGCCGCGAGCAGCACACCGTCGGGGAGCACCCAGGCGTCCAGCATCCCGGAGGCTTCCAAGGCTGCCTCAAGACCGGCGCGGCACTCCTCGGGCACCTCGTCCCGGAAGTCCACCAGTCGCCACAAGGGGGCGCCCGTCAGCCCCTCACGCAGACCGGCACTGCGGGTATGGGGCGGCTGTGGCTGACGTCCTCCGCCGGCCTCCAGCGCCGCCAGCTCTCGCCGCACCCTGTCGGCCTGCTCGGTGAGGTCGGTGCGTCGTCCGCGGACCTCGGCAGCCTGCCCGGCCAGGTGCGCGGACGCTGCGCCGTGGGCGTGCGCGGCCGCCGTCCTCGCCGGGTAGGCGCCATCGAGATGGCCCACCCACTCCTGCAGCTCGTCCAGCATCCCCGGCTCGTCAGGAAACTCGAGCTCGCTCCAGTCACGAGCATGGTCACGAACCTCGTCGACCAGTGCCCGACCGGCTCGCTCCGCGTCCCGCTCCGCCCGGTCCAGCTCAGCCGCAGCGACGGCGCGGTCGGCATCGGTCTCATCGAGTCGGACGGCCTGCTTGCGCCGTTCCTCCGCAGCACGAGCGGATGCCTGCGCGAGGCCCTCCACATGAGTCAGAGCGCGTCGGCCCCGTTCCACGGATTGTTCGACGGAGTGCCGCAGTTCGCTCGGTTCGAGCCAGACGTCTCCGGGCAGGGCGACCCTGGCGTCGGCGGCGGCCTCGCACGCCTGCCGGTAGATGCCCTCGACGCCCTGCTCAGCCGCGCTCAGACGGTTCTCGGCGGCGCCGAGCCTCTTCAAACCCTTGGCACGCAAGCCGAGCGCCTGGTCCCGGTCGCCGCGCGCACGCTCTGCGGCGTGCGCGGAGCGTTCCGCCTCCTGATGCGCCTGGTCCAAGTCCCTGGCACTGCGCATCTCAGGCCCCTCGCGCAAGACGGCGTCCTGCGCGCGCAGCCTGCTCTGTCGCTCCTCCAGCATGCTGGTCGCCTCCGCGGCGGCCCGCCGCTCCTCCTCTGCCGTGGCCTGCTGGCTCTGTGCCTCCACAAGGTCCCGTTGCCGGTGCTCGTAGCGGGAGTGCTCGACGCGGGGCAGGCGGGCCCGGCGGCGGGTGGCGATCTTGGCGTAGCGCCGGTAGTGGTCCAGGAAGTCGGCTGCGGCACGCTCGGCAGCAGTGGCGGCGGCGAGCTCGGCCTTCTCCTCGTCCAGCGAGCGGAACGCCTCGGCCACGTCGGCGATGACGGCCTGGTCAACCGGGGGGAGGGCCTCGGTGAGCGCACGGGAGAGAGCTGCCTCGTTGGGCCGCTTGGACAACTGGGGCTGGCGCAGCTGGACGAGCAGGTCGACCAGAGCTCCGTACCGCTGCTCCCCGAGCCCGAAGAGAGCTTCGTCCACCGCTCTGCGGTACGTCTTGGCCTGGTCGTACACCATGCCCTGCCCGCCGATGGCCTCCACGAGGCGGTCCCGCGCGAGGGCCGTGCCCGTGGCGTCGACCAAGCTGAGGAACTCGTCCCCGGATGTGCCGGGGCCGTGCCGGACGCGCTGGCCGGTGACCGCGTACCAGTGCCGTGCGATACCGCGCCCGCTCACCGCTTTAAGTCCACACAGCAGCGTGCGGAAGTGGTTCTCTCCGCTGTCCGCGTCGAGCCTGCCGAATTCGATCCAGGTGTAGCCGAGGCGCTCGGAGTGCGGATGGTCACCGTCGAGCAGAAGGTTCCACTCCATCCGCTTGCCCGGATCGCCGTCCGGTTCGACCCGTCGCGGGCTCAGGTCAGCGTCGAGCAGGAAGGGCAGGGTGAGCGCCAGCACCTTGGACTTGCCGGTGCCGTTGTTGCCGCGCAGCAACAGACGCCCGTCGCGGAAGTGGAATTCCTCCACGTCGTAATGGAACAAATCGACGAGCCCGATCCGCAGGGGCTGCCAGCGGGCCCGGAGCGGCTCGGGAAGTGTGGTGGTCACTCCTGACCGGCCTTTCGTTGTGTCGGCGCGTGCCCGAGACCACGGTCGATCACGACCGGTTCACCTACCGCGTAGCGGGCCAGGGCGGGGCGGGGGACGGCGCCGTCGGCGGTACGGGCGACCAGGCCGAGAGCGGTGAGCCGAGCGATGGCTTGCTCCACGAGTTCGGCCTCCATACCCGGTTCCCGCGCCGACTTGGCCCAGAACCCGCCGTGCTCGGCGGCGAGTTCCCGTACGCGTTGAGTGAGCTGCTCGGTCGTGACCGGCCCGCCTGCCCTGGCCAGGAACTCCGCGAGCAGCAAGGTGATGTGGCCGTAGGTTCCCTGCTCGGGCATCCGTACATCAGTGAGGTCGTCCTCGGCATCGACCATGGCGATGCCTTCGGCCCGGATCTCGGGTATCAGACCTGTCAGGTCGGTCACGCGGGCGGTGAGGAACCCCCGCTGCCGCGTGAGATAGCTGAGTTCGGCGTCGCTCAACTCGTCGTAGTAGAGCACCGGGTCGTCCAGGAGTCTGCGGGTGAGTGTCTGCCGCACCGCGCGGAAGCGCAGCTCGTCGCTGTCGAGTGCGGTTTCGGCGACGAGGTGCGCGAGCCGTTCGGCGGGCGCCTCGGCCTGCACCGTGGAGGGGCCACGGCGCGTGGCGAGCAGCCCTGCCAGCACGCGCCGCTCGACGTCGTACAACACGTCGCCCGCTCCGTTCACATACGCTTCCTCATCTCCGGCGACCCGGCGCAGCACTCCGAGGCCGAGCAGGAGCCGTACGACCGCGGCGAGGTCGAGGCGCTCGTCCCTGCGGTCCAGGGTGAACTGGATACCTGCCGTGGCGAGCCGGGGGTCGGTGGCGTCGAGGACGACCTGATCGGCGAGACGGCCGAGGGCGATCTGCGACTCACCGCGCTCGAGGGCGGCCAGGGCCAGGCAGAGCAGGACGTAGCGACGGCGGGTGAACGGGGCGGCGGCGCGGGTCGTCTCGCGGGCCGGGTGCGTGGCGTCGTGGAGGACTCCGGGGATCTTGCGCAGCCGGGCGGTCTCGGCATCCGCATGGAGAGGCCAGCCAGTGTTGCGGTCGAACCACTCGCGGAGCTCCGAGGCATGCCGTCGTACGAGCCGGAACTCCTCCGCGTACCTGCCCTTGGAGAGGAGAAGGGGCTGTTTCAGCAGCGCGCGGGCGGCTTTGCGGAGCTCAGCGGCGTGTTGTCCGTCGAGCACCTCGGCCAGGGGCGTGGTCATCAGTCCATTTCTCCGTGCATCAGGCCATCGGTCAGGTCGACGATCTCGATGAGGTGATCGGGCCCGCGGAAGGTTCCGGACTGTGTGTGGATCTCCGCCGTCGAACCGTCGGCCAGCGCGCTGAGCCGGATCTCCATGGAGCCGTCATTGCTGGTGGCCACGGTGTGCCGCATGCCGGGGCGCCACGTGGCCAGTGCGTCTCCGAGCAGTTGGAGGAAGAGCCCGAAAGACAAGGGGTCGAGCTCGCCGAGCTCGGAGAGCCGGACGGTTCCGTCCGTGACGAGCCGTGCCCTGGCCGCGGCGGTCTCCGCGACCTGCTTGGCCGCCACCTCTGCCAGATGGCGACGCCGCTCCTCGCGGTCCTCGACTTTGCGGGGTTTGCCACGTCGCTCGTAGCTCCCGGTGCGGCGCAACTGCGGGCTGATCCGCAGAGGCTCGGCGGCGGCCCAGGGAGTGCCGGCGGGAACCGGTGCGGCCGTCCGTGCGGCCAGGGTGTCCGCGTCGATCGTGAGGTGACGGGCAGGATAGAGCCCGAAGGCGGCCCGCCACAGTCGGTGCCTCGACGCGTCGTCGGAGGCCTCGGCGAACCACCGGGCGAGCGTGCGGAAGTCAGCGGACCGGTCGGACCGCCCGGCCCGGCGCTCCCCCAGCACACGGACCACTGCCAGCATCTGCGGAATCGCCCCCAGGGCTCGGCTGCGCAGCAGACGGGCCTGCGATTCGCGTCCGTCGCGGGTGAGGAACCACGCCGCAAGACCGTCCCAGCGCCTGGCCCAGTGCGCGTAGGCCTCCCCGGTGGCGTGATCCCCCTCCTCGGGCGCCGCGTCGGCTGCTTCCCGCTTGGCCGCAGCCCTGAGGAGCACCTCGATCCTGCCGTGCTCCTCCAGGTCCAGGATCAGTTGGGCGATGCGCCCTCCCAGGGTGATCAGGTCCTGGATGAAGCGCTCCAGATACTGGATGAGCCGATCCTTGTAGGCGAGGAAGACTTCTTCCTCCACCTCATGCAGGTCGATGGTGCGCTGCAACGAGCCCATGAATGCACGTGCGTTGTCGGCAAGGGCGGCGAACCGGCTGGCGAGCGCGTCGAGCGCGAGATGCGTCTTGCCGGGATCCGGCTGCTCTTCGGCGGTGAGTACGAGGAGCGCTCGCAGTTGCGTGACGATGTCGTGCAAGGCGATGGCCTGGAGGGCGCCGCGCCGTCCGAGCGCTTCGTCGTACGTGGCAAGGGCCTCCTCGGCGGCTTCCCCCGCCTGTGTGAGCTGGTAGATGAACCGCTTGCGGTAGAAGTCCTCGACGGCGGTGACCCGGCCCATGTCGGGGTCGGCCCGCAGGTTCCCCCACACGACCAGCTTGTCCAGTGCCTTGACGACCCCGTCGAGCTCACCAGGCCGAACTTCACCAGGTAACGCTGCATGCACATCCTCGGGCCGCAGGTGCACGGCAAAGCGCTCTTTGGCCACGACGAACGCCCGCATCACGTGCCGATAGAGCACGGTGTTCTGCACGGTGAGATGGGCGAAGGGGCTGAACCCCTCTGGTTCACCGGCCGGAGCGGCGGCGGCAATGGCAGTCATCACCAGCCATTTTGTCGTGGCGGCAGCGCCCGAGGTTGCGGACCGAAGCACTTGGCTGATTAACGCCGACTCGCAAACCCGGAGCAGCACCCGGATGAGGCTGACGTCTGCCACGGAATCCGCCGGTCCTTCCACGCATGCGTCAGCTGAGCGCCAGAATCAGCTGGGCGGACGAATGCCGAAATACCCGGAGGCCAGGCGCCCTTTGCGGTCAGCGCATCCCCGCTCCCAGAATTACTCCCGAACACGAAGTAGGGGCCATCCGAAGATGGCCCCTACTTGCGACGTTTCCGTCGGGACGACAGGATTTGAACCTGCGACCCCTTGACCCCCAGTCAAGTGCGCTACCAAGCTGCGCCACGTCCCGGTGTGTTCGTCGCGGTGTGTGTTCCGCGTGATCACAGGTAGAACTCTACCCCACACCGAAGGGTGCTCCGTCCTGCGGTGACCGCCGTCAGGGACGCGCGACAATCGCCGTATGAGCTCTGCACCTGGACCGTACGACAGTGGCCGCGAGCGCGATCGTGACGAGGAAGGACGGGCCCGCAACCAGCGGCCCCGAGACGGGCTCGGGCGGCCGTTGCCCTACGGGGCCGACGGGGTGCCGCGGCAGCCGGAGGGTGTCGTGCGTACGCCCGAGGAGTCCGTGCGCGAGGCGCAGGCGCTGCTCGACGCCGGGCATCCCTTCCACGCGCACGAGGTCTTCGAGGACGCGTGGAAGTCGGGGCCCGAGGAGGAGCGCGCTCTGTGGCAGGGGCTGGCGCAGCTTGCCGTCGGCCTCACGCACTCGGCCCGCGGCAACACCAGGGGCGGGGCACGGCTGCTGTTGCGCGGGGCAGGGGCCGTTGCCGACTGGAGCGCGCGAGCCGGGCAGGAGCGGCCGTACGGGATGGGGGTCGCCGAACTGGTTACGTGGGCGGAGGCGTTGGCCGAGGTCCTTGAGCGGGAGGGAGTCGCGGTGGACGCGGCCGCTCACGCGCCGCGGCTGCGGGGTGCGGCGGAAGGATAGGGGGTAGGGGGCCCGGGGGGGGACGTCCCCGGAGGGGGCTTGGAGGCGTCAGCGCTCGCTCTCCCGCGTGGCCTGGCCAGCCCGCCCAGCCCGTCCGACCTGCGACGTGTGGAGTCATGCCGTGCCGCGCGGCGCGCCCCGCCGCGTGGGTGCCTCACCCCGCACCACCCCACCCCCCACCGTCACCGAACCGGCCTCACCCCACATGCACACCCCCCGCCCCGGTGTGAGGGTGGCCGTGTGACCACCACCGATCAGTCGGCCGCGGCCGTGCCCGCTCCCGCCGAGGCCCAGGCGCCGCCCGTTCTCGACCGGCGGCGACGGAACGTCGTCTTCGTGACGATCATGCTGGGCATGCTGCTCGCCGCCCTCGACCAGACCATCGTCGGCACCGCGCTGCCGACGATCGTGTCGGATCTGGGCGGGGCCGAGCACATGTCGTGGGTCGTCACGTCGTATCTGCTCGCGGAGACCGTCGCCACGGTGCTCGTCGGCAAGTTCGGTGACCTGTTCGGGCGAAAGGTCGTCTTCCAGGTCTCGGCGGTCATCTTCATCACCGGCTCCTTCCTGTGCGGCCTGTCGACGAACATGACGCTGCTCATCGCCTGGCGGGCGATGCAGGGCATCGGCGCGGGCGGCCTGATGGTCACGTCCATGGCGCTGATCGCGGATGTCATCCCGCTGCGCGAGCGCGGCAAGTACCAGGGCGCCATCGGTGCCGTCTTCGGCGTGTCCACCGTGATCGGGCCGCTGCTCGGCGGGCTCTTCACGGATCACCTGAGCTGGCGCTGGGCGTTCTACGTCAACGTACCCATCGCGATCGTCGTGGTTCTCGCGGCCGCCCGGACCATTCCCGTCGTGAAGTCGGCGGTGCGGCCGGTCATCGACTATCTCGGCATCGCGCTCGTCGCCGTGGGCGCGAGCGCGCTGATCCTCGCGACGAGTTGGGGCGGCAACCAGTACGCGTGGGGGTCGCCGACGATCATCGGCCTCTTCGTGGGCGGTCTCGTCGCGCTGGCGCTGTTCTGCGTCGTCGAGACGAGGGCCGCGGAACCGATGCTGCCGATGCGGCTGTTCGCCAACCCGGTCTTCACGGTCTGCTCGATCCTCAGCTTCATCGTGGGCTTCGCGATGCTCGGCGCGATGACGTTCCTGCCGACGTATCTGCAGTACGTCGACGGGGACTCCGCCACCATCTCGGGCGTGCGGACGCTGCCCATGGTGGTCGGGCTGCTCATCGCCTCCATCTTCAGCGGCAACGTCGTCAGCAAGACCGGTATCTATAAGGTCTTCCCGATCGTGGGAGCGCTGGTCATGGCGCTCGGGCTGTATCTGCTCTCGCTGATGGGGAGCGCCACCAGCACGTGGCTGGAGTCGCTGTACATGTTCGTGCTGGGCACCGGCATCGGTCTGTGCATGCAGGTCCTGACGATCGCCGTGCAGAACACCGTCGCGTACGCGGATCTGGGCACGGCCACGTCGGGCGTCACCTTCTTCCGTACGCTCGGCAGCTCGTTCGGCACCGCGGTGTTCGGCACGATCTACGCCAACACGCTGGCGCCGAACCTCAAGGACGGGGTCGCCGCGGCCGCGCGGGCGAGCAGCGGTGATCCGGTCGCCATCGGCAAGGCGGCACAGAACCCCGGCGGGCTGCACGAGCTACCGGCCGCCGCTGCCGCGCCCATCGTCAAGGCCTACGCGGACAGCCTGCACACCGTCTTCCTGTGGACGGTTCCGGTGGCGCTGCTCGGGTTCGTGGTGGCGCTCTTCCTCAAGCAGGTCGAGCTGCGCGACAGTGCGCGCATGGGCGCCCCGGACATGGGCGAGGGCTTCGCGCAGCCGAGCAGCGGCGACTCCGGGCACGTGCTGGAGCGGGGCGTCGCCGCCATCATCCGTAATGTCGGCATGTCCACCGCGCGCGGGATCATCCGGGACTCCGACACGCGCCTGGACATCGCGGGCGCCTGGGCGGTCATGCAGGTCGCGCTGTTCACCCGAATGGTCGGGCACGCGAGTCTGGGGCTGATCGCCGCCCGGCGCAGGATTCCGCCCGAGGTCCTGGTGCCCGTCTTCGACCGCATGGTCGAGGAGGGTTATCTGACCCGTACTGGCACGTACTTCTCGCACACGCCCGCCGGGGAGCGCGAGGCGGAGGTCATCTCCAGGGCGTGGGGCTCCTGGCTGGGCGAGGAAGTGAAGAAGGACATCGGGCGGCCCGCGGACAAGGAACTCGCCGCGGCGGTCGACGTCATCGCTAAGCGGCTGCTCGCGGAGGATCTGGAGCAGGGGCTCTCACCGGAGACGGCGGGCGCCAGGGTCAACGGGCGCTGAACGGGTGGCGGCGCGAACCCGTTGCTCAGCGCAACAGCAGTTGCAGGCCGCCGAGCACGGTCGCGCCGATCACCAGCTGCTCGAAGAGCCGCTGGTTGATGTGGTGCACCGTGTACTTGCCGAGGATCGCGCCCGGCACCACGAACAGCACCAGGGCCGCGTCCAGGAGCAGCGACCGGGCGTCGATCAGCCCGAGGCTCACGCTGAAGGGCACCTTGGAGGTGTTGACGATCAGGAAGAACCACGCGGACGTGCCCAGGAAGCCCAGCTTGCGGAAGCCCGCCGAGAGCAGATACATCGACATCACCGGGCCGCCCGCGTTGGCGACCATGGTGGTGAAGCCGCCCAGGACGCCGTAGGAGGGCGCTTTGAGGCGGCTCCCTCGTGAGCCCTCCGCGTCCTCCGCGCCCTCCGGGTCCCGGCGGGCCGACGACCTGCGGCGGCGCGCGATGGTGACGCCCGCCATGAGCAGCAGGATCGCCCCGATCGACGTACGCATCACGCCGTCGTCGGCCCACATCAGGAAGACCGTGCCCGCGACCACTCCCCCGGCGACGGCGGGGAACAGTCGCCAGAGGGTGGGCCAGTGGGCGTGCCTGCGGTAGGTGAGCACGGCGAGGACGTCACCCGCGATCAGGATGGGGAGCAGGACTCCGGTGGACGCGCGGGCGGGCAGCACGGCGGCGAACACCGCGAGGCTGATGGTGTTCGCCCCGCTGACGGCCGTCTTCGAGAAGCCGACGAGCAGCGCCGCCACGGCCAGCGCGGCGAACTGTGCCGCCGAGAGGTCCCAGCCCACGCCGCTCCTTCCGTACCCGATCCCATCAGGGGAATTCTTACGCGCCGTAGTGGGCGCGCAGTTCCCGCTTGAGCACCTTCATGCTCGGGCCGAGCGGGAGTTCGTCGGTGAATTCCACCAGGCGCGGGTACTTGTGGCGGCCCAGGTGCTCCTTGGACCACTCGATGATCGTCTCGGCGAGTTCGGGCGTGGCGTCGGCGGCCGCGACGACGACCGCGCAGATCTCCTCGCCGTGCACCGGGTCGGGCAGGCCGATCACGGCGGTCTGGGCGACGGACGGGTGGCGCATCAGGACCTCTTCGACCTCGCGCGGGTAGACGTTGAAGCCGCCGCGGATGATGACGTCCTTCTTGCGGTCGACGATGGCGAGGAAGCCGTCGGCGTCCTTGGTGCCGAGGTCTCCGCTGCGGAACCAGCCGTCGACCAGGGCCTCGGCGGTCGCCTCGGGGCGCCCGAGGTAGCCGGAGAAGACGTTGTGGCCGCGGATCACGACCTCGCCGAGCTCGCCGGTGGGCAGCAGTTCGACGCGGTCGTCGACATCGGCGCGGGCGATCTCCACGTCGACGCCCCAGAGCGGGTGGCCGATGCTCCCTGCCTTGGTGCCGAAGTCGGGCTGGTTGACGGAGGCGGTCGGGGAGGTCTCGGAGAGGCCGTACCCCTCGTACACGGGCGTGCCGAAGGCCTTCTCGAAGCGTTCGAGCACGGCGACGGGCAGCGAGGCGCCGCCGGAGATGCAGATCCGCAGCTTGGGCAACCGCTCCGCGGCCTCGGCCGCGGCCACCAGGCCCACGTACATGGTGGGGACGCCGTGGAAGGTGTTGACGTTCTCCGCGACCATCAGCTCGATGGCCCGCGCGGCGTCGAAGCGCGGGAGGAGTACGAGGGTGGCGCCCGCCCGCCAGGTCGAGTTCATGGAGACGGTCTGGCCGAAGGCGTGGAAGAGCGGCAGCGCGCCCAGGGCGGTGTCGTCGGGGCGGATGTCGTTGGCGTCGAAGGCGTTGACCGTCGCGTTCATGACCAGGTTGAAGTGGCTGAGCACGGCGCCCTTGGGGACGCCCGTGGTGCCGCTGGTGTAGAAGACGACGGCCGGGTCGTCGGCGTCGCGCGTGACGTAGGTGGTGAGGGGCTCGGTGGCGCCCGCCAGGGCCTCCAGCTCGCCCTCGGCGCCGAGCCGCACCATCCGCACGTCGGTCGCTTCGGCGGCCGCCGCGCCGGTCGCCGCCTGGGCCGGGTGGCAGAGGAGCAGGGTGGCGCCGCTGTCCCGCAGGACGTGCTCGACCTCTTCCGCGGAGAGCAGCAGGTGGACGGGGACGACGACGCCGCCCGCGGCGAGGATGGCGTAGTAGGCCTGCGGGAACTCGGCGGTGTTGGGCGCCATCAGGGCCACGCGGTCCCCCGGCCGCACACCGAGCTTCGCGAGGGCTGCGCCCTGGGCACGCGCCTCGCGCCACAGCTCCTTGAACGTGAGGCGCAGTTCGCCCTCGACGAGGGCGGTGCGGTCGGGGTGGCGGCGGGCGGGCTCGGCGAGGATCGCGGCAAGGGAGAGCGTGGCCATGAGGGAGGAGGCTCCGTTTCCGAGGGGCTTGCGGCTTGCGGCTTGCGGTGGGCAATAGGCGTTGGGCGGACTGTTCTCGGGGGCGGCGCACGCGCCCCGCCCCCTTCGTAGAGCGCGGCGGGCTGTCGCCGGTTCGGCCGCCTCCGAAGAGAAACGGCACACACCGGACCGCCACGGGGGCCGCGACCGGGGGAAACGGCACGCACCCGCTTCCCCCGGTCGCGGCCCCCGCGGCGACGACCGCCGTCAGTCTCGCTCGACCAGGAGCGCGCTGCCCTGCCCGACGCCCACACACATGGTGGCGAGGCCGCGCGTGGCTCCCGTGCGGCGCATCCGGTGCAGCAGGGTGGTGAGGATGCGGGCGCCGGAGCAGCCCAGCGGGTGGCCCAGCGCGATCGCCCCGCCGGTCGGGTTGACCAGTTCCGGGTCGATGCCGAGGGCGTCGACGCAGGCGAGCGCCTGGGCCGCGAACGCCTCGTTGAACTCGGCCTCCTGGAGGTCGTCGATGTGCCAGCCGACGCGGGCGAGCACCTTGCGCGTGGCGGGGACGGGGCCGATGCCCATGACGTCGGGGTGGACGCCCGCCGAGGCCCCGGCCGTGTACCGCCCGAGGGATTCGAGGCCGAGCTCGTTCAGGGCCTCCTCGCTGACGAGCAGCAGCCCGGCGGCGCCGTCGTTCATCGGCGACGCGTTGCCCGCGGTGACGGTGCCGTCCTTGCGGAAGACCGGTCGCAGGCCGCTGAGCTTCTCGTACGAGGTGTCCTCGCGCACGCACTCGTCCGTGTCGACGACGATGCCGTCCGGCCGCGTGACGGGGAGGAGTTCGTCGTCGAAGTGGCCGTCCTTGCGGGCGGCGGCCGCGCGCTGGTGGCTGCGGAGCGCGAAGGTGTCCTGGCGTTCGCGCGAGACGCCGTAACGCCCGGCGACCTCCTCGGCGGTCTCGCCCATCGCGAGGACGCCGTGCAGGTCCTTCATCCTCGGGTTGGTGAGGCGCCAGCCGAGGCGGGTGTCCGCGGTCTCCATGCGGTGCGGCAGCGCCTCGTCGGGGCGGGGCAGCACGAAGGGGGCGCGGCTCATCGATTCGGAGCCGCCCGCGAGGACGATGTCCGCCTCCCCGGCGGCGATGGTGCGCGCGGCGGTCGTGACGGCTTCCAGGCCGGAGGCGCAGAGCCGGTTCACGGTGGCGCCTGGCACGGACTCGGGGAGCCCCGCGAGGAGGGCGGCCATCCTCGCGACGTTGCGGTTGTCCTCCCCCGCCTGGTTGGCGGCGCCCCAGTAGATGTCGTCGATCCGGGCGGGATCGAGCTGGGGGATGTCGGCGAGGAGTCCCCGCACGACGCCCGCTGCGAGGTCGTCGGGGCGGACGGAGGAGAGGGCGCCGCGGAGTTTGCCGATGGGGGTGCGGCGGGCGGCGGCGAAGTGGACGGTGCGCACGATACGGCTCCGGATCGTTCTGCGGGTCACGCTGCTTCGGTTCTGCGGGTCACGCTGCGCAACTGGGTGGCTGGTGGCCGGGGAGCTGAGCCAGCGCATAAATTAGCGCTGCTAGTTTTGGAGTCTATGCGGGAGGCGGGGGCCAAGGGAAGAGGGACCTGAAGAGGGTCGAGGCAGTCGGCCGCTCGGCGCCTCCCGCCGGGCCTAGGGCCGTCAGCCGAGGGTGATCCGGACCGCGCCGCCCCTGGCGTCCACCCGTGCCGTCCAGCCCCCGGGCACCCGGAACGGCCGGTTCGGGACGGCCGGGCGGCGCGTGCGGGTGCGGTGCAGGGTCCTGCCGTCCTGTGTGATCACCAGTGTCGGACGCGCGACGAACTCGGTCGTGCGGAGGGTGAAGCCCGCCGCGGGCTCGTCCGGCGTCAGACGGTTCGGGGCGATCCAGGCGAGCGGGGCGGCGACCCGCAGCCGCACCGCCGCCGAGGGCCAGTCGCCGTCGGAGAGGTAGCGCCGCACCGCATCCGCCGCCATCGTCCCCTCACGCGCCACCGTGCGTGCCGGTTCGGCCGCGTGCAGCACGTTGCCGACCGCGAAGACGCCGCGCCCGTCCGTGCGGAAGGCGCCGTCGACCGCGGGGCCGCGCGTGCCGGGGTCCAGCAGGAGACCGGCGCGCCGGGCCAGTTCGTGGTCGGGGACGAAGTCCCCGGTGAAGACGACGGTGTCGCAGGCGACGTGTGCCGTCCGCCCGTCCCGGTGCCGGAGCCCGACCCCGGAGAGCCTGCCGCGGCCGAGGAGTTCGACCACGGTGGCGTCGGTGAGCAGGGGCACGCCGTGCCGCAGCCGCGCGTCGAGGGCGCGGGCCGGGCGCGCCTGGTGCCGCGGGTGCTCGGTGACCAGCGCGGCGACGGCGACCCCGGCGCGCCGCAGGGTGTCCAGGGCGGTGAAGCTCACCGGTTCCGCGCCGACCACGACGGCGCGCGTCCCGATCCGCTGCCGGTGGAGGTCGGCGGCCTGCTGGAGCTCGCCCGTGGTGTACACCCCCGCGGGCCGGGTGCCGGGCACCAGGCGTGCGGCGCGCGGGCGTTCGCGGGCCCCCGTGGCGAGGACGACCGCGCGGGCGGTGATGCGCTCCAGGCCACGGGGGCTCGTGGCGTCCACGGTGAGCGGCGCCGACCACGCGGTGACGCTGACGCCGGTCCGCAGCACGGCGCCGGTGCCGACGGCCGCCGCCACACAGCGCTCCGCGTACTGCGGCCCCGTCATCCCGAGGCGTCCGAAGCCGCCGTGCAGACAGTGCCGCGGTATGCCGCCCGCCTGCCGCTCCCGGTCCACCACCTCGACCTCGCCCACGCCCGACGCGGCGAGCCCGGCCGCCGTGGCGAGGCCCGCTGGCCCCGCGCCGACGACCAGCACGTCGACGATGCGCTCCCGCCTCATCCGGTACCCATTTCCGCACCCCGTTCGTAGAGTTCCCGCACCTCGGCACCGCAGTAGAAGCCCTGGCAGCGTCCGCTCCGCGCCCGGGTGCGGCGCCGCAGGCCGTCCGGGGAGCCGGGCGGGATCGTGGCCGCGAGGGCGTCGCGGATCTCGCCGCGCGTCACGCGCTCGCAGTGGCAGACGACGGCACCGTACGCCGGGTCGGCCGCGATGAGGTCGGCGCGCTGGTAGGGGCGGGGGAAGGCCTCGCCGAGGTTCGGCATGGAAATCGTCTCCAGATTGCGGGGTTCTGCGAGGTCCAGGCCGTTTCCGGCGAGGAGCTCCGTGACATGGGCGGCGATGGCCAGGGAAGCGGTGAGGCCGGTGGAGCGGATGCCGCCGACGGTGACGTAGCGCTGTTCCTTGTGGGCGCTGATGCGGTAGTCGTCGTGGTCGGTGGCGGCGCGGAGTCCCGCGTAGACCGCGGTGACCTCCTCGTCGAGCAGCTCGGGGAGGATCCGGCGGCCCTGCTCGCGCAGCGCCGCGATGCCCTCGGCCGTCGACCCGGTGGCCGCCTTGTCGTCCAACTCCTCTGCGGTGGGCCCGAGAAGAACGTTTCCGTACACGGTCGGGGCCACGAGGACGCCCTTGCCGAGCGCCGTGGGGACGGGCAGCAGGATGTGCCGCACCAGGTCGCGGGCGAACGTGTCGTAGACGATGAGCTGGCCCCGGCGCGGGGTGACGGTGAAGTCGTCGTGGCCGAGCAGCCGGTCGACGGTGTCGGCGTGCAGACCGGCTGCGTTGACGAGGTGCCGGGTCCGCAGGGTGCCGCGGCTGGTCGTCAGGAGGTGTGGGTCGCCCGTCGGATCGACCTTCTCCACACGGCAGTTGAGGAGGAGGTCCACTCCTGCGCGCACGGCCTGGGTGGCGTACGCGAGGGTGGTGGTCCAGGGGCAGATGATGCTCTCGCCGGGGACGTCGAGCGCGCCGAGGGCGCCGGGGCCGAGGCGCGGCTCGCGCGCCCGGACCTCGGCGGGGCCGATGACGCGTGCCGCGTCGTAGCCGTTGCGCTCCGCCTTCGCCAACAGGCCGGGCAGCGCATCGAGTTGCTCGGCGTTCCAGGCGACGAGGAGCGCGCCGACCGGCTCGACGGGAATCCCGGACTCGGCGGCGTACGCGGCGAGCAGCCGCTGCCCCTCGCGGACCAGGCGGGCCTCCAGGGAGCCGGGCACCGCGTCGAATCCGGTGTGCAGGATCGCCGTGTTCGCCTTCGACGTGCCTTCGCCGACGTCGTCGGCGGCCTCGACGAGCGCGACGCGCAGCCCTGGATACCGGGCCAGTTCGCGCGCGACGGCCGCGCCGACGACTCCCGCGCCGATGACGGTCACGTCGTACGTCACGTCCGGCGGCGCGCCACGCCTGGTCACCGTCATCAGGGCGTACGATCCAGGAGCGCCGCCACCGCCGAGCGGAACCCGGCGAGGCGTTCGGCCGCGAGGTCCGCGCCGATGCGCGGTTCGTAGACGGCGGCGGGCCGCCACTCGGGGACGGCTTCGGCGACCGCGAGGGCGGGGTCGAGGCCGATGCGGGCGACGGCGGCCGCGCCGAGCGCGGTGACGTCGGGCAACGCCGATACCTCGACGGGGAGTTGGAGGAGGTCCGCCTGGGTCTGCATGAGCAGGGCCGAGCGGGTCAGGCCGCCGTCGACGCGCAGGCTCGTCAGGGGCTCCCCCAGGTCGGCGGCCACGGCGTCGGCGAGCGCGGCGACCTGCGCGGCGATGCCCTCGCACAGGGCGCGCACCAGGTGGCCCGGGGTGGTGTCGAGGCCGAGGCCGGTGATCGAGCCGCGCAGGTCGCCGCGCCACCAGGGCGCCGCGAGACCGGCGAGCGCGGGCACGAAGGTGACGCCTCCGGCGTCGGGGACGGCCGAGCCCACGGGGTCGAGGTCCTCGGCGCCCGCTATGACGCCGAGGCCGGTGAGCCAGTGGACGGCGGACGCGGCGGTGTAGACCTGCCCGTCGAGGCAGTAGCTGGTCCGGCCCGCGAGGCGCCAGGCGACGCAGCTGACCAGTCCGGAGTCTCCGCGGCGCGGGCGCGGGCCGGTCTGGGCGAGCAGGAACGCTCCTGTCCCGTACGTGCACTTGGCGCTGCCCGGCGCGGTCACGTCCTGGGCGAGCAGGGCGGCCTGCTGGTCGACGAGGAGGCCGGTGAGGGGGATCTCGGGGCCGAACGCGGTGGTCGTGCCGTACTCTCCCGCCGCGTCGACAACCCGGGGCAGGTGTTCGTCGGCGAGCCCGTAGAGGTCGAGGGCCCGTGGTGACCAATCGACGGTGTCGAGGTCGAGGAGCTGGGTGCGGCCCGCCGTCGCGGCGTCGGTGACGTAGGCGCCGGTGAGGCGGTGGACGAGCCAGGCGTCGCTGGTCGTGACCACGCCGTGGCGGGTGCGGTGGCGACGTATCCACGCCATCTTGGGCGCGGCGAAGTAGGGGTCGAGCGGCAGTCCCGTGAGTTGCCTCAACTCCTCCGCGTGCTCGGCCAGTTCGGCGCAGACCGATGCCGCCCTGCGGTCCTGCCAGACGAGGGCTTCGGTGAGGGGCCGCCCGGTCGCCGGGTCCCAGGCGAGCACCGTCTCGCCCTGGTTGGCGAGGCCGACGGCGGCGACCGGTTCACCCGCGTCCGCCAGCGCCGCGCGGCCCGCGTCGACGACGGACGAGAACAGTTCGGCGGGGTCGACCTCGACCAGACCGCCGGGGAGGCAACGGGGGTGCACCGGAGCCGTGCCCGATCCGATCACGCCGCGCTCCGGGCAGACCACGAGGGCCTTGGTCCCGGACGTGCCCTGGTCGACGGCGAGCACTGGCCTTCGCGCCGGATCCGCCTCGTAGGTGATCACCGCGGAAGCCTGCTACAGGGTCCAGCAGGGCGTCAAGGGACCGACCGCCTTACAGGGGACGGTCGTTGAGGATCTTCTGGAAGAGCCGGTGGTCGCGCCAGGCGCCGTTGATGTAGAGGAAGGACGGCGCGACCCCGTACTCCTCGAAGCCGCACTTCGTGAGCACGCGCTGCGACGCGGTGTTGTGCAGGAGGGTGCCCGCCTCGACGCGGTGCAGGCCGAGTTGGGTGTCCGCGGCCTCGCAGACGTGCCGCGCGGCCGCGGAGGCGAGGCCGCGGCCCACGTGCTCCGCGTCGATCCAGTAGCCGAGGTTTCCGCTACGGGCCGGGCCGAGCACGATGTTCGACACGGCCGCGTGGCCGACGATCTCGGCGCCGCTCACGAGCACCCAGTGCGCCGACCGGCCCGCGCGTCCGTCCGCCAGCTGCACCTGGACCCGCTCGACCTGCCCTTCCTCGGTATAGAAGGCGGCGGACCTGTCCGGGTCCCAGGGGTCGAGGTGGTCGCGGTTGCGCCGGTAGGCACGGGCGAGCGGCGCCGCGTCGCCGAGCGCGACGGGCCGGATGAGGACGTCATTGGCGAGGTCGACCGCTCCACTGATCATGCGCCAATCGTACGAGTGGCCGACCCGGGAGCGTCAGCGTCCGCCCGCGACCCGAAGCACGGTGCCCGTCGCGTACGAGGCCTCGTCCGAGAGCAGCCAGGCGACGGCCGCCGCGATCTCCGACGGCTGCCCCGCGCGCCCCAGCGGAATGCCCGCCGAGAGCTTCGCGGGACGCTCGGGGTCGGCGTGGAACTCGGTCCAGATGACGCCGGGGGCGACGGCGTTGACGCGGATGCCGTCCCCGGCGACCTCCTTGGACAGACCGACCGTCATCGTGTCGACGGCGCCCTTGGCGGCGGCGTAGTGGACGTACTCGCCGGGGGCGCCGAGGGTGGCCGCCGCGGAGGAGACGTTGACGATCGCGCCGCCGCCATTGGCCTTCATGTCCCGCACCGCGCGCCGGGCGCAGAGCAGATATCCGAGTACGTTCACTTCGAGCGCCCGGCGCATGCCGTCGGCGTCGGCGTCGGCGAGGGGCCCGACGGGGCCGCTCACCCCGGCGTTGTTGACCAGGCCGGTGACCGGGCCGAGCTCGGCCGCGGTGTCGAAGAGGCGGTCGACGTCGGCCTCGTCGGCGGTGTCGACCTCGACGGTGAGGCAACGACGGCCAGCCTTGCGAACCGCCTCCGCGGCTTCCTCTGCGGCGGCCGCGTTCGAGCGGTAGCCGATGACGACGTCGTGGCCGTCCTCGGCGAGACGGGCGCTGACAGCGGCGCCGATACCGCGACTGCCGCCGGTGACGACGGTGACGGGGTGGTGCTGCACGGGGGACCTCCGGCTCTGGGTGGCTGCTGTCGCGCCGCCCGGACGCGGGGATCGCCCGCGTCCGGATCACGCCGTCATCCTACGAACCGGTGATCTTCGTCAGCGGCGAGGGGGCTCGGCCACGCGCACGAGCGTCGTACCCACCGTGTCGCGGCTCAGCCGCAGCCGGTTTCCCCGGGGCTGCCACTGGGCCGGTCCCCTGTGCTCCCGCAGAAGACGGCGCAGCCGCTCCGGGTCGTGGGTCCACACGGTGGCGGGGACGCCCCGGGTCGGACCGAGCACATGGAGGACGATCAGACCGTCGTCGCGGACGTCGTGCGAGGAGAGGAGCACGTCACAGGTGTCGAGCTCGTGGTCGTCGTGCTCGCGGGTGCCGTACGGGTGCGTCATGGTGCGCCTCCGGAGTCGTGGACCCCGGTGTCGCCGACCCCGGTGATCCGCCGTTCCCCGCGCACGTCGCACGGGGCGGGTCGTCACCCGGGGCACCCGCGACGGAGCGGGGTGCCGTCCAGCGAGCCGGGGCTTGACACTGGAACTCGTGACCCGCCCCGACCGTAACACGGGGCTACTGAGGCGTCGCCGGGATTACCGCGTCCTCCGGGGCGGCCGCCTCCGCGGGCAGGCTGTCCATGAACGAGCTGACCGAGAAGACCGCGTTGCCGGGTCCCGCGGGGCCGTAGCCGGGGGGCGAGGAGAGGCCGTTGGCCTCCATCGTGGCGCGGTAGGCCTCCAGGAGCCGCACGTGGTACTCCAGCGGCGCGCCCTGCGGGTTCGCCTTGCCGAGCGGGGTCGTGGGCTCCGGGCACCAGGTGGTGAAGCGGGGCGTGATGCCGCGCGACATGAAGTACTGCAGGCCCTCGACGGTGGAGTCGATCGCCTCGCCGACGGTCTTGAAGCCGAAGGGCTCCGCCATCTCCACGCCCGCCACGAAGTTCGGGATGACGTTGCGCGGCCCGAACACCTCGGCGGAGTCCAGGATGCGGCGGTGCCACTCGTCACGTCCGACGTAGCGCTCCTTGCCGGGGCAGTACCGCTCGAACAGGTACGGGTCCCACACCTCGTAGTTGGGGTGGTAGATCCGCACGCCGTAGTCGTGGAAGCGCTGGACGTCCTCCTTGGGCAGGGCCTGGGCGACGACCTTGCCGATCCAGCGGCCGGGGAAGCGCTCCTCGATGGCCTTCGCGTACTGGCCGTAGAAGTCGGCCTCGTCCTTGCCCTGGAGCCGCGTGGTGATGGCGCCGCCGGTGAGCGTGTACGCGGTGGAGGACTTCGCGGTGTCGTACTTGTCGATGATGGCGAGGGCTTCGAGGACCTCGTCCATCGGCTTCACGCCCGTGTAGGGACGCCCGGCCGCCTTCTGCTGGCGCCAGTTGTGGTTGATGTCGCAGTACTGGCACTCCTCCTTGGCGCCGAAGTACTGGCAGACCCGGAAGACCGTCAGGTAGATGAGGTAGCCCCACTGGATGGTGGGCGCCACCTCCATCACGGACTTGCCGTTCTCCAGCGTGTGCCGGTAGTAGTCCGGCATCGGGGGCAGGCCGACGTCGGAGATCCGCGCCCCGTCCAGGTACAGGCCGAGCACGCCGTTGTCGTCGGCGGCGACCCGGTAGGGCGAGGACGGGTTCACCCGCACGGAGACGACGGTGCGGCGCAGCTCGTAGGGGCCGCCGGTGAGGACGATCTCCTCCGGCGGGCGGCGCAGCGCGGCGGCGCCCAGTTCGGGGAGCGTGCCGTGGTCGAAGGAGAAGATGAAGTACGACTTCGGCTTGACCTCGCCCTTCTCGTTGTCGCTGAGCGCCGACTCGTCGAAGGCGATGCCGCCGCGCAGCAGATCCTCCTTGATCACGGCTTCCCGCGGCACGTGCGGGAACCGCTCCATGAGTGACTCGATGAGCTGGGTACGGCTCTCGCTGCGGCTTGGCATGGGCCGGGCACCTCGGATCCTGTTCGGTCGATCTGTCCCGTCCACGCTAATACCCGGCGGATCCGTTCCGGATCCGACTCCGGTCTCAGACCGGCTGCGCCGCAGGTCTAGGCTCCTGGTGGCATGCCCCCAGCCCTTCACCTCGACGAGCGCCGCCCGGTCCCCGGGCCGCCGCTGTCGGCGGCACGCTTCCCGGTGGCCCCACCGTCACGGCCGCCAGCGTCGCTCGCGCCCGTGTCCCCATCAGCGCCGGGCCTTCATCGCGACGTCCTTGTCCTGCCAGGCGTAGAGCGTTCCGTCGATCCGGGCGCCGGACCACGTGCCGCAGTTCCTGTCCGCCTTCGACGCGACGTCCGAGGGGAACCAGTCGGCCTTGAGCCGTGGCTTGCCCTGCGACTCGCCCTTGACGCACTGCTTGGGGAAGGTGCCGTCCGGCGTCGTGAACTTGATGATCCGGTCGTCGCCGGTGGTCGACATGACGTAGTCGATGTCGGTGGCGTCGTCGGGCAGCCAGCGCGGCACGGACTTCCTGTCGCTCTTCGCCGCGGCGCCGTCCTTGTAGGACGACTTCTCCTGGTGGTCGTCGAAGGGGTTGCTGGAGCCGCTGCCGCAGGCGGTCAGGGCCGCGGCGAGGGCGGCGGCGCCCAGCGCGCAGAGTGTCGTGCGGGCCGCGCGGGGGCGGCGGGGGTTCGGGCGGTGCGTGGTGCGAGGCATGGTGGTCGCGCTCTCCTGGGCGTCGGGGCCCGCTTACGCGGAGCCGGAGTGGCCCGCTTCCGCGGAGCCGGAGTGTCTGCCTCCACGCTCGCCGCCCCGGCCCCTCGCGCGCCTCGCCCCTTCGGTGGATCGCGCGGGCCCCGGTCAGGCTTTCGGCTGATCCACGGAATGCGACCTCATGCGTACATTCGGTACGTGGATGATCACCGCTCACCGCCCGGCGCGGCGCCCACCGGGCCAGGCCCCCACCCCGGCGGACCCGGCACCGGCGGACCAGGCTCAGACCCCCGAACCCGCACAGGCCCCCGTCCCGGCCCGGCCAGGGCGTTGCTGTTCGGCGTCCCCGTGGTGTTCCTGTGGCTCCTCGACCTGGTGTCGAGCCAGCCCGACGGTTCCTGGCTGCCCCTGGTCTCCGGGCCACTGGCCGTCGCCGTGCTGCTCGTGCGGGGCAACCCCCGCATCGAGGTACGGGCCGCCGCGGCGGCGCTGGTCTCCGGCGGGCTCACGCTCGGCCTGGCGCTCGGCCATGTCCAGGTGGGCAGCTGGGGGCTCCTGGAGTCCTTCGCGCTGCTCGCCCTGCTCACGGTCACCACGCGGACGGCCCGGCTGCCCGTCGGGTACGTCCTGTGTGCGCTGCTCACGCTCGCCGTGGCGGTGGCGCCCGTACGGACCGGGTTCGAGTCCGAGGCCGAGACCTTCGCGTTCATGCTCACGGTCGCGGCGGGCGGCGCGCTCGCGCTCGGCGGCTATCTGCGCTCTCTGGACGGCAGGCGGGCGCTCGCGGTGAGCGCGACGCAGGAGGAGGAGCGCCGCCGCATCGCCCGCGATCTGCACGATTTCGTCGCCCATCACGTGACCGGGATCGTCGTCCAGGCGCAGGCTGCGCGTGCCGTCCGCGAGACCTCTCCCGAGCAGCTCGAACCGCTGCTCGCCGGGATCGAGAAGGCCGGTACGGAGACGCTCGAATCGATGCGGCGGCTCGTGCACGTCCTGCGCGCGGAGCCCGGCGCCACGACCCGGCCCGCCGACCTGCTCACCGAACTGGCCGCGCTGGTCGCTGCCCACGGCGACGCCGCGACCCTGGAGGTCACGGCGCAGGTCCGCGCCGCCGCGCTCGCGCCCGAGGTCGAGACGTCCGTGCACCGCGTCGTCCAGGAGGCGCTCACCAACGTCACCCGGCATGCGCCCGGCGCCGGTGACGTCCGGGTGCGCGTGGCGAAGGACGCGGGACGGCTGGTGGTCGAGGTGTCCAACGGCCCGGCTCCCCACGACCGCGCCAAGGATCGGACCCCGCCGGGCGGCCGCGGCGGTCTCGGCCTGATCGGCCTGCGCGAGCGGGTCGCGGCGCTCGGCGGCGACCTGGACGCGGGGCCGCTGCCGGACGGCGGCTGGCACCTGCGCGCCGCGCTGCCGGACGGCGGCTGGCACCTGCGCGCCGCGCTGCCAGCCAGTTGAACAGCACGCTGTGCGGCACGGGCTGCCCGAAGTCCCTCGCGGCACCGGGCGGAGGACCTCCCGTTGGCTCGGCGGACAGCCGCCCGCCAGGGCGCATGCCCCCGGTCACGGACCCGCGCCCGGACCCCCCGCGGCGCTCGGTGGTGATCATGAGGGCGTGCGGAAGTGCCCCCTGGCACAGGCCGTCCGCGCAGGCGCGCCCCGGCCCGCCCTACTCTTCTCCCTCCCGGCCCGCCCTACTCTTCTCCCTGTGGAAGAAATGCCGCAGAACCACCGCCCCGCGAGCCAGGTGCGCGTCCTCATCGCCGACGACCAGGAAATGGTGCGGACGGGATTCCGGCTGATCCTGTCCGCGCAGCCGGGCATCGAGGTGGTCGGCGAGGCGGGCGACGGCGCCGAGTGCGTCGAGCTCGCCCGGCGGCTGCGGCCCGACGTGTGTCTCGTCGACGTCCGGATGCCGAAGCTGAACGGCCTCGAGGTGACCCGGCTGCTCGCCGGTCCCGGCGTCGTCGAACCGCTGCACGTCGTGGTCGTCACCACCTTCGACCAGGACGACTATCTGGACGACGCGCTGCGCGGCGGCGCGGTCGGGTTCCTGCTCAAGGACGCCGGGCCCGGGCTGCTCGTGGAGGCGGTGCGCGCCGCCGCCCGTGGCGACGCGCTGGTGTCCCCCGCCGTGACGCTGCGGCTCCTGGAGCGCATGGCGGGCCGGCACGGCCCGCACTGCGGCGCGGCGGCTGTCGGGCCCGCGCCCGAGGTGCTCTCGGAGCGCGAACTCGACGTGGCGAGGCGCGTCGCGCGGGGCCGGACCAATCAGGAGATCGCCGAGGAGCTGTGGATCTCCGTGGCGACCGTCAAGACCCATCTGGCCAACATCCAGACGAAGCTGGCCGTGCGCAACCGCGTGGAGATCGCCGCGTGGGCCTGGGAGTCGGGCCAGGTCGGCGGGCGCTGACCGCCCGGCCGACCCGGTGACCGCCCGGCCGACCGGAGCCCCCTCAGTCGACCGGTGACCCCCTCAGTCGACCGGCACCGACACCGGCACGCCACCACGTGCCGACGCGTACCCGGCCGCCACGACGCGCAGAGTGCGCAGCCCGCCCGCACCGTCGGCGACGTCCATGCCGTCCTCGCCGGGACCGTGCAGGAAGGCCCGCAGCATCCGCTCGTCCAGGTCGACGCCGAACGGCAACTCCGTGCCCTGCCCCCGGCGTTCGCTGAAGCCGTGCACCTTCTGGTCGAAGGCGTCCATCTCCAGGGTGGCCCGCTCGCCGACGACCGTGAGTTCCAGGCCGCCCCAGGAGTGGTGGGAGCGGGGGTGCGACCAGCTGCAGTCGATGGTGACGACGGCGCCGTTGGAGTAGGTCACGCTGACCAGGCCGCTGGTCTCGGCGTCGACCTCGCCGGCGTACAGGAGATTGTTGGTCTGCGCGTAGACCTCGACGGGCCTGGCCGCTCCGAAGAGGTCGTCGAGCAGGTCGGCGATGTGCACGGTGTGGTCCATGAGGGCGCCGCCGCCGGAGAGCGCAGGTTCGGCGAACCAGCGGCGGTCGCGGGTCGGCATGGAGCCGTTGTTCGCGCCGGACACCGCGAGGACCCGGCCCACGTCGCCCGAGGCGAGGGCGGCCTTCACGGCCGCGTAGGCCGGGCTGAAGCGCACCGGGTAGGCGACCGCGAGCCGCACCCCGGCGTCACGGCAGGCCGCGACCATCGCCTCGCCGTCCTCGACCGTGGCCGCCAGAGGCTTCTCGCACAGGACTGCCGCGCCGTGCGCGGCGGCGCGCTCGACCAGGGGGCGGTGCCGCGCGTTCTCGGAGCAGACGATCACCGCGTCCGGGCGCCAGGCGAAGGCTTCCTCGTACGTGTCCGCGTACGCGACCCGCGCCGCGTCGGCGAGCGCGCGGCCCCGCACCTCGCCGGGCGCCGCGAGGTCGGTGTCCGGATCGCTGCCGAGGACTTCGATGCCGGGCATCCGGGACAGCAGCCGGAGGTAGCTCGCCGCGTGGACGTGGGCGAACGACAGGACGGCGACCTTCATCGCGCTGCCTCCCCGATCTCGGTGCTCTCAGTGCTCTCAGTGGGCGCGGTGATCTCGATGACGCGGCCGGTGCGGCTCGACTCCACCGCGGCCTCGGCGATCCGCACGGCTTCGATGCCGTCGCGGGTGCTCACCCGTGGCGCGGGGCCGCCGTCGTGCCAGGACGCGGCGAACTCGCGGAGTTCGGTGAGGAAGGGGCTCTCGGTCATGGGGCTGGTCGGGATTCCCTCGTTCGCGGCGCGCACGCCCTGCGCGGTGATCCGGAAGCCGGGGACGGCGGTGGAGTCGTGGTGCAGGAGGCCGTCGGCTCCCGCGACCCGGAACGTCGTGCGGAACTGCTGGTCGGGCAGGCCCCACAGGCCGTTGATGTGGCTGATGGCGCCCGACGCGTGGGTGAGGACGGCCGACGCGGTGACGACCTCGGGCGGGGTGCCGGTGGCGTGTTCGACGCCGCGGGTCCGTGCGTGCACGCGGACCACGTCGCCCGCGACCCACCGGGCGATGTCGATGTCGTGCACCATCAGGTCCATGATGACGCCGCCGGACTGGGCGGGGTCGCCAAACCACGGGGCCCACTGGGGCCTGGCGCCGCCGCGCGTGAAGCGCAGGACGGCGAGTTCGCCGAGGTCGCCGCGGGTCACGGCCTGTCGCAGGGCCGCGTACGCGGGGAAGTAGCGCACCACGTGGGCGGGGTGCAGCCGTACGCCTGCCGCGTCGGCGGCGGCCCCGATCTCCTCGGCGTCGCGGGCGGTGAGGGCCAGCGGCTTCTCGCAGACGACGTGGCGGCCCGCGGCGACGGCCGCGAGGGCGAGTTCCTTGTGGGTGGGGGTCGGGGTGCAGACGTCGACGGCGCTCGCTTCGGCGAGGAGGTCATCGAGGTGGTCGAAGGACCGGACGTCGTACCCGCGCTCGGTGTACTCGGCCGCGAGTTTCTCCGCCGAGCCGTCGACGGTGTGCACGCTCACCCGGGCGCCGAGCGCCAGCCAGCCGGGCAGATGGGCGCGGGCGATGCCGCCTGCGCCGAGCAGGCCGATGTGAAGCGGTGGCATAGGGGAACCGCTGCCTTCCGTTGGGGGTGGGTCAGCTCTTGGAGCCGGACAGGGCGACGCTCTGGACGAAGTACCGCTGGAGGAAGACGTAGACGAGCAGCATCGGCAGGCTCGCGATGAGCGAACCGGCCATCATCACCGGGTAGTTGGTCTCGTACTGGCCCTTGAGGGAGGTCAGTCCCGCGCTGATCGGCATTTCCTGGGGGTCGGTGTTGACGACGAGCGGCCACAGCAGGTCGTTCCAGGACCACATGGCCGTGATGACGGCGAGGGCGGCCAGGGCGGGCCGGATCAGCGGCAGCATGATCGACCAGAAGATGCGGAAGGGGCCCGCGCCGTCGATGCGGGCGGCCTCCTCCAGCTCCTTGGGGAGCGTGAGGAAGAACTGGCGGAGCATGAAGGTGCCGAATGCGCTGAACATGCCGGGCAGGAAGAGCGCGGGGGTGGAGTTGAGCAGGCCGAGCGACTGGATGATGTCGTACTGCGGCAGGACGAGCAGTGAACTCGGCACCATCAGGACGGACAGGAAGAGCGCGAACAGGACGTTACGGCCGCGGAATTGCATGCGCGCGAAGGCATAGGCGGCGAGCGAGCAGAACACGAGCTGGCCGAGGGTGCGCCCGACGGTGTTGATCAGGCTGTTGGTGAGCATTTCGCGGAACGGCAGCGCGGTGAAGACCTCGTCGAAACTCGACCAGTTCCAGGTGTCGGGCAGGAACGTGGGCGGCACCCGTGAGGTCTCCGCGAGGGTCTTGAGCGCGGTGAGCAGCTGCCACAGGAACGGGAAGACCATCACGAGCGCGCCGAGGGAGAGCACGGCGTGGGTGGCCACGGATCCGGCGTTGAAGCGCTTTCGGGCGGCGGGTTCGACCGGCGTGTGTGCGGCAGGCGTGTCAGGCATAGTTCACCCACCTCTTCTGGATACGGAACTGGAGATACGTCAGGGCCGCGATGACCAGCATCAGCAGGAAGGCGAGCGCAGCCGCGGCGCCCTGCGCGTTCTCGATGAAGGCCCATTTGTAGAAGAGGCCGACGACGGACTGCGTATCGCCGATCGCGGGATTCTTCTCGGCCATCATGATGTAGATCAGGTCGAAGGTCTGCAGGGAGTTGATCATGCAGATGACGGAGGCGAAGAAGATGGTGGGGCTGAGCAGCGGGAGCGTGATGGTGAAGAACCGGCGCAGCGGCCCGGCCCCGTCGAGCTCCGCGGCCTCGTAGTAGTCCTGCGGAATTCCTTTGACGCCCGCCATGAAGATGACCAGGTAGTAGCCGGTGGTCGACCAGACCATCACCGTGCCGATCGCGTAGACGGCGGTGGAGGGGTCGGAGACCCAGTAGTTGCGGTCGATGCCGAACCAGCTCAGCATTTCGTTGAGGAGCCCGAAGTCGCCGTTGTAGAGCCAGTTCCAGACCAGGCCGACGGCGACGGGCAGCGTCACGAACGGCAGGAAGTACAGGGCGCGGTAGACGGAGACGCCGCGCAGTCCGCGCCGGTTCAGGAGGGACGCGACGACGATGGCGATGGGCAGTGCGGTGAGCCCGATGACGCTGTAGATCAGGGTGTTGCCGAGCGCCTGCCAGACGGTGACGTCCTTGACGACGCGCAGGTAGTTGTCGGTGCCTATGAAGGTGTGGCCGCCGAACGCGCCGAACTCGGTGAAGCTGAAGTAGAAGGTCTGCAGCAGCGGCCAGAAGTAGAAGACGGCGAAGCCGAGACCGAGCGGCGCGATGAACCAGTAGGCGGCGCGTTGGTTGCGGGCTCCCGGGCGTGCGCCCGACGCGGACGCGGGGCTGCGGCCGGCCGCCTTGGCGGCGGCCGTCGCGGGAAAGACACTCATCAGTCGCGTTCCTCCTTCAGGGCCCGGTCCATCTGCTCGCCCAGCGTGCGGGCGGCGCTCTCGATGCCGCCCTTGCCGCTGAACGCGGCGCCCAGCAGCGGGTATTGGAGGTTCTCCCAGACCGCGGTGTTCTTGGAGCTCGGGTAGGGAACCGCGTACTCCTCCATCTCGATGAAGTGCTTGAGGTCGAATTCCGGCATCGACTTGATCCAGGCGTCCTGCGTTCCCTCGTACGAGGAGATGGTGACGCCCGCCGCGGCCTGGATCTCGGCGGCCTCACGGCCCGCCATGAAATGCACGAACTTCCAGGCGGCCGCCTTCTTGTCGCTCTTGGCGGAGATGACGTTCGCGAGGCCGTGGATGATGGTGGCCCTGCGCCGCCCCTTGGGCAGGACGGCGATGCCGCCGTGGTCCTTGAGCGCGGGTACGGCGTACATCTGCCCCGCCATCGCGGAGAGGTCGTAATTCATGGCGACCTTCTCCGACCAGTAGCGCACGCGCCCGATGGACTCGACCATCGCGCTCTGCGGGGGTGACCAGCCACGGTCGATCATGTCAGTGAGGAAGCGAAGCCCCGAGATGGACCGTTCGTCGCCGAAGCCCGAACGGCCGTCCTCCAGGACATAGCCGTCGGCCGCGCACATGGTCGGATAGAACTTCATCTGCCGGTCCATCTCGGCGGCGAAGCCGTGCACGCGCTGTCGGGGATCGGTGAGTTCGGCCGCCGCGTCGCGCACGTCGTCCCAGGTCCAGGTCTCGTCCGGGTACTTGATGCCCGCCTTGTCGAAGAGCCGCTTGTTGTACCAGAGGCCGATGGTGTCGAAGTCCTTGGGCAGGCCGTACTGCGTGCCCCGGTAGGCGTAGAGCTTCACCAAGGCGTCCGGGTGGCGGTCCACCGGGGTGGCGTCGGCCTTGACGTGCCCGGAGAGCGGTTCGAGGACGCCGTTGGCCGCGTACAGCTGGAAGTTGACGGCGTTCATCCAGAACACGTCGGGTGCCGTGCCGCCGCGCATGGACGTCTTGAGAGTGGTCCAGTAGCTCGCCCAGGGCGTCAGCTGGATCCGCACGGAGATGTCCGGGTTCCGCTCCCGAAACGCGGCGATGACCTTCTCCATGCCCGGCACCTGCGCCGGGTCCCACATCCCGTACGAGAGCGTGGTCCTGCCACCGCTGTCCGTGCCGCCGCCCCCTTTGGAGCAGGCGGCGAGCAAGGGGGCCGCCAACGCCCCGCCGAGCAGAGTCCTTCTGCGCATGTGCGCCTTCGCCTCCCGATGAGTCGTCGGACGCCCCGCGGCCCGCCCGCGCGGGGGCGGGCGGGCCGCTACGGCGCCGTGTCCGCGAGCAGGTCCTCCTCCACTCGGTCGAGCGCCTTGCGTACGGCGCCGATGGCCACGTTCCGCTCGCCGAGCGTGCTCAGCGCGATCCGCGGGACGTGCAGGGTCATGGGGTGCAGCCGCTCCTGGAGCAGCGGCACGAGGTGGCGGCCGACGGGGGCCGCCCCGCCGGTCAGCACGATCAGTTCCGGGTCGACGGCGAGCGCGAGCGCCGCGATGCCCGGGGCGAGGCGGCCCGCGAAGTCCGCGACGGCTGCCAGCGCCCGTGGATCGGCGGTGTCCGCGGCGCGGGCGAGCGCGGCCACTTCGGACTCGCCGTCGCGCCGCGCGCCCGGCCACTTGAGGGCTTCCTGGGCGGTGCTCATGCCGAGCAGGGGCAGCATGCCGAGTTCGCCCGCGCCGCCACGCCTGCCCCGGTGCAGCCGTCCGCCGATGGTGAGGCTGCACGAGACACGGTGTCCGGTGAGTACGCAGACGACGTCAGCGGCGAGGGTGGCCGCGCCCTGCCAACGCTCGGCGAGGACCGCGAGGTTCACGTCGTTCTCGACGAGGGTGTGGCCCGGCCCGCCGTCCTGGAGCAGCCGTCCGAGGTCGACGCCCGACCACTCGGGCACCACCACGGAGGTGACGACTCCGCCCGTGTCGACCACGCCAGGGACGCCCACGCAGCGGGCGAGGACGGCGGCGCGGCGCGGGGCGTGGGTGTCCAGGAAGGTCTCCGTGGCGTGCCGCAGCAGGTCGAGGCGGGCGCTGCCGCCGAGCTCCGGGTCGATGTCGCGGCGCTGCACGGCCAGGACGGTGCCGCCCAGGTCGGCGAGGAGCAGCACCATTTTGTGGAGCCCTATGTCGGCGCCGAGCACGCATCCGGCCTCGGCGCGGAAGCGGAAGCGGCGTGCGGGGCGGCCCGGTGGGCGCTCGCCCGCCTCCTCCGCTGACTCGCCGACGAGCCCCCGTTCGGCCAGTTCCTCGACGGCTGCTTCCACGGTGGGCCGGGACAGGCCGGTGCTCGCGGCGAGTTCGGCGAGGGTGCGGGGGCTGCGGCGGTGCAGGGCGCGCAGCACGACGGTGGTGTTCAGCCGCCGCAGGGCGTTCAGATCGTGCCCCCGTGCCCCGTTCCGCATCAGTCCTCATCCCGATTCCGCGCGGCGGCAGCCCGGTTGACGGGCTGCGACGTCCGGCGCCCCGCCGAATTAGAGAGGAGACTTGCATATCCGAAGCGGTCCGGGAACCCCTGCGGCAACGGTCGGTCGAAGTGCGTTTCGAGCGTGTCGACCGGGGTGACACGGCGCAAGCGTGCAGATGCCATCGGGCGGACGGACGAGGCCGGGTGGACGGACGTGACCGGTTCGTGAAGATCCAGGTGGGGGTACGCGCGCCTGCTGTGTCGGGATGGGGCAGGATGACGTCCGCGCCGGGTGGAACTCCCGCACGGAGCCCCCGCCCCGGCGTGACCGCACTCCCCGGAATCGAGCAGGTATCACAAGGTGACGACACATCACATACGCCGCATTCAGGCGCCCTCTCCCCTGACGACGGGAGCGAACTGATGACCCGTACGCTCACACTGCACGACTGGATCATGGCCGGGATCGCGGTGGCCGCGGGCGTCGTGGCCGGGCTGCTGCTCCGTGCGCTGCTGCGGTGGCTGGGCGAGCGGGCCAGCAGGACCCGGTGGAGCGGTGACGACGTCATCGTCGACGCCCTGCGCACCCTCGTCCCCTGCGCGGCCATCACCGCGGGGCTCGCCGCCGCGGCGGGCGCGCTGCCCCTCGCGCCGCGCACCGGGCGCAACGTGACCATGACGCTCACCGCGCTGCTCATCGTGGCGGGCACGCTGACGGCGGCCCGGATCGTCACCGGCCTGGTCAGATCCCTGGCGCAGTCCCGCTCCGGAGTGGCCGGGTCGGCCACCATCTTCGTGAACATCACGCGGGTCGTCGTGCTCGCGATGGGCTTCCTCGTCGTCCTGCAGACCCTCGGCATCTCCATAGCGCCCCTGCTCACCGCGCTCGGCGTCGGCGGTCTCGCGGTCGCCCTGGCGCTGCAGGACACGCTCGCCAACCTCTTCGCGGGCGTGCACATCCTCGCGGCGAAGACCGTGCAGCCGGGCGACTACATCCAGCTCAGCAGCGGGGAGGAGGGTTACGTCGTCGACATCAACTGGCGCAACACCACGGTGCGTCAGCTCTCCAACAACCTCGTCATCATCCCCAACGCCAAGCTGGCGAGCACCAACATGACCAACTACAGCCGCCCCGAGCAGGAGCTGTCGATCATGGTGCAGGCCGGGGTGAGCTACGACAGTGACCTGGAGCAGGTCGAGAGGGTCACGATCGAGGTCGTGGACGAGGTGATGACCGACATCACCGGCGCGGTGCCCGACCACGAGGCGGCCATCCGCTTCCACACCTTCGGGGACTCGCGGATCAGCTTCACGGTGATCCTCGGCGTCGGGGAGTTCAGCGACCAGTACCGCATCAAGCATGAATTCATCAAGCGCCTGCACCAGCGCTACCGCGCGGAGGGCATCCGCGTCCCCGCCCCGGCGCGCACGGTGACCGTCCAGCAGGGCGAGCTGCCGCCGCCGCTGGGCATCCCGCACCAGCGGGACGCGTCGGTCTCCTCGCAGCTCCACTGACCGATCCGCGCTGGCCCGACTGGGCCGAGTGGCCGACCGCTCGGTGGCGGCTCCCCCGGACCCGTGTTCCACTCGCGGGCATGGGGCACGACCACGGTCCGTCCGCGGCGACGACGGGCGGCACGCTCAGCGGCACGTACCGCAACCGCCTGCTGTGGACCATCGGCATCAGCGCCTCGATCACCGTCATCCAGGTGGTCGGCGCCCTGCTGTCCGGCAGCCTCGCGCTGCTCGCCGACGCCGCGCACAGCCTGACCGACGCGGTCGGCATCTCCCTCGCGCTCGGCGCCATCACCCTCGCCCAGCGCGCACCGACGCCACGGCGCACGTTCGGCTTCTACCGGGTGGAGATCTTCTCCGCGGTCCTGAACGCGGCCCTCCTCGTCGCCATCTTCGTCTGGGTCCTGTGGTCGGCGATCGGCCGGTTCAGCGAGCCGGTGGAGGTCAAGGGCGGCCTGATGTTCGTGGTCGCGGTGGGCGGGCTCCTCGCGAACCTGGTGGGCCTGTGGCTGCTGCGGGACGCCAAGGACAAGAGCCTGAATCTGCGCGGCGCGTATCTGGAGGTGCTCGGGGACGCGCTCGGCTCGGTCGCGGTGATCGTGGGCGGCCTGATCATCCTGCTCACGGGGTGGCAGGCCGCCGACCCGATCGCCTCGATCGTCATCGGCCTGCTGATCGTGCCGCGGGCGTACGGGCTGCTGCGGGACTCCGTGCACGTCCTGCTGGAGGCGACCCCGCAGGACGTCGACCTCGGCGAGGTGCGGCGGCATCTCCTGGAAGAGCCTGGCGTGGTCGCCGTGCACGATCTGCACGGCTGGACCGTCACCTCGGGGATGCCGGTGCTCACCGCGCATGTGGTGGTCACGGAGGCGGCTCTCGCGAACGGGTACGGGGAGCTTCTGGAACGACTGCAGCGCTGCGTCGCGGGCCACTTCGACGTGGCCCACTCCACGCTTCAGCTGGAGCCCGAGGGACATTTCGAGGAGGGCGGGGCGCTGCACAAGTGAGCGAGGCGGGCCCACCCTGACTACTGGGCCGGTCCGCTCGGTCTGCCCGGGTGGCGCGCACCGAAGGCCGTCGCCACCGCCGCCCGCACCTCGGCCTCACCGGGCGCCCCGACGCCCCGTTCGGCGGCCATCTCCGCGAGCGAGGTCATCGCCGCACGGGGCAGCCCGCACGCGGTGAAGCGTGTGAACTCGTCCAGGTCGGACGCGATGTTGAGCGCGAACCCGTGGCCCGTGACGCCGCCGCGGATGCGCATCCCGATCGACGCCAGCTCGTCGTAGGAGTGCTCGAACTGCATCAGCATGCTGGACCGTGTGGTCATGTAGGTGCTGATGGCGCCGGGAAGACCGCCGAGCACCACGCCGACCAGACCGATGACCACTGTCACGTCGACTCCTCGTCCCCCGGACCCAAGAAGCCCAAGAAGCCCAAGAAGCCCAAGAAATGGCGCACCGAAATCGAGCCGCCACCAGGAAACAGGAAACGCCCCTCCCAGCGCGTCGATTCGCGCATATCCGAGGCCCGTTCCCTATGTTGATCCGACGTAGAGCGCACTGCCTGCCTCGCCCCCCTGAGCTCAACACCTGAACACGGAAGCCACATTGAAGTCGACCATGAAGCACCTCAAGCACGTCTCGGCCCTCTCCGGAGCCACCGCCGCCCTCCTGGTCCTGTCGACCGTCACCGCCGCCGCGACACCGACGCCGCCCGCACCGTCCGCACCTCACCCGACGCTCACCGCCAAGGCATCGGCGAGCAGCGTGCGGGTTTCCGAGGAGTTCCGCATCACCGGTGAGAGCCACGACATGCCGACCGGCACGCGCGTCACCCTGCAGCAGAAGCAGGGCGCGAAGTGGGTGCCGCTTCCGGCTTCGGTGAACACCACGCCCCAGGGGACGTACAACATGCGGGTGGTGCTGGGTCTGGAGGGTCCCAACGCGCTGCGCATGACGGGCGGCGAGGCCGTCTCGCCGGTCGTGAATGTCACGGTCCGGCCCTGAGCGCGCTGGCACTCTTTCCGTATGGGAATACATGATCAGTACGGGTTGACGCGGATCATCAACGCCAGGGGGACCTACACCCCTCTCGGCGTCTCGCGCAGCGACGGCAGGATCGCGGCCGTCGTCGCCGAAGCGCTGGGCGAGTTCTTCGTCATGACGGAGTTGCAGGACGTCGCGAGCGGGGTCATCGCCGGGGTGACGGGCGCGGAGGCCGGGGCCGTCGTGCACTGCACCTCCGCCGGCCTCACGCTGTCCGTCGCGGCGGCGATGACGGGGGATTCCGCGGAGCGCGTCGCCGCGCTGCCTGACAGCTCCGCCATGCCCGCGCGCGTGGTGCTGCCCGCCGGGCACACGGTCGACTACGGCCATCCCCTGCTGCAGGACATCCGGCTGGCCGGTGCCACTCCCGTCCCGGTGGGGACGGCCGCCGAGTGCTCCGTCGCGGATCTGGAGGAGGCCCTCGCCCACCCGGACACGGCCTGCCTCCTCCTCGTGTCGTCCCGGCTCGTCCGGGGCGCGGACATCCCCCTCGCCGAAGCCGTCGCCGCCGCGCACCGCCGCGGGGTGCCCGTCGTCGTCGACGGCGCCGCGCAGGATCTTCGGGTCGGGGAGCTCCTCGCCACCGGCGCCGACCTCGTGCTCGTCAGCGGGCAGAAGTATTTGGGGTCCCCCACGGCTGGCCTGGTGATGGGGCGGGCCGGGATGGTGCGTGCGGTGCGGGCGCAGGAGAAGGGCATCGGCCGCGCGATGAAGGCGAGCAAGGAGGCCGTACTCGGCGTGCTCGCCGCCCTCCAGGTGCGGCAGGAGCTGGACTTGGACGCGTGGCGGCGCGCGCAGGCGGACAAGGCCGCGCGGTTCGCGGAGCGGGCCGGTGCCCTGCCGGGCCTCGACGCGACGCTCGCCCCCGATCCGACCGGGCTGCCCTTCTCCCGCGTACGCCTCGCCGTCGACCCCTCGCAGGCGGGGCAGGACGCCGCCGCTCTGGCCTTGGCCCTGCAAGCGGGGTCTCCGCAGATCTGGGTCATGACGGAGGAACGGGAGGGGGCACGGGGGGAGACCGTTCGTGAGCTGGTTCTCGAGCTCGTTCCGCTCACGGGTGCGGAGATCGACGTGGTGCTGGATCGGCTGGCCGCCGCCCTTCCGCCGGGCGACTGAGCCGCCTCACCCCATCGCGGCTCGACCACAACTCCCTTGCATTGTGGGGCTGTTGAGGATGGCGGGGCTACTGTAGTTGTTGACGTTCACGTGGCGTCGCTCCCACGATGGAAGCCTCCCTGATGGGGAGCCCCACACTCTTCCGTGGAGGTTCTTGTGCGCTCGTCCTCATGGCTCGGCGGCCTCGCGGCCGCCGTGCTCACCCTGACCGCGCTCCCGGTCTCCGCCGCCCGCGCCAACGCCGAGCCGTCACCTCCACTGGAGATCCCCGCGGCCCAGCTCGCCGACGCCCTGCACTGCGGGACGGACCTCCAGGACATGCGCGCGGCCAGCGACAAGCCGACCGTCCTCTTCGTCCCCGGCACCGGCCTCAAGGGCGAGGAGAACTACGCCTGGAACTACATGGCGGAGCTCAAGAAGAAGGGCTACCAGTCCTGTTGGGTGGACTCCCCCGGCCGCGGGCTCAGGGACATGCAGGAGTCCGTCGAGTACGTGGTGTACGCGACGCGCGCGATCCAGGAGGCCACCGGCCGCAAGGTCGACCTCGTCGGGCACAGCCAGGGCGGGCTCCTGACGGCCTGGGCGCTGCGCTTCTGGCCGGACCTGCCCGAGAAGGTCGACGACATGGTGACGCTGGGCTCCCCCTTCCAGGGAACCCGGCTCGCCTCCCCCTGCCGCCCGATCGCCGAGGTCGCGGGCTGCCCGGCCTCTGTCCTGCAGTTCGCCCGTGACTCGAACTGGTCGAAGGCTCTCGGCGCCGACGGCACGCCCATGCCGGAAGGCCCCTCGTACACCACCGTCTTCTCCTACCTCGACGAGTCCGTGGTGGCCGACGGGCAGCCCGCGTCGCTGCCGGGCGCCCGTCGCATCGGCGTCCAGGACATCTGCCCGGGGCGGCCGTGGCCGACGCACATCGCCATGGTCGTGGACCAGATCAGCTACGACCTCGTCGCCGACGCGGTCGATCACTCCGGCCCCGCCGACGCCGCCCGCATCGACCGTGCGCACTGCGCCAAGGCGATCATGCCGCTCAACAGCGAGGAAGCCGTCAACGCCCTGCCCGGCCTGCTGAACTACCCGATCGAGCTGCTGATCCACAGTCAGCCCTGGGTGAAGGAGGAGCCCGCACTGCGCGACTACGCGCGATAGGCCCGCGGACCCGCACACGCACAGGCCCGCACACGCACAGGCCCGCTCACGCACAGGCCCGCTCACGCACAGGCCCGCTCACGCACAGGCCCGCTCACGCACAGGCCCGCTCACGCCGCGAGCGGGATGATCGTGCGGTACTTGCCGCCCGACGCCTGCCGCGGCGGCTCCTCCGCCCGCTCCACGGTGACGTTGTCCAGCTTGTTGTCGGCCAGGAGATGGGTCAGGCCGTCGTGAGCCTTCCGCCACACGTGGTCCGCGTCGGCGCCGGGGGCCCTGACCATGCGTACCCGCAAGGTCGCGGGCGCGGTCTGCTCGATCTGGAAGAGCTCGACGCCCGGCATGCGGTCGAACAGGCTGCTGAAGGCCAGCGGGGTGAGCCTGACGTCGTCGCCGCGGCGCGTCGGGAAGGTGAGGATGTCGCCGACCCGGCCCTGGACCCGGATCGCGGGCGACGGGGTACCGCACGGGCAGGGGTCGGGGCGGAGCATGACGCTGTCCCCGAGGTCGTAGCGGAGGAATGGTTGTACGCGATTGGCGAGGTTGGAGATCAGGACGGTGTGCGAGAACTCCCCCGGCGGGGTCGGCCGGTAGTCCTCGTCGACCGGTTCGAGCACGGCCCAGTCGTCGTTGACGTGGTACCAGCCCTCGGCGCAGCCGTGACTGAGGTACGTGCACTCCGTCGCGCTGTACATCGTGCGCACCTTGGCCCCGAAGGCCTGCGCGATGCGGTCGGTGTCGCTGTCGCTCATCGTCTCGCCCGCGGGCTCGATCAGCACCGGGTCGATGTGCAGGCGGCCCGCCTCCTGTTCGGCGGTGAGCAGCATGATCGTGCTGGCGTAGCCGATGACGAAGGCGGGGCGGTATGCGTTGAGTTGCGCGACCAGGTGTGCGAGCGGCTCGTGCACGGAGAAGGCGCGGAGCAGCTTGCTGCGGCCGCCGCCCTCCTGGGTCATGCGGGAGTATCCGGCGAAGCCGACGTAGTGCCCTTCGGTGGCGACGAGTTGGGCGAAGCGGCCGCCGTGCAGCACGGCCCTGGCGATGCCGAGCGGGCCGAGCCAGGAGGCGAGCGCCCGGGAGGAGACGGCCGAGGACACGTTCATGTACCGGTCGTCGAGCACGAACAGGCCGCGCCTGCCGCTGGTGCCCGAGGTGGTGGCCACCAGGTACCTGCCGAGGAAACGGCGGCCGATCAGACCGGGGTCGTCGGTGAACGCGCGGACCTTCTCGAAGGTGATGTCCCGGTCCGTCGCCCAGTCGTCGAAGCGGTCCATCAGCTTCTTCTTGTCGGTGACCGGCAGCAGCGTCGGGTCCTCGATCCGCTCGGGCAGGCCGCGGTAGAGCTCGCGGTAGTACGGCGACGCGGAGCGCGCGCAGGCCACCAGGTCGGCCAGTCGGTCGCCGCGCCGCCGCGCGACATCGGCCGCTCCCTGCTTGCGGGCCTTGCGGACGTCCCGCGTCAGCCACGCCATGCTCTCGGTCATCGTCCTGTACTCCTTCGGTGGCAGGTCCCGGCCCGCGGCCGGCTTGCCGGAGGGCAGCGGGCACCCATGCGTCGGCCTTCGCGGATGGCCCGCGGAACGGCACACCTTGAACAACGCATAGTCGCCCCAAAAGGTGACAACCCCGCTGGCGCGCCCGGGCCGGTCGAGTGGCCAGCTGCCGCCGGTTCACACGGGGCTGGATCCAGCCACTCGACTCCCGTTTCCCGCCCCCGCAGCCACCCCGCACAGATGCCGTCACGTGCGGCGCAGGCGCCTCAGAGACCAAATCAAGGCCAATCCCGACGAGCCGGGACGACAAGAAAACAACAAGCCACAATCGGAGTCCCGGCGAATCCGAGCGGCCGCCAGGCGCGGGAAAGAGATCGTTTCCGCTTGATGGCGCGAAGGTGGATAAGCGGTGCAGGCCAACGGCGGGGAAGAGAATCAAACCAATGGAGCGTAATGATCCCGCAAAGAATTGCGCGTTCATTGTCGAGCCCGCTTCCAGGGAACCTCGACCGGATCAAAAGCGCGGGCCCCGCCTGCACACCCCAGCAGGCGCACCCTCCTGACCTGCCACTGCGCCCGCCCCACCAGCCCCCCGGCCGCGTAACGCAATGTCCGCGCCCCTCCGAGGCCAGACTTCACCCGGTGCAATGTTAAGCATTCATATTGAAATTTACCCTAAACTTGCCGCCGCTGATTCGATCACACGAGAATCGCTGCATAAAGCATGGGGAATGTCTTATTCCGCCCTGTTGCCGACTTAGCGACGTTGCCCTTTAAACTTTGAGCTGTGCATGATCAGGAGCGGCTGTGTGATGCGGCGACACCGTTCCTGGCGAAGGGATAGATCTTGTCTGCCTCCCCCCCACCCCAAATGTCGGACCCCTGGATACGCTGTTTCCGGCCCCGGCCGGAAGCGGACGTCCGACTGGTCTGCTTCCCCCACGCGGGCGGCTCGGCCTCCTACTACCACCCCCTCGCGGTATCCCCCACCCTGCTCCCGGACGCCGAAGTCCTCGCGGTGCAGTACCCCGGAAGGCAGGACCGGCGCAGAGAGCGCCTCCTGGACGGCATCCCCGAGATGGCCGATCTGATCACCGAGGCACTCGCGCCTTACGACGACCGTCCGCTGGCCTTCTTCGGGCACAGCATGGGCGCGGTGCTCGCCTTCGAGGTCGCACAGCGGCTGAGCGAGCGGCCGGGCGGCCAGCCCTGCGGGCTCTTCGTCTCGGGCCGCCGGGCGCCGTCCCTCTACCGGCGGGGCACCGTACATCTCCTCAACGACGCCGAGTTGGTCGGTGAGCTGCGCAGGGCCGGGGGCACAGACCCGCGGTTCCTGGACGACGAGGAGCTGCTCGCCGACATCATCCCGGTCGTCCGCAACGACTACCGGGCGATCGAGCTGTACCAGTGGGCTCCGGCGCCCCCGCTGACCTGTCCCGTCACCGCCCTGGTCGGCGACCGGGACCCGCAGGCCTCGCTCGACGACGTGGAGGCCTGGCGGAAGCACACCGAAGGACCGTTCGGCCTCGAGGTCTTCTCCGGAGGCCACTTCTATCTCAACACGCACCAGCGCGGCGTCGCGGACGTCATCTCCGAGGCCCTCGCGGCCGGTGCGCGACGGCACGCAACAGCGAGGGGGAACGCTCAGTGAGGTACGAAATGCTGGGCCCACTCCGCATCAAGGACGACAGCAACTACGCCACCATCAATGCACAGAAAGTGGAGATCGTCCTCACGGTCCTCCTCATCCGCGCCGATCAACTCGTCTCCCTGGAGCAGCTGATGCGGGAGATCTGGGGCGAGGAACTGCCCCGGCGCGCCACCGCCGGGCTACACGTGTACATATCCCAGCTCCGCAAGTTCCTGAAGGTGTCGGGCACGGCGGGCAACCCCGTCGAGACCCGCGCGCCGGGGTACGTGCTGCACAAGAAGCCGGAGGACCAGATCGACGCCCAGGTCTTCCCCGAACTGGTCGACGTGGGAAGGTCGTTGCTCAGGGAGAAGCACTACGACGAGGCGGCCTCCTGTTTCGGGCAGGCGCTCGCTCTGTGGCGCGGCCCGATCCTCGGGCAGGGCGGGAACGGTCCGGCCGCCAACGGCCCCATCGTCGACGGGTTCTCGACCTGGCTGACCGAGATCCGCCTGGAGTGTCAGGAGATGCTGGTCGAGTGCCAGCTCCAGCTCGGCCGGCACCGGGAGGCCGTGGGCATGCTGTACGCCCTCACCGCGGAGAACCCGATGTGCGAGGCGTTCTACCGGCAGCTCATGCTGGCGCTCTACCGCTCCGAGCGGCAGGCGGACGCGCTGAAGGTGTACCAGTCGGTGCGCAAGACGCTCAACGACGAGCTCGGGCTCGAACCGGGGCGCCCGCTCCAGGACCTGCAGCGGGCCATACTCTCCGGCGACATGCACCTGATGTCACCACCCCTCGCGATGTCCGGCCACTGACCGGACATCGCGGTGCGGGTGGGCCTCACGGGGCGTACGTATGCGGAGGAGACGTACGTACTCAGAAGGCGCACTGAAGGTGCTTGATGCCCTCGATGAAGCTGGAGTCCAGCCTGCGGGGCTGCCCCACGGCACGAATGCGGGGCAGCGCCGCAAGCAACTCCCGGTACAGGACGGTGACTTCCATCCGGGCCAGATGGGCGCCGAGGCAGACGTGCGGGCCCACCGCGCCGAACGTGACGTGGGCGTTCGTCGCGCGCGTGATGTCGAAGCGGTACGGGTCCGGGAAGGTGCCCTCGTCGCGGTTGCCCGACCAGTAGAACAGGAAGATCCGGTCGCCCCTGCGGAACCGGTGGCCGTTCATGTCGCAGTCGCGGGTCGCGACGCGGCGCATCCAGTTGATGGGCGTGGAGACCCTGAGGATCTCCTCGACCGCGTCCTTCGCGTACGTGTCGAAGTCCGACAGCAGCAGCTGCTTCTGCTCGGGGTGCTCGGTCAGCAGCACCAGGGCGTGCGAGATCGCGTTCCTGGTGGTCTCCATCCCGGCGATGACCAGCAGGATGAAGAACGAGACGAGTTCCTGGCGGGTCAACTGCTCGCCGTCCGCCTGCACTTGCACCAGCTTGGTGATCAGGTCGTTGCCGGGGACCGCGAGCCGCTGCTCACGGAGCCCCGCGATGTAGTCGCCCAGTTCGCGGGACGCCTCGATCACCGCGCGCTCGGAGTCCGCCCGGTCGGGCACGTAGTCCGGGTCGAGCGGGCCCACGATCGTGTTGGACCGGTCGAAGAGGAAGTCGTGGTCCTCCTCCGGGATGCCCATCATTTCGCTGAGCACGGCGATGGGCATCTCCGCGGCCACGGGCCTGATGAAGTCGCCGGGACCGCGCGCGACGAGGTCGTCGATGATGCGCCGCGCGGTACGGGTCGCCACGGCCTCGAACTCGGGAATCATGTTGCGGCCGAACGAGCGCGAGACGATGCGGCGCAGCCGTGAGTGCCCCGGGTTGTCCATGTTGATCATCGAGCCGTAGTACTCGTCGAGCTCGGGCGGCAGGCCGATGATCGTGGTCGCACCGTTCGATGAGAAGTCCTGCGGCCGACGGCTCACCTCCACGATGTCCGCGTACTTCACCAGCGCGTGGTAACCGAAGGCCCAGGGCACTCCGGGCATGCTCTGCTGGATGAACGCCGGATGCGGCAGCTCGCGCATCTGCTCGAACAGCGCCACGCGTTCCTCGTACGGCCGCGCCCAGAACGACGGGTCGACCAGGTCGGGGAAGGTGGCGGCCGGCTTGCTATCCGTGATGGGCACGATGCCTCGCTTCGCGTTGTCCGGACCGACACCGGCACACCTTGGCAGGGCCGTCTTAAGCGCTCCTAAGAAGCACCTGCCGCGCCCGCCCGCACCTCCCACCAGTGACGACGGCCCGGGACGACGACGTACACAGCCGAGTATTAGGAGGGCTTTAGCGTCGTCGACGAGTCTGCGGTCCGGCGGGGTCCCGCCTGCCCGATGCTCACGCCGATCTCCCGGCTGCCCGGTCATCGAGTCAGGGGCGCTGCTGTTCTCGCGGAGAGGGGCGGTTGTCACCGGGATGGCGCACACCGAAGAGAAGCTTCTTGAATACCTCAAGCGTGTCACTGCGGACCTGCGTCAGACGGAACGCCGACTGCAGGACGTCGAGTCGGCGGGCCACGAGCCGATCGCGGTCATCGGCATGGCGTGCAGGCTGCCCGGCGGAGTCAGGTCCCCCGACGAGTTCTGGGACCTGATTTCCACCGGCGGCGACGCCGTCGCCCCGCTGCCCGGCAACCGCAACTGGGACCTCGACGCCCTCTACGACCCGGACCCCGAGAGCACCGGTACCAGCTACGTCCGCGAGGGCGGCTTCGTCGACGACGCGGGCGACTTCGACCCCACCTTCTTCGGCATCGGACCGAGCGAGGCCATGGCCATGGCGCCGCAGCAGCGGCTCGCCCTGGAGACGGCCTGGGAGGCCATCGAGCGCGCCGGTATCGACCCCCTCGCCCTGCGCGCAAGCGACACCAGCACCTTCATCGGCTGCGACGGCCTCGACTACGCCCTGGGCGCCTCCGAGGTACCCGAGGGCACCGCCGGATACTTCACCATCGGCAACTCCGGCAGCGTCACCTCGGGCCGCGTCGCCTACACCCTGGGTCTCGAAGGCCCGGCGGTCACGGTCGACACCGCATGCTCCTCGTCACTGGTCTCCCTCCACCTCGCCGCCCAGGCACTGCGCACGCAGGAGTGCTCGCTGGCGCTGGCGGGCGGTACGTACGTGATGTCGTCACCCGCCCCGCTGATCGGGTTCAGCGAACTGCGCGGCCTGGCCCCCGACGGCCGCTGCAAGCCCTTCTCCGCGGGCAGCGACGGCATGGGCATGGCGGAGGGCACCGGTGTGGTGCTGCTGGAGCGTCTGTCCGACGCGCGCCGGAACGGCCACAAGGTCCTTGCGGTGGTACGGGGTTCGGCTGTGAACCAGGACGGTGCGAGCAACGGCTTGACCGCCCCCAACGGTCCCTCCCAGGAACGCGTCATCCGCGCGGCCCTCGCCAACGCCCGCCTCTCTGCCGAGGACATTGACGCGGTGGAGGCCCACGGCACCGGCACCACACTCGGCGACCCCATCGAGGCCGGGGCCCTCATCTCCGCGTACGGGCAGGAACGCCCGGAGGACCGGCCGCTGTGGGTCGGCGCCGTGAAGTCCAACATCGGCCACACGCAGATCGCCGCGGGCGTGGCGGGCGTCATCAAGATGGTCCTGGCCCTGCAGAACGACCTGCTGCCCGCCATCCTCCACGTCGACGCCCCCTCGCCCCACGTGGAATGGGACGGCAGCGGGCTGCGCCTGCTGACCGAGCCGGTGAAGTGGCCTCGCGGCGAGCGGGCGCGGCGGGCGGGGGTGTCTTCCTTCGGCTTCTCCGGGACCAATGCGCATTTGATTTTGGAGGAGGCGCCGGAGGAGGAGGTGCGGGGCGAGGTATCCGGGGCCGGGGCTGATCCTTTGGTGGTGCCGTGGGTGGTTTCTGGGCGGACGCCTGATGCGTTGCGGGAGCAGGCGCGACGGTTGGGTGAGTTTGTAGCGGGCGATACGGAGGCGTTGGCGGGGGAGGTCGGGTGGTCGTTGGCGACGTCGCGGTCGGTGTTCGAGCACCGGGCCGTGGTGGTGGGCCGGGACCGGGATGCGTTGACGGACGGTCTTGAGGCGTTGGCTGCGGGTGAGGTGTCCGCGGATGTGGTGTCCGGGGCGGCGGCGTCTGCGGGTGCGGGGCCGGTGTTGGTGTTTCCGGGGCAGGGGTCGCAGTGGGTGGGCATGGGGGCCCAACTGCTGGATGAGTCGCCGGTGTTCGCGGCGCGGATTGCTGAGTGCGAGCAGGCTTTGTCTGCGTACGTGGACTGGTCGTTGCGTGACGTGTTGCGCGGGGACGGCAGCGAACTGGCGCGGGTCGAGGTCGTGCAGCCGGTGCTGTGGGCCGTGATGGTGTCGCTTGCCGCGGTGTGGGCGGATCAGGGGATTACTCCGGCTGCGGTGATCGGGCACTCGCAGGGTGAGATGGCTGCCGCCTGTGTGGCGGGGGCGTTGTCGTTGGAGGATGCGGCACGGATCGTGGCGGTACGCAGCGACGCGCTGCGGCAGCTCCAAGGCCACGGCGACATGGCTTCCCTGGGCACCAGCGCCGAACAGGCCGCCGAGCTGATCGGGGACGACCGCCCGGGCGTGACCGTCGCCGCCGTCAACGGGCCTTCTTCGACGGTCATTTCGGGTTTACCGGAGGAAGTGGCTGCCGTAGTCGCCGACGCGGAGAAGGCCGGGCTGCGGGCCCGGGTCATCGACGTCGGCTACGCTTCCCACAACCCCCAGATCGACCAGCTCCACGACCTGCTCACCGAACGCCTGGCCGACATCCAGCCCGTGCCGACCGACGTGGCCTTCTACTCCACCGTCACCGCCGAACGCCTTAACGACACGACGGCGCTGGACACCGCCTACTGGGTCACCAACCTTCGCCAGCCGGTCCGTTTCGCCGACACCGTCAAGGCGTTGCTGGCTGACGGCTATCGCCTGTTCATCGAGGCGAGCGCGCACCCGGTGCTGAGTCTCGGCATGGAGGAGACCATCGAGCAGGCGGACGCCACCGCCACCGTGATCCCCACTCTCCGCCGCGACCACGGCGACACCACCCAGCTCACCCGCGCCGCCGCCCAAGCCTTCACCGCAGGCGCCGACATCGACTGGCGGCGCTGGTTCCCGACCGAACCCACCCCACGTACCGTCGACCTCCCCACCTACGCCTTCCAGCACCAGCACTACTGGCTCGAACGCTCCGCCCGTGCCGGAAACACCCTCGGCTCCGAGCACAGCGCGGCCGAGACGCAGTTGTGGCAGGCGGTCGATGAGCTCGACCTCGGGCTGCTGGCGGAGACGCTGGCATCGGAGGAGGGCAGCGACGAGGCCGTGCGGGCGCTGGAACCCGCGCTGCCGGTACTGCAGGGCTGGCGACGTCGGCACCGGGAGCAGTCGACCATCGATTCCTGGCGCTACCGCGTCACGTGGAAGCACCACCCCGATGCCTCGGCACCCCAACTGGGCGGCGAATGGCTCCTGTTCATGCCTGACGACAAGGCGGAGCACCCCGCCGTACGAGCCACCGCGGAGGCGCTGGGTGAGCACGGCGCGTCCGCCGTCCGGCTACATCCGGTCGAAACCGGCCGGGTTCGGCGCGAGACGCTGGCCGCGGTGGACACGTCCGGGTGCGCCGGAATCGTCAATCTGCTGGCTCTGGACGAGCGACCGCACCCCGAGCACCCTGCCGTGCCCGCGGGACTCGCGGCGACCACCGTCCTGATCCAGGCCCTCGCCGACAACGGCACGACCGCCCCCCTGCACACCGTCACGCAGGGAGCCGTCTCCACGAGCGCCACCGACCCGCTCGCCCACCCCCTCCAATCCCACGTCTGGGGACTCGGACGCGTCGCCGCCCTCGAACACCCCCGCCTGTGGGCCGGGCTCATCGACCTACCGGCCCGCGTCGACCCCCACGCCCTCGCCCGCCTCGCCACCGCCCTCCTCCCGCAGGAAGAGGACCAGACCGCCATCCGCCCCACCGGAACCCACACCCGGCGCCTCACGCACGCCCCCGCGCCTGGCACCGCTGCCGACGTCACCTGGCAGCCCCGGGGCACCACCCTCATCACCGGTGGCACCGGCGGCATCGGCGCCGTCCTCGCCCGCTGGCTCGCCCGCGAGGGCGCCCCGCACCTGCACCTCACCAGCCGCCGCGGCCCGGACGCACCCGGAGCACGGGAACTCGCCGCCGAGCTGCAGGGGTTGGGCACCTCCGTCACCATCACCGCCTGCGACGTCAGCGATCCGCGCCAGCTCCGGGGCCTCCTCGACCGTACGCCGCCCGAGCACCCCCTGACCGCCGTCATCCACGCCGCGGGCATGACCGATCTGACGTCGATCACCGATCTGACGACGGCGCGCCTGGACGAAGTGCTCGGGTCGAAGTCCGATGCGGCCTGGAACCTGCACGAGCTGACGCGGGACATGGATCTCACGGCGTTCGTGATGTTCTCGTCCGGCGCCGGTGTGTGGGGCAGTGGCCAGCAGGGCGCGTACGGCGCCGCCAACCACTTCCTCGACGCGCTGGCCGCGCACCGGCGCTCCCAGGGCCTGGCCGCCACCTCGATCGCCTGGGGACCCTGGGCCGAGGCCGGTATGTCCGCGGACCCGGAGTCACTCTCGTACTTCAAGCGCTTCGGCCTGCTTCCGATCGGCCCGGACCTGGGCGTCAAGGCACTGCACCAGGCGGTCGGCGCGGGCGAGGCAACGCTGACGGTGGCGAACTTCGACTGGGCGAAGTTCACGCCGACGTTCACCGCGCAGCGGCCCAGCCCGTTCCTCGACGACCTGCCGGAGAACCAACGGGAGGCCGAACAGGCCGGTTCCGCGGCCGAGACCAGCGCGTTCCGCGAGGAGCTCGCGAAGACGCCCGCGTCGCAGCGGCACGGCTTCCTGGTCCAGCACGTCCGGACGCACGCGGCCGCCACCCTGGGCCGCACGGTGGAGGACATCCCGGCGGCGAAGCCGTTCCAGGAGCTGGGCTTCGACTCGCTGACCGCCGTGCAGCTGCGCAACCAGCTCAACAGCACGACCGGGCTCACGCTGCCCGCCACCGTGATCTTCGACCATCCCACCTCCGAGTCCCTCGCCTCGCATCTGCGCGGGCAGCTCGGCGGTGACGACGAGACCACCGGCGAGGGCAACGTGCTCGCGGCGCTCGACAAGTGGGACACGGCGTACGGCACGGCCGGGATGGACGAAGCGGCCCGTCGGCGCATCGTGGGCCGTCTGCAGGTACTGGTCTCCAAATGGAGCCCGGCGCAGGACGGCCCGGAGGACGGCGACTCCGCCCACGCCGACCTGGAGACGGCGAGCGCGGACGACATCTTCGACCTCATCTCCAGCGAGTTCGGGAAGTCCTGATCCCCGACTCCCCCGGCCCGACCCGGACCCCGCCCCCGACCTCACTCACCCCCCCACTCCCACCCCATCCACGTCCACGTCCACGTCCACGTCCCCCGTCACGTCGCGCCAAGGAGCCTGGGTCAGATGTCGAACGAGGAGAAGCTTCTCGATCACCTCAAGTGGGTCACCGCGGAGCTGCGCGAGGCCCGCCAACGGCTCCGCGACAAGGAATCCGCCGAGCCGGTCGCCATCGTCGGCATGGCCTGCCGCTTTCCCGGCGGCGCCCGGTCCGCCGACGACCTGTGGCGGCTCGTGCGCGACGGGGGCGACGCGGTCTCGGGGTTCCCCGACGACCGGGGGTGGGACCTGGAGTCCCTCTACCACCCGGACCCGGAGCACCCGGGCACCAGTTACGTGCGGGACGGCGCCTTCCTGTACGACGCGGGCCGCTTCGACGCCGACTTCTTCGGCATCAGCCCGCGCGAGGCCGTCGCGATGGACCCGCAGCAGCGCCTCCTCCTGGAGACCGCCTGGGAGGCGATCGAGCACGCGGGTCTCAACCCGCACGGCTTGCAGGGCAGTGACACCGGTGTCTTCACGGGAGTCAGCGCCCACGACTACCTGACGCTGATCAGCCAGACGGCCAGCGAGGTCGAGGGGTACATCGGCACCGGCAACCTCGGCAGTGTGGTGTCGGGCCGCATCTCCTACACACTGGGGCTCGAAGGCCCCGCGGTGACGGTCGACACCGCATGCTCGTCGTCCCTGGTGGCGATCCACCTGGCCGCACAGGCGCTGCGGCAGGGCGAGTGCTCGCTCGCGCTGGCGGGTGGTTCGACGGTGATGGCGACGCCCGGCTCGTTCACCGAGTTCTCGCGGCAGCGCGGACTCGCGCCCGACGGCCGGTGCAAGCCGTTCGCGGCCGCCGCCGACGGTACCGGCTGGGGCGAGGGCGCCGGAGTGGTGGCGCTCGAACTCCTCTCCGAAGCGCGCCGCCGCGGCCACGAAGTCCTTGCGGTGGTGCGGGGTTCGGCCGTCAACCAGGACGGTACGAGCAACGGCCTCGCCGCCCCCAACGGCCCCTCCCAGGAACGCGTCATCCGCGCCGCCCTCGCCAACGCCCGCCTCTCCGCCGAGGACATCGACGCGGTCGAGGCCCACGGCACCGGCACCACGCTCGGCGACCCCATCGAGGCCAGTGCGCTCCTCGCCACCTATGGGCAGGGGCGGCCCGACGACCGGCCGCTGTGGCTCGGCTCGATCAAGTCGAACATCGGCCACACGCAGGCCGCCGCCGGTGTCGCCGGTGTGATCAAGATGGTCATGGCCCTGCGCAACGACCTCCTCCCCACCTCGCTGCACATCGACGCGCCCTCACCGCACGTCCAGTGGGAGCAGGGCGGCGTACGGCTGCTCTCCGAGCCCGTGGAGTGGCGGCCGGAGCGCACGCGGCGGGCGGGCATCTCGGCGTTCGGCATCTCGGGGACGAACGCGCATCTGATCCTTGAGGAGGCGCCGCGGGAAGAGGCGGCTGCGGAGGGGGCGACGGTGGACGTTTCCACTCCCCCACCCGCAGCGCCGGGTGCGGTGGTGCCCTGGGTGGTTTCCGGGCGGACGTCCGATGCGCTGCGTGAACAGGCGGGCCGCCTGGGCGAGTTCGCTGGATCGTCCGGCGTCGGGGAAGCGGGTGCCTCGACGACCGAGGTCGGCTGGTCGCTGGCCACGAGCCGGGCTGTCCTCGAACATCGTGCCGTGGTCGTGGGGCAGGGCTCCGCCCAGTCGATCGCTTCCCTGGGGGCGCTGGCTGCGGGCGAGGCCTCCGCGGACGTGGTGACCGGGGTCGCGGGCGATATGGGTCCGGGGCCGGTGTTGGTGTTTCCGGGGCAGGGGTCGCAGTGGGTGGGCATGGGGGCTCAGCTGCTGGATGAGTCGCCGGTGTTCGCGGCCCGGATCGACGAGTGCGAGCAGGCTCTGTCCGCGTACGTGGACTGGTCGTTGCGTGAGGTGTTGCGCGGGGACGGGAGTGAGCTGGCGCGGGTCGAGGTTGTGCAGCCGGTGCTGTGGGCCGTGATGGTGTCGCTGGCTGCGGTGTGGGCGGATCAGGGGATTACTCCGGCTGCGGTGATCGGGCACTCGCAGGGTGAGATGGCTGCCGCCTGTGTGGCGGGGGCGCTCTCGCTGGAGGATGCGGCACGGATCGTGGCGGTACGCAGTGACGCGCTGCGGCAGCTTCAGGGCCACGGCGACATGGCTTCCCTGGGCACCAGCGCCGAGCAGGCCGCCGAGCTGATCGGGGGCGACCGGCCGGGCGTGACCGTCGCGGCCGTCAACGGGCCCTCCTCGACCGTCATCTCGGGCCCACCGGAGGAAGTCGCTGCCGTCGTCGCCGACGCAGAGGAGCGTGGCCTCCGGGCCCGGGTCATCGACGTCGGCTACGCCTCCCACAACCCCCAGATCGACCAACTCCACGACCTGCTCACCGAACGCCTGGCCGACATCCAGCCTGCGCAGACCGACGTGGCGTTCTACTCGACGGTCACGGCCGAGCGGCTCACCGACATGGCGGCCCTGAATACCGGCTACTGGGTCACCAACCTCCGCCAGCCGGTCCGTTTCGCCGACACCATCGACGCGTTGCTGGCCGACGGCTACCGCCTCTTCATCGAAGCCAGCCCCCACCCCGTCCTCAACCTCGGCATTCAGGAGACGATCGAACAGGCCGGTGTCACGGCCACCACCGTGCCCACCCTGCGCCGTGACCACGGAGGCCGCACACAGCTCACGCATGCCGCCGCGCAGGCGTTCGCGGTGGGGGCCGAGGTCGACTGGCGGCGCTGGTTCCCGGCCGAGCCCAGCCCTCGTACCGTCGGCCTGCCCACCTACGCCTTCCAGCACAAGCAGTACTGGGTGGAGCCGCCCGCGGCGGTGGCGTCCGGGGGCGGCGGGCACGATCCCGTCGAGGCCCGGGTCTGGCAGGCGATCGAGGACTTGGACATCGACGCCCTCGCCAGCAGTCTGGAGATCGAGGGGCAGGCGGAGACCGTCGGAGCGCTGGAGCCCGCGCTGCCCGTCCTCTCGGCCTGGCGTCGCCGTCACCGGGAGCAGTCCACGGTCGACTCCTGGCGCTACCACGTCACCTGGAAGCACCTGCCCGCCGCGGCAACGCCGGAGCTCGCCGGGACCTGGCTGCTGCTCGTGCCCGCCGCGCACACCGACCACCCCGCCGTCCAGGCGACCGCACAGACACTGGCCGCGCACGGCGGCGAAGTACGGCGTCACGTACTCGACGCCCGCGCCGTGGAACGTGCCGCACTGGCACAGGAGTTGCTCTCGGTGATGGGCGGGGAGCAGCACGCCGGAATCGTCAATCTGCTGGCCCTGGACGAGGAGCCGCACCCCGAGTTCCCTGCCGTGCCCGCCGGACTCGCCGCGACGACCGCTCTCGTCCAGGCCCTCGGCGACAACGGCGCCGACGTTTCCGTACGCACCCTCACGCAAGGTGCGGTCTCCACCAGCGCCACCGACTCCCTCACCAACCCCGTGCAGGCCCAGGTCTGGGGTCTCGGGCGCGTCGCCGCCCTGGAGTACCCGCGGCTGTGGGGCGGGCTCGTCGACCTGCCCGCTCGTATCGACCATCAGTCGCTGACCCGGCTGGCGGCGGCGCTCGCCCCTCAGGACGAGGATCAGATCGCGATCCGTCCCACCGGAGCCCACGCCCGCCGCCTCGCCCACGCGCCCGCCACGACCCCGAACAGTGGCCTGAGCTGGGAGCCCCGGGGCACCACCCTCATCACCGGTGGCACCGGCGGCATCGGTGCCGTCCTCGCCCGCTGGCTCGCCCGCGAGGGCGCCCCGCGCCTCCTTCTCACCAGCCGCCGCGGCCCGGACGCACCCGGCGCACAGGAACTCGCCGCCGAGCTCGAGGAGTTGGGCACCTCCGTCACCATCACCGCCTGCGACGTCGGCGACCGTGAGCAAGTGCGCCGCCTCGTCGACGGCGTCCCCGCCGAGCACCCCCTCACCGCCGTCGTGCACGCCGCGGGCGTACCGAACTACATCGGCCTCGGCGAGGTGACGGGCGCCGAGCTGGACGAGGTGCTGCGCCCCAAGGCGCTGGCCGCACTCCATCTGCACGAGCTGACAAGGGAGTTGGAACTCTCCGCGTTCGTGATGTTCTCGTCCGGTGCCGGTGTGTGGGGCAGCGGCCAGCAGGGCGCGTACGGCGCCGCCAACCACTTCCTCGACGCGCTGGCCGAGCACCGGCGCTCCCAGGGCCTGGCCGCCACCTCGATCGCCTGGGGACCCTGGGCCGAGGCGGGGATGGCCGCCGACCAGGCGGCGTTGACGTTCTTCAGCCGTTTCGGTCTGCACCCGCTCAGCCCGGTCCTGTGCATCAAGGCGTTGCACCAGGCACTCGACGCGGGCGCGACGACGCTGACGGTGGCGAACTTCGACTGGGCGCAGTTCACCTCGACCTTCACGGCGCAACGGCCCAGCCCGCTCCTCGCCGATCTGCCCGAGAACCGCAGGGCGAGCGCGCCCGTGGCGCAGGAGGATGCCACGGAGGCGTCGTCGCTGCAGCAGGAACTGACCGAGGCGAAACCGGCACAGCAGCGGCAGTTGGTGCTGCAGCACGTGCGCTCGCAGGCGGCGGCCACGCTCGGGCACTCGGACGTCGACGCCGTGCCCGCGACCAAGCCGTTCCAGGAGCTGGGCTTCGACTCGCTGACCGCGGTGGAGCTGCGCAACAGGCTGAACAAGAGCACCGGTCTGACCCTGCCGACCACGGTCGTCTTCGACCACCCCACGCCCGACGCGCTCACCGACGTCATCCAGGCCGAGCTGTCGGGCGACACGGCGTCCGCGGAAGCGGCGCGGACGACCGCTGCCGCCGCCGACGACGAGCCGATCGCGATCGTCGGCATGGCCTGCCGCTACCCGGGTGACGTCCGCTCCGCCGAGGAGCTGTGGGACCTGGTCACGGACCGCAGGGACGCCATGAGCGGCTTCCCCGACGACCGGGGCTGGGACCTTGAGGCGCTGTACAACCCGGACCCGGAGAGCCGCGGCACCAGCTACGTGCGCGAGGGCGGCTTCCTCTACGACGCGGGCGACTTCGACGCCGCCTTCTTCGGCATCAGCCCCCGCGAGGCCGTCGCGATGGACCCCCAGCAGCGACTCCTCCTGGAGACCGCCTGGGAGGCGATCGAACGCGCCGGGCTCGACCGCGAGGCCCTGAAGGGCAGCAACGCCGGGGTGTACACGGGCCTGACCATCTACGACTACCTGGCGCTCGTCGGTGAACGGCCCACCGAGGTGGAGGGCTACATCGGCACCGGCAACCTCGGCTGTGTCGCCTCCGGCCGGGTGTCGTACGTACTCGGCCTCGAAGGCCCCGCGATGACCATCGACACCGGGTGCTCGTCGTCGCTGGTGGCGATCCACCAGGCGGCGCACGCGCTGCGGCAGGGCGAGTGCTCGCTCGCCCTCGCGGGCGGCGCGACGGTGATGGCCACGCCGGGCTCCTTCGTGGAGTTCTCCCTGCAACGCGGGCTCGCCAAGAACGGGCGGTGCAAGCCGTTCGCGTCCGCCGCCGACGGCACGGGATGGGCCGAAGGGGTCGGCCTCGTCGTCCTCGAACGCCTCTCGGAGGCCCGGCGCAACGGCCACAACGTCCTTGCGGTGATCCGCGGTTCAGCCATCAACCAGGACGGTACGAGCAACGGGCTCACGGCACCCAACGGGCAGGCGCAGCAGCGCGTCATCCGGCAGGCCCTCGCCAACGCGCGCCTCTCCGCCGACGACGTCGACGCGGTGGAGGCGCACGGCACGGGCACCATGCTGGGCGACCCCATCGAGGCGAGTGCGCTCGTGGCCACGTACGGCAAGGAGCGGCCCGAGGACCGGCCGCTGTGGCTCGGCTCGATCAAGTCGAACATCGGGCACGCGCAGGCGTCGGCCGGTGTCGCCGGTGTGATCAAGATGGTGATGGCGCTGCGGAACGAGCAGCTGCCCGCCTCGCTGCACATCGACGCGCCCACGCCGCACGTCGAATGGGACGGCAGCGGAGTCCAGCTCCTGTCCGAGCCGGTCGCCTGGCCGCGCGGCGAACGCCCGCGCCGCGCCGGGGTGTCCGCGTTCGGCATCTCGGGCACGAACGCACACCTCATCCTGGAGCAGGCCCCGGAAGCGCCGGAGCCCGCGCCTTCCCCGTCGGACGCGGCCGACGCTCCCGCCGGAGTGGTGCCGTGGGTGGTCTCGGCGCGCGGCGAGGAGGCGCTGCGGGCCCAGGCCGCTCTACTGGCCGAGCGCGCGACGGCCGACCCCCAGCTGGTGTCGCCCCTGGACGTGGGCTGGTCCCTGGTCAAGAGCCGCTCGGTGTTCGAGAACCGGGCGGTGGTGGTGGGCCGGGACCGCGACGCGCTCCTCACCGGACTACGTTCCCTGGCGGCGGGCGAGCCGTCACAGGACGTCGTGGAAGGCGCTGTACAGGGCGCCTCTGGGGCGGGGCCGGTGTTGGTCTTCCCAGGGCAGGGGTCGCAGTGGGTGGGTATGGGGGCCCAACTGCTGGATGAGTCACCCGTGTTCGCGGCCCGTATCGACGAGTGCGAGCAGGCGCTGTCAGCGCATGTGGACTGGTCGTTGCGTGAGGTGTTGCGCGGGGACGGCAGCGAACTGGCGCGGGTCGAGGTCGTGCAGCCCGTGCTGTGGGCCGTGATGGTGTCGCTGGCCGCGGTGTGGGCCGATCAGGGGATCGTCCCGGCCGCCGTGATCGGACACTCACAGGGCGAGATGGCCGCCGCCTGTGTCGCGGGCGCGCTCTCCCTGGAGGATGCGGCGCGGATCGTGGCGGTACGCAGCGACGCCCTCCGCCAGCTGCAGGGGCACGGCGACATGGCCTCCCTGGGCACCAGCGCCGAACAGGCCGCCGAGCTCATCGGGGACCACCGGCCCGGTGTCAGCATCGCCGCCGTCAACGGACCTTCTTCGACTGTCATTTCGGGTTCACCGGAGGAAGTCGCTGCCGTCGTCGCCGACGCAGAGGAGCGCGGCCTCCGGGCCCGCGTCATCGACGTCGGCTACGCCTCCCACAACCCCCAGATCGACCAACTCCACGACCTGCTCACCGAACGCCTGGCCGACATCCAGCCTGCGCCGACCGACGTGGCCTTCTACTCCACCGTCACCGCCGAACGCCTCAACGACACCACGGCGCTCGACACCGGCTACTGGGTCACCAACCTCCGCCAGCCCGTCCGCTTCGCCGACACCATCAAGACGTTGCTGGCCGACGGCTACCGCCTCTTCATCGAAGCCAGCCCCCACCCCGTCCTCAACCTCGGCATGGAAGAAACCATCGAGCAGGCCGACATGCCCGCCACGGTGATCCCCACCCTCCGCCGCGACCACGGCGACACCACCCAACTCACCCGCGCAGCCGCCCAGGCCTTCACCGCAGGCGCCGACATCGACTGGACGGGATGGTTCCCGGCGGTTCCGTTGCCGCGGGTGGTGGATCTTCCGACGTACGCCTTCCAGCGGGAGCGGTTCTGGCTGGAGGGGCGGCGGGGGCTCGCCGGGGATCCGGCGGGGCTCGGGCTCGCCTCTGCGGGGCATCCGCTGCTCGGGGCCGCCGTGGAGCTCGCGGACGGCAGCAGTCATCTGCTGACCGGGCGCATCTCGCCGCGGGACCAGACGTGGCTGGCCGAGCACCGGGTCATGGACACCGTGCTGCTGCCCGGTTCCGCCTTCGTGGAGCTCGCGCTGCAGGCCGCGGTGCGCGCGGGCTGCGAGGAGCTGGCGGAGCTGACGCTGCACACGCCGCTCGCCTTCGGGGACGAGGGCGCGGGCGCGGTGGACCTCCAGGTGGCGGTCGGCTCCGTGGGCGAGGACGGGCGGCGGCCTGTGTCCGTCCACTCGCGGCCCACGAGTGAGGGCGAGGAGGCCGTGTGGACCCGGCACGCCGCCGGTGTGGTCGCTCCCGCGGGGCCGGTCGACGGGGACGTCTCGCTGGGCGGGGCCTGGCCGCCGCCCGGTGCCACACCCGTCGGCGGGCAGGATCCTTATGGTGAACTCGCCTCGTACGGCTATGACTTCGGGCCCGGATCGCAGGGGCTCGTGACCGCCTGGCGGCTCGGCGACGACCTCTACGCCGAGGTGGCGCTGCCCGAGGCGGAGAGCGGCGGGGCCGACCGCTATCAGGTCCATCCGGTGCTGCTCGACGCGACGCTGCACGCGCTGATCCTGGACGCGGTCACCTCGTCCGCCGACACCGACCAGGTGCTGCTGCCGTTCTCGTGGAGCGGGCTGCGGGTGCATGCGCCGGGCGCGGACAAGCTGCGGGTACGTATCGCACGTACCGCGCCGGACCAGCTGGCCCTGACCGCCGTGGACGACGGTGGAACGCCGGTCCTGACGCTGGAGTCGCTCACGGTGCGGCCGGTGGCCGCCCATCAGATCGCGGGTGCCCGTGCGGCGGACCGGGACGCGCTGTTCCGGCTCGTGTGGACGGAGGCGGCCGCGCGGGCCGATGCGGGTGGCGGCGGCGCCGTGCGTGCCGCTGTCGTCGCGCCCGCCGGGGAACCGCTGGGTGCGGCGCTCGCCGACGCGTTGTCCGGGGCTCCTGTGCGGGACACGTTCGCCGCGCTGCGGGACGGTGTGGCGGGTGGGGACGAGACACCCGATGTCGTGCTCGCCGTGTGCGCCACGCCCGGTGCGGGTGGCACACCTGGCGTGAGTGGTGCAGGTGATGCGAACACAGATGCGGCCGGGTATGCGCGGCTGGCCGCCGTGACCCTGCTGTCGCTGCTCAAGGAGTGGGTCGACGATCCCGCGTTCGCGGCGAGCCGCCTCGTCGTCGTCACCCGGGGCGCGGCCGCGGCGCGGCCGGGTGAGACCGTCGGTGATCTGCCGGGCGCGTCGCTGTGGGGTCTGGTGCGCAGTGCGCAGGCCGAGAATCCGGGGCGCCTCACGCTGCTCGACCTGGATGCGGTGGAGGCGGTGGAGGCTTCCCTCACGGCGCTGCCGGGCGTACTTGGCTCCGGGGAGCCGGAGTTGGCGCTGCGGGACGGGCGGGTGTTCGTGCCGCGGCTCGTACGTGATGACGCCTCCGCCCGACTCGCGCCGCCGGTCGGGGCGCCTACGTGGCGTCTCTCCGGGCATGAAGTGCCCGGGCCCGGACGGCAGTTGGCCCTGGTCGACGCGCCCGAGGCCCGGCGGGTCCTGAAGCCGCACGAGGTGCGGGTCGCGGTGCGGGCGGCCGCGCCGGACCCGGGGCCGCTCGCGGCGGGCCAGGTCGTAGGTGCAGGTGTCGTGACAGAGGTCGGCGGCGAGGCCGGTCCCGTAGCGGTCGGCGACCGGGTGATGGGCTTGTTCGCCGCGGTGGGGCCGGTGGGCGTCACCGATGCCGCGTTGCTCACGACCGTTCCGGCCGGGTGGAGTTGGGCGCAGGCGGCCGGATCCTTGGGCGCCTATGTGGCCGCGTACCACGTACTGGCGGATGTCGTCGTGCCGCGCGGCGGGGAAACCCTGTTCGTCGCGGAGGGGACCGGCCCCGTCGGGCGGGCGGTGACGCGCCTTGCGCGGCGCTGGCGTGCGGAGGTCGTGGACGGGGCGGCCGACGTCACCATCGGTCGTGACGGGAGGCTGGTGGTCGACCGGGCGGGCGCCCCGGACGGCGGGCAGGCGGTCGCGCCGCCCGAGCCCGGGCGCGTACGGGAGATCCTCGCCGAGCTGGCGGATTCGGCGGATCCGGCGGACCTGCCGGTCGCCGACGCCGTCGCCGTATCCGTCTCCGGCTCCGTCGCCCTCTCCTCGGAGTCGGCAGGGTCGAGTGGCGGCGGCCTCGTGCCTCTCGACGTCACCGCGTGGGACGTCCGGCAGGCCCCCGCCGCGGAGGCCGCCCCGCCCTCGGCGGGCACGACCGTGTACACCCTGCCCGTCGCCTTCGACCCCGAAGGCACCGTCCTCGTCACCGGCGGCACCGGGGCACTCGGCGCCCTGGCCGCCCGCCACTTGGTGGGCCGCCACGGAGCCAGGCATCTGCTCCTGTCCAGCAGGCGCGGCGCCGACGCGCCGGGCGCGCTGGAGCTGGCGGCGGACCTCTCCGCGCTCGGCGCGCGGGTCACCTTCACCACCTGCGACCTCGGTGACCGGGAGGCCGCGGCCGCCCTCCTGGAGTCGGTGGCGCCGGAGCACCCGCTGACCGCCGTCTTCCACTGCGCGGGCACCGTCAGCGACGCGGTGGTGCAGAACCTCACGGCCGAGCAGGTCGAGGAGGTAATGCGCGTGAAGGCGGACACCGCGTGGAACCTGCACGAACTGACGCGGGACGCTGACCTGTCCGCGTTCGTCCTGTACTCCTCGGTCGCCGGGCTCCTCGGCGGCCCCGGCCAGGGCAGCTACACGGCCGCCAACGCCTTCCTGGACGCGCTGGCCCGGCACCGGCAGGACGGCGGGGCGGCGGCGACCTCCCTGGCGTGGGGCTACTGGGACCTGGAGAACGGGATGTCGGGGCGGCTCACCGACGCCGACCGGGCACGCCACGCCCGGGCCGGTGTGGTCGGGCTCGGCGCCGACGAGGGCCTCGCCCTCCTCGACACGGCCTGGGCGGGCGGTCTGCCGCTGTACGCGCCGGTCCGCCTGGACCTGGCCCGGATGCGCAGGCAGGCCGAGAGCCGCCCCGCACCGGCGCTGCTGCAGGACCTGGTGCGCGGCGCCGGGAGCAGGAGCGGCGGCGGATCCGTCTCGGCGGGCGCGGCCGCGCTCCTCAAGGCGCTCGGCGCGATGTCCGACGCCGAGCGGGAGGAGGCGCTGCTCGACCTGGTGTGCACGCACATCGCGGCCGTCCTGGGATACGACGCGGCCACGCCCGTCAATGCGACGCAGGGGCTGCGGGAGCTCGGGTTCGACTCGCTGACCGCGGTGGAACTGCGCAACAGGCTCTCGACCGCGACCGGGCTGAAGCTGCCCGCCACGTTCGTCTTCGACCACCCGAACCCGGCGGAGCTGGCCGCGCATCTGGGCCAGGAGCTCGCGCCGCGCGCGGCGGATCCGCTCGCCGACGTCCTCGCGGAGTTCGAGCGGCTGGAGAACTCGCTCCTCGCGGTCTCCTCGCAGGACGGCACGGCACGGACCGAGCTGGCCGGGCGGCTGCGGGCCACGCTGGCCCGGCTCGACGTGCCGCGGGAGACAGCCGCCGAGGTCGCGGTGGCCGCGGTGGCCGCCCGCATCCAGGACGCATCGGCCGACGAGATCTTCGCGTTCATCGACCGGGACCTCGGCAGGGACAGCGGCAACGGACAGGGCAACGGACAGGCAGTGGAGGGACAGCGATGAACGAGTTCGCCCGCAAGAAGCGCGCCCTGGAGCACAGTCGGCGGATCAACGCCGGGGACCTGGACGCCGTCGTCGAGCTGTACGCGCCCGACGCCGTGGTCGAGGACCCGGTCGGCCTGCCGCCCCTGACCGGGCACGACGCGCTGCGCGCCCACTATGAGTTGCTCCTCTCCGCGCATCTGCGCGAGGAGGCGGCCGAGCCCGTCGCCGGTCAGGACGCCGCGCACGCGCTGATCCGGATCACCTCCGTCATGGACTACCTGCCCCTGGGGCCGCAGTACGCCGAACGGGGCTGGCTCAAGGCCCCCGACGCCCCGGAGACGGCGCGCATTCGGCGTACGGCGATGCTCGTGATCCGTATGGACGCGTCCGGCCTCGTCCGGCACCTGAAGTCGTACTGGGGCACATCCGATCTCACGGTCCTCGGCTGAACCGCAGGCCCGCGATGACTTTCCACAGGTCTGCCCACCCTTCCTGGAGGTGCCATGCCCGACGAGGCCGCGCGCAAGCAGATGGCCGTCGACTACGCCCAGCGGATCAACGCCGGTGACATCGAGGGCGTCCTCGACCTGTTCACGGACGACATCGTCTTCGAGGACCCGGTGGGACGGCCGCCGATGGTGGGCAAGGACGATCTCCGCAGGCACCTCGAACTGGCCGTCTCCTGCGGTACGCACGAGGTGCCCGAGCCGCCGATGACGTCGATGGACGACCGCTTCGTGGTGACGCCGACGACGGTCACCGTGCAGCGGCCGCGGCCGATGACCTTCCGCATCGTCGGCATCGTCGAACTCGACGAGAACGGGCTCGGCCGCCGGGTCCAGGCGTTCTGGGGAGTCACCGACGTGACCATGGACGGGCCCGCCGCCGACACCACCCACCCCGAAGGGATCCGCGCGTGACCACCACCCGACCCGCCCACGCCGTCGTACTGGGTGCCAGCATGGCAGGCACCCTCGCGGCCCACGTTCTGGCCCGCCACGTCGACGCCGTCACCGTCGTGGAGCGCGATGCCCTGCCCGAGGAGCCCCGGCACCGCAAGGGGGTCCCGCAGGGCCGCCACGCCCACCTGCTGTGGTCCAACGGCGCCCGCCTCATCGAGGAGATGCTGCCCGGCACCACCGACCGTCTCCTGGCGGCCGGCGCCCGCCGTCTCGGCTTCCCCGAGGACCTGGTGACCCTGACCGGGCAGGGGTGGCAGCACCGCTTCCCCGCCACCCAGTTCGCGCTGGTCGCCAGCCGCCCGCTGCTCGACCTGACGGTACGTCAACAGGCCCTGGCACCCGCGAACATCACCGTCCGGCAGCGCACCGAGGCCGTCGAGCTCTCGGGCAGCGGGAGCCGGGTCACCGGTGTCGTCGTGCGCGATGTGGACAGCGGGGCGCAGGAACCCCTCGAAGCGGACCTGGTGATCGACGCCACCGGCCGGGGCTCGCGCCTCAAGCAGTGGCTCTCCGAGCTGGGCGTGCCCGCCCTCGAAGAGGACGTGGTGGACGCGGGCGTCGCCTACGCCACCCGCCTCTTCACGGCCCCGCCCGGCGCGACGACCCACTTCCCCGCCGTCAACATCGCCGCCGACGACCGGGTGCGCGAGCCCGGCCGGTTCGGTGTGGTCTACCCCATCGAGGGCGGCCGCTGGCTGGCGACTCTCTCCTGCACGAGGGGCGCGCAACTGCCCAGCAGCGAGGAGGAGTTCCTCCCCTTCGCGGAGAACCTGAACCATCCGATCCTGGCCGAGCTCCTGCGCGACGCGGAGCCGCTCACCCCGGTCTTCGGCTCCCGTTCCGGCGCGAACCGCCGCCTGTATCCGGAGCGGCTCGACGCATGGCCGGACGGGTTGCTCGTCATCGGGGACTCACTGACCGCGTTCAACCCGATCTACGGGCACGGGATGAGTTCGGCCGCGCGCTGTGCCGACACGATCGACCGCGAGTTCCGGCGGAATCCGCAGGGCGGCGCGGGGTCCGCGCTGCTCCTCCAGAAGGCGATCGGCGCGGCCGTCGACGACCCGTGGATCCTGGCCGCGACCAAGGACATCGACTACGTCAACTGCCGTGTTTCCGCGACGGATCCGCGGCTCATCGGCGTCGACACGGAGCAGCGGCTGCGGTTCGCGGAGGCCATCACGGCCGCCTCGATCCGCTCGCCCAAGGCGTCCGAGATCGTCACGGACGTCATGAGCCTGAACGCGCCGCAGACCGAACTGGGCTCCAACCGCTTCCTGATGGCGATGCGCGCCGACGAGCGTCTTCCGGAGCTGACGGCTCCCCCGCTGAGCCCGGAGGAGCTGGCCGTGGTGGACCTGGATCCGGCCAAGATCACGCCCGCGGCCGTACGCTCCTGACGCGTCGCCGCCCCGCTGTACGGCCCCTGAGGGCCGTCGGTCATTCCCACCCCTAATAGCCAATGCGGAAGTGCGCCGTTTTTACAGTTCCCTTGATGTTCTGTTAAAAGCTGCCCTTGTCACAGACCTTGTTGAAGGGCTGAGCACTGGGCCAGAGTTCATGCCGCAGCGAGCCCCACGCTCGCTGCCAGGCAGGAACCCACCCCCCATTTTTCCGTATTACCGGAGAGTTCCTGCCTGCCATTCGGAAGGAATCAGTGTGTCGCATTCTCGTAGATACAGATTCGCCGCCGTGGCCGCTCTGCTCTCGACAGCAGTGGTCGTGGGAACCCAGGCCACGGCGCAGGCACAAGCACCGGCGACGGACTCCGCACCCGTCGCGCGCTACCAGCCCGAGATGGTGCGGGCGCTCGCCGCGTCGCTCGGTGTGAGTGAGAAGGCCGCGGCCGACCGGCTCGACCGGCAGGCCGCCCAGCAGGCCCGGCTCACCGAGCTGAGGAAAAGCGGGATATCCGAGGACGGGGCGTTCTTCGACGCCTCCGGCAAGCTGACCGTCAACGCCGACGACAGCGCCGATGTCACCGCCATCGAGAAGGCCGGACTCGACGCCCGCGTGCCCGCCCGCGGCCAGGACAAGCTCGACGGCATCAAGGCGCGGCTCGACGCCGCGGCCGACCGGCGCGCCCCCGCCGGTGTCGTCGACTGGTCCGTGGACCTGGCCTCGGACCAGGTCACCGTCAAGGTCAACAGCGACCGCGGGGCGGCCGCCAAGGCGTTCCTCGCCAAGGCAGCGACGTACGGCTCCGCCGTCAAGATCGTGCGGGACCAGGAGAAGCGCGTGCCGCAGGCCGCGATCTCCCCCGGCAGCAAGATGACGATCAACGACACCAACGGCTGGTGCTCCGTCGGCTACGGCGCCCACGACCGGTCCGGCAAGCAGTACCTCGTCAGCGCGGGCCACTGCGTCGCCGGTCTGCCCACCCTGCGCTACAACGGCACCGCGTTCGCCAAGGGCACCCACACCCGCTTCGCGGTCGGCACCAACAGCGTCGACATGGGCGTCGCCGCCATCGGCTCCGGTCACTCGATCACGACCAAGGTCGGCACCTGGGGCCAGGCGGGCAACGTGGCCGTGAACGGCAGCAGCCGCGCCTCGTCCGGTGCCGCGCTCTGCAAGTCCGGCGCGACCACCGGCTGGACGTGCGGCAAGGTCGGTTCGTACAACGTCTCCGTCACCTACGTCGACCAGAACGGCGGCCCCGACACGGTCGTCACGGGTCTCGCCACCTCCACCGTCTGCACCGAGGGCGGCGACAGCGGCGGCGCGTACATCTCCGGCAACCAGGCCCAGGGCATGACCTCCGGCGGCCCGGTGAACCAGCAGTGCACCGGGGGTGTGAACTCGCGCGGCTCCTCCTACTTCCAGCCGCTCGACGACGCCCTCTCTTACTACGGGCTGACCCTCAACACCAACTGACCGGCCTTCGGGGGAAGACCAGGGGCCGCCCACCGGCTAAGGTGGGCGGCCCCTGGTCGCCTGTGTGGCCTGAAACCACCGTTGAGCCGCGTTCATCGGAGCGAGGGATCGAGGACCCAAGAGCCGATGGTGCCTCCCGCCCGCCGAAAGACGCCATGCCGAACATCCCCCACGCCGAAGGGCCCGATACGACCTTCGCGACCGTGTTCCGTCAGGCCCTCCAACAACGTGGGCTGCCGCTGGAGCGCATACGCGACCACCTCAGGGCCCAGCAGATCACCGTCAGCCTCGCCACGCTCAGCCACTGGCAGCGCGGACGCAGCCAGCCGGAGCGCGCCCAGTCCCTGCGCGCCGTCGACGCGCTGGAGCCGCTGCTCAACCTCCCCACCGGCACCCTGCGCTCACTCCTCGGCCCGCACCGGCCGCGCGGCGGTCCCCCACCGCTCGACCCGACCGTCGCCCGCACGGTCTACGGCGAGAACTCGGACGTGGAACAGGCCCTCGGTGACGCGTTCCCGCAGTTCAACGAGGGGCTGCGACCGCTGACCGTCCAGGAGACGGTGAGCCTGGACGAGCACCGCTCCATTCACGAGACGTCGATCACCACCGTGGTGCAGGCCGTCCGCGACGCCGTCCAGCATCTGACCGTCGTCCACTTCCTCGACTCCCCGAAGGCGGGGACGGTCGACCTCGCCGTCCCGTTCGGGCCGCCGCCGCGCAGCCGGTTCCTGCCGGAGCTCGGCTGTGTGGCGGCCGACATTCCCCTCGGGCGGCAACTGGCCAGAACCGAGACCGCGGTGGTCACCTACACCCTCAGGGCCGCCTCGGACGTCTCCCACCAGCACGAGCGCCGCGTCACCACGGCGCTGCGGACCTACCTGCTGCAGGTCCGCTTCCACCCCCGGGCGCTCCCGACCGGCTGCTGGAGCTATCAGCGCGAGCAGATCGGCGCCGAACCCCGGCACCGTCGCCGCACCGCTGTCGACGCCTTTCACACGACCCACCTGCTGCCCACGCACTGCAAGCCGGGCGTCTACGGGATGGAGTGGGAGTGGCCGGACTGACAGCGGCGTTCGGCCGCCGGGGCTACAGCCCCATGTCGAGCGCCAGGCACGAGTAGTACTTCCACGAGCCCTCGGGGTGGTAGGCGCCGGGCTCCGTGCCGCTCCGACCGGTCGCCGCCGCCTCGGTCATGTCTTCGAAGCGGATGCGCTCGGGGAGGTGGCCGTAGCGCTCGTGACGTGCCGCGGCAGCGGCCGCGGTACTTGTGCCGACGAGTTCCTTGTCCATGGGAATCTCCACTTCGCTGTGCGAGTCGTCAGGCCGACCGTCAGGCGGTTCGTCACCACTCTAACCGGTGACGGGCATCGAAGGCGAGTAGCCTGCGCATAATCACGCGAAGCAGGAACCGACACCTGCTACGCTCCGAATTGACTTGGACCAACTCGAGCGAGGAGTCGCAGACGTGGTGGGTGAAGACGACATCTCCGGATGAGATCCGGATGTGACAGGCCAGCGGCCGGCACCATGAGTGCGCTGTCGGCGTGGCCCTCTTCGTCGTTCCCCCTTGCCACCCTGCCCAGGGCAGAGCTCTGTACTGCCCTCGACACCTCGAGGTTTCCTCCATGTCCTTCGACGCCGCCATCACCTGCTCGAACCTCTCCTTCGCCTGGCCCGACGACACCCCGGTCTTCAGTGACCTCTCCTTCACCCTGGCCACCGGCCGCACCGGCCTGGTCGCCCCGAACGGCTCCGGCAAGAGCACCCTGCTCAAGCTGATCGCCGGTGAGCTCAAGCCCGCCACCGGCTCGGTGTCGGTCGGCGGCACGCTCGGCCACCTCCCGCAGAGCCTCCCCCTGACCGGCACCCTCACGGTCGCCGAGGTGCTCGGCGTCGCCCCCGTCATCCAGGCCCTCAACGCCGTCGAGTCGGGTGACGTGAGCGAGGCCCACTTCACCACCATCGGCGACGACTGGGACATCGAGGAGCGCACCCGCGCCCAGCTCGACCGCCTCGGCCTGGCCGACCTGGACCTCGACCGTCGCCTGAGCACGCTCAGCGGCGGCCAGATCATCTCCCTCGGCCTCGCCGCCCAGCTCCTCAAGCGCCCCGACGTACTGCTCCTCGACGAGCCGACCAACAACCTCGACCTGGCGGCCCGGCACAAGCTCTACGCCGTCCTGGAGAACTTCACCGGCTGTCTGCTGCTGGTCAGCCACGACCGCCCGCTGCTCGACCGCATGGAGCGCATCGCCGAGCTGAGCGGGGACGAACTGCGCTTCTACGGCGGCAACTTCGGCGCGTACGAGGAAGCCGTGCGCGCCGAACAGGAGGTCGCCGAGAAGAACATCCGCAACGCCGAGCAGGAGCTGAAGCGCGAGAAGCGCGAGCTGCAGCAGGCCCGCGAGCGGGCCGACCGCCGCCAGAGCAACGCCGCCCGCAACCTCAAGAGCGCCGGTCTGCCCCGCATCTTCGCGGGCAACATGAAGCGCGGCGCGCAGGAGTCCGCGGGCCGGGCGGGCCAGATGCACGCGACCCGGGTCAGCGAGGCCAAGGCCAGGCTCGACGAGGCCGGACGCGCGCTCCGCGACGAACAGCGCATCACCCTCGAACTGCCCGACACCCAGGTACCGGCCGGGCGCAACCTCTTCCTCGGCGAGGGCATGCAGGTCCGGCACGCGGGCCGGGCCGTGTTCGCCGACGGCGGCGTCGACCTGGCCGTCCGCGGACCCGAACGCATCGCGCTGACCGGGCCCAACGGCGCCGGAAAGACCACCCTGTTGCGCCTGATCACCGGCGACCTCGCGCCGGACGACGGCGAGATCAAGCGCAACGACGGCCGGATCGCGTACCTCTCACAGCGCCTCGACCTGCTGGATCCGGACCGCACCGTGGCGGAGAACTTCGCCGCGTCCGCCCCTGAGCGGCCCGAGGCCGAGCGGATGAACCTGCTCGCCCGCTTCCTCTTCCGTGGCCCGCGAGCCCACCTGCCCGTCGGCGTGCTCTCCGGCGGCGAACGGCTGCGCGCCACGCTCGCCTGCGTGCTCTGCGCCGAACCAGCCCCGCAACTGCTGCTGCTCGACGAGCCGACCAACAACCTCGACCTGGTCAGCGCGGGTCAGCTGGAGAGCGCACTCGACTCGTACCAGGGCGCCTTCGTCGTGATCAGCCACGACGAGCGCTTCCTCACCGAGATCGGGGTGAACCGCTGGCTGCGCCTTGCCGACGGCACCCTCAGGGAGACCGGGGCGCCCGCGGTGTGAGCCGTCGGTGAGTGACCTGGCCCGCGCCGAGGCGCCACGCCCGGCGGGCCGACCACCGACCACCGACACCACAGGAAACGGCTCCCCATGCCCCATTCCCGTACCCAGGCCCAGCCCCGGACCCGGCCCCAACCTGCCCTGCTCGCCCATGAGATCGTGCGCAACCTCGGCGGGCGTCGCGTCATCGACGGCGTCTCCCTGACCGCCTCCCCCGGCCACCGCATCGGCCTGATCGGCGAGAACGGCGTCGGCAAGTCCACGCTGCTGCGGGTCCTCGCGGGCGCGGACGAGCCCGAGAGCGGCAGCGTCTCACGCCCCGCCGACCTCGGCTTCCTGCACCAGGAGATGCCCTTCGACACCGGATCGACCATCGCCGCGGTCCTCGACGAGGCGCTGCGCGAAGCCCGCGAGGACCTGGCGGAGCTCCAGCGGCTGAGCGAGGAGATCGCCGAAGCCCCCGAGGACACCCCCGGCCATCAGGAACTCCTCGACGCCTACGCCCGGCGTCTCGAACAGGCCCAGGACCGCGACTCATGGGACGCCGACCGCCGAGCCGCCCTGGTCCTGAAGGGACTCGGCCTGGGCGCGCTCGCGCACGACCGCACGCTCGGTTCACTGTCCGGCGGGCAGCGCGGCCGCCTCGCGCTGGCCGCGCTGCTCGTCCGGCGGCCGACGGCACTGCTCCTCGACGAGCCGACCAACCACCTCGACGACGGCGCCGCCGCCTTCCTGGAGGAGCAGCTGCGCGACCTGCCGGGCACCGTGGTGGCCGCCAGCCACGACCGCGCCTTCCTCGACGCCGTCTGCACCGACCTGATCGACCTCGACCCGGCGGTCGACGGCCCGGTCCGGTACGGCGGCAACTACACCGCGTACGTGAGCGCGAAGCGCGCCGAGCGGGAGCGCTGGGAACAGCGTTACGCCGAAGAGCAGGCGGAGCTGGCGCAGTTGCGGCACGCGGCGGGTGTCACCGCGCACCGGGTGGCCCCTGACCGGGGACCGCGCGACAACGAGAAGATGGGCTACGGCCACCGGGCGGGCCGGGTGCAGAGCCAGATCTCCCGCCGCGTGCGCAATGCCGCGCGACGCCTGGACGAGCTGGAGCGCGCCCAGGTGGCCGCGCCGCCGCGCCCTCTGCGGTTCGCTGCGGGGGCGCTGGCCGCCGCTCGGCCGGAGGAGGACTCGCAGCCGCTGGTCGCGCTGCGCGACGTACGGGTGCCCGGTCGGCTCGCGCTGGACGTCCTGGATGTGGCGGCGACCGAGCGACTGCTGGTCACGGGCGCGAACGGGGCGGGCAAGTCGACGTTGCTCGCCGTGCTCGCCGGGCGCCTCGCCGCCGAGGGCGAGGTACGCCGACGGCGCCATCTGACGGTGGGGCTGCTCACCCAGGACACCGTGTTCGACCGGCCCGACCGTACGGCCCACGACACCTACGCGCGGGCACTGGGTCCGGAGCGGGCCGAGGCGGTCCCGCTGGTCTCACTCGGCCTCGTACACCCGACCGACCTGGACAAACCCCTCGGCACCCTGTCCGTCGGGCAGCGGCGACGGTTCGCCCTGGCCCTGCTCGTGGCCCGTCCGCCCCAACTGCTGCTGCTCGACGAGCCCACCAACCACCTCTCCCCACGCCTCTGCGACGAACTGGAGGAAGCCATGGGCTCCGGCCCCGGGGCGATCGTCCTCGCCAGCCACGACCGCTGGCTCCGGCAACGGTGGCAGGGCCGCGCGCTCCGGTTGAGGGCGTAGCGGCGCGGCGGTGACCTTCGTTGCGGCTCGCGGTGGTCACCTGTCAGGATGGTGACGTGAATCTCGACCACGTCTTCGTCTGCGGACACCCGGCCCTCGACTTCGCGGCCACGCTCCGCGCGCGGCGCTCCGCCCGGTTCGAGATGTTCGTGACGCCGGACCGGCTCAATGCCTGGTACCTGGAGTCCGGGCTCGTGGACGCGATCACGCCCGGCGAGGAGAGTGACGTCCGGGCGGCGACGGCCGTACGCGAGGCGGTGTACCGGCTCCTCACCGACCGCCGCCTCGGCGAGGGCTTCGACCCCGAGGCGCTCGCCGTGCTCAACGCCGCCGCCCGCCGGACCCCCGTGACGCCTCAGCTCTCCCTGGCCGGGCGGCACAACGAGGCGACCCCCGAACAGGCCCTGGCGACCGTGGCCCGCCAGGCCGTCGAACTGCTCGGCGGCCCGGACGTCCCGTTGCTCAAGGAGTGCGGCAACCCCGAGTGCACACGGGTCTACATCGACCGCTCCCGCGGCATGCGGCGCCAGTGGTGCGGCATGGAGTCCTGCGGCAACAAGATCAAGGCCGCCGCGTACCGGGCACGGAAGAAGACGGGTGACCCGTCGGTCATCCCAGTACCGCCTGCAGATCCAGCCGCTTGACGTCGAGCTTCCGGTAGATCCTGGTCAGGTGCTGTTCGACGGTGCTGACCGTGACGTACAGCTGCCGGGAGATCTCCCGGTTGGTGAACCCGTCGGCGGCCAGCTCCGCCACGCGGCGTTCCGCTCCGGTCAGTTCGGCGTCGGGCTCGGCGTCCGGTTCGGGGTGGCCGGGGCGTTGCGGTGCCGCCGGGGTGGTCGCGGGCGGGGGCACGCTGCCCCAGCGCCGGGCCAGGAGCTGGGCCTTGCGGGCGAGCAGCCGCGCGCGTTCCGTCTCGCCCCCCGCCCGTGCGGCCGCACTCTGCTCGGCCACGGCCCGGGCCAGCTCGAAGGCGTCACCGGCGCCGCCGAGCACCGCCACGGCCTCGTCGAGCAGCTCGGCCCGGCCGGGAGCGGGAGAAGTGGCCGCCCGCAGGCGCAGCGTCATGCCCCAGGTGCGGCCGTCGGCGGGCGCGGGCAACGTCATCTGGTCGTCGACGAGTTGGCGGGCCAGGAGTGCTTCACCGAGGGCCAGGTACGCCTCGGCGGCGCCGAGCCGCCACGATTCCAGTGCGGGCAGGTCGATGCCCCAGCTGCTCATCCGCGTACCGCAGGCGTAGAAGTCGCACAGGGCCGCGTAGTGGCAGCCGGTGGCCAGGTGGTAGCGGCCCCGCGCCGCCAGGTAGTGCAGTCCGGTGCGGGTCTGGAACACCGCCTGGGGGACGGGCCGTTCGAGGAGGGCCGCCGCGCCGTCGACGTCTCCGAGGACCGCCTTCGCCTGTACGGCGGCTGCGAGCGGCAGGCCGATCGCGGCGCCCCAGCCCTTCGGGCCCAGCAGGTCGAGCGCGGTTCCGGCGCGCCGCTCCGCCGCGGCCGGGTCGCCCTGGCGCAGGTGGATGAGGGCACGCCACGCGGTGAACCATGCCTGCCAGGTGGGGCTGTTGCGTTCGTTGGCCTGGGCGATGAGCCCGTCGCACCAGGCCGCTGCCCGGTGCGGCCGGTCGCGGTAGGTCAGGGTGGCGAGGGCGGCGGTCTGGACGGCGAGGGTGCGGGGGCCGAGCCGGTAGCGGTTCAGGGCGCGTTCGGCTGCCTCGATCGGTTCGGCGGCCCCGGCTACCTCGATCGGTTCTGTCGGCTCTGTCGCGTCACGTTCGCCGCCGTGCAGGAGGTCGTTCATCAAGGTTCCCGCGCCTTGCAGTTCGGGGGTGACGGCGGGCGGGGCCGAGCGTTGCGCGGACAGGACGCCGGATCCCAGACGCTCCTTTACGTGGCCGGGGTAGAGGTAGGCGCCCCACAGCCACGGGGTGTCGAGGTCCGCGGCGTTCATGGACGGTGCGCCCGCCGGGCCCGGTCCGGTGAGCGCGCTGATCGCGTCCAGGCCTTCGTCGACCCGGCCGTGCCAGAGGAGGTGGGTGGGGAGGGGGGAGGTGCAGGTATCGGGGGTGGAGTCCGGGGTGGAGACTTGTGCTGAGGTCGGGTCGGGGAGGTGGCGCAGGACCTTCGCGGGGTCCAGGCGCCACTCCGCGTCGGCGAGCGCGCCCACGATCCCGTTCCGCTGCTCATGCCCCTCGCACCGCCGGAACGCGGCCCGCAGATATCCCACGCCCGTCTCCACCTGGTCGTCCTCCAGGGCGAGCCGAGCCGCCTCCTCGAACACGGGCACCGCCCACGGCGTGTCCGACCGGTCGGCGGCGACGAGGTGGGCGGCGACCTCGTCGGCCGGGGCGCCCTCCTCGTGCAGGAGGGCCGCCACCCGCCCGTGCAGCGCACGACGCTCCTCCGTCGGCATCCCGTCCAGGACCGCCGCTCCGAACTCCGGATGGCACAGGCGACCCTCGTGCAGCACCTCCGCGACGGTCAGTTGGTGCACGGCGCGAGCCGCGGAGGCCGCGTCCACGTCGAGGAGCCGACCGACCAGGGTCGGGGCGGCCTGCTCCCCCAACACGGCGACTGCCCCGGCGACTTCGGTCACCGGCGCCTCGTGCCGGTACAGGAAGCTGAGCACCGCCCGCCCGAACGCCTCGCCCGCACGGCCCGTCGACCGGTGGTCGTCGGCCAGTGCCCGTACGAGGAGCGGGTGGCCCGCGCTCATGCCGTGGACGACGGGCGTGAGGTCCTGGGCCGTCTCCTCGTCGAGATGCCGCGCCAGCACGGCTGCCACCCCGGCCTTCGACAGCGGCTCAAGGCCGATCCGCCGCAGCGCGGGCTCGTACAGGAACTCGCTGCCGAGCAGGGCGTTGCCCGCCTTCTGATGGACGTACTCGGTGAACAGCACATGGAGCCGCGGCGAGCGCAGCCTGCGCACGATGTGGAGCAGGCACTGCAGTGAAGCCCCGTCGGCGTGGTGGGCGTCGTCGACGGCGATCAGGACGGGCCGCTCGGCGGCCAGGCCGCGCAGCGCCTCGCACAGCCCGCGCAGCGCGGGCGAGGACGGAACGGGCGGGGCCGTCGCGGGCGGGGTCGTCACGAGCGCGGAGGCTGCCGCTTCGTCGCACCACGCCAGAGTACGTTCGACCGTCTCGGCGGGCAGTTCCGGACAGCCCCGCACCAGTTGCTCCAGGACTCCCAGCGGCAGGTCGCGCTCGGCGCGGCAGGCGGTGGCGGTCAGCACCGACGCGTCGGGCGCGACACGCTCCGTCCACGCCCTCAGCAGCGCGGTCTTGCCGGTGCCCACCGCACCGCCGAGCACCACCAGGCTGCCGCGGGTGTCCGCCGCGTCCTCGTACGCGCTCTGCAGGGCCGCCAGTTCCTCGGCCCGTTCCACCAGGTCGACCGAGCCGTGCCGGGCGACGCGCGTCACTGTGTGCCCCACTCGCGGTCGATCAGCGCGAACATGTCGTCGGCGCTCGCGGTCGACAGGTCCTCCTCCGTCTCGCCCTGCCCGTCCTCGTCGGCGGGTCCTGCCCCCGCCGCGGTGTCCGGTTGCTTCCACAGCAGGGTCTGCAGCCGCCGGATCAGGCCCTTGCGGCGGGGGTCGTCCACCGCGAGTCCGGCGAGGGCCTCTTCCAGGTCGTCCAGATGCCCGGCCACCGGGAGCTCGCCCGCGCCGCCGTCGGGCAAGACCCTGTCCAGCAGGTGTTCGGCGAGAGCGCGGGGTGTCGGGTAGTCGTAGACCAGCGTGGCGGGCAGCCGAAGCCCCGTGGCGACGCGCAGCCGGTTGCGCAGTTCCACCACGACGAGGGAGTCGAAACCCAGGTCCTTGAATGCCTTCTCCGGCTCCACCTCCCGCCCCGGCTCGTACCGCAGGACTCCGGCGACCTGTTCGCGGACCACGTCGAGCAGCTTCCCGGTCCGCTCCCGTACGGGCAGCGCGGCCAGCTCACGGCGCAGCGCCGACGCGTTCTCGGCGCTCTCGGCGCTCTCGGCGCTCTCCGACGAGGCGTCAAGGACCCGCCGGGCCGCGGGGACCTCTTCGAGCAGGCGGGTCGGCCGGGCCAGGGTGAACAGCGGCGCGAACCGCTCCCATTCGATGTCGGCGACCAGTGTGTGCCCCCGGCCGCCGTCGAGCACGCCGTGCAGCGCGCCGAGCGCCAGCTGGGGTGCCAGCGGCGGCAGCCCCTGGCGCCGGGACAGCCCGGCGGCGCTGCGCGCCGGGTCGCCGTCGTCCGGCAGATCCAGATCCCAGATGCCCCACCCCACGGAGACCGTCCGGGGGCCATCGGCGCCGTGCCGCTGCGCCAGTGCGTCGAGGTAGGCGTTGGCGGCGGCGTACGAGCCGTGCTCCCTGCTGCCGAGCGTGGCCGCCACGGAGGAGAAGAACAGCACGGTTTCCACGGAGCTGGTAGTGGTCAGGTCGCCCAGCTCCACGGCCGCGGCCGTGGCCGCGTCGAGCGCGTCGGGCGTGACGTCGGCGAGGGGCGCGAGCTCGCCCGGCAGGGAGGTGTGGATGACGGTCTGTATGTGTACGTCGGTCAGGTCGGCGAGAGCGCGGCTCGGGCTTTGGCTGCCGCCGCACGGGGCAGCAGCCAGCACCGTCAACTCGGCTCCTTGCGAAGCGAGTTCGGCATGGAGCTCGCTGTCCTGGCGGCTTCCGCGATCCTCCTCGGGGGCCGTGTCCAGGAGTACGACGTGTTCGGCACCGGACGCGGCGAGCCACCGCACGACCTGTTCCGTCAGTCGGCCGACGCCGCCCGTGACCAGGACGGCGCCCTCCGGCCGCCAGCTTCCGACGGCCTCGTCGCCGCCCGGCGCGTCGGGCACGAGACGACAGCCGAGGATCCCGCCGCGGCGCAGCGCCACCTGGTCCTCGCCGCTGTCCCCGCACAGCACCGCGCACAGCGCGGCCGGGTCGAGCGCGGCCGGGTCCGCGGGAAGGTCCACCAGACCGCCCCACAGCTCCGGGTGCTCCAGGGCCGCCACGCGGCCGATTCCCCAGACGGGGGCCTGTTCCGGCGAGACGACGGGATCGGTGTCGCCGCACGACACCGCGCCCCGGGTGGCGCACCAGAGGGGCACCTCGACTTCGGCGTCGAGGAGGCCGTGCAGCAGGGTCAGGGTGGTCGAGGTGCCGGTACCGGCAGCAGTATCCGTCCCGTCGCCGAGCGCCAGCAAGGAGAGCACTCCGCCGATCGGTGTGTCGTCGTCCGAGCACGTCGACCGCCACGAGCGGATCAGGTCCGCCAGATCCGTACGGCCGCAGCCCGGCCCGACCTCGACGAGACGCACCGGCATACCCGTCTCCTCCAGCGCCCGCACGCACGTACGCGACCAGGCGGCTGCCCCGCCCTCGGGGGCCAGGACCAGCCAGGCCCCGGTGCCCGGTGCTGATGCCTGGAGGTCGGCGCGCCGCCAGTCGACGCGGTACCGCCAGGCATCGACGGTCGACCGGTCGCGCCGCTCGCGCCGCCACGCGGACAGCGCCGGGAACACCGTCTCCAGGGCGGTCCTGTGCTCGTCGTCCTTGAGGTGCAGGGTGTCGCAGAGTGCCTGGACGTCCGCGCCTTCGACGGCCGCCCAGAACCCGGCCTCCTCACCATCCGCCGGAGACGGGGCCGCGGGCGCCACGACGTCGGACAGCCAGAACCGCCGCCCCTGGAAGGGGTACGTGGGCAGCTCGACGGTGCGGGGCGGCGGGTCGGCCGGGAAGAAGCCGGACCAGTTCACGGCGATTCCGGCCGTGTGCAGGCGGGCCATGGCCTGAGCGAAGGCGACGTCGTCCGGCAGGCCCGAGTGCAGGGAGGCGGTGACGAGGGGCTCGAACCCTCCCGTCGGGTCGGCGACAGCGTCGAGGGTGTGCTGGGCGGCGGTGGCCAGGACGGGGGATGGGCCCAGCTCCACGAACACGCTTGCGCAGTCGGCTACTTCGGCGATGGCGGGCTGGAAGAGGACGGCCTGCCGCACGTGCTTCGCCCAGTACTCCGGGGCGGTGATCTCCTCCCCCGCCTCCGCACCGGAGACATTGCTGATCAACGGGATCTTGGGGGTGACGGACTCCACGCCACGTATCGCCTCGGTGAACTCCGTCAGCATCGGCTCCATCAATGCGGAGTGGAAGGCATGGCTGACCGAGAGGGACTTGGTCTTGCGTCCCTGCTCCCGCCAGAGCGCGGCGACCTTCTCCACCTCATCCGCAGGGCCCGAAATGACAGTGGAGTCGGGGGTGTTGACCGCCGCGACACTCACATCCGAACCCTCCAGGCCCGCCGCCAACTCCTCAGGCGTGGCCTGCACCGCACACATCGCCCCACCCTCAGGCAACGCACCCATCAAACGGGCCCGCGCCCCCACCACCCGGCACGCATCCACCAGGCTGAACACGCCCGCCACATGCGCCGCCGCGATCTCACCGATCGAATGCCCGACCACCACATCCGGCCGCACACCCACCGACTCCCAGAGCCGCGCCAAACTCACCTGCAGCGCAAACAACCCCGCCTGCGCCCACATCGTGTGGTCCAACCGCTCTTGCAGGCCCTGGAACACGACTTCGCGGACCGAGCCTCCCAACTCTTCGTCCAGCAGGCCACACACCTCATCAAAGGCGGCAGCAAACACAGGGAACCGCTCATACAACCCGGCCCCCATCCCCACCACCTGACTGCCCTGACCACTGAACAGCCAGACCACGTCCTTCCCGGCACCGACCGGCGCCGGAGGCGGGCCCGCCAGTGCCGGATGCGGCTCCTCGGCCGCCAGCGCCTCAAGACCGGCCACCAGATCGGCGCGCTCCGCGCCCACGACCACGGCCCGGCGCTCATGCAGCGCACGCGTACTCAGCAGCGACCAGCCGACATCGACTGCGGTACCTGGCTGGTCGCCTTCCGGGGCCTGTTCGGCTAGAGCGAGAGCCAGACCGCGAGCCTGCGCCCGCAGTGCTTCACGGCTGCGGGCCGAGACCACCCACGGCACCACGAGATCCTGCCGGGGCTCAGAGTCTTCAGCGGCGGACGGCGTGGGCGCCTGCTCCACGATCAGGTGGGCGTTGGTGCCGCTGATGCCGAAGGAGGAGACGCCCGCCCGGCGGGGGCGGTCGGTCCGGGGCCACGGCACGGGGGCGGTGAGGAGCTGCACTCCTCCGCCCTCCCAGTCCACGTGGGGCGTGGGCCGGTCGATGTGCAGGGAGGCGGGCAGCTCTCCGTGGCGCATCGACATCACCATTTTGATGACGCCCGCGACGCCCGCAGCGGCCTGCGTGTGGCCGATGTTCGACTTCACCGAGCCGAGCCACAGCGGCCGGTCCGCCGGGCGGTCCTTCCCGTACGTCGCGAGGAGCGCGTGGCCCTCGATGGGGTCACCGAGGGTGGTGCCGGTGCCGTGCGCCTCCACGGCGTCGACGGCGTCCGGGGTGACGCGGGCGTTGGTGAGGGCCTGGCGGATCACCCGTTCCTGGGCGACGTCGTTGGGGGCGGTGAGACCGTTGCTCGCGCCGTCCTGGTTGACGGCGGATCCGCGTACGACACCGAGGACCTGGTGCCCGTTGCGGCGGGCGTCGGAGAGGCGCTCCAGGAGGATCAGGCCGACGCCCTCGGAGAATCCCGTGCCGTCGGCGGCCTCGGCGAACGGCTTGCAGCGGCCGTCCGGGGCCAGCCCCCGCTGGCGGGAGAACTCCACGAACGCCGTGGGCGTGGACAGTACGGTCACGCCGCCCGCCAGAGCCAGGCCGCAGTCGCCCTGGCGCAGCGCCTGACAGGCCAGGTGGATCGCCACCAGCGAGGCCGAGCACGCCGTGTCCAGCGTCACGGCCGGACCCGCCAGGCCGAAGGTGTAGGCGATGCGGCCGGAGATGACGCTGGAGAGGGTGCCCGTCGTCGCGTAACCCTCGACCTCCGGCGGCACCCGCCCACCGGACATGTGGTCCTGGCTGGACACGCCCGCGTACACGCCGGTGAGCGTGTCCCTGAGCGTGGCGGGATCGATGCCCGCCCGTTCGAACAGCTCCCAGGACACTTCGAGCAGCACGCGCTGCTGCGGGTCGGCGGCGAGCGCCTCGCGCGGATTGACGCCGAAGAAGTCGGCGTCGAAGCGCGCGGCGTCCCGGAGGAATCCGGCTTCCCGTACGTAGGTCGTGCCCGGGTGGTCCGGGTCCGGGTGGTAGAGGTTGCCCACGTCCCAGCCGCGGTCGGTGGGGAACTCCTCGATGGCGTCGCCCTGCGAGGCCACCAGGTCCCACAGCTGTTCCGGTGAGGCCACGCCGCCCGGGTACCGGCAGGCCATCGAGACGATGGCGATCGGCTCCCGCTGCCGCTCCTCCATGTCGCGCAGGCGCTGCCGGGTCTGCCCGAGATCCGCCGTCACGCGCTTCAGGTAGTGGCGGAGCTTGTCCTCCGTACCCGGATTGTCCTTCGCACCCGGCATGTCTTCTCCACTCCTGGTCAAGTCCACTCCTGGTCCAGTCCACTCCTGGTCAAGAGGGCAGTTCTCGGTCGATCAGCTCGAAGAGCTCGTCGTCCGACGCGGATTCGAGGTCGTGGTCGTCGCTCTCGACGGCGTCCCCACCGGTGTCGCCCGCCGTGCCCGTCGCACCCGTCGCGCTTCCTGTGTCGTCCAGGCGCCACAGCAGGCTCTGCAGGCGCGCCACCAGACGGCCGCGCGTGCCCTCGTCGTGCGCGTGCCCCACGATCACCGTCTCCAGCTTGTCCAGCTCTCCGAAGAGCGGCGCCGACGGGTCCGCCCCCGCGGGGCACAGCTGTGTGCGCAGCTCTTCGGCGATGGCCGACGGGGTGGGGTGCCGGAAGATGAACGTGGCGGGCAGGCGCAGGCCGGTCGCGGCGGACAGCCTGTTGCGCAGTTCGACCGCGGTGAGGGAGTCGAAGCCGAGGTCCTGGAAGGGGGCGTCGGCGCGCACCGCGTCGGTCCCGGCGTGCCCGAGGACGGCCGCCGCGTGCGTCCGCACCAGGTCGAGCAGGGTGCGGTGCTGCTCTTCGGCGGTGAGCGCGGACAACTTGCCCGCCCAGTCGATGTTCTGCCGGGCCGCCGTCGCGGCGGTCGGCCGTGCGGGTCCCCGGCCCCCGGCGAAAGCGCGGAGGAGGGCGGGGAGGGCCGTGACGGGTTTGCTCGCCAGGACGCGGGGGTTGAGGTCGGCGGCGACCAGGTGGGGGCGGCCGTGGCGGTGTGCGGCGTCGAGCAGGGCGAGGCCGTGGGCGGTGCTCATCGCCTTGACGCCGATGCGGCTCATCCGTGCGATGTCGGTGGTGCTGAGGCCGCCTGTCATGCCGCCCGACCCGGCGCCGGTCTCGGCGCCCGTCGCGCTGTCTCCCTTGCTCGCTCCCGTATCGGCGGAGGCTTCCCAGAGGCCCCATCCGACCGAGAGTCCTGCCTGACCCTGCGCCCGGCGGTACTGCATCAGCGCGTCGCAATAGGCGTTGGCCGCCGCGTAGTTGGCCTGCCCCGGGCTGCCGAGCGTCGCAGCAGCCGACGAGAACACCACGAACAATCCCAGACGCATCCCGCGCGTCGCCTCGTGCAGGTTCGCCGCGGCAGCCGCCTTCGCCGCCCACACCCGCGCCAGGCCCTCGGGCGTCTGCGCCGTCACCACCGCGTCCTCCAGCACACCCGCCGCATGCACCACACCGGTGAGCGGATGCGAGGGATCCGTCTTGCCCACCAGCTCCGCCACCGAAGCCGGATCGCCGACATCAGCCGCGACGACGCCTACCTCGGCACCCAACTCGGCGAGTCGTGTGACCAGTTCGCGGATCCCGGGGGCGTCGCGGCCGCGGCGGCTGGCCAGCAACAGATGCCGCACACCCCACTCCCGCACCAGGTGCTCGGCCACGACCTGCCCCAGCACACCCGTGCCACCAGTGATGAGGACGGTGCCGTCGGGGTCGAGCGGTGCCGGTACGTCGAGCACGAGCTTGCCGGTGTGCTTCGCCTGGCTCATGAACCGGAACGCCTCGCGTGCCCTGTCCAGCGGCCAGGAACGTACGGGCAGGGGGGCGAGCGCCCCTGACGCGAACTTCTCGCCCAGCTCTCGCATCATGACGTCGATGCGGTCCGGCCCGGCGTCGGTGACCAGGTCGTACACGGTGTACGTGACGCCCGGGTACTCCGCGGCCACGCCGTCGGGAGTCCTGAGATCGGTCTTGCCCATCTCCAGGAACCGGCCGCCCTCGCCCAGCAACCGCAGGGAGGCGTCGATGAAGTCGCCGGTGAGGCTGTTGAGTACGACGTCCACGCCCTGGTCGTCAGTGGCCTGCCGGAATGCATCCTCGAAGTCGAGGTCCCGGGAGGACGCACGGTGGGCGGCGTCGATGCCCATCTCCTCCAACACGGCATGCTTGGCCGGACTCGCGGTGGCGAAGACCTCCGCTCCGAGATGCCGGGCGATCTGCACCGCAGCCATCCCCACACCACCAGTCGCGGCATGGATCAAAACCCTCTCGCCCGCCTTCAACCCGGCCAGCTCCACCAACCCGTACCAAGCCGTCAGGTACGCGACCGGCATGGCGGCCGCCTGGCGCATGTCCCAGCCCTGCGGGACCGGCGCGACCATCCGCGTGTCCGCCACGGCCGTCGGGCCGAAGGAACCGTGGAGTACGCCCATCACGCGATCGCCGACCGACAGGTGCGTGACGTCGGGGCCGACCTCCGTCACGACACCGGCACCCTCGCCGCCCAGGCCGATCTGGCCAGGCACCATGCCGAGGCTGACCAGGACGTCGCGGAAGTTGATGCCAGCGGCGTGGATACCGAGGCGCACCTGGCCCGGTGCCAGGGGCTCCAGCACCTCGGGGTAGGCGACCGGCGCGACGCTCTCCAGCGTCTCGGCACTTCCCTTGTCCAGCCGCCAGGCGCGTTCTGCGGGCGCGGCGATGAGGGCGCCCCCCGTTGCACGGACCAGTCGTGGGATCAGCAGTACGCCGTCACGCAGGACGAGTTGGGGCTCGTCGAGGTCTTCGACGGCTTGGCGCAGGAGGTGCTGCGGCAGCGCGTCGATAGCTATGTCTGTGTCGAGGGCTATGTCTGTGTCGAGCAGGACGAAGCGGCCCGGGTTCTCCGACTGCGCACTGCGCACCAGGCCCCACACGGCAGCCGAGGACGCATCCACGTCACCGTCACCGTCACCGTCACCGTCACCGTCACCGTCACCGTCATCAGCCTGCGTAACCACCGCCCTCCGCGTCACCACGACAAGACGGGACTCGACCAACTCCGGCACAGTCAGGAACTCCTGCACCAACGCCAGCACCCGATCGGCAGCCGCCAGACCGTCACCGGCGGAGGCTTCGAGGGGCGCCAGCACCGCCCACGGCGCCTCATCAGCCGCCTCCGAATCACCCACTCCAGACACCACGTCGGCCAGGCCGACGCCGTCCGAGAGCGCGACCCAGCCGCCGCTGTCGGACACGTCTGCCTGCGGAGCCGGAAGCGGTGTCCAGTCCACGACGAACAGGCCCTCGTCCTGTACCTGTGCCTGTGCCTGTGCCTGTGCGGACTGCAGCTGCCCGATGTCGGCGGGGCGCAGCGTCACCGATCCCACGCTCAGGACGTTCGCCCCGGTGGCGTCGGTGACAAGTACCCGTACTTCCCGCTCGGTCTCGTCGTGCTCGCCGGGCGACAGCCGCACACGTACGGTGCCCGCTCCGGCGGCCCACAGGGAGACCTGGTTCCAAGTGAACGGCAGCCAGACCTTGCCGTCGTCCTGCGGCTGATGCTCGGACCAGTCGAGCAGCAGGGCCGGGTGGAGGGTGGCGTCGAGGAGGGCGGGGTGGATGCCGTAGCCGTCGTGCGCTCCGGCGGCCTCGGGGAGTACGACCTCGGCCAGGAGATCCTGACCGTGCCGCCACACTGCCTGCAGCCCTTGGAAGGCCGGACCGTACGCATAGCCCGCGTCGGCCACGCGCTCGTAGAAGCCCTCCAGGTCCACCGGCACGGCGCCCGCTCCGGGCCACGTACCGACCAGCCCGCCGTCCGTCTCAGGCTCGGCTTCCGGGGCGAGTACGCCGGTTGCGTGGCAGATCCACGAATCGTCCCCGCCCACACCATCCGTATCGGCATCGGAGCGACTGTAGACCTGAACGCCACGCCGCCCGTCATCAGCGGCCTCATCGACGACCACCTGCACCCGCAGACCCGACGCCTCAGGCACCACCACAGGCGCCTGCAACATCAACTCCTCCACCACCGCACAACCGACCTCGTCCCCGGCCCGCAGTACCCACTCGACCAGCGCGGCACCCGGCACCAACACCGCCCCGGCCACCTCATGATCAGCCAGCCACGAAGCCCCCGAACGCGACAACCGCCCCGTCAGCAGGCAACCACCCCGGTCCGCGAACTCCACCGCCGCACCGAGCAACGGATGCCCCGCCGCCACCAGACCCAGACCCGCCGCATCCCCACTGCCCACACGACCCGTCAGCCAGAACCGCTCCCGCTGGAAGGGGTAGGTGGGCAACTCGACAGTGCGGGGCGGCGAGTCGGCCGAGAACAAGACCGACCAGTCGACGTCCACACCGGCGATGTGAAGACGGGCCATCGCGTCCACGAACGCCTGCTCGTCGGGGCGTTCACCGGCGAGCGAGGAGACCAGGACCGGCTCGGGGCCCTGAGGATCGGTGATGTCGTCCAGGGTGTGCTGCGCGGCCGTGATCAGCACAGGAGCCGGACCCAGCTCCACGAACACACCCGCACGATCGGCCACTTCGGCGATCGCGGGCTGGAAGAGGACCGCCTGCCGCACATGCTTCGCCCAGTACTCCGGGGCGGTGACCTCCTCCCCCGCCTCCACACCGGAAACGTTGCTGATCAGCGGGACCTTCGGCGCCGTGAACTCCACGCCACGTATCGCCTCGGTGAACTCCGTCAGCATCGGCTCCATCAATGCGGAGTGGAAGGCATGGCTGACCGAGAGGGCCTTCGTCTTACGACCCTGCTCCCGCCAGAGCGCGGCGACCTTCTCCACCTCATCCGCAGGGCCCGAAATGACAGTGGAGTCGGGGGTGTTGACCGCCGCGACACTCACATCCGAACCCTCCAGGCCCGCCGCCAACTCCGCGGGCGTGGCCTGCACCGCACACATGGCGCCACCTTCCGGCAGCGCACCCATCAAACGGGCCCGCGCCCCGACCACCCGGCACGCATCTTCCAGGCTGAACACGCCCGCCACATGCGCCGCCGCGATCTCACCGATCGAATGCCCGACCACCACATCCGGCCGCACACCCACCGACTCCCACAACCGCGCCAAACTCACCTGCAGCGCAAACAACCCCGCCTGCGCCCACATCGTGTGATCCAACCGCTCCCGCGCACCCCGGAACACGACTTCGCGGACCGAGCCTCCCAACTCTTCGTCCAGCAGCCCACACACCTCATCAAAGGCGGCAGCAAACACCGGGAACCGCTCATACAACCCGGCCCCCATCCCCACCACCTGACTGCCCTGACCACTGAACAGCCAGACCACATCCCCGCCCGCGGCCACCGCGCCCTCGCGGGACTCCGTCAAGGTCGGATGCGCCTCACCGGCGACCAACGCATCGAGGCCTGCCAGCAGTTCGGCTCGCGCGTGTCCAGCCACCACGGCGCGCTGCTCGAACAGTGAGCGCGAGCGCAGCAGCGACCAGCCCACATCAGGCACCGACACAGCCTCGTCACCCGCCACCGCGTCCCGCAGACGCCGTGCCTGATCACGCAAGGCCTGCGGGCTGCGCGCCGACACGGCCCACGGGACCAGCACGCCCGCACCCTCCGGGCCAGCCTCCGACACCGCACCCACACCCGCAGGCTCAGGAACGTGCTCGACGATCACGTGCGCATTTGTGCCCGACGCGCCGAAGGAGGAGATGCCCGCACGACGGGGGCGCCCTTCTACCTCCGCCTCCGGCCACGGCACCGCACGCGCCGCCAGCCGAACCGCACCCGCATCCCAATCCACATGCGGCGACGGCTCATCCACATGCAGACTCGCCGGAACCACACCCCGCCGCATCGCCATCACCATCTTGATGACACCCGCAACACCCGCAGCCGCCTGCGTATGACCAATGTTCGACTTCACCGAACCCAGCCACAACGGACGCTCCACCGCACGCCCCTGCCCATAAGTAGCCAGCAGCGCCTGCGCCTCGATCGGATCACCCAGCGTCGTCCCCGTACCGTGCCCCTCCACCACATCCACATCAGCCGACACCAACCCACCACTGGCCAGCGCCTGGCGGATCACCCGCTCCTGCGACGGACCATTCGGCGCCGTCAGGCCATTGCTCGCCCCGTCCTGATTGACCGCCGAACCCCGCACCACCGCCAGAACCTCATGACCATGACGACGCGCATCCGACAACCGCTCCAACAGGAGTACGCCCACGCCCTCGCCCCAGCCCGTGCCGTCGGCCGCCGCGGCGAAGGGCTTGCAGCGGCCGTCGGGGGCCAGACCGCGCTGGCGCGAGAAGCCGGTGAAGACCTCGGGTGTCGCCATGACCGTCACGCCGCCCGCGAGAGCGAGGTTGCACTCACCCTGGCGCAGCGCCTGGGCAGCGAGGTGAATGGACACCAGCGACGACGAACACGCCGTGTCGACCGTCACCGCCGGGCCCTCCAGGCCCAGGGTGTAGGACACCCGGCCGGAGACGACGCTGCCGGAACCGGCCAGCATGGAGTAGCCCTCCAGCTGGGCGTCCTGGGCCAGGCCTGCGGCGTAATCGTGGTACATGACACCGACGTAGGTGCCGGTCAGGCTGCCCTTGAGCGTGGTCGGGTCGATGCCCGCCCGCTCGAACACCTCCCACGACGCCTCAAGCAGCAGGCGCTGCTGCGGGTCCATCGCCAACGCCTCACGCGGATTGATGCCGAAGAACGCCGCGTCGAAATCACCCGCGTCCGGGAGGAAGGCTCCCTCGTCGGCGTAGCTGGTGCCGGGGTGGTCCGGGTCGGGGTGGAAGAGGCGGTCGAGGTCCCAGCCGCGGCCGGTCGGGAACTCGCCGACCGTGTCCACGCCTGCCGCGACCAGGTCCCACAGCCCTTCGGGCGACGCCACTCCGCCCGGGTACTTACAGGCCATGGCGACGATCGCCACCGGGTCGTCCGTCGTGGCGGCAGGCAGCGCGACGGGCGCGGCGGGTGTAGTGGCCGCGCCGCCCAGGCGGGTGCAGAGGTAGGCCGCGAGAGCCTGGGGGGTGGGGTGGTCGAAGGCCAGGGTGGCGGGCAGGCGGAGGCCGCTGGCCGCCGAGAGGCGGTTGCGCAACTGGACCGCCGTGAGCGAGTCGAAGCCCAGGTCCTTGAAGTTGGCCTCGATGCGTACGTCGGACAGCGACCGGTGGCCCAGCACCGCCGCCACGCACTCGCGTACGACGTCGGTGACGACAGCCCGGCGCTCCGCCTCGTCCAGCCCCGCGAGACGCCGCTCCAGCGCGCCCTTGTCCACGGCGGCGTCGGCCGCCGCCTTCCGGCGGGTCCGGCCCGTGAGGTTCCGCAGGATCGCCGGTACGTCGTCCGCCGACAGTCCGCCCACGTCGATGCCCGCCGCAACCACGAGCGGCGTGTGGGACGCGGCGGTGCGCGCCGCGTCGAGGAGGGCGAGGCCCTGGTCGTCCAGCAGCGGCTTCACGCCGCCCGCGCGCAGCCGCGCCAGGTCGGCGTCGTCCAGGTGACGGGTCATGGCGCTGCCGCGCGCCCACAGACCCCAGGCGATCGACAGGCCGGGCAGGCCTGCCGCGCGGCGGCGGGCGACCAGAGCGTCCACGAAGGCGTTGGCTGCCGCGTAGCCCGCCTGGCCCGCGTTGCCGAGGACACCGGCCGCGGAGGAGAACATGATGAACAGGTCCAGCGGAAGGTCCGCGGTCGCGGTGTCCAGGTTGGCGGCGACGGAGGCCTTGGCGGCCCAGACCCTGGCGAGTTGGTCGGCGGTCTGCGCGGTGACCACGGCGTCGTCCAGGACACCGGCCGCGTGGATCACACCCGTCAACGGGTGCGCCGGGTCGACCGACGCGACCAGCTCAGCCGCGGCCGCCGCGTCCGTCAGGTCGGCCGCGACGATTCGGACTGCGGCGCCGAGGCCGGTGAGCCGGTCGGCGAGTTCGCGGGCGCCGGGTGCGTCGGAGCCTTGTCGGCTGACGAGCAGGAGGTGCCGCGCCGACCAGACGCTGACCAGGTGTTCGGCGACGAGGCCGCCCATCATGCCGGTGCCGCCCGCGATGAGGACGGTGCCGTCGGGGGCGAGGGGCGCGGTGTCCGGCGCGCCGGGTGCGGGCGCGGGAGCGTTGTCGGTGGCGGCTGCGCGGGCCAGGCGGGGGGCCAACGCCACTCCCCCGCGGACGGCCAGTTGGGGCTCGCCGGTCGCTAGGGCACCGGCGATGGCGGCCCGGTTCGCGCCCTCGCCTTCGCCCTCACCCTCGTCCGCTATGTCCAACAGGACGAATCGGTCCGGGTGTTCGGCCTGCGCGGCACGTATCAGACCCCACAGCGCTGCCGCGGGTACGTCGATGGCCGAGGTGGCGGTGGTCCCGTTGGCCGCGGCGTCCGCCGGTACCGCCACCGCGCCATGCGTGAGCAGTACGAGCCGGGTCTCGGCGAGACGCGGCTCGGCAAGCCAGTCCCGCAGCAGGCCCAAGACGCGCTCGGCGAGGACCCGGCCACGCGCGTCAACCGTCCCGGAGTCAGAGCCAGAGCCAGAGCCAGAGCCAGAGTCTGAGTCGGAGGTAGGAGCGATGGGCTCGACCATGACCGTCTTGGCGGCCGCCTCCCCCTCACTCAGCTCGTCCAGGGCGGCCAACAGGGCTGCCATGTCCGGGTAGCGGAGGGTGTTCGGACCTGCCCAGTCAGGTGCCTCGTCACCGAGCACCACCCAGTCGTCGCCGCTCTCCCCCACGGCCGACGCCAGGGGCACCGTCGTCCACTCCACGGTGAACAAGTTGGGGGTGACGCCGCCCGTCCGACCGGCCGAGCGCAGCCGTTCGGGGTCGGCGGGGCGCATGGCCAGGGAGTCGACGCTGAGCACGGGCGCGCCCGTGGCATCGGCAACCGTCACGCGCAGCGCGCCGCCGCCTTCACCCTGGCCCTCATCCTCGTCCTCGTACGGGGTCAGCCGCACCCGTACGGTGGCCGCGCCCGTGGCCCACAGGGACACTCCGTTCCACGCGAACGGGAGGCTGAGGCCCGTTCCGGCCTCTCCTGCGGAGGTGTCGCCCTCTCCCTCGCCGTCGAGGAGCAGTGCCGGGTGGAGCGCGGCGTCCAGCAGTACGGGGTGGATACCGAAGCCGTCCTCGGCTCCCGCCTGCTCCGGCAGCTCCACCTCGGCGAGCAGGTCCTGACCCTGCCTCCACACGGCACGCAGGCCCTGGAACGACGGACCGTACTCGTACCCTGCCGACGCGGCCTGCTCGTAGAGTTCGCCGATCTGTACCGGCTCGGCGCCCGTCGGCGGCCACTGTCCGCCCAGCCCGTCGGGTACGTCGCCGGTCTCGGGGCTCAGCACACCGGTCGCATGGCACAACCAGTCCTCGTCCCGGCCCTGCCCCTGGTCGGGCTCGGACGCGGACTCCGATTCGCTGCGCGAGAAGACACGCACCTCGCGTCGGCCGCCCTGCTCGTCGGCCGCACCCACGACCACCTGGACCTGAAGGCCCCCGGAGCCCGGCAGCGCCAAGGGCGCCTGGAGCGTCAGTTCCTCCAGCGTGGGGCAACCTGCCTCGTCGGCGGCCTGCAGCGCCCACTCGACCAGTGCGGCGCCGGGCACGAGCGTCGTACCCGCCACCGCGTGGTCGGTGAGCCAGTCGCCGCCACCGGAGGCCGACAGCCGACCCGTCAGTACGAGCGCACCGTCGGCGAGACCGAGTGCGGCGGGCAACAGCGTGTGCTCCAGCCGCCGCAGCCCCGCGGAACGCACGTCACCGACACCGTCCACCGGCAGCCAGTAGCTGCGGCGTTGGAAGGCGTAGGTGGGCAGGTCGACGGTACGAGGGGTGGGCTCGGTCGGGAACCAGCGCCGCCAGTCGATATCGGCGCCCGCTGCGAAGGCCTGGGCGGCGGCGCGGGTGAGCTGGGTGGTGTCGCCGTGGTCGCGGCGGAGAGTGGGGATCACGGAGGCGGAGACGTCCGCCTGCTCGATGGTCTCCTCCATGCCGAGACTCAACACCGGGTGCGCGCTCGCCTCGATGAACAGGCGGTAGCCGTCGGCCAGCAACGCGTCGATGGTGTCGGCGAAGCGGACCGGCTGGCGGAGGTTGGTCACCCAGTAGCCGGTGTCCAGGGCCGTGGTGTCCGCAAGGCGTTCGGCGGTGACGGTGGAGTAGAAGGCCACGTCGGTCGGCACGGGCTGGATGTCGGCCAGGCGTTCGGTGAGCAGGTCGTGGAGTTGGTCGATCTGGGGGTTGTGGGAGGCGTAGCCGACGTCGATGACCCGGGCCCGCAGCCCGGCCTTCTCCGCGTCGGCGACTACGGCAGCCACTTCCTCCGGTAAACCCGAAATGACCGTCGAAGAAGGCCCGTTGACGGCGGCGACGGTCACGCCCGGGCGGTCGTCCCCGATCAGCTCGGCGGCCTGCTCGGCACTGGTGCCCAGGGAAGCCATGTCGCCGTGCCCCTGCAACTGCCGCAGCGCGTCGCTGCGTACCGCCACGATCCGTGCCGCATCCTCCAACGACAACGCCCCCGCGACACACGCGGCAGCCATCTCACCCTGCGAGTGCCCGATCACCGCAGCCGGTGTAATCCCCTGATCCGCCCACACCGCAGCCAACGAGACCATGACGGCCCACAGCACCGGCTGCACGACCTCGACCCGCGCCAGCTCACTGCCGTCCCCGCGCAACACCTCACGCAACGACCAGTCCACGTACGCAGACAAAGCCTGCTCACACTCAGCAATCCGGGCCGCGAACACGGGTGACTCATCCAGCAGTTGGGCCCCCATGCCGACCCACTGCGACCCCTGCCCCGGAAAGACCAACACCGGCCCCGGCCCCACATCACCAGCCACAACCCCGGACACCACATCCGCGGAAGCCTCGCCCGCGGCCAGTGCCTCAAGTCCGTCGGCCAGCGCAGCGCGATCGGCTCCCACCACCACAGCCCGGTGCTCGAGGGCCGACCGCCCCGTGGCCAGCGACCAGCCGACCTCCGTGGGCAGCGCCTCCGTGTCGCCCGCCACGAACTCGCCCAGCCGCCGCGCCTGCTCCCGCAACGCGTCCTCGGACCGCCCGGAGACCACCCACGGCACCACCGCACCCGGCACCACCGCACCGGGCGCCGCTTCGGGCCTCGCCGCGTCGGCTTCCTCGGACGTGTCTTCAGGTGCTTCTTCCAAGATCACGTGGGCGTTCGTGCCCGAGATGCCGAAGGAGGAGACTCCGGCCCGGCGTGGGCGTTCGCCGCGCGACCACGGGACAGGCTCGGTGAGGAGACGTACTCCTCCGCCGTCCCACTGGACGTGCGGGGTCGGCTCGTCGACGTTCAGGGTGGCGGGCAGTAGTTCGCGCTGCAGGGCCATCACCATTTTGATGACGCCCGCGACGCCCGCCGCGGCCTGCGTGTGACCGATGTTGGACTTCACCGAGCCCAGCCACAGCGGACGGTCGTCCGCACGCTCCTTGCCGTACGTGGCGATGAGCGCCTCGGCCTCGATGGGGTCGCCGAGCTTCGTGCCGGTGCCGTGCGCCTCGACCACGTCGATCTCGGACGTGGAGAGGTGGGCGCCGGCGAGCGCCTGGCGGATGACGCGGCGCTGAGAGGGGCCGTTGGGCGCGGTGAAGCCGTTGCTCGCGCCGTCCTGGTTGATAGCCGAACCGCGAATCACGGCAAGGATGTTGTGGCCGTTGCGCCGAGCGTCGGAGAGGCGCTCGAGGAGGATCAGGCCTGCGCCTTCTCCCCAGCCCGTGCCGTCGGCCGCCGCGGCGAACGGCTTGCAGCGTCCGTTGGGGGCCAGGCCGCGCTGGCGCGAGAAGCCGGTGAACACCTCGGGCGTGGACATGATGGTGACGCCGCCCGCCAGGGCGAGCTCGCACTCGCCCTGGCGCAGGGCGTTGGCCGCCAGGTGCATCGCCACCAGCGAGGACGAACACGCGGTCTCGACGGTCACCGCCGGGCCCTCCAGGCCGAGCGTGAACGAGACCCGGCCCGACAGGACGCTGGGCGCGGTGCCCGCGTACCCCTCCGTCGCCTTGCCGCCCGCGTCACCCTGGGTCTGGTTTCCGGTGGTCGCGGCGCCGACGTAGACACCGGTGGGGCTGCCCTTGAGCGAGGCGGGGTCGATGCCCGCGCGTTCGAGGGCCTCCCAGGACGTCTCCAGGAGCAGGCGCAGTTGCGGGCTGCTGGCCAGGGCCTCGCGCGGGCTGAAGCCGAAGAAGTCGGAGTCGAACCGGTCGGCGGCGTCGAGGAAGCCGCCTTCGCGGACGTAGCAGGTTCCCGGGTGGTCGGGGTCCGGGTGGTAGATGCCCTCAAGGTCCCAGCCGCGGTCGGTGGGGAAGGGCGCGATGGCGTCGTCACCGGCGGCGACCAGGTCCCACAGGCCTTCGGGGGTCTCTATGCCGCCGGGGAAACGGCAGGCCATGCCGACGACCGCCACCGGCTCCTGCCGACGGTCCTCCACCTCGCGCAGACGCTGCCGGGTGTCGTGCAGTTCGGCGGCGACCCGCTTGAGGTAGTCGACCAGTTCCTCTTCACTCGCCATGAGAGTTCACCCAGCCTTCAGCGTGGTTGTCGCGCCGTGCACGGTCGGTTCACACACCCAGTTCTTTGTCGATGAAGTCGAGGACCTGGTCGGTCGTGGCAACCTGGAGCTGCTCCTTCGTACTGCCCGAGCCGGGCACGGCACTGGCCGCCTTCCACTTCGACAGGAGCGACTCCAGTCGGGACGTGACCGCGTCGGCGTCGAGGTGTTCGACGAGGGCGGAGGACAGGGCGTTCTCGAGTTTCGCGAGGTCACGGAGGAGCGGGTCGGTGGCCTCCTGCCCGGCGGGCGTGTCGCCGTCGGGAGCGAGTTGCGCGCCGAGGTGTTCGGCGAGATTGTCCGCGTCCGGGTGGTCGAAGACGAGGCCGGAGGGCAACCGGAGGCCGGTGGCGGCGGACAGCCTGTTGCGCAGTTCGACCGCGGTGAGCGAGTCGAATCCGAGCTCCTTGAAGGTACTGCCCGGTGTGAGGCTGTCCGTGTGGTGCCCGAGGACGGTGGCGGCCTGCTCCCTGATGAGCCGCACCAGCGTGTGGTGGCGGTCGGACGGCGGCAGGGCGGCGAGTCGGCCCGCCAGGTCGGCGGGCTGCCCGCCCGCCGTCGCGGTGGGCCTGCTCGCCCCGCCCTTGGTGGGGGCGGCGAGGGCGCGCAGCAGGGCAGGCCTGGTGTCGACGGGGTGCGTGGCCAGGGTGCGCAGGTCGAGGTTGAAGCCCACCAGGTGGGGGCGGCCGTGTTGGTACGCGGCGTCGAGCAGGGCGAGGCCGTGGGCGGTGCTCATCGCCTTGACGCCGATGCGTGCCATTCGGGCCACGTCGGTGGTGCTGAGGCCGCCTGTCATGCCGCCGGTGCCGGTGCCGGTGCCGGTCTCGGCACCCGTCTTGGCCCCTGTGGTGCTGTCTCCCTTGTCCGCTCCCGTGTCGTTGGAGGCTTCCCAGAGGCCCCACCCGACCGAGAGTCCTGCCTGACCCTGCGCCCGGCGGTGCTGCATCAGCGCGTCGCAATAGGCGTTGGCAGCGGCGTAGTTGGCCTGCCCGGGGCTGCCGAGCGTCGCCGCCGCGCTGGAGAACACGACGAACAGTCCCAGACGCATCCCGCGCGTCGCCTCATGCAGGTTCGCCGCGGCAGCCGCCTTCGCCGCCCACACCCGCGCCAGACCCTCGGGCGTCTGCGCCGTCACCACCGCGTCCTCCAGCACACCCGCCGCATGCACCACACCGGTGAGCGGATGCGAGGGATCAGTCTTGCCCACCAGCTCCGCCACCGAAGCCGGATCGCCGACATCGGTCGCGACGACGCCTACCTCGGCACCCAACTCGGCGATTCGTGTGACCAGTTCGCGGATCCCGGGGGCGTCGGGGCCGCGACGGCTGGCCAGCAGCAGATGCCGCACACCCCACTCCCGCACCAGGTGCTCGGCCACGACCTGCCCCAGGACACCCGTGCCACCAGTGATCAGCACCGTGCCCTCGGGGTCGAGGGCAGGCGGGACCTCAAGCACCAGCTTGCCCGTGTGCTTCGCCTGACTCATGAACCGGAACGCCTCCTGCGCCTTGCCCAGCGGCCAGGAACGTACCGGGAGCGCCTTAAGCCGATCTGAGGCGAACAACTCGCCGAGCTTGTCCAGCATCCGCCCGATGCGTTCGGGCCCGGCGTCGCCCACCAGGTCGTACACGCTGTACGTGACGCCCGGGTACTCCGCGCCCACCTCTTCAGGAGCGCGTACGTCGGTCTTGCCCATCTCGAGGAACCGGCCGCCCTCGCCCAGCAACCGCAGGGAGGCATCGATGAACTCGCCCGCAAGGCTGTTGAGTACGACGTCCATGCCTTGGCCGTCGGTGGCCTGCCGGAATGCGCCCTCGAAGTCGAGGTCCCGGGAGGAAGCACGGTGGGCGGCGTCGATGCCCACCTCCTCCAACACGGCATGCTTGGCCGGACTCGCGGTGGCGAACACCTCCGCCCCCACATGCCGGGCGATCTGCACCGCCGCCATCCCCACACCACCAGTCGCGGCATGGATCAACACCCGCTCGCCCGCCTTCAACCCGGCCAGCTCCACCAACCCGTACCAGGCGGTGAGGAAGGCCGCGGGCATACCGGCCGCCTGGCGCATGTCCCAGCCCCGCGGGACCGACGCGACCATCCGTGCATCGGCGATCACCACGGGGCCGTACGCGCCCTCGAACACGCCCATCACCCGGTCGCCGACCGACAAGTGCGTGACGCCGGGGCCGACCTCCGTCACGACACCGGCACCCTCACCACCCATGGCTCCGTATGCGGGAACCATGCCCAACGCGACAAGGACATCGCGGAAGTTGATCCCCGCGGCGTGCACCGAGACGCGGACCTGTCCGGGCGCCAGGGGTTCGAGTACCTCCGGGCAGGCCACTGCCGCCAGGTCGTCCAGCGACCCGTCGTTCACCATCCGCAGGCGCCAGGCCGCCTCGCCGGGCGGCGCGACGATGTCGGCGGAGCGGTGCGCCTGGGTGAGGCGCGGGATGTAGAACTGTCCCTTGCGAAGGGCGAGTTGCGGCTCGTCCAAGTCCTCGACGGCATGGCGCAGTACGGACTGCGGCAGCACGTCGTCATCGATGTCGAACAGGTCTGTGTCGAGGAGGACGAAGCGGCCCGGGTTCTCCGACTGCGCACTGCGCACCAGGCCCCACACGGCAGCCGAGGACGCGTCCACGTCACCGTGACCGTCACCGTCATCAGCCTGCGTAACCACCGCCCTCCGCGTCACCACGACAAGACGGGACTCGACCAACTCCGGCACAGCCAGGAACTCCTGCACCAACGCCAGCACCCGCTCAGCCACCGGCAACCCACCAACGGCAGAAACATCAACAGGAGCAAGCACCGCCCACGGCACCTGATCGCCCACCGCCGACACCACATCAGCGAGAACGGCACCGCCCGAGAGCGTGACCCAGTCCCCTCCCTCCCCCGCCTCGCCCAGAGGCGACGGAAGCGGAAGCGGCGTCCACTCGACGGCGAACAGGCCGCGTACGTCACGCTGTTGTGCGGCGGCGAGTTGCCCCGGCTTCACGGGACGCGTCCGCAAGGCGTCGACGCTGAGGACGAGCCCGCCGGTCGTGTCCGTGACCGTCACACTCACCCCGTGGTCGGCGTTCTCCCCGACCGGACGGAGGCGCACACGGACGGTCGTGGCACCTACGGCCCGCAGAGACACCCCGGTCCACGCGAACGGCACGTAGAGCTGATCGTCCCCGGCACCTTCCTCGAAGTGCGACGCGAGGAGAGGGTGCAGAGCGGCGTCGAGGAGAGCGGGGTGGATGCCATAGCCGTCGTGCGCTCCCGCGGCCTCGGGGAGTACGACCTCGGCCAGCAGATCCTGACCGTGCCGCCACACTGCCTGCAGCCCTTGGAAAGCCGGACCGTACCGGTATCCGTCCTCCGCGGCCCGCGCGTAGAAGTCCGCCTCGCCCAACGGCTCGGCACCGGCCGGTGGCCAGGCTCCGGTCATCTCGTCTGCGGCAAGGGCGATTTCGGGAGCGAGTACGCCGGTTGCGTGGCAGATCCACGAATCGTCCCCGCCCACACCATCCGTATCGGCATCGGGACGGCTGTAAACCTGAACGCCACGCCGCCCGTCATCAGCGGCTTCGTCGACGACCACCTGCACCCGCAGACCCGACGCCTCAGGCACCACCACAGGCGCCTGCAACATCAACTCCTCCACCACCGCACAACCGACCTCGTCCCCGGCCCGCAGCGCCCACTCGACCAGCGCGGCACCCGGCACCAACACCGCCCCGGCCACCTCATGATCAGCCAGCCACGAAGCCCCCGAACGCGACAACCGCCCCGTCAGCAGGCAACCACCCCGGTCCGCGAACTCCACCGCCGCACCGAGCAACGGATGCCCCGCCGCCACCAGACCCAGACCCGCCGCATCCCCACTGCCCACACGACCCGTCAGCCAGAACCGCTCCCGCTGGAAGGGGTAGGTGGGCAACTCGACAGTGCGGGGCGGCGAGTCGGCCGGGAAGTACAGGGACCAGTCCACGGCGACTCCGGCCGCGTGCAGGCGGGCCATGGCCTGAGCAAAGGCCACGTCGTCCGGCTGCCCCGGGTTGAGGGAGGCGGTGACGACAGGCTCGGCACCTTGCGAATCGGTGATGTCGTCCAGGGTGCGCTGAGCAGCCGTGATCAGCACAGGAGCCGGACCCAGCTCCACGAACACACCCGCACGATCGGCCACTTCGGCGATGGCGGGCTGGAAGAGGACCGCCTGCCGCACATGCTTCGCCCAGTACTCCGGGGCAGTGACCTCCTCCCCCGCCTCCACACCCGAGACGTTACTGATCAGCGGGACCTTCGGCGCCGCGAACTCCACGCCACGTATCGCCTCGGTGAACTCCGCCAGCATCGGCTCCATCAATGCGGAGTGGAAGGCATGACTGACCGAGAGGGACTTCGTCTTACGACCCTGCTCCCGCCAGAACGCGGCAACCCTCTCCACCTCATCCGCAGGACCCGAAATGACAGTGGAATCAGGCGTGTTGACCGCCGCGACACCCATATCCGAACCCTCCAGGCCCGCCGCCAACTCCGCGGGCGTGGCCTGCACGGCACACATGGCGCCACCCTCCGGCAGCGCACCCATCAAACGGGCCCGCGCCCCGACCACCCGGCACGCATCCACCAGCCCGAAAACACCCGCCACATGCGCCGCCGCGATCTCACCGATCGAATGCCCGACCACCACATCCGGCCGCACACCCACCGACTCCCACAACCGCGCCAAACTCACCTGCAGCGCAAACAACCCCGCCTGCGCCCACATCGTGTGATCCAACCGCTCCCGCGCACCCCGGAACACCACCTCCCGAAGCTCACCCGAGCCAACCCCCAACTCCCCTTCAAGCAGCCCGCACACCTCATCAAAGGCGGCAGCAAACACAGGGAACCGCTCATACAACCCGGCCCCCATCCCCACCACCTGACTGCCCTGACCACTGAACAGCCAGACCACGTCATCGCCCACCCGAGCCTCCGAGGAGGGCGGCCCGATCAGCGCCGAATGCGGCTCACCCGCCGCCAGCGCCTCAAGCCCGGCCACAAGATCGGCGCGCTCCGCCCCCACGACCACGGCCCGGCGCTCATGCAGCGCACGCGTACTCAGCAGCGACCAGCCGACGTCAGACACCGACACAGCCTCGTCACCCGCCACCGCGTCCCGCAGACGCCGTGCCTGATCACGCAAGGCCTGCGGGCTGCGCGCCGACACCAGCCACGGAACCAGCACACCCGCACCCTCCGGGCTGACCTCCGGGCCGACCTCCGACACCACACCCGCAGGCTCAGGAACAGACGAAGGAACGGACTCAACAATCAGATGCGCATTCGTCCCCGACGCACCGAACGAGGAGACACCCGCACGACGGGGGCGCCCCTCCACCCCCGCCTCCGGCCACGGCACCGCACGCGCCGCCAACCGAACCGCACCCGCCTCCCAATCCACATGCGGCGACGGCTCATCCACATGCAGACTCGCCGGAACCACACCCCGCCGCATCGCCATCACCATCTTGATGACACCCGCAACACCCGCAGCCGCCTGCGTATGACCAATGTTCGACTTCACCGAACCCAGCCACAACGGACGCTCCACCGCACGCCCCTGCCCATACGTCGCCAACAGCGCCTGCGCCTCGATCGGATCACCCAGCGTCGTCCCCGTACCGTGCCCCTCCACCACATCCACATCAGCCGACACCAACCCACCACTGGCCAGCGCCTGACGAATCACCCTCTCCTGCGACGGACCATTCGGCGCCGTCAGACCATTGCTCGCCCCGTCCTGATTCACCGCCGAACCCCGCACCACCGCCAGAACCTCATGACCATGACGACGCGCATCCGACAACCGCTCCAGCAAGAGCACGCCCACACCCTCGGAGAAGCCGACTCCGTCGGCCGCGGCGGCGTACGGCTTGCAGCGGCCGTCGGGTGAGAGGCCCCGCTGGCGCGCGAAGCCCGCGAACATGTCCGGGTCCGCCATGACCGTCACGCCGCCCGCCAGGGCGAGGTTGCACTCACCCTGGCGCAGCGCCTGGGCAGCGAGATGAATGGACACCAGCGACGACGAGCATGCCGTGTCGACCGTCACCGCCGGGCCCTCCAGGCCGAAGGTGTAGGCCACCCGGCCGGACACCATGCTGCCGGTGCTCGCGAGGTAGGCGTAGCCCTCCAGTTGGGCGTCGGCCTCGGGGAACGACTTGGCGTAGTCGTGGTTCATCAGGCCGACGTAGGTGCCGGTCAGGCTGCCCTTGAGCGTGGTCGGGTCGATGCCCGCCCGCTCGAACACCTCCCAGGACGCCTCAAGGAGCAGACGCTGCTGCGGGTCCATCGCCAACGCCTCACGCGGATTGATGCCGAAGAACGCCGCGTCGAAATCACCCGCGTCGGGGAGGAATCCGCCTTGGTCGGCGTAGGTGGTGCCCGTGTGTTCGGGGTCCGGGTGGAAGAGGCGTCCCAGGTCCCAGCCGCGGTCGGTGGGGAATCCGCCCATCGCGTCCGTGCGGGAGTCGAGGAGGTCCCACAGTTCTTCGGCGGAGCTGACGCCGCCCGGGAAGCGGCAGGTCATAGCGACGATCGCCACCGGGTCGTCCGTGTCGGTGTCGGTCGTCCCGGGGCGTCGGCGAGGGGTCACGGGCGCCGGTGCGGGCGCCGCCGTGCCTGCCAGGCGGTGGACGAGGTGGGTGGCGAGGGCCTGGGGGGTGGGGTGGTCGAAGATGAGGGTGGCGGGGAGCCGTATGTCGCAGGCGGCCGAGAGTCGGTTGCGGAGTTCCACCGCGGTCAGCGAGTCGAAGCCCAGGTCCTTGAAGGCGATATCGACGCTCACCCGGGCGGCGGAGCCGTGGCCGAGGACGGCCGCGACGTATTCGCGTACGACATCGGTGAGCAGTTGCAGACGTCCGTCCGCGTCGAGGCCCGCGAGGCGTGCCGCGAGCGCGCCGTCGGCGAGGCCCTCGGAGGCGACCCGCCGCCGTGTGGCGGGGGCGGTGAGCGTGCGCAGCAGTGGGGACAGGCCGTCGGTCACGGCGCGCGGGTCGAGGTCGGCGGCGACCACGTAGGCGTGGTCGTGGGCGCGGGCCGCGTCGAGCAGGGCCAGGCCGCCCTCGTCGGTCAGCGCGGCGAAGCCGGTGCGCTTCATGCGCGCCAGATCCGTGTCGCTGAGCTGCCCGGTCATGCCGCTGGTCGCCTGCCACAGGCCCCAGGCGATGGAGAGGCCCGCGAGTCCCTGGGTGCGGCGGTGCTGTACGAGGGCGTCGCAATAGGCGTTGGCTGCCGCGTAGTTGGCCTGGCCGGGGCTGCCGAGCGAGGCGGCCGCGGAGGAGAACACCGCAAAGAGGCCGAGCCTCATCTCCCGCGTGGCCTCGTGGAGCAGACGTGCCGCCGTCGCCTTCGCCGCCCACACCCGCGCGAGGCTCTCGGGCGTCTGCGCGGTGACCACGGCGTCGTCCAGGACACCGGCCGCGTGGATCACACCGGTCAACGGGTGCGCCGGGTCGACCGACGCGATCAGGGCGGCGACCGATTCCGCGTCTCCGACATCGGCGGAGGCGATCTGCACGGTTGCGCCCAACTCTGCTAGCTGGGACTGGAGTTCGTCGCTGCCCGGTGTTCGGTCTCCTCGTCGGCTTGCGAGGATGAGGTGGCGTACGCCCCACTCCCTGACGAGGTGTTCGGCCACCAGTCGGCCGAGTACTCCGGATCCGCCCGTGATGAGGACCGTGCCGTCGGGGTCGATCTCCTCGGTGCCAGGTGTCGCCTGCGAGCCGGGTGCTTCTCCGCCCTGCTCACCCTCTGCTCGGGTCAGTCGGGGTACTCGTATCTCGCCGCCGTGCAGGGCGAGTTGGGGCTCGTCCAGTTGTGCCGCGTCCATCGCCGCGGCGAGCGTGTCGTCGGGGCCGAGGTCGATCAGCGTGAAGCGGTCGGGGTTCTCCGACTGGGCGCTGCGGACCAGTCCCCATACGGCCGCGGCCGCGACGTCCACGTCGCCGCTCCCGGGGGTCCCGTCTTCGTCGTACGCCACCGCGCCTCGTGTCACCAGGACCAGACGGGAGTCGTGCAGCGGTGCGGCGAGCCAGGTCTGTACGAGGTCGAGGACGTGGGTGGCGAGGGCCAGGCCGTCGTCGGCCGGGTCGGGCTCGACGGGGGCGGCGACCAGCTGCGGCGCCGGAGCACCGGCCTCGACGGACGCCAAGAGGTCCGTGAGGTCCGTGAGGCTCGTGAGGTCCGCGGCGTTCTCACCAAGAGTCACCCAACCGTCGGGGGCCGCCTCCACGGGACCGCCCGCGTCCTGCGGAGGTGCGAGCCACTTCAGGTCGAACAGCCCGTGGCGTTCACGGGTGCCCGCCGCGGCGAGCCGGGCCGTGTCGGTCGGGCGCGAGCGCAGGTCGCGGACGGTGAGCACCGGGGCGCCCACGGCGTCGGCCACGGTGATCCGAAGGCCTTGGTCGATGCGCTCGCCGAGCAGGGTGAGGCGCACCCGGACCGTGGTGGCCCGTACGGCGTGCAACGCCACGTCGTTCCACGCGAACGGCAGCCAGACCGCCGCGGCTTCGGCGGGCGGCAGCAGCAGGGCCGCGGGCTGCAGGACCGCGTCGAGGAGGGCCGGGTGGATGCCGAAGCCGTCCGGGTCGCCTGCCTCCTTGGGCAGCGTCACCTCGGCCAGGACGTCCCTGCCGTGGCGCCACAACGCCCGTACGCCGCGGAACGCGGGCCCGTAGCCGTATCCGGTGCGGTCGGCCTGTGCGTAGAGCTCATCGGGGTCCGCGGGCTCGGCGCCCGCCGGGGGCCACGCGCCGTCCAGGGACTCGACCCCGGTCACGCCCCCGTCCGCGGAACCGGGCTCGCCCTGAGGCAGCTCCGGGCCGACGAGACCCGTCGCGTGGCAGGTCCAGGGCCGTGTCGACGCGAAGGCGTCCTCGTCATCGGGGCGGGAGAACAGCCGTACGTCGCGTCGGCCGTCGGAGGCGGCCGCGTCCACGACGACCTGGATCTGCAGGGCGCCGGTGTCGGGCAGGACGAGCGGTGTCTGGAGCGTCAGTTCCTCCAGGGCGGGGCAGCCCGCCTCGTCGGCGGCCCGCAGCACCCACTCCACCTGGGCGGCGCCGGGCACCAGCGCGTGACCTGCCACGACGTGGTCGTCCAGCCACGCGGCCGACTGCCGCGACACCCGGCCGCTCAGCAGGTGTACGTCGCCGCTGGCGAGGCCCACGGAGGCGCCCAGGAGCGGGTGCCCGGACGCGGCGAGGCCGAGCCCCGCGGGGTCGCCGGAGCCTCCGGCGGTGGGGGCGATCCAGAAGTCCTGGCGCTGGAAGGCGTAGGTGGGCAGGTCGACGGTACGAGGGGTCGGCTCCGTCGGGAACCAGCGCCGCCAGTCGACGTCGGCGCCCGCCGTGAACGCCTGGGCCGCGGCGCGGGCGAGTTGGGCGCTGTCGCCGTTGTCCCGGCGCAGGGTCGTGACCACCGAGGCGGACACTTCCGCCTGCTCGATGATGCTCTCCAGCGCCAGGTTGAGGACGGGGTGCGGGCTGGCCTCGATGAACAGTCGGTAGCCGTCGGCAAGGAGGGCTTCGATGGTGTCGGCGAAGCGCACCGTGCGGCGCACATTCTGCACCCAGTAGGCGGAGTCCAGGGCGGTGGTGTCGGTGAGGTGTCCGGCGGTGACGGTGGAGTAGAACGCGACGTCGGTGGCGGCGGGCCTGATCCCGCCCAGGCCCTCGGTGAGCTGATCCAGGATCGCGTCCAGCTGTGGTCCGTGCCCCGCGACGTCGGAGGCGACGGCGCGGGCCCGCAGTCCGCGCTCCTTGGCGTCGGCGACGACGGCTTCGATGCCCTCGGGCGGGCCCGAAATGACGGTGGAGGACGGCCCGTTGACGGCGGCGACGACCACCCCCGGGTGACCGTCGATCAGGTCGGCGGCCTGCTCCTGGCTCATGCCCAGGGACGCCATGCCGCCGCGCCCGGACAGCTGCCGCAGCAGGACGCTGCGGACGGACACGATGCGCGCCGCCTCCTCCAGGGAGATGGCGCCCACGACGCACGCCGCGGCTATCTCACCCTGTGAGTGGCCGACGACCGCGGCGGGTTCGATTCCCTGGTCGGCCCAGACGGCGGCGAGGGCGACCATGACGCCCCACAACACGGGCTGGACGATGTCGATGCGGGCCAGCTCGGACCCGTCCCCGCGCAGCACGTCCGTCAGGGACCAGTCGACGTACGCGTCCAGGGCCTGCTCGCACTCGGCGATGCGGGCCGCGAACACCGGGGACTCCTCAAGGAGCCGGGCACCCATGCCCACCCACTGGCCGCCCTGTCCGGGGAAGACCATGACCGGCCCGGGCCCCGTGACGCCGACCGCTGCGGACACCACGTCGGGCGAGGCCTCGCCGTCGGCCAGTGACCGCAGTCCGTCGAGGAGTGCGGCGCGGTCCGCGCCGACGACCACGGCCCGGTTCTCGAACACCGACCGCGTCGTGGCCAGCGACCAGCCGATGTCCGCGGGCGACGCCTGCCGCTGTGCGTCGTCGTCCACGTGCTCGGCCAGCAGCGCGGCCTGTGCCCGCAGCGCCTCCTCACCGCGTGCGGAGACCACCCACGGCACCACGGCGGGCTCGGATGCCTGCTCCGACGCCTCGGGAGCCGCAGGTTCCTCGGGTGCCTCCTCCAGGATCACGTGGGCGTTCGTCCCGGACATGCCGAAGGCGGACACGCCTGCGCGGCGCGGGCGTTCGCCGCGCGGCCACGCGACCGGCTCGGTCAGGAGCCTGACCGTGCCGGAGGACCAGTCGACGTGCGAGGTGGGCTCGTCGACGTACAGCGTGGCGGGCAGCAGTTCGCGCTGCAGGGCCATCACCATCTTGATGACGCCCGCGACGCCCGCGGCGCCCTGCGGGTGGCCGATGTTCGACTTGACCGAGCCGAGCCACAGCGGGTGGTCGTCGTCGCGTTCGCGCCCGTAGGTGGCGTGCAGCGCTCCGGCCTCGATGGGGTCGCCGAGCCTGGTGCCGGTGCCGTGGGCCTCGACCGCGTCGACCTCGGCGGCTCCCAGGCCCGCGTTGGCGAGGGCGGCGCGGATGACGCGTTCCTGTGAGGGGCCGTTGGGGGCGGTCAGGCCGTTGCTCGCGCCGTCCTGGTTCACGGCGGAACCGCGGATCACCGCGAGGACCTTGTGGCCGTTGCGGCGCGCGTCGGAGAGACGCTCCAGGAGGATCAGTCCCGCGCCCTCGGAGAAGCCCGTGCCGTCGGCCGAGGCGGCGAACGCCTTGGAGCGACCGTCGGGCGAGAGCGCACCCTGGCGGGAGAACTCCGTGAACGCGCCGGGCGTCGACATGATGGTCACGCCGCCCGCCATGGCCAGGTCGCACTCGCCCTGCCGCAGCGCCTGGGCCGCCAGGTGCATCGAGACCAGCGAGGAGGAGCACGCGGTGTCGACGCTGACCGACGGGCCCTCCAGGCCGAGGGTGAAGGAGATGCGCCCGGAGAGGACGCTCAGCGCGTTGCCGATGAGGAGGTGGCCCTCCACCGCCTTGTCGGGCTGCGCGCCACCGAAGCCGAGCACGCCCGCGCCGATGTAGACGCCGGTGGGCGTCAGCTTCAGTGTCGCCGGGTCGATACCGGCCCGCTCCAGGAGCTGCCAGGCCGTCTCCATCAGCACCCGCTGCTGCGGGTCCATCGCCAGCGCCTCGCGCGGGCTTATCCCGAAGAACGAGGCGTCGAAGCCGGGGGCGTCGTGGAGGAAGCCGCCGCGGCGCACATAGCTCGTTCCGGGGTGCTCGGGATCCGGGTGGTAGAGGCCCTCCAGGTCCCAGCCGCGGTTGGTGGGGAAGTCGCCGACGGCGTCGCCGCCCGCCGCGACCAGTTCCCACAGGGCTTCGGGCGTGCGGGTGTCGCCGGGGAAGCGGCACGCCATGGAGACGATGGCGATGGGTTCCTGGGCGCGCTCCTCCACCTCGCGCAGGCGCTGGCGGGCCTGGCCGAGGTCCACTGTGACCCGCTTCAGGTACTGACGGAGCTTCGCTTCCGTACTCGACGCTCCGGTACTCGACACTCCGGTACTCGACACTTCAGTACTCGACATCGAACGTCACTTCTCCATCAGCGAAGGGCACAGGGGAACAGAGAGGGCTCGGGAGAGGGATCAGGACAAGGCTCGGGAGAGGCCGCAGGTCACAGCTCTCGGTCGATGAACTCGAACATTTCGTCGTCGGACACGTCGTCGAGCGCGTCCAGGTCCGCCGCACTCGTCACGCCCGCCGCGCCCGACGTGGCACCGCCGCCGGTGCCGGGGCCCGAGCCGTTCAGCTTCGACAGCAGGGTGTTGAGACGCCTGGCGACCCGACCGCGCGCCTCGTCGTCGAGGGCGAGCGTGACCAAGGAGGACTCGATCCTGCCGAGTTCGTTGAGCACCGGGTCCGCGGCGTCCTTCAGGGGCTGCGGTGCGCCGTCGGGCGACAGCCGCTCCCGGAGGTGGTCGACGAGGGTGGCCGACTCGGGGTAGTCGAAGACGAGTGCGGCGGGCAGTTTGAGGCCGGTGGCCGCCGCAAGCCGGTTGCGCAGTTCCACGGCGGTGAGGGAGTCGAAGCCGAGCTCCTTGAACGACGTGTCCGGGCGGATGGAGTCGTGGTCGGCGTGCCCGAGGACGCCTGCGACGTTGCCCCGTACGAGGTCGAGCAGCAGACGGCGCTGTTCGGCGGGAGGCAGACCGGCGAGGCGCGCGGCGAGCCCGTCCGCCGAGGCCGCGGCGCCCGCGGCCGCGGTGCGGCGGACGCTCCTGGCTCCCGGGGCCGTACCGGCCAGGGCGCGCAGGAGTGCGGGCCGGGACGCGGCGGGCTGCGCGGCGACGGCGCGCGCGTCGAGGTCCACCGCGACGACGTAGGGGCGGCCGTGGGCGCGGGCCGCGTCCAGGAGGGCAAGGCCCTTCTCGGTGGTCAGCGGGGTGAATCCGGTGCGCTTCATGCGCGCGAGATCCGTCTCGCCGAGGTGCCCGGTCATGCCGCTCGCCGTCCGCCACAGGCCCCAGCCGACCGAGAGGCCGGTCAGTCCTCCGGCCCGGCGGTGCTGGACGAGGGCGTCGCAGTAGGCGTTCGCCGCGGCGTAGTTGGCCTGCCCCGGGCTGCCCAGCGTCGCTGCTCCCGAGGAGAAGACCACGAACAGGCCGAGGCTCATCTCCCGCGTGGCCTCGTGCAGATGACGTGCCGCGGTCGCCTTCGCCGCCCACACCCGCGCGAGGCTCTCGGGCGTCTGCGCGGTGACCACGGCGTCGTCGAGGACACCGGCCGCGTGGATCACACCGGTCAGGGGGTGCGCCGGGTCCGTCTTGCCGACGAGGTCCGCCACGGCGGCCGGATCGCCGACATCGGCCGCGACGACGGTCACCTCGGCACCCAACTCGTACAGCCTGGCGGCGAGTTCATCACTCCCGGGCGCCTCGGGACCACGCCTGCCCGCCAACAGCAGGTGTCGTACGCCCCACTCCTTGACCAGGTGCTCGGCCACCGCTCCGGCCAGCACCCCGGTCCCGCCGGTGATGAGGACCGTGCCGTCCGGATCGAGGGTGGGCGGGATCTCAAGCACCAGTTTGCCGGTGTGCTTCGCCTGGCTCATGAACCGGAACGCCTCGCGTGCCCGGCCCAGCGGCCACGTCCTGACCGGCAGCGGCGCCAGCACCCCGGACGCGAACAACTCGCCCATCTCCGCCAGCATTTCCCCGATCCGCTCGGGTCCCGCGTGCGGCACCAGGTCGAAGGCCCGGTACCACGCACCCGCATGGTCGGCCGCGACTCGGTCGGGATCGCGCTTGTCGGTCTTGCCCATGTCGACCATGCGCCCGCCCTCCGCGAGCAGCCGCAGCGAGGCATCGGTGAACTCCCCGGCCAGGCTGTTGAGTACGACATCCATGCCGCGCCCGCCCGTCGCCTCCCGGAAAACTCCCTCGAAGTCGAGGTCACGGGACGAGGCACGATGGTCCGCGTCGACACCCATGCCGTCGAGCACGCCGTGCTTGGCAGGGCTCGCGGTGGCGTACACCTCGGCGCCGAGGTGGCGGGCGATCTGGGTGGCGGCCATGCCCACGCCGCCGGTTCCGGCGTGGATGAGCAGGGACTCGCCCGCCCGGAGCCGACCGAGGTCCACGAGCCCGTACCAGGCCGTCAGGAACACCACGGGCACCGCCGCGGCCTCCTCCAGGCTCCAGCCGTCCGGCACCGGCACGACCATCCGGGCGTCCGCGACCGCCAGCGGGGCGAAGGCCCCCTCGAACAGGCCCATCACGCGGTCGCCGACGGCGAGCCGGGTGACGTCAGGACCGACCTCCGTCACATGCCCTGCACCCTCGCTTCCCGCGAAGGTGCCCTTGTCGGGATACATGCCCAACGCGATCAGCACGTCACGGAAGTTCATGCCCGCCGCCCGCACGGAGACCCGAACCTGACCCGGCTCCAACGGCACGAGCGCCTCCGGGGCGTCGATCACCGACAGGTTCTCGAGGGTTGCCGTGCCAGAGGTGCCGAGACGCCAGGCGGACGACCCGACCGGCGGGACGAGTTCCTCGGGGGCGCGTGCGGGGTTCATGCGGGGGACGAACAAGGCGCCCTTGCGGAGGGCGAGTTGCGACTCTTCGAGGACGGATACGGCGTGGCGCAGGGCGGGCTGTGGAAGCGGGTGGTCCAGAGGGTTGCCGCTGCCGTTCGCGTTCTGCACGTCAACGTCTACGTCGACGTCGAGCAGGACGAAACGCCCGGGGTTCTCCGACTGGGCGCTGCGCACCAGCCCCCAGGCGGCTGCGGCGGACGCGTCCACGTCGTCGTCACCGTCGGTGGCCACCGCCCCGCGCGTCACCACAAGGAGACGGGACTCGGCCAACTCTGTCGCTGCCAGGAACTCCTGAACCTGCGCGAGCACACGCTCGGCGACCCGCAGGCCGTCGCCGTCCGCAGCGGCCTTGACGGGAGCCAGCACCGCCCACGGCACGTCGCCATCGGCGGTCGACACCACCACATCGGCCGGTCCGGCACCGCCCTGGAGGGCAACCCAGTCGCCCCCCTCCACCGCTTCGGAGGGCGGCGGTACGGGAAGGGGGGTCCAGTCCACGGTGTAGAGCCCGTCGACACCGCCACGGGCCGCCGCCACCAGCTGGCCGGGGTCGGCCGCGCGAAGGGTCAGCGCGTCCACGCCCAGGACGGGCGCGCCGGTGCCGTCCGCGATCACGACCCTCAGGTCACGCTCGGCCGACTCCCCCTGCGGGGAGAGCCTGACACGGAGGTGGGTGGCCCCGTCCGCGCTCAGCGACACTCCGTTCCACGCGAACGGCAGCCACATCTGCCCGTCCTCGGGCCGGTCGAGGAGCATCAGTGGATGCAGGGCGGAATCGAGCAGCGCAGGGTGAATCCCGAACCCGCGGTGGGGGCCCGCCTGTTCGGGCAGCTCCACCTCGGCGAGCAGCTCGTTCCCGTGCCGCCACAGCGCCCGCAGCCCTTGGAACGCGGGCCCGTACTCGTACCCCACCTCCGCCGCCCGCGCGTAAAAGCCCTCGACGTCCACGGCTTCAGCGCCGACCGGCGGCCACTGCCCGCTCAACCCCTCTGACCGTGTGGGGAGTTCGGAGCTCACCACACCGACCGCATGGCACAGCCAGTCGGCGCCGCCCTCCTGATCAGGGCGCGCGTACACGCGTACGTCACGTCGTCCGCTCTGCTCGTCGAGCGCTCCCACGGTCACCTGTATCTGCAGGCCGCCCTTCTCGGGCAGCACGAGCGGCGCCTGCAGCATGAGCTCGTCGAGCATCGCGCAGCCCGCCTCGTCGGCGGCCCGCAGCACCCACTCGACCAGCGCGGCCCCCGGCACCAGCGCGGTTCCCGCCACGACGTGCTCGGCCAGCCAGGACGGGGCCTTGCGGGAGAGCCGTCCTGTGAGCAAGTACGAGTCGGCCTCCGCGAGTTCCACGCAGGCACCGAGCAGCGGGTGCCCGGCGGAGGCCATACCGAGATCGGCGGCGTCCCCGGTAAGTCCGGTGGGCTGCTCCAGCCAGTAGTGCTGGTGCTGGAAGGCGTAGGTGGGGAGGTCGACGGTACGTGGGGTGGGTTCGGTCGGGAACCATCCCGTCCAGTCGATGTCGGCGCCTGCGGTGAAGGCTTGGGCGGCTGCGCGGGTGAGTTGGGTGGTGTCGCCGTGGTCGCGGCGGAGAGTGGGGATCACGGTGGCGGTGGCGTCCGCCTGTTCGATGGTTTCTTCCATGCCGAGGTTGAGGACGGGGTGAGGGCTGGCTTCGATGAAGAGGCGGTAGCCGTCGGCCAGCAACGCCTGGATGGTGTCGGCGAAGCGGACGGGCTGGCGGAGGTTGGTGACCCAGTAGCCGGTGTCCAGGGCTGTGGTGTCGGTGAGCCGTTCGGCGGTGACCGTGGAGTAGAACGCCACGTCGGTCGGCGCAGGCTGGATGTCGGCCAGGCGTTCGGTGAGCAGGTCGTGGAGCTGGTCGATCTGGGGGTTGTGGGAGGCGTAGCCGACGTCGATGACCCGGGCCCGCAGCCCGGCCTTCTCCGCGTCGGCGACCACTGCGGCCACCTGCTCCGGCGGCCCCGAAATCACTGTCGAGGACGGGCCGTTGACGGCGGCGACGGTCACGCCCGGCCGGTAGTCCCCGATCAGCTCGGCGGCCTGTTCGGCGCTGGTGCCCAGGGAAGCCATGTCGCCGTGGCCCTGAAGCTGGCGGAGGGCGTCACTGCGTACCGCCACGATCCGCGCCGCGTCCTCCAGCGAGAGCGCACCCGCGACACAAGCGGCGGCCATCTCGCCTTGCGAATGCCCGATCACGGCAGCCGGGACGATCCCCTGATCCGCCCACACCGCAGCCAACGAGACCATCACGGCCCACAGCACCGGCTGCACGACCTCGACCCGCGCCAGCTCACTGCCGTCCCCGCGCAACACCTCACGCAACGACCAGTCCACGTACGCGGACAAAGCCTGCTCGCACTCGTCGATCCGGGCCGCGAACACCGGCGACTCATCCAGCAGTTGGGCTCCCATCCCCACCCACTGCGACCCCTGCCCCGGAAACACCAACACCGGCCCCGCACCCGCAGACGCCGCCGCCCCGGACACCACATCCGCGGACACCTCACCCGCAGCCAACGCCTCAAGACCGTCCGTCAACGCATCCCGGTCCCGGCCCACCACCACGGCCCGGTGCTCGAACACCGACCGCGACGTCGCCAACGACCAACCAACATCCCCCGCCAACGCCTCTGTATCGCCCGCCACAAACTCACCCAACCGCCGCGCCTGCTCCCGCAACGCATCAGGCGTCCGCCCAGAAACCACCCACGGCACCACCACGGGATCAACCCCGGACGAGACAGGACCAGCCAGGTCCTCCGGCGCCTCCTCCAAAATCAAATGCGCATTGGTCCCCGAGATCCCGAACGAAGACACCCCCGCCCGCCGCGCCCGCTCACCACGCGCCCACGGGACCGGCTCGGTCAACAGGCGTACACCGCTCCCGTCCCACTCCACGTGGGGAGTCGGTTCGTCGGCATGGAGTGTCGCGGGGAGTTGTTCGTGGCGCAGGGCCATCACCATCTTGATGACGCCCGCCGCACCCGCCGCGGCCTGCGTGTGGCCGATGTTGGACTTCACCGAGCCCAGCCACAACGGCCGTTCCTCCGGGCGCCCTTGGCCGTACGTAGCCAGCAGGGCCTGCGCCTCGATGGGGTCACCGAGCGTCGTTCCGGTGCCGTGGGCCTCCACGACGTCCACGTCATCGGGGCTGCGGCCCGCGCCCGCCAGGGCGGCGCGGATCACACGCTCCTGCGAGGGGCCGTTGGGGGCTGTCATGCCGTTGCTCGCGCCGTCCTGGTTCACGGCGGAACCGCGGATCACCGCGAGCACCTTGTGGCCGTTGCGGCGCGCGTCGGAGAGGCGTTCCAGGACGACGAGTCCGGCACCCTCTCCCCAGCCCGTGCCGTCGGCCGACGCGGCGAACGGTTTGCAGCGGCCGTCGGGGGCCAGGCCGCGCTGGCGCGAGAACTCGACGAAGGTGTTCGGGGTGGCCATCACGGTCACGCCTCCGGCGAGGGCGAGCGAGCACTCACCCTGGCGCAGGGCCTGGGAGGCGAGGTGCATCGCGACGAGCGAGGAGGAGCAGGCCGTGTCCACCGTGATGGCGGGGCCCTCCAGGCCGAAGGTGTACGCGACCCGGCCGGAGGCGACGCTCGGGGTGCTGCCGGTCATGATGCGTCCCTCGAAGCCGTCCGGCTTGCGGGCGAGGAAGCGGGAACCGTAGTCGTCGTACATGATCCCGGTGATGACGCCGCACGGGGTGCCGCGCAGGGTCGCCGGGTCGATGCCCGCGTTCTCGAAGGCCTGCCAGGCGGTTTCCAGGAGGAGCCGCTGCTGCGGGTCGGTGGCGGCGGCCTCGCGCGGGCTGATGCCGAAGAAGCCCGCGTCGAACCGGGCGGCGTCGTAGAGGAAGCCTCCTTCTCGGGTGTAGCTGTGGCCGACCCGGTCGGGGTCGGGGTCGAAGAGTCCTGCCGTGTCCCAGCCGCGGTCCTCGGGGAACGGTCCGATGGCGTCGGTGCCGGTGGCCACGAGGCGCCACAGTTGCTCGGGGGAGGTCACGCCGCCCGGGTAGTGGCAGGCCATGCCGACGATGGCGATGGGGTCGTCGTCGGTGGCGGTGGTGCGCGCCGAGGGTACGGGCGCGGCCGGGGAGGTGTGCGGGGCGGCGTCGGGGAGGTGGCCGCGGAGGTGGCGCACGAGGGCGGTGGGGCTGGGGTGGTCGAAGATGAGGGTGGCGGGCAGGCGGATGCCCGTGGCGGTGGAGAGGCGGTTGCGCAGTTCCAGGGCGGTGAGCGAGTCGAAGCCCAACTCCTGGAAGGCGCGGCCCAGTTCGAGGGTCTCAGGTGCGGGGTGGGTCAGCACGGTCGCGATCTGCTCGCGGACGAGGTCGCTCAGGGCGCGGTCCCGGTCGGCGGCGGACATCCGTGTCAGACGGGCGCTCCACGAGGTGGGGGCCGCCGCGTTCTCTTCGGCGGCGGCCTCGGCGGTGCGGGGCGTGCGGACCAGGCCCCGCAGGGCGGGCTGAAGGGCGCGGGCGGCGGCCTGGCCGCGCAGGACGGCGCGGTCGAAGCGGGTGGCGAGGACCGTGGGGTGCGGGGCCGTCAGGGCCGCGTCGAAGAGGGCCAGGGCCTGCTCGTCGGTGAGGCCCGCGACGCCGGTGCGGTGGATGCGGGCGCGGTCGGCGTCGCCGAGCCGGGCGGCCATGCCGCCGGACGCGGATTCCCACAGGCCCCAGGCCAGGGAGGTGGCGGCGAGGCCTTGGGCGCGGCGGTGCTCGGCGAGGGTGTTGAGGAAAGCGTTGGCGGCGGCGTAGTTGGACTGGCCGCCGTTGCCGAGGACGGAGGCGCCGGAGGAGAAGAGGACGAAGGCCGCCAGGTCCAGGTCGCGGGTGAGTTCGTGCAGGCTCCAGGCCGCGTCGGCCTTGGGTGCCAGGACGGCGTCGAGCCGGTCGGGGGTCATCGACGCGATGAGGCTGTCGTCGATGACGCCCGCGGTGTGGACGACGGCGGTGAGCGGGTGGGCGGAGGGGATGTCCGACAGGAGTGCGGCGAGCGCTTCGGGGTCGGTGATGTCGCAGGCGGCGACGCGTACATCGACGGCATCGTCCACGCCGTCTTCCACGGCATCGCCGCCGTCTTCCACGCCGTCGCCCGTCAGGTCGGCGCGCAGCTCCGCGACGCCTTCCGCCGCCTCGCCGCTGCGGCTCACGAGGAGCAGGTGGCGGGCGCCGTGCGCGGTGGCCAGGTGCCGGGCGACGGCCCGGCCGAGGCCGCCGGTGCCGCCGGTGATGAGGACGGTGCCGTCCGGGGCGAAGTGCGGCTCGGCGGTGTCCGTCGGGGGCGGGGTCACGGCGAGGCGCGGTACGAGTGCGGTGCCCGCTCGCAGCGCGAGCTGTGTCTCGGCGTGGGTGGTCGCGGCGGCCAGGGCGGCGGGCAGGGCGTGGCGTGAGGCGGGGTCCTGGTCGAGGTCGACGAGCAGGACGCGGTCGGGCTGTTCGGCCTGCGCGGCCCGGACCAGGCCCCAGAGGGGGGCGGTGGCCAGGTCGGCGGGGGCGTCGTCGGCGCGGGCGGTGACGGCACCCGTGGTGAGGACGACGAGGCGGGCGGTGGTGAGGGTGTCCGCGGTGAGCCATGCGCGCAGGAGGTCGAGGGTGTGTTGGGCGTGCGCGCGTACGCGGGCGGGGAGGGCAGCGGCTGCCTCCGCATCGCCATGGCCGGTGGCGTCGTCACTGCGGCCGGTGGCGTTTACCTGCCCGGTCGCGTCGCCCAGGCCAGTCGCAAGGCCCGGGCCGATCGCGTCACCCAGGCCGGTGACGTCCGCCCGGCCGCTCTCAGCGGGCATGGGTGCGAAGACGATGTCCGGTACGGGTTCGCCGTTCTCGACGGCGGCTGTCAGGGCGGCCAGGTCCGGGTGATGGTGCGCGGTGGGGGCCAGGCCCGAGTCGTCGGATCCGAGCACGGCCCAGGTGGCGGCGGGCGGCGCGGTGTCGGGCAGCGGCAGTTGCTGCCAGTCCAGGTGGTGCAGCGGGGGCGCCGCGGCGGGGTGGGCGGCACGCCAGCGGTTGGCGGGGACGATCCGCAGCTGGAGGGCGTCGATCGTGGCGACGGGGGCGCCGTGGGTGTCGGCCAGCGTCAGGCGCAGCCGGTCGTCGCCCTGGGGGCTGAGACGGACTCGCAGCCGGGTGGCGCCGGTGGCGTGGTGGCGGATGCCGCTGAAGGAGAACGGCAGCCGCACCGGGGCGTCCGTGCCGCTTCCGCTGTCGTGGTAGAGCTCGTCGACGGCGTGCAGCGCGGCGTCGAAGAGGGCCGGGTGGAGGGCGAACGCGGCCGCGTCGGCGCGCTGTTCGTCGGCGAGGCGTACGTCGGCGTACAGGTCGTCGCCGAGCCGCCAGGCGGCGTGCACGACGCGGAAGGCGGGCCCGTAGCTGTAGCCCTGGGCGTCGAGGCGGGCGTACAGCGCGTCCACGTCGAGGGCGGTGGCGTCGGCGGGCGGCCAGGCCGTGGCATCGAGAACAGGGGCGGAGGCGGGGGCGGGGGCGGGGGCGGGGGCGGGGGCGGGCGATTCGGTGGTGCGGCCCGTGGTGAGGATGCCGGTGGCGTGGCGGCGCCAGCCGTGCGGGTCCCCGGTCTCGCCCGTCTCGTCGTCGTCCGCCGCGTCGGCGGGCCGGGAGTGGATGGTGAGGGTGCGGCGGCCGGAGTCGTCGGGGGCACCGAGGGCGACCTGAACCTTGACGGCGTCGGCGCCCGCCCCACTCCCGGCTCCAGCGCCCTCACTGGAGTCATCGAGCAGCAGCGGCGATTCCAGGGTCAGGTCGTCGATGGTGTCGCAGTCGGCGTGCCGCCCGGCGAGCAGGGCGAGTTCGACGAATGCGGTGGCGGGCAGTGGTACGCCGCCCGCGATCGAGTGGTCGGCGAGCCACGGTTGCGTACGCAGGGACAGGCGCCCCGCGAGCAGGAGGCCGCCGCCGGCCTGCCGGATGACGGCGGGCAGGAGGGGGTGGCCGGTCTCCCGGAGGCCCGCGGCGCGGGCGGGGGCCGCGGCGTCGGGGGTGACGCGCCAGTACCTGCATCGCTGGAACCGGTAGGTGGGCAGCGGCAGTTGCTCCGCGTCGTCGGGGACGAGGGCGCCGAGGTCGGCGGGTTGCCCGTCGGTGTGGAGCGCGGCGACGGCCCCGAGCAGCGTGCGGGCCTCGTCGTGCCCGGAGCGCAGGGCGGCCACGACGACCGGCTCACCCGCACTCTCCCCGGCCTCCTCGCCCGTCCGGGCAGGGAGGCAGTCCTGGACCATGGTGGCGAGGACGGGATCGGGCCCCAACTCCAGGTAGCGCACGACGCCTTGGTCACCCAGAGTGCGCAGCCCGTCGTGGAACCGCACGGGGCGGCGCACGTGCCGCACCCAGTACTCGGGGTCGGCGAGCAGCTCCGCGTCGGCGAGGCGGCCGGTGAGGTTGGAGACGACGGGCAGCGTCGGCGCGTGGAAGGTCAGGGTGCGGGCCACGGCACGGAAGTCGTCGAGCATCGGCTCGATGAGCGGTGAGTGGAAGGCGTGGCTGACGTTGAGGCGCTTGGTCTTGAGCCCGCGCCCGCGCAGCGTCTGCTGGAGGTCCGCGACGGCGGCGGCGGCGCCGGACACGACGACGGCGGCGGGGCCGTTGACAGCGGCGAGCGAGAGGCTCTCCTCCCGTCCGGCGAGCAGCGGCAGTACGTCGTCCTCGGCGGCCTGCACGGCGAGCATCGCGCCGCCCGTGGGCAGGGCCTGCATCAGGCGTCCGCGGGCCGCGACCAGCGTGCAGGCGTCCGGCAGGGTGAGCACCCCGGCGACGTGCGCGGCGGCGATCTCGCCGACGGAGTGTCCCGTCAGATGGCTCGGGGCGATCCCGAAGGAGGTGACCAGGCGGTACAGGGCGACTTCGAGGGCGAACAGGGCGGCCTGGGTCACGCCGGTCCCGTGCAGTACGGCGGCCTGCGCGGTGTCGGCGGGAGCCAACAGGACGTCCCGCAGGGGCTGTTCGAGCAGCGGGTCCAGCTGGGCGCACGTCTCGTCCAGGGACTGCGCGAAGGCGTCAAAGGTGGCGTACAACTGGGCGCCCATGCGGGGGCGTTGGCTGCCCTGACCGGTGAAGAGGAAGGCGGTGCCACCGCTCCTGGCGGGGCCCGCGGCGCGGACGAGAGCGGGGTGGGTACGTCCGGCCGCGAGGGCGCCGAGTGCGGCGACACGCTCGTCGTGACCGGTACCGAGCACCACGGCGCGGTGCTCGAACAGGGTGCGGCGCAGCAGGGTGGCGGCGATGTCGGTGGCGGAGGGGTCGGTGACGGAGGGGTCACTATCGGCCGTGGAGCTGTCGGCGTGGTCGGCCTGGTCCACATGGGCGGCGACGTAGCCTCCCAACGCGTCCGCCTGGGCGCGCAGCGCGTCGGATGTGCGGGCCGAAAGCAGCCACGGCACCGGCGTCCGCCGCTCCTCGCGGGAGCCTGCGGCGCGGACGGCTCCCCCCGAATCCGCATCGGAATCGGAATCGGGATTGGCATCGGCGTCGGCCGGGGGCGCCTCCTCAAGGATGAGGTGGGCGTTCGTGCCCGAGATGCCGAACGAGGAGATGCCCGCCCGGCGGATCCGGTCGCCCTGCGGCCAGGCCACCGGCTCGGTGAGCAGGCGCACCGCGCCCGACTCCCAGTCGGCGTGCGGGGTGGGCTCGTCGGCGTACAGCGTCGCGGGCAACGTCCGGTGCCGCAGCGCCTGGATCATCTTGATGAGGCCCGCCGCGCCGGCCGCGCCCTGGGTGTGGCCGATGTTGGACTTCACCGAGCCGAGCCACAGCGGCCGGTCCGCGTGCCGATCCTGCCCATACGTGGCCAGGAGCGCGTCGGCCTCGATGGGGTCGCCGAGCCGGGTGCCGGTGCCGTGCGCCTCGACCGCGTCCACCTCCGCGGGCGAGAGCCGTGCCCCCGCGAGGGCGGCGCGGATCACGCGCTGCTGGGAAGGTCCGTTGGGGGCGGTGAGTCCGTTGCTGGCGCCGTCCTGGTTGACGGCCGAGCCGCGGATGACGGCGAGCACCCGGTGACCGGCCCGCCGCGCGTCGGAGAGGCGCTCCAGGACGAGGAGTCCGGCGCCCTCGGAGAACGCGGTGCCGTCGGCGTCGGCGGCGAAGGGCTTGCAGCGGCCGTCGGCGGCCAGGCCGCGCTGGCGGGAGAACTCGGTGAACACGTACGGGGTGGGCATGACGGTGACGCCGCCCGCGAGCGCCAGGTCGCACTCGCGCCGCCGCAGCGCGTGCGCGGCGAGGTGCACGGCGACGAGCGACGACGAGCAGGCGGTGTCGATCGTCACCGCGGGCCCTTCGAGGCCGAAGGTGTAGGCGAGGCGCCCCGAGAGGACGCTCGGGGCGCTGCCGGTGACGAGGTATCCCTCGGCGGCCGCGTCGATGTGCGGGGTGCCGAAGCCGGGCAGCGCCGCACCCGCGTACACGCCCGTGCTGCTGCCCTGGAGTGACTGCGGGTCGATGCCCGCGCGCTCCAGCGCTTCCCAGGCGCACTCCAGGAGCAGTCGCTGCTGCGGGTCGAGGACCGCGGCCTCGCGCGGGCTGATGCCGAAGAACTCGGGGTCGAACCGGTCGACGTCGTGGATGAACCCGCCCTCGCGGGCATAGCTCGTGCCCGGGTGGTCGGGGTCGGGGTGGAAGAGGCGCTCCAGGTCCCAGCCGCGGTTGTCAGGGAAGGCGCCCAGGGCGTTGCCGCCCGCGGAGACCAGGTCCCACAGGTCTTCGGGGGTGCGGACGCCGCCGGGGTAGCGGCAGGCCATCTCCACGACGGCCACCGGTTCCTGGTCGCGCTCCTCCGCCTCGCGCAGCCGCTGCCGGGTGGCGTGCAGGTCCGCGGAGACACGCTTGAGGTAGTCGACCAGTTTCTCTTCGCTCACCATGTGCGCTTTAGCTCCCCGCCCGTGATCGCGGGGTGTGCGACCGCGGCATGCGGCTCACACCCCGAGTTCGTTGTCGATGAAGTCCAGTACCTGCTCGGCGGTGGCCGTCTCCAGCTGGTCCACCGCGTCCTCGCCGTCCGCCGCGGCCGCGGCAGCCGTGGTCGCCGCGAAGCGGGCGAGGAGTGCCTCCAGGCGGGCCGCGACGGCCGCCTGGTCCAGGCCCTGCGCGACGGCGGCGGACAGGGCGTGCTCGACCCTGGCCACCTCCTGAAGGACCTGGGCGGTCATGTCACTGTTGGTGGCCCGTGTCCCGTCAGGGGCGAGCCGTTCGGCCAGGTGGGCAGCGAGCACGTGGGCCTGCGGGTAGTCGAAGACCAGGGCCGCGGGCAGCTTCAGGCCGGTCGCCGCCGCGAGCCTGTTGCGCAGTTCGACGGCGGTGAGCGAGTCGAATCCGAGCTCCTTGAACGGCGTGTCCACCTGCACCGCGTCCGGGTCGGCGTGTCCGAGGACCCCGGCCGCCTGGGTGCGGACCAGCGAGGTGAGGAGGTCCAGTTGTTCCTCGACGCTGAGGCCGTCGAGCCTGCCTGCCCAGTCCGTCGCCTCCCCGGCGGCGGCCGCGGTGGGGCGGGCGGCAGCAGGTGGTCCCGCGGCCGCCAGTGTGCGCAGTACGGCGGGGAGCGGGGCGTCGGAGGCGGCAGGGACGCGGGCGTCCAGGTCCAGGGCGAGCAGGTCGGGGCGCCCGTGGGCGCGTGCGGCCGCCAGGAGGGCGCAGCCGCGGGCCGCGGTGGTCGGCTTGATGCCGTAGCGGTCGATGCGGGCCCGGTCGGCGGCGGACAGCGTGCCGGTGAGGCCGCTGGTGGCCTCCCACAGCCCCCACGCCACGGAGAGACCGGCCAGCCCCTCCGCACGGCGGCGCGCGGCCAGCGCGTCGCAGTAGGCGTTGGCGGAGGCGTAGTTGGCCTGTCCCGGGGTGCCCATGGTGGAGGCGAAGGAGGAGAAGAGGACGAACAAGCCGAGCCTCATCCCCCTTGTGGCCACGTCCAGTTGGTGCGCGGCGGCGGCCTTGGCCGCCCACACCCGGGCGAGGCTTTCGGGGCCCTGCGTGCCGATCATGGCATTGTCGAGCACACCGGCGGCGTGGACGACTCCGGTGAGCGGATGCGCAGGGTCGATTCCGGCGATCAGTGCGGCGACGGCTCCCGGCTCGCTCAGGTCGACGGCGGAGAAGGCGACTTGGGCCCCCACCTCCTCTATACGTGCACGGAGTTGCTCGGTCCCTTCGGCAGCACCTCCGCTGCGGCTGACGACGAGCAGGTGCCTGCTCTCGCCGGTGCGTGCCAGGTGTTCGGCCACGGCGGCGCCGATGGTGCCGGTGCCTCCTGTGACGAGGACGGTGCCGTCGGGATCGAGCGGTGCCGGTACGTCGAGCACGAGCTTGCCGGTGTGCTTCGCCTGGCTCATGAACCGGAACGCCTCGGGCGCCCGCCCCAAAGGCCGTGCGGAGACGGGCAGCGGGACCAGCGTCCCGGCGGCGAAGAGCCCGCCGAGCAGGTCGAGCATCCGCCCGAGCCGCTCGGGCCCGGCGTCGGCGACCAGGTCGAAGGCCCCGTACGACACTCCGGGGTGCTCCAGCGCGACCAGTTCGGGTTCACGCGGATCGCTCTTGCCCATCTCGACGAACCGCCCGCCCTCGCCGAGCAACCGCAGGGAGGCGTCCAGGAGTTCACCGGTGAGGCTGTTGAGTACGACGTCCACGCCACGGCCGCCGGTGGTGCGGCGGACGGTGTCCTCGAACGCCGCGTCCCGGGAGGAGGCGCGGTGGGCGGCGTCGATGCCCATCTCCTCCAGCACGGCGTGCTTGGCCGGACTCGCGGTGGCGAAGACCTCGGCGCCCAGATGCCGGGCGATCTGCACCGCAGCCATCCCCACGCCACCAGTAGCGGCGTGTATCAGGACCCGTTCGCCCGCCGTCAACCCGGCGAGCTCGACCAGCCCGTACCAGGCCGTGAGGAACGCGGCCGGGGCGGCGGCCGCCTGTCGCGTGTCCCAGCCAGCCGGTACAGGGGCCAGCATGCGTGCGTCGGCGACGGCCCACGGGCCGAAGGCGCCCTCCTTCAGCATGCCCATCACACGGTCGCCCGCCGAAAGCCGGGTGACGCCCGGCCCGATCTCGGTCACCACACCGGCCGCCTCGGTGCCGGGCAGCGCGTCGGCGTCCGGATACATGCCCAGAGCGATCAACACGTCCCGGAAATTCACCCCGGCCGCATGCACGGCGACCCGGACCTGACCCGGCTCCAACGGACGCAGCACCTCGTCGCAGGCCACCGCCTCGACGGCGTCCAGCGTCCCGGACTCCCCACCCACGAGCCGCCACGCCCGCGCCCCGGGCGGCCCGGCCAACTCGGCCGACGCGTCGGCACGCGCCCACCTGGGCACGAGCACGCGGCATTCTCGTAGGGCGAGTTGGGGCTCGTCGGCGTCCGCCGCGCACCGCACAGCGTCCAGGATCTCCGCGCTCGCTGCGCGGTCGAGCGGGTCGTCGGTGTCGTGTGGACCGTCGATGTCGAGCGGACTGTCGGAGTCGAGCGGACTGTCGGTGTCGAGCAGGACGAACCGGCCCGGGTTCTCCGACTGCGCGCTGCGGACGAGGCCCCACAGGGCCGCGCCCGCCGGGTCCGGGGCGCCGCCCGGCACACCGGAGTCGTCATCGGGACCAGCCGCACCCCTGGTCACGAAGACCAGCTGAGCCTGCTCCAGACCGGGCACGGCCAGGAACTCCTGGACGACGCCCAGCACACGTCCTGCCAGGGCGAGTGTGTCCTCATGCGTCACGGCATGTGAAGTGTCCACGGGGGCCAGGACCACGGAGGGCGGGGTGGTGGCGGCGTCGGCGAGCCCGCGTACGCCTTCGGCACTCAGCCCGACGAGCGTCACGCAATCGGAGGCATCGGTCGCGCCGGGACCACCCACGGCCGCCGGGCCGGAAAGCGGCGTCCACCGCAGTTCGTACAGTCCGTCGGCGCCGGACCCCACCGCCGCCCGCACCTGCCGGGCGCTGGTCGACCGCAGCCGCAGCTCCGCCACGTCCAGCACGGGCGCACCGGCGGGATCGGTCACCGCCAGCGACACCGTCTCCTCGCCGCTCCCGCTCAGCCCACTGATCCTCACGCGCACGGTCGTGGCGTCCGTGGCCCACAGCGCCACACCGCTCCAGGTGAAGGGCAGCAGCACCTGCCCACTCGCGGCCCCGGCCCCCGAGGCTCCGGCCAGCCCTCGTTGTGCGAGCAGCGGGTGCAGGGCGGCGTCCAGCAGCGCGGGGTGGATGCCGAACCCGGCAGGCGGACCGGCCTGCTCGGGCAGCTCCACCTCCGCCAACAGGTCCTCACCCTGCCGCCACATCGCACGAAGTCCGCGGAACGCCGGGCCGTACTCGTATCCGGCGGCGGCGACGCCTTCGTAGAACTCGCCCACATCCACCGGTTCGGCCCCCGCCGGGGGCCACTCCCCGGCCTGCCGCGGCGGACGCGCCCCCGATTCCCGCCCGAGCTCGCCGACCGCATGACACACCCACGCGGCGGCGCCATCCTGCTCGGGCTCAGGACGCGAGTACACGCGTACGTCGCTCCTGCCCTGCTCGTCCGCAACACCCACGACGACCTGGACCTGGAGGCCGCCGGTTCCGGGCAGCACCAAGGGCGCCTGGAGCGTCAGTTCATCCAGCATGGCGGCGCCCACCTCGTCGGCGGCCCGCAACACCCACTCGACCAGCGCGGCCCCCGGCACCAGAACGGTCCCGGCGACGACGTGCCCGCCCAGCCAGCCACCGCGCTCGACGGAGACCCGGCCGTTCAGCACCACTCCCCCGTCGGCGAGCGCGACCGCGATCGGCAACTGCGCGTGCCCCGACCCGCTCGGCCCCTGTTCCCCGACGGCACGCTTCACGGTGTCGGCCAGCCAGTAGCGGCGGCGTTGGAAGGCGTAGGTGGGGAGGTCGACGGTACGGGGGGTGGGCTCGGTTGGGAACCAGCGCCGCCAGTCGACCTCCGCGCCCGCGGTGAAGGCCTGAGCCGCTGCGCGGGTGAGCTGGGCGGCGTCGCCGTGATCGCGGCGCAGAGTGGGGATCACGGTGGCGGAGACGTCCGCCTGCTCGATGGTCTCCTCCATGCCGAGACTCAACACCGGGTGCGCGCTCGCCTCGATGAACAGGCGATAGCCGTCGGCCAGCAACGCGTCGATGGTGTCTGCGAAGCGGACGGGCTGGCGGAGGTTGGTGACCCAGTAGCCGCTGTCCAGCGCCGTGGTGTCCGCAAGCCGCTCGGCCGTGACCGTCGAGTAGAACGCCACGTCCGTCGACACCGGCCGGATGTCGGCCAGGCGTTCGGTGAGCAGGTCGTGGAGCTGATCGATCTGGGGGTTGTGAGAGGCGTAGCCGACGTCGATGACCCGGGCCCGGAGGCCGCGTTCCTCCGCGTCGGCGACGACGGCGGCCACTTCCTCCGGGGGGCCCGAAATGACCGTTGAGGACGGGCCGTTGACGGCGGCGACGGTCACGCCCGGCCGGTCGTCCCCGATCAGCTCGGCGGCCTGCTCGGCACTGGTGCCCAGGGAAGCCATGTCGCCGTGGCCTTGGAGCTGGCGGAGGGCGTCACTGCGCACCGCCACGATCCGCGCCGCATCCTCCAGGGAGAGCGCGCCCGCGACACAGGCGGCAGCCATCTCACCCTGCGAGTGTCCGATCACGGCGGCCGGGACGACCCCCTGATCCGCCCACACCGCGGCCAGCGACACCATCACGGCCCACAGCACCGGCTGGACCACCTCGACCCGCGCCAGCTCACTGCCGTCCCCGCGCAACACGTCACACAGCGACCAGTCCACGTACGCAGACAGCGCCCGCTCGCACTCGTCGATCCGGGCCGCGAACACCGGCGACTCATCCAGCAGTTGGGCCCCCATACCCACCCACTGCGACCCCTGCCCCGGAAACACCAACACCGGCCCCGGCCCCACATCACCAGCCACAACCCCGGACACCACATCCACAGATGCCGCGCCAACAGCCAACGCCTCAAGACCGTCCGTCAACGCATCCCGGTCCCGACCCACCACCACGGCCCGGTGCTCGAACACCGACCGCGTAGTAGCCAACGACCACCCGACCTCCGTCGGCAGCGCCTCCGTGTCGCCCGCCACGAACTCGCCCAGCCGCCGCGCCTGTTCACGCAACGCTTCAGGCGTCCGCCCGGAAACCACCCACGGCACCACCACACCCGCACCACCGGCCCCGGACGCAACAGGACCAGCCACCTCGCCCGGCACCTCACCCTCAGGCGCCTCCTCCAAAATCAAATGCGCATTGGTCCCCGAGATCCCGAACGCGGACACCCCGGCGCGACGCGGATGGCCGGTCTCGGGCCAGAGGGTGGGCTCCGTGACGACCTCGACCGCGCCCGCGTCCCAGTCGACGTGCGGGCTGAGTTCCTCGACGTGGAGGGTGGCGGGCAGCACGCCGTTGCGGATCGCCATGACGGTCTTGATGACACCGGCGACACCGGCGGTGGCGTGCGTGTGGCCGATGTTGGACTTGAGGGAGCCGAGCAGGAGGGGCCGCTCACGGTGTCGGCCGTAGGTGGCGAGCAGCGCTCCGGCCTCGATGGGGTCGCCCAGCTTCGTGCCGGTGCCGTGCGCCTCGACCGCGTCCACCTCGGCGGGGGTGAGCCGGGCGCTGTCGAGGGCGGCGCGGATGACCTGTTCCTGTGCGGCGTCGTTGGGGGCGGTCAGTCCGTTGCTCGCGCCGTCCTGGTTGACGGCCGAGCCACGGATGACGGCGAGTACGTTGTGGCCGTTGCGACGGGCGTCCGACAGGCGCTCCAGGAGGATCAGGCCGATGCCTTCGGAGAAGCCGGTGCCGTCGGCCGCGGCGGCGAACGGTTTGCAGCGGCCGTCCGGCGCCAGCCCGCGCTGGCGGCAGAACTCGGTGAACATCAGCGGACTCGACAGCACGAGCACACCGCCCGCGACGGCCAGGTCGCACTCGCGCTGACGCAGTGCCTGGCTCGCCAGGTGGATGGCGACGAGGGAGGCGGAGCAGGCCGTGTCGACAGTGACAGCGGGGCCTTCGAGACCGTAGTTGTAGGCCACACGGCCGGAGATGACGCTGGTGAGGCTGCCAGTGGTGGCGTGTCCCTCGAACCCCTCCGGGATGCGCGGGAGTTGGGACATGTAGTCCTCGCTCGACACCCCCGCGTAGACGCCGGTGCGACTTCCCTTGAGGGAGACGGGGTCGATGCCGGAACGCTCGAACAGCTCCCAGGACGTCTCCAGCATCAAGCGCTGCTGCGGGTCCATCGCCAGCGCCTCGCGCGGGCTGATGCCGAAGAAGTCGGCGTCGAAGGAGCCCGCGTCGTCCACGAAGCCGCCGTGGCGCACATAGCTGGTGGCGTAGTTGGCCGGGTCCGGGTGGTAGAGCGCCTCCAGGTCCCAGCCCCGGTCGGTGGGGAAGTCCTCGATGGCGTCCTTGCCCGCGGCCACCAAGTCCCAGAGGTCCTCCGGCGAGGCCACGCCGCCCGGGAAGCGGCAGGCCATCCCGACCAGCGCCACCGGCTCGTGCCTGCGGTCCTCCTCCTGCACCAGGCGCCGACGCGTGTCGTGGAGCTCGGTGGTCACCCTGCGCAGATACTCGACCAGTTGCTCTTCACTCGCCATGGGGGGTCACCCGGCCTTCGGAGTGGGGGTGGCGCGCGAGGTGTCGTGCCCGACACCCAGCTCGTTGTCGATGAAGTCGAAGATCTGGTCGGCGGACGCGGCCTTGAGCCGGTCGGCGGCGCTGTCGTCGTCGCCCGCCGTGACGTTCGTGGTCTTCCAGCGGGCGAGCAGCGCCTCTAGCCGGGTGGTGATCTCGCCCGTCTCCCCTTGGGACAACTGGGCGGCGAGCGCGGCCAGGCTGCTCTCCATGCGGGTCAGGTCGCTCAGCACGGTGCCCGTGGCGGGTGGTCCGGACTGCGCCGCGGCGGCCGCCGCCCCGCCCCCGGCGGGCCGCTCGCTCCGGCCGCCGGTCAGCCGCTCGCGCAGGTGTCCGGCGACGGCCGTGGGGGTGGGGTGGCGGAAGACGAGGGCGGTAGGCAGGCGCAGGCCGGTGTCCTCCACGAGCCGGTTGCGCAGCTCGACTGCTGTCAGCGAGTCCAGGCCCAGCTGTTTGAACGTGGCGTCGCCGCGCAGCGCCTCCGGGTCGGTGCGGCCGAGGACCGCGGCGGCGTGGGCCCGTACGGCATCGGTGAGCAGCCGGAGTTGTTCGGCGGTGGACAGGGAGGCCAGGCGGGCCGACCAGTCCGTGGGGGGCCTGCGGTCGGCGGCGGTGCGCCGGGCGGGGGCCTGCGGTGCGGCCAGCGCACGCAGGGGCGCGGGCAGGGCGTCGGCGCCTTCGGAGGCCAGGGTGCGTACGGCAAGACGCACGCCGGTGAGCGGGGTGCCGCCGTGTGCGCGTGCGGCGTCGAGGAGAACGGGCAGTTGTGTGGGCTCGGTTCCCTTGATGCCGGGGGTGCCGGGGCTCGGCTCGGGGGGTGGGCCGTAGGTGAGGGACACGCCTGTCGTGTCGGCGGTGTGCCTGCGCAGGGCGAGTGCCTCGCGGAATGCGTCGGCTCCGGCGTCGGCCGTCGGCCGCGGGATGCCCAGGTCCGCGCCTGCCGGGGACAGTACGGCGAACAGGGCGAGCGGGAGGTGGGCCGTCGCGGCGTGCAGGGCGGCGGTGACACCGGCCCTCGCCGCCCACCCGTCGGCGAACGACCCGGGCGTCGAGGTCCCGGTGGCGTGGACGACCGCCGTGACGGGGTGGTCCCCGTCGACCGCCGCGACAGCTTCGGTCAGGGTCGTCGCCGGATCCGCGGGGTCGATGGCACCCAGGCGCACGGTGGCACCGATCTCTCGCAACTCCCCTACCACCAGGTCCAGTTCACCGGTCCCGGAGACGTAGCCCTCGGAGAGAATCAGGAGATGCCTGCACTGCTCGGTGCGTACTAGGTGTTCGGCGAACGCAGCGACCGGCGCGCCCGCCGAACCGACGAGCAGCACGGTGCCGTCCGGGTCGAGCGGCCGCGTTTCGTCCGTGGTGGACGCTGTCTTTGACGACGCGGTGAGGCGGGGCGCCAGGAATCGGCCGCTGCGCAGAGCCAGTTGGGGCTCGTGCGCGGCAAGCGCCGTGGCCACGGCCTGCTCCAGGGAAGCGTCCCCCGCCACGATGTCGGCATTCGTGTCGATGAGGAGGAAGCGGCCCGGGTGCGCGACCTGCGCCTGGTGGACCAGCCCGCGCACCGCAGCGGCCGCAGGTGCGGGCAGGGGGTCGTCACCCGTGGCGACGGCGCCGTGCGTGAGCAGCACCAGAGGGGTGTCGGCGAGCCGTTCGTCGGCGAGCCACCGGTCGATGAGCGCGGCGGTGCGCTGCGCCGCGGCCAGCGCCACGGCTGCTTCATCCGCTCCCGGGGCGGTGCCTGAAGTATCCATGTCGACGAGGACGACAGATGGAACCGGAGCCCCCGCCTCAGGGACAGCCTTCTCCACCGCCGATACAGACAGAGGAACAGGAGCAGGAACAGATTCCGCCACTGATACCGGCACCGTCACCGGCATCCACTGCAACGCATACAGATCGGACGACGCACGCCGCCCGGCCCCCCGCATCTCCCGCGCCCCTGCCGCGACCACGACCAGGCCCTCGCAGGTCAGCACCTCCGCGCCCGTCGGATCGCTCACGGCGACCTGCCAGGTCCGCCCGGCCCGTTCGGGCAGGGGCCCGTCGTCGTCCAGGGGCGAGAGGCGGACACGTACGGACGTCGCGCCGGTCGCCCAGAGGGACACCCCGGTCAGACTGAACGGCAGCCACACCTGGTCGTCCCCGGTCGGCGAATCGCCGAGAAGCGCGGGGTGCAGCGCGGCGTCGAGGAGAGCCGGATGGATGCCGAACCCGGCACCCTCCGGAGCCCCCTGGGGAAGTACCGCCTCGGCGAACAGCTCCGCGCCCCGCCGCCACAGGGCACGCAGCCCCGTGAAGGCAGGCCCGTAGCCGACGCCGGTCGCGGCGGCCCGCTCGTAGAAGTCACCCAGGTCGACCGGCTCGGCACCGGCGGGCGGCCACACCCCGTCCGAGGCGTCCGCGTCGACGACGCCCGTGGGCTCGGCGACGAGCTGTCCCGCCGCATGACACGTCCACGCCGCACCGCCCCCGTCGGGGGCATCCTCGTCATCGGGTCGTGCATAGACGTGAACATCGCGACGCCCGCCCTGCCCACTCTCCCCATCCTGCACGCCACCCTGCTCGCCCCGCGAGTCAGCCGGACCCACCACGATCTGCACCTGCACGCCCGCCGAGTCGGGCAGCACCAGGGGCGCCTGGAGCGTGAGGTCCTCGACGCCCCCGCAACCGGCCTCGTCGGCGGCGCGCAGCGCCCATTCCATGAGCACGGAGGCGGGCACGACGGCGGTGCCGAAGAGGGTGTGCTGGGCGAGCCAGGGGTGGCTGTGCCTGCTGATGCGACCGGTGAGCAAGTGCACGTCACCGTCGGCGAGTTCGGTGGCCGCGCCGAGGAGCGGATGTCCGGCCGCGGCGAGGCCGAGGGCCGCCGCGTCCTGGCTCCCGGCGGCGGCCTCCAGCCAGTAGCGGCGCCGCTGGAAGGCGTACGTGGGCAGTTGCAAGGTGTACGAGGACGACTCCGGCCCCGACGCTCCACCCGCGGGGAACCAGTTCTCCCACTTGACCGCACACCCGGCGCCGAAGGCCTGGGCCAGCGAGTGGGCGAAGCGGGAGAGGCCACCGTCCTCCCGCCGCAGGGTGGGGACGGTGACGGCCTCGGCCCCGGCCTCCTCGAAGGTTTCCTGCAGCCCGAGCGTGAGGACCGGGTGGCTGCTGGCTTCGATGAAGATCCGGTGTCCGTCGGCGAGGAGCGCGGTGACGGCGTCGGCGAACCGGACCGGGCGGCGCAGGTTCGTGACCCAGTAGTCGGTGTCCAGAGCCGTGGTGTCGATGCGGGTTCCGGTGACGGCCGAGTAGAACGCCACGGGGGCCTGGACGGGGCGGACGCCCGCCAGGATCCGAGTCAGTTCGTCGGTGATGCTGTCGACCTGCGGACTGTGCGAGGCGTAGTCCACGTCGATGACGCGACCCCGCAGCTCGCGCGCCTCGGCGTCCGCGACGACGGCGGCGACCTGCTCGGGCGGTCCCGAAATCACGGTCGACGAAGGTCCGTTGACGGCGGCTATGCCTACTCCGGGGTGGCCGTCGATGAGTTCGGCGGCCTGTTCCTGGCCCACGCCGAGGGAGGCCATGGCGCCCGCGCCGGAGAGGTGTCGCAGCGCCCGGCTGCGCAGCGCCACGATCTTGGCGCCGTCCTCCAGAGTGAGCGCCCCGGCCACGACCGCCGCGGCGATCTCGCCCTGGGAGTGGCCGACGACGGCGGCCGGGGTGACGCCCTGGTCGGCCCAGACGGCAGCCAGCGAGACCATGACCGCCCACAACACGGGCTGGACGACCTCGACCCGGGACAGTTCACTGCCGTCACCGCGCAGCACGTCGCTCAGCGACCAGTCGACGTACGGGGAGAGCGCCTGCTCGCATTCGGCGATGCGCGCCCCGAACACCACCGATTCCTTGAGGAGTTGGGAGCCCATACCGACCCACTGCGACCCCTGCCCCGGAAAGACCAGTACCGGTCCGGGGCCCGTGTCACCAGCGGCCCCCGACACCACGTCCGGCGAAGCCTCCCCCGCGGCCAGCGCCGCCAGACCGGCGGTCAGCGCCTTCCGGTCACGGCCCACGACGACGACCCGGTGCTCGAACACCGACCGCGTCGTGACCAGCGACCGGCCCACGGCCTCGGAGGACGCGGACGCGGCAGCGCCGACCGCCACGAACTCCCCGAGTCGGCACGCCTGTTCACGCAGCGCGGCACCGGTACGCCCGGACACCACCCACGGCACCACCACGCCCGACGAACCCGTACCCGTACCCGAGCCCACCTCGGGCGTGTCTCGCTCCGTGCCCCCGGACTGCTCTCCGGGCCCCTCTTCGAGCACCAGATGCGCATTGGTCCCTGAGATGCCGAAGGACGACACCGCGGCGCGGCGCGGACGGTCGCCGCGCGGCCAGCCGACCGGCTCCGTGAGCAGGCGTACCGCACCCGTCGACCAGTCCACGTGCCCGCTCGGCTCGTCGACGTGGAGGGTGGCGGGGAGCCGCTCGTGCCGCAGCGCCAGCACCATCTTGATGACACCGGCAACACCAGCAGCGGCCTGCGTGTGACCGATGTTCGACTTCACCGAACCCAGCCACAACGGACGCTCCACAGCCCGCCCCTGCCCATACGTAGCCAGCAGCGCCTGCGCCTCGATCGGGTCGCCCAGCGTCGTCCCGGTGCCGTGTGCCTCCACGGCGTCGACCTCGTCGGCCGCGAGCCGGGCGTCCGCGAGCGCGGCGCGGATGACGCGCTGCTGGGAGGGGCCGTTGGGCGCGGTCAGGCCGTTGCTCGCGCCGTCCTGGTTGACCGCGGAGCCCCGGATCACCGCGAGGACTTCATGGCCCTTGCGCCGCGCCGCGGAGAGGCGTTCGAGGAGGACGAGGCCCACTCCCTCGGCCCAGCCCGTGCCGTCGGCGCCCTCCGCGAACGGCTTGCAGCGCCCGTCGGGGGCCAGGCCGCGCTGGCGCGAGAACTCGGTGAACATGCCCGGCGTGGCCAGGACGGTCGCGCCCCCGGCCAGCGCCAGGTCGCACTCGCCGCGCCGCAGCGCCTGCGCCGCCAGATGGAGCGTGACCAGCGACGAGGAGCAGGCCGTGTCCACCGTCAGCGCGGGCCCTTCGAGGCCGAAGCTGAACGAGAGACGGCCCGATGCCACGCTGGGAGTGCTGCCGGTCAGCAGGTAGCCGTCGGTGGACTGGGACGGTTCGTGCAGCCGGGGGCCGTAGTCCTGACCCGTCATGCCGACGAACACGCCGGTGGGGCTGCCCTTGAGGGCCCGCGGGTCCAGTCCCGCCCGCTCGAAGGCCTCCCAGGCGCATTCGAGGAGCAGCCGCTGCTGCGGGTCGACGGCCAGCGCCTCGCGCGGGCTGATGTCGAAGAACTCGGCGTCGAAGTCGGCGGCCTCGTACAGGAATCCGCCCTGCCGCGTGGAGCTCGTGCCCGACCGGTCGGCGTCGGGGTGGAAGAGCCGTTCCAGGTCCCAGCCGCGGTCGGTGGGAAATGCGCCGATCGCGTCGGCGCCGCCCTCGACCAGCCGCCACAGGTCCTCCGGCGTACCGGCACCGCCCGGGTAGCGGCAGCTCATGGCGACGATGGCGATGGGGTCCTCGACCGGATCCCCGTCCGGTTCCACGTTCCGGCCCTCGTCCGACGCTGCCGCCCCCGTGAGCTGCGCTCGCAGGTGCGTCACGACGGCCAGCGGGGTCGGGTGGTCGAACGTGAGGGTCGCGGGGAGCGGAAGTCCGGTCGCCGTGCCGAGCCGCTCGCTCAGTTCGGCGGCGGCCATGGAGTCGAAGCCCAGCTGCTTGAAGGTGCGGGCGCTTTCGACCGTCGCCGAGGTGGCACCGAGCACGAGGGCCACCTGCTTGGCGACCAGGCCCAGGAGCGTGCGCTCCTGATCGGCGACGGAGAGCGCGGCAAGCCGCCCGCCGAGCTCGCTCCGCACGTCAGGTTCCGCCGCGCCCGGCGCCCCGGCCGGGGCAGAATCAGAAGACGAAGCAGGGGCAGGAGCTGCTGCAGCGGCAGACGCAGGCGGCACCGCTGCCACATCCGGCCAGTACCGCTCCCGCTGAAAGGCATACGTCGGCAGACCCCATCGGCCCGCGCCACCACGCACCTCGTACGCGCCAGTGAAGTCCACATCGGCGCCCCGCACATACGCCTGCGCCAGAGCCGCCATGAACGTGACCGCCTCATCGCGCCCGCGGCGGCACGCAGCCACCGCCACGGAACGCGGACGACTCGGGGCGCCGCCCGGATCCGCAGCGACGGGGAAGCACTCACGGGCCATCGCCGACAGCGGCGCGTCAGGACCGAGTTCGACGAACGTGGTCACCCCGCGCTCGCACAGCCCCCGCACCCCGGCCAGGAACCGCACGGGCTCCCGCGCATGCCGCGCCCAGTACTCGGGAGCGGCCTGCTCGCCCCCGTTCGCGGCCACGGGCTCGCCGGTGACGTTGGAGACGAGAGGGATGACCGGCGCGTGGAAGGTCAGGCCCGCGGCGACCGTGCGCAGCTCGTCGAGTACGGAGTCCATGTGCGGCGAGTGGAAGGCGTGGCTGACCTTCAGGCGACGGACCTTGCGGCCGCGCGCCTGCCAGGCGGCGGTCAGTTCCTCGACGGTGTCGCGGTCACCGGAGACCACGACGGAGTCGGGTCCGTTGACGGCGGCCACCGCCACGCGCGCCTCGTGCCCCGCGAGCAGCTCCGCCGCCTCGTCCGCGGTCGCCTGCCAGGCGGCCATCGCGCCGGGCGCCCGTACCGCCTGCATGAGCCGTCCACGGGCGGCCACCAGGGCGCTGGCGTCCGCCAGGGAGAGGACACCGGCCACGTGTGCCGCGGTGATCTCGCCGACCGAGTGGCCGAGGACGTAGTCGGGGGTCAGGCCGAAGGAGGCGGCGAGCCGGTACAGGCCCGTCTCGATCGCGAAGAGGGCGGGCTGGGTGTACGCGGTCTCGTCGAGGAGCGCCTGGCTCTCGGCGTCCTCGCCGAGGACGATCTCGCGCAGCGGGCGGTCCAGATGGACGTCCAGGGCCGCGAACGCCTCGTCGAGCGCGTCGGCGAAGGCAGGGTATGCGGCGTACAACTCACGTCCCATACCGGGGCGTTGTGCGCCCTGACCGCTGAAGAGGAAGGCCAGCTTGCCGTCGGCGTCCGCCTCGCCGCACACCACTCCGGCGGTCTCCTCGCCCGCGGCCAGCGCGTCCAGAGAGCCCAGGAGTTCGCCGGTGTCGCCGCCGAGCAGGACCGCGCGGTGGGAGAGGGGGGCGCGGGTGGTCGCCAGGGCGTGGCCGACCCGGGCGGCGTCGGGGGTGGGGCGGGCGGCGAAGTGTGTGCGCAGCCGTTCGGCCTGGGCGGTCAGCGCGGAGGCGCTGTGGGCGCTGACCGGCCACGGGGTCGACGACGGCCAGACCCTGGGACGTGCGGCGGCCGCGACCTCCCCACCCGAACAACCTCTGACGGGCTCCGCGCAAACAGGCTCCGCAGCCACCACAAGGTGACCGTTCGTGCCCCCCATTCCGAACGAGGACACCCCGGCGATCAGGGGCTGTTCGGGGCGCGGCCAGTCGGCCGTCTCCTGCTGGACGGCCAGGCCGAGGTCGGTCAGCGGGATGGCCGGATTGGGGGTGGTGAAGTTCAGGCTCGGTGGGAGCTGCCGATGGTGGATGCTCAGCGCCGTCTTGAGGAGTCCGACGATGCCCGCGGCGGCTTCGAGGTGGCCGACGTTCGTCTTGGCGGAGCCAACGGCGAGCGGCGTGGTGCGCGCCTGGTCCTGTCCGAGCGCGGCGCCGAGCGCGGCGGCCTCGATCGGGTCCCCGACGGGGGTGCCGGTGCCGTGCAGTTCGACGTACTGGACCTGGTCGGGCGTCACCCGGGCCCGGCTGCACGCCAGGCGCACCACGTCGCGTTGCGCCTGTCCGCTGGGCAGGGTGAGCCCGTCGGTCGCCCCGTCGCTGTTGACGGCGCTTCCGCTGATCACGCAGTACACCGTGTCGCCGTCGCGTCGCGCCGCCGCGAGCGGCTTGAGCACCACGAGTCCGCCGCCCTCGCCGCGGACGAAACCGTCGGCCCGGGCGTCGAAGGTGTGGCAGCGGCCCGTGGCCGAGAGGCCGCCGAAGCGGGCCTCGGCCAGCTCGGTGGACCGGGGCGAGCAGATGAGGTTGACGCCGCCCGCGAACGCGGCCTCGCACTCGCCGCGCCTGATGCTCTCGCAGGCCAGGTGCACGGCGACGAGCGAGGATGACTGGGCGGTGTCGACGGTCAGGCTCGGTCCTGCCAGGTGGTACGCGTACGAGATGCGGTTGGCCAGAATGCTGCGGTGGACTCCGGTCATGGTGTGGCGGGTGACGGCGTCCTGTCCGGTGCGGTTCAGGACGTCGGCGTAGTCGTCCCAGAGCGCGCCGACGAAGACTCCGGTGCGGCTGCGGGCCAGGGCGGGCGGCCTGATGCCCGCGTCCTCCAGCGCTTCCCAGCTCAGTTCGAGGAGGAGCCGCTGCTGCGGGTCCATCACCACGGCCTCGCGTGGGCTGATGTGGAAGAAGGGCGCGTCGAAGCCGTCGATCCGGTCCAGGAAGCCGCCGGGTCCGCGAAGGCCGGAATCGGCTTGCCGTTGTTCGGGCGGGGCGTCGCGCACGGCGCTCCTGCCCTCGCTCAACAGCTGCCAGAACGCCGCCGGGTCGGCTGCTCCGGGCAGACGGCAGGCCATCCCGACGACCGCCACGGGCTCGGGGCCCGCAAGGGGCTCGGCTCCCGCGATCGGCTCGGGTCCCGCGCTCGCGCCGGACGAGGACGTGGCCATCACGTCAGCTGCGTTCGAACGCGGAACAACTGGCTGCCAGAAAACATCAACGGCGCTCCCGGTCCGAAATCGGAGATCGCTTCGCGTACCGGGCTCATCGTGAGCGGGCTCTCTAAAGGCGAACCAAACCCCGGCTAGCCGTCCACCGCTTTAGACGGGCGCTATGGGCTGCGGCCAGCATCGGGTGCGCCGCGGGCACCGGCGGAGTGCCCGCGCGGCGGCGGACCGAGAGGGAGAGCGATGGACAGGGGCACGGCGCAGGCACCGCGGAACACGGGGGCCGGGGTGTGGTTGCGGCGGTACCACGATTCCTCGTCGGCACCGGTGCGGCTGGTCTGTTTTCCGTTCGCGGGCGGCTCGGCGAGCTACTGGTTCGGCCTCTCCGGGCTGCTCTCGCCCGGCATCGAGGTGCTGGCCGTGCAGTATCCGGGGCGGCAGGACCGGCACACGGAGCCGTGCCTTGAGTCGGTGGCCGGGCTCGCCGACGGTGTCGTGGCCCAACTGCCGTCCGACGGCGTGCCGTTCGCACTGTTCGGGCACAGCCTGGGCGCCATCGTGGCGTTCGAGGTGGCGCGGCGGCTGCGGGATCCTGGCGGGCCCGGTCTCCCGGTGCACCTGTTCGCCTCCGGCGGGCTGGCCAGGCCCTATCGTCCTGCCGGGCGGTCGGGGGCCCTCGGGGACGCGGACATCATGGCGCATCTGCGGGCGATGGGCGGCACTGACGAACGGTTCTTCAGCAGCCCGGAGCTGCAGGAGCTGATCCTGCCCTCGCTGCGGGCCGACTACCGGGCCGTGGCTTCGTACGAGGCACCGGGGCCGGAGCGTCTCGACTGCCCGATCACGGCGCTGATCGGGGATTCCGACGAGCGGACCTCGCCCGAGCAGGCCGCCACGTGGCGGGAGCGCACCGGTGCGGCGTTCGATCTCCGGGTGCTGCCCGGCGGTCACTTCTACCTCGACGACTGTCAGGAGCAGGTGGCTGCCGTGGTGACCGCGGCGCTGACGGCGGGCAGCGGCGGCTGACGCGTACACGTACGGCCCATGCTTCGGGACGGGCCCGGACAAGCCCCTGGCGTGCTCCGTCGAGGGAAGCCGGAGCACGCCAGGTTGGACCGGACGCGGCAGCCGGGGGACGGAGGCCGCGCGCGGTCGTGCTGCCCGTACGCGACAGCGGGGGACTGTCGCGTACGGCGTCTGGTCGGAAGGCGGACGCGAGGCCCGCCCCCTTCGGTCAGGGCCGCAGGTCTTCCAGGCAGTAGAGCGCCTCGTCCAGAGTGGCCGCGAAGTCCATCTCCGGGTCGTTCGCCCAGTCCAGGGAGACCTGCAGCATCACACCGAACAGGGCCCCGGTGTAGGCGCGGACCGCGGGGTCACCCGGGTCGCGCCCGGACCGCTTGGCCACCTGCTCGCTGAGGAGCTGCATGGTCTGGCTGATGTTGCCCAGGCTGGCCCCCCAGAGCTCCGGCTCGGAGAGGATGAGCACGAAGCGCTCGCGCTGCAGGGCCAGTTCCTGCTCGGTGATGTCCTTCAGCATCGACCTGATGGCCTGCCGCTCGGCCTGAATCGGCGTCAGGTCGGGCGACTGGGCCTGGAACATCATGGCGAAGGGCAGGTCGTAGTCGTGCGAGAAGACCAGGTCCTGCTTGGTCGCGAAGTAGCGGAAGACGGTGCTGGGGGCGACCTCGGCGGCTTCGGCGATCTGCTCGATGGTCGTGGCGGAGTAGCCCTGTTCCCTGAACAAGCGCACCGCCTCCCGCTGAATCGCGGCCTTTGTTCTGGCTTTCTTGCGTTCTCTCAGACCAGGCACTGTTTTGCCCTGGTCAGACTGCGTCTGCGGCTTCATGCTCAGATTCTGCGGTCTTGGCGGTGCTCTGACCAACCTGGCGGGGCAGCCACACCACCGCCAGCAGCACGCCGAGCAGTCCCAGGCCTCCGGAGACGACGAGCACCACGTCAAGGGCGTGGACGTACGCGGAGCGCACCGAGTCGGCCAGTCCGTTGGACTTCAGCGCACGGGCCACGGCGAGACCGCCGAAGACGGAGTCCTTGACGGCGCCCTGTGCCTGCTCGGGCACTCCGTCGAGGTCGAGCTTGCCGCGGTAGCCGGAGTTGAGGACGGAGCCGAGGATGGCCGCGCCGAAGCTGCCGCCGAGGGTGCGGATGGACTGGTTGACGCCGGAGCCGACGCCCGCGGTGTCCTCGGAGAGCGCTCCGAGTGCCGCGTCCATGGCGGTGGGCAGGGCGATGCCGAGGCCGAGGCCGTACGCCGCCGTCCATGCGGCTGCCAGGCCGGTGCCGCTGTTGATGTCGGTGGTGGCGCCGTAGAAGAGGGCGGCGGCCAGGAGTGCGAAGCCGATGCCGACCGCGGTCTTCGGGCCGAGGGCCTTGGCGACCTTGTTGGCGACGGTGACGCCGACGAGCAGACCGCCGACCATCGGCAGGAGCCGGAAGCCGCTGCCCATCGCGTCGGTGCCGAGGACCGCTTGGTAGTACTGCGGCATCGTGAAGAGCACGCCGAACATCGTGAAGTTGATGACCGTGCCGAGCATGGTGCCGGAGGTGAACCGGGCCGAGCGGAACAGCGAGAGGTCGACCAGCGGGTCGGCCACCCTCTTCTCCCAGAACACGAAGATCACGATGGCGAGGATGCCGCCGAGCGTCGGCACGAGCGTGGTGACGTCGGTCCAGCCCTTCTCGCCGCCCTGGATCACGCCGTACGTCATCGCGGCGAGCCCCACGCTGGAGAAGACGAGTCCGCCCACGTCGAACGGCTTGGCCTCCTTGGCCTTGGACTCGGGCAGCCAGGCGTACACCGCGAGGAAGGCGAGGATCACCACCGGCACGTTGATCAGGAAGACGGAGCCCCACCAGAAGTGGTTGAGCAGGTAGCCGCCGAGGATCGGGCCGAGCGGATACGCGAGCATCGCCGCACCGGCCACCGCTCCGATGGCCTTGGGTCGCTCCTCGTCGGAGAACATCACCGGCAGGAGCGACAGTGTGGTCGGCATGATCAGCGCGGCCCCCAGGCCGAGCACCGCACGCGCGCCGATGAACGCGCCGGAGGTCGTGGCGTAGGCACAGGCCAGCGAGCTGATACCGAAGATCACCAGAGCGGTGAGCAGCACCTTCTTGCGCCCGAACCGGTCACCGAGCATGCCCGCGGGGATCATTCCGGCCGCGAACACGAGCGTGTACGAGGTCACGAACCACTGCAGCTCGACGTTGTTCGCACCGAGATCGTCGGCCATGGCCGGCAGCGCCAGGCTCAGGATCGTCACATCGAAGCCCACGACCATCGAGGCGAGTACGAGAGCCCCGACGGCCCACCACCGCCGTGCACCCAGATCTGCTGACACGAGAGTCGACCTCCTAAAGAGAGCTCAATATCTAGTCGGAGCGTACTCTCATTTTTTATGTCGCGGTACCACCGGTTCCGTATGGAAGGCGTCAAGACTCGGGAGCCCCCCCCTACTAGGGGTGGCGGAGGGGGCCCTTAGGGGCTCTTGAGGGGCAGGGGTGGGGTTGTGACCCCCCGTGCCGCGCCGTGACGCTGAGGTCGTGACGAAGAACGCGACGACCAAGAAGCCCCCGACGGTGAACAAGACCGTCGCCCCCGAGCCCAGCGACATCGGCCACTACTACGACCACAAGGTCTTCGATCTGATGACTCAGCTCGGAGACGGCAACCTGCACTACGGCTACTGGTTCGACAGCGGCAGGCAGGAGGCCACGTTCGACCAGGCCATGGTCCAGATGACGGACGAGATGATCCGCCGCCTCGACCCCGCCCCCGGCGACCGCGTCCTCGACATCGGCTGCGGCAACGGCACCCCCGCCATGCAGCTGGCCCGCGCCCGTGACGTCGAGGTGGTCGGCATCTCCGTGAGCGCCCGCCAGGTCGAGCGCGGCAACCGCAGGGCGCGGGAGGCGGGCCTCGCCGACCGGGTCCGGTTCGAGCAGGTCGACGCCATGAACCTGCCGTTCGACGACGCGTCGTTCGACCACTGCTGGGCCCTGGAGTCCATGCTCCACATGCCCGACAAGCAGCAGGTCCTCACCGAGGCCCTGCGCGCGGTGAAGCCCGGCGCGCGGATGCCGATCGCCGACATGGTCTACCTCAACCCCGACCCGAGCCGCCCGCGCACCGCCACGGTCAGCGACACCACCATCTACGCCGCGCTCACCGACATCGGGGACTACCCCGGCATCTTCCGCGCGGCGGGCTGGACGGTCCTCGAACTGACCGACATCACCAGCGAGACCGCCAAGACGTACGACGGCTACGTCGAGTGGATCCGCGCCCACCGTGACGAGTACGTCGACATCATCGGCGTCGAGGGGTACGAGCTCTTCCTGCACAACCAGGCCGCCCTCGGCAAGATGCCCGAGCTCGGGTACATCTTCGCCACCGCGCAGCGCCCCTGACACCACGTCACCCGGCTCCGCTCCTCCACCCCAAGGGCCCGCCTGTGAAGAACCTCCGCATCCCCGTGTCGCAGACCGTCTCCCTCAACGTCAGGCACCGGCCCGCAGACGGACCGGGAGCCGCGGGCCGCCCGTTCCTGCTGCTGCACGGCATGCTCTCGAACGCCCGGATGTGGGACGAGGTCGCCGGACGGCTCGCCGCCGCCGGGCACCCGGTGTACGCAGTCGACCACCGCGGCCACGGCGAATCGGACGCGCCACCGGACGGCTACGAGAACGCGGCCGTCGTCACGGACCTGGTCGCGGCGGTCACCCTCCTGGACCTGCCCGGCGCCCTGGTGGCCGGGCACTCCTGGGGCGCGCACCTCGCGCTGCGCCTGGCGGCCGAACGCCCCGACCTGGTGGCCGGTCTGGCCCTGATCGACGGCGGCTGGTACGAGTTCGACGGGCCGGTGATGCGCGCCTTCTGGGAGCGCACCGCCGACGTGGTGCGGCGCGCCCAGGAGGGCACCACCAGCGCCGCCGACATGCGCGCCTACCTGAGGGCCACGCACCCCGAGTGGTCGTCCACCTCCATCGAGGCGCGCCTCGCGGACTACCGCGTCGGTCCCGACGGCCTGCTCGTCCCGCGCCTCACCTCGGAGCAGGTCATGTCGATCGTCGAGAGCCTGCAGCGCGAGGCGCCCGCCGACTGGTACCCGAAGATCGCCGTGCCGGTGCGGCTGCTGCCCCTCATCCCGGCCATCCCCCAGCTGTCCAACCAGGTACGCGCATGGGTGGCCGCCGCGGAGGCGGCCCTCGACCAGGTCAGCGTGCGCTGGTACCCGGGCTCCGACCACGATCTGCACGCCGGTGCCCCCGACGAGATCGCTGCCGACCTCCTCCTGCTGGCACGCGGTCTTCCGGCGCCCGCGAGAGCGCCGCGTCCCAGCGGCAAGGCAGGAGTTAGACCCGCTTAAGCAGCCGCGGCAACCCTGACAACGGCAGCGTGCGGCTCACGCCTGCCCACCTCGTCCCACCTGAGGCTTCACGCGCGAGAACAGGAAGGCTGACCATTCCCGTGGCGAACGAAGAGAAGCTCGTCGAATACCTCAAGTGGACGACCGCCGAGCTGCACCAGGCCCAGCAGCAGCTGCGCGAGCTCAAGGCCGCACAGCACGAACCGGTCGCCGTCGTCTCCATGGCCTGCCGCCTGCCCGGCAGCACCCGCACCCCGGACGACCTGTGGGACCTGGTGTCCGAGGGACGCGACGCCGTCACGGGATTCCCCGACGACCGCACCTGGGAGCTCCCCGAGGACCCCCCGTACGCGCAACTCGGCGGCTTCCTCGACGACGCGGCCGGTTTCGACGCGGGCTTCTTCGACATCGGCGCGACCGAGGCCGTGGCCACCGAGCCCCTGCAGCGCCTGATGCTCCATCTCGCCTGGGAGACCGTCGAGCGCGGCCGCATCGCCCCGCACACCCTGCGCTCCACGCTCACCGGCGTGTACGTCGGCGCCACCGGGCACGACTACGCGACGCGCCTGGACACCGCGCCCGACGAGCTGCTGCCCTACCTGGGCGGCGGCACGTCCGGCAGCCTCGTCTCCGGCCGCATCGCCTACGCGCTCGGCCTCGAAGGTCCCGCCATCAGCGTGGACACGGCCTGTTCGTCCTCCCTGGTCGCCCTGCACCTGGCCTGCCAGGCGCTGCGCCGCGGGGAGTGCGGACTCGCCCTCGCGGGCGGCGGCACGGTGATGTCGACGCCGCACACCTTCCATGCCTTCGCCCATCAGAAGTCCCTTGCGCAGGACGGCCGTTGCAAGCCGTTCGCGGCCGCGGCGGACGGCATGGGGCTGGGTGAGGGGGTCGGCCTGGTCCTCCTCGAGCGGCTCAGCGACGCGCGGCGCAACGGGCACCCCGTGCTCGCCGTCATCCGTGGCTCCGCGGTGAACCAGGACGGTGCGGGCTACGGCCTCGCGGCTCCCAACGGCCCCTCCCAGCAGCACGTGATCCGCGCCGCGCTCGCCGACGCCGGGCTCACCCCCGACCAGGTCGACGCCGTGGAGGCGCACGGGACGGGCACACCCATCGGCGACGCCATCGAGGTGCAGGCCCTCCTCGCCACGTACGGCGCCAACCGCTCCCCCGACCGGCCCCTGTGGCTCGGCTCGGTCAAGTCCAACACCGGGCACACGCAAGGGGCCGCCGGTACCGCGGCGCTCATCAAGATGGTGCAGGCGCTCAAGCACGACACCCTGCCCCCGACGCTCCACATCGACCGGCCCACCCCCCTTGCCGCCTGGAAGAAGGGCGCGGTCCGGCTGCTCACCGAGGCTGTCGACTGGCCGCGCCGCGACGAGCCCCGCCGGGTCGGCATCTCCGCCTTCGCCACCTCCGGCACCAACGCCCACCTCATCCTCGAAGAGCCTCCGACGCCCGACACGGCCGCCGACGCCGTCTCGCCCGCCCTCCCGGTGGCCTGGACCCTGTCCGCACGTACCCCCGAGGCCCTCCAAGCGCAGGCGAAGGCACTCGTCACGCACCTGACGTCCGCCGACCCCGCGCCCGCCCCCGTCGAGGTCGCCCATTCACTGGCCGTCACCCGCAGCCCTCTGGAGCACCGGGCCGTCCTCACCGGCACGGACAGTGCCGATCTCCTCGCCGTCGCCCGTGCCGTGGCCGCCGGGGACGACCATCCCGACCTGACCCGGACCCCCCTCGACTCCGCCGCGAAGAAGACCGCCTGGCACTTCGACGGCCTGCCTCCCGCCGACGCCACGTCGGCGGCGTCAGCGGTCGCCGACCTCCGCGCGGCCTTCCCGCTCTTCTCGACGGCTCTCGACGAGGCCCTGGCCCTGCTAGGCACCCACCTCGCCACGCCCCTCACCGCCGACCCGTCGGAGCCCCTTCACTTCGCGGTCCACACTGCACTCGCCCGCCTGCTGCTGGCGGCCGGGGTCCACGCCCACACGCTCACCGGCACCGGCGTCGGCCACATCGCGGCCGCATACGCGGCGGGCGTCCTCGACCTCGACGACGCGTGCCGCCTGGCCGCGGCCCACACCACGGCCACCGCCGAGGCACCGCCCACCCCCGAGGCGTACGAACCCGCCCTCAAAGAGCTGACGTTCCGGCCCGCGACGCTCGCGCTCGCCAGCACCGCCCCGGCCGACACGCCCGTCACCTCCCCCGGCTACTGGCACCACCACCTCACCGCCACCGCCCCCTCCCCCGGCCACGCCCCCGAGACCCACACACTCCTCGACCTGGGCACGTTCCCGCCGGACGCCTCCGCCGTGCGCACCGTCCTGACGGCGCTCGCGCGACTCCACACCTCGGGCGGCACGGTCGACTGGACGCCGCTCACCCGGCGCACGCCGCACCCGCGGACCCTCGACCTCCCGACGTACCCCTTCCAGGCCACGCGTTACTGGCTGCACGACCACACCACGCACACCGCGGTGTGACACACGGTGTGACACGTCAACACCCCACTCACACAGGAGCATTCATGACCAGCACCGACAACACGCCCGGCCAGGACGCCACCGAGCTGGAGAAGCAGCTCGCCGCGGCCAACCCCGAGGAGCGCGAGCGGCTCCTCACCGACACCATCCGCACGCAGGCCGCCACCCTCCTCAACACCACCCTGAGCGACGACAGCAACTTCCTCGAGAACGGCCTCAACTCCCTCACCGCCCTCGAACTCACCAAGACGCTGATGACCCTGACCGGCATGGAGATCGCCATGGTCGCCATCGTCGAGAACCCCACCCCCGCGCAGCTCGCCCACCACCTCGGCCAGGAACTCGCCCACACCACCGCGTAGACCCCCGGCCACCCCGAACACCCCCGCCCCCGGACGCGCGCGGCTCCCCGGGGGCACAAACACAGCCTGGCGAATATACGGTCCAGGTCATGATCACTCAGATAGTGACGCTGGTGGGTGTGCTGATCGGTGCCCTGACGTCCTACTTCTCCGTCACCATGGCCGAACGCGCCAAGCACCGGCGCGCGTTGGCGACACGCTGGGACGAGCGGAAGCTCAACACGTACATCGAGTACGCCGCGTGTGTGAAGGAAGTCGCCGACGCCTCGAAGTTCGCGCGCCTGGCCGAGGTGGGATCAGACGCGTTCGATCAGTTCATCGCGTCCATGGAAGAGGGAGAACGCAGGCGCTCGGCGCTCTTCGAAGCGCTGGTCCTGTTGGCCGCCCCGCAGGTCGTGTCCGCCGCGCACGAAGTAAACCTCGCGGTCTGGCAGATGGAGAAGCAGGCGCGGGCACACCAGCCCCCGCCCGTACGCGGCGACCTCCACGAGCGCCTCAACGCCTACCACGAGAGCGCACGCCAGGACCTGGGCATCAACGAGGAGGCGTGGCGCATCCCTTGAGTCCTAGGCCGTCTCCCGGTCGTCCGTCTCGGTCGCTACGGGGCCTCGTCGGGGTCCGTGATCCCGAGGTCGACACGCATGACGCGGCGCATCCTCCACAGGGGAGCCCACAACTGCTCCAAGGCCTCCCGGGCGGTCTCCAGGTTCTCCCCCTGCTGGGCCGTGCCCACGTCGAGACGCATCAACACGCCGTACGCATCGCCGAGATGACGGTTCGCGGTGCTGGCCGCCTCGGCCACACCGTCGGGCAGCACCATCTGGGCCTCCGCGTTCCGCATGCGCTGCTCACGGCGCGCCCGTGCCAGATCCGCCCGCAGTTCCTCGGTCACCTCACCCTTCTCCAGGGCGTGGAAGACGTTCGTCATCACGTTGGCCAAGTCGCGGGCACCGGCGCTGAGCGTGGCGTAGCAGGCGCGGCGCGCCTCCAGCCGAGCCTGCCGGGTGGCGTACTCGCGCTCGTCCTGTTGCAGCTGCCTGACGTGATCCAGTTCGCGGACCCTGGTCCGGTCGGCACTGCGCTGCGTGACCACGGTGGCGGCGAGGGTGCCGCCAATGCCCAGCACGGTGATCACGATCTGACTGATCGAGCTGTCCAACCCGGCCCCCTCCCTTCCCCGGTGTTCGGCTATCCCGCGTGCAGCCCCTGGTACTCGTGGGCCTCCGGCATGCCCCGCCCCTGTTCCTACGCGATCCGTGCGAGTTCGAGCAACTGCTCGGTCTGGTCGAGCTGATGCCGGAGACAGCCGCTCCACGCATCGTCGGCCTGATCGCGCCCGTGACCGTCGTGTCCGACTTCGAGGAGAGCCTCACCCGCACGGCGGCCTCCCGCTTCGGCCTCGCCGCCACCGTCTACACCGACGACCCCGACCACATCGCGGCAGCCGCACGCCTGCGCGTGGGTGTCGTCCGGATCAACCAGTGGCAGGGCGGCGGCCCCGAGCGGCTGTACGAACCCGCCCGCGACAGCGGCATGGGAGCCACCGGGGCCCGTGCCGCGTACGACGCGGCGACCCGGTCCGCCGCCGTGCACATCGCCGCCACCGCCCCGGCGGTCAGCCGATGACCGCCGCCAAGGAGGCCGCGGCGCGGAGTGTCCGCGCCGACCTGTACCTGATACGTGCGCGGTAGAAGCGCGCCTCACGCAATGCCGCCGCGGGGACGCGCCGCGCCTCGACACACACGCCGCGCCGCGTGGCACGCTGACCCCCGTGGATCCGTGATCGTCGAGGAGGTTGACCACGTGGCGCAGCAACAACCGGCGGAGACTGCCGGTGCCCCGGACATCCGCGCCGAGGAGAACCGGCTGCGCAAGGACCTCGGGTTCTGGGGTCTGACCGCGATCGGCTTCTCCAACATCCTCGGCTCGGGCTGGCTCTTCGCCGCCATGTACGCCGCCCAGACCGCAGGACCCGCGGCCCTGCTCTCCTGGATCGCGGCCGGTCTGCTCTGCGCCCTTGTGGCCCTGGTCATGGTGGAACTCGGCGCCACCAGGCCGGAAGGCGGCGGCACGGTCCGCTGGCCGCTGTACGCGAACGGCCGCCTTGTCGGCACGGTCGTCGGCTGGTCCGTGATGCTCTCCGTGGGCGGCACCGCGGCCGAGATCAGCGCGATCATGCAGTACGCCGCCCACTACGTGCCCGGGCTCTACGACGGCGGCAGCCTCACCGCGTCGGGTCTGGGCGTCGCCACCGCGCTGAGCGTGCTGCTCACCGCGCTGAACTGGTTCGCGGTGCGGATGTTCGCACGTATGAACAACCTCGTGACGGTGTTCAAGGTCGTCGTCCCGGTGCTCACCGTGGTCGCCCTGTTCCTTTCCGGCACCCACTCGGGCCGCCTCACGGACCACGGCGGGTTCGCCCCGTACGGTTACGCGGCCTGCCTCACCGCACTCGCCGGCGGCGGCATCGTGTACTCCGTGAACGGGTTCCAAGCCCCACTGGACTTCTCCGGAGAAGCCCGCAATCCACGCCGCAACGTACCCGCCGCCGTCCTCACCGGCATCGGCCTCGCGGTACTCGTCTACCTCGGGCTCCAACTCGCCTTCCTCTACACGGTGCCCGACTCGCTGCTCGCGCACGGCTGGCAGGGGGTCAACTTCGAGTCGCCCTTCGGTCAGCTCGCCCTCGTCCTCAACCTGCACTGGCTCGCCACACTGCTCTACGCCGACGCGGTGGTGTCCCCGGGCGGCTCCGCCTACGTGGGCGTCGCGATCGACGCCCGCCACACCTACGCCCTCTCGAAGAACGGCCTGCTGCCCCGCTTCTTCATGCGCATCGACCCTCGCTCCGGCATCGCGCGCCGCGCCCTGGTCCTCAACCTCGCGGTCATCATCGTGTTCATGCTGCCGTTCGGCGGCTGGCAGGACATCGTGAGCGTGATGGGGGACATGTACCTGATCATCTACGCCGCCTCTGCGGTGGCCGTGGCGTCCTTCCGGGCCCACGACCGGGAGCGTGGCGTACCGCTGGCGGACGGCCGCATGCCAGGGGTGCGCTGGATCGCGCCGGTCAGTTTCGCCGTGGCGACCGAGTTCATCTACTGGTCGGGCTGGGACGACCTGCGGCTCGCCCTGCCTCTCGTCCTTGCCGGTGTCCCGCTGTTCCTGCTGCAGCGGCGCAGGACGGCAGGCAGTCCCCCGGCCGAGGAACTGCGCCAGGGCGCCTGGCTCGTGTTCCACCTGGCGGCGCTCGCCCTGCTGTCGTGGCTGGGCACGTTCGGTGGCTCCGGGCATCTGCCCGCGCCGTACGACTCGGTCGTGGTGGGCGTCGTCGCCTTCGCGGTCTTCGGGTGGGCGGTGCGTTCCGGCGCCGCCCACCTCCGCATGAACCCCGCTCACTGAGCCGACTGCGTCTGTTCCGCCCAGGCTCGGGCGAACCGTTCCTGAACGGGGACCGGGGCGGTGACCGCTGCGGCGTCGTCCGCCGGAGCGCCGTCCGCCGGGGCGGGCGGCGCGGGGCGGGGCGCCTTCGCGGCGGTGAGTTCCTTGCGGACGGCGCGGTGGTGGTCGAGGGTCCAGGTGTTCCAGCGGCGGATCGTGCGGTCGGCCGGGCGGTCCAAGGCGTGCAGTTGGAGGTGGAGGGCCGCCGCGTCGCGGCGCACGCCGAGCGCCGCCGCGGCCTCTTCCACCAGGGCCGGGACGCTGAACAGCGGGTTGGTCTCGTACTGGCCCGGCGGGACCGGGGTGACGGCGGACCGGTCCGCAAGTCGGCGCAGGGCGGTGCGGAGATCGGCGGGAGCGTCGTCCGTGAGCCGGTCGACGAGGGCGCGGGCACCTGCCGAGGCCGGGTCGCCGACCGGGCGTTCGTTGAGCGCCCACGTGACGGCGGTCGCGGCGGCCCGCACCCCGTCGGCGTCCAGGGGCTCCGGGGTACGGCCGGTGAGCAGGGCGGTGGCCCAGCTCTCGGGGAGGCCGCGGTCCGCGGCGACGGCGGCGGCGTGGCTGCCGTCGTCGGCGTACGGGGCGGTGTCGAGGAGTCGGGTCCAGGCGGCGGCCGTCCGGTCCGCGGCGGCGGTCATCCCGCCGGGTGCCCACAGTTCGGCCGGGTCCGAGGGCAGGGCTGCCGCGAGCACGGCGCACCGGCCGACCCGACCGAGCCGCCCCAGAAGCCTTTCGTACGCCCAGACGGTGTCCTGGTCCGCCTTGTACGGCTTGGTGCGGAACAGCTTGCGGTGCTCGTCGTAGTCGTCTCTGCCGGGGAAGCCGTCGAGGACCAGGGCGGCGACCGGGCGCGGCACTCCGGTGCGCCAGCGGAACAGATCCACAGCCTCATCGGGCACCGGCAGCGGTCCATGCTCGGCGAGCAGGGCCAGCAGGCGGGCAGCCGGGTGGTGTCGTCGCCGGTGATGGTGTGGGTCTCGCACTCCTCGGCGTCGGCGGCGCGGTGGAGGAAGGGGGCGAGGCCGCTGCGGACCCGGCCGGAAGCGATCAGGGCGCCGCCTGCGCGGAGTTCGGCGATCCGCTGCTCGGGGGCGCGGCCGGTCCGCCAGCCGCTCTCGGCCTCGGCGAACGGCTGTCGGCTCCACACGCCGAGCAGGGCGGTGAGTGCCTGCCGCTCCGCGTCGGGGGTGGCGGCGGTGGCGACGCGCCAGGCCACCGCGTCGATCCGGCCGGTCAGCACCGCCCACTCGGGCGGGACGGCGGGCAGGGCGAGCACCCGGACCTCGTCCTCGATCTCGCCGCGCAGATACCTGCCGTCGGCGGCGACCGCGGTGAGGAGTGCGGGCTGGGGCTGCGGCGGCTGCGCATCGTAGGAACGCACTTCGGGCAGCAGGCCGCGCAGGGCGGGGGCGAGACGGGTGTCGGGTGCCGGGTCGGGCAGGTCGACGACCGGCCCTGACCGCATGACGGCGACCCGGTGGGACAGTTCCCTGCGGCGGCGCAGTACGTCGGCGGCGAGCCGGGCGGCGCGGTCGACGCCGTCCCGGATCCGCGGGTCGGCCACGCCGGGCAGGCGGTGGAGCGCGTCCTCACCGCTCCCGGGGTGCAGGAGCTGGCGCAGGTCGGTGTCGGCAACGGCCCGCAGGGCTTTGGATGATGCCTCGTCGCGGGGGACGAGGAAGTGCCAATAGGCGGGCGGCGGCATCGGCCCGGCCTGCTCGCCGAGGGTGGCGCGTTTCGGGGCGCGGTCACGGCTGCCGGGGAAGCCCCGTACCTGCCAGAGCAGGGAGTTGTCCGCGGCGGCGTGGCTGCGGACGGTGGTCTCGCCGGTCATGACGGCGTCCTCCCCGCCGAGGGGAAGAGCGAGGATGCCCCAGGGGCGGCGGCCCCAGCGGCTGCTGTGCCTTGATCGTGCCAGTCGGCACTGACAGGGCTGCTGTGGCCCCGACTTCACACGCGAGGCGCCCCGCCCGTACCGCTCCACAGAGGGGTGCCCACTGCCATGATGCAGACCATGACCATGACCCTCACCACCCCCCGTCGCATGTTCGAGCTCCTGGAGCCGATCTGCCTGGTCACCTTCTTCGCCGAAGAGTGCAACGAGGAGCTGGCGGCCCTGGGCCACCGCACCTACTGGGACGGCTACTTCGCCAGCCGCGCCGCACCGCTGGGGCGGGTCCCCGCACAGGTCGTGCACGCGGCGTTCTACAACTTCGCCGACGGGGAGGCCGCGCGGCACATCCCGAGCGCGTGGGAGACGATCCCGCCCGAGGCGTCCGTCGCCGCGCGGGAGCGGGGCAGCGCCGCCTCCGTACGACGGATCCTCGGCGCCGAGCTGGCCGACTCCCCGGGCCTGCTGCGCGCCGCCGACCTGACCACCAAAGCCGCGACGAGCGCGCCCACGGAAGGCCGCGTGATGTACGCCGGGATGCGCACCCTCCCGGTGCCGAGCGACCCGGTCGCCAGGCTGTGGCACTCCGCGACCATGCTGCGCGAGCACCGCGGTGACGGGCACATCGCCGCTCTCGTCGGCGCGCGCATCGGCGGCACGGAGGCGCATGTGCTCAGCGCACTGGACCTCGGGATCCACCCGCCGGAGTCGTTCGGCCGCATCCACCACCTGCCGAAGGAGCGGCTGGCCGCGGTCATGGAGGGCTTGCGCGAGCGCGGGCTCGTCGACGCCGAAGGCCGGTTCACCGAGGCAGGCCGTGAGACCAAGCAGCACATCGAAGCCCTGACCGACGAACTCGCCGCCGCGCCGTACGAGGCCCTCTCTCCCACCGAGCTCGACGAGCTGGTCACCGAGCTCGAACCGATCACCGCGACGCTGGTGGCAGCGGGGTCCCAGTGACGAGGAGCGACTTACGGGGCTCCCACGGGAGCGCATCCCGTTCCCGAATCCGCTCGGGAAAACGAAGTAGGGGCCACCCGAAGATGGCCCCTACCTGCGACGTTTCCGTCGGGACGACAGGATTTGAACCTGCGACCCCTTGACCCCCAGTCAAGTGCGCTACCAAGCTGCGCCACGTCCCGATGCCCGTCTGACCTGGGGTTTCCCCTGGCTGAACGCGCACCGAAACAATACCGCACTCCGACCCGTGATCGCTCACGCCTTTCCCGGTCGGGCGCCGGGCACGGATCGGAACAAGCCGCCCGGCCCCGGATCCCGGGCCCGGCGACGGGGCGGCGGGGGCAGCTCGCGTGACCCAGATCACCGGTCGCGGCCGCCGTCGTGCCCCACCCTCGCGCGCCCCACCGAGAGCGTCGGGCCGGACAGGACGGGGGCGTCCGCCCTGACCAGGCCGCTGATCGCCGGTATGGCGAACAGGGCGGCACAGACCGTCACCGTCATGACGCCGCCCGTGAGCAGCACCGCCTCCGCGCCGAAGGCGGCCGCCGCGGGGCCCGCGAGGGCCTGGCCCACGGGCAGCATGGCGAGGGAGCCCGCGACGTCGTAGGCATGGATCCGGTTGAGGACGTCCGGCGGGACCTGGGTCTGGACGCTCGTCGCCCACATCACTCCCCAGAAGGAGACGCCCGCACCCGCGACGGCCGCGCCCGCCGACATCAGCGGGACACTCAGCTGGGCGCCGACGGCGGTGGGGAAGGCGGCGTAGGCGACCAGGGCCACCGCCCCGGCCCTGAGCATGCGGCGGGGGCGCAGCCGCAGGGCCAGGAGGCCTCCGAGGACGGTGCCCGCCCCCAGGGCGGAGTTCACCAGGCCGTACGCGCCCGAGCCGTGCTCCTGGACGACGAGGGTCGCCACCAGCGGCACGGTCGGCCCCGTGGTCGTGATCATCAGCACGCTGAAGACGGCGATGACGCTCCACAGCCAGGTGCGGGACCTGAACTCCCGCCAGCCCTGCACGAGGTCCGCCCGGAAGCCGTTGCTGTGCGGCTGCGACCCCGGGCGTGCGGGCGGCAGGCGGAGCAGGAGGAGGCACAGGGCACTGAGTCCGTACGTGGCCGCGTGGGCGGCGAAGACGGCGCCGGGCGAGGCGAGGCCGACCAGGACACCGGCGGCGGCCGGACCCGCGAGGGACGCGGTCGACTCGGCCACGCGGATCGCGCCGTTCGCCTTCTGTACGTCGTCGGCGAGGCGCGGGACCGTGCTGGCGACGCCCGGCTGGAAGAGTGCGGCCGCCGCGCCGTTGACCGCGCCGATCGCGCAGATCTGCCACAGGACGACGTTGCCGGTGAAGAAGAACACCGCCGCGAGCGACTGGGTGCCGAGTCGGACGAGGTCGGCGCCGATCATGAGCAGGCGCGTGCTGAAGCGGTCGGCGAAGACCCCACCGAAGATCACCAGGCCCGCGAAGCAGACGGTCGTGGCCGCCATCGCGAGCCCGACCGCTCCGGCGCCGTGCCCCTGCTTCAGCAGTCCGGCGGCAAGAGCGACCGGCAGCATCGTGTCGCCGAGCTTGGCCACCGTGCGGGCCGCGAAGAACAGTCCGAAGTCGCGCGACCAGATGGGGCGGGCGGCCTCGTTGCCTCCCGCCGGTGCCTTCGATCCCCCTGGTATCCCCGGTTTCCCTTGTGCCCCCGAACCCGTCGGCACGCTCCCCCACCCCTCCCCTATGGCAACGGTGGGATCATGCCACGGAGCACAGACAGCGCTCTCTATAAATAGAGCTACGAATAAGTGCCGTCGGTGCTCCGCTCAGTGCCGTCAGTGCGCCGCGGGCGCCACTCCCAACTCGGGGTGCTCCTCCAGGAGTCGGGGCGGCGCCGCCTGGCGCCAGGAGTCGGCCAGGATGTCCGTGAGCTCGGCGGCGTCCAGGGCGGCAAGCCGCACCCGTACCCAGGCCGAGCCCGCCTCGTGGGCGGCGACCCAGAACTTGTCCGGCTCCGCGAGGACCAGCTCGTCACGCTCGACCTTCGGGCAGCGCACGGCGAACGACGTCTCGTCGTCGGGCACCGTCACGAACATCTTCCCGGCGACCCGGAACGTGGGCATGCTCCACGCGATCTTCTCCACCGTCTCCGGCAGGGCGAGCGCGATGCGGCGCACGTCGTCCGAGGTGACGCGGGCGCGGGATCTGGACTTCGACATGCCATGAACCGTAGCCAACGGCACTGACAACGCCACCGGCAGCGGCATCGGCATCGGCATCGGCATCGGCATCGGCATCGACGGTCACCCCGTGACACCCTCCAGCACTCAGAGCACCCGCTCGTCCAGCCACGCCGTCAGGTCCTCCTGGACCTCGTCGCGGTTGGTCTCGTTGAGGATCTCGTGGCGGGCTCCCGGGTAGCCCTTCCAGGTGAGGTCCTCGGCGCCCGCGTACCGGAAGTCCTCCAGGAGCTCGTTGACGAGGGTCATGCGCTGGTTGCAGGGGTCCTGCTCGCCGACGGCTATGTGGATCGGCAGGTCGGCGGGGGTGCGGGCGATGTTGCGCGGGTCGTTGACCTTCCGTACGGCGCGCACCCAGTCCAGAGAGAGGCCCGCGGAGAAGGCGAAGCCGCAGCGTTCGTCGGCGGCGTAGGCGTCGACCTCGGACTCGTCCCGCGAGAGCCATTCGAAGCCGGTGCGATGCTCGTACGGGTCGTTGAACGAGGCGAAGAGGTCGGGGACGTACGAGGAGGGGGCGGCTCGTCCGTGTTCGGCCACCTCGCGTTCCAGGCGGGTGATCGACCCCTCGATCTCGGCGCCGGGCAACGAGCGGAACGTGCCGGAGAGGATCACTCCGGCCAGTCCGTCGGCGTACTCCTGGGCGTAGTCCCGCGCGAGCATCGAGCCGAGGCTGTGCCCCAGGAGGAAGAACGGGGCGCCGGGGTGCAGCGTGCGCACCTGGTCGCCGATGGCCTTGAGGTCGTCGACGATCGCCCGCCAGCTGTCGGCGCCCTCGGGGCCTGCCGTACCGGACGTCACTCCGTAGCCACCGGTTGCCTGGGCGGTGGCGCCGTGGCCGCGGTGGTCGGAGGCGATCACTCCGTAGCCGTGCCCGGTCAGGTGGCGGGCGAAGCGGTCGTAGCGCAGGGCGTGTTCGGCGGCTCCGTGCGCGATCTGCACGTACGCCCGGGGCCTGCCGTCGGCCGGCAGCCAGGTGTACGTGGCGACGGGCACGCCGTCCGCCGCGTTGAGCACTCCCGCGGTGTACGCGGGGGCGGAGGCGGGAACGGAGGCGGAGGCGGAGGCGGTGGTGTCATCGGCTCGGTCGGGCATCGCGCGGGCTCCCTGGTGGGTACGGTCGGCGGTCTGCCGGGCAGCTTCCCCCGCGCGCGGGACGTCATGCGGCCCTTCCGCCCCTTTCGGCACGCCCGGTCCTTTCGGCACGCCCGGTCCTTGCGGCTCGCCCGGTCCTTTCGGCTCGCCCGATCCTTTCGGCTCGCCCGATCCTTGCGGCTCGCCCGATCCTTGCGGCTCGCCCGATCCTTGCGGTTCTTCCGGTTCTTCCGACCCATTGACCCTTCACGGAACCGGAACCTACCCTGAGTCCCGCGCTGTGAAAGCGCTTTCTAATCGGCGCTTTCCCGCACCACGCAACTCACCGCACACCCGGCGACCGGCAGCCGGCCATCAGCCAAGCCAGCCCAGGGAGCGCCATGAGTTCCATGAGTTCCGCGAGTTCCGCGGCTCCGAGGAGAGCGCCGAGAGGCGCACCGAGAGCCCTGCTCGTCTTCGTCGCCCTGCTCGCGCTCGTCGTGGGCCTCGGGATCGCGGCCCCGCCGCGCGCCGAGGCGGCCCCCGCCTTCCGTGTCCTGGTCTTCTCCAAGGTCACGAACTACCCCCACGGCTCGATCCCGGCGGGCATCGACGCGATCAAGAAGCTCGGCGGCGAGAACGGCTTCGAGGTCGAGGCCACGGACGACGCCGGGGCGTTCACCGACGCCAATCTGGCCCGCTTCCAGGCCGTCGTCTTCAACAACACCAACTCCACGCCCGAGAAGGGCGACCTGCTCGACGCGGCGCAGCGCGCCGCGTTCCAGAAGTACGTCCGGGCGGGCGGCGGCTGGGTCGGGCTGCACGCGGCGTCGGCGAGCGAGCGCGACTGGGACTGGTACGAGGGCCTGGTCGGGGCGATCTTCGACAAGCACCCCGCCGTCCAGAAGGGACGGGTCAAGGTCCTCGATCGCGCGCACCCGTCCACGAAGGGCCTTCCGGAGCTCTGGGAGCGCGAGGAGGAGTGGTACAACTGGCGCACCAATCCCACGGGGAAGGTGCACACCCTCGCGCAGATCAAGGTGCGCGACGGCGTCACCGGGCTCGACGAGGGCGCCGACCACCCGTGGTCCTGGTGCCAGAACTACGACGGCGGCCGCTCCTGGTACACGGCGGGCGGGCACGCCGAGTCGTCCTTCAAGGAGGAGGGGTTCCTCCAGCACATCCTCGGCGGCATCCAGTGGGCCGCGGGTGACAAGCCGGGCGACTGCACGGCCACCAAGACGGGCGCCTTCCAGCGCACTCCGCTGGCCACCGCGGACCTCGCCGACCCGTTCGAGCTGGCCGTCGCGCCGGACCGCAGGGTCTTCTTCGTACAGCGCACCGGAAAGCTGAAGATCATCGACCAGGAGACGCTCAAGGTCTCCACGGCGCTCGATCTCGCGTACACGCCGGAGATGACGAGCCAGTCGGACGGGCTGCTCGGTCTCGCGCTGGATCCGGATTTCAAGGACAACCACTGGCTGTATCTGCTGCACTCCGACAAGACGGAGAAGCGGATCAACCTCTCCCGCTTCACCGAGGCGGGCGGGAAGGTCGCGGCGTCGTCGGAGAAGCGTCTCCTTACGATCCCTACGTGGCGCGGCGAGGGCCGGGCCAATTCGCACATGGCGGGGTCGATCGCCTTCGACAAGAAGGGCGATCTGTACGTCGCGACGGGCGACAACACGGATCCGTTCGCGTCGGACGGTTTCGCGCCGATCGACGAACGCGAGGGGCGCCGCGCCTGGGACGCGCAGGGCACCGCGGGGAACACGAACGATCTGCGCGGCAAGATCCTGCGGATCACACCGAAGGACGACGGGACGTACGGCGTGCCGGAGGGGAACCTCTTCCCGCCCGGTACGGACAAGACGCGTTCCGAGGTGTACGCGATGGGGCTGCGCAACCCCTTCCGCATCACCACGGATCCGATCAGCGGCGCTCTGCTGATGGCCGACTACGGCCCGGACGCGAAGAAGGCGGTGGCGGACCGCGGCCCCGAGGGGACGGTCGAGTACGACCGGATCACCAAGGCGGGCAATTATGGGTGGCCCTACTGCATCGGCGACAACACGCCGTTCAACGACTACGACTTCGCGACGAAGACGTCGAAGGACAAGTTCGACTGCGCGAAGATCGTCAATGACTCGCCGAACAACACGGGCCTGCGCGAACTGCCGCCTGCCAAGGCCGCGAACGTCTGGTACGCCTACTCCGAGTCCAAGGAGTTCCCCGAGCTCGGCACGGGTGGCGGCGGCCCGATGAGCGGCCCCGTGTACGACTACGACGCGGCGAACCCGTACAAGACGAAGTTCCCCGAGTACTTCGAGGGGAAGTGGCTCGCGTACGAGCTGACCCGGCAGTGGTTCAAGACGTTCTCGATCCAGGAGAAGGACCAGTCGTTCTCCGACCCTCGCTTCCCGCCTGCCAAGAAGGGCGATCTTCAGTCCATCAACTCCGTCTTCTCCGACATGAAGTGGAATCAGCCCTTCGATGCCGACTTCGGTCCTGACGGGGCGCTCTACGTCATCGACTTCGGGCTGGGCAGCGGCACGGGCCGCGGCGGCAGCAACGAGGGCTCGGGCATCTACCGCATCGACTACGTGGCGGACGGCCGCCTCCCGGACGCCCGGGTCACCGCGACGCCTGACAACGGGCGCACGCCCCTCACCGTGAAGTTCTCCAGCGAGGGCTCGGGGCTGCCGGACGGCACACCCGTCACGTACGCCTGGGACTTCGACGGCAACGGCACGACCGACTCCACCGAGGCGAACCCGACGCACAAGTACACGACGAAGGGGCAGTTCACCGCCCGTCTGAAGGTGACCGGGCCCAAGGAGCTGAGCGCTCTCGCGGTACGGGACATCACGGTCGGCAACACACGGCCGGAGGTGACGATCCAGCAGCCGCCGAACGGCGGGACGTTCAGCTTCGGGGACACCATCCCGTTCAAGGTCAAGGTGACGGACCGGGAGGACGGCCGGATCGACTGCGAACGGGTCGTCGTGCAGTCCCAGTTGGGGCACGACACCCATCTGCACCCGCTGGACAACTACAAGGGCTGCGCGGGCGAGATCGTGACCGATGCCGGTGACAGCCACGGCCCGGGGCAGAACCTGTACTACGGCATCACGGCGCAGTACGAGGACAAGGGGGCGGGCGGCGTGCCCGCGCTGACCGGCTCCGCTTCGCTGACGCTGCGGACCTCCTACCGCGAGGCCGAGCACCGGACCGCCACGGGCGGCGCGCACGGCGGGGCGGACACGGGCGACCGCGCGGACGCGTCCGGCGGCAAGCGGCTCATCGAGATCGAGGACGGGGACTGGGTCTCCTTCGACCCGGTGCACCTCAAGGGCGTCGACTCCGTGACCGTGGGGGCGGCTTCGGGCGGTCTCGGCGGTGACGTCGAGTTCCGCGCCGGGTCTCCGACGGGCGAGCTGCTCGGCAAGGTGAGCGTGCCGAACACCGGCGGCTGGAGCAACTTCATCTCGCCGACCACCGAACTGGCCGCCCACGACGGCACGACGAAGCTGTACGCCGTCTTCACCAACCCCCAGTGGTCGTCCGACAAGCCCGACCTCCTCACGGTCGACTGGCTGCACTTCAACGGTCCCGGGGTCGAGAAGAACGCCGGTGCGAAGGTGACCGTCAAGGCGGCGCCGGACACAGGCCCCGCGCCCCTCGCCGTCAAACTCACCAGCACGGTGAAGCTCCCTGCGGGCCGCACCGCGGCCACGTACCACTGGGACTTCGGCGACAACTCCAAACCCGGCGGCACGGAGAGCGGCAGCGCCGAGCACGCGTACGCGCGCGCGGGGACGTACACGGCGCATCTGACCGTCACCGACGACAAGGGCGACACGACGACCGGCGCTGTCCGGATCACGGCGAAGTGAGGACGACCATGACCCCGACCGGATCTCCGAGCGCGTCTTCCGTCGACGGCGCCAGACGAGCCTTTCTCCGTACGTGCGTCGGTACGTCCCTGGGGCTCGCGGCAGCGGTCGGCGGGGCGCTGCCCGCGCGGGCGGCGGAGCGGGCGCACAAGCGGCGTATCCCGCGCGGCGGCATCGGAATGCACCTGTACACGATGCGCGACGTACTGGCGCGGGACTTCGCGGGCACCCTGGAGCAGCTCGCCGACATCGGCTACGCGACCGTGGGGGTGAGCGGCCGCCACGGGTACGACGCCGCCGGGATCCGGCGGATGCTCGACGCCGTCGGCCTGCGCGCCGTCCTGGAGCACGTCGCCTATCCGACGCTCACCGGCAGCGGGCTCCCCCAGGCGCTCGACGACCTGCACGCCTTGGGCGCCAGGTGGCCCGTGGTGCCGAGTCTGCCCGGCGCGCTGCACACGCCGGACGGCTTCCGGGAGGCGGCGCGGCAGTTCAACCTGATCGGGCGCGCCTCGCGCGAGACGGGGCTCGGCCCCGTGCTGTTCCACAACCACGGCACGGACCATGTGGTGGTCAACGGCACGAACCTGTACGACGTCCTCCTCACCGAGACCGATCCCGAGCTGGTCGGCTTCGAGCTGGACGTGTACTGGGCGGTGAAGGGCGGCGCCGATCCGGCGACGTACTTCCGGCGCCATGCGCACAGGTTCCCCGCGCTGCACGTGAAGGACATGGCGGCCGACGGCGGCTTCGCCGATGTCGGCTCGGGGACGCTCGACTTCGCCGCGATGTTCGCCCACGCGCGCGTGGGCGGTGTCCGGCAGTGGCTGGTGGAGCACGACTCCCCCGCGGACCCGTTCGCGACCGCGCGGAACAGCTACGCGTATCTGGCGGCGCTGCGCTACTGACGCGCCGCCCGCTCCGGCTCGGCGCCGGTCATCCGGCGCCGAGCCGCTTGTAGAAGAGGGTCGTCGCGTGGAGGGCTCCCGAGGGGTCCGTCGCGTAGTCGGGAATGGTCCCGGCCTCGGTCCAGCCCGCCCTGCGGTAGACGGTCTCGGCGGGGCTGCCGGTCTCGGTGTCGAGGACGAGGAGGGTCACGCCCGCCTCCGTCGCCGTCTGTTCCGCGGCGGCCAGGAGGGCGCGGGCGAGGCCCTGTCCGCGGGCCTCGGTGTGCACCATCAGCTTGGCGATCTCGGCGCGGTGGCGGCCGTTGGGCTTGTCGGTGAAGGCGACGCTGACGGTGCCCGTGATCCGTCGGCCGTCATCGCCCTCGCCGCGGGCCGCCCAGACGGCGAGGCTGCCCGCCTCGACGGCCTGGGCGAGTCCGTGCCACCAGGTGCGCGCCGCGGTCCGGTCCAGGTCCGCGAGGAAGCCCAGCGAACTGCCGCCCCGCACGGTGTCGAGCAGCAGCTCGGCCAGGTGACCGGAGGCATCACGGAGCCCGGCCGCGTCGAGGCGCTCCAGGCGCGGGCCGTCAGCCCTGAGGCCGCCCGTGGCCGGGCCGAGGGTCACCGGGCCACTGACCATCGGACCGCCGGGCACGGGCCCCCGGCCAGCAGGCCACTGGCCACCGGACCGCCGGTCACGCGGCCACAGGTCACCCGGCCACCGGTCACCAGCCCCCTGCGCACCGGAACACCGGCCACCGGACCGCCAGCCACCGAACCACTGCACACCGGACCACCGTTCAAGGCTTCACCACCACGAGCGCGTACCGCACCGCCTCCTCGCCCGCGCAGCGGAACCGCGACGCGCCCCACAGCCGGAAGCGCAGGCAGTCGCCGGTGCGCAGGGTGTGCGGCTCGCCCTGCACCGTGACTTCCAGGGCTCCTTCGAGCACCCAGATGTGCTGCTCCAGGCCGGGCACGGGCGGCCGGTCGTAGGCGATGTCGGCGCCCGGCTGCAGCCGTCCCTCGACCAGTTCGCCGCGCATCCCGGTGCGGGGCGGCGAGACGGCCCAGCGCATGAAGCCCGCCTCGTCGTCGGCCCAGACCGCCTGGTCGACGGCGCGCACCAGTTGGGCGGGCTCCGCCTCCACTTCGCTGAGGAGCTGCGACATGGTCCGTTCGTAGACGGCGCAGAGCCGGTTCAGGAGGGCCGCGGTGGGGCTGATCTCCGCGCGCTCGGCGCGGGACAGGGTGGAGCGACTGATCCCGCTCAGTTCGGCCAACTCGCCGAGGGACCAGCCGCGTTCGGCGCGCAGCTCGGACAGCCGGGCGGCGAGGCGCGCGTCGACTCCATCTCCGTCGTTTTCCATATTCGGGACGCTATCCCGGATATGGGATGGCCAACAAGGTCGCTGGTGTGTGGGCTGCGTCTCGGTCCGAAGGCGCGGAAGGCACGGAAGGCACGGGACGACGCGTCCCCCCGTTCCACTCTCAGTCGTGCGCCGACACCGCCCCCAGCAACCCCCTGACCCGCCCGGTCGCCTCGCGGAACTCGGTCGAGGCGAGGGTCTCCGCGTACCCCCGCTCCGGCTGCAGGCCGACCTCGATGACCTCCGTCACCGTGCCGGGGCGCGGGCTCATCACCACCACGCGGTCCGCCAGGTACACCGCCTCGGCGATCGAGTGCGTCACCAGGAGCACGGTGGTGCCGGTCTCACGCCAGATGCGGTTCAGCTCGACGTTCAACTGCTCCCGCGTCAGCGCGTCGAGGGCGCCGAACGGCTCGTCCATGAGCAGCACGGGCGGCTCGTGCAGCAGCGCACGACACAGCGCCACCCGCTGCTGCATGCCGCCGGACAGCTCGTGGGGGTAGGCGTCCTCGAAGCCGTCGAGCCCGGTCATCCGGATCAGATCGTCGCCGCGCGCGCGTGCCCACTCGGTGGGGAGCCTGCGCATCTCCGCCTGGAGGAGGATGTTGCGCCGCGCCGAGCGCCAGTCGAGCAGCGCGGCGCGCTGGAACACGTACCCGATGTCGGGCCGCGGCCCCCGCACCCGCTCACCGCCGAGGAGCACCTCGCCCGACGACGGCGACAGGAGTCCCGCGACCAGTTTGAGCAGCGTCGACTTGCCGCAGCCCGAAGGGCCGACGATCGCCACGAACTCTCCGGCGCCGATGTCGAGCGAGACGTCCCGCAAGGCGGTGACGTCCTTCTTCTTCGTACGGAAGCGCACGGCGACGTCGTCGATCCGCACGGCGGGCGCGGCCGCCGCGACGTCCTCCCGCGCAAGTCGGCCGGTCTTTCTGAGCGTCGCGTCGTTGGGCATGATCACCCCTTGATCCCCTTGGCCGAATCCCAGTACTCCGCAACGGACTTGGGGTTCTCGACCAGGCCCGCCTCGGAGAAGACGTCGATGGTCTGCTTCCAGTCCGCCTCGGTGTTGGCCCCCGGCGCCTTGCCCTTCGTGGCGTCGGTGTGGAGGAGCGTCAGGGTCGTCTTGAACTGTTCCGACAGGACGTCCTTGGGCGGGAGTTGTTCGGACGCGCCCTCCATCGCCGCGACCGCGGGGCCCGCCTTCTTCTCGGCCGTCGCCCACGCCTCACTGACCGCGGCGGTCATCCGCTTGGCCAGGTCGCCCCGGCCCTGGAGGGTCTTGCTGCCCGCGATCAGGCCGTTGGAGTAGAAGTTCAGGCCGTGTTCGGAGAAGCGGAGGTAGGAGACGTCCTTCTCGGCCTTGCTGCGCATGGTGGGGCCCTGATCGCTCGCGTACCCGAGCAACGCGTCCGTCTTGCCGGATATCACCGCCGCGATCTTGCCCGCGGGGTCGGTGTTCTGGACCTTGACGTCCGAGAGCTCCATGCCGTTCTTCTGCAGGAAGATCGGGAAGGTCTTGGTGAGCGCGTCGCCCGCCGTACCGGCGACCGTCTTGCCCTTGAGGTCGGCGGGCGACGCGACGCCCTCGGCCTCGAAGGACTGCACGGAGGCGGGCGTGGTCTGCAGGAACACCCCGAGGCTCTTCACCTTGACGCCCTGGTCGACACCGGCGAGCACGGCCGGTGTGTCGGCCCACCCGAAGTCGGTCTGCCCGGCACCGGTGGCCTGCACGGTCTTCTGGGACCCCTGCCCCGCCCTGATCTCCAGGTCGATGCCGTGTTCCTCGAAGATCTTCTGCTTCTTGCCGTAGTAGAACGGCGCGTGCTCGCCGTACGGGTACCAGTTGAGCGTCAGGGTCACCTTGTCCAGCTTCTTGCCGGAGGCGCTGGTGCTCGTCTTGTCGTCGTCACCGCAGGCCGTCGCGGTCGCCGCGACGAGCGCCAGGGGGACGAGGCCGGTGAGGAGTCTGCGCGCGTGCATGGGACGGCCCTTCTCGCGTACGGAGGACATGGCGGGGTGGGATCGGGGGCGGGCGCTGGGGGCTTCGGTGTGTGGCCGGGACTCAGTACGCGGTGGTCGCGGCCTGGTCCCTGCGGCTCGCGTGCCACGGGAGCAGCAGCTTCTCCGCGATCTCGACGAGCACGAACAGGACCACGCCGATCAGTGACATGACCAGCAGTCCCGCGAAGAGCATCGGGGTGTCGAGGTTGCCGTTGGCCTGGAGGATCACATAGCCGAGGCCCTCGTTCGCGCCGACGAACTCGCCGACGACCGCGCCGGTGACGGCGAGCGTGACGGCCACCTTCAGACCGGAGAAGAGGTGCGGGAGCGACGCCGGGAAGCGGATCTTGAGGAAGGTCTGCCAGGGCCGCGCGCCCATGGTGGCGGAGAGCTGCAGCATTTCGGGGTCCACGGCCTTGAGTCCGGTGACCATCGAGATGACGACGGGGAAGAAGGCGATCAGGACGGCGATGAGGATCTTCGGGGCGATGCCGAAGCCGAGCCAGACGACGAACAGCGGGGCGATCGCGATCTTCGGGACGACCTGGGCGAAGAGGAGGATGGGGTAGAGGGTCTTCTCGACGGTCGTCGAGGCGACCATCAGGACGGCGGCGAGGATGCCGACGGCCACCGCGATGACGAAGCCGAGCAGGGTCTCGTACGTGGTGACCCAGGTGTGCTGCCACAGGTAGTCGGGCTTGTCGATGATGACGTCGAAGGTGGCACCCGGCGAGGGCACCAGATAGGCCTCGACCATCTCGGTGGCGGCGATCACCCACCAGGCGGCGAAGCAGACGACCAGCAGCGCCAGGGGACGCCAGCTCTTCTCGGCGGCCTCGGCCGTACGCTGCCGGAGGCCCGGCCGTTGTCGATCCACAACACCCGCCGTCTTCACGGGAGTTGCTGACACTGTGCTCTGACTCACGGTGAACTCCCCTGACATTCCCTGGTATGCGGTGAACTTGGGAGGCAGTTGCGTGGACCGGCGGGGCCGGTGCGGAGCTCTGTGGTGCGGAAATCCCGGAAACCGCTTTCAGAAAGCGCCTTCAGAAAGCGCTTTCTGATAGACTGCCCGCCACGCTAATGACTGGCTGACCGCAGGGTCAATAGGTCGGACCTGAGTTTCGCGGCGCGCCACGGCCCTGGGGGGTGCGGTGAGGGAAGCCGAGCGCGGTCTGCACGTCACGCTGGACGCGGTCGCCAGGACCGCGGGGGTATCGTCCGCCACCGCGTCCCGCGCCCTGAACGGCACGGCCCGGGTCCGCGACGACCTGCGCAGCCGGGTCCTCGCCGCCGCGGACCGCCTCGGGTACATCCCCAACGCCCATGCGCAGGCCCTCGCCAGCTCCTCCAACAACACGGTCGGCGTCATCTGCCACGACGTGGGCGACCCTTACTTCGCCGCCATCGCGAGCGGCGTGATGGCCGCGGCGGCCGAGCGCGGGCTGCTCGTCATGCTGGCGAGCACGTTCCGCGAACCGGGGCGCGAGATCGCGTACGTCTCGATGCTGCGCGCCCAGCGGGCCCGCGCCGTGCTCCTCATCGGCTCGGGCTTCCAGGACGCTTCCTGGGAGCGGGAGTTGGCGGCCGAGCTGACGCCGTACGCCCGTGGCGGGGGCCGCGTCGCCGTCGTCAGCCGGCACCGCAGCCTGCGGGTGGACACGGTGCTGCCCGAGAACCGTGCGGGCGCGGCGGCCCTGGCCCGCGCGCTCCTCGGGCTCGGTCACCGGGACTTCGCCGTGCTCACCGGCCCCGAGCGCCTCACGACGGTCGCGGACCGGCTCGCGGGGTTCCGCGCGGCGCTGGCCGAGGCGGGCGTCGCGCTGCCGCAGGAGCGCGTCGTGGAGGGGGCGTTCACCCGGGACGGCGGCTATGCGGCCGCGCGGGAGCTGCTCCGCCGCGGCCACCCGCCGACCTGCGTCTTCGCGGTGACGGACGTGATGGCAGTCGGGGCGCTCGCGGCGCTGCGGGAGCGGGGTGTGCGGGTCCCCGACGACGTGTCGCTCGCGGGCTTCGACGACATCCCTCTCGTACGCGAGCTCACACCGCCGCTGACGACGGTGGCGCTGCCTCTGCCGCTGATGGGGCGGGCGGTGCTGGAGCTGGCCCTGCGGGAGCCGGTCGGGCGGCGGTCGCGGGTGGAGCGGGTGCGGGGCGAGGTGGTGCTGCGGGGAAGCACGGGGCGGTGCCCTTGAGGGGTCGGCGGCCTGCGCGCTCCGACTGCACGGCACGGCACCGCACGGCATCGGAATCTGCATCGTGAAATCTGAATCGCCGAAACCGGCCACGCCCGTAAAGGCGTGGCCGGTGGAATTCGGAAATGGCCATGGTGCGGAGATGGCCACCTGTTTACCGAGTCATCGACCCGTATTTACCCGAGCCATCGGCTCGAATTCAGCCGAGCCAATCACTGGTCACAGGATTTCGATGTCCTTCACCTTCGGCGGGCGGTGCGGGAAGGTGATGTCGGTCCACCGGTTGATGCGCACGGAGTCGCCATTGGCGTCGTAGTAGACCAGGTCGTTGTTGCCCGTGGAGATGCGGTCGACCCACCAGTTACCGAAACCGGTGCGGCCCTTGTTGGCGTAGCAGTCCACGCTCGAGCGGCCGTCGCCGCTGTGCGACCAGATCTTTAAGAAGTTCTCGCCGCCACGGCATTCGACGTGGTCGATGGCGAAGGCGTTGCCACTGGGCATCACCACGGTGAACGCGGCGGCCGCGGCGATCGCCACGGTTGCGGAGCGGGCGACCCTCTTGGTTTTCGACAGCACAAGTACTCCCTGATTTCGGGCCCGGGCACGGCCATTCAACGACCATTTCCGGGAAACGTTTTGCGCTTGCACGACGACGATCCTGTAGATCTCCTGTACATGGCAATCTTTGAAATGGCGCACGGCCGAAATACATCGCCCAATGTCCTAATCGGTGTCATTCAGGTGATTTGATGGCCCTTAGGGCCAAGAGTTCGGGCAGAACGGGCGAAGAGAGTGGGAATCAGATGGATCTGCAACTGACCGGAAAGGCTGCCCTGGTGACGGGAGCGAGCCGCGGCATCGGTCTGGCCACCGTGACGGCGCTCCTTGACGAGGGCATGCGCGTCGTGGCGGCGGCCCGCACGATCACCCCGGAGCTCAGGGCCACCGGAGCGACGGGCGTCGCGGTGGACCTGACCACGGCCGACGGGCCCGCCCGGCTCGTGGAGCAGGCCAGGTCCGAGCTCGGCGGGCTCGACCTCCTCGTCAACAACGTGGGCGGCGGGGACGCCGACGCAGGCTGGACGGGGGGCTTCCTGAGCTGCACCGACCAGCAGTGGTCCGACGCGTTCGACGTGAACTTCTTCGCCTCGGTCCGCACCACACGGGCCGCGCTGCCCCACCTCACCGCCGCCCGTGGCGCGGTCGTCAACGTCTCCTCCACCAGCGCCATAACCCCGCACGCCGGGCCGATCACCTACTCCACCGCGAAGGCCGCGCTGACCGCCTTCGGCAAGGCCCTGGCCGAGGAGTTGGGGCCGCGGGGCGTGCGCGTCAACACGGTCTCGCCGGGCCCCGTCCGCACGGCCATGTGGGAGAGCCCCGACGGCTACGGCGCACAGCTCGCCGAGTCCGTGGGAGTGCCCCACGCCCGGCTTCTGGACGGTCTGCCCGACACCGCGGGCATGGTCACCGGCAGGCTCGTGGAGCCGTCGGAAGTCGCCGCGCTCATCGCCTACTTGGGCTCGCCGGTCGCCGCCAGCATCACCGGGGCGGACCACGTCATCGACGGCAACTCGGTCAAGACGGTGTGACGCGAAGACGGCGCTGAGGAGGGGAAGCCGCGCTCAGCCCGCCGCCTCCCCCAGCGCGTCGAGCACCGGGCGGATCAGCGGGTGGTCCTCGGCGCCGCACCGCACCGCCGCGAACACCCGGCGCGTGGGAGCCGCGCCCTCGACGGGGCGCACCACCACGCCCGACACGTCCATGCCCCGCAGCGCCGAGCGGGGCACGAGGGCGACCCCCGCACCGGCCGACGCCAGTGCGACCACCGCACGGAAGTCGTCCGACCAATGTTCCAGCAGGGGTTGAAATCCGGCCTGTTCGCAGGCGAGGACGACCACGTCGTGGCAGGGGTTGCCCGCGAAGGGGCCGATCCACCCGTCCTTGGCGAGCTCGGCGAGGGCCACCCGTTCCGCGTCCGCGAGCCGGTGGCCGCGCGGGAGCACCGCGTCGAAGGGTTCGGCGTAGAGGGGGACGCGGGTGAGCCGCGGGTCGTCCGCGCCCGGCGCGCCCCGGTACTCGACGGCGACGGCCACGTCCACCTGCCGGTCCAGGACCATCGGCAGGCTCGCGTCGCCCTCCGCGTCCTGGACGCGGACCCGGATGCCGGGGGCGGAGACGGCGAGGCGGGCCAGGGCGGGGGCGACGACCAGGCCGATGCCGGTGGCGAAGGCCGCGACGGTCACGGTCCCGGCCTCACCGGTGCTGTACGCGGCGAGCTCGGCCTCGGCGCGCTCCAGCTGGGCCAGCACCGCGTTCGTGTGCGTGAGCAGGATTTCCCCGGCCGCCGTCAGACGTACGCCGCGCGCCGAGCGCTCGACGAGACGGTGGCCGGTCTCCTGCTCCAGGGCGGTGAGCTGTTGGGAGACCGCCGACGGGGTGAGGTAGAGCGCGGCGGCAGCCGCCGTGACCGTGCGGTGGTCGGCCACCGCACGGAGGATGTGCAGCCGCCGCGCTTCGATCATGCTGCCGATTCTCCCAAACCGGCAGCCGCCTCCGCACCACGGGCCCCCTCCGGAGCCTTGGGCGCGTCAGGCCTTGCCGGTCTCCTGCGCCAGCTCCGCCCGCGCGGCCACGAACGCGTCGACCGCGCGGTTCACGTCCTCGGTGGAGTGCGCGGCGGACAGCTGCACACGGATGCGGGCCTTGCCCTGGGGCACCACCGGGTAGGAGAAGCCGATCACGTACACGCCGCGCTCAAGGAGCAGCTCGGCCATGCGTCCGGCCACCGACGCGTCGCCGATCATGACCGGCGCGATGGCGTGGTCACCGGGCAGGATGTCGAAGCCCTCCTCGGTCATCCGCGAGCGGAAGAGGGCCGTGTTCGCGGCGAGGTGGTCCCGCAGGTCACCGGCCGACTCCAACAGGTCGAGGACCTTCAGGGAGGCCGCGGCGATCACCGGGGCGAGGGTGTTCGAGAAGAGGTACGGGCGCGAGCGCTGGCGCAGCAGGGCGACGATCTCGGCGCGGGCGGCGACGTAGCCGCCGGAGGCGCCACCGAGGGCCTTGCCCAGCGTGCCCGTGATGATGTCGACGCGGTCCATGACGCCGTGCAGCTCGGGCGTGCCGCGGCCGCCGGGGCCGACGAAGCCGACGGCGTGCGAGTCGTCGACCATGACCATGGCGTCGTACCGGTCGGCGAGGTCGCAGATCTCCGCGAGCGGAGCGACGTAGCCGTCCATGGAGAAGACGCCGTCGGTGACGATCAGCTTCCGGCGGGCGCCGCCTTCCACGGCCTCCTTCAGCTGCTGCTCCAGGTCCGCGAGGTCCCGGTTGGCGTAGCGGAAGCGGCGGGCCTTCGACAGGCGGATGCCGTCGATGATCGACGCGTGGTTGAGGGCGTCGGAGATCACCGCGTCCTCGGCGCCGAGCAGCGTCTCGAAGACGCCTCCGTTGGCGTCGAAGCAGGAGGAGTAGAGGATCGTGTCCTCCTGGCCGAGGAAGGCGGACAGGCGCGCCTCCAGCTCCTTGTGCACCTCCTGCGTGCCGCAGATGAAGCGGACGGAGGCCATGCCGTAACCCCAGCGGTCGAGCGCCTCGTGGGCGGCGGCGACGACGTCGGGGTGGTCGGCGAGGCCGAGGTAGTTGTTCGCGCAGAAGTTGAGGACCTCGCCAGGGCGGCCGCCCGAAGTGACGGCGACCGTGGCGGACTGCGGCGTGCCGATGACGCGCTCGGGCTTGTGCAGCCCGGCGGCGCGGATCTCGTCGAGGGTGGCCTGGAGGTCTTCGCGTACGGAGTCGAACATGCGGAATCCTTGAGGTCGGGGGGTCGCTGGTGTGGACGGCGCGGGGCGGACGGCGAAGGTCAGGCGGTCCAGTCGAGGATGACCTTGCCGCCGCGGCCGCTCGCCGCGTCGTCGAAGGCGGCCTCGAAGTCGCGGTGGCCGTAGCGTCCCGTGATGACGGGGGCCAGGTCGAGGCCGCCTTCGAGCAGCACCGACATCGCGTACCAGGTCTCGAACATCTCGCGGCCGTAGATGCCCTTGATGGTGATCATCGAGGTGACGATCCGCGACCAGTCGACGGCGAACTCCTCGGCGGGCAGGCCGAGCATGGCGATCTTGCCGCCGTGGGTCATGTTGGCGACCATGTCGCGCATCGCGCGCGGGTTGCCGGACATTTCGAGGCCGACGTCGAAGCCCTCGCGCAGGCCGAGCTCGCGTTGGCCGTCGCCGATCGTCGAGGTCGACACGTTCAGGGCGAGGCTGGCGCCGACCTTGCGGGCCAGCTCCAGGCGCTCCTCGCTGACGTCGGTGATCACGACGTTGCGGGCGCCCGCGTGCCGGGCGACGGCCGCCGCCATCAGGCCGATCGGTCCTGCGCCCGTGATCAGCACGTCCTCGCCGACCAGCGGGAAGGAGAGAGCCGTGTGCACGGCGTTGCCGAAGGGGTCGAATATCGCGGCCACGTCGAGGTCGACGGGGGTGCGGTGCACCCACACGTTCGACGCGGGCAGCGCCACGTACTCGGCGAAGGCGCCGTCCCTGCCGACTCCGAGGCCGACCGTGGCGCGGCACAGGTGGCGCCGCCCGGCGAGGCAGTTGCGGCACTTGCCGCAGACCAGGTGGCCCTCGCCGCTGACCCGGTCGCCGGTCTTGATGTCGGCGACGTCACGGCCGGTCTCCACGACCTCGCCGACGAACTCGTGCCCGACCACCAGCGGCGCGGTGATCGTCTGCTGTGCCCAGCCGTCCCAGGCCCTGATGTGCAGATCGGTTCCGCAGATCCCGGTGCGCAGCACCTTGATGAGGACGTCGCCGTGGCCGATGACCGGCTCCGGTACGTCCTTCAGGCTGAGACCCGGCTCTGCCTTCTCCTTGACCAGCGCCTTCAACGCCACGGCTCCCGTCGTACGTCGCTTCTTCCCCCGACGACACAGGAATCTTCCCTACGGGGGCGCCCCGGTCCATCGAGGATTTCTTAAGCGCCGCCGCAGCTTTCCTTCAGACCCGGCGAACCCCGGCGAAAAGGCGGTCCGGTCAGCGGGTCTGGCCGCGCTCGAAGTAGGCGATCAGCTCCGGGTCGAGGCCGGTGACCTCGCGGGGCGTCCCGCCGTCCCGCAGCGACTGCGTCGCCCGCACACCGGCCGCGACCGCCATGCGCGCCGCGACGGGTGACGTGTCGGTGCGCCCTCCCTCGCGTACGAAACGTACGAACTCGTCGATGAGCAGCGGGTCCGCGCCGCCGTGCCCGCCGTCGTCCTGCGCGTCCGGCACCGCGTACACGGCGTCGGCCTCGCCGCGGTAGCCCGACCGGCGCGCGTTCCACACCTTGACCGCTCCCCCGGGGCCGTCGCCGAAGTTCTCCAGGCGCCCCTCGTCGCCGATGACGGTGTAGTTGCGCCAGTAGTCGGGGGTGAAGTGGCACTGCTGGTAGGCGGCGAGGACTCCGTTGTCCAGGCGCATGTTGACCAGGGAGACGTCCTCGACGTCGATGACGGGGTTGAGGTCGCGCTGGGTGTGCGGCGGCCAGTGGCCGTCCCGGGTGAACCAGTCGTCCGTCTTCGGCTCGCCCTGCTCGCGGCGGTGCGGGTTGTCGCCGTAGACCATGAGGTCGCCGAGGGCCTGCACCCGGCTCGTGTAGCCGCCCGCGAGCCAGTGCAGGACGTCGATGTCGTGGGCGGCCTTCTGCAGCAACAGCCCGTTGGTGTACTGCCGTTCGGCGTGCCAGTCCTTGAAGTACCAGTCGCCGCCGTAGCCGACGAAGTGGCGCACCCAGACGGTCTTGACCGCGCCGATCTCGCCGCGCTCGATGATGTCGCGCATCAGGCGGACCACGGGCATGTGGCGCATGTTGTGCCCGACGTACAGGCGCGTGCCCGTCTCGTGGGCCGTGCGCAGGATCTCGTCGCAGGCCTCGACGCTCGTCTCCAGGGGCTTTTCGACGAAGACGGGCTTGCCCTCGCGCAGCGCCTCGCAGGCGAGCGCCGCATGGGTGTGGTCGGGGGTGAGGACGACGACCGCGTCCACGTCCGGGTCCTCGACGACCTTGCGGTGGTCGCTGGATATCAGCGCGCCGGGGAAGGCCACGGCCGCCTCGGCCCGGGCGGTGGCATCGGGGTCGGCGAGCGCGGTGACGCGGGCGCCCGCGTCCGGCCGGTGGGCGGTGCGGGCGAGCGAGCCGCGCAGTCCGTAGCCGAGAACGCCGAGACGGAGGTCGGTCATGGAACTTCCTTCGCTTGAGCCGGTGTTGCGGGTGCTGACTTCGGGGTGCGGGTGCCTGCCCCGGGGTGCGGGCGGGGCGGACGAGCTTGATCCTTATCTATCCGGCCCCGCCCGCCCCTGTCGAGGGGCCCGACGCCCCGGCTATGCCCGATGCCCCTGTTGTGGATGGACGAGCACGTGGGCGAGGGCGACGCGCCCGCTCCCCGTGAGCCTGATCCGCACGAACCTCGCCGACTCCTCCTCCCCGAAGTCCCGGAGCGTGGGGCGCAGCGCCTTCCCGGTGATGTGCCGGGTCGTGGCGTCGGCGAAGTCCGCGGTCCTCGCCAGCTGTACGTCGAAGTCCGCCGTGGCCGTCGACGCGCCGTTCCACACCTCGACCTGTCCGACGCGCCGCATGTCGCCGAGGTCTACCTGCCACCAGGCGCCCGGCTCGGCGAGCGTGCGGGTGTCGGTGGAGGTGTCGCCGTCGACGGCGTACGCGGCCGGGGCCTCGCCGTCCGTGGAGGACTGGGTCGCCCGGCCCGCGCGGGCCAGGTCCGGGCGCAGTTGTTCGGCGCCCTCCGGGCGGGCGCCCGCGCGCCGCGCCACGGCGAGCGCTTCGGCGGGCAGCCGGTCGAGTTCGGTGTGGTTGTCCCGCATCGTCGAGCCCGTGCCGCCGAGGGCGGGTGTGTCGGTGTCGGTCCAGTTGCCGGTGGCGTGGTTCTGGATGCCGTAGTCGGCCCAGTTGGAGACCCACTTGTAGCCGACGCGGGTCAGGACGTTCCCTTCGACGCGGATGTACGAGGACTGCTCGTCCAGGTAGATGCCGTTGCCGTCGCGTTCGGTGTTCCCGTACGCCGAGCGGTTGATGTAGTTGCCGGAGACGACCGTGCCGGGCTGGGCGCCCTGTGTGTAGATCGCGCCGCCGTCGTGCTGGTCGTGCTCGACCCGCATGACGTCGGTGATCCGGTTGCCGGTGACGCGGTTGTCGCGCAGGACCGATTTCCGTGCCTCGGGCTGGTTCCAGCCCCAGCCGACGGAGATCCCCGAGTAGGGCAGGTCGGCGAGGGTGTTGTGGTCGACGCTCAGCTCCGCCTCGTATCCGGCCCAGATGCCCACGGAGTCCGTGTACTCGACTCCGGTGCGGCGGACGGTGTTGTACGCGACGGTGTTCCGCTCCCCGGCCAGCTCGGGCCGTGGGTCGGGCTCGGTGTCGCCGATGTAGGCGGCGCCCGAGGAGAGGTCGGTGAAGCGGGAGCGGGTGACCGACGAGTCCTTGGTGCCCGCTTCGAGGACGACGCCCGCGCCGCCGAGGTGGGTGAACTCGGCGCGGCCGACGGCCACATGGCGGCCGCCCCGCACGGTGAGCGCCGCCGCGGGCTTGGTGTAGTGACGGCCCGCGTGATCGACGGGACCGGTGGCGCCGGTGAGGGTGAGACCGGCCTGCGTTCCTGCGTAGCCCTCGTCGGTGGCGGGCTGGTGGTAGGCGGCGTACGCGAAGCCGATGCCGTCGACGCGGACGTCGTGGGCGCCGTCGAGGACCATGAGTTGCTCGGTCACGGGGGTGACCACGTGGGCGCGGCGCGGGTCCTCACCGGCGCGCGGCAGGTAGGTGACGGTGCGGTCCTCGGCGTCCCACACGAACTCACCCGGCTCGTCGAGGAGTTCGCGGGCGTTCTCGAAGAAGGCGACGCCGTGGTAGCGGGCCGAGTCGACGGTGGTGGAGTCCCAGGCGGGGCCCGTGCGGTCGGTCCCGCTCGACGAGTTGGCCCAGCAGGGCTGCGCGAAGGTGATGCGGTCGCCCGCCACCCCGGTGATCCGGCAACGGTAGTTCCGCCAGCGAACCTTGACGACCGCTTCGGCTCCGGTCGGCCGCTTCCAGTGCGCAATGCCGGTGGCTTCGGCGCCCGTCATGCCGTCCTTCGTGACGTCGCAGGTGGCGGCGGCACAGGCCGCGCCCCGGGCCCGGACGGCGCGGCGGCCGTCGACGAAGAGCTGGCGGGGAGCGACTCCTTCGGGGACGGCCGCGGTCCAGGTGCCGTCGCGGCTCTTCGCCCAGCCCTGGACCGCGCGGCCGCCGGAGAGCACGGGGTGGGCGCCGGGAGCCGCGGTCCAGGTGACCGGGTGCCCTGCGCGCCCGGAGTCGGCGGCGCCGAGCTTCAGCGACGCATTCAACTCGTAGGTTCCGTCGGCGAGTTCGACGCGCACATCGCGCGCCTCGCTTCCGTTGAGGGTGCGCGCGGCGTCCCGGGCGCCGGTGAGCGAGCAGGGGCGTACGGCGTTGCAGGCGTCGCCGGTGCCGTGCGGGGCGGCGTGCAGGACGCGTGGTCCTGGCTCCGCGGCGGCCCCCGGGGCGGCCAGGGCGCCGAGCGCCATCGCGGAGGCGAGGGCCATGGCGAGAGCGCCGGGCCGACGTCTCAACAGCCTTGGACGCGCAGGCCAGTTACTCACTTGGCCACACCCCAGTCGGGATGCCCAGGCATCGGCGGGTTGTCGAGGTCGTAGAGCCAGTGGTGCAGGAAGGTCCCGGTGGACGGGTCCCCCGTCACCTTCACCGCGTTGTCGATGAAGTCCTGCGTGGCGGCGTTGCCGTGCCGGTGCTTCGTCAGCCACGCCTTCATGACGGCGTCGAACTCGTCCTGTCCGATCTGCTGCCGCAGGGCGTAGAGGGAGACGGCGGCGCCGTCGTAGATGTTGAAGCCGCCGAGCCCCGTCGGCTTGCCGGGCGGACCGTCGGTCTTGCGGACCGCGTCGAGCTTCTCGTACGCCGTCTTCATCTTCTCCTCGATGGGCTGGAAGCCCTTCTGATCCGCCCAGACGGCCGCGTAGAAGACGGCGGGCCCCTCATTCAGCCAGGCGTCCTGCCAGGTGGCGGGGGTGACGGAGTCGCCGAACCACTGGTGGGTCAGCTCGTGGACCATGGTGGTGGAGTAGGTGGGGCGCTCGAACCAGCCGGGGCCGAAGAGGGAGAGGGTCTGGTTCTCCAGCGCGTCGCCGTAGCCGTCGCGCACGATCTGCACGCCGTACGTGTCGAAGGGGTAGCGCACGCCGAGGGTCTTCTCCAGCCAGGCGAGCTGACCGCCGCTCTCCTCGGCGATGGGACGGTACTTCGCGAGCTGGTCCTCGGGCACGAGGTGGCGCAGCTTCACGCCGTGCGGGCCGCGCCCGTACAGGTAGGTCTGCTTGTTGACGGACATGCCCAACAGCTCCGGTGCCATCGGGGAGTTGAGGGAGAAGTCCCAGGTCTCCTTGGCGCCGGGGGCCTTGCGCCGGGCGGTGAGGTTGCCGTTGGCGGCGGGCGTCCAGCCTTTGGGCGCGGTGAGGTGGAAGGTCCAGGTGGCCTTGTCGGACGGGTGGTCGTTGACGGGCGCGAAGGTGTCGGCGCGCGACGCCTGGGCGGCCGATGCGAAGCCGCCGTCGGACATGTGGCGCCAGCCGGGCAGGCCGACGGGCTTCGTCTTTCCGTTGCCGTGGTAGGTGACCTCGACATCGAAGGAGCGGCGGTCGCGCAGTGCACGTGCGGGGGTGACCGTGAGCTCCTGGCCGGTCTTGCCCGCGGCGAGGGACCAGGTGGCGGGCGAGCCGTTCACCGTGATCCGGTCGATGGCGAGCGAGTCCACGTCGAGGTTGAAGGACGAGAGGTCCTGGGTGGCTCTCGCCCGGATCTTCATGGTGGCGGCGAAGTCGTACGTCACGGGCGTGAAGTCGAAGGAGAGGTCGTAGTGGCGGACGTCGTAGCCGCCGTTGCCGAGCGTCGGATACAGCGGGTCGCCCACGCCGTCCGAGCCGGGGGTGGGGGTGAGGGGTACGGCGTGGGCGGGGGCGGCGAGCGCGAGGGTGGCGGCCGCGGCCGCCGTCGCGATGGCGGCACGCACGGTTCGGGTCCTTTTCTCAGCCATGGGGCGGCAACGTAGTAATCGCTTACTGTCGCCGTCAACACCCTCGACCGACTGACCCCTTGGACATTTCCTCGCCGTCTCTCTGGCGCCGGAGCGAATCTCGGTACACGCTTACCGTCCCCCGAAGGGGCGCGGGGAACTCCGCGGCAAGCCACGGCGAACCCGCACCGCAAGGAAGGACGACCGAACATGGCAGACGCGTCGACGCACGGACACGGCCCTGCGCGACGGGCGACGATCATCGACGTCGCGCAGCGGGCCGGAGTCTCGTCGGCCACCGTCTCGCGGGTCCTCAACGGCAATTACCCGGTGGCCGGAGCCACGCGTGACCGCGTCCACGCGGCGGTGGACGAACTCGGCTATGTGGTCAACGCCCACGCCCGCGCACTCGCGGGAACCTCCAACCGCACCGTGGGCATCATCGTGCACGACGTCGTCGACCCGTTCTTCGCGCACATCGCCCGCGGCGTGGAGCGGGCCGCGTCCGAGGCGGGTCGGCTCTGCATGGTCTGCTGCACCCACGGCGACCCGCAGCGCGAACTCGCCTTCGTCGACCTGCTGCACGAGCAGCGGGCGAATGCGGTGGTCCTGGTGGGCGGCGCGCACCAGGACCGGTCGTATGCGCGCGAGGTGGCCCGCAGGGCTCGCGGTCTGCACGCGGGCGGGGCGCGGCTCGTGCTGTGCGGGAGGCCTTCGGTGGGGCACGGCGTGCCGACGCTGTCGGTCGAGTACGACAACGAGGGCGGCGCGTTCGCCCTCACCGACCACCTGCTCACGCAGGGCCACGAACGCATCCTCTACCTCGGCGGGCCGCCCCGCCTCTCCACCACCCACGACCGGCTCGCCGGGCACCGCAGGGCGCTGGCGCTGCGGGGTGTGCCGACGGTTCCCGAACTGGTGCACACCGGGGCGTTCAGCCCCGCCTTCGGTCATCGCAGACTGACCGAACTCCTCAGGTCCGGGCTGGAGTTCAGCGCGGTGTTCGCGGCCAACGACATGGTGGCCATCGGGGCGCTGCAGGCCCTGGAGGAGGCCGGGATCCGCGTCCCCGAGGACGTCTCCCTCGTCGGATACGACGACGTGCCCGCGGCCGCGACGCTGCGGCCGCGCCTGACCACCGTGCGGGTGCCGCTGGAGGAGATGGGGCGGCAGGCGGTGCGGATCGCGGTGCCCGACGCGGAGACCGAGGCGTGGCGGCCGCCCGCCGAGGGCGGGGTGCGGCTCGGCACGCACATCGTCGTCCGGGACTCGGTGGCGGGACGCGCGCGCCGCTGAAAGCGGTTAACCCGTGATGAGTGGGCGCAGAACCGTGGTCGGCGCAGAAAGAACGTAGAAAGATTCCGACCCCTCTTGCGCGCCATAGCAACCGCTTACATGCTGTCGCGGGATCGGCTCACCACATGTGCCCCGAAGCCTTCATGTGCCCCCGACACCTCTGGGAGTTCGCATGCCCACGCTGCCCACGCCTGTCTCCGACTCCACCGGGCCCAGCCGTCGCACGCTCCTCGCGGCGGGGGCGGCGTCCGTCGTCGTGCCGTCGGCGGCGAGCGGCACGGCGTGGGGCGCCGAGGCCCCGACCGGTTCCGAGGACGCCTACGACACCCTGCTCGCCCGCGCCGCCGCGCAGCTCACCGGCGGCGACTTCGACGCGGCGGACCCGGACTTCGCCGCCGCCCTCAAGACGCTGGACACCCAGGCTTCCGGCTGGTGGCGGCAGTTGGACCGGTCGGCGGGCAGGACCGCGCCGTGGGCCGACCTATCCCCCGCCTCCGACCCCGGCAACTTCGGCCAGAGCTACACCCGCCTGCGCACCCTCGCGACGGCCTGGGCCACACCCGGTACCTCGCTCAGCGGCAGCACGGAAACCCTCGACGCCCTGCTCGACACGCTGCGCTTCCTGCACACCACCGGCTACCACCCCGGCCGCCCGGAGTCCGGCAACTGGTGGTTCTGGGAGATCGGCGCGCCCCGCGCGCTGCTGGACACGTGCGTGCTGCTGCGGGCGCACCTCCCTGCCGACGACCTGTCCGCGTACACCGCGACGGTCGCGAAGTTCTGCCCCGACCCGGACCGACGCGCCAACACGCCATCCCTCGCCGAAACCGGCGCCAACCGCGCCGACAAAGCCGTCCTCGTGGCCCTGCGCGGCCTGCTCACCTGGGACGCGGCCACGGTCGCGCTGGCCCGCGACGGACTGTCCGACGTCCGGGACGGCGGCCGTAACAGCCTCTTCCAGTACGTCACTTCGGGCGACGGGTTCTACGAGGACGGGTCGTTCGTGCAGCACGGCTCCGTCGCGTACACGGGAACGTACGGCAGCGTCCTGCTCGGCAGCGCTGGCCAGCTGATCGCGCTGCTCACGGACTCCCCGTGGGCCGTCACCGATCCGAAGACGTCCGTGCTGTACGAAGCGGTGGACCGGACGTTCGCGCCGGTGGTGTTCGACGGGCTGATGATGGACGCGGTGCGCGGCCGGGCGATATCCAGGGAGAAGGCCAGGGACCACAACGACGGCGCGGCGACGCTCTCGCACGTCCTGCAGCTGGCGTCCGGCGCCCCGGCCGACTACGCGCGGCGCTGGCGGGCCATGGCCAAGGGCTGGCTCCGCCGCAACACGGCCACGCCCTACCCGAGCCTGGTGGGCATCCCTGCGCTGGCCCGTGCCAAGGCCGTCCTCGACGACGCCTCAATCCCGGCCGACGACCGGCTCACCGGGCACTTCGTCTTCGCGGACATGGACCGGGTGGTGCACCGCAGGCCCGGCTGGGCCCTCGCCCTGTCGCTCTCCTCGAAGCGCATCGCCGCCTACGAAGCGGGCAACGGCGAGAACCTGCACGGCTGGTACACGGGCGACGGCATGACCTATCTGTACGACGGCGACGACCTCGGCCGGTTCGGGGACGGCTTCTGGGCGACCGTAGATCCGTACCGCCTGCCGGGCACGACCGTGGACACCCGGGCCCGCGCCGACATCGGCTCGGGCGGCGGCACCGGCACGTACCGCCCGAAGAACGCCGTGGCGGGCGGCGCCGTCCTCGACGCACGTCACGGGGCGGCGGCCATGGAGCTGCTCGCCGACGGAAGCACGCTGCGGGCCCGCAAGGCGTGGTTCTGCCTCGACAACGTCGTCGTCGCGCTCGGCGCGGGCATCTCCGCGCGCGACGGGCGCACGATCGAGACGGTCGTCGAGAACCGCAATCTGTACGCCGACGGGCCCGCGCGGCGACTGACCGTGGACGGGCGGGTGCAGCCGGGGCACGACGGGTGGTCGGCGCGGCTGTCGGACACCCGATGGGCGCACCTGTCAGGCACCGGCGGCTACGTCTTCCCCGACCACGACGGCCGCGCGGCCGACCTGGGGCTGCGCGCCCTGCGCGAAACACGCGTCGGCGCGTGGCGGGACATCAACACCGGTGCCGACACGGGCGGCAGCACGTCGCCGGTGACGCGCCGCTATCTGACCCTCTGGCTCGACCACGGCGTATCCCCCGCCGACGCCTCGTACGCCTACGTCCTGCTGCCCGGCGCGAGCGCGGCCGCCACCGCGGTCTGGGCGCACGCCGGGCCCGTGCGGATCGTGGCCAACGACGTGACCGTGCAGGCGGTCGAGGCGCGGCGCGACGGGCTGCTCGCCGCGCACTTCTGGGCGCCCGGCCGGGCCGGGGGACTCTCCTCCTCCGGGGCCTGCACGGTCCTCGTGCGGCGCGGGCACGGGGGCGTGTCCGTGGCCGTCGCCGACCCCGGCCGCGCGGAGTCGACGCTCGACGTCGAGCTGCCCTTTCCGGTGCGCGGGGTGGTCCGTGCGGACGACACGGTGGCCGTCCGGCCGGGGAGGAGGCCCGTGGTCACCGTGCGGGTCGGTGGCTCGCGTGGGCGTACGCATGTCGCCGAGCTGCACTGAGCCCGGCCGTTCGGAGTAGGTCCCGTGTTTTCTGCAGGCGCGTCGTGGCTTGTCGCGCAACTCCCCGCGCCCCTTACGGGGCGCTCCCTCACCGACCGAAGGAGTGCACCCCATGAGATCCGCTCCCCTCCACCGTCGCACCGTCCTCGGCACTCTCGCCGCCGCCACCGGTGTCGCGCTGCTGCCCGGTACCGCCCGTGCGGCGCGGGGCGCCGTCGCCGTGCAGCTCACCGCCCGCGTCTCCGCCGAGTCGCAGCGGGTGCGGCTCGGGGCAGCCCAGCGCGCCAGTGACTTCTTCACCACGGGGACGTACGCGCCCGCGGGCACCGCGGTCACCGTCACCGTCTCCGCACCGGACGGTGTCCTGCCGACCCTGCACATCGGCATCCCCGACTACTACTCCACCCCCAACGCCCCGCGCGCCTATCCCCTGAAGGCCGGGACCAACACCGTCACCGATCCGCACGGCGGGCCCGTCCACGTCACGATGACGGGCAGCGGCGAGCGCGCCACGGTCACCTTCGGAGCCGGTTCCGTGCCCATGCCCACCTTCACGCACGGCTCGACCTCGGAGTCCTCCTTCCGGTCCCAGCTGGACTCACACACCGCCGCCGGATACGTGCAGCTCCGCTCCGCGCACGCCATCGTCACGCTGTCCCGCGCCACCGCACTGCAGTACCGCGCCGAGAACCATGCCGCGCTCCTCGACACGTACGAGCAACTCCTCGCGTCGCACGCGGTGTTCAGCGGACTGAGCGGCACCAGCGGCACGCACGCCCGCAATCCGCTGCCGTACCACTTCGTGAACGTCACCAAGGTCGCGTCGGGCGTGGGCGCGTACGCCACGCATGGGTACACCGGCTATCCGGGCGCCGCCATGAAGTACGTCGCGGGCGTGGACGGGCTGCGGACCGGCGGCTGGGGCATGTACCACGAACTCGGCCACCAGCATCAGCAGTTCGCGTACAAACCGGGTGCGCTCACCGAGGTCACCTGCAACCTCTACTCGCTCGCCGCGCAGCGCACGCTCGGCCAGGCGTCCCGGCTGCTCGTCAAGGACTCCGCGGGCAAGGACGTCTACGACCGGGCCTTCGCGGCCCGCGACGCAGGCAGCGACTACACGTCGCTCGACGTCTGGTCCAAGCTCGTCCCGCTGTGGCAGCTGCACCTCGCGTTCGGCACCGGCGTCTGGCCGCAGTTGCACAAGCTGATCCGCGCCGACAACCCCGCCGCCGCCACGGACGCGGACCGCTACGACCACCTCGCGGTGTACGCGAGCCGGGCCACCGGACGCGACCTCACCGGCTTCTTCACCGGCAAGTGGCGCTTCCCCGTCACCTCGGCAGGCACGGCCCGCATCGCCGCGCTCGGCCTGCCGAAGCCCACCGTCGACGCGAGCACCTACCGCGAATAGCGTCACCCGACCCGCACCCACCACCGAGGAGTCATCGACCCCATGCCCGCACCGCACCTGATCCTGCCGCCCACCGACCGCGTCCTGTCCCCGCTCACCGGCTGGACCCGGGCGCACTGGGAGGCGCTCGCCGACCGGCAGCTGGAGGCGCTCGTCCCGTACGCGACACCGGGGTTCGCGCAGTACCGGCTGCCCGGACGGAACAGCTGGTCGGGGGTCGTGTCGGACGGCCTGGAGGGGTACGCGCGCTCGTTCCTGCTCGCCTCCTTCCGGATCGCGGGAGCGGGCGGCGAGGCCGATCCCCGCCTCGTCGAGCGCTACGCGCAGGGCCTGGCGGCGGGCACGGACCGCGAGAGCGGCGAAGCCTGGCCCGAACTCACCGACTGCTCCCAGCAGATGGTGGAGGCCGCGTCCATCGCCGTCGGACTGCACGAGACCCGCCCCTGGATCTGGGACAAGCTCGACACCCGGGTCCAGGAGCGGGTGGTCGACTGGTTCTCCGGCTTCGTCGGCGGGAAGACCTGGGACAACAACTGGCGGCTGTTCCAGGTGGTGTCCGAGCAGTTCCTCGCCTCGGTCGGCGCCCCGTACAGCCAGGCGGACATCGACGGCGGCCTCGACCGCATCGAGGACTGGTACCGCGGCGACGGCTGGTACAGCGACGGCGACGGACGCAACTTCGACTACTACATCGGCTGGGCCATGCACCTGTACCCACTGCTGTGGGCCAGGATGACCGGCGGGGACGTCGGCGGCCGCGCCGAGGTCTACCGGGAGCGCCTCACCCGGTTCCTCACCGCCTACCCGCACTTCTTCGGCGGCGACGGCGCCCCCGTCCACCAGGGCCGCTCCCTCACCTACCGCTTCGCGACCGCGGCCCCCGTGTGGATGGGCGCCCTGGCCGACTGCACTCCCCTCGCACCCGGCCTGACCCGGCGCCTCGCCTCCGGCACGGCACGGCACTTCGTGGAGCGGGGCGTGCCCGACGAGCGGGGGCTCCTGCCGCTCGGCTGGTACGGGACGTTCCTGCCCGCGACGCAGGCCTACTCCGGCCCGGCCTCGCCGTACTGGGCGAGCAAGGGCTTCCTGGGCCTGCTGCTCCCCGCCGACCACCCGGTGTGGACGGAGCGCGAAGTGCCGCTCCCCGTCGAGGAGTCCGACCAGTACACGGCGCTCCCCCAGCCCGGCTGGCTGCTGCACGGCACCCGGCACGACGGCATCGTCCGCCTGGTCAACCACGGCAGCGACCACAACCTCCTCGAAGGCCCGGCCACGGACGACCCCCACTACGCCAAGTTCACCTACTCGACGGCGACCGCCCCGGAGACCGCCCCGCGCGCGTGGGAGCGCGCCGTCGACGGCCACCTGGCGCTCGTCGCCCCGGACGGCACGCCCTCGCGCCGCCTCCGCATCCACCCGCTGAGCTGCGAGGGCCGCGTGGCCGCCTCCCGCCACACGGCCCAGTACCCGGGCGGCGGCGAAGAGTTCCCCGTCGAGACGACGAGCGCGCTGCACGGCCCGTGGGAGATCCGCGTGCACCGCGTGCAGGCACCCGCGGGGGCGACCGTCCGCGAGGGCGGCCACGCGGTGGCGGACGAGACGCAGCCGCACGCCGAGTGCGGCCCCGGCTGGGCGCTCACCCGCACGACGACGGGCCTGACCAGCGCGGTCGTCGCCCTGCACGGCTGGGACGAGGAGGCGGGCATCGCCCGCGAGGTGGCGGCCAACGCGTACGGACCGCACTCCGCGACACCGTTCCTGACGTCCGTGGCCCACCCGGGCGGCCACAGCGTCCACGTCAGCCTGATCGCCCTGTCCCGGGACACGGTCGGCCCGCTCGCCCTGCGGGAGTCCATCACCTGCGCCGTGGACGGCGACACCGTCCACGTCCGCTTCCCCGACGGCACCGGACTCGTCCTGTGACCCGGATCGGTCCGTGTCCGATCCCGCCTATCGGGAGAACCCATAAATACCGCTTATGGGTGCATTAATAAGACACATCTACTCAGACAGGTCGCCGCCTTCGAGGCTGGGTCGCATCACCGCACGACGACATGACGGTGCGACAGCGCAACGAGGGATGACGTAGTGAACCTGAAGTACCTGGCCGCGATCGCCACCGCCGCCGCGATGGCTCCGGTGTTCCTCGGGGCCACGCCTGCGGCGGCGGACGAAGCCCTCGACTCGGCCGTGACGGTGCCTGAGCGGAGTCCGGAGGAGATACCAGAGGAGATACCCGCGGAGAACGGGCCGGTCCCGACCGAGGATGCGGCGGAGGGTTCCGAGCGTCCGGCCGACGCAACCGAGGAGCCCGCACCCCCCGCTGCCTCCCCCACCGCATCCCCTGCTCCGCGCAACGCGGAAATCCATACCCCTGCGCCCCCGAACGTCAGCCTGGAGGGAGTCCCGGACGCCGTCGAGGCGGGCGGCGACTGGATGAACTTCTCCGTCGTCATCGACAACACGTACGACGAGGGGCACGCCTGGAACCTCGACTTGGCTCTCAACACTGTCGGTCAGCACCTGTACGGGAACGACCTCCAGGTCCAGGTACAGGTCGACGGCGTCTGGCGCGACGCGGAGGTTACCAGCTCCCCTGAACTCGGCAACCTGGATCTCGATCTGCTGGTGGAGTTCCAGTTGCCGACGGGCCGGACCGTCGTCCCCCTCCGCATCCGCGCCTCGGCGGACGCGCCGCTCATCGACTTCTTCATGGGCCCGCGGGTCTATGACGAGGAGGTGCAGTCGGACGAAACCTACTGGGCGTGGTCGAAGATCATCGCTCCTGCCGAGAGCGGGGAGAAGCCGGGAGACGGCGAGAAGCCCGGGGGCGGGGAGAAGCCCGGGGACGGCGAGAAGCCGGAGGACGGCGAGAAGCCCGGCAGCGGGGACGAGCCCGGCAAGGAGGACCAGCCCGGTGCCGGTCACACGGGCAAGGACGACACGAGCGGGGGCGGCAACGCCACCGGCCCCACCGCGCCCGGCACTTCAGAGGGCGGCGCCCCCGGGGGCGGGAGCGGTGCCGTCGTGCCCGCTGCCGAGCACCCCGACGTGACCCGCGACGTGACCCGCGACGACACCGGCGAGACCGCCGCGGTCGGCTCCCTCGCCGCAACCGGGAGCGACGCCGGAACCGGCTGGATGGTCGGCGTCGGCGGCGCCTCGATCGTCCTGGGCACGGCCCTGGCCGCCGCGGCCCACAGACGTCGCCGCGCCACCCACTGAACGGCACGCGTCGAGGACGGCGGCCGGAACCGACGAGGAAGGATTGGGCGAGTGTTCGATCGGTGGGGTGTGTGGGATGTACTGCCGGAGAGCGCGCGGCGACGCTGGGCACTGGAACCCTTCGAGGGCGTGGGCCCGCTGCGTTTCGGGATGCGCCCCGACGACGTCACCGCGGCGCTCGGCGGCATCACGCAGAACCCCCAGCACCACACGCGTGCGGCTCTGTCGCGGGACCGGTACGGCACGGTCAAGGGGGAGTGCTGGGGGCTGGGGCTGACGTTCTACTACGGCCTGGATGAGCGGCTGCGGGGCATATCGGTCGATGCGCTGAAGGGCCCCCAGGTCTTCGCGGACGGCACGGCGCTGGTCGGCCGCGTGCCCTCGGAGCTCGAACAGTGGATCATCGGCCGTGCCGAGATCCGGGAGCCGTTCTCGGAGCTGTTCTACGTGAACCTCGGTGAACCGGGATCAGCGAGCCTCGGCGTGGTGGTCTGCGTCCAGCGGACGGGCGACCACCTGCTCACGCGCCCGGTGTTCCTCCCCGCCGAGGGCATGAACGCACCGCTGGACTTCCTCCCCTCCGAGGCATGGACGACTCACTGAGTACCGGAAAGCACCACGTCCACACCTCGTACGCCACCACCACTCGCCCCTCCTCGTACACGACGGGAGATCCGCCATGCGCGACACAGCCACGCACGCCATCTTCCTGGGCTACCGCACGGCGCCCGGGCAGCGCCCCGTCGACGTTCTGGTGACCGCCTCCCGCAGTGCCGAGGATCCCTGGTTCGTGCGCCTGTGCTGCATCGACGAGCAGGCCTGCGAGATCGCCACGTGGAGCTTCTCCCTTGGCGCCCTCTTCGACGGCCTGACCGACCCGGTCACCGACGAGGGTGTCACCGTCCAACCGGTCGGCTTCGCCCTGCTGTTCTCCCTGGGCGGCAGCCGCACCCGCCGCTCGGTCGTCCAGCTCGACCGGGCCGAGTTCGCCGCCTACCTCGTCCGTGTCTGCCTCTCCGACACCTGACCGGCCACGGAGATCCGTTCAGATACCGCCCGCCTCCCGCCGGTGGATCTGCTCGACCAGCTCCGCGGCCATCCGCTTGATCGTGTCGAGCCCCGCCGTGCCCCAGCGGCGCGGCTCGACGTCCACGACGCTCACCGTGCCGAGCACCGTCGCCGTGCGGTCGATCAGCGGCGCGCCCAGGTAGGAGCGGATGCCGGTCTCGTCCACCACGGGGTTGCCCGCGAACCGCGGATAGTCGCGGACGTCCTCCAGGACGAGGGCCTTGCGGCGCACCACCACATGCGGGCAGTACCCGTGGTCGCGGGGCAGATAGCGGCAGGCTTCGCCGTCCCGGTTGCCCGGAGCGTGCAGACCCGCGAAGAACTGCTGGGTCTCGTCGAGGAAGTTGACCATGGCGTACGGCGCGCCGGTCAGCTCGGCGAGCCGGTCCGCGAAGGCGTCGAAGGCCGGTTCGGAGTACTGCCCGATCCCGAGCCCGCGCAGCCGTCGCACCCGTGCGGGCGCCTCGTCGTCCACGGGGGTGAGCAGGAGGCGCCCGGTCGGGTCATGCATCACGTGTGGGCTCCGTAGCTGGCCGCCGGGGCGTGGTTGAGGAGGTGTTTGACGAGGATGAGGAGGGTCTGGATGCCGGAGCTGGAGATCCGTGCGTCGCAGCGCACGACGGGCACCTGCGGGTCGAGGTCGATCGCGGAGCGCACTTCGTCGGGCTCGTAGCGGTAGGCGCCGTCGAATTCGTTGATCGCCACGATGAAGCCCATGCCGCGCTGCTCGAAGAAGTCCACGGCGGCGAAGCAGTCCTCCAGGCGCCTGGTGTCGGCGAGCACCACCGCGCCGAGGGCCCCTTCGGAGAGTTCGTCCCACATGAACCAGAAGCGCTCCTGACCCGGCGTGCCGAAGAGGTACAGCACGTGTTCCGGGTCGAGCGTGATTCTCCCGAAGTCCATGGCGACGGTCGTCGTGGTCTTGTTCTCCACGCCCGACAGGTCGTCGGTGGCCTCGCTGACCGTGGTGAGCAGCTCCTCGGTACTCAGCGGCGCGATCTCGCTGACCGCGCCGACGAAGGTCGTCTTGCCTACCCCGAAGCCGCCCGCGACCAGGATTTTCAGTGCGGTGGGGAAGGGGTCAGAGCTGTCGTCGTAATCCATCGAGCACTGCCTCCAACAGGGACCGGTCAGTGGGGTTGTGGTAGAAGTCCGGGGCCTTCTGGGTGAGGGCCCCGCAGTCGAGGAGATCCGAGAGGATCACTTTGGCCACGACCGCGGGCAGCTTCAGCTGGGCCGCGATCTCGGCGACGGAGGCGGGTGCCTCGCACAGACCGAGTGCCGTGGAGTGCTCGGGCCCGAGGTAGCCGAGCGGTGTGGAGCCGGTCGCCATCACCAGGGAGAGCAGGTCGAGCTGGCTGGTCGGTCTCGTCCGTCCGTTGCTGACGGTGTAGGGGCGGACCAGCCGCCCCGCGGCGTCGTCGAGCCAGGGCCCGTCGTGCGGGGCCGCCATCGTCAGCGCCTCATTGACGCGGGTTCGCCGGCGGGTTGCCGGGGGGCGGTGATCAGATACGGGCGCACGCTCTTGACCAGCATCGCCATCTCGTAGCCGAGGACGGCCGCGTCCGCGTCGCGCCCGGCGAGCACGGCCAGACAGGTGCCCGAGCCCGCGGTGGAGACGAACAGGAGGGTGGAGTCCAGCTCCACGACGACCTGGCGGACGTCCCCGCCGTCGCCGAAGCGGATGCCCGCGCTGCGCCCCAGCGAGTAGAGCCCCGAGGCGAGGGCCGCCATGTGGTCGGCGCTGTCCGGGTCGAGGCCGTGCACCGACTTCACGAGTCCGTCGGAGGAGAGCAGCACGGCACTGTGCGTGTGCGGCACGCGCTGCACGAGGCCGCTCATCAGCCAGTCGAGATCGGATACATGGCCGGTCGGCGCATCGCTCGCCATGGTGGATCGACTCCTTGAGGTACAAACGTACGTAGGTCTGCGCAAGCAGCGGTGGTGGGCGCTGATCGGGCCCGATGTGCTGGTCAGCCGCCGTGTCCTTGCCCGTCGTGCGGGGCACCGGCCTGGTGCTCCCGCGGCGTGGGGTCGCGCGCGTCCTGCGCCTGGGCGAGGCCGATGCCGCGCTGGAACGCGGCCATCAGGCCCGGGTCGTGGCCGACGAGCTGGTCGCTCTCGGGCCGCGGCGAAGGGGAGTCCCGAAGCTGGGGTGCGATGTGTTCCTGGGCGCGCCGCTTGGGGAGCTGCGGTCTGCCGACCCGGCCGCGCACGGCGCCGTTGCGGGGCGTCGGCGGTGCCGCGGTGTGCTCGGCGGCCGCCTGCCGGTCCTCGGGCCTGATGCCGGGGGTGGCATCGGCGGGCGTCGGCCGGTCCTGGCGGGAGCCGCGCACGGGGAGGGGCACGTGCGCGGCGCCGTTCGCGGTGCGCGGGTGGAGCGGCACGGGGGTCGGCTGCGGGGCGGGGCGGTGCGGGGTGGTGCGGGGCTCCGGGTGGGCTTGGGACTGGGTGGGGTGGGGCTGCGGCTGGGACTGGGGCGACTGAGGGGTGGGGTCCGGCCAGGCGGGGACGTCGTCGTGCACGGGAGCACGCGTGTCGTGTACGACGGCACGCGCGCCGTCCCCCGCGGCCTGCCCCGCGTCCCCTGCGGCGCCCTTCGCCGCCGCCTCGGCCGCCGGGCGGCGGCGGGTGACCGGGTCGGCCTGCTGCTCCGCGCCCAACAGGTCCTGCGGCAGGATCAGTACGGCCTGGACGCCGCCGTAGATGTTGGTCTGCAGCCGCACCGCGACACCATGCCTGCGGGCGAGCGCGGAGACCACGAAGAGGCCGATGCGGCCGTCCTGCAGCAGGCTCGCGACGTCGACCTGGTCGGGGTCCGTGAGGAGGCGGTTCATCTTGTTCTGCTCGGTGACGGGCATGCCGAGGCCGCGGTCCTCGACCTCGACGGCGATCCCGGCGGTCACGAGGTTGGCGCGCAGCAGGACCTGGGTGTGGGGGGCGGAGAACACCGTGGCGTTCTCGACGAGTTCGGCGAGCAGGTGGATGACGTCGGCGACGGCGTGGCCGCGCAGGGTGCCCTCGATCGGCGGCACCAGCTTGACGCGGGAGTACTGCTCGACCTCCGCGATGGCCGAGCGCATCACTTCGGTCATGGAGACCGGGTTGCTCCACTGGCGGCGCGAGACGGCGCCGCCGAGCACGGCGAGGTTCTCTGCGTGCCGCCGGATGCGGGTCGCGAGGTGGTCGACGTGGAAGAGGCCCTTGAGGAGTTCGGGGTCCTCGACCTCGTTCTCCAACTCGTCGAGCAGGGAGATCTCGCGGTGCACGAGCGACTGCAGCCGCCGGGCGAGATTGACGAAGACCTCGACCTTCTGTTCGCTGCCCGCGTGGCTGGAGAGCTGTGAGGCCTGCACGACGGCGCCGACGGCGGCGTCCTGGGCGCGGTTCAGCTCCTCGGCGAGCTGGTCGAACTCGTCGCCACCTGACCTGAGACGGGCCGGTGCCCCGGAGGGCTGCGGCTGGTCGCCGCGGCGCAACTGTTCGACGACTTCACGCAGTTCGGCCTGGCCACGGGCGGTGGCGCGGCGCAGCGTGACGACCCGGTCGCGCACGGACTTGGCGGCGCGCTCGGCGGCGATGACGGCCGTCGCGATGGCGGCCAGGCCGACCAGGGCGGCCGCGGTGAGGACGGCGAGCAGGGCCGGGCCCGGCCGGGCGCCGGTCGAGCGCAGGGTGAAGAGCACGGCCGCGCAGGCGCTCAGGCCCACGGCGACGGTCGGCAGCACGGCGATGCGCAGGAGCTGCGGCCGTATGTGGGTCTCGGGCAGTGCGGCGGCGGTCCGGCTGCCCGGTCTGCCGTGCCGACCGCCCTCACGGCGGTCTGCGCGGGCGGCCGGTGCGCGTAGGTGAGACATCTGCGTCCTCGGTACGTTGCGACGAGGGTCCGGCGCTCGGCCCGACTCCCCTTTGCGGCGTGGTTGCGGCATCGCCGTGCCGGTCGGCAGGTCGCGACGTCAGCCCTGCGTCGTGATCCCTGCGTCGCCCGACGGCCACTCACGGTAGTCGGCAACGCATCACGTGCGGTGGGCAGTTGACAAAGTCTGCGGTGCAGCGTCCCGCTCTGGTATGACGCCTCGCACGTGGGTCCGATTCGCATCGCACGCAGGGACGATTCAAGTCCCGCCGCCGCGCCCCGCGTTCCTGCTGTAATAGCACTATGCATCTCAACCCTTACGGCCAGGACGCGGTGAAGCTGGCCGCCGAGCTGGCCAACCGCCGTCCGCGCAGCGCCGAGGAGCTTGCGGACCGCTGCCGCGCCGCCGGGCTGACGCTGGAGCACCCCGTCGCGCACGACGACCTGGCGCGCACCCAGGACACCCTGGACGCCTGGGAGAAGGTCGTCGACACCACCGCGGAGCCCGAGCGGGCCGCGCTGGTCAACGCCATGCTGGCGGCGGCCGCCGCCTATCCGCGGCTGACCGACCACGCGGACAGCGGCTGGCACCTGCACTACCGCGAGGAGCGCCAGCCGCTCGGCGACCTGCTGTTCTCACTGATCGCGGTGGGCACCGCGCTGCATCTGGCGGGGCGGGGCATGCACCGGCTGCGGCGGTGCGCCGTGACCGAGTGCGTCACGATCTTCGCCGACACCTCGCGCACGGGGCGGCAGCGCTACTGCTCCCAGCGCTGCGCCAACCGCGACGCGGTACGCAGACACCGCGCACGAGCCGCGTGAGCCACGTAGACCAGGCGTGCTATCCGACAGGCGCCGCCTCGGGCTCGCCGCTGCCCGACGGGTGCGCCCCGGTCCCGGCCGCGCCGTCCGCCACCGCAGGCTCCGGCCAGCCGTCCTCCGGCGTGATCGCGACGCCGCGCCACCAGGGCGCTTCCGGCACGGAGCCCGCCCCGGGCTCGAAGGGCTCGCCGGGGGTGGGCAGCGCGATGGCGGCACCCGCCCGGCGTGCCGCGGCCATGGTGCCCTCGCCCGGCTCCGACCAGGCGTGCGGGGCGAGGTTGAACGTCCCCCAGTGGATCGGCAGCAGCACGCCCCGCGGCTGGCCGCCCTGGAGGTCCAGGTGGGCCCGCACGCCCTCCTCGGGCGTCATGTGGATGTCGGGCCAGAAGTCGCTGTACGCGCCGATCTGGATCATCGTGGCGTCGAAGGGCCCGTGCTCGGCGCCGATCTCCTGGAAGCCGTCGAAGTAGCCCGTGTCGCCGCTGTGGTAGACGCGGTGCTCCGGCCCCGCCACCACCCAGGACGCCCACAGCGTGTGCTGCTGGTTGCGCAGGCCGCGGCCGCAGAAGTGGCGGGCGGGGGTGGCCGTGAGGGTCAGCCCCGCCACCTTCGCCGACTCGTGCCAGTCCAGCTCGCGGAGCCGGTCCGCCGGTACGCCCCACCGCTCCAGGTGGGCGCCGACGCCGAGCGGCACCGCGAACACCGTGTCCGTGCCGACGAGGGCCTTGATCGTGGGCATGTCCAGGTGGTCGTAGTGGTCGTGCGAGATCACCACGACGTCGACCGAGCCGAGCGCCGCCAGCGGCACCGGCACCGGGTGCAGCCGCTTGGGCCCCGCGAAGGAGAACGGCGAACACCGCTCACCCCACACCGGGTCGAAGAGGACCCGCTGCCCGTCGATCTCGGCCAGCACACTGGAGTGCCCCATCCAGGTGACCCGCAAGCCGCCGACCGGCGGCTTGGCGAGGTCGGCAAGGGTGGTGGCGTGCACCGGGACCGTTCCGGCGGGGCCGCGGCGTACGCGCTCCTCCTTGCGGAAGTAGATCTTGGCGAACTCCAGGGACGAACCGGTCGGCCGGGTCCGTGCCCCCACGGGGTTCTGGAAGGATCCCTCGGCCACCGAGAAATTCGGTGACCTGCGGATTCGGGCCAGCCGGGCACCCGCGGGATCCGCTCCGAAAGCAGCGGACCGCAGCGAGCGCAGCCCGGGGAACAGGGACCGGGACACGGGACCTCCTGAGGGGGGCGGATAGGCCTCCCCATTATGTCCACCGGCTCCGGCTGAGTCCTGCGGGGCACCGGTACACGGCGCCCCGCCGTCTCCAGGGCACCCGATCACCGAAGCTCGTACACCGCCGTCACCGAGACCTCGTCCTGGATCCGCCCCGGCGCCACCGGCACCCCCTCCTTCGAGAAGGAGGCCACCGGGACCGGCACCGGCCGGGGCCGCCCGCCGTCGCTCTCCTCCAGCGAGACCAGACGGCCCAGCCTGCGGCCGCTCAGCTCGGCGTACTGCGCGGCCTTGGCCCTGACGTCCTGGTACGCCGACTTGCGGGCCTTGGCGCGCAACGCCTGCGGATCCTTGACGTCGAAGGCCACCGAGTGGATGCGGCTCGCGTCGCCCGGCGCGTCCACGACCGCCTGGACCACGGCGCCGGTCTTCTTGATGTCGCGGATGGTGAGGGAGAACATCTGCGTGGCCCGGTAGCCGACCAGCTGCTCGTCCTCCCCCCTGGCCCGGTACTGGTTCGACTCGGCGTCCTGGTCCCGGTACACCGAGGTCAGCGACAGGTTCTCCGTCCTGATGTCGCGCTCGGCGACCCCCGCGGCACGCACCGCGGCCAGCAGCGCCTCGGCCGCGGCGCTCTGCTCGGTGAGCGCCTTGTCCGCGGTCGGCCGGGTGACCTCGATCCCCGCGGTGAGCACCGCGATGTCGGGCGCGGCCGAGGCGGCGCCCACCCCGGTGACGGTCACCGTCGCCGGGGCGGGGGCGGCAACGGCGGCCGGGGCCGCGGCGGGGGCGGCCTGGGCGGCGACGGCGGGGGCGCCCGGCAGCCCGAGAGCGGCGAGCCCCAGGACGAGGGCACTGACGGAACGTACGGAACGTACTGAGCGCATGACGAGGGTTCCTTCCGGCTGACCGTCCCTGCGGGGGGCGGTTCGCCGTCATCCCAGCACCGGCACGCCCGCGCGCCCCCGCGCCACTCCCGCTCTGTCACCTCACCGGCCGACTCCCCTTACGATGGCGGGCGTTCGCCCCACTATGCCGTCCAGCGCACCTCGGAAGAGCGGAGTGACCGGTTGCCAAGGTCGACGAGTTACGCGAGTGCCCACCGCGAGAGCCTCCTGCACCCGACGGCCTTCTGGGGCCGCGCCGCCGAGGCCATCGACTGGTACGTTCCGCCGGCCACGGTCCTGGATCCCGACGCGCCGTCCGCACCCCGGTGGTTCGCGGGCGGCGAGCTGAACACCTGCCACAACGCCCTGGACCGGCACGTCCTGGCCGGACACGGCGACCGCACGGCGCTGATCCACGACAGCCCCGTCACCGGCACCGTCCGCAGCCACACCTACCGCGAACTGCTCGACGAGGTCGCCCGGACCGCCGGGATGCTCACCGAACTGGGCGTCGGCAAGGGTGACACCGTCGTCCTCTATCTGCCGATGGTGCCGGAGGCGGCGGTCGCGATGCTGGCGTGCGCGCGCATCGGCGCCGTGCACTCCGTGGTGTTCGGGGGCTTCGCGCCGCCCGAGCTGGCGGCCCGCATCGACCACGCGCGCCCCAAGGTGGTGCTCTCGGCGTCCTGCGGCATCGAGGTGGACCGCGTCATCGCGTACAAGCCGCTCCTGGACGCCGCCCTGGACCTGTGCACGCACCGCCCGGACGCCTGCGTGATCCTCCAGCGGCCGCAGGAGCGGGCGGAGTTGCGCGCGGGGCGTGACATCGACTGGGCGGACGCGGTGCGCTCGGCACCCACAGCCGACTGTGTGCCGGTGGCCGCCACGGACCCGCTCTACATCCTCTACACCTCCGGCACGACGGGCTCCCCCAAGGGCGTCGTCCGCGACAACGGCGGCCACGCGGTGGCGCTGCGCTGGAGCATGGAACACATCTACGACGCCAGGCCCGGCGAGGTCTTCTGGACGGCGTCCGACGTGGGCTGGGTCGTCGGCCACTCGTACATCGTCTACGCGCCGCTGCTCGCCGGGTGCACCACGCTCCTGTACGAGGGCAAGCCGGTCGGCACGCCGGACGCGGGGGCGTTCTGGCGCGTCGTCGCGGAGCACAAGGTGCGCACCCTGTTCACCGCGCCGACGGCGATCCGTGCCATCAAGCGGGAGGACCCCAAGGGCACGCACGTCGCCGGGCACGACGTGTCGTCCCTGCGCGCCCTCTTCCTGGCGGGCGAGCGCCTGGACCCCGACACCTACCACTGGGCGCGCGAGCTCCTGGACATCCCCGTCGTGGATCACTGGTGGCAGACCGAGACAGGCTGGCCGATCGTCGCCAACCCCCTCGGCATCGAGGCGCTGCCCGCCAAGCCGGGCTCTCCCGGCAGGCCGATGCCCGGCTGGGACCTACGCGTCCTGGACGAGGCGGGCGAGCCGTGCCCGCCCGGCACGGACGGCACCCTGGCCCTGCGCCTGCCGCTCCCGCCGGGCAGCCTCACCACGCTCTACCGCGACGACGAGCGGTTCGCCGCCACCTATCTGAGCCGCTATCCCGGCCACTATCTGACGGGCGACGGCGGCCATCTCGACGAGGACGGCCACGTCTTCGTGATGGGGCGCCTCGACGACGTCATCAACGTCGCGGGGCACCGGCTGTCCACCGGCGCCATGGAGGAGGTGCTCGCCGACCACCCGGACGTGGCGGAGTGCGCGGTGGTGGGCGTCGCGGACGAGCTCAAGGGCGAGCTGCCGCTCGGCCTCGTCGTGCTGCGCCAGGGCGTGGACCGGCCCGCCGCCGAGGTCGAGGCCGAGCTGCGCACCCTGGTGCGGTCCCGCATCGGCGCCGTCGCCACACCGCGCCGCGTGGTGACCGTGCCGCGGCTGCCCAAGACCCGCTCCGGCAAGATCCTGCGGGGCACGGTCCGGGCCATCGCCGACGGCCGGGACTACACCGTTCCGGCGACGATCGAGGACCTCGGCGTCCTGGCCGAGATCACCGAGTCGCTGCGGGCGGGCGACCGGTGACCACCGTGCAGCACCCCGGGGTGGAGCTCTCGGCGCGAGGGATCGAACTCGTGCTGCCGGGTGGCGGTGTGGCGCTGTCCGGTATCGACGTGCCGACGGTGGGCCCCGGGCAGGTGCTCGGCGTCGCGGGTGGCAGCGGCGCGGGAAAGACGCTGCTCCTGGAGGTGCTCGCGGGGCTGCGGGTGCCGCGGGGCGGGCGGGTCTCGGTCCGGGCGGCGGCGGTGACCGGCGACACCGGCGACACAGCCAGGGAACGTGCGGGCGAGGGAGAGCCGCTGCGGTACGGGTTCGTGCCGCAGGACGACATCGTGCACCGCGCGCTGCCGCTGCGGACGGCGCTGGAGTACGCGGCCCGGCTGCGCGGCACCGATGCCGGCGATGTGCCGCTCGTCCTGGACGAGTTGGGACTCGGCGAGGCCGCCGGTCAGCCGGTGCGGACCCTCAGCGGAGGTCAGCGCAAACGCGCCAGCATCGCGATCGAGCTGCTCTCCCGGCCCCAGCTCCTCTTCCTGGACGAGCCGACCTCCGGACTCGACCCGCTCGCGGGGGCGCAGCTGACCAGGTACCTGGTCCGGCTTGCGGCGAGCGGCGTCACCGTCGTGTTCACCACGCACACGCCCGCCGATCTGCACCACTGCGACCAGGTGATGTTCATCGCGCCGAACGGCAGGCCGGGCCCTTCGGGCACCCCGGCCGAGCTGGCGCGGCTGTCGCCCGACGGCACCTTCGAGGCGCTCTACTCCATGGAGCTGCCAGGGGAGATGCCGTCGGCCAGTGAGGCGCCTCCCCGGGAAGAGCCGCCGGAACCCGCCGCCGCCCGCGCCCGCTTCTCCCCCGCGACCGGACGGCTGCGCCAGTGGGCCGTCCTCACCGGCCGCGATCTGCGGCTCCTGCGGCACGACCGGCTGACCGCCGCCATCACCATCGGGTCACCGCTCATCATCATCGCGATGTTCGCGCTGCTGTTCCGCCCGGGCGTCTTCGACCCCGACCACCCGGCACCGGCCGCCTCCGCGATGGTGCTGTTCTGGATCGCGTTCGGCGCGTTCTTCTTCGGGCTCGCCTATGGACTCCCGCAGATCTGCGGCGAGTTGGCCGTGGTGCGCCGGGAGCGCAGAACCGTCCTGCGCCTGTGGCCCTATCTGCTGGCCAAGCTCACCGTCCTCGGGCCCGTCCTGCTCCTCGCGGACGCGCTGCTGCTCGTGGTGCTGCGCGCGCTCGACCGGCTGCCGAGCGCCGACCTGTCCGTCCACGCCTCGCTGTTCGCGACGACGGCGCTGGCGTCGTTCGCCGCGCTCGCGCTCGGCCTGTGCTGCTCCGCCCTGGTCTCCGAACCGAGCCAGGCCGCGCTGGTGCTCCCGCTGCTGTGCTTCCCCCAGGTGCTGTTCTCGGGGGCGTTCGTGCCGGTGCCGAACATGGCGGCGGGTGGGCGCTGGATCAGTGTCGCGATGACCAACCGGTGGGCGTTCGAGGCGCTCGGCTCCGGGGCCGGTCTGGAGGAGCTGTGGCGGGGTGGCGGCGCGGAAGGGCGGACGCTGCTCGACTCGTACGGGGACAGTTTCGCGAGCCCGGCGTGGGTGGGCTGGGTGATCCTCGCCGGGTGCGCCGTCGCGCTGCTCTGCGCGGCCTGGCTGGTACTGCGGCGGCGCTGTCCGACGTCGGCGCACTGGCTCAGCACGTCAGACGGGGGGCCAGTGCGCCCCTGACCGGGGTGGCGGCGGCGAAGGTCTCGTACAGGAACTCTAGGAACCGGTCGATGTCCGCGGTGACGTTGGCGATGCCGGGCGAGACGCGCACCGCGCCGCCGGAGGGCAGGCCGAGCCGCCGGATGTATCCGTCGATGGTCGCGGCGCGCCACCGTCCCGTGCCGGTGCGCCGCAGCAGGCGCGGCGTGATGGTGAAGGCCTCCTCGCCCGCGCCCGGATTGCAGAAGCAGCCCGTGCGGACCGAGATACCGGCCGCGGCGCACTCGCGGGCCACGATCCGCTCGTCGACGACCCCGCCCTCGGTGTCCAGGACGTTGAGCGCGACCGTCCCGCCGCGTCCTTCGGTGCCGCGCGGGCCGTAGAGCTGCACGAGGGGTCGGCCGCCCGGGTGCCGGAGCGCGGAGAGACCCTGCAGCAGGCGTCCGGTCAGGCGGTTCACGTGTGCGGCCACGGCATCGGCGCCCACCCCGTCGTACCAGTCGAGTCCGGTGGCTATCTGCGGGACGGCGTGGAAGTCGGGGGTGCCGTCCTCGAAGGCCGCGGGCGCCTGGGCCATGCGGTGCCAGCGTGCCTGGGCGCTGACCACCTGGATCGTGCCGCCCGCGAACCAGGGGCGCCGCAGTCCGGCGAGCGCCTCGCGCCGGGCCACCAGGCTGCCCACGCCGGACGGATAGCCGAAGACCTTGTACCAGCTCGCGACGGTGAAGTCGGCGGGCACCCGGCGTAACGACAGCTTCCCGGTCGGCAGGTAGGCCGCCGCGTCGAGGAGCGTGTGCCAGCCCGCCGCCCGCGCCCGCGCCACCCACTCCAGCGGATGCCGTACGCCGCTGAAGTTGCTCTGCGCCGGATAGCAGAACAGCCCGCGGTGCCGTCCGGTGAGCGCCCTGCGCAGCGCCGCTCCGGAGACCCGCAGCTCGTCCCCCGCGAACGGCACGAGGCCCACTTTCGCGCGGGCGGCCCGCGCGAACTCCCGTACGCCGTTGACGGAGTTGTGGTTGTCCTGGGTGAGCAGCAGGGCTCCCGTGCGCCGGTGGAAGGGGTAGGCCTCGGCGACCAGCTTGACGGCCTGCGAGGCGTTCGCCGTGAACACCACCGTGTACTCGGCCGGATCCGCGTCAAGGAACCGCAGGACCCGGAGCCTGGCCTCCTCGATCAGCTCGGTCGACGCGATGGACGCGGGGCTCTCGGTGTGCGGATTGCCGAACGCCCGGCCGCTGAGCCGCGCGGCCTGCGCCTGCACGAGGCCGCGGGGTACCGGCGCGGCGCCGGTGTGGTCCAGATAGATCTGCCGCGTCTCGTCGAGGTAGCCGAAGTCCTCCGCGCGCAACCGCGCGAAGACGGCCTCACTCGTTCCGTTCTCCCTCACGCCACCCCCGTCCCGCACGCGCGACGCCATCGCGCGCGTACGTCTGTCCCCTGCACCTGTCCGCAGCGTCTGCCATCCGTCCCCGCCTGTCCAGACCACCCAGGACGGGCCATGGTTGTCGGGACGACTACGCGAGCGACCCGGTCCGCACACGCCGAAGGCGCCCCGGGAAGGGCGCCTTCGCTGTGCACAGAGCCGCCCGTCGGGCGGTTCGTCCACTCAGGGAGCGGCCTCGATCTGCAGCTTGAGGGCGTCGATGTTGCGGAAGCCCTTCGCCTCGACGTGGTCCCCCGAGCTCTCGCCCCGGATGCGGCGTCCGATCCAGGGCACCAGGTACTCGCGCGCCCAGTGGATGTCGTCGCGCCGCACCTCCAGCGTGCCGCGCGGCGGCAGCGGCGGCCACGCCTGGTCGGGGTCCGCGGGCACGTCGAGCCCGAGGACCTGCCCGGCGCGCAGCGCCACGCGCGTGTGGCCCTCGGCGGAGAGGTGCAGCCGGTCGCCGTCCCACGCCCTGCGGTCCTGGACGGTCTTGAGGGACCACAGGTCGAGGACGGGGCAGCCGTACCGGTCCGCGATGGCACGGACGTGCATGTTGTACGTGGCGATCTTGCCGCGCAGGTGCTTGAGCAGCGCCACGCCACGGGTGTCGAAGCCGGTGGTCACCATGACGGTGCCGACCGCCGACGAGAGGTCGGCGACGGCGCGCTCGAACCGCTCGGCGACCTCGTCGGGGTCGGTGCCGGGCCGGATGATGTCGTTGCCCCCGGCGCAGAACGTCACCAGGTCGGGGGCGAGCTCCTTGGCGCGCGGGAGCTGGTCCTCGACGATCTGGTCGAGGAGCTTGCCGCGGACGGCGAGGTTGGCGTACCGGAAGGTGTGCTCGGGCAGCCGGTCGTCCAGGAGGACCGCGAGGCGGTCGGCCCAGCCGACGAAGGTGCCGTCGGGGCCCGGGTCGCCCACGCCTTCGGTGAAGCTGTCGCCGACCGCTGCGTAGGAGCTGATTACGCCGTTGTTGATGGGGTGATTGATGAAGGTTGTCGACTCTGCGCTCACGAAGTCACATCCTTCACCTCCCTAAGTGACCTACGCCACCGTAGGGAGGGGTTGACGGTGCGTGAGATAAGCCACCGGTCAAGATTCACCCAATTTCGGAATAAGTATCAGCACTCCACGACGCCCAGGTCGGCCGCGTCGGCCTCCCTTTCCGGTTGACATGCAGCCATTCGGCTGCCAATCATGGAGATGCAGCCGTTCAGCTGCATTACTGGGGGTGGCGAATAATGGACGCGGCGTTCAAGGCGCTGGCCGATCCGAGCCGGCGGCAGCTGCTCGACCGGCTGCGGGACCACAACGGACAGACCCTGCGGGAGCTGTGCGCGGGCCTCGACATGGCCAGGCAGTCGGTGAGCAAGCACCTGGCCGTGCTGGAGGCCGCCGAGCTGGTGACCACGGTGCGGCAGGGGCGGGAGAAGCTGCACTACCTCAACGCCGCTCCGATCAACGCCATCGCCGAACGATGGATCAGCCGGTTCGACCGCGACCGGGCCAACGCCCTCGCGGACCTCAAGACAGCATTGGAGCAGCCGACCATGAGCACCGAAAGCGGCACCGACAGCAGCACCTTCTTGTACACCACGTACATCCGCACCACCCCGGAGCGGCTCTGGCAGGCCCTGACCGATCCGGCCTTCACCCGCAGGTACTGGGGCGTGAGCTTCGGCACCGACTGGACCCCCGGCTCCCCCATGACCTGGACCGAGACGGGAGCCACGACCGAGGACCCCGAGCAGGTCGTCCTCGTCCACGAACCGCACCGCAAGCTGGCGTACACCTGGCACACCTTCAGCCCGCAGTGGGCCGAGGCCAACGGCATCAGCGAGGAACTGCGCGCACGGCTCGCGAGCGAGCGCCGTTCCCAGGTCACCTTCGACCTCGAAGCCGAGGGCGACCAGGTGAAACTGACGGTCACCCACGAGTTCGACCGGACCGGCACGCTGCAGTCGATGTGCAGCCAGGGCTGGCCCGCCATCCTCTCCAGCCTCAAGACCCTCCTGGAGACCGGCGAGCCCCTCGCCTGAGCCGCTCAGGGGCTCCGCGGAGGGTTGATTGCCCCAGGAAGCCATGTCGTATCGTCGAAGGCGCACCCACCGGCGAGTCGCGCCGGACGCAGAGCCCGAGGAGAGCCCGTGACGCAGCAGTTCCCGCCGGCAGAACTGTCGGAGCCCGAGCTTGCCGGAGTGCGCAATTTCCGTGACGTGGGCGGGCTGCCGACGGTGGACGGCCGCCGCGTCGCCCGGGGCAGGCTCTTCCGCAGCGGTCACCTGGCGCATGCCACCGCCGCCGACGCCGCGTTCCTCTCCTCGCTGGGTCTGCACACGGTCTTCGACTTCCGCAACGAAGCCGACCAGCGCCTGGAAGGGCCGGACGTCGAGCTGCCGGGCGTGCGCAACGTGAACCTGCCGCTGACCGACCCGGCCGACGGCGCCGAGTTCTGGAAGATGGTGCGCGACGGCGACCTCGACCAGCTGCGCTCGATCCTCTCCGGCGGCCGCGGCGCCGACCGGATGGGGATCGCGTACCGGACGATCATCAAGGAGCGCACCGCCGAGCACAGCAAGGTGCTGCACGCGCTCGCCGAGGACAGCGTGCCCGCCCTGATGCACTGCGCTGCGGGCAAGGACCGCGCGGGCCTCTCCATAGCCGTCACGCTCCTCGCCGTCGGCGTGGAGCGTGATGCCATCGAGGCGGACTACCTCGAGTCGAACGTGAAGCACCGCCGCTACAAGGTGCACCGCTCGGACAGCTCGCCGAACGCGATGTCGCCCGAGGTCATGGAGCTCCTCGACCCGCTCTTCGACGCCCGCGCCGAGTATCTGGCGGCGGCGTACGAGACGATCGAGGAGACGTGGGGCGACGTGGACACCTATCTTTCCGTGGGCCTCAAGGTGAGCGCCGAGACCCGCGAGCGCCTGCGCGAGCGCCTCCTCGACTGAGCCCGACCGAGCGGCGGCTACTGGTTGTTCGCGCCCAGCTCGAACAGCAGGTAGAGGAAGGCCGCGAAGAGGTGGCCCACCGCCACATAGATGATCAGGCGGACCCAGAGCCCACGGGGCAGCTTCTCCTCCATGGTGTTGCGGGCGGGCCGCTCCGGCTGCACAGGTCCCTGCTCTTCCGGTTCCGTCATGTCGGGTCTCCCTGGGTGGGGCCACCGAGGCACAGCGCGGTGGCGGGGCTCTGCAGCAGTGTGTGGACGAAGAGGAGATCGGTGCCGCCGCGGTCGGCGGCGGCGATCCGGTGCGGGGTCAGCGAGTCGAAGTGCGCGCTGTCCCCCGGCGCGAGGGTGTGCGCGGTGTCCCCCAGGTGCAGCCGCAGCCGCCCCCGCAGGACGTACAGCCACTCCTCGCCGGGGTGGACACGCACGATGTCGCCCTGCGCCCCGTGCGGCACGTGCACGCGCAGCGCCTGCATGCCGCGGCCCGGGGCGCCCGCCTGCCAGTAGGTCCAGCCACCGGCTGCGGTCGGTTCCATGTCCGAGGCACGGACGACGGCGTCCCGGTCGGCGACCGTCTCGCCGAGCAGCTCCGAGACCGTCGTACCGTAGACACGCGCGAGCGTGAGCAGCATCGGCAGTGAAGGCTGGCGCTGCCCGGTCTCCAGGCGGGACAGATGGGCGGGCGAGAGCCCGGCGGTGCGGGCCGCGGCCTCCAGCGTGAGGGAGGCGCGGCGGCGCAGTTCACGCAGCTGGGGCGCCACGGCGGGGAGCGCTTCGGCCGCCTGGGGCGGCTCTACTGGCTCCGTGGGCTCGGCAGGGCTCATACCCTGATTGAGCCAGAGCCTTGCCTCTCGGGCAACTTTCTTGCCCGAGAGGCAAAAAGGGTCCTAGCGGTTCGCGACCGCCTGCTTCACCAGCGTCCTGCCGAAGTCCCACATCAGACCGCCGCCACTGTGCGCGTCGTCCATCACGGCGGTGAAGGCGGCCACGAAGCGGTCCACCTCCCGCTCCCCCACGGTCAGCGGCGGGATCAGCTTGATGACCTCCAGGTGGTCCCCGGAGACCTGGGTGAGGATCCGGTGCTTCTGCAGCAGCGGGACGACGACCATCTGCGCGAAGAGCCCCTTGCGGGCGGCCTGCAGCATCGCCCAACGGCCGCGCAGCTTGAGCGACTTGGGCCGCCCGAACTCGATGCCGATCATCAGCCCGCGGCCGCGCACCTCGCTCAGCAGCTCGTAGCGGTCGACGAGGGCGGCGAGCCGGGACCTGAGCAGCTCGCCCGTGACCGCGGCGTTCTCGACGACCTTCTCGTCCTCCATCACGGACAGGACGGCGAGCCCGGCCGCCATGGCCTGCGCGTTGGAGCCGAAGCTCGCCGAGTGCACGAGCACCCGGTCCATCGACGAGTAGACCTTCTTGAAGATCCAGTCCTTGCCCAGCGTGGCGCCGACCGGCACATAGCCGCCCGACAGCGCCTTGGCCACGCAGACCAGGTCGGGTTCGACGCCCTCCTCGTGCTGGTAGGCGTAGAAGTCGCCGGTCCTGCCGAGGCCGGTCTGCACCTCGTCGGCGATCAGCAGCGCCTTGTGCCGGTGCAGCAGCTCCTGGGCGGCGCGCAGATACCCGGGCGGCGGCTCGTGCACCCCCTTGCCCTGGATGGGCTCGACGATCAGCCCGGCGACGTCCCCCTTGGCCAGCTCCTTGCGCAGCGCGTCCAGGTCGCCGAGCGGGACCGCCGTGTCGGGCAGCAGCGGCGCGAAGCCGTCCCGGAACCCGTCCTCGCCGTTGACGGAGAGGGACCCCGTGGTGAGCCCGTGGAAGGCGTGCGCGCAGTAGAGCACCCGCGGCTTCCCGGTGGCGTACCGCGCGAACTTCAGCGCCGTCTCGACCGCTTCCGTGCCGCTGTTGCCGAAGAAGACCCGGTCCAAGTGCGGGCTGTGCTTGAGCAGTTGCTCGGCGAGCAGGCCGGGCAGCGGCTGGCAGTCGAAGCGGGTGAGGTCGGCGAGCGAGGCGTCGAGGACGTCGTGCAGCGCCTTGCGTACGACGGGGTGGTGCCTGCCGAGACCCATCACGCCGAAGCCCGCGAGCATGTCGAGGTAGTCGTTGCCCTCGGCGTCCCAGAAGTACGCGCCCTCGGCCCGCTCGTAGACCTTGTCGAAGCCGATGGTGTGCAGCATGCGCGGCAGTTGGTGGTTGAGGTGCCGGGCGTGCAGTTCGTACCGTTCGGCACCCCGCTCGGCGAGGAGTCTGCCGAGGTCGAACTCCTTGGCGTCCTTGGTGTCGAACTCCTTGGTCATACGCTGTACTCCTTGCCTGAACCCTGCTGGTCGGCGCCCTCCTTGGCGGTCAGCGAGGCGCTGATCCGGCCGGCGATCTCGACGGGGGTGAGCCCCAGATCGGCGAGGACCTCGCCCCTCTTGGCGTGCGCGAGGAACTGCTCGGGGATGCCGAACCGCCGTACGGGCACGTCCACTTCGGCCTCGCCGAGCGCGAGCGCGACCGCCGCGCCGACCCCGGCGGAGCGGCTGTTGTCCTCGACGACCGCGACGAGCCGGTGGCGTGCGGCGAGCCCGGGCAGCTCCGGGTCGACGGGCTTGACCCAGCGCGGGTCGACGACGGTGCAGCGCAGACCGCGCTCCCGGAGCAGCTCGGCGGCCTGCAGACAGACGGGCGCCATCACCCCGACCGCGACGAGCAGCACCTCCGCGTCCGGCTCCCGCAGCAGCACGTCAATGCCGCCGAGCCGGTCCACGGCGGGGATCGCGGGCCCCACCGACTCCTTGGGGAAGCGCAGGAGCGTCGGCGCGTCGTCGACGGCGACCGCCTCGCGCAGCTGCGCCCGCAGCTGGTCGGCGTCGCGCGGCGCGGCGATCCGCAGCCCCGGCACGACCTGGAGGATCGACATGTCCCACATGCCGTTGTGCGAGGCACCGTCGACGCCCGTGACCCCGGCCCGGTCGAGCACGAAGGTCACCCCGCACCGGTGCAGCGCGACGTCCATCAGGAGCTGGTCGAAGGCGCGGTTGAGGAAGGTGGCGTACACCGCGACGACCGGGTGCAGGCCGCCCGTGGCGAGCCCGGCAGCGGACACCGCGGCGTGCTGCTCGGCGATGCCGACGTCCCAGATCCGGTCGGGGTAGGCCGCCGCGAACTTCGTCAGGCCGACGGGGCCGAGCATGGCCGCGGTGATGGCGACGACGTCGTCGCGCTCGGCGCCGATGCGGACGATCTCGTCGCCGAACACGGAGGTCCAGGACGGGCCGTTGGACGGCGCGAGCGGCTCGCAGGTGAGTGGGTCCATGACGCCCACGGTGTGGAAGCGGTCCGCCTCGTCGGCGAGCGCGGGTTCGTAGCCGCGGCCCTTCTCGGTGAGGCAGTGGATGAGCACCGGGCCGTGGAAGCGTTTCGCACGTCGCAGCGCCGACTCGACGGCGCCGATGTCGTGCCCGTCGATCGGTCCGACGTACTTGAGCCCCAGGTCCTCGAACATGCCCTGTGGCGCGAAGGCGTCCTTGAACCCCTTCTTGGCGCCGTGCAGCGACTCGTACACGGTCTGTCCGACGACGGGGGTGCGCTGGAGGATGTCCTTGCCCCAGGCGAGCACGCGCTCGTAGCTGTCGGTGGTGCGCAGGGTGGCGAGGTGGTTGGCGAGGCCGCCGATGGTCGGGGCGTACGAGCGTTCGTTGTCGTTGACGACGATGATCAGCGGCCGGTTCTTCGCGGCCGCGATGTTGTTGAGCGCCTCCCAGGCCATGCCCCCGGTGAGCGCGCCGTCCCCGATGACGGCGACGACGTGCCCCCGCTCGCCGAGCACCTGCCGCGCCTTGGCGAGGCCGTCCGCCCAGCCGAGCGCGGTCGAGGCGTGGCTGTTCTCCACGATGTCGTGCTCGGACTCCTCGCGCGAGGGGTAGCCCGAGAGGCCGCCCTTGCCACGGAGCTTGGAGAAGTCCTGCCGCCCGGTGAGCAGCTTGTGCACATAGCTCTGGTGGCCGGTGTCCCACACGAGCCGGTCGACCGGCGACTCGAAGACCCGGTGCAGGGCGATGGAGAGCTCCACGACCCCCAGGTTGGGCCCGAGGTGGCCGCCCGTCCTGGCGACCGCGTGCACCAGGAACTCCCTGATCTCCCCTGCCAGTTCGTCGAGCTCGGCCCCGGAAAGTCCCTTCAGGTCCCGTGGCCCCCGGATGGTGTCGAGAATGGTCATGCTCGAGCCCCCTCTCTGGTTGTTCTCAGCTCACGGTGACGTCGGGCGCCCCCGACGGGACGCCGTCGTCCGCCATCTGCGCGGCGATCTTCATGGCCTCCTCGATGAGGGTCTCCACGATCCTGGCCTCGGGGACGGTCTTGATGACCTCGCCCTTGACGGAGATCTGACCCTTGCCGTTGCCGGAGGCGACGCTGAGGTCGGCCTCGCGCGCCTCGCCCGGGCAGTTGACGACACACTCCATGAGGGCGACGCGCAGCGGCACCTCCATGCCGTCGAGCCCGGCGGTGACCTCGTCGGCCAGCTTGTGGACGTCGACCTGGGCGCGCCCGCAGGACGGGCACGAGACGATCTCCAGGCGGCGCTGACGCAGGCCCGGCGACTCCAGGATCTTGGCGAGCAGCCGCTTGTCGAGCGAGCCCGCGTGCACGCCGATCCGGATGGGCGTGCCGGTCCGCGCGGCCGCCAGCGCGATGTCGCGGACCTTGTCGTCGAACTGCTTGATGTTGCCCGGGTTGACCCGGACCGCCGCACAGCCCGCGTCGATCGCCGCCTGCGTGGGGCACGCCACCCGCACGACCTCACAGCCGGAAGCCGTCAGCTCCGCGATCTGCTGCAGCGTCGCCCCGATGTCGGACGTACGCGTCGTCGTCATCGACTGCACCGAGACCGGCGCACCACCCCCCACGGCCACCGGTCCGACCTCTATGCGCCGCGAGAGGCGGCGCTCGGAGATCGGCCGGACCGGCAGCTCCGGGAGGCCCAGGGAAACGGGCTCTCCTGGGGTCACGACGTCACCCGCGGTTTCCGGAAACCGTCTCGCGGGCCGCACGGATGGACTCCTTGAGGGAACCCATGGTGGCAAGGACGGCGGTCGGCTCGTAGCCGCAGTGCGCCATGCAGTTGGCGCAGCGCGGGTCCTTGCCGCGGCCGTACTTGCTCCAGTCGGTCTCCTCGATGAGCTCCTTGTACGTGGGGACGTACCCGTCGCTCATCAGGTAGCAGGGGCGCTGCCAGCCGAAGAGCGAGTAGTTCGGGATCGCCCACGCCGTGCACGGGAAGTCCGCCTTGCCCTCCAGGAAGTCCAGGAAGAGCGGCGAGTGGTTCAGGCGCCAGCGCCGCCGGTTGCCGCCCGCGAAGGCCTTCTTGAAGAGCTCGCGGGTCTGGTCGACGCCGAGGAAGTGCTCCTGGTCGGGCGCCTTCTCGTAGGCGTAGGCGGGCGACAGCATCATCTCGTCGACCTCCAGCTCGTCATTGAGGTAGTTGAGCACCTCGATGATGTTCTGCGGAGTGTCGTTGCTGAAGAACGTCGAGTTGGTGGTGACCCGGAAGCCGCGCTTCTTGGCTTCCTTGATGGCCGCCACCGCCTCGTCGAACACGCCCTCCTTCGCGACGGACTCGTCGTGCCGCTCCCGCATTCCGTCGATGTGCACGGCGAACGCGAAATACGGCGAGGGCGTGAACTTCTCGATCTTCTTGCGCAGCAGCATGGCGTTGGTGCAGAGGAAGACGTACTTCTTCTTGGCCACCAACTGCCGCACGATCTCGTCCATATGAGGGTGCATCAGCGGTTCGCCACCGGCGATGGACACCATCGGCGCGCCGGACTCGAGCACGGCGCCCACGGCCTGGGCCACCGGCATGCGCTGCTTGAGCACCCCGGCCGGGTGCTGGATCTTGCCGCATCCCTCGCACGCGAGGTTGCACGCGAAGAGCGGCTCCAACTCGACAATCAGCGGGAACTTGTCCCGCTTGCGCAGCTTCTGTTCAAAGAGATACGTCGCGACCTTGATGGTCTGGCGCAGCGGCATGGCCATCTGGCTCACCTCCGAGGGAGCAAAGAAGAACGGTGCCATTCGAAAAAAGCGGGGAGCACGGCACGAAGAACGCGGAAAGCTGATATTCCACCGCGCACCGTGCCGATGCGGACGAGTTCGTGCTGTGGGGCATCCACGACCACCCGGACGGCCGCAACGGGCCGCTGCCCGGTGCGTACGGCACTGTGCAGCGTCGCGGCGGACTCCATGTCCACGGCGATGGCGCCGGTGGCCAGGAGATCGCCGCGCTCGTGACCGCGGACGACGTGGTCGGATCCGGTGAGCGGTCCGGTGTGCACGGTGCGGCCGGGCACGGCCCGCACCAGCTCCTGGACCAGCAGCCCGGTTCCCGTGCAGGGCGTGCTGCCGCGCGTGTCCCTGGTCTCCTCGGCGACGACCAGGTCGCCGGGGTGCATACCGGGGGCGAGTCCGGCACAGAAGCCGGTGGCCAGTACGGCCGCGTCGCGCAGGTTTTCCTTTCCGAGCGCACCGGTGACGGCGCGCTCGGCGTTCTGGGGGCCCATGCCGGTGCGCAGCACGGTCATGCCGCCCGGCGCGCCGTTGCGGTCGCCGGTGCGCAGGGCGAGGTGCTCGATGCCGAGCGCGCAGGCGATCAGCAGCGGCGCGGGGCCCGGCCGCGGGGCCGGGTTCCGGTCCATCAGCTGCCCTTGCCGAGGTCGGCGCCGGAGCCGCCCGCGAAGGGATCTCCGTTGACGTACCTGCCGAGGGCGGTGAGCGGGAACACCTGTCGGTACAGGTGGTAGTTGATGGAGAAGTCCCAGGGGAAGCCGGTGCCGGTGAAGTACGGCTCGTCCCAGGAGCCGTCGGCGAGCTGCGTATCGACGAGCCAGGCGATGCCGCGCTCCGCGGGCTTGGCCTCGCTCTCGCCCGCCGCAAGCAGGGTGAGCAGCGCCCAGGCGGTCTGCGAGGCGGACGACGTGCCGTGGCCCACCCAGCCCCGGTCGCGGTAGGAGCGCAGGTCCTCGCCCCAGCCGCCGTCGTCGTTCTGCACCGACTCGACCCACCGCACCGCGCGCCGGATCGCCGGGTGCGATGCGGGCAGCCCCGCCGTGACCAGCGCGGGCACCACCGACCCCGTGCCGTAGATGTAGTTGACGCCCCAGCGCCCGAACCAGGCGCCGCACTCCTCCTGTTCGGCGAGGAGCCACTCGATGCCGCGCCGGGTGCGCGGATCACGGGACTTCCCCTCGACGGCGAGCATCTCCACGACGTGTCCTGTGACGTCGGCGGAGGGCGGGTCGATGACCTCGCCGAAGTCGCAGAACGGCAGGCGGTTGGGGAAGGGGCTGGTGTTGTCGACGTCGAAGGCGCCCCAGCCGCCGTTCTTCGACTGCATGCCGAGGTTCCAGCGCACTCCGCGGTCGATGGCGTTCTCCAGGCGCGCCTTGTCGGGATGCGCGACCCGGCGCAGCGCGAGGGCGACTTCGGCGGTGTCGTCGATGTCGGGGTAGTTGTCGTTGTGGAACTCGAACGCCCAGCCGCCCGGCACAAGTCCCGGCCTGCGCACCGACCAGTCGCCGGGCCGCACGATCTGCTCGCCGAGCATCCAGTCGGCGGCCTTGACCAACTGCGGGTGGTCCGCGGGCACTCCGGCGTCCGCGAGCGCGATGGTGGCCAGGCAGGTGTCCCATACGGGCGACTGGCAGGCCTCGATCATCCGGGAGCCGTCCTCGCGCCACACGGCGAACCGGTCGAGCGAGGCGAGCCCGGCCTTCAGGACGGGGTGGTCCAGGTCGTAGCCGAGCAGGTGCAGCGCGATGACGGAGTAGACGGCGGGCGGCTGGATCCCGCCCCAGCAGCCGTCGTTCTCCTGCCGCTCGATGATCCAGCGGGCGGCGCTGTTCATCGCGGCCTTGCGCAGCTTGCGCGGGGCGACCTTGTGGTAGACGTGCAGCGCCTTGTCGAGCCGCTGGAACACGCCGTCCCAACTCGCCACGGGGGCAAGGGGCTTGACGGGGCTGGGGACGCGCGCGTCGGTGTGCAGCTCGTCCAGGGCGAAGGGCGCGGGACGCACCGGCCGCTTGGCGGACACGACGGTGAGCGGCACTATCGTCTGCCGCGCCCAGCAGCCGAAGTCGTAGATGTTGAGCGGGACCCACTTGGGGAAGTAGATGAGCTCCGGTGGGAGTTCCGGCAGGTCGTCCCACTTCCACCAGCCGAAGAGGGCGAGCCAGATCCGGGTGAAGACCCGGGCCTCGGCGATGCCGCCCCGTTCCCGGATCCACGCGGAGGCCTTCGCCATGTGCGCCTCGTCGGGCCGGTCACCGGCCAGGCGCAGCGCGACGTACGCCTCGATGGTCGTGGAGAGTTCGCCGGGGCCGCCGAAGAACGTGGCCCAGGTGCCGTCGTCACGCTGCTCGCCGCGGATGAAGAGCGCGGCGGCGCGGGTGGTGTGCTCGTCCCGGATGCCGAGGAACTGCCGCAGTAGGAGGTCCTCGGCGTCCATGGTCACATTGGTCTCGAGGTCGCCCTTCCACCAGCCCTGGGCGTCCTGCCGGGAGAGCAGGAAGTCGGTGGAGCGCTGCATGGCGCGCGCGGCGGCGTCACGCGGTGCTGCCGTCGTGGCGGTCGTATCGGTCAGGTCGACGGGTTCGGTGGACTGGCTGGCCGAGGCTGCGCGGGGCGTGGCCGCTCCGGTGCTTCCGTCGGTCGTCGCTGTCATGGCTTCCCCTTCGTGCAGTGCGATGGCTACGTCTGCTGTGGGTCCGCCGTCGGCCGACGCGTCACGCCGGCCGGCGACTGCCTGTGGGTCCGGGGGTCACCCCCCGGATAACCCGGATATCCGCGCGATGGTGATCATCTCTCTCGTACGACGACGAAATCGGCGAGCGCGACGAGTTGCGCCCGGATCCGGTCCGGCATCTGGACGTGGTCCAGGGCTTCGATGGCGATGGCGTGCTGGCGCCTGGCCTCCTTGGCGGTCCACTCACGGCCGCCCGCCTCCTCGATCAGGGCGGCGCGCGCGGCGAACTCCGACTCGGAGAAGTTCTCGAAGTCGCTGCTCTTGGAGTCGGCGGTGAGCAGTTCACCGAGCCGCTCGGACGCGGGACCACCCGCGGCGAGAGCGGCGACCACGGGCAGGGACTTCTTGCGCTGGCGCAGGTCGCTCCACGTCTGCTTGCCGGTGGCCTCCGGGTCGCCCCAGATGCCCAGCAGATCGTCCACGGCCTGGAAGGCGAGGCCGAGGTGGTATCCGTACTTCTCCAGCGTGTCGGCGGTGTGGTCGTCCGCGCCGCCGAGTACGGCACCGATGGAGACGGCGCAGGCGAGGAGGGCGCCGGTCTTCTTGCCCTCCATCTCCAGGCACTCCTCGACGGTGACCCGGTCGCGGTGCTCGTAGCTGATGTCCTGTGCCTGGCCGTCGATCAGCGCGCGCGTGGCGGTGATGAGGCGGCGGGTGGCGCGGCCCGCCTCGACGGTGCCGAGCTCCAGGAGGACCTCGTTGCCGAGCGCGAAGAGGGCGTCACCGACGAGGATGGCCTGTGCGGGGCCGTGCACCTTCCACACCGTGTCGCGGTGGCGGCGCTGCTCGTCGCCGTCCATCAGGTCGTCGTGGAGCAGTGAGAAGTTGTGCACGAGCTCGACGGCGACCGCGCCGGGGACGCCGACCTCGGGAGCCGCGCCCGCGGCCTCGGCGGAGAGCAGGGCGAGCGCGGGACGCACGGCCTTGCCACCGTCGCCGTCGGAGGGGTTGCCCGCCGCGTCGATCCATCCGAAGTGGTAGGCGGCCACGGTGTCCATGGGCGGTGCGAGACGGTCCACCGCGGCCCGCAGCACCGGGGTGGCCAGCGTCCTTCCTTGCTCGAGCAGTGAGGTCACGTCCACCGTGTCGGCAGCCGTTTTCTCGGCCGAGGGCACAGTCGGCACAGTTTCTCCTCTTGTTCCGGTGCTGTTTCTCTGGGGACCTGACCCCAGAAGGTCGAGCTTCACGCCGCCGCCTCCTCGAATGCGAAGAGGTGATCACGGGGGCGGTCGAGGGTGGAGAGGGCGGCCTCGGCCGCGCTGATGCCGCTGCGTACGGCGCTCTCCATGGTCGCGGGCCACCCGGTGGCGGTCCACGCGCCCGCGAGGTACAAGCCGCGGGCGTTGGTGCGGGCACCGGGGCGGAGCCTGCCGACGCCGGGGGTGGGCGCGAAGGTCGCCGTGCGCTCGCGGGTGACGAAGAAGTCCCGTACCTCCGCGCCGTGCGCCGCGGGCAACAGCCGCTCCAGCTCGGGCAGATAGCGTTCGCGCAGTGCGGCGACGGGCGCGTCGATCTCGTCCTGCGCGATCGACTGCGAGAGCGCCAGATACTGCCCCTCGGCCAGCCCGGAGGCCTCGGTCCGGTCGAAGACCCACTGCACGGGGGTGCCGATCGCGGCGAAGAACGGCCGCTTCAGCACCTTCCTGTCGTACACGACATGGATGTTCAGGATCGGCGCGGTGTCGATGTCGAGCAGCCGGTCGGGCTGGTCGAGCGCGCCGTCGGGGAGGAGGTCGTGCGTCTCGTGCTGCGGCACGGCGAGCACGACGGTTTCGGCCTCGATGGTCTCGCCGGGAACCTCCACGCGCCAACCGCCGTTCTCCGTACGGGAGATGGAGGTGACTCGTGCCTTTAGTTCCGTACGGACTCCCGCTGCGTCGAGCGCCTTGCGGGCCAGCGTGTCATGCAGATCACCGAGGGGCACCCGGGCCCAGCCGATGTCGGCGGCGCCCGGTTCCGAGAGCAGCCCGGTCTTGAACACCATCGCGGCGAGCCCGAGTGAGGCGTCGCCCGCGGCGGCGTTGAGCGTCGCGACGCCCACGAGGTCCCAGAGGGCCTCGATGGCGCGCGCCGACTGACCGTGCCGGGCGAGCCAGCTGCCGAAGTTCTGGCCGTCGAGCACGGGATCGGACGGGTCGAGCCCCTTGAGGGCGAGCGCCGCGCGCCCCACCTTGGCGCGCTCGGCGACCGACAGATGGGGATAGGTGGCGAGGCTCGCCGCGAGGTGCAGCGGCACGGGGAGCGCGGCGCGCCTGAGGCGCCCGAGCCGGTTGCGGTCGGCGTCGAGGACGGGCACGTCGAGACGTTCCTGCACGGGTGCGAGGTGTGCGCCTTCGATGCGGTCGAGGAACCATCGGTAGGCGGTGCAGCAGCGCAGATAGACGTGCTGTCCGTTGTCGACGGTGAGTGCGCCGCGCTGGAAGGAGAAGGCGAGGCCGCCGAGCCTCGGCCGTCCTTCGAGCAGGGTGACGCGCAGGCCCGCGTCGGCGAGCGCGAGTGCGGTGGTGACCCCGGCGAGGCCGCCGCCGACCACTACGGCGGCCGCCCCTGCGGAGCGGCCTTCGGCGTCCTCGATCAGCCCCTCGGGCTGCATGTCTTTCCTCGTCATGCACCCACCCCTTCGGCCGTTGCAGTCTGGGACGCGACCATGGAGCGGAGGGTTGCCCGCCGCTTTGCGAACGATGCCCCAACTGCCCCACGATCACTCCGGATGCGCATCACACACGCCTCCGGACGGTCTGTCGTGACACGTTCCGCGCGTCGAGACCGGACAGCCCGCGCACGGCGACGTACGCCTTCTCGCGCCCCGGCAGCGAGACACGGCCACGCAGGACCGCTTCCGGCTCCCGCTCGATGCGGTCGAGGAGCCTGCGGTAGATCCCGGCCATGGCGGCCACACAGGCGCCGCTGCGCCGGTCCAGCATGGGCAGCAGGCGGTAGCCCTCGGCGAACAGGGCACGCGCGCGGCGCACCTCGAAGTGGACGAGCCCTGCGAAGTCGGATCCGGCGGGCGGCTCTGAGCCAGAGAACCCGGCGGAGCAGCCGAACTTGGCGAGGTCGTCGGCGGGCAGGTACGTCCGCCCGTCCTGGGCGTCCTCGCGAACGTCCCGGAGAATGTTGGTCAGTTGGAGTGCGAGACCGAGCGTGTCGGCATACTCCGGCGCGCGCTCGGCGTGCAGCGCTCCCCGCTCCGTGCCGAACACCCCGAGCGAGAGCCGCCCGATGGCCCCGGCCACACAGCGGCAGTAGACCTTCAGGTCCTCCCACGTCTCGTACGTCTCACCGCGTACGTCCTTCAGGACGCCGTCGATCAGCTCGTCGAGGCCTTCCATCGGGATGGGGAAGTGCGCGGCGGCATGCGCGAGGGCGACGGCCACGGGGTCGGTGTCGTCCTCCTGGACCCCGCCCGCGCGGATCCGCGCGACCAGCGCCCGGGTGTCGTCGAGCCGCTCCGCCTTGACGTCCGGCGGGAGCGCGCCGTCGCCGATGTCGTCCACCCGCCGGGAGAGGGCGTAGAGCGCGGACATCGCACGCCGCTTGGGCGTCGGCAGCAGCCTGATGCCGTACGCGAAGTTGCGCGCCTGCTGGCCGGTCACGGCCTCGCAGTAGCTGTACGCGGCGAGCACCGACGCGGACACCTGCAAATCAGACTCCACGGCCCGGCTCACCCCTCTCCTCGCAGCACTGCACCCGCCTCGCGCAGCAAGCGCGGCTTCGTCGGCTTGGGTGGTCCGGGCAGGACGTCGTAACCGGCGGTGACGATCGCCCCGGCGGCCGCCCTCCCCCCTGCCACGAACCCGGCCAGCAGCAGCTTCAGCCTGCCGTGGACGCTACCCACCAGGGGGGTGCCTTCATTCAGCAGGCCGCGGGCGCGTTCCACTTCGAATGCGACCAGCGCGCGCGCCGACGCGCCCGCTGTCGGCAGGGCCAGATCTGACTCACTCACGTGGAACCGCTTCATGTCCTCGACAGGCAGGTAGATGCGGCCGCGCCGCAGGTCTTCGGCGACGTCCTGGATGTGCTCGACGATCTGCAGGCCGGTGCAGACGGCGTCCGAGCGGCGGACGCGCTCCGGGGTCTCCGTTCCCGTGATGGCCAGGACGAGACGGCCGATCGGGTTGGCGGAGAGCGCGCAGTACGCGACGAGGTCGTCGTACGTCTCGTAGCGCGTGATGAGCTGGTCCTGGCGGTTGGCCTCGATCAGCGCCAGGAAGGGTGCGGCCGTCAGAGTCCCGCGCCGGGCGGCCGGTCGCAGCGCCCGGACCAGCGGGTGGCCGGGTTCGCCGCCGTCGAAGACCTTGCCCAGGTCGGCCGCGACGGCGTCGAGGAGCGTCAGCGGGTCGTCCGCGTCGGCGTCCAGGCCGAGGTGACGGGCGTGGGCGGCCTCGGGAGCCAGATCGCCGTCACCGATGTCGTCGATGAGACGGACGACGCCGTAGACGGCCATCAGGTCGTCGCGCCAGCTCCGGGGCAGGAAGAAGGGTGCCACCGGAAAGTTCTCGTCCGCGGCCTTGGCGAGGACGGCGGAAGCATCGCGGAGCTGGAGATCATCCGTAGCCATTGCCGTCACATCTCCCGTTCTACACTGCCGACCCAATACATCCTATTTCGGACACGCCGCCCGGCTCTCTCCGAGGTGGGCCGTGCTCCGAGGCGGGGCGCCGCGCGATATCGCCCCACTTGCCGCGAATCAGCACCTGTACAGCTTACGTTGTACAACCCAACGCGCATCGTCGGGGTGTTCGGCGCATCACAACAACACACCGATTGACGTCAATCTTCCTTTACCGGCAGTGAGTTGGGAGCACCAAGTGGCTCCGGGGACACCATGTCACGACAGTGCCCCGCCAGGTTCCTCCAGGCGGGGCACTGCTGCCGAACGGGTGGTGGTCCGGTGGCTCGATCGGGCTACTTGCCCGTGAACTTCTCGTACTCCTTTATGACCTCGTCGGTCGGCCCGTCCATGCGCAGCTCGCCGCGTTCCAGCCACAGCACGCGGTCGCAGGTGTCGCGGATCGACTTGTTGTTGTGGCTGACCAGGAAGACCGTGCCCGCCTCCTTGCGGAGCTCGCGGATGCGGGCCTCGGAGCGCTTCTGGAACTTGCGGTCACCGGTGGCCAGGGCCTCGTCGATCATGAGGACGTCGTGGTCCTTGGCCGCCGCGATGGAGAAGCGCAGGCGGGCCGCCATGCCGGAGGAGTAGGTGCGCATCGGAAGGGTGATGAAGTCGCCCTTCTCGTTGATCCCCGAGAAGTCGACGATCTCCTGGTAGCGCTCCCTGATCTGCTCGCGGGTCATGCCCATCGCGAGGCCACCGAGGATGACGTTGCGCTCGCCCGTCAGATCGTTCATCAGGGCCGCGTTGACGCCGAGCAGCGAGGGCTGGCCGTCGGTGTAGACCTTGCCCTGCTCGGCGGGGAGCAGGCCCGCGATGGCGCGGAGCAGGGTGGACTTGCCGGAGCCGTTGGAACCGATCAGGCCGATGGCCTCGCCGCGGTAGGCGTTGAAGCTGACGCCGCGCACGGCGTGCACCTTGCGCACCCCGCGCTCCTCGCCGCGCCTGAGGATGCGACTCAGGGCGGACGTGGCGCTGCCCTTGCCCGTCTTCGCGCCGTTGACGCGGTAGACGATGTGCAGCTCGTCGGCGATGACGGTGGGGATGTGCCCCTTGCCGGCGTTCGCGTCGGGCTTGTCGCTCTTGTTGGGGGTCACGTCGTCAGCCACGGCCGTACCGCTCCTCCGCCTTCCAGAAGTACACGAACCCGACCGCGCCGATCAGCACGGCCCAGCCGACCGCGAAGGCCCACACGTGCGGCGGGAGGTACGAGGAGTCGTACTTGTCGATCATGGCGAAGCGGATCAGGTCCATGTAGATGGAGGCCGGATTCCACTGCAGCACGTCCCCGACCCAGCCGGGCACGTCCTTCTTGGTCGCGAGCATCGCGGGGATGCTGAACATGACGCCCGATGCGTACATCCAGGTCCGCATCACGAACGGCATGAGCTGCGCCAGGTCGGGCGTCTTGCTGCCCATCCGGGCGAAGATCAGCGCCAGTCCCATGTTGAAGACGAACTGGAGCACCAGCGCGGGCACCACCAGGAGCCAGGACAGGGCCGGGAAGATCCCGAACGCGCACATGATCAAGACGAGCACGATCATCGAGAAGAGCAGCTGCTGGAGCTGCTGGAGCGCGAAGGAGATCGGCAGCGAGGCCCGCGGGAAGTGCAGGGCCCTGACCAGGCCGAGGTTGCCGGAGATCGCCCGCACGCCCGCCATGACCGAGCTCTGCGTGAACGTGAAGACGAAGACACCCGTCACCAGGAACGGCACGTAGATCTCGTGCGGGATGCCCTCCCGGGCGCCGAGCAGGAGCCCGAAGATGAAGAAGTAGACCGCCGCGTTCAACAGCGGCGTGGCCACCTGCCACAGCTGGCCGAGCTTGGCCTGGCTGTACTGGGCGGTCAGCTTCGCCTGGGAGAAGGCGAGGATGAAGTGACGCCGTCCCCAGAGCTGGCGGACGTACTCGAAAAGTCCGGGCCGGGCGCCGCTGACGGTCAGACCGTACTTGGCGGCGAGGTCGGCCCGGGAGAGCCCGTCATCGGGCGACGGAGTCGACGGTGATGCTGTCACCGTGACCCCGCCGTCATGCGTTGTCTCACTCACGAGTGGAAACTTTCGTCTTCAGAAGCGCAGCCGGTCGGGCGTAGGCGTGGGCCAGGGACCGGGGTATGGCCCGAATGCTCTCAGACCCGAGCTTGTCAGATGACGGGAGGTCGGCCCAGTCGGGTCAGCCGCCACACCGTACGCCACTTCATGGGCCTGCGAGGGCCGCAGGGCGTGGTCCAGCCCTCCTTGAACCCGCCGAACCAGGCCTTCAGGGCCGGGCCCGAGGGGCGCCGGGCGAGGGTGAGGAGCATCCAGACACCGAGGTAGACGGGGACCAGCGGCGCGGGGAGGTTGCGACGGGCCAGCCAGACGCGGTTGCGGGCCACCATCCGGTGGTAGACCGCGTGCCGGGAGGGGGCCGTCGTGGGGTGGAAGAGGACCATGTCGGAGCGGTAGTCGATCATCCAGCCCGCGTTCAGCGCGCGCCAGGCGAGGTCCGTCTCCTCATGGGCGTAGAAGAACTCGCCGGGCAGCCCGCCGACCTCGGCGAGGACCTTCGTACGGACGGCGTTGGCGCCGCCCAGGAACGTCGTCACGCGCGAGGAGCGCATCGGGTCGGCGGCCCGCAGCCGCGGCACGTGGCGGCGCTGGGTCTCCCCCGTGTCCGGGTCCGCGATGCGGAAGCTGATGATGCCGAGCTCCCGGTCTGCGGCGAAGGCCTCGCGGCACAGCCGCGCCGTGTCCAGGGTGGCGAGCAGGCCGTCGTCGTCCAGGAAGAGCAGGATGTCGACGTCGGTGCCGCCCGGGCCGAAGGCCTCGATGCCGACGTTGCGGCCGCCGGGGATGCCGAGGTTCTCCGGCAGCTCGACGGTGCGCACGCCTTCGGGGACGTCGGGCACGGGGGCACCGTTGCCGACCACGACCACCTCGACCGGGTCGCCCTCCTGCTTGGCGACCGAGTCGAGGAGGGCGCGCAGCTCCTGCGGCCGGTTGCCCATCGTGATGATGACGGCGCCGACCTTGAGCTTCTCTGCCGGGGTGTTCACTTCAACCTGCTCGATACGAGGATGGACACGAGGTGGAGCAGGGTCTGCAGCAGCGCGATGCCCGCGAGCACGGCGACACCGAGACGCGAGAAGAACAGGTCGCCCCGCGCCTGGTCGACGAACGCGATGACCAGGATCAGCAGGGAAGCCTCGACCCCGAGGATCAGCCGGTGGAACTTCAGCGCAGCGGCGGCCCTGCGGGCCAGCGCCATGCCGGAGGAACGCGGCTCGGCCGCCGACTCCTTGACCGGCTCCTTGCCCGTCTGGTGGCGGGCGACGCCGACGAGGTCGGTCTCCGCCTTGATCAGGATCGCGCCGAGGGCGGCCAGGGTGCCGAGGAAGGCCCACAGCCAGTCGATGCGTCCCGAGCCCCAGATGTCGGCGGCGCGCAGACCGAAGCCGACCAGCACCGCGGCGTCGCACAGATAGGCGGCGACGCGGTCCAGGTAGACGCCCGCCATCGAGTACTGCTTCTTCCAGCGGGCGATCTCACCGTCCACGCAGTCGAGCAGCAGGTAGAGCTGGACCGCGAGCACGCCGAGCACGGCGCCCGTGATGCCCGGCACCAGCAGGGCCGGGGCGGCGAGGGCGCCGGCGACGGTCATCACGTAGGTCAGCTGGTTGGGCGTGACCTTCGTGTTCACCAGGTGCCGGTCGATGCGCAGGGAGACCTCGCGCATGTAGAGCCGGCCGGCCCAGTGTTCGCCGCTCCGTCGGTCCTTCACCCCCGGGGGGTGAACAACCGGGCGGAGCTCAGCTACCGATGGTTTTTGCATAGTCGGCGTATGCGTCCCTGATCTGGTCGGTGGACAGGTCGAGGTGTTCGAGGATCGTGTAGCGGCCCGGGCGGGTCTGCGGAGCGAACTCCACGACCTTGACGAACTCGTCCACGGTGAAGCCGATCTCCTCCGGCAGCACGGGCAGGCCGTGGCGGCGCAGCACCTGAGCCATGAACGCCGACTCCTCGCGGGCACCGCGCAGGTGCATCGCGAAGGCCGCGCCCAGGCCGCACTGCTCGCCGTGGCTGGCGGCGCGCTTGGGGTAGAGGAGGTCGAAGGCGTGGTTGATCTCGTGGCAGGCGCCGGACGCCGGGCGGGAGTCGCCCGACACGGACATCGCGATGCCGGTGAGGACCAGGCCCTCGGCCAGCACCTGCAGGAAGGCGTCGTCGCCGACACCGCCGGGATGGCGGAGCACGGCTTCGCCCGCCTGGCGGGCCATGGCGGCCGCGAGCCCGTCGATGTCCTCGCCGCGCTCGCGGGCGGCGAGCTCCCAGTCCGCGATCGCGGAGATGTTGGACAGGGCGTCGCCGATGCCGGAGCGGACGAAGCGGACGGGCGCCTCACGGATCACATCGAGGTCGATGACGACCGCGATGGGGTTCGGCACACCGTACGAACCGCGTCCCGCGTCGTTGTCGAGGGTCGCGACCGGCGAGCAGAGGCCGTCGTGCGACAGGTTCGTCGCGACGGCGACCAGCGGCAGGCCGACGCGCGCCGCGGCGAACTTGGCGCAGTCGATGATCTTGCCGCCGCCGAGGCCGACGATCGCGTCGTAGCGGCCCGACTTCTTGATGGCGTCGGCGAGCTTGATGGCGTCGTCGAGCGTGCCGCCACCGACCTCGAACCACTCCGCGCCGCCCAGCGAGGGCATCAGCCGCTCACGGAGCACCGCACCCGAGCCACCGCTGATGGCGATGGCGAGCTTGCCGGTCGACGAGCAGATCCGCTGGTCGGCGAGGACACCGGCCAGGTCGTCGATCGCCCCCGGCCGGATGTCGACGACGACCGGCGAGGGGATGAGCCTCGTCAGTACTGGCACGCGATCTCCCGGCCCTTGGCGAGGTCGTCGTGGTTGTCGATCTCGACCCACTTGACGTCGCCGATCGGGGCCACGTCGACCTTGAAGCCGCGGTTGACGAGCTCCTGGTAGCCGTCCTCGTAGTAGAGGTCGGGGTCGCGCTCGAAGGTGGTCTTCAGCGCGTCGGCGAGCTCGTCGGCGGCGGAGCCCTCGATGAGGGTGACGCCGATGTACTCACCGGTGGCCGTCGCCGGGTCCATCAGCTTCGTGATCTTCTGGACGCCCTTGGTGTCGTCCACGATGACCTTCATCTCCTCGTCGGCGAGCTGCTTCACCGTGTCGAGGGCGAGGATGATCTTCTGGCCGTTGCCGCGGGCGGCGAGCAGCGTCTTCTCGACGGAGACCGGGTGCACGGTGTCGCCGTTGGCGAGGATCACGTCGTGCTTGATGGCGTCACGACCGCACCACAGGGAGTAGGCGTTGTTCCACTCCTCGGCCTTGTCGTTGTCGATGAGCGTCAGCTTGAGGCCGTACTTCGCCTCCAGGTCCGCCTTGCGGTCGTAGACGGCTTCCTTCTTGTAGCCGACGATGATCGCGACCTCGGTGAGACCGATCTCGGCGAAGTTGCCGAGCGTCAGGTCGAGGATGGTGGTCTCACCATCGACGGGCACCAGGGCCTTGGGCAGGGTGTCCGTGTAGGGACGCAGACGCCTGCCGGCGCCTGCCGCAAGGACGAGGCCGATCATGCGGGTTCTCCTTCATCGTGTACGGCGGGTGCGCCCCTTTTCTCGGCAGCGACCCAGAAGCGGATGCTCTCGACGAGCACCACGAGTGCCACGGCCACGGCGAGTGCCGTGAGCGCGACGGTGAAATCTGCGGTGGGCAGCAGGGCAACGGCGAGCGCGACCACGAGGGTCCTGCCTTCTTGGCCGCCGATGGCCCGCACCAGCCAGCGCGGGGGCGCGCCGGTGCCGCCCTTGATGCGGTACACCGTGTCGTAGTGATGGTAGGCGACCGCCGACACCAGTCCGAAAGCCGCGGGCAGCGCCCCGTTCACATCGGCTTTGGCCGCCAGTACCAGGACCGTGCCGTATTCGGCGGCGCGGAAGAAGGGCGGCACCAGCCAGTCCAGGGGGGCCTTGAGAGGCCGCGCGAGCGCCAGGCCGGACAGGACCACGTAGATCACCGCGGCGACGACGACCCACGGGCTGCCGTACGAGGTGAACGCGGCGACCGCCACGACCGCGGCGCCGCCGAGGAAGGCGAGCACGGGTGCGGGCAGGATGCGTCCGCGGCGCCCGATGGCGGCGAAGGCGGAGGCGAGCGTGCCGTTGTCGGCGAGGTCGCCGAGTGCGTGGGCGGCGCGGTCGGTGCGGGTCGCCTTGCGGGTCAGCGAGCGCAGGACGCGTCCCGCGGTGGTGTAGCAGGCGGCGAGGGCGCAGCCGACGATCAGGACGACCAGGGTGATGCGCGGGGTGGTGACCGCGGTGAGCACGGCGATCATCGCCCAGCGCTCGCCGATGGGCAGCACTATCATCCGGCGCACCCAGACCGTCCACCCGACGCTGTCGAGCTTGTCCGAAAGGGCGGCGGTGGGGCTGGTGTTGGCGGCCGCGGCCGTGCTGGCCGTGCTGGCCGTGCTGTCGGAGTTCGCCTCGTTGAAGGAGAAGTCCACGACGTGCCGACAGGTCTGCAGCACCATGGCGCCGAGCGCGAGCGCCCACACGTCGTCGCCGTCGGCGTTGGCGGCGCCGAGCGCGAGGCCCGCGTAGTACGCGTACTCCTTGGCGCGGTCGAACGTCGCGTCCAGCCAGGCGCCGAGCGTCGAGTACTGCAGGGAGTAGCGGGCGAGCTGCCCGTCCGTGCAGTCCAGGACGAAGGAGAAGAGCAGCAGGAGGCCCGCCGCGACGAAACCGGCGCGCGTCCCGGTCGCCGCGCAGCCCGCCGCGATCAGGGCGGTGAGCAGCGAGGCGGTGGTGACCTGGTTCGGGGTGAGGCCCCGGCGGGCGCACCAGCGGGCGATGTAGCGCGAGTACGGGGAGATGCAGTACGTCGTGAAGAAGCCGTCCCGCGACTTGACCGCGGTGCGCAGGCGTACCGCCTCGTCGTCCACGGCGGCGACGGCCTGACGTGCCTCGTTCCGCGTCTGCGGGTCGTCGGGCACGGTGGCGACGAGGGTGCCGAGGTCGGGGCGGTGCACGTCCGTCGCGCCGGACTCCATCGCCGTGGCGATGTCGTCGGGGAGCGGGGCGAGCGTCATGACGCCGCCGGTGGCTCCGGTGCTCGCGGTGCCTGCGGTCGTCCGCAGGGCGCGCGTCAGTTCCGCGCGGGCCTCCGGCTTGGCGGTGACGGCGCCGGGCACCGTGGCGGCGGCGAAGCGGGGGTCGGTGAGTCCGAGGCGCAGCGCGTGGACGTGTCCGACGAAGCGGGCGTCGACGACGGCGACCCGCTGGTCACCCGGTACGGCGGCGAGCAGCGCCTCGGCGTCCGCCGCGTCGGAGGCGACCCGCACATCGAAGCCGAGGGACCGCAGATCGCCTTCGAGCGGCGACCCGGGGACCGGCTGACCGGTGAGGATGGCGGTCGACAGACGAACTCACTCCTTGAGTACCGGCGCGGCTCGCGCCGGGCACATGCGTAAGGGGAGCGCCCCTGGCCATGGCGGCCGGGCGGCACGTCGGCAGAGGCTATCGGATGATGGGAAGCGGGCGTTCATCACCCGTTCACGCCCCGATAAGGGCGGCCTGCGAGGGCCTCGGCCTTCGCGATCATCATGGTGGATGGGGGGCCGCGCCCACAAACCGCACCCCTGCCGGTGCCCGGCTTGCCCGTATAGCGGCACATGCCCCCGCACGGCGTGTGCGGGCGGTTCGCTTAGGGTGGGCGCCCATGACATGGCTGATCACAGGCGGAGCGGGTTACATCGGGGCACATGTGGCGCGGGTCATGGCCGGTGCCGGGGAGGACGTCGTCGTCCTGGACGACGTCTCGTCGGGGGTGCCGCAGCGGTTGCCCGCGGACATGCCCCTCGTGAAGGGGTCCTCGCTGGATGGGGACCTGCTGCGCCGGGTCTTCGCCGAGCACGACGTCACCGGTGTGGTGCATCTCGCGGCCCGCAAGCAGGTCGGGGAGTCGGTGGAGCAGCCGCTGCGCTACTACCGGGAGAACCTGGGCGGCCTCACGACGCTGCTCGAAGCGGTCGCCGAGGCAGGCATCAAGCGCTTCGTGTTCTCCTCTTCGGCCGCGGTGTACGGCAATCCGCCGGACGCGGACCTCGTGGGCGAGGACACGCCCTGCGTCCCGGTCAGCCCCTACGGCGAGACGAAGCTCGCCGGTGAGTGGCTGGTGCGGGCGGCCGGGCGGGCGCACGGCATCGGGACCGTCTGCCTGCGCTACTTCAACGTGGCGGGCGCCGCGGCACCCGAGCTCGCGGACACCGGGGTCTTCAACGTGATCCCGATGGTCTTCGACCGGCTGCGCCAGGACGAGTCGCCGCGGATCTTCGGCGACACCCACCCGACGCCGGACGGCACCTGCGTCCGTGACTACGTCCACGTCTCCGACCTCGCCGAGGCCCATCTCGCGGCGGCCCGTCGGCTCACGGAGGACACCAAGGGCGCCGCGGGCGATCTGACGGTGAACATCGGGCGGGGCCAGGGTGTTTCCGTACGCGAACTGATCACCGTCATCGGCGAGGTGAGCGGGGACACCCGTCCGGCGCTCGTCGAACCGGCCCGCGAGGGCGACTCCCCGCGCGCCGTGGCCGACGCCCGTCTCGCGGCGGCGGAGCTCGGCTGGACGGCCCGGCGCGGGGTGCGCGAGATGGTCGAGTCGGCGTGGGCGGGATGGTGTTTGCACCACCCGGAAGCGCGCCGCGGATGATCGTTCCGACGCCCTGACCTGCACCCCGTCCCCCAGTCGGCAACCGTTGCCATTTCCGCAGGTCAGCGCAGTGATAACGGTGTTCAGTACCGCGTTGCCAGATACCCCCCACCCGTAGTTCACTGTGGTCGCGCGACAGTGGAATGCACGCCGACGACGGATGCGGGAGGGCGGCTCAATGGGGGCTGGGCACGATCACGGACACACACACGGGGCACCGACCACGGGGACGGCGGCCAACGCCTACAAGGGGCGACTCCGTATCGCCCTGACCATCACGATCACGATCATGGTGGCCCAGATCGTGGGCGGGCTGATGGCGGACTCGCTCGCGCTCATCGCGGACGCGACGCACATGGCGACGGACTCGCTGGGCCTCGGCATGGCCCTGCTCGCGATCCACTTCGCGAACAGGCCGCCCACCGGGAACCGCACCTTCGGCTATGCCCGCGCGGAGATACTCGCCGCGCTCGCCAACTGTCTGCTGCTGCTCGGCGTGGGCGGGTACGTGCTGTACGAGGCGGTCCAGCGGTTCTTCACGCCCGCGGAGACCCAGGGCGACCTCGCCCTCTACTTCGGCATCTTCGGCCTCGTCGCGAACATGATCTCGCTCTCGCTGCTCATGCGCGGCCAGAAGGACAGCCTCAATGTGCGCGGCGCCTTCCTGGAGGTCGTGGCGGACACCCTCGGCTCGCTCGCGGTGATCGTCGCCTCGGTCCTGATCATGCTCACCGGCTGGCAGGCCGCCGACCCGATCGCCTCGCTCGTCATCGGCTTCATGATCGTCCCGCGCACGGTCAAGCTCCTCAAGGAGACCCTGAACGTGCTCCTGGAGTCGGCACCCAAGGGGGTCGACATGGCGGAGGTGCGGTCGCACATCCTCGAGCTGCCGGGCGTCGAGGAGGTCCACGACCTGCATGCCTGGACGATCACGTCGGGCATGCCGGTCCTCTCCGCCCACGTCGTGGTGAGCTCCTGGACCCTCGACGCGACCGGCCACGAGAAGCTGCTGCACGAGCTGCAGGGCTGCCTGGGCGACCACTTCGACGTCGAGCACTGCACCTTCCAGCTGGAGCCGAGCGGCCATGCGGAGCACGAGGCGAAGCTCTGCCACTGACGCCAGGACCGCCCGGATTCCCTTCACGGGTCCGTGCTCTTGTGGGACAGTCGACGGGAGGTTTCACAAACGCACTTGCTCCGGGGGAAAGCAGTGTCACATCCACGATCTCCCGCACCACCCGGCCCGCCACGGCCCGGCCACGACCCCGATCCGGGGGCCCGGCAGCGGCCGTTCTGGCAGATGGTCACCGCCGTCATCGGCGCGCTGGGCGCGGTCGCCGCGGCCGTCATCGGGGTCAAGGTCGCCGACGGCGGCGAGGAGAAGACGACCGCCGCCGCGCAGAGCACACCGCCCGCGCCAAGGCCGAAACCGTCCCAGCAGTGGAAGGACGGCAACGAGTTCTTCCTGAACGTACCGGCGCGGCCGTACGACCTCGACAGTCCCTGGGCACACATCGACCCACAGGTCTCCGGCTCGGACGTGCAGGTCGTCGGGACCGACAGGAACACCCTCGCGGTGCTGAACGGCGCGACGATGGCGGTCATCACCGAGAGCGGCAAGCCGACCGTCGAGGAGTGCCGGACCCGCGTCTCCGAGACCGAGATGAAGTCGGCCATCATCGAGATCGGGCAGTCCTACTGCTTCAGGACGACCGACGAGAACACGGTCCTGATGCAGGTCAAGCGCCTGCAGAACGATGAGAACGGCATCCGGCAGGTCGTGGTGGCCAACAGCTTCGCCGACGGCTAGCGGTGTCGGCGGTGTTAAAGCGGTCCGAGTAATCTGCGTTCTTGAGTTCCCCGGAGGTGGGTTGATGACTGTCGTGGCTGGCGCTGCTCTGCGCGGCGACATGTGCATCCCCACTTTCCGGGCACGCGTCTGACTTCTCCTACACCGCTCGTACGTCTCGTACGCCACTCGTACGTCGGGTCCGCGGGTCCTTCACTCAAGGATTTCCACGTTGACTGACAACACTTCCGTCGCCCATGCCTTCTTCGCCCTGCACCACGGGCTTCCGCGGCAGGGTCCCGGCTCCGATGCCACCACCAGGCGGCTGCTCTCCCTCGCGGGTGCGCTGCCCGAGCGGCCGCGCGTCCTCGACCTGGGCTGCGGCCCCGGCCGGGCCGCGCTCCTGCTCGCCGCCGAGGCCGGTGCCGAGGTGACCGCCGTCGACCTCCACGAGCCGTTCCTCGACGAGCTCCGGGCCGCGGCCGAGGCACGCGGCCTCACCGGATCGATCACCACCGTCAACGCCGACATGGGGGAACTCCCCTGTCCGGACGGTTCGTTCGACGTCCTCTGGGCCGAGAGCTCGGCCTACAGCATCGGCTTCGACACCGCGCTGCGCACCTGGCGGCGCCTGCTCGCCCCCGGCGGAGTGCTCGTCCTCACCGAGTGCGAGTGGACGGCCGCCGAGCCCTCCGCCACCGCCCGCGCCTTCTGGGAGCAGCACTACACGCTGCGCACCGGCGAGGCGAACGTCCGGGCCGCGACCGGCGCCGGGTACGCCGTGCTCGGCGTGCACCCGCAGCCCGAGTCCGACTGGGCGGAGTACTACGGGCCGCTGGCCGCACGCGCGGACGCGGCGGATCCGGGTGCTCCCGGCATGGCTGAGGCGCTGACCGCCACCCGCGAGGAGCTCGCGATGCGGCGTGACCACGGGACCGATTACGGCTACACCGGCTATGTGCTGCGGCCCGTGGACTCCTGGCCGACCCGCCCGGAGACCGCGGCCGACATCGCCGCCGTGCACGCCCTGAACACCGCCGCCTTCGAGGGCGGTGCGGAGGCCGATCTGGTCGACGCGCTGCGCACGGACGACGAGGCCTGGCTGCCCGGCCTGTCGTACGTCGCCGAGGCGCCCGACGGTTCGGTGGCCGCGCATGCGCTGATCACCCGCTGCCGGGTGGACGGGACACCGGCCCTGGCGCTCGCGCCCGTCGCCACCCTGCCCGAGTACCAGCGGACGGGAGCCGGTTCGGCGGTCGTGCGCGCCGTGCTCGATGCGGCACGCGCGCGTGGAGAGCGGATCGTCCTCGTGCTGGGGCATCCCTCGTACTATCCGAGGTTCGGTTTCAAGCCCGCTTCCGGGTACGGAATCCGGCCGGGCTTCGAGGTGCCCGACGACGCGATGATGGCTCTGGTCCTGAACGGATCCGACGATTCCGCGCAACTGCCGCGGGGCACGATCACCTATCCGGCTGCCTTCGGGGTCTGACCCGCCCCGCGTGTCCCGCCGTGCTCCGGCGCGGCAGGACATGCGGGTTCCGTTAAGTGCCCGCGGTGTCCGGAACGTACGGCAGACTTGGGGTTCGAAGACCGAAGCGAAGGATGCGTATGCCGATCACACCTGCCACCGCGGCGAACAGCTCGTCGAACGGCACCGGAGAAGCGATCTTGCTCGAACTCGTCGACGAGGACGGCAGGACGATCGGCACAGCGGAGAAACTCTCCGCGCATCAGGCGCCCGGGCAATTGCACCGGGCGTTCTCCGTCTTCCTCTTCGACGAGCAGGGCAGGCTGCTGCTGCAGCAGCGCGCCCTCGGCAAGTACCACTCCCCCGGAGTCTGGTCGAACACCTGCTGCGGGCACCCCTACCCGGGTGAGGCCCCGTTCGCGGCGGCCGCCCGGCGTACGTACGAGGAGCTCGGGGTCTCGCCCTCGCTGCTCGCCGAGGCGGGCACGGTGCGCTACAACCACCCGGACCCCGACTCGGGGCTCGTGGAGCAGGAGTTCAACCACCTGTTCGTGGGCATGGTGCAGTCCCCGCTGAACCCCGACCCGGCCGAGATCGGCGGGACCGCTTTCGTGACCGCGGCGGAGCTGGCCGAGCGGCACGAACGAGACCCGTTCTCCGCCTGGTTCATGACCGTGCTCGACGCGGCACGGCCCGCGGTCAAGGAGCTGACGGGCCCCTCGGCGGGCTGGTAGCCACCCACCCGCCGGGCGGTCAGCCGCCGTTGGGCTTCAGGGGCAGGGCCGCCCAGATGACCTTGCCCCCGCTCGCGGTGTGCTCGACGTCGCAGGCGCCGCCCGCCTCCCGCGTGATCTCGCGGACCAGCAGAAGACCGCGCCCGCCCGTCTGCCCGTGGTCCGCCACCAGGGCCGTCGGGCGGTAGGGGTGGTTGTCCTCGACGGACACCCGCACCCACTCGGCGCCGATCGCGACCTCCACGGCGAGCATCGGCGACAGCAGGGCCGCATGGCGCACCGCGTTGGTCACCAGCTCGGAGACGATGACCAGCAGGCCTTGGACCAGGTCGTCCGTCGCCGGTACGCCCTGCCGGGCCAGCAGGTCCCGCACCGCGTGCCGGGCCTGGGGCACGGAGGCGTCGACGGCGGGGGCGGTGAAGCGCCACACACCCTCGTACGGCACCGATCCGCCGCCCCTTGGGAGGGGGCGCTGCCCTCTCCCGTCGTTCCCCATCGTCCGGTCGCCGCCCTCGCGCTCGATTGTTGCCACACGTCGAGTGTTGAGAACGCGCTGGTCCGGACCGCGCCACTGACCAGAAGTCAGCGAGTATCGACGGGATTTGACCGCCTGGGTCGGACACCGTCAGCTGTGCGACTGGTCCTGCCCTCGTTGTTCCGCCTTGAAGCGTTCTTCAGGTTGTACGAGGCTGACGATCCGGCGGCCGCCGATTCCGGTGGCGATCAGGCCGAGGCCGTCGAAGAGCAGCGTCAGGGAGAAGAAGCACCCGATCACGTACTGACTGCTGCTGGGCCAACCGGCGAGGACCAGGATACCGATCAGCAGGCCGAAGGCACCCTGCAGCAGCGTCAGGGCGAACTGCGGGCCGCGTACGACCATGCTGCCGACCAGCCGGAACACACCGCCCGTCAGGAAGAGCAGGGCCGCGAACATGGTCAGCGCCTCCGCCGCCACGTCGGGCCTGCGGATGACCACGACGCCCGCCGCGAGGTTCAGCGCGGCGACCACGACGCCCAGCCAGAAGAAGCTGCTGCCCCGCGACTGGACGGCGTGCAGCAGGCCGACGATGCCGCCGATGAGCAGGAGCCAGCCGAACAGGAGCATCGAGGTCAGCGTGGCGACACCGGTGTAGACGAGGCCGACGAGTCCGGCCACGGCCAGGACCACGCCGAGCAGGGCGAGCCAGCCGAAGCTGCGGCTGACCGTCCTGGCCTCCGAGGCGGCCGTGTCGTCCCTGTCGTCGCTATCGTCCCTGGGTCCGGCCATCAGCGTCTCCCTCTCGCTCGGCCCCCTTCTTGATCGTACGTTCGAGGGGTGCGGATAGCATCCGGCGCATGGAGCCGCAGCTGAGCCACACCGTCACGGACGGCGTCGCCACCGTCCTCATCGACCATCCGGCCAAGCGCAACGCGATGACCGCCGACATGTGGCGGCAGGTGCCACCGCTGTTCGAGGGCCTCGGCGCCGACCCGGCCGTGCGCGCCGTGGTCCTCACCGGCGCGGGCGACACGTTCTGCGCGGGCGCCGACATCTCCACGCTGCGGGAGTCGCCCGGCACCGCGCAGGACCTCGCGGTGCGGGCCGAGGACGCCCTCGCGGCCTTCCCCAAGCCGACGCTCGCGGCGGTGCGGGGCTACTGCGTGGGCGGCGGCGCGCAGCTGGCGGGCGCGTGCGACCTGCGGTTCGCGGACGAGGGTGCCTCGTTCGGTGTCACTCCGGCCAAGCTCGGCATCGTCTATCCGGCGTCGTCCACGCGCCGCCTGGTGTCGCTTGTGGGGCCCGCCACCGCCAAGTACCTGCTCTTCTCCGGAGAGTTGATCGGCGCCGAACGGGCGCTGCGCACCGGCCTGGTGGACGAGGTGCTGCCGTCGGGCGAGCTGGACAAGCGGGTCGCCGAGTTCACCCGGATCCTCGTGTCGCGTTCCCTCCTGACACAGGCGGCCGCCAAGGAGTTCGCCACGGGCCGCACGGACCGGGACGCGTACTGGACGGAGCAGGCGCGCGGCAGCGGCGACACCGCGGAGGGGGTCGCCGCCTTCCTGGAGCGCAGGCAGCCGCGCTTCACCTACTGACCGAAGCGGCTCCCGGCCCGGAACTTCGCGACGATGTGCGCGGGCGCCTTCTCCGGGGACCCGGCGTCGTAGGGCGGCTGGGGGTCGTACTCGGTCAGCAGCTGTACGGTCTGCGCGTGCTCGTCGCCCGCGATCTTCCCGGCCAGGGTGAGGCCCATGTCGATGCCCGCGGAGACACCGGCCCCGGTGACGTACTTGCCGTCAAAGACGACCCGCTCCCCCGTCGACTCCACGCCGAGCCGGTCCAGCTCGGCCAGCGCGAGCCAGTGCGAGGTGGCGCGGCGGCCCTTGAGGAGGCCCGCGGCGGCCAGCGCGAGCGAGCCCGTGCACACCGAGGTCGTCCAGGTGGTGGTGGCGTCGACCGCGCGGAGCCAGCCGAGGAGCGCCTCGTTCTCCATCTGGTCGCTCTGGCCGGGGCCGCCGGGCACGACCACGATGTCGGGCCGCTGGACCTCGGCGAAGGACTTGTCGGCGACAAGGGCGAGGGAGCCGTTGTCGTCCCGCACGGGGCCCGCCTGCTCGGCCACGAAGACGGTCTCGGCGCCCGGGAGGCTGCTCAGGGTCTGGTAGGGGCCGATGGCGTCCAGGACGGTGAAGCGCTCGTACAGGGCGATGGCGATCTGCATGGTGTCCCTATCGGTGTGAGTGGGCGTGCCGGGTGGGTGCGTGGACCGGTGCGGCAAGTGCGGCCGGTGCGGGGTGGAAGCGGCGGCGGTACTCGGCCGGTGCCGCGCCGAGCAGCTTCACGAAGGCGCGGCGCATGGCCTCCGGGGTGCCGTAGCCGCAGGCGCGGGAGATCTCCTCGACCCCGTCGGAGGTGTCCTCCAGGAGGCGTCGGGCGTGTTCGATGCGGACCCGCTCGACGTACTTGCCCGGTGTGAGGCCGGTGTCCGCCTGGAAGGCGCGGGCGAAGTGGCGGGGCGAGAGGCGGGCGCGCGCGGCGAGCGCGTCGACCGAGAGGTCGTCGGCCGGGTGCTCGGTGATCCACTGCTGGACCTCGCGCAGCGGCTCGCGCCGCGCGGTCTGCGCGGCGAGCTGGACGCTGAACTGCGCCTGGTTCCCCGGGCGCCGCAGGAAGACCACCAGATGGCGGGCGACCGTGAGGGCCACCTCGCGACCCAGGTCCTCCTCCACGAGCGCCAGGGCGAGGTCGATGCCCGCGGTGACCCCGGCGGACGTCGCGACATGGCCGTCGCGCACGTAGATGGGGTCGGGGTCGACCTCGACGCCCGGGTGGTCCCTGGCGAGCCGTTCGCAGTACGCCCAGTGCGTCGTCGCCCTGCGCCCCTCCAGGAGCCCCGCCTCGGCGAGCCTGATCGCGCCGGTGCAGACCGACACCAGGCGCTCCGCGCGCGGGCCGTGCTCGCGCAGCCAGCCGGTCAGCTCCGGGGCCTGCCCGCGGGTGCCGAGGCCGCCCGGGACCAGCAGCGTGTGCGGCTCGGGAGCGTCGGCGAGCGTGGAGTCCGGGACCAGGGTGAGGCCGCTGGACGTGCGCACGGGCCCGCCGTCCAGGGAGGCGGTGCGGACTAGGTAGCCGCCCTTGGGGTCGGCCGTGCAGAGCCCGGCCCCCGTGAACACCTCCACGGGGCCCGTGACATCAAGGCTCTGGACGTCGTCGAAGAGCACGACCAGGACGATTCGCTGCGCCATGCCCTAGATTCTTCGCCCGGCCCGCGATGTCCGCAATGACAAAGACCCCACCTTTCCTGCCATCTCGCCGAACCATCTCACGCGCCACATACTGACCAGTAGGTAACGTGCACTCATGACCTCTTCGACGACTTCCTCCTCGTCCGCCGCACTGGAGTCGCGGGCCGGGCGCCGCTGTCACAACGTCCTCAACCCGCTGCACTCCGCGCACTACTTCTCGCCGGACGTGAACCGGGAGCTCAGCGGCCTCGGGATCACCCACCGCAGCGCCGTCAACTTCGCCGTGCGCGCGGCCGCGCTGGGCGCCGTCGGCCCCGGGACCGTGACCGCCGCCTTCTACAACTACAAGTACGAGCTCGTGGCCGCGCACGTCCCCGAGGTGTGGCGGACCGCCTCGCCCGAGGACATCCTGGCGGCGCGCCTGCGGGGCGTCGACACGACGCTGCGGCGGCTGCTCGGCGAGGAGCTCGTCGCCTCGCCGGAGATGGCGGAGGCCGCGGGCCTTGCGCTGCGTGCCACCGAGGCCTGCACCCGCGGCGCGCGCCCGCTGTACGCCGCACACGCCGACCTGCCCGTCCCCGAGGAGCCGCACCTCGCCTACTGGCACGCGGCGACGCTGCTGCGCGAGCACCGCGGCGACGGCCACCTCACCGTGCTGCTCGGCGCCGAACTCGACGGCCTCGAAGCCATGGTGAGCCACACGGCCACCGGCAAGGGCACCCGGCCGAAGTGGGTCTTCTCCACCCGCGGCTGGAACCAGGAGGAGTGGGACGCGGCGACGGACCGGCTGCGGGACCGCGGGCTGCTGGACGGCGAGGGCGAGTTGACGGAGGACGGCGTGGCGCTGCGCCGGGACATCGAGGCCGAGACGGACCGCCTCGACCGCGCGCCCTACGAGCACCTCGGCGCCGCGGGCATCGAGCGTCTGACCGAACTCGGCACCCTCTTCGTCGGCAAGGCGATGCAGGCCGGGGCGTTCCCCGCGGACCTGCTCGGCAAGCGCTGAGCGGGTGCGCGCCCGGCGTCCGCCGCCCGGCGCGCATGGCTTCGCGCGACCGAGGTACCCGTTCGTCCACCGGCTCCGCCGACCCCCGGCGGCGTCGGGGACGAAAGGGGAGTACTCATGTTCCGTGCCATCGCGGACGTCCTGCGCCAGATCGGCGCCGCCATCGCCACCGTCGTCACGCTGCCGTTCCGGGCACTGGCCCGGCTGTTCGGCGGAGCGTCCCGTTCCGCGGGGCGGGGCGGGCGGCGGTCGGGACACACGGGCCGGGCCAGCCGGGTCTGATCACCCTCTGTCGGCGCCACCTGCCACAATTGCCCGGCAACCTCAGCGAGAAGGCGGTACCGGAACGTGGCAGCTTTGAAGACGTCCACCCCAGCATCCATCGAAGGCAGGATCGCCGAGGAGCTCGGCGTACGGGAGCGGCAGGTGAAGGCCGCCGTCGACCTGCTCGACGGCGGCTCCACGGTGCCCTTCATCGCGCGCTACCGCAAGGAAGCGACCGAAATGCTCGACGACGCGCAGCTGCGCACGCTCGAAGAGCGCCTGCGCTACCTGCGCGAGCTGGAGGACCGGCGCGCCGCGATCCTCGAATCGGTCCGTGAGCAGGGCAAGCTCACCGACGAGCTCGAGGCGCGGATCCGGGAGGCGGACACCAAGGCACGCCTGGAGGACATCTACCTGCCCTTCAAGCCGAAGCGGCGCACGAAGGCGCAGATCGCCCGCGAGGCGGGGCTCGAGCCCCTGGCCGACGGGCTGCTCGCCGACCCGACCGTGGAACCGCAGGCCGCGGCCGCCGCGTTCGTCGACGCCGACAAGGGCGTCGCGGACGCGCAGGCCGCCCTGGACGGCGCACGGGCGATCCTCGCCGAGCGGTTCTCCGAGGACGCCGACCTGATCGGCGAGCTGCGCGAGCGCATGTGGGTGCGCGGCAGGCTCGCCGCGAAGGTCAGGGACGGCAAGGAGGAGGCGGGCGCCAAGTTCGCCGACTACTTCGACTTCGCCGAGCCCTTCACCGACCTGCCCTCGCACCGCATCCTCGCCATGCTGCGCGGTGAGAAGGAGGAGGTCCTCGACCTCGTCCTCGAACCCGAGGAGCCCGCCGCCACGCCGGGCACCCCGTCCTCGTACGAGGGCATCGTCGCCCACCGCTTCGACATCGCCGACCGCGGCAGGCCCGGCGACAAGTGGCTCCAGGACACGGTCCGCTGGTCCTGGCGGACGCGGATCCTCGTGCACCTCGGGATCGACCTGCGGCTGCGGCTGCGGACCGCCGCCGAGGACGAGGCGGTGCGGGTCTTCGCGTCGAACCTGCGCGACCTGCTGCTTGCGGCGCCCGCGGGCACCCGCGCGACGCTCGGCCTCGACCCCGGTTTCCGTACGGGCGTGAAGGTCGCCGTCGTCGACGCGACCGGCAAGGTCGTCGCGACCGACACGATCCACCCGCACGTCCCGGCCAACAAGTGGGACCAGTCCCTCGCGACGCTCGCGCGGCTCGCCGAGGAGCACGGGGTCGACCTGATCGCCGTCGGGAACGGCACGGCGTCGCGCGAGACCGACAAGCTCGCCGGTGAACTCATCACCAAGCACCCCGAGCTGAAGCTCACGAAGGTGATGGTCTCCGAGGCGGGCGCGTCCGTGTACTCGGCTTCGGCCTTCGCCTCGCAGGAGCTGCCCGACCTGGACGTCTCGATCCGTGGCGCTGTCTCCATCGCGCGGCGCCTCCAGGACCCGCTGGCCGAGCTGGTGAAGATCGACCCCAAGTCGATCGGTGTCGGGCAGTACCAGCACGACCTGTCCGAGGTGAAGCTGTCGCGCTCCCTCGACGCGGTCGTCGAGGACTGTGTGAACGGCGTGGGTGTGGACGTCAACACCGCCTCCGCCCCGCTCCTCTCCCGGGTCTCCGGCATCGGCGCGGGCCTCGCGGAGAACATCGTGGCGCACCGCGACACGAACGGCCCGTTCAAGAGCCGCAAGGGCCTCAAGGACGTCGCCCGGCTCGGCCCGAAGGCGTACGAGCAGTGCGCGGGCTTCCTCCGCATCCGCGGCGGCGACGACCCGCTGGACGCCTCCAGCGTGCACCCCGAGGCCTACCCCGTGGTGCGCAAGATGGTGAAGTCGGCGGGCGGGGAGGTCGGTTCGCTGATCGGCAACACGGCGGCGCTGCGCTCCCTGAAGCCGGACGCGTTCGTGGACGAGGTCTTCGGACTGCCCACGGTCACGGACATCCTGAAGGAGCTGGAGAAGCCCGGACGCGACCCGCGGCCCGCCTTCAAGACGGCGACCTTCAAGGACGGGGTCGAGAAGCTCTCCGACCTGGCCGCCGGAATGGTCCTCGAAGGCGTCGTGACGAACGTGGCCGCGTTCGGGGCGTTCGTGGACGTCGGCGTCCACCAGGACGGCCTGGTGCACGTGTCCGCCATGTCCAAGACGTTCGTCAAGGACCCGCGGGACGTCGTGAAGCCCGGCGACATCGTCAAGGTGAAGGTCATGGACGTCGACATCCCGCGCAAGCGGGTCTCGCTGACGCTGCGCCTCGACGACGAGGCGAACGCCTCCGGCGGGGACGGGGAGCAGCCGAAGCGGGGCGGGGGCCGTCCGCCTCAGCAGCGGCAGCGCGGCCAGGGCGGTGGTTCGGGCGGCGGTCAGGGCCGACGCCAGCAGGGCCAGGCGCAAGGTCAGGGCCAGGGGCAGCGGGGCGGTCGCGGGCAGAAGCCGCAGCGGCAGGGCCCGCCGCCCGCCAACGACGCGATGGCCGATGCGTTGCGGCGGGCCGGGCTGGTCGACCCGAAGCGGCGCTGATACGACGCCGTAGGACAGCGAGGGGTGGAGGTCAGAGTGGCAGTTCCGCCACTTTGCCCTCCGCCACCTCCAGGCGGCGCGTCACGCGGACCGCGTCCAGCATCCTGCGGTCGTGCGTGACCAGGAGCAGGGTGCCCTCGTAGGCCTCCAGGGCCGTCTCCAGCTGCTCGATCGCGGGCAGGTCCAAGTGGTTGGTCGGCTCGTCCAGGACGAGGAGGTTGACACCTCGGCCCTGGAGCAGCGCGAGGCCCGCGCGGGTCCGCTCGCCCGGGGAGAGCGTGGCCGCCGAGCGCAGCACGTGGTCCGCCTTGAGGCCGAACTTGGCGAGCAGCGTGCGGACTTCGGCCGGTTCGGTGTCGGGGACGGCCGCGCAGAACGCGTCCAGCAGGGACTCCTCGCCGTGGAACAGGGCGCGGGCCTGGTCGACCTCGCCGACCAGCACGCCCGAGCCGAGGGCGGCGTGGCCCACGTCCAGCGGCACGCGTCCCAGGAGGGCCGCAAGCAGTGTCGACTTGCCCGAGCCGTTCGCGCCGGTGATCGCCACGCGGTCCGCCCAGTCGATCTGCAGGGTGACCGGGCCGAGCGTGAACGTGCCCCGGTGCACCTCCGCGTCGCGCAGGCTCGCGACGACCGCGCCGGAGCGGGGTGCGGCCGCGATCTCCATGCGCAGCTCCCACTCCTTGCGGGGCTCCTCGACGACGTCCAGGCGCTCGATCATGCGCTGGGTCTGGCGGGCCTTCGCCGCCTGCTTCTCGCTGGCGTCGCTGCGGAGGTTGCGGCCGATCTTGTCGTTGTCGCCGCCCGACTTGGCCTTGCGGCGGGCGTTCTTGACGCCCTTGTCGGCCCAGGAGCGCTGCATCTGGGCGCGGCCCTGGAGCGCGGCCTTCTTGTCGGCGTACTCGTCGTACTCGTCGCGGGCGTGCCTGCGGGCCGTGTCGCGCTCCTCCAGGTACGCGTCGTAGCCGCCTCCGTAGAGGTTGATCTGCTGCTGGGCCAGGTCGAGTTCGAGGACCTTGGTGACGGTGCGGGTGAGGAACTCGCGGTCGTGGCTGACCACGACCGTGCCCGCGCGCAGACCGCGGACGAAGGACTCCAGGCGTTCCAGGCCCGCCAGGTCGAGGTCGTTGGTCGGCTCGTCCAGGAGGAACACGTCGTAGCGGGAGAGGAGGAGGGAGGCCAGTCCGGCGCGGGCCGCCTGGCCGCCCGAGAGCGACGTCATGGGCTGGTCCAGGCTCACGGCGAGGCCCAGGGAGTCGGCGACCTCCTCCGCGCGCTCGTCGAGGTCCGCGCCGCCGAGCGCGAGCCAGCGCTCCAGGCTGTTCGCGTACGCGTCGTCCGCGCCCGGGGCGCCGTCCACGAGGGCCTGGGTGTCCTCGTCCATGACGCGCTGGGCCTCGGCCACGCCGGTGCGGCGGGCCAGGAAGGCGCGGATGGTCTCGCCCGGGCGGCGCTCCGGCTCCTGGGGAAGGTGTCCCACGGAGGCGGTGGGCGGCGAGAGCCGCAGCTCTCCCCCTTCGGGGGCGTCAAGGCCCGCGAGCAGCCTCAGCAGGGTGGACTTGCCCGCTCCGTTGGCACCGACCAGACCGATGACGTCGCCTGGGGCGACGACGAGGTCCAGTCCGGCGAACAGGGTGCGGTCGCCGTGGCCGGCGGCGAGGTCTTTGGCGACGAGGGTTGCGGTCATCAGGGGGCAATTGTAGATCTGCGCGTGGGGCGGCCGGTGCGCCTGCCCGGCGGGGGCGCCTAGCGGGACGTGGGGCTGACCAGGACGTGCGTGGAGGTTCGGGCCACCACGTAGGCAGAGCCCTTCGTGGCCTTGGGGGTCAGGGGGACCTGGTGGCGCCCGGGCTCCAGGACCTCGTCGAAGACCTCGTGGATGTGGGTGCGGGACAGGCGGTCCATCCGGTACGCCGTGAGCTGGACCCGGCACGTCGATGTGACGTCCAGCTCCGCCGAGCGGGGACCGGCCGCGAGGCGGGTGAGGCGGCGCTGTTCCTGGGGGCTGCGGTCCAGGGCGTACTCGATCTGGGCGACCAGGAGCGGGATGATCGGGGCGAGGCCGTCCACATAGGCGACCGGGACGTCCGCGCCGTCGAAGACGGCGCGGACGGACTGCCGGGTGGCTTCGGGCACCGTGGGACCGAAGGCCACCGCCCCGTACGTGCGGAGTTCGTCGGGTGCGACACCCGTCGCGTCCGACGCGATCTCCGCGCCGATCCCGATCGTGCGGAGCGCCGCGGCGAGCTTGGCGAGGGTCGCCACCCGGGCGCCGATGAGGAGCACCCGGCGACGGGCCTGCGGGTCGTCATCCGCGAGCAACTGCCCCAGCGCCGCCCGGTATTCGTCGCCGTGGAAGCGGAAGGGCCCTATGCCGTGGTAGCCGTTGAGCTCCAGGTCGGCCCGTTCCGTGGTCTGCCAGGCGAAGTCGCGCCAGACGAAGTCGTCGGCGCCGTCGGCGCTCTTCTCGATCACGGCCGTGACCGCGCCGCACTCCAGGCCCTCGCACTCGGGGCAGCCGTATATGACGTAGCGCCCCTCCTCCAGCGGAGCCTGCGCCTCCAGGAGCAGTCGGCGGACATGGGCGGTGAAGATCGCCGGTGGAATGTCGGAGGCGAGCGGCGACACCGCGTCGAGGTCGGACAGTTGGAAGAGGAGGGGGCGGCCGTTGACGATGAAGTCGACGAAATCCCGGTGCACTTGGTAGTCACCGTTGGCGAGAACCCCACCGGCGCGCATGGCCGGTGCCAGACCGAAGGTCGCGTACTCGGCAGACATGCTGTGAGTATCCCCACCTGACGTGTGATGTGAGCACGGCATCGCACATTCCGATACGTTCCCGGGATGGCTGATGACGATGTGATCGTGGTGGGCAGTGGGGTCGTCGGGCTCACCACCGCGATCGTGCTGGCGGAGCTGGGGCGGCGGGTGCGCGTGTGGAGCCGGGAGCCCGCCGAGCGGACCACCTCGGCCGTTGCGGGCGGCCTGTGGTGGCCCTACCGCATCGAGCCCGCGGATTCGGCGGGCGAGTGGGCCCTGCAATCCCTCGTCGTGTACGAGGAGTTGGCGGGGCGCGGTCCGCTCACCGGCGTACGCATGGTCGAGGGCGTACATGCCGAGACGGGTCTGGACGAGTTGGGGGCGTGGGCCTCGCGGGTGGGCGGGCTGCGGGTCGCGGCACGGGCGGAGTACGCGGGACGCGGGTTGTGGGCGCGGCTGCCGCTCATCGACATGCCGGTCCATCTCGCCTGGCTGCGGGGGCGGCTGCGCGCCGCGGGCGGCGTCCTGGAGGAGCGTGCGGTCGGGCGGCTCGCGGAGCCTTCGGCCGAGGCGTCCGCCGTGGTGAACTGTTCGGGGCTCGGCGCGCGCGATCTCGTACCGGATGAAGGGGTGTATCCGGTGCGGGGGCAGCTCGTCGTGGTGGAGAACCCGGGGATCGAGACGTGGTTCACGGCCGCCGACTCCGCGTCGGCCTCGACGACGTACTTCCTGCCGCAGCCGGGCGGTCTCGTACTCGGTGGGACCGCGGAGGACGGCGACTGGTCGGCCGATCCTGACCCTGCCGTGGCGGACGCCATCGTCGCGCGGTGCGCCGCGGTGCGTCCTGAGATCGCCGGGGCCCGTGTCCTCGCGCACCGGGTGGGGCTGCGCCCGGCCCGGCACCGCGTACGTCTGGAGCGTGAGCGGACTCCGGAGGGCGGGGTGCTCGTGCACAACTACGGGCACGGCGGTGGTGGTGTGACGGTGGCCTGGGGTTGCGCCCAGGAGGCGGCGCGGCTGGTGGGCGCCGCCTCCTGAGGCGGCCGGTCAGCGGGAGGCGACCGGGTCGTTGTCCTGTTCCGGGCCGTCGCCGTCGTCGCTGGCGGGGCCGATCTGGAGCTCGAAGTCACCGTCGTGGTGCTCGTGGCCGGCGATGACGGCCTTCTCCAGGACCTCGGTGCCGTGCTCGCCGCGCACGATCAGCGGGTCGTGGCGCAGGTCCCGCATGAGGGCCACGCACATGCCGATCATCACGATGGTGAACGGCGCCGCGACCAGGATCGTGAGGTTGCGCAGGCCGGTGAGCGCGTCGTCCGAGCCGTCGCCGATCAGCAGCATGACCGCACCGACGGCGCCGGTCACGATGCCCCAGAAGACCACGACGAACCGGCCGGGTTCGAGGGCGCCCTTCTGGGAGAGCGTGCCCATGACGATGGACGCGGCGTCGGCGCCCGACACGAAGAAGATGCCGACGAGGATCATCACGAGCAGGCTGGTCACGGTGGCGATCGGGTATTCGTGCAGCAGGCCGAAGAGCTGGGCCTCCTGGGACATCTCACCCTTGAGCCCACCGCGGTCGGAGACGGTCATGGCGGTGCCGCCGAAGACCGCGAACCAGATGAGGCTGACGGTGCTCGGCACCAGGATGACGCCGCCGACGAACTGACGGATCGTACGGCCGCGGCTGATCCGCGCGATGAACATGCCGACGAAGGGCGTCCAGGAGATCCACCAGGCCCAGTAGAAGACCGTCCAACTGCTCAGCCAGTCCGCGACGCCCTTGCCGCTGGACGCCTCGGTACGGCCGATGAGCTGCGGCAGGTCGTTGAGGTAGGCGCCGATGGAGGTGGGCACCATGTCGAGGATGATGACCGTGGGGCCCGCGATGAAGACGAAGAGGACGAGCAGCCCGGCCAGCACCATGTTGATGTTGGAGAGCCACTGCACGCCCTTCTCCACACCGGAGATGGCGGACGCCACGAAGGCCAGCGTCAGCACGGCGATGATGACGACGAGCAGGCCGGTGCTCGCGTCGTCCATCCAGTCGAGGACCTCGATGCCGCTGCCGATCTGCAGGGCGCCGAGGCCCAGCGAGGCGGCCGAGCCGAAGAGCGTGGCGAAGATGGCCAGGATGTCGATGACCCGGCCCCAGGCGCCGTGTGCGTGCTTCTCGCCGATGAGCGGCTCGAAGACGGCACTGATGGTCTGTCGCCGGTTGCGGCGGAAGGTGCTGTACGCGATGGCCAGGCCCACGACCGCGTAGATCGCCCACGGGTGGAGCGTCCAGTGGAAGAGGGTGGTGGCCATCGCGGTCTCCATGGCCGCGGGCGCGTCCGCCGGGTCGGTGCCCGGCGGTGGCGAGGTGAAGTGGGCCAGGGGCTCGCTCACTCCGTAGAACATCAGGCCGATGCCCATACCGGCGCTGAACATCATGGCGACCCAGGAGACGGTGCGGAACTCCGGGTCCTCACCCTCCCGTCCGAGGGTGATCTTTCCGTACCGGCTGACGGCCAGCCAGAGCGCGAAGACGACGAACCCGGTGGCGGTCAGCATGAAGAACCAACCGCCGTTGTGCATCAGACCGTTGAGCATGTCCGTGGAGACATTCTCGAGCGAGTCCGTCGACACCGCGCCCCAGACGACGAACGCGAGCGTGAGCACGGCGGTGACGCCGAACACCACCCGGTCCGTCTGTGGGGATCGGCCGCCGTGGTGGGGCGCCATGATCTCCGACGCCCCTCCCCCGTCGTCCGCTTTATGCTGATCCTGCGTCACAAGTGACACCTTTCAAGGGGTCTGCATTGAGTCGAGACTTTGTTCTCCGTTACCCCCTACCACATGTGACGCACCTCTCACCTTTTCAACAGGCCATGTCGGGCGTACCTGTGACCATGTGATACGGCGCACGCTCGTCGAGCAGCAGCGGCACGAGGGCCCGCGCGGACTGCCGCAGCGGCACGTACGCGCCAGATTCGGTGCGCTTCACGGTGACTCCGTGCAGGGCAAGTTCGTCCTTGATGTCGCGGTACTGAGCGGCGCTCAGACGGTAACCGCAGGGCGGGTCCTGGATGATCTCGGACGGCTCGGCGGGGTCGTTGTCCGCGCCGCCGACGTAGACCGGGCCGCGGTCGCGGAAGCCCTCGGCGCGGGCCGCTCCGGTGGCCGCCTCCAGCGTCCCGCGGCGCTCGTCCGTGAAGTCGAGCAGGCCGCCGAGCGCGGAGCGTTGGGACGTCACGCGGCGCCGGTTGTTCAGCGCCTCGTCCCTCTTCTCCGCGTCCGTGAGGGGATCGACGCGGCTCTCGATCAGCAGCCCGGCGGCGTGCTTGATGCCGGACATGTTGCGCAGGATGCGCTCCTGGCCGTCGCCCGCGGTCTGCTTGATGGGGTCGCCGGTGACGGGGTCGGTCCAGATGCCGTACGTGCCCGTGCTGTACCCGTCGCCCTCGGCGGCCGGTCGCACGTACGCCTTCGACAGCGTCTGCGCCTCGCCGTGCACGGCCTCGTCGGTGTTGAGGTTGCGCGGCCAGAGGTCGAACAGGTCCTTCTCGTAGTACTTGGGAGTGGACCCGTACTCGTGCAGGTCGTAGATGACGTCGGGCTTGCGGTCCCTGATCACCGCGGCCATGGCGCGGGCCTCGGCGGTCTGCAGGGCGAGGTGGTCGCGGTTGATGTCGGTGCCGTCGGAGTTGCCGCGGGTGTCGGCGGCACGCCCGTCCGGATTGGCGGTCGGCACGACGAGGAGCGTGGTGCGGCTGAGGAAGCGTTTCGTCTTCTTGTCCTTCGCGTACGCCAGGTCGCGGATCGTGGACAGACACGCCTCGCGGCCCGACGGCTCGTCGCCGTGCTGGCTGCAGATCAGCAACACCGTGTTCTTCGCCGGGCGTTCGCCGATGCGCACCAGCTGCACGGGACGGTCCTGCTTGGTCGTGCCGATGCGGGCGACCGAGACCCGCTTCGTGGCCCGGTCCACGGTGGCGAGGAGGTCCTGTTCCTCGGGCTGCGTGGTCCAGCGCGCCCCGTTGGTCTCCTCGAATCCGGTACGGGGCGGGGTCGGCGTCGCCTGGGCGGGCGCCGTCAGGAGTGGCGCGGCGAGTGCGGCGGTGGCGCAGGCGAGCGCCAGGGAGCGGATACGCGGAGTCATGAAGTGCTGCCTCCCGGGACGGGGTTGATGCGACGCGGCGGGGCCACGCCGTCGAGACGGGATGCGCGGGGGATGACGTTTGCGGAGGTGGTGAACGCGTCCGCGCCGCCGACCAGGGGCAGTTTCGCCGAGGTGCGGGCCAGGTCGACGGTGAGCGTCGGGGTGTCGGCGGGGGGTTCGATCAGATTCCGGTCGGTGCCCGCCACGATCAGCGCGAGCCGGTGGCCCTTGGGCACGACGTGGTCGGTGGCGGCGAGGTCGAGGGTGATGGTGTGCGGCTTGCCCGGGGTGAGCGGGCGGCCGTGGCCTGCGTCGGCCCAGTTGCCGAGGTCGGCCCAGCCCCGGCTGAAGATCGTGTAGTCGACGTCGGCGGTCTTCGCGCGCGTCTCCTTGAAGCAGGAGCTGTCACCCGTGGTGCTCGCTCCCCAGCACGTGCGTTCGGGAAGGGTGGTGATGCCCTCGCCCGTGGCGGCGTAGTCCCGGATGGTGTCGGGGCCCAGGTCGACGAGGACCGCGGAGAGGTGCGCGGTGCGGGTCGTCGGGGTCGCGGTGACGGTCACCGTCGAGGAGCCGGACAGCCTGAGGTCACGGGCGAGCGGTTTGCTGGTGAAGCCCGCCTTGCCCGGTGTCGATGTGTCGATCTGCTCGGCCCAGGCCGTCTCGCTCAGGCGCGGGTCGTCGGTGAACGTCTCGGTGCCCTTGCCGGGCCGGATGCCGAGGGTGCCGACGCCCGGCGCCGTGCCCTTGGCGGGGCGGAGCTGGACGGCGCGGGTGCCGCGTGGCGGCCAGACGCGGTCGGTGCTCCAGCGGTCCGGGGCGCGCTCGATGTCGGCCATCGGCTCGCGGTCGACTCCGTTGTCGTAGCCGAGGAGTTCATGATCGAACCAGCGGTGCAGGGTGCGGACCCAGTCGGCGCGGCGGAAGTCGAACGGGTCGACGTGGCCGGTCTGGCTGAGCCAGATCTTGCGGTCGACGCCGTTCTCGGCGAGCGCGTCCCACCACTGGCCGAAGTGCTTGGTGCGGACGTTGAGGTCCTGCATGCCGTGGACGACGAAGACGCTGGCGCGCACCTTGTCGGCGTCCGGGACGTGGTCGCGCTCGCTCCACAGCGGGGTCCAGTCGCCGGAGCGGGGTGCCCCGTCGACCAGGCGCTGCTGCACGGCGCCGCAGCGGGCGCGGGCCTCGGGACTCTCCACGAGGTTCGCCAGCCGGTCGGGGCCGCTGCCGTAGAGCGGGGCGCCCTTGGCGAAGTAGTAGTCGTACCAGGAGGAGATCGCGCCGATCGGGACGATGGTCTTGAGGCCGCGCACTCCGGTGGCGGCCACGCCCTGCGCGACGGTCCCGTCGTAGCTCTTGCCGATCATTCCGGTGGCGCCGTTGGTCCAGGTGGCCTTCGTGCGCTCGCCGCCGGTGCGGCTGGTGTAGCCGTGGGCGCGGCCGTTCAGCCAGTCGACGACGGCCTTGGCGGAGCGGACGTCGGAGCGGCCGCCGACGTCGACGCAGCCGTCGGAGCGGTTCGTGCCCGCGAGGTCCACGGCGACGTAGCCGTAGCCGCGGGGCACGAAGTAGTTGTCGTAGTACAGCGGGAGCTGGACCGGGTCGCCGTTCTCGTCGTACGTCTTCAGCTGGCTCTCGTTGCCGCGTCCGCAGCAGGAGTAGTACGGGCTCGCGTCCATGATCACGGGTATCCGGCGGCCCGTGCGGTCGAGTTCACGGGGTCTGACTATGTCGACGGCGACGCGGTCGGCCTTGCCGTCCGCGTCGCCGTCGATCCCGATGTCGACCCATACGGATTCGCGTATCGCGTCCTCGTACGAGTACACGGGTCTGCTCTCGCCCGGTGTGCGCGGGGCCGGGGCGGCCCCCTGCGCTGCGACCGGGGACATGAGGGTGGCGATCAGGGCGGCGAGGGCCGCCGTCAGCAGTGTTCTCCACAGGATGCGGGTGCGTCGCGCACGTATCGGCATGGCGCGGAAGCTACACCGGTGAACTCCTGTGCGACAGAGGGCCGCACGCAGCAGCGACAGGTGCATGGGACATCCAGGCACATGTCGGCCGAATGGCAATCGTGTGACGTATGGGGCCATGGACATGACGCATGCGGAAGGGGCTGAATAGGCTCCACGTTCAAGACGAAAAGATGTTGTGCCCCTACGACTTGGAGCTCTTGTGCACCGCAGACTCATCGCCCCGGGCGCTCTCGCGGCCTCTCTCCTGCTGGCGATCCCGGCATCGGCAGCGGACTTCTCCCCCGGGGCCCCGGGCATCGGCGACCCCTATTACCCGGCGAGCGGCAACGGCGGATACGACGTCTCGCACTACGACCTGCGGCTGAAGTACCAGCCCAAGACCGACCTGCTCGAAGGCACGGCGACGCTCAACGCCCGCACCACGCAGGACCTCTCGCGCTTCAACCTCGACTTCGGCCTCAAGGTCTCCGAGGTGCGGGTCAACGGCAAGAAGGCGAAGTTCGCGAAGACCGGCGACCAGGAGCTGGAGATCACGCCGTCGGCCGGGCTGCCCAAGGGCACGCCGATCACCGTCGTCGTGCGGTACTCGGGCAAGCCGTCCGAGCTGAAGATCAACGGCTACACGGCCTGGCACCGCACGCCCGACGGCGGCGTCGCGGCGCAGGAGCCGGAGGCCGCCGTGTGGTGGTTCCCGTCCAACGACCACCCGCTGGACAAGGCGACGTACGACGTGTCGGTCTCGGTGCCGGACGGCACCCAGGCGATCTCCAACGGTGTGCTGCAGTCGCAGAGTTCCAAGCTCGGCTGGACCCGCTACAACTGGCGCTCCAACAAGCCGCAGGCCAGCTATCTCAGCACGCTCGCGGTGGGCAAGTTCGACATCACGACCGACAAGACGGAGTCCGGCCTTCCGGTCCTCAACGCCTACAGCAAGGACCTCGGCGACAACGCGGGCTCCGCGCGGGCCAGCATCGAGCGGACCACCGAGATCGCCGAGTGGCTCGAGACGCTCTACGGCAAGTACCCCTTCAACGCACTCGGCGGCTACGTCCCGAACGTGAAGAGCAGCTACGCCCTGGAGACCCAGACCCGGCCCTTCTACAGCCCCTCCGCGTTCGCGAACGGCTCCAACGCCTCCATCGTGGTCCACGAGCTGGCCCACCAGTGGTACGGCGACAGCGTCTCCGTGGACGGCTGGAAGGACATCTGGGTCAACGAGGGCTTCGCCCGCTACAGCCAGTGGCTGTGGTCGGAGAAGGAGGGCGAGGGCACGGGGCAGGAGCTGGCGGACTACGTGTACGCCCAGCACCCCGCCGACGACCCGTTCTGGACGGTCAAGCCGGGTGACCCGGGCCCGGACAACCAGTTCCACGGCGCGGTCTACGACCGGGGCGCGCTGGCCCTGCAGGCCCTGCGCAACGAGGTCGGGGACGACACCTTCTTCGCCATCCTCAAGGGGTGGCCGCAGAAGAACGCGTACGGCAACGCCAAGGTGAGCGACTTCGTGAAGTACGCGGAGAAGGTCTCGGGCAAGCCGCTCGCGGAGCTCTTCGACACGTGGCTCTACCAGCCGTCGCGCCCCGCGGCTCCCGCCGTGCGCGAGGCCGGGATCGCCCGGTCGGCGGCCGCTCCGGCCAAGCCGAAGTCGTGGAAGCAGATCGCGGCGACGAACGGCGTGCACGACCACGGGCACGATCACTGACGGTCTCATGCGCCGCGCCGTCGGGGCTGGTTCCCGGCGGCGCGGTGGCGCGCTTCTCCTCTCAGCGGGCCTCGGCGTACGCCTCCAGGATGACGTCCAGGACCGCGTCCGGTTCCCGCACCGTCGGGAAGTGGTCGCTGTGCGCGAGCCGCACCACGCGGCAGCCCGGAATGCGCTGGGCCATCGCCTCGTTCACGCGGACCACCTCCAGCTGGTCGCGCTCCCCGATGACCAGGGTGCAGGGGACGTCGAGCTCGCCGAGACGGTCGTAGGCGGGTGGGTCCGGCACGTGGTGCGGATGTACGGCGAACCACGCCGGGACCACCGCCTTGAGCAGCGCCGTCACCTCGGGGTCGGCGCCGGTGCCCGCCGCCGCGGAGACGCGCCGCATCATCGTCACGATGCCGTCCACGTCGCCCGCCTGGGCACGGCGGCCGACCTCGGCCATGAACTCGGGCGGGAGGAGATCCTCGGCCCCCGTGACGCCCGGGACGATCAGCGCGAGGCTCGCCACCCGCGCGGGGTCGCGGAGCGCCAGGCTGATCGCTGTCGCGCCGCCCATGCTGGATGCCGCCAGGACGGCCCGGCCCACGCCGTAGTGGTCCAGGACGGCGATCAGGTCCTCGACCAGCGAGAACGGAGCGGTCGGTGCGGGCGACCTGCCGTACCCCCGTGCGTCGTAGCGGATCACGCGGTGCCGCTCCGTGAGGCGCGGCAGGATGCCGTCCCAGATGCGGGAGTCGCCCACGCCCGGGTGCAGAAGGACCAGGGGGAGGCTTCCGCCGCCCGTGCCGCTCGGTTCACCCGAGTCGTGCGACCACACTTCGCCGTCTTTGACCGAGACCATGACGTCCATGGCTGCGAGTCTCCGGGCGCGGGGTCCTGGCCGCCAGTGCCGTCGGCGGACGAGGGCGTGAATGCGTACGGCTAGCGGCCGGAACCCGTTGGATCGCTTCCGGGGCCCGTCGGCGGGTCGGTGCGTCGGTCGGGGTGTCGGCCGGTGCGCGGGTCCGTGCCGGGGTCGATGCCCGACGCGGCACCCGACGCGGCGCCCGGTGTGACGCCCGGCCCCGCCGGAGGCCCGGTGAGCGGGTCGGCCGCGATGCGCCCCGCCACCTCGGACGCCCACTCGGAGATCTGGCGGCGCAGCTCGGCCTCCGCCTCGGCGCGCTCCGCCTCCCCCCGGGCCTGCCCGGTGGCCGCGGGGCCGCCGCCTTCCCGGCGCCCGCGCCCGTGCGCCTCCGAGAGCAGCATCGACGGCCTCGCTCTCCGACTGCCGGGCGGAGGGGGTTCCGTGGGGGCGAGGGCGCGCGCGACGCGGGGCAGGAATCGTGCGAGAAGGAGCCAGAGCGCACCGCACAGGACAGCGGCGAGCGCCAACTCCTCGGCCCTCGGGTTGACCGGCCCGAGTTCCAGGGGGATGAACTGCATGTCGGAGCTCTACCCGCTCATCCGTGCGCAACAACGCACACATGCAAGGCAGTTGTACGGAGAGGGTGCGGCCCTGGTCGGCGGCGGGGCGCCTCAGCCCCCGAAGTCGTACACGGTCACCGCGATCCCGCGCGCCCCCAGGCGCCCGGCTATGAGCGGCTCGATGCGGGACCACTTGCCTCCCGCGAGCCCGCAGCCGATGCGCGGCATGTGCACGGAGGCGCCGAGCTCCTCGGCCTTGTCCGCCAGGGCGGCGAGGGCCGTGTCGATCGCCTCGTACCGCACGGGGACGCCCTTGCTGCCGGTGCGCATGCCCCGCTGCCCCACCATGTTGGCGACCCACAGGCCGCGGCCGACGTCGACGAACTGGACGGCGCCCAGGCCGAAGTCGTTCTTCGCGCGCTGCCGGTGCCAGGCGCGGTACGCCTTCTCCGGCTCGGGCCAGCGGCGCGAGAGCGCGAGCACAAAGCCCTTCCCCCAGCCCCCGAGGTCGTTGCAGACGTGGGCGATCAGCTTGGTGCCCTTGCCGAACGGCGCGGTGGCGTCACCCCGGACATACGTGATCTCCGACATGACGCCACCGTACGGGCTGCCACTGACAGCCCAGGACCAACTGACAGCCCAGGACTAACGGTCCTGCGGCCCCGTGAGGCTCTGGGCCTCGCGCGCCACCTTGCGCCGGACGCCGAACCAGCCCGCGACCAGGGCCAGGCCCACGACCGGGATGAGGAACAGCGTCTTGCGGCCGACCTCGGCGTCCTTCCACATCAGGCAGAGGACGGCGAGCAGGAAGGCGATCGTCACGTACTCGGTGACACCGCTGAAGGGGAGCTGGAACTTCGGCCGGGTGATCTCGCCGCGCTTCGCGCTGCGCACGAAGGCGAGGTGGCAGACCATGATCGTGATCCAGGTGCCGATGATGCCGAGCGAGGCCACGTTCAGGACGATCTCGAAGGCCTTGCCCGGGACCACCTTGTTGAGGCCGACGCCGACGACTCCGAGGGAGGCGGTGAGCAGGATGCCGCCGTAGGGGACCTGGTTGCGGTTCATCTTGGCGGTGAACTTCGGGGCGGAGCCCGACATCGCCATGGAGCGCAGGATGCGGCCGGTGGAGTACAGGCCGGAGTTGAGCGAGGACATGGCGGCGGTGAGGACCACGAAGTTCATGACGTCGCCCGCGGCCGGTACGCCGATCTTGGAGAGGACCGTCACGAACGGGCTCTGGTCGGCCGTGTACATCACGCCGGGCAGCAGCAGCGCGAGCAGCACCACGGAGCCGACGTAGAAGAGGCCGACGCGCCACATGATCGAGTTCACCGCGCGCGGGACGATCTTGTGCGGGTCCTTGGTCTCGCCCGCCGCGACGCCGACCAGTTCGAGGGAGGCGTACGCGAAGACGACGCCCTGCATGACGATCACGACCGGCATCAGGCCGTTCGGCATGAGGCCGCCGTGGTCGGTGATCATGTTGAGACCGGGCGTCTCGCCGCCCACCTTGTGCTGGCTGGCGAGCAGCCAGATACCAATGATCATGAAGGCGCTCAGCGCGGCCACCTTGATGATCGAGAACCAGAACTCCATCTCGCCGAAGTACTTCACCGAGACGAGGTTCACCGCGAGCACGATCGCGAGGGCGATCAGCGCCAGCACCCACTGGGGTATGTCGGTGAAGAAGCTCCAGTAGTGCGTGTAGAGCGCGATCGCCGTGATGTCCGCGATACAGGTGGTCGACCAGTTGAGGAAGTACATCCAACCGGCGAAGAACGCGCCCTTCTCGCCGAGGAACTCACGCGCGTACGAGACGAACGAACCGGACGAGGGCCGGTAGAGGACCATCTCGCCGAGCGCCCTGACGACGAAGAACGCGAAGATGCCGCACACGAGGTAGGCAAGGGCGAGCGCGGGGCCCGCCGAGTGGAGGCGGCCGCCCGCCCCCAGGAAGAGGCCGGTGCCGATCGCGCCACCGATCGCGATCATGTTGACGTGACGGGCCTTGAGGTCCTTGCTGTATCCGGCGTCTCCCGCGTCCGCGGGGGCCTGGGTCGCATCCGTGCCGGGTGCGTCCAGGGTGGCCGAATCTACGGCTTCCTTGCTCACGTGGTGGATCTACTCTCTGGTGCCCGGAAGAGCTCCGGGGTCCGGATGTGCTCCGGCCCGCGCACCCCTGACGCGCGCGGACCGACGGGACACCTTCCCCCAGAGATCGCCCCCACGCGGTGGCGCACGTCACATAGCGGGACTTCTCACATGGTGGTCAAGGGGTGTACAGACCCTCGATGACCTGCATGTACTTGTCACGGATCACCCTGCGGCGCAGCTTGAGGGACGGCGTCAGCTCGCCGGTCTCCGGTCCCCATTCCTCGGTGAGCAGCCGGTAGCGCTTGATCTGCTCGGTGCGGTTCAGGCGCGCGTTGGCGGCCTCGACCGCGCGGGCCACCTCCGCAAGCACGGCCTCGTGGGTGGCCGGATCCCCCTCAATACCGCGCGCGACGGCCCAGGCCGGGGCCATCTCCTGGTCCAGGACGAGCAGCGCCACGAGATAGGAGCGGCCGTCCCCGTGGACGAGGGCCTGCCCTATCAGCGGGTGCTCCTTGAGCGTGTTCTCGACGAGGGCGGGCGAGACGTTCTTGCCCGTCGACGTCACGATCATTTCCTTCTTGCGGTCGGTGAGCCAGAGGTAGCCGTCCTCGTCGAGCCGCCCGATGTCCCCCGTGGCGAACCAGCCCTCCGTGTCGCGGGCGTCGTCAAGGCCTCCGTCGGGCCGCAGATAGCCGTCGAAGACGGTGGCGCCGCGCACGAGGATCTCGCCGTCCTCCGCGATGCGTACGTCGAGACCCTCCAGGGGGCGGCCGACCGAGCCGAGCCGGAATCCGGCGGGGCTGTTCGTCGTGACCACGCCGGAGGTCTCGGTGAGCCCCCACGCGTCCATGATCACGAGCCCGAATCCGGCCCAGAAGCGGGACACGTCCAGCGGCATCGGCGCGGAGGCACTCGCCGTCCACACGAGCCGGTCGAATCCGGCCAGTGCGAGCAGCGGATCGAGGACTTCCCGCCGGGCCCGCTCGTACGCATCCTGCAGTTCCGCCGGGGGCTCCTCGCCCCGCTCCCGGCAGGCGACGTGCGCGCGTGCCGTCTCGTTGGCGGCCTCGATGACCCGGCGCCGCTCCTCGGGCAGCCCGGCGAGCGCCGCCCGTACGGAAGCGGCGAGCTTCTCCCACACGCGCGGGACGCCGAAGAACTGGACCGGATGCAGCTCGCGCGCGGTGGCGGCCACCTGCGCGGGGTCGGCGCACAGGTAGACGTGCCCCGCGCGCAGCACCGGCAGGTAGATGCCGAGCAGGCGCTCCGCGATGTGCGCGAAGGGCAGGTAGCAGATGTGTCCGACGTGCTCGGGGAACTCGATGACGCCGTCCAGGGCGATGCCGCCGAGGAGCAGGTTCCGGTGGGTGAGGCGGACGCCTTTGGGGTCGCCCGTGGTGCCCGAGGTGTAGACGACGGTGAGGGCGTCGGTCGGGCGGTCCTCGCGCCAGGCCTTCTCGAAGGCGTCGGGGTCGAAGAGGCGGCTGCCGGTGGCGTGCAGGGAGCCGTACGTGCGGTGCTCGCCCGCCTCGGCGGCCTCCACGACGACGAGGCGTTCCAGCGGGGCGGTGTGGTCCGCCAGGAGGGGCTCCCAGCGCGGCAGTTCGCGGGCGCCCTCGACGATCGCGAAGCGGGCCCTGCTGTGCCGGACGATGTGCGCGACCTGCTCGGGGGCCGCGGTGGCGTACACGGTGACGGGGACGGCGCCGAGGTGCACCAGGGCGAGGTCGCTCAGCCAGTGCTCGGGGCGGTTGTTCATCATCATCAGGACGTGTCCGCCGCGCTCGACGCCGAGCGCGGCGTAACCGGCGGCGAGGACCGCGACCTTGCGCCGCGCCTCGCGCCAGGTGAGCGTCGACCACTCCTCCCCCACGCGCCAGGAGAGCGCCGGAAGTTCTCCGTGGTCCTCGGCATTGCGGAGCAGCAGGGCGGGGAGCGTGATGTCGGCGGGGTCCCCGGGGAGTCGCAGGATCGTGGTCATGACCGCCTCCTGGTGCCATCGATTGGGCCGGAGGGTTTCACAACACTGGTGTGCCAGCAATACTGTTGCACCGGATTGACGCACGAAGCGGGGAGACGTCCCCCGAGCCGACCGGGGAGGGATGGCGCCGCCAATGACGACCGACACCGAGGGCGTCACGACCGAGGCCGAGGAGCCGACGCTCACGGTCGACGAACTCGCCGCGCGCGCGGGGGTGACGGTCCGCACCATCCGCTTCTACAGCACCAAGGGACTGCTGCCACCACCGGTGATCGGCCCGCGCCGCGTCGGCCACTACGGCCAGGAGCACCTGTCCCGGCTCGCGCTCATCGAGGAGTTGCAGCACCAGGGCATGACGCTCGCCGCGATCGAGCGGTATCTGGAGCAGCTGCCCGCCGACCTGAGCGCGCACGACCTGGCCATCCACCGCGCCCTGGTGGCGTCGTGGGCGCCCGACTCGGCGGAGGACGCCCCGCGAGCCGAGCTCGAACGCAGGGCGGGCCGCCCGCTCGGCGACGAGGACCTGGACCGGCTCGCGGCGATGGGCGTGGTCGCAAGGACCCAGACCCCGGGGACGTACCGCGTGGACCCGGGCCTGCTGCGCCTGGGCGTGCAGCTCCTGGACGTACCCATCGCGCACGAGACGATCCTGGCGGCGCGCACGGTCCTGATGGAGCACACGCGCTCAGCCGCGCACGAGCTGTCCCGGCTCTTCCGCGACGAGGTCTGGGGGCCCTACCGCGAGCGCGAGTCGGACCCCGAGCACGTGGCGGCGATGCGGTCGCTCTCGGCGCACATGCAGCCGATGGTGGTGCAGGCGCTGGTGACCGCGTTCCAGCGCTCCCTCAAGGAGGAGCTGCGGGAGTGGCTCAAGGAAGGCTGAGCCCTTCCCCACGGGCCACTCCCCCACCGGCCACTCCCCCACCAGCCTCCGTCACACCTTGACGTGGACCGCCGTCGCGCTCGGCGTCTCGTCCCGCGTGGCCTGCGCAAGGCGCTCGGCGTAGACCTCGGACAGGGCTGCCAGGTCCTTCCGTCCGGCCGCCCGGCCCGCGGTGTCCCGCAGGTCGAGCGTGCCGATGTACTCGCCCTGGCGGATGACCATCGTGACGGTGTTCTGCTTCGCGGACGACTTGTACGCGTAGACGGTGCTCTCGTCGCCCTGCGGAGCGCCGTCGAGGGCCGCGACCTCGCGCTTGCTGTGCTGCACGTAGCTCTCCCAGGAGGCGAAGGCCCGCTCGGCGGCACGGGTGTTCCGGTACGCGATCAGGTCGTAGCTCGCGCCCTCGGCCTTGTTCGCGGTGAGGTACCCCACCCGGCCGTTGGCGACGGCTCCCTTGCACTTGCCGCCCGGGTCCTTGCACAGGGAGGGGGCCTTGGCCCGGGTGTGCAGTTCCGTGCCGACGTGGCGCAGGGCGGCGGGCATCGTGTCGAGGGGCGGCAGGATCTCCTGGGCCCGGCGCGCGGCGCTCAGCGACCCGGTACCGGTGCCCTTGCCGCCCGTGGCGCCGCCGACGGTCCGGCTGTGCGAGGAGGAGGATCCCCGCTTGTGCTTCTTCTTGTTCTTCTTGCCTCCGCAGCCGGTCAGGGCCAGCGAGAGGACCAGCACTCCGACGCCGACCGCACGCGTCGTTCCCCCGGTCGTGAACCGCACAGCGGTCACCCTTCAGTTGTCGTGATCATGACGTACGACAGCATACGACGCGACAACCATGCCTCCGGTTCCACCCCTGACCAGGCAGAACCGGAGGCACCCGGCGGGATCAGCCGTCGCTGAACTTCTCGCCGCTCTCCGCCTTTTCGACCAGCAGCGCGGGCGGCGCGAACCGGTCTCCGTAGCGCTCGGCGAGTTCACGCGCGCGTGCGACGAAGCCGGGCAGGCCGCCTTCGTAGCCGTTGATGTACTGCAGCACGCCGCCCGTCCAGCCCGGGAAGCCGATGCCGAGGATGGAGCCGATGTTGGCGTCGGCGACCGAGGTCAGGACGCCCTCCTCCACCAGGCGCACGGTGTCGAGCGCCTCGGAGAAGAGCATCCGCTCCTGCATGTCCTTGAACGGGATCTCGTGCCCCGGCTTGGTGAAGTGCTCGCGCAGCCCCGGCCAGAGCCCGGCGCGCTTGCCGTCCACGTACTCGTAGAAGCCCGCTCCCCCGCTCCTGCCGGGGCGCTCGAACTCGTCGACCATGCGGTCGATGACGGTGTCCGAGGGGTGGCCCGCCCAGGTGCCGCCCTCCGCCTCGACGGCCCGCTTGGTCTCGTTGCGGATCTTGCGGGGCAGGGTGAGGGTCAGCTCGTCCATGAGCGAGAGGACCTTCGCCGGGTATCCGGCCTGGGCCGCGGCCTGTTCGACGGACGCGGGCTCGATGCCCTCGCCGACCATCGCGACGCCTTCGTTGATGAAGTGCCCGATGACGCGCGAGGTGAAGAAGCCGCGCGAGTCGTTGACGACGATCGGCGTCTTGTTGATCTGGCGCACCAGGTCGAAGGCGCGGGCCAGCGCCTCGTCGCCGGTCCGCTCGCCCTTGATGATCTCGACGAGCGGCATCTTGTCGACGGGTGAGAAGAAGTGCAGGCCGATGAAGTCGACGGGCCGGGAGACGCCCTCCGCCAGCGTGGTGATCGGCAGGGTCGAGGTGTTGGAGCAGAGCAGCGCGTCCGGCTCGATGACGTCCTGGATCTCCTGGAACACCTTGTGCTTGAGCGAGGTGTCCTCGAAGACCGCCTCGATCACGGCGTCGCAGCCCGCGAGGGCCTGCGGGTCCGCGGCCGGTGTGATGCGGGCGAGCAGCGCGTCCGCCTTCTCCCGGCTCGTACGCCCCTTGGCCACGGCCTTGTCGCAGAGCTTCTCGGAGTAGCCCTTGCCCTTCCGCGCCGCCTCGGCCGACACGTCCTTCAGGACGACCTCGATGCCCGCGCGGGCACACGAGTACGCGATGCCCGCGCCCATCATCCCGGCGCCGAGCACGGCGACCTTGCGGACCTGGCGCGGCTCGATGCCCTTGGGGCGGTTGGCGCCGGAGTTGACGGCCTGGAGGTCGAAGAAGAACGCCTGGATCATGTTCTTGGCGACCTGGCCGGTGACCAGCTCGGTGAAGTACCGGGCCTCGATGGTCAGCGCGGTCTCGAAGTCGACCTGGGACCCCTCGACGGCCGCCGCGAGGATGTTGCGCGGGGCCGGGTAGTTGGCGCCCGCCGTCTGCTTCTTGAGGTTGGCGGGGAAGGCGGGCAGGTTCGCCGCGAACTTCGGGTTGGCCGGGGTGCCGCCGGGGATGCGGTAGCCGGGCTTGTCCCAGGGCTGCTGCGACTCGGGGTTGGCGTCGATGAAGGCGCGGGCCTTCTCCAGCATCTCCTCGCGCGTGGCGGCCACTTCGTGGACGAGGCCGTTCTCCAGGGCGCGCTTCGGGTTGTACTGGGTGCCCTGGAGCAGCACCTTCAGGAGCGCGTCGGTGATGCCCATGAGGCGCACGGTGCGGGTGACGCCGCCGCCCGCGGGGAGCAGGCCGAGGGTGACCTCGGGCAGGCCGATCTTGGAGCCGGAGACGTCGAGGGCGACGCGGTGGTGCGAGGCGAGGGCGATCTCGTAACCGCCGCCGAGGGCCGCGCCGTTGATCGCGGCGACGACGGGCTTGCCCAGGGTCTCGATGCGGCGCAGCGAGTTCTTGATGGCGGTGCCCGCGTCGAACGCCTCCTGGGCGTTCTCCGGGCCGACCTTGATCATGTCCTTGAGGTCGCCGCCCGCGAAGAAGGTCTTCTTGGCGGAGGTGTAGATGAACCCGCGGATGGCGTCCTTGTCGGCCTGGACGGCGGCCTCCGCGCGGTCGGCGATCGCCGCGATGGACTCCTTGAACGCCTGGTTCATGGTGTTCGCGGACTGGTTGGGGTCGTCCAGGACGAGGGTGACGACGCCGGTGTCGTCCTGTTCCCAGCGGATGGTGGTGCTCTCGGTCATGTCTTCTTCTCCGTGAAGTCTGATGTCGGGCGGTATCCGGGGAGGGCGGCGGAGGATCGTGGCCGACTGACCGCCGGTGGGGGCTGGTCGCGCAGTTCCCCGCGCCCCTGAAAGGCGCACTCCGTGCGCCTTCATGAGGCGCGGCGAAGCCGCTGCCTCAGGGGCGCGGGGAACTGCGCGAGGACGGACCACCGGCCCGCAGTCGGCAGATGTCGCCGAGCCCTACGGCGCTACAGCCGTTCGACGATCGTGGCGATGCCCATCCCGCCGCCCACGCACAACGTGGCCAACCCGTACCGGAGGTCCCGCCGCTCCAGCTCGTCCACGAGCGTGCCCAGGATCATCGCCCCGGTCGCCCCCAGCGGGTGACCGAGAGCGATCGCGCCGCCGTTGACGTTCACCTTGTCCAGGGAAAGACCCATGTCCTTGACGAAGCGCAGCACGACCGCGGCGAACGCCTCGTTGATCTCGACGAGGTCGATGTCGTCGATGGTGAGACCCGCCTTGGCGAGCGCCTTGCGCGTCGCGGGCGCGGGCCCGGTGAGCATGATGAGCGGGTCGGAGCCCGACACGGCCGCGGAGACGATCCGCGCGCGCGGGGTGAGACCGTAGCGCTCGCCGACCTCCTTCGTGCCGACGGCGACCAGCGAGGCGCCGTCGACGATGCCGGAGGAGTTGCCCGCGTGGTGGACGTGGTCGATCTGCTCGATCCAGTGGTACTTCTGCAGCGCGACCGCGTCGAAGCCGCCCAGGTCGCCGATGTCCTTGAAGGACGGCTTCAGCCTGGCGAGGGAGTCGGCGGTGGTGCCGGGGCGCAGGTGCTCGTCGTGGTCGAGGACGACGAGGCCGTTGCGGTCCTTGACCGGCACGACGGACCTCGCGAAGCGGCCGTCCTTCCAGGCCGCGGCGGCGCGCTCCTGCGAAAGGGCCGCGTACTCGTCGACGTCGCGCCGCGAGAAGCCCTCGACGGTGGCGATCAGGTCGGCGCCGATGCCCTGCGGCGCGAAGTCGGTCTCGAAGTTGGTCATCGGGTCGGCGAACCAGGCGCCGCCGTCGGAGGCCATCGGAACGCGCGACATGGATTCGACGCCGCCCGCGAGCACCAGGTCCTCCCAGCCCGAGCGGACCTTCATCGCGGCGAGGTTGACCGCTTCGAGGCCGGAGGCACAGAAGCGGTTCTCCTGGACACCGGCGACCGTGTCGGGCAGCCCGGCGGCGATGGCCGCGATCCGCGCGATGTCGGAGCCCTGGTCGCCGACCGGGCCCACCACGCCGAGGACGATGTCGTCGATGGCGGCCGGGTCGAGGTCGGGGAAGCGGGCCTGGATCTCGTGGATCAGGCCGACGACGAGGTCGATGGGCTTGGTCCCGTGCAGGGCGCCATTGGCCTTGCCGCGTCCGCGCGGGGTGCGGATCGCGTCGTATACGTACGCTTCGGTGGTCACGCGTGAGCCTTTCGGGGGTGTCCGGGAGGGTGTGGTGTCCGGAAGGGTGAGGGGTCCGGGAGGCCGGGGGTCAGCCAAGGAGGGAACGGCCGATGATCTCCTTCATGATCTCGGTCGTGCCGCCGTAGATGGTCTGGATGCGTCCGTCGGTGAAGGCCTTGGCGACGCGGTACTCCGTCATGTAGCCATAGCCGCCGTGCAGTTGCAGACAGCGGTCGGCGACGCGTTTCTGCAGTTCGGTGGCCCACCACTTCGCCATCGACGCATGCACGGCGTCGAGTTCCCCGTTCGAGTGATCGACGATGCACCGGTCGAGGAACGTACGGGTGACGGCGCACTCGGTGGCCATCTCGGCGATCTCGAAGCGGATGTGCTGGAGCTTGGCGAGCGGGCGCCCGAAGGCCTCGCGCTCCTTCACGTACGTCGTCGTGATGTCCAGGAGGTGCTCGGCGGCGGCGATCCCGGCGACGGCTATGCCCATGCGCTCCTGCGCGAGGTTCGTCATCAGGTGGATGAAGGCGCCGTTCAGCTCGCCGAGCAGGTTCTCCTTGGGGACGCGTACGTCGTTGAAGAAGAGCTCGGCGGTGTCCTGGGACTTCTGGCCGATCTTGTCGAGGTTGCGGCCCCGCTCGAAGCCCTCCGCGCCCCGCTCGACGACAAGGAGGGACAGGCCGTGGGCGCCCCCTTCGGGGGACGTCTTGGCGACGACCACGACGAGGTCGGCGAGGATGCCGTTCGAGATGAACGTCTTGGAGCCGTTGAGCACCCAGTGGTCGCCGCGGTCCTCGGCGGTGGTGCGGATGCCCTGGAGGTCGGAGCCCGCGCCGGGCTCGGTCATCGCGATGGCCGTGATGATCTCGCCGCTGCAGAAGCCGGGCAGCCAGCGCCGCTTCTGCTCGTCGGTGGCGAGGGAGGTCAGGTAGGGGCCGATGATGTCGTTGTGCAGGCCGAGCGCGAGTCCGGCGGCGCCCGCGCGGGTGAACTCCTCGGCGAGGACCGCGGAGTAGCGGAAGTCGTCATTGCCGCCGCCTCCGTACTCCTCAGGGACGGCGAGGCCGAGCAGCCCCTGCTTGCCTGCCGCGAGCCAGGCCTCGCGGGAGACGATGCCGTCCTTCTCCCACTGCTCGTAGTGCGGGAGCACCTCCTTGGCGAGGAAGGTGCGGACGGTCTCGCGGAACGCGTCGTGCTCGGCGGCGAAGATCTGCCGTTTCATCTGTACGTGGCCTCCTGGAGCCCTGTGAGAGAAGCTGCGAGCCCGGTCAGAGCCAGCCCTTGACGGTTGCGATCGACTTGGCGGGTTCGGGGCCGACCGGGATGACGTTGAGCATGGTGACGCCCGCCTCGCGGAAGGCCTCGACGCGCTCGCGTACGTAACCCTCGGGCCCGCACAGCGACATGAGCTCGCAGAACTCGTCGGGGACGGCCGCTTCGGCTTCCTTCTTCTTCCCGGCCAGGTAGAGCTCCTGGATGCGTGCGGCCTCTTTCTCGTAGCCGTACGCGACCGCGAGGTCGTTGTAGAAGTTCTTCCCCTTGGCGCCCATGCCGCCTACGTAGAGGGCGATCTGCGGGCGGGCGAGGTCGCGCACGGCCGCCGCGTCGTCGCCGATGGCGAGCAGTCCCCCGGCGACGGTCTCCAGCGGTGCGAGGGCCGGATCGCGCTTCTCCTTGCCCGCGGCGAGCGAGGCGCCCCACACCTGGTGGGCCTTTTCCGGCAGGAAGAGGGTGGGCAGCCAGCCGTCGGCGATCTCGGCGGTCATGCGGACGTTGGCGGGGCCCAGGGAGGCGACGTACAGCGGGACTTCGGGGCGCACCGGCCTGGTGAGGATCTTCAGGGGCTTGCCGAGCCTGCCGCCCTTCTCCGGAGGCAGCGGCATGTCCGTGATGCCGTGGTGGTCGATGACTTCGCGGCGCAGGATGCGGCGGGTCAGCTCGATGGCCTCGCGGGTGCGGCCGAGCGGCTTGTCGTACGCCTTGCCGTGCCAGCCCTCGACGACCTGCGGGCCCGAGGCGCCGAGCCCGATGATCGCACGCCCGCCGGAGACCGCGTCGAGTCCCGCGGCGGTCTGGGCGATGAGGGCGGGGGTACGGGAGTAGACGTTGAGGATGGCGGCGCCGATCTTCATGCGCTCGGTGCGCGCCGCCAGATAGCCCATGATCGTGGGCGAGTCGAAGCCGTACGCCTCCGCGACCCACACGGCGTCCAGGCCCGCGGACTCCAGGGCCGCGACGCTGTCGGCCGCTTCGCGCGGGTCGCCCGCGTAGGCGAGCGGTGCCGAGATCCGCATCAGTGGTCTTCCTCTTCGGTCGAGGGGCGCGCGAGGGCCGGTACGTCCCAGTCGTGGGCCACGTCGGCGGTGTCGGCGCCGGGCTGTGCGGGGCCGCTGCGGACCTGGGTCGGGGTCGCGGAGAAGCGGGGTGCGGGGGCGGGCTGGGTGATGCCGCCGTGGTCGGTGAAGGTGCCGCGGGCCGCGAGGTGCGGGTGTTCTGGCGCCTCGCGCAGGGACAGCACGGGCGCCACGCACGCGTCTGAGCCCTCGAATACGGCCGTCCACTCGTCGCGCGTACGTTCCTTGAAGCGGGCGGCGACGGCGTCGCGCAGCTCGCCCCAGCGGGCCAGGTCCTTGCGGGCGGGCGCGTCGTCGGTGAGGCCGAGCAGGGCGATGAACTCGTCGTAGAACTGCTGCTCCAGGGAGCCGACGGCCATGTAGCCGCCGTCCGCGGTCTCGTACGTGCCGTAGAACGGACAGCCGCCGTCGAGGAGGTTGGCGCCGCGGCGGTCCTGCCAGCCACCGGCCGCGAGCATGCCGTGGATCATCGTGGAGAGGTGGGCCGCGCCGTCGACGATGGCGGCGTCCACCACCTGCCCCTCGCCGTGCTCGCGCGCGTGGTGCAGCGCGGCGAGGATGCCGACGACGAGATAGAGCGAGCCGCCCGCGTAGTCGCCCACGAGGTTCGCGGGGATCGCGGGCGGCTCGTCGGGGTTGCCGATCATGCCGAGGGTGCCGGTGATCGCGATGTACGCGATGTCGTGTCCGGCGCTCAGGGCGAGCGGTCCTTCCTGACCCCAGCCGGTCATCCGGCCGTAGACCAGCTTCGGATTGCGGGCGCGGCAGTCGTCGGGGCCGACTCCTAGACGCTCGGCCACGCCCGGCCGGTAGCCCTCGATGAGGACGTCGGCGCGCTCGACCAGGTCGAGGGCGCGGGCCGCGCCGTCGTCCGCCTTGAGGTCGATGACGACGGAGCGTTTGTTGCGGTTGGTCACGTCGTACTCGGGGTTGATCGCGAGGCCGCCGCCGTCCGGCCGGTCGACGCGCACGACGTCGGCGCCGAGATCGGCCAGCAGCATGGCGGCGAACGGGCCGGGCCCGATGCCCGCCAGCTCCACCACGCGCACTCCGGCGAGCGGTCCGTGAACGCCCTTGCCCGGCACTGTCATTGAGCCCCCAGCACTGTGACACAACTGATGTAACACCAGTGATGCTAAGAACGTGTTCCACCGCGCACAAGCCCCTGACGAGCAAGCGCTTAGCCAATTCTGGCCCGCCCGACCACGGGACCCGTGCGGCGCCTAGCCTGAGTGCATGGATTCCGTACTGGTCAGCGCATGTCTGCGGGGAGTCCCGTGCCGCTACGACGGCCGCGACAAGGCCTCACCCGAGCTCGACGAAGCGGTGGCGGGCCGCGCGGTCGTGTCGTTCTGCCCCGAGGCCGCGGGAGGCCTGCCGACGCCGCGCCGCCCGGCCGAGCTCGTCGGCGGCGACGGCCACGACGTCCTGGACGGCACGGCCCGGGTGGTCGAGGACACCGGGCGCGACGTGACGGCGCAGTTCGTGGACGGCGCACAGCGCGCACTGGCCGCCGCGCGCCACGGCGGGTGCACGGAGGCGCTCCTGATGCCGCGCAGCCCTTCGTGCGGCCGCGGGGCGGTGTACGACGGGTCGTTCGGCGGCAGGCTCGTGTCGGGGGACGGGGTCACGGCGGCGCTCCTGGAACGGCACGGCATCACGGTGCGGACGGCCCCCGGGGCGTGAACGCGCCAGGTCGCGGTCACCTCCTGGAATCGGCGTCCGCCGCTCACGCTAGCCTCGGCCACCCACAACAGCACGGGGCCCACGACGGAGAGGTGCCATGACCGGTCGCATCAGCAAGGACAGCGAACGCGCATACGACATCGTGCTCTTCGGAGCGACGGGTTTCGTGGGAGTGCTCACCGCCGAGCATCTCGCCGCCCACGCCCCCGAAGGGGTGCGGTGGGCCATCGCCGGGCGCGACACCACGAAGCTGGCAGAGCTGCGGAAGCGGCTTTCCGCGATCAATCCGGCGTGCGCCGAACTCCCCCTGGTCCGCGCCGACGTGGCGGACCCCGCCTCCCTGCGGGACATGGCCACCCACGCGCGCGTGGTCGCCTCGACCGTCGGGCCGTACCTGACGTACGGACAGGATCTCGTCGCGGCGTGCGCCGAGGCGGGCACGGACTACGTGGACCTGACGGGTGAGCCGGAGTTCGTCGACCTCATGTACGTGAAGCACGACGCCCGCGCGCGGGAGACCGGCGCGCGGCTCGTGCACTCCTGCGGCTTCGACTCGGTCCCGCACGACCTGGGGGCCTACTTCACCGTGCAGCAGCTGCCCGAAGGGGTGCCGCTGCGCGTGGACGGGTTCGTCCGGGTGGGCGCGCGGTTCTCCGGCGGCACCTTCGCCTCCGCGCTCAACCAGTTCGGGCGGGGTCCGCAGATGCTGGCCGCCGCGAAGGACCGCCGACGGCACGAGCCGCGTTCGGTGGACCGCAAGGCGTACGCGCCGCCGGGCGCGCCCCGGTACGCGGGCGCGATCGGCGCGTGGGCCCTTCCCCTGCCGACGATCGACCCGCAGGTGGTGCAGCGCTCGGCGCGCGCCCTCGACCGGTACGGGCCGGACTTCCGCTACCGGCACTACGCGGCCGTGAAGACGCTGCCGGTCGCCCTTGGCGCCCCCGTGGCCCTCGGCGGCCTCCTCGCGGTGGCACAACTGCCGCCCGCACGGCGGTGGCTGTCCGCGCGCCTGAAGCCGGGCGACGGGCCGAGCGAGACGCGGCGGGCCTCGTCGTGGTTCTCGGTCAGGTTCGTCGGCGAGGGCGGCGGGAAGCGGGTGTTCACCGAGGTCTCGGGCGGCGACCCCGGGTACGACGAGACCGCGCGGATGCTGGGCGAGTCGGCGCTGTGCCTCGCCCTCGACTCCCTGCCGCCGACGGCGGGGCAGGTCACCACGGCCGTGGCGATGGGCGACGCGCTGATCACCAGGCTGCGGGCGGCGGGGCTCTCGTTCCGGGTCGTCGCGGAGCAGGAGACACGCGCTGAGCAGTAGGCACGCCCTATGGAGATGCCCCGCACGTTCCCGTGCGGGGCATCTCCATAGGGCCTGATGTGCGGGGGTCAGGCCACCGGCACCGGGTACGTCGGGTACTCCACCCCGGAGACGTACTGGACGACTCGGATGACCTGGCACGAGTAGCCGAACTCGTTGTCGTACCAGAGGTAGAGGATCGCGTTGTCGCCGTCGACCTTGGTGGCGCCCGCGTCGACGATCGAGGCGTGGCGCGAGCCGACGAAGTCCATCGACACCGCGTCGGGCGCCGTCGTGAAGTCGATCTGACGCTTCAGCGGCGAGTGCAGCGACACGTCGCGCAGGTGGTCGAGGACCTCTTCGCGGGTGGTCTCACGGCCCAGGCGCAGGCTGAGGATGGCGATCGAGACGTCCGGCACGGGCACCCGGATCGAGCTGCCGGTGATCGGGGCCTTGAGGTCGGGCAGCGCCTTCGCGACGGCGGAGGCGGCGCCGGTCTCGGTGATGACCATGTTGAGCGGCGCGGAACGACCACGGCGGTCGGCCTTGTGGTAGTTGTCCAGCAGGTTCTGGTCGTTGGTGAACGAGTGGACGGTCTCCACGTGGCCGCGCACGACGCCGTACTCGTCCGCCATCGCCTTGAGCGGCGGGACGATCGCGTTGGTGGTGCAGGAGGCGCAGGACAGGATCTGCTCGTCCGGCTTGATCGTGTCGTGGTTGACGCCGTGCACGATGTTCGGGACGTCGCCCTTGCCGGGGGCGGTCAGGACGACCTTGTCGATGCCCGGGCGCAGGTGCTTGGAGAGGCCCTCGCGGTCGCGCCACTTGCCGGTGTTGTCGACGAGGATCGCGTCCTTGATGCCGTACGCCGTGTAGTCGACCTCGGACGGGTCGTTGGCGTAGATCACCTTGATCTCGTTGCCGTTGGCGACGATCGTGCTGTTCGCCTCGTCGACGGTGATCGTGCCCTGGAACTGGCCGTGGATCGAGTCGCGGCGCAGCAGCGAGGCGCGCTTCACGATGTCCTCGGCGGCCCGCTCGCCGCCCCCGCGCACGACGATGGCGCGCAGGCGCAGGCCGTTGCCCGAGCCGGACTTCTCGATGAGGAGACGGGCGACGAGGCGGCCGATGCGGCCGAAGCCGTACAGGACGACGTCGCGGCCCTCGCTGCGCTCGGCCTTGTTGGCGCCGATGGCACCGGCGACGGCCTCCGCGGTGAACTGCTCGACGGTCAGTCCGCGGTCGTCGGCCTTGTGGGCCTCCGCCAGCAGGGCCAGGTCGATCTGCGACGGGCCGAGGTCCAGCGTGGTGAGGGCCTGCAGGAACGGCAGCGTCTCGGTGACCGAGAGCTCCTGACCGGCGATCTGCCGGGCGAATCGGTGGGTCTTCAGGATGCTGACCACCGACTTGTTCACCAAGGAGCGGCTGTGCAGCAGGACCGTCACGTCCCGCTCGCGGTGCAGCTTCCCGATGATCGGGATCATCGACTCCGCGATCTCCTCGCGGTGCTTCCAATTGGTGAACGAGTCGTCATTGACAGTCACAGGAGTATCTTTCGAGCTAGGCGGCGCTCATATGCTAACCCGCTCGCCTTTGCGCCTCTCAACCGGCTGCTTCCCGCAGCACGGAGCGGCACAGCGCGTCCGCGCGCCGCGTCGACTCCGGAAGCCGGTAGCGGGGCGTGAGCCGCAGGGCGTGCTCGCAGGCGTTGGACAGCGTCACCCGGTGTCCCGCCGAGACGAAGACCGGCTTCACGCCCTCCCGCGTGCGCAGCGCACGGCCCACCTCCTCCGCGCCGTCAAGCAGCGGCGCCGCGCTCCCCCGCGGGGCGGCCGGATCTTCGTACGAGAAGGCGAAGGGGTTCTTGGCGACGCCCATCGTCGGCAGTCCCGTCAGGACGCCGAGATGGCTCGCGAGGCCGAAGCGGCGCGGGTGGGCGATGCCGTAGCCGTCGCAGACGACGAGTCCGGGGTCGGACCGCAGCCCGGCGAGCGCGGTGAGCACCGTGGGGATCTCGCGGAACGCCAGCAGACCCGGCACATAGGGGAACGTCACCGTGCCGACCGCCGTCGCCTCCTCGACCACGTCGAGCGTCGCGGCGTCGAGGACGACGACCGCCGCGGCGACGATGTCCCGCTCGTCGTCGTAGGCGACGTCCACGCCGGTCACCCGCCCCGTGCCGGGTGGCGGGCCCGTTTCGTCGAGGACGACGCGGGTGCGCAGTTCGTCCTGGACGGCGCGCGCCGTCCGCTCGTCGGTGGGCCAGTCGGAGGGCGTCGCGTAGCTGGTCATAATGCCGGGCAGCCTAGTTGGCGCGGAATCACCCCTCCCCTCGGCCGACCGTCACGGTCGAGGACGACCGGCATTAAAGACGCGTAAAGATTGCCGGATTCCGGCAATGAACGGCTCGGGGCCGGTATGTCACGATCCCTCTGTACCGAGGTGGACGGCTCGACGGGGGAAGTGATCCGATGACGGTGTTTCTCGGTCTCGGCATCGCGGGAATCGTGCTGCTGACGCTCTCCCTCCTCCTCGACGGGGTCCTCGAAGGACTCTTCGGAGGAGCGGGCGCACTCGACGGGCTCTTCGACGGGCTCCTCTCCCTGCCGGTCATCGCCGGATTCGTGTCCATGCTCGGCTTCGGCGGGGCGCTCGTGCTCGGCACGACCGGCCTCGGCGCCGGTCCCGCCGCCGTCGCGGGAGCCTGCGCGGGGACCGGGGCGGGCTGGGTGACGTGGAAGCTCACCCGCGCCCTGATGCGCGACCAGACCGCCCCCACACCGCGCGGCAGCGACCTCGTGGGCACCGCGGGATCGGTGGTCACGGCGATTCCGGCCGACGGCTACGGCGAGGTGCTGCTGCACCTCGCGGGCCAACGCGTGAAGTACGCGGCCCGCAGCGCCACCGCCGTGGCGCGGGGCACCGAGATCTGGGTCGACGCCGCGCTGTCGCCGACCTCGGTGGCGGTCCGGCCCGTCGAACGCTGAGCGTCACCACTCATCGGCAATTCAGTCACACCAGTCACACCACTCACCAACCTTCGCAACCGATCTGCCGTCCCCGGGTGGCAAGGGGGGAATGCACCATGAGTCCAGTCCTGATCTCGGTCGTGGGAGTCGTCGTACTCCTCGTCCTGTTGGCGCTCGTCGTCATCACGCGCTACAAGGTCGCCGGGCCCAGCGAGGCCTTCATCGTGACCGGACGGCGCGGCAAGAAGTCCACCGATCCGGACACCGGCCGGATCATGACCGACAACAGCGGCCAGAAGGTCGTGGTCGGCGGTGGCGTCTTCGTCGTGCCGTTCGTGCAGCAGAAGTTCACACTCGACCTGTCATCGCGGCACATCCCGATAGCCGTGCGCGGCGCGGTGACGCTGCGCGGCGTGAAGGCGAACCTCGAAGGCGTCGCCATCGTCAAGGTCGGCGGCACCGAGGACTCGATAAGGGCCGCGGCCCAGCGCTTCCTCGTGCAGCAGAACGGCATCGTCGGCTTCACCCAGGAAGTGCTCTCCGGCGCGCTGCGCTCCATCGTGGGGCGCATGTCGGTCGAGGACATCATCCGGGACCGTGCCGCGTTCGCCGGTCAGGTCGCCGAGGAGGCCGAGGCCAGCCTGTCCGGGCAGGGCCTGGTCCTCGACGCCTTCCAGATCCAGGACATCACCACCGAGGGCTCCTACCTGGAGGACCTCGGCCGCCCGGAGGCCGCCCGCGCCAAGCAGGAGGCGGACATCGCCGAGGCCGTGGCGCGCCGGGCCGCCGAGCAGGCGCGGCTGAAGGCCGAGGAGGAGATCGCCGTCGCGCAGCGGACCTTCTACCTCAAGCAGGCGGAGATCAAGGCCGAGACGGACGAGGCGGCGGCGCGTGCGAGCGCCGCGGGACCGCTCGCCGAGGCGGCCCGGCAGCAGGACGTCCTCACCGAGCAGGAGAAGGTCGCCAAGCGCCAGGCGGCGCTCACCGACAGCGAGTTGGACACCCAGGTCCGCAAGCCCGCCGACGCCGCGCGCTACCAGGCGGAGCAGGAGGCGGAGGCCCGCAGGATCGGTCTGGTCAAGCAGGCCGAGGCCGACGCGGAGCGGGCTCGTCTCACCGGTGAGGGCGAGAAGGCGCACCGTGCCGCGCTGGCCGACGCCGTACGCCTGGAGGGTGAGGCCGAGGCCGCCTCGATCGGCGCGCGGGGTGCCGCGGAGGCCGAGGCGATGCGCAAGAAGGCCGACGCGTTCGCGCAGTACGGTGACGCCGCCGTCCTGCAGATGCTCGTCGAGGTCCTGCCGAGCGTCGTCGCCAAGGCGTCCGAGCCGCTGAGCGCGGTGGACAAGATGACGGTCATCTCGACGGACGGGGCGGGCCAGCTGTCCCGCACGGTCGCCGACAACGTCGCCCAGGGCGTCGAACTCCTCAGCTCCACGACGGGGGTCGACCTCGCCGAGCTCCTCAAGGGCATCACGGGCAAGGGCACGCCGGGCAAGAGCACGACGGCCGCCGTCCCCGCGTCCGCCGCCGCGTCCGCCTCCGTCAACGGCAAGATCGACGTCACCGACTAGGCGCCCGAGGGCGACTCCTCGCGGCCGCATACCCTTCGATCATGGACTGGGCACTGCGTTCCGCGGGGACGGCGGACATAGAACTCATAGCTGAACTGCGCGCGATCGTGATGCGGCCCGACCTGGCGCGTCTCGGCCGGTTCGATCCGCACCGGGTGCGGCAGCGGCTGCGGGACTCGTTCTCCCCGGAGCACACCTTTGTGATCGAGAGCGGCGGCGGGTTCGCGGGGTGCGTCACCCTGCGGCCCGCCGCCGACGGGCAGTGGCTGGAGCACTTCTACCTCGACCCGCGGCTGCAGGGACGGGGCCTCGGTTCGGCGGTCCTCGGCTCGCTCCTGGAGCGGACCGACGCCGAGGGCGCGACCGTCCGGCTCGACGTGCTGCAGGGCAGCTCCGCCCGGCGGCTGTACGAACGCCACGGGTTCGCGGTCGAGACGGAGGACCCGGTCGACGTCTTCATGGTGCGGGACGCCCGGGTAGCCTCGCGATCATGTTCATTCTCGAATTGACCTACACCGCGCCGGTCTCCGCCGTCGACGAGCAGCTCGCGGCCCACGTCGCCTGGCTCGACCAGCAGTACGAGGCCGGTGTCTTCATCGCCTCTGGCCGCAAGAACCCCCGCGACGGCGGCGTGATCATCGCCGTCGCGGAGGACCGCGCGGCCATCGAGAAGACCGTCGCGGAGGACCCGTTCACGGTGGCCGGGGTCTGCGAGTACCGCGTCACCGAGTTCTACGCGACGAAGACGGCCGACGCCCTGTCCGCGTACCGCGAGCAGCTCCCCGCATGAGGCCCTTCTAGCGCCGCCCCTCCAGGCGGGCGATCCGCCCCTTCTCCCCCGCGGCCCAGCAGCCCCGGTCGGGGGTGCAGTCCACGGTGTCGTACGACCCGGAGTCGACCGTCCGCCAGCTCCGCCCGCCGTCCGTCGTGACGTCGGTACCCGTCGGGCCCACCGCGAGGGCCGTGGAGCGGCTGTGCGGGAACCACGCCACGCCCGAGCGGTAGGCGGGCGGCGGCCGCCCCGCCGGGTCCCAGCTGCGGCCGCCGTCCCGGGTGACCGCCGCCGCCTTCGGCGAGGCCTGGTCGGCGCGGTAGTCGCCGCCCACCGCGATGCCGTGCGTACGGTCGCGGAAGGCGAGCCCGAAGACGCCGCGTGCGGGGTCGCCCGCCGGGATCGGCGCGTCGGTGGCCCGCCAGGTCAGGCCGCGGTCGGCGGAGTGCAGGACCCGCGCGCGGGACGCCCCGCCCGTGGCCAGCCACACGTCCCGCGGCCCCGATGCGACCAGGCACTGGCCGCTCGCCGCGAACCCCGCCTCGCCCTCCTGGGCGGCGGGCATCCCGGCGTCCGGCAGGACCTTCCAGGACCGGCCGCCGTCGGCGGTGGACAGGATGCGGAACCTGCCGTCGACGGGATCGCTCATCGCCAGGCCGTGGCGGCGGTCGAAGAAGGTCATGCAGTCGTAGAACGCCTTGGCGTCGGTGTTGCGGAACGACTCCGTCCAGCTGGCGCCGCCGTCTTCGGTGCGCAGCACCCGCGACGCCTCGCCCTCGCCGATGGCGAGCACCACCGCGCGGCGGCCGTCGAAGGCCTCGATGTCGCGGAACTCCAGATCGGCGGCGCCGGGCGGAGACACTTCGCGCCAGGTCTTGCCGCCGTTGGATGTACGCAGCACGGTCCCCTTGGTACCGGCGACCCACGCCGTGTCACGGCTGACCGCGGCGAGCCCGCGGAAGCGGGCGTCGGTGCCGCTGTCCTTGAGCTGCCAGCGCGGTTTCCGGTCCGGGTGGTGCGCGGCGCCGTCCGCCCCCGCGGCGCCCGGTGCCGCGAGGACGGTTCCGGCGAGCATCGCCCCGCACAGTCCCGTCAGTAGCATCCGCCTCGTCGACTTCGTCTTCCCCATGCCCCTCATGGCGGGCGAAGCTAGCCGACGCGCGCGGCCTCGTCCAGATGGCCTGAAGGTGTCCCCCATGGGGTGGTCACCGGGAACCGCGGGCCCCGCCAGGGTGTCGCGGTGACAGAGGTCACTCGCTCCGACCCACCCTCCGTGTGCACGGATTCCATCTTTCCTTCGTCTATCCAAGTGCCGACCCCAGTCGTCCAGCAGTCAGTGAGGGAGCAGGCGTTGTCCACCGTCATCGAGCAAGCCGTAGAGGCCCGCCTGGTCGCCGCCGCGCCGCGGATGCCCACCATTCCCGCCACGCTCCACTACGACCGGCAAGATCCGTTCGCCGTGCGCATGAGCTTCCCCGCTCCCGCGACTCTCGAGGGAATCGAGGTCTACTGGACCTTCGCCCGCGATCTCCTCGTCCTCGGCGTGGAGCGGGCGGCGGGCGACGGGGACGTGCGCGTGCGTCCGTACGGTTTCGACCGCACGGTCGTGGAGTTCCACGCCCCCGAGGGCACCGCGATCGTCCACATCCGCACCGGGGACCTCCGCCGCTTCCTGCACCGCACGATGGCGCTGGTGCCGGTCGGCCAGGAGCACCGGCACGTCGATCTCGACCAGGACCTGGCCGAGCTGATGCGGGACGCGTGCTGAGCTCGCCGTAGCCCCACTCCCCACGGCCGGGCACTCCCGACGGCCGAGGACTGCCGACAGCCGAGCTGCCCGGACTCAGCCCCCTCCGCCGCCGTTCGACGAGCGCGCCATCTCCGCAGCCGCGACCGCCGAGGCCAGCGCCTTGCCCAGGGCGCGCATCAGCTCGGTCAGCTCGGGCGACGCGCCGCCGCCGCGGTCCGTCAGCTCCGCCAGCCGGTCCTTGTACCGCCTGCGGTCCTTGCCGGTGGCGAACGGCCGGACCTTGCCGGTGGCCGCGCACATCACGAGGGCCGCCTCGCTCGCGGGCACCTCCGCGACCGGCTGGGTGCCGCGCAGCACCGTGCCCGCGTCGGCCTGCAGCGCCTCCGCGTAGCCCGCGCGCTCCAGCTCCCAGTGCCGGGTGGGAAAGACGCCGAGGACGCGCCTGCGCTCCTGGCGCAGATAGCCGTGGGCGGTGAGCTGGTCGCGCACCTCGTCCAGGGTGGTGCGGGAGCGGTACGTCAGCCAGCCGCGCCACTTGCGCGGCCGGGACCCCTCGATGAGTGCGGCCAGGGAGTCGAGCACCGTGTCGCCCGTGCGCGCGCCGACCACCGGGGTGACGATGCCGTCCGTCTCGACGACCACACCGCGCTGGGCCAGCTCCGCCAGCGCTCCTGCGCGGATGACGAGGTTCAGGTCGGGGCCGCCGGTGAACCTCTCCTTCTCGCCGCTCCAGGCCAGGAGCAGGAGCTTGGCGGGCAGGGACAGCGTGCCGTAGTGCACGGCGCCTCCTCGGTCGGCGGCCATGGAGCCGGGCGTGGCCTCACTGGCCTCACGATAAAACGTTGACGCGCCCCACGGCGCTCCGTACGGTGTATAGCGGTTCTGTTGCCGTCGATAGGAGTAGGACGTTGCTCGTCTGAGGTCATGAGACATCGCGTCACGCAGCTTTGACTGCCGTGCACGCCGTGTGCGACCTCGGCATCACGAGCCGTCCCGTCCCCCCGGCACAGGCCTTTTTCATTCTCCGGCCTCACCTCCGCCGCGGTGTCTCGAACGCGTTGCCCCTGACCACGCTTCACACCACGCAACCGCGAGGCCTGTATGTCTACCTTCCCCACCTCCATCAGCTGTACGTCGCTGTCCTTCGGCTGGCCCGACGGCACCGGCGTCTTCGACGGCCTCCAAGTGGCCTTCGGGCCCGGCAGGACCGGTCTCATCGGCGTCAACGGATCAGGGAAGTCAACCCTGTTGAAGCTCGTCGCCGGTGAGCTGACGCCGACCGACGGCGTGGTGCGCGTCGCCGGTGACGTCGGATACCTGCCGCAGAACGTCACCCTCGACACCGGTCTGCGCGTCGACGAGGTGCTCGGCATCGCCGCGACCCGCGCCGCGCTGCACGCCATCGAGGCGGGCGACGTGCGCGAGGAGCACTTCACCACGGTCGGCGACGACTGGGACGTCGAGGAACGCGCCGTCGCCACCCTGGATCAGCTCGGGCTCGGCCACATCGGCCTCGACCGCACCACGGGCGAGGTGTCGGGCGGCGAGTCGGTGCTGCTGCGCCTCGCCGCGCTGCTGCTGCGCCGTCCCGACGTACTGCTGCTCGACGAACCGACCAACAACCTCGACCTGTACGCCCGCAGGCGCCTTTACGCGGCCGTCGAGGCGTGGTCCGGCGTCCTGGTCGTCGTCAGCCACGACCGCGAACTCCTCGACCTCGTCGACCAGATCGCCGACCTCCGCGAAGGGGAGGTGAGCTGGTACGGGGGCAACTTCAGCGCGTACGAGGAGGCCCTCGCCGTGGAACAGGAGGCGGCCGAGCGCATGGTGCGCGTCGCCGAGACCGATCTGCGCAAGCAGAAGCGCGAACTGGCCGATGCCCAGGTCAAGTTGGCCCGCCGCAAACGGTACGGCCAGAAGATGTGGGACCAGAAGCGCGAGCCGAAGGTCGTCATGGGTAACCGCAAACGCGCCGCCCAGGAGTCGGCGGGCAAGCACCGCATCATGCACGAGGAGAAGCTCGCCGAGGCCAAGGAGCGCCTGGACGACGCCGTCGAGGCGGTGCGGGACGACGACGAGATCCGCGTCGACCTGCCGCACACCCTGGTGCACCCGGGGCGCACCGTCCTCACCCTCAGCGGCCTCGAACTCTGCTACGGCGCCCGCGTACAGGGCGAGTTCGAGCTGCGCGGACCCGAGCGGATCGCGCTGATCGGCCGGAACGGCGCGGGCAAGACCACACTCCTGCGCACCATCGCCGGAGAGCTGGCACCGGTCTCCGGCGAAGCCGTGACGCACGTGCCGATGCGCTTCCTGCCCCAGCGCCTCGACGTGCTCGACGACGCGCTGACCGTCGCCGAGAACGTGGCGGCGTACGCTCCCGATGCCACCAACAACCGCATCAGGGCGCGGCTGGCCCGCTTCCTGTTCAAGGGGGCCAAGGCCGACCAGCAGGCGGCGACCCTGTCGGGCGGCGAGCGGTTCCGGGCGGCGCTCGCGGCGCTGCTGCTCGCGGAGCCCGCGCCGCAGCTGCTCATGCTCGACGAACCGACGAACAACCTCGACATGGCGAGCGCGAAGCAGCTGTCGACGGCCCTGGACTCGTACCAGGGCGCACTGCTCGTGGCCAGCCACGACCTGCCGTTCCTTGAGTCCATCGGCATCACGCGGTGGCTGCTCCTGGACGGAGAACTCAAGGAGATCACTCAGGAAAAGAAGACAGAAGCTGTCGGGTATTCCGCATAGCTTCGATGCATGGACCAGGACAACCAGGACAAGCTCCAGGACACGCACCAGTACATCGCCATCGACGGAGCCCGTGAGAACAACCTCAAGGAAGTGAGCCTGCGCATCCCCAAGGGCAGGCTCACGGTCTTCACGGGCGTGTCGGGGTCCGGGAAATCGTCGGTCGTCTTCGACACGATCGCGGTGGAGTCGCAGCGCCAGCTGAACGAGACCTTCACCTGGTTCGTCCGCAACCGGCTGCCGAAGTACGAGCGGCCGCACGCGGACGCCATCGAGGAGCTCTCCCCCGCGATCGTCGTCGACCAGAAGCCGGTCGGCGGCCACTCCCGCTCCACCGTGGGCACGATGACGGACATCTACTCCGTGATCCGCGTGCTGTTCTCCCGGCACGGCACGCCGGGCGCGGGCTCCGCGGCGGCGTACTCGTTCAACGACCCCTCGGGCATGTGCCCGGAGTGCGACGGGCTCGGGCGCACGGTGCGGCCAGACTTCGACCGCATCCTCGACCCCTCCAGGTCCCTGGCGGACGGCGCGATCCTCTTCCCACCGTTCGCCGTGGGAACCTGGCAGGGCCAGACGTACACGAACACGCCCGACCTGGACACGCAGAAGCCGGTCGGCGAATTCACCGCGGCGGAACGGCAGTTCCTGCTGCGCGGCGGGCGCGCGAAGAAGAAGGTGAACGTCAACAACACGGGCGGCGCACGGGACATCGACTACGAAGGGCTCGCCGACCGCTTCGAGCGCCTCTATCTGAACCGCGACCTGTCCTCGCTCTCGCAGAAGACCCGCGACATGGCACAGGCCTTCCTGAACGAAGGGACCTGCCCGGCCTGCCACGGGGCCCGCCTGAACCCGGCGGCGCTCGCCACCCGCATCAACGGCCTGGGCATCGCCGACTGCACCGGCATGGAAGTCACCGACCTGATCGCGGAGTTGGGGCGCATCGACGACCCGGTGGCCGGTCCGATCGCGGCGGCGGCCGTGGCGGCCCTGGAGCGGATCGAGGCGATCGGGCTCGGCTATCTCAGCCTGGACCGCGAGACGTCCACGCTCTCCGGAGGCGAGGGACAGCGCCTGAAGATGGTGCGCCACCTCGGCTCCAGCCTCACCGGCATGACGTACATCTTCGACGAGCCGAGCGTCGGGCTGCACCCGCGCGACGTGGGACGCCTGAACGATCTCCTCCTGCGGCTGCGCGACAAGGGCAACACCGTTCTGGTCGTCGAGCACGACCCCGACGTGATCGCGATCGCCGACCACGTCGTCGACATGGGCCCGGCGGCCGGCACCGACGGCGGCCTGGTCGTCTTCGAGGGCACGCCGGACGAGCTGCGCCTGGCCGACACCCTCACCGGCCGCCACCTGCGGCACGCCACCGGCATCAAGGAGCACCCGCGCGAGGCCGTCGGCGGCCACTGGGTCAAGGACGCCGATCTGCACAACCTCAAGAACGTGAGCGTACGGGTGCCGACCGGGGTCCTCACGGCGGTCACCGGCGTCGCCGGATCCGGCAAGAGCACCCTGGTGTCGAAGGCGTACACCGAGGCGTACCCGGACGCCGTGGTCGTGGACCAGTCGTCCATCGGCATCTCGGGCCGCTCGACCCCGGCGACGTACCTCGGGATCATGGACACGCTGCGCAAGGTGTTCGCGCGCGAGACCGGGGCGAAGGCGAGCCTGTTCAGCTTCAACTCCCATGGTGCGTGCGAGCGGTGCCAGGGGCGCGGGATCATCTACAGCGACCTCGCGTTCATGGACCCGGTGACCACGACGTGCGAGGCGTGCGAGGGGCGCCGCTTCAAGGAAGAGGTGCTGCGGCTCACCGTCGGCGGCCGGTCCGTCGTAGACGTACTGGAGATGACGGCGGATCAGGCCCTGGAGTTCTTCGAGCGCTCCGGCGACGCGTCGGTCCAACGCCGACTGCGGGCCCTGCGGGACGTGGGCCTCACCTACCTCACGCTCGGACAGCCGCTGAGCACGCTCTCCGGCGGCGAGCGCCAACGCATCAAGCTGGCCACCCAGTTGCACCGCACGGGCACGACGTACGTCCTGGACGAGCCGACCACCGGACTGCACATGGCGGACATCGAAGGGCTGCTCGCGATGCTCGACCGGCTGGTCGACGCCGGGAACACGGTGCTCGTCGTCGAGCACAACCTCGACGTCGTCAAGCATGCGGACTGGGTGATCGACCTGGGCCCCGACGGCGGCAAGCACGGCGGGCGGATCGTCTTCGAGGGGACGCCCGCGCAGCTCCTGCGGGCCGAGGGTTCGTTCACGGCGGAACACCTCCGCGGCGCCCTGGGCGAGGACGGGCCGCGCGCTGCATGATGTTGCGGCACTGCCCGCCCGCGTGAGGAGAGCCGCCCGTGCCCAGCAAGAAGGCCCTGATCCGCCGCCCGAGTCCGCGCCTCGCCGAAGGCCTGGTCACCCATCTGCAACGCACTCCGGTCGACACGGGGCTCGCGGCGCGGCAGTGGGAGGCGTACGTGGAGGCGCTGACCGACCACGGCTGGGAGACCTTCGAGGTGGAGCCCGCCGACGCCTGCCCCGACTCGGTCTTCGTGGAGGACGCGGTGGTGGTCTTCCGGAACGTGGCACTGATCGCCCGGCCCGGCGCCCGGTCCCGGCGGGGCGAGACGACCGGCGTCGAGGAGGCGGTGGGCAGGCTCGGCTGCTCGGTGAACTGGGTGTGGGAGCCGGGCACGCTGGAGGGCGGCGACGTGCTCAAGATCGGCGACACGATCTACGTGGGGCGCGGCGGCAGGACCGACGCCGAGGGGGTGCGGCAGCTGCGGGCCGTCTTCGAGCCGCTCGGGGCGCGGGTCGTCTCCGTCCCCGTCACCAAGGTCCTGCATCTGAAGTCCGCGGTGACGGCGCTCCCCGACGGGACGGTCATCGGATACGAGCCGCTCGTCGACAGCCCCTCGCTGTTTCCCCGCTTCCTGCCCGTACCGGAGGAGGCGGGCGCGCACGTGGTGCTGCTCGGCGGCTCGAAACTGCTCATGTCGGCGAGCGCGCCCCGGAGCGCGGAGCTGTTCGCCGATCTTGGATTCGACCCGGTTCCGGTGGACATCAGCGAGTTCGAGAAGCTCGAAGGCTGTGTGACGTGCCTCTCAGTTCGGCTCCGCGAACTGTACGCCTGACCAGCAATGAGGCCTCAGTGGCGGCAGAGACAGGTGAGGGCCTGGCTCACCACCTCTTTACGGCGGGTTTAACCTACGGCAACGTAACCTACGACACCGTAGGTAGTGCACCGCTCGCACCGCCCGTCGAACTCTATGTACTCCCGTCCCCCTGGAGCCCCCGTGACGATCACCTCTCCCCACCTCGGCAGCACGGACAGCTGGACCGACGCCCGGCTGCTGTACGCGCTGGAGGAAGTGGTCGAGCAGGAACTCAATCGCCACCTGAAGGTGGCCAAGGACTGGATGCCCCACGAGTACGTCCCGTTCTCGGACGCCCGGAACTTCCCGGGCATCTTCGAGGACGGCGAGGCGTGGGAGAAGGGCCAGTCCCCGGTCACCGACATCGGCCGCATCGCCCTGGTGGTCAACCTGCTCACCGAGGACAACCTCCCCAGCTACCACCACGAGATCGCCTCCCTCTTCGGCCGCGACGGCGCCTGGGGCACCTGGGTGCACCGCTGGACCGCCGAGGAGGGCCGCCACGGCATCGTGATGCGCGACTATCTCCTCGCCTCCCGCGCCGTCGACCCGGACCAGCTGGAGCAGTTCCGGATGGCGCACATGAGCGAGGGCTTCGAGTCGGACAACCGCCACTCGATGCTGCACTCGGTCGCGTACGTCGCCTTCCAGGAGCTGGCGACCCGCATCTCGCACCGCAACACCGGCCACCAGTCGGGCGACCCGGTCTGCGACCGCATGCTGGCGCGCATCGCCACCGACGAGAACCTCCACATGGTCTTCTACCGGAACCTGCTCAAGGCCGCCTTCGAGCTCGCGCCCGACCTCACGATGCAGGCCGTGCGCGACGTGGTCGTCAACTTCCGCATGCCGGGCCACGGAATGCCGGGCTTCGAGCGGGCCGCCGCGCAGATGGCCATCGGCGAGGTCTACAACATGCGCATCCACCACGACGACGTGCTGCAGCCCGTGCTGCGCTTCCTGAAGGTCCTGGAGATCGACGGGCTGGGCCCCGAGGGCCTGCAGGCGCAGGAGGAGCTGGGCTTCTTCATGGGCGGGCTCGATGCCGAGGCGTCGAAGTTCGACGAGCGGCTGGCCGCGCGCAAGGCGCGGCTGGCGGCGCGCGGCGCCTGACCGCCACCCTGCTCAGCGGTCCTCGGTCACGGCCCTTCGTCGGCGCCCGGCAGGGGCCGGACGGTGAGGATCTGCTCCGCCCGGCCGACCGGGCCCGCGAGGTCGTGCAGCACGGAGCTCGTGACGCCCTGCCCCGTGGGACCGAAGGTGACGCTGGTGTCGAGTCCGACCCAGCGTCCTTCGGGCTGCCGGTGGAAGTGGGCCGTGAGGTCGACGTTCGGGTACATCCAGGCCGTGGGCGGCTGACGCACCGCGATGCCGTTGGCGGTGTCGAGGAGCGCGACGAAGGCGGCGAGCGGTCCCGTCGGCTGTCCCGCGACGAGATCGAGTCCGGTGGAGATCCACGCCGTCGTGCGGCCGGGCCGCGGGGGCGCGAGCGGACGGACGTCGAGCGAGGCGATGTACCCACCGGGCCAGGTCTCGGTCATCGGCCAGGACGCGAGCCCGTCGGGTGGTGTGAGCGCGTCCGCCCCGCCACCGGCGACCGCCGCGGTGTCGCCGGAGCCGAGCAGCCAGGCCCTGGCCCGCACCACGGGGCGGTCGGCGATGAGCACGACCGCTTCGAGCAGTTCGATGGTGCGGCCGGGACGTATGGTCTCCACCCGGATCTCGCACTCGTCCAGGGCGAGGCGCCCGAGGATGTCGAAGCTGATACGGGAGAGCACGAGGCCGTCGCCGACACCGCCGGGACGCGCGGCCAGGTGCCGGTCGATCGCGTGGGCGACGAGCCCGCCGAGCGGACTGAAGTGCTGTTCCGCGGGGTCCCACGCACCGCTCGCGTGAGCCGTCGGCTTGTAGCGGTGGTCATCGATGGGCTCGTAGTAGCTGCCGGTGCTCAACGGTGCGTACCTCTCGGGACTCGACGGGCTCGCTGGGATCAGGGGCATCAGGGGCATCAGGAGGCTCAGGGGGCGAAGACCGTGCTGGACAGGATCACATGGACGGCGGTGCCGCCCAGAATGCTCAACAGCGCGTTGCGCCGCCACAGATGGAGGCCGACGGTGACGGCCACGGCCACCACGGGAGCCAGGGCGCGCGGTTGTGTGAGCGGCAGATCGCGCAGGCAGTAGACGACCAGGATCAGCATCACGCCCGCGGGCATGCGGGTGCTGAGGTACTGGACGGTGCCGCTCTCGCGCAGCGGGGCGAGGGCCGCGAAGGGCAGGGCGCGCAGGGCCCAGGTGACGGCCGCGGTGACGATGACGGCGGCGATCGCGTAGGAAGCGTCAGGCATGGCTCTGCGTCCTCCGGGTGGCCAGGTGGCGGGCCAGGAGCCCGAGGGTGAACAGGGCGAACGCGGCCAGGAGCAGCTCGCCGGGGAAGAGCAGCCGGGCGAACAGGGCGCTGAACAGGGCGAGTACGGGCGTGGGCAGGTCGCCGCGCAGCTCCTTCACCGCCTCCACGGCGAGGACCGTGAACAGCGCGGTCAGCGCGAAGTCCAGGCCCCTGACGCTGTCGGGGATGAGCGAGCCGAGGAGCGCTCCGGCGATCGACCCCGCCACCCAGTACAGGTGCAGCAGGAGCTGCAGTCCGAGGATGCGTCGGCCCGGCCAGGAGCTCGCGCGCTCCCCCGAGGTCAGGGCGTACGCCTCGTCGCTGAGCGCGAAGGTGCCGTACGCCTTGCCGAGCCGCCCTTCGACGCGGTGCAGCGGGTAGGACAGCGAGTAGAAGACGTGCCGGACATTGACCATGAACGCGGTCGCGGCGATCGAGGCCAGCGGGGCGACGGCGGCGACCATGCCGATGAGCAGGAACTCGAACGAGCCCGCGTAGACGAGCGCGGCGGACAGGCCCGCCCACCACCAGTCGAGGCCGGACTGGGTGACCAGGGCCCCGAAGGCGAGACCGAGCGGCAGGAACGCGAGTCCTACGGAGGCGGTGTCGCCGAGCGCGGTCCGTAGCCCTGAGAAGGGCCGGGGGCTGGATATATCGGCGGGGGCAGGGGCGGGGACAAGGGCGTCGCCGACGACGGGTGGAGCTGTTCGCATGCCGACATTTTATAAAGATCCAAGCCTAATATGGTTGCTAATAGTGGCCCTACAATGACCTCGTGAGCAATGAAATTCGCCTCGATGCGCTGGACCACGAAATTTTGTTTCATCTGCGGCAGGACGGCCGCCTGACCAACGTCGAGCTGGCCAAACGCGTCGGCCTGACCGCGCCGCCCTGTCTGCGCCGGGTCAAGCGCCTGGAGGAGGCGGGCGTGATCGCCGGGTATCACGCCGTGATCGACACCGCGGCGCTCGGCCGGGGCCTCGAAGTCCTCATCGACGTCGAGGTCAGCGCGAACGACCGCAAGACCTATCTGGAGTTCGAGGAGGTCGTGGCCTCCTACGAGGAGGTCATAGAGGTCCGCCGCATGTTCGGCCGCCCCGACTACTTCATCCGCGTCGCCGTCGCCGACCACGCCGCCTACGAGGCCTTCCTCACCGGCAAGATCACCGGCCTGCCGTGTGTTCTGCGCGTGGACTCCCACCTGACGATGAAGACGGTGAAGCCGGGCCCCTGACCCCGGGCCCATGACCGGAGGACCCGATTTACGAACGCCTCTCGCGGTGCAACGGTGGGCGAGGGGGTGAACCCATGGCGCAGATGGCGCAGACCCATGAGTGGATGTTCTACGAGGTCATGTGGCGCAGCTGGGCGGGCCGGGCGACGGTGCCCTATCCCGTGCCGTGGTGGGCGCAACAGGCCTTCCGGCGCTGGAGCGACGACTTCGACTCGGGGACGTACGAGTCGAAGGAAGCCGCCCTGGCCTCCAACGCCCTGTACCGCTACTGGCACATGGTGGGCGTGAAGGACCACCGTCAGGAGTCACTGATCGGCCAGGCCGGTGAGATCGAGCCGGTCTACGACAAGTACTGCCTGTTCTTCTTCCTCTACGACCCGGCGACGGGCGCCCTGCACCTGCCGCAGCTGCCCGGCGACGGCACGGTGTCCCAGCGCATGGAGGCGCCGCACCTGCCGGTCGTCCTCACGGATTTCCGCGCCCCGGACGGCGTCGAGATCGTGCAGCGCACCTTCGCCACGGCCGTGGGCGCGCGGCAGCGCGATCTCGTGGTGACCCGGGTGACGGTGGGCACCGCGACCGGACAGCCGCGCGACGGCTGGCTGTGCGCGGCAGTGATGCCCGCGGGCCCGAGCGGCTTCCAGCGGCACGACCGCAACGGTCGGCAGATCACCGACCGGAGGCTGACGTTCCTGCGGCATCTGCCCGCGGAGAACCGGGTGGAGACGAACAGCGGCTGGGGCCCGGTGTTCGACACCGCGCCCGAGCAGTACGGCGTGTACGGCAACCCCGACTTCAGCTACGAACCCGCCTCGTATCTGGCGCACAGCCCGTTCCACGACCTGGTCAACGGCGGCAAGCTGAACGGCGCCGGGCAGGCGCAGGACCAGGTCGCGGGGTTGTGCAGCGCGGCGTTCGCGTGGCCGTTCCGGGTGATCGACGACGAAGTGTTCGAGCTGGATGTGCGGCTGCCCGTCGATCTGTACAGCGGGGCCGACGACCTGGCCGAGATCAGGGCCGTACCGGCCGGTGAGCTGGAGGAGGCCAACCGGGCGTTCTGGACGACGAAGCTGCTCGGCCAGGGACTGCAGCCGGAACTGCCGCGCACCGTCTCGCACTTGGCCGACCTGTTCCGCGAGTCGCGCTCGCAGTTGCTCATCCTCTCCGACCACGGGGAGATCCACCCCGGCCCCACGGTGTACGACTCGTTCTGGATCCGCGACTCGTCCGTGGAGGCCATCGCCTGTTCGCTGGTGGGGGACGGCGCGCTCGCCGAGCACCAGTTGGGCACGCACTACCCGCTGAAGTTCAACCGCGGCACGGGCCGGATCGGGCCCTGCGCCGAGTACGGCTTCTACGGCGGCCCGCACGAGCGGGACGACCGCGAATGGGACAGCAACGGCCAGGCGCTCTGGGCGATCGGCCGCTTCGACCGCACCAGGGGCCGCACCGCCGCGTTCGGCGCGAAGCTCTACACGCCGTACGTGATCGACGGCGCCCGGTGGCTGCGGGACAACCGCGACCAGTACGGGCTGCTGCACAGCGGCTGGAGCGCCGAGCACCTGGGCGAGCGCGACAAGCCGCACTACTGGGACGATCTGTGGGCGCTGGCCGGTCTGTACGAGGCGGCGCGGCTCGCGGAGCGCATCGGCTCGCCGGACGTGCCCGAACTGTGGGCGGCCTTCGACGACCTGAAGCGGGCGACGGCGGCCTCGGTGCGCTGGGTCCTGGCGGAGCAGCGCAGGCGCGGGGCCTGGGAGACGTACATCCCGACGGGGCCCGGCGACGTCGGCAGGCTCGACTCGACGATGATCGGCACGGCGGCGTTCTTCCATCCGCTGCGGCTGCACATGGGCAGCAAGCTCGGCACGGACATCGACGCGGCGGCGCGCTGCACGCTCGACACCATGTACGCCCACTTCGTGCGGGGCGGATACCGGCACGAGGCGGCGTGGAACGCCTACGGGCCCTACCTCACCACGCAGTTGGCGCACGCGTATCTGCTGGCGGGTGACCCGGCGCGGGCGGACGCGCTGCTCGGCTGGGTCGTCGGGGCCGCCTTCCCGCGGACCGAGGAGCGTGCGGTGGCGCTCGGCGCGTGGAACGAGCAGCACGCCTTCACCATCGCTTCGGACTTCCACGAGGTGCCGTCCCGGCACTGGTACATGGGCGACATCCCGCACGGCTGGGCCGCCGCGGAGTATCTGCTCCTGCTCCGCGACATCCTGCTGTTCGAGGCGGACGAGGACCGCGATCCGCATGTGTACATCGCGCCCGGCGTCCGTCCGCACTGGGTGCCGGACGGCGAAACGGTGGCCGTCGAGTCCGCCCCGACGCTGTTCGGCGCGCCCTTCGGCTACCGGCTCACGCACGACGCGGGCGACCGAACGGTGACGGTGGAGGTGACCGAGGCTCCGGATCGGGTGCGGTACGTCTATCCGTGCCGGTTCGGGTCCGTGCGGTCGGTGTCGGCGGACGGACGGGGACTGCCCGTCTCCGGTGACGACGTGCTTGTCCCCGCGGGGACACGGCAGTTCGTGGTCACGTACTCCTGAGAACGCCTCAGGACTCCTGGGAACACCTGAGAACCCGCGGGCTCCATGGTCACTGAGGAGCTCGCGGGTTCGGGGAATCAGGCGATCAGGCAATCAGGGCGGATCAGGCGCTGGGTTGGCGTCTGAGGGCGTACCGCTCCTTCTCGGAGAGTCCGCCCCATACGCCGAACCGCTCGTCGTTGTTCAGCGCGTACTCCAGGCAGGCCGTGCGCATGTCGCACATCTGGCAGATGTCCTTCGCCTCACGCACCGAGCTTCCGGGCTCGGGGAAGAAGAAGTCTGCTCCTGTCTGGGCGCACAGCGCCTGCTCCTGCCAGGCGAGTTCGGGCTCGGCTGTCATCTCGATCTGCATGACACCGATGCTGTCCCACCGCGCGAAACAACCGATCAACGAACGATCAACGAACGACTGGTCGGCTTCCGGGAGGCTGTGCCCGGCCGGTGGCCCCGGGGAGGACTGCCCGGCGGCGGGCACGGCGAAACCGCCCCTCGGCACCCGGTTCCAAACCGCATGACCGGGCGCCGAAGGCTACCGCCTGCCCCTGCCGCTGCCCTACTGGCCCTCTCCGGGAGACGACGGCTGCAGCACCGCGAACCTCGCGCCCGCCGGGTCCGCGAGCTTCGCGAAGCGGCCCACGCCCTCCATCGAAACGGGCTCCATGCGCACCTCGCCGCCCGCCCGCCGCGCCGTGGCCATGGCGGCATCGCAGTCGTCCACCTGGAAGTACGGCAGCCAATACGCCGTCTCCTCCGCGGGGTCGCTGTCCAGCGGCACGATGCCGCCGAACATGTCGTCCGGGGTGCCGTCCGCCGGGTGCACCATCGTGTACGAACCGCCGGGGAAGGGCGCCTCGGTGGTACCCCAGCCGAACACGGCGCCGTAGAACGCGGTGGCCGCGGCGACGTCCGGGGTGTACAGCTCGGTCCAGACCAGGCCGCCCGGTTCGTTCAGGACATCGAGGCCCTTGAGCTGCCCCTGCTGCCACACGGAGAACGGGACGCCCGCGGCGTCGGTGAGGCCCGCCATGCGGCCGAGGTCGAGGATGTCCACGGCCCCGAAGAGCGTGCGGCCACCTGCCTGTTCGACCGCTTTCACCGTGGCGTCCACCTCCGGCGTGCGGAAATAGAGCGTCCAGGCCGGTGGGGCTTCGTCGGCCGACATGGCCATGGCGCCCGCGGCGGTGCGGCCCGCGAGCTGATACTGGCTGTAGCCACCCACATCCGCGGCGCCCTGCTGGAGCTCCCAGCCGAACAGCTCGCGGTAGAACCCGCTGACGCTGCTCAGGTCCGGGGCGCACATGTCCACCCAGATGGGTGCACCTGTGACGAAACGGTTATTGAGCATGATCGACTCCTTTGTCGCATCTCGCTTCCGCATCCCTGAGTCTGGCACCCGCCACTGACAATCGGCCCACCCCCGCGCTCACGTCGTCATTTGATGAAGGGACAACATTTTTGAGAGCGCTCTCAGTCACAACTCTTGACGTCGCAATCGCCCGCCGAGACAGTGGTGCCCCCCACACAACATCCCCCCACGCAACCGCGCAGGAGACTTTCCGTGATATCGCGTCGAACGTTCCTGACCACCACGGCCGCCGCCGCGGGCGCCCTCACCTACCCCGTCTGGGGAAGCGCGCTCAGCCCCGGCGCCCAGGCGGGCGGCAAGGCCGCGCCCGCCACCTGTGAGCTGGCCCTCGCGAACAATTCGCTCCCCGGCCAGGTGCGCGCCTACGTCACCGGCCACGAGCAGGGCACCGACCGCTGGGTGCTGCTCAAGCCGGACGGCGGCGTCTACCGCCCCGATTCGCCCTCGGCGCCCCAGACCCCGCTGCCCGTCGACTGCGCCATCCCGCTCGGCGCCGCGGGCTCGGCCCCCAAGGTGCTGACCCTCCCCCAGATGTACGGCGCCCGCGTCTACTTCGTGCGCGACGACAAGCTGGACTTCTTCCTCAACCCCGGCCCCTCCCTGGTCGAGCCCGCCTTCGCGACCCGCGAGGACCCCAACTACGGCCGCACGTGGTCGTTCTGCGAGTTCACCTTCAACCCGCAGCAGCTCTACGCCAACATCAGCTACGTCGACCTCGTGACCGCGCTGCCCATCGGTCTGACCCTGGAGGGCGACGACAAGCACACCGTCGCCCCGCTGCCCGACGGCGCCGTCGACAAGATCGCCGCGGACCTGGCGGCGCAGACGGGGAAGGACGGACAGCCCTGGGACAAGCTGGTCATCCGCGGTGACAACGGTGAAGTCCTGCGCGTCATCTCGCCGCAGAACCTCATGGCGCCGTACTTCGACAAGCCGGACCAGATGCCGTTCCGCGACCTGTGGAACAGCTACATCGACAAGGTGTGGGAGAAGTACCGCGGCACGGACCTCAAGATCGACCTGCAGGGCGGCCGCGGCGTGTTCACCGGGCGGGTCCAAGGCGACGTCCTGACCTTCAACGGCGGCCACGCCTTCCCCAAGCCCACCTCGAAGGACATCTTCACCTGCAACCACGGCCCCTTCGCCAACAACCCGAACGACCCGGACGACAAGAAGGGCCTGCTCGCCCGGCTCGCGGCGGGCTTCAATCGAAGCATCATGCTCACCCACCCCGAGCAGCCGAACGGCACGAGCTCTGCGGACTACTACCAGGACCCGGTGACCAACCACTGGTCACGGGTGGTGCACGCCAACTCCCCCATCGGGTACGCGTTCCCGTACGACGACGTGCGCCCCGACGGACAGCCCGACGTGTCGGGAGCGGCGCACGACGGCAATCCGCGCCGCTTCACGGTGAGCGTGGGTTCCTAGCCCTCAGGGTCCAGACCCGTTACGCGGAGGCCCTGCGCACGAGTGACGTCGGCAGGACCACACCGGCCGGCTCGGCGGCGTGCTCCGCGCCTCCCCGGCCACGCAGCAGCATCCCGGCCATCAACCGGCCCATCTGCTCGATGTCCTGACGGACCGTCGTCAGCGGCGGCTCGGTCTGCTCGGCCACCGCAAGCATGTCGTCGAAGCCGACCACCGCCACGTCGTCCGGCACCCTCCGGCCCCGCTCCCGAAGCACCCGGAGGGCGCCGGACGCGGTCAGGTCGTTGGCCGCGAAGACGGCGTCCAACTCCGGTTCCCGGTCGAGGAGTTCCCTCATCGCGCGCTCCCCGCCCGCCGGGGTGAAGTCGCCCTCGGCGATCAGTCCCGGATCGACGTCGTCGGCCAGCGCTTCGCGGTACCCGTCGAGCCGGTCGACCGCGGAGGTCTGGTCGAGGGCTCCCGTGATGTGCGCGATACGGCCGCGCCCGAGACCGATCAGATGCCGCACCGCATCGCGCGCACCGCCCCGGTTGTCGCAGTCCACGTACGACGCACCGGGCTCGCCCTCCTCGGCCTGGGGCCAGCCGGGGCGCCCGCCGAAGACGGTCGGGAGGCCCGCGCGCCGGATGATGCCGGGCAGCGGGTCGTCCAGGTGCAGCGAGAAGACGAGGGCTCCGTCGACGTGTCCGCCCGCGAGATAGCGGCCGACCCGCTCGTGGTCGTCCCGCCCCTCGGTGAGCAGCAGCACCAGCTGGATGTCGTGCGCCGTCAATTCCTGGCTGATGCCGCGCAGTTGCAGCGCGAAGAACGGGTCGGCGAAGACCCGGGTCTCCGGCTCGGCGATCACCACGGCGACCGCGTCGTGGCGCCGCGTGACCAGGCTGCGGGCGGCGCGGTTGGGGACGTAGCCGAGCTCGTCGACCGCCCGCCGCACCTTCTCGGCGAGCACCTCCCGCACCCCCGGGTCCCCGTTGACGACGCGCGAGACGGTGGCCCTGGAAACCCCGGCGCGAGCGGCCACGGCCTCCAGGGTGGGGCGCGGTTCCTCGGTCACCTTCGGTCACTCCTCCCTGACGATGTCAGGAGGCATCTTCCCGTATCGGGGGCGAAGGGTGTGCGGGGAAGGCGGACGAATTCGATCAGCCTGTCTACTCCACCTCGATGCCGAAGTCCCGCACGAGCTCCTCCAGACCGCCCGTGTAGCCCCTGCCGCCGAGCACGAAGTCCCAGTCCCCGGTCGACCTGCGGCGGAACGAACCGAGCACCAGCGCGGTCTCGCGCGGGCGGCCGTCGGAGACCTCGAGGTTTCCGAGCTCGGTCAGTTCGGGGTCGAGCAGGCGGATGCAGGCGTCCGAGAACCCCGAGAGGTCGGCGTCCGGGTTGGTCTCGGGATCGACGGCGGCCACGAGCACGAGCCGGTCGGCCTCGTCCGGCAGCCCGTCGAAGGCGACGCAGACCGAGGCCTTGTCGGGTGCGGCGGCGGCGACGACGCGGACGGAACCGTCCGGGGTCTGCGGGTTGTTGTAGAAGACGAAGAAGTCGTCGCCGATGACACGGCTGCCGCGGCAGACGAGTGCGCACACGTCCAGCGCGACGCGGCCGGACCACGACATGCCCAAAACGTTGTAGTCGTCGGGCAGCCGGGTGTCCGGCGCCGAAGGGGCCGCCTGCGCCGCGCCATGCGGGGGCCCCTCGCCGAGCCGCCCGCGCAGACCGTGCCGATGCAGCAGATCGACGAGCTCGGCACCCGAGATCAGTTCCAGCGGCTTCCCGTTGGCGAACGTGTGGGAGCCGGGGCCGAACCCCGACGTCGTCACGAGGACACCCTTGTTGACCCCGGCGTCCTGCACCGTCCCGTACAGGTCGCGCACGGCGGTGGGCGGCACCGTCCTGCGGTAGCGCTTGACCTGAACGACCATCTTGCCGCCGCGGATCGGGGTGGGATCGAGGGCGTCGACGTCCACACCGCCGTCGTGGGAACGCGTCGTCGTCACCGCCTGCATTCCCATGGCCCGGAAGAGTTCGGCGACGAGGTTCTCGAATTCGACCGGATCCATCTCGTACAGATCGGGTTCCTCGTCGCCACCGTGGGCGATGACGCGGTTACCGACATCCTGCGGGCGTCGGCTCGGCCTGACCGAGGTGAATTGGTCGGGTCGCGCCGAGAGCTGCCCTCTCAGCCCGTCGGTGAGACAACTACCCGCGTCCACCTGTGCCAGATGCAGCTCGCGGAACGAAGAACGCGACGCCATCACGGTGGCGAGGAAGAAGCGGCTCGGCCGACCTGTCGTGGGGTCGTATCCGTCGACGAATCCGTTGAGGACCACGGAGTCGAGCGCACCGAACTCATCCGCGGCGAAAAGCTCGTGCAGCACCAGCAGCATGCACTGGGCCAGCACCTCGCGGTACAGCGCACGGCACTGTCCTGCCGGGCGGGCGATTTCCCTGTCCTGGTCGGTCCCGTACATGTACCGAACCGTTTTGATCACCGGGACAACGCTGTAGGAAGGCAGCTCCCAATCGAGCACCAGTTGACTGGCAACAGGGTCATAGGCGGCCGCGACCTGCCGCGGAAATCCCTCCGGCCATCCCATCGAAGCGTATAAAGCGGCGGAGAAGTACTCGACGACCGCATCGGGATCCCGCCGCCGCACTCCCTGGGTCACCGCGACGACGCCTGCGTTGTGCGCGCGCACCTCCGCAAGCTGACTGTCGGCCCACGCCTGGTACTCCCGCCGGTACGAGGCCAGCTGCTCCTGCCTGTGCGCCTCCGCCGCCTGGGCGGCGTCGCGGACACGCTCATAGCGCGCACGCGCTTCGGCCTGCGCCTGCACCCGTCGGCTCGCGGTCCATCCGCCCTGCGCCTGGTACTGATTCAGGTCCGGCAGCGGTACGGGCTGGGCCAATGGCCCCGGGGCGAAGGGCTGGACTTCCTCGGGCCGCAGGAGAGAGGAGGCCTTGAAGGGTTCGTCCCGACAGCCCGCGGCGAGGAACCCTCGCAGGGCCGCGACTTGTGCGTCCAGTTCCTCCGTGCGCCGCTGCGCCTCCGCCTGCCGGTACTCGCGATGGCTCTGGGCGGCGCGCCGCTGAAAGGCCCGTGCCTGCTGGGCCTCCTGTCTCCCCCGACTGGCTTCGGCTTCCGACTGGCGCTGCTGCTGCCGTTGCATTTCGGCCCACACGCCGACGAAACCGGTAGAACGACGACTCATGTGCTGCAGCCCCCCGGACATTGGCAGCCGAACGCGAACTGGTTGTCCCCACAACCAGTCGCAACAGAACGACTGTACCGAGCGACGGCCACGCCGCATATCCACTCGGCGAAGGCGGGCTTAGGCAGGCGGAGGCAGGCGGAGGCGGATGTCGGCAGGCGAAGCGCGCTGCGCATACCCTGCCCCCATGTTCAAGAAGCGGAGAGAACGCAAGCAGGCCGAGCTGCACGAGGAGCTGGGAGCTGCTCTGCGGGATCCGGACGCGGCGGTGCGGGCCAAGGCGGCGGTCGACGCCGCGGAGGCCGCCGATCTGGAGTGGGCGCTTCGGGAGCTGGCCTCGGCCGTGGCGCGCGAGCCGTGGACGGACGACTTCCACGAGACCGTGGTGGACGGCTTCTGCGCGGCGCTGCGCCGCGACGCCGCGGTCCGTCAGCGCGTGGAGGGGATCTTCGCCGGGCACCTGGACGACCCCGAGGGCTGCCTTCGGGCGTGGACCGGCTTCGTCGAGGAGATCGGCGGGCCCCCGGCCCCGCGGGAGGTCGGCGAGGACGTACGGGACGACATGCGGGCCCGCCTCACGTACCTGCGCGGCCAGGGCTGGACCCCGGAGGGGCTCGACGGCGCCGGACGGCCCGGCAGCTTCACGCGCGAGCTCGCGTTCGACTTCGCCGTCCTGCTGACGTCGCTCGTGGTGCGCAGGAACGAGCCGCTGCCCGCGGAGGACGCGGAGCGCGTCCGAGCCGAGACCCGCGCGATCCTGGAGCGGGCCCTGGCCACGGCCCCCGACAGCGACGTGCGTCTCGAACTGATCGCCCCCCTGTGCGACTCTCCCGACGACGAGGCGTGGACGGACCGCGCACGGCACGGCCTCCAGGTCGACGAGACGCTGGACCTCTGCATGAGCGCCGACGCCGCCCGGGCCACCCTGGGCGTCGAGACCCTGCACCACCAGGTCATGCGGGACGACCTGCTGCGGCGCGGGCGGACCCGCGAGGCCCTGGACCACCTGCTGGCCCGGGAGCAGGACCCGTTCGTCCTCAACCAGCTCCTCGGCTGCTACGTCCAGCTGCACGCCGCCGCCTCCCTCCCCGACCCGCCGGTGGACCTCTTCCTCGACCGGCTGCGCCACACCGACACCACCATCCGCTCCACCGCCGCGTTCGGCCTCGGACCGCTGACCCTCGGCACGCCGGAGGAGGGCCGGGTCGTGGACGCCCTCGTGGCACTGTTGGACGACGACCCCGAGGACGAGGTCCGGGGAGCAGCCGCCGAGAGCCTGGTGGGGCTGGACCGCGGCGAGGAGCCGGTCTCCCGGACGGTCTCCGACGCCCTGGAACGGCACGCCGACGCCTCTTCGCCGAAGATCCGGGCCGCCGCCCTCCAGCACGCCCTGGAGAACGGCGCCACGGACGCGTACGACCGGCTGCTGCGCGAGTTCGACTCCCCCGACGTGGACTGGAAGTTCCTGTCGGCCTATGAACTCGCCGCCATGGAAAGGGACTTCAGCCTGCCGGACGACATTCGCCCGCGTCTCGTCGAACGGCTGGAGCGGCTGGAGGCGACCGGATGGGCGGCTCGCTGCGAGGACCCGGAGGGCTATCCCGGCCCGGACGATCGTGCCGAGCTGCTGTCAGGGCTGCTGGAACGGCTCCGCGCCCGCGCCTGAGCCGCCGCGTCTAAGCTCCGCGCATGCGAGAAGACACCCCGGGGCTGGTCCACAAGGGCATCAACTACGACACCGGCACCAACTACTCCGAGAACGGCCTGTCACGCAAAGAGGCATCCGGCGACCTGATCCGGCAGCACATGTCGGTCATCCGGAACGATCTGAACTGCACCTCGGTCAGCCTCTTCGGCACCGACATCGGGCGGCTGACCGAGGCGGCCGTCGCGGCGCTCGACCTGGGACTGCACGTCAGCCTGCAGCCGCGCCTCATAGAAGCGGCGCCCGACGCGATGCTGGAGCACCTCGCGGCGGCCGCCGCTGCCGCCGAGGAGTTGCGGCAGCGGTACGGCAGGGTCGCCCTCACCCTCGGCTGCGAGCTGACGGTCTTCGGCTCGGGGATCATCCCCGGCGACACACACGCCGACCGGTCCGCCAAGCTGGCCGACCCCCAGTGGTGGCCGCGTTTCCCGGAGTTCAACGAGCAGCTGAACGACCTGCTCGGACGCGCTCGTGAGGTGGCACGGGCACGCTTCGGCGGCGAACTGACGTACGGAGCGGGTCTGTGGGAGGACGTGGACTGGGACGGCTTCGACCTCGTGGGGCTGAACTACTACCGCATGGCCTACAACGACACCGACTACGCCGAGGGCCTCCGGCGATTCCACCGGCACGGCAAGCCCGTCGTGATCACCGAGTTCGGCTGCTGCTCCTTCGACGGCGCCGCCGCGATGGGCCCGGCCGGTTACGGCATCGTCGACTGGTCGGCCGATCCCCCCAGGCTTGCGGGCTCGTTCACCCGCAACGAGCAGGTGCAGGCGGACTACCTGGCACAGCAGTTGGAGCTCTTCGCGGCCGAGAAGGTCCACGGGGCGTACGTCTTCGAGTTCATCGCGCCGAAGCCCCACTCGGCCGACCCGCGCCACGACTTGGACATGGCCAGCTTCGGTGTGGTCAAGGCGGTCGGGGACGGGTGGGAGCCGAAGGCCGCGTTCCACGAACTGGCCAGGTTCTACGGCTCCCACTGAGCCCGCGGCTGCGCGCCGCCCCCTCGGAACGGACCATCTAGTGGTGGGCGTGCTCCCCGGAGGCGGCATCGCTCGACGAGGGCTTCGACTGCGCCGACGGCTTCGAGGACGATTCCGATGACGACTTCGACTTCGGCGCCGCCGCATGGTGCGGCTCATAGTCCGGAATCGTCCCGTCCGCCTTCTTCACCAGGAACAGCCCCGCCATTCCCATGTCGGAGTGGCTCTGCACGTGGCAGTGGTACATCCACGCCCCGGCCCCCACACCCTCGCCCGCGATGACCTGGAAGCCGAAGGAGTCGCCGGGGCCCGTGATCTTGTCGTCGAGGATCTGGCTCGGGTCGTCGGGTCCTGTGAGCAGGCCCGTGCGGTTGTCCGCCCAGCGATGACCGTGCACGTGGAACGTGTGGTAGTACTCGCCGTGGGTGATCGAGACGAACTCGACGCGGTCACCCACGGTGGCCTCGAAGGCGGGGGTGTCGTGGCCCGCCTTGTTGTTGATCGTCATGTCGTTGAACACGATGGTGAACGTCTTGTCCGGCAGCAGATCGCCCTTGCGCCGCACGATCAACGCGCCGTAGAGGCCCTTTCGCACACCGCCGGTGCCGTGATCGGTGCCGACGACGTGGTCGTGGTAGTGCCAGTAGCCCGCGGTGCCGGGGCGCCAGGTGCCGTCCTTGCGGCGGCCCGGCGCGTGCGTGCGCCAGGTGTACGTGCGCTTGCCGCCCGGCTCGACGTGGCTCCTGGTGTGTCTCGTGCCGTCGCTGGAGATCTCGTAGTCCATGCCGTGCACATGCAGGCTGGCGTCCACGTCCATCGTGTTCTCGAACTCGATGTGCAGGGTGTCGCCCTCGTTCAGCTCGATGAGCGGGCCGGGTATGGATGCCTTGCCCTTCTCCAGGCCGTACCCCATCTGCCCGTCCGCGAGTTTCTCCGCGTACATCTTGATGCGCTTGACCTCGCCGCCCGCGGGCGCGGTCTTCGGCGGCGCCTCGGCCGTGCTCGCGTCGGGCGCACTCGCCACCGACAACGATGTCACCCCGGCCGCCGCTGCCGCGCCGCCGACGAGCATCCGACGGTTGAAGCTGCGCCTGTCCAGATCCCGTCGGTTCAGTCGGTCCATGACGAACTCCCCACTGCGGTACGGAGACTGACGGGGCGCAGGAGGCCCCCGAGACGGCCACACGGTATCGGCCGGATCTTTGTTTATCCACACGCAGGACAAAGTTGGTGCTATCGCGGTGATACCTATTGGCGCCGCGCGAAAAGAGGTCTAGCTTCGTCGGCGCTGTTGCTGTGACCGACGAGGGGTGGGTGTACTCATGCGGCGCACACCGCATCAAAGGCCCTTGACCGTACGAGGGTTGAGCAGAAATCGACGCAGACCGGACCGCAAGCGCCGGGCCTGGGCGGCCGCGCTGCTGTCCGGCGCCCTGGTCACCGGGGCGCTCTCCGCGCAGGCCGCTTCCGCGCGGCCGTTCCCCGAACCGCCGTTGACAACGATGTCCCTGCCCTCGCCGCCCGGCGGGGCCAACGTCAAGGTCCTGGTCTTCCACGGCTCGGCGGCGGGCGGCGACGAGTCCCCCGTCGTCAACGCCGGTATCGAGGCCATCGAGAAGATCGGGCAGACGGGCCCCGCGGCCCAGCGGTTCAAGATCGTGGCGACGGATGACGCGTCCGTCTTCACCGACGAGCGCAAGCTCGGCAAGTTCAACGCCGTGGCCTTCCTCACCGGCGGCGGTGACGTCCTCGACCCCGAGCAGGAGGCGGGCCTGGAGGCCTACATGGAGGCCGGAGGCGGCTTCCTCGGCATCCATGACGCGGCCCGCGCCGAGCCGTACTCGAACTGGTTCACCGGCCTGATCGGCGCCCGTCCCGCCGACGCGAGCCCGGCGGACGTGCAGCGCGCCACCGTCGAGGTGGGCGACCGCGAGAACCCGGCGACCAAGGACCTGCCCCTCCAGTGGAAGCGCCCCGACCGGTGGCTGAACTGGGCGAAGAACCCCTCGGGCGACGTCCACACGGTCGCCAGGGTGCGCGAGTCCACGTATCAGCCTGGCGCGGGCAAGAACGGCTGGGACCACCCCGTGTCCTGGTGCCGGGACTACGACGGCGGCCGCTCCTTCTACACGGGGATGGGCGGAACGGCGGCTTCGTACGACGAAGCGGACTTCCGCAGCCATCTGCGGGGCGCCCTGCTGTGGACCACCCGCATCGCGCGGGCCGACTGCCAGGCGACGATCAACTCCAACTACAAGGCGGAGCGGCTCACCCAGCCCAACCAGCCGGGCAAGAACGACCAGATCGGCGAGCCGCACGGGCTGGTCACCGCACCCGACGGCAAGGTCTTCTACATCGGCCGCGGCGGCGCCGACTCCTCGCAGCCGGTCGTCACCGACTGGAACAAGCCGGACGTCGGCAAGGGCACGGGCGAGATCCACGTCTACGACCCCAAGACCAAGAAGTCGACGCTCGCGGGCGCGCTGACCGTCTTCGGCAACAAGGGCGGCGGCGACGAGCTCATCAAGGTCGAGGAGGGGCTCCTCGGCATAGAGCTCGACCCGAAGTTCGAGCAGAACGGGTGGGTGTATCTGCACTACACGCCCCACTCGAAGATCAACCGCGAGACGCACATGGCCGAGCGCTACGTCTCCCGGTTCACGCTCGACCGCAGCACGGACAAGCTGGACATGGGCAGCGAGAAGGTGCTCCTGAAGTGGCCGGTGCAGATCCACAGCTGCTGTCACGCGGGCGGCGGGATGGCCTGGGACTCCAAGGGCAACCTCTACATCGCGACCGGTGACAACAACTCCTCGGGGTTCACCGACGGCTACTCGGGCAACAACCCGCAGCCGAACTTCAAGGGCGTCTCCTTCGCCGACGCGCGCCGCACCGCCGGTAACACCAACAACCTCAACGGCAAGATCCTGCGCATCCACCCGGAGGCCGACGGGACGTACACGCTCCCGCAGGGCAACCTCTTCACTGGCAAGGAGCCGGACGAGGGCGGCGGCAAGACGCGCGGTGAGATCTATGTGATGGGCGTCAGGAACCCGGCGCGCATCTCCATCGACAAGAAGACGGACACGCTGTACGCGGGCTGGGTCGGCCCGGACGCGGGCGCGCCGTCGACGACGTGGGGGCCCGCCAAGTACGACACGTTCGCGGCGATCACCCATGCCTCCAACCGCGGCTGGCCGTACTGCATGGGCAACAACCAGCCCTACCGCGACCGCAATCTGCCGGACCCGACGAAGCCGCTCGGCTGGTACGACTGCAAGAACCTCAAGAACGAGTCGCCCAACAACGACGGCCTGGTGAACATCCCGCCTGCCGAGCCGAACAACATCTGGTACTCGCCGCAGGGCGGCGGCGTCGACTACCCGCGCGACGCGAAGGGCGTGCCGAGCTACAAGACGGCGGAGCAGAAGATCCTCCTGCCGTGGCTCAAGGGCGGCGGCCAGGCCACGATGAACGGCCCGGTCTACCGCTTCGACGCGGCGAACGCGAGCGCCGACAAGTGGCCCTCCTACTGGGACGGCAAGTGGTTCGTCGGTGACTTCTACGACTCCGACCAGCCGCGGCACGCGGTGGTGACGGATCCGAAGACGGTCGGCAACGGCGGCCTGCCCGTCCACGCCGAATCGCTGAAGAAGATCATTCCGATCGGCAACGACGGCATCAAGAACCTCATGGACTGGAAGTTCGCGCCGGACGGCTCGCTGTACGTCCTCGACTACGGCCGCGGCTTCTTCACCTCGGACCCCAAGTCCGCGCTGTGGCGCGTGACGTACAAGGGCGGGGCGGCGACACCGGCCGCCGACGACCTGGCCAGGAAGGCGGAGTGATGCGTTCCCCCAGCTCTCGCACGATCGGGACCATACGGAAACGAAGACTGTACACAGCGCTGTTCGCCGCGCTCCTGATGGTGCTCGGCCTGACGTCGACGGCGGCGACGGCCCGCACCGACAACTCCGGGCTCTCCGCGCAGGCGCAGACGCTCAACTGGACCGCCGACAACGACATCACCAAGTACAAGTCGGCGCCCACCACGGCGGTGGCGGGCCCGACGACGATCGTCTTCGAGAACAGCGAGGCGACCGGCAACACGACCGGCATGCCGCACACGCTGACGTTCGACACCTCCGACCCGGAGTACAACAACGACGTCGCGCTGAACATCCTCGCCAACCCCAATGACGACAAGGGCGGCAAGCACACCGCCGAGGTGACGCTCACCCCGGGCCGCTACCGCTACCACTGCACCATCCCGGGCCACGGTTCGATGCAGGGCATCCTGGTCGTGACCGAGGGCGGCGGCGAGGACACCAAGGCGCCGGAGGCCTCGGCGAAGGTCGAGGGGACCACCAACGCCGATGGCGCGTACGTCGGTTCGGCGACCGTGGCCGTGACGGCGATGGACGAGGGTTCGGGCGTCGACAAGATCGAGTACGCGGTGGGGGCGGACGGCGCCTGGCAGCCGTACACCGCGCCCGTCGTCGTCGACCAGGTCGGCACCCACAAGATCCGCTACCGGGCCACCGACAAGGCGGGCAACGCGTCCGCGGAGAAGGCCGCCGACTTCAAGGTCGTCGCGCCGCCGACGGACGACAAGACGCCGCCGGAGACGTCGGCCACGGTGAGCGGCGAGAAGAACGACCAGGGGCAGTACGTCGGGATGGCGACGGTCACGGTGACCGCGTCCGACACCGGCTCCGGCGTCAACAAGATCGAGTACGCGATCGGTGACGGCGCCTGGACCGCGTACACCGCGCCGGTCATGGTCCACGAGGCGGGCGCCCACAAGGTCCGCTACCGCGCCTCCGACAAGGCGGGCAACCAGGCCGCCGAGAAGAGCGTCGAGTTCACCGTCGTCGCGCCACCCGTGGAGGACAAGACGCCGCCGGAGACGTCGGCGAAGGTCGAGGGCGACAAGAACTCGGACGGCGCCTACGTCGGGAAGGCGAAGGTGACGGTGACCGCCACCGACGCCGACTCGGGCGTCGACAAGGTCGAGTACTCCCTGGACGGCGGGCCCTACCTCGCGTACGGGGCGCCGGTCGTCGTCGACCGCGCGGGGCGCCACACGGTGGCGTACCGGGCGAGCGACAAGGCGGGCAACGCGTCCGCGGCGAAGACCGCCTCCTTCACGGTGGCCGAGGGCGGCGGCGTTCCTGCCCCCAACTGCCCCGAGTTCGACGAGCGGTTGACGGTGTTCGTGGGCACGGTCGACACGGGCATCCCGAACCGCGTCACGAACAACCGCTGCCGCGTGGGCGAGATGATCGAGGACGAGAAGGAGTGGACCTCGCAGGCGCTCTTCCTGAAGCACGTCAAGAGCGTCACGGACAAGCTCCTGAAGGCGGGTGAGATCGACCAGCGCGAGTACAACAAGATCAATCGCGCCGCCAAGCAGTCCGGCATCGGCAAGCCCGGCCAGACGGAGGGCTACCGCAAGCTCTTCGACGGCACCCAGGCGTCCCTGAACAAGTGGGAGCAGGTCGGGGGCGGCAAGTTCGGCCTGAACGCGGACGGTTCGATCACCAGCAGCACCACCGTCGAGGGCATGGGCATGCTGTGGTTCCCGCAGCGCAAGTACGGCGACTTCTCGCTGAAGCTCCAGTGGCGGGACGACGCGCCGGGCAACGGCAACGCCAACGGCGGCGTCTTCGTCCGCTTCCCGCAGGTCCACGACCACCCGGAGGAGTCACGTCCGGAGTGGGTCGCCATCAAGTACGGCCACGAGATCCAGGCACTGGACCGGCCTGACGGCGACATGTACAAGACCGGTTCGATCTACGGCTTCGACCGGGTGGGTCTCGCCGGTGCGGGCGTCACCCCGAAGGGCACGTGGAACGACTACGAGATCAAGGTGGTGGACCAGCACTACTCGATCTACCGCAACGGCGTCCTGATCAACGAGTTCGACAACACGGGCGGCCAGGAGTTCACGCCGCCGCGCGGCGACGACCCGGGCACGGACGGACGGCGTTACTCGTCCGGCTACGTCGGGGTGCAGGTGCACGGGGTCACGGATGTGATCTCGTACCGGGACATCAGGATCAAGGAGCTGTAGGCCCCAGCTTCTGCCGTGTTCCTCTTCGGCGCCCCCGCCCCGCCCGGGGTGGGGGCGCCGCTACGTGCACGGGGCACTTCGGGACCCCTGCGGGCCGGGCCCGCCGCTCACTCCTCGTGCTTCGCCCGGCTCGGCTGCACCCGCTTCGGCTCCCCCGGCATCTTCGGGTACTCCGGGGGATACGGCAGGTCGCCCAAGCCGTGGTCCCGCTCGTCCTTGTCCGCCAGGGCCAGGAGCGCGTCGAGCGAGTGGGCCTGGCCGTCCATGCCCGCGTGGAGGTCGCCGACCTCGGCGAAGCGTCCCGGCATGGTGGCGAGGTCGAAGTCCTCGGGGCGGGCGTCCTCGACCTCGTCCCACCGCAGGGGCGCGGAGACCGGGGCGTGCGGGCGGGCACGGAGGGAGTAGGCGGAGGCGATCGTGCGGTCCCTGGCCGTCTGGTTGTAGTCCACGAAGATCCGCTCCCCCCGCTCCTCCTTCCACCACGCCGTCGTGACCGCGTCCGGCATCCGCCGCGCGAGCTCCCGCCCGACCGCGATCGCCGCCCTGCGCACCTGGGTGAAGGTCCAGCGCGGCTCGATGGGCACGAAGACGTGCAGCCCGCGGCCGCCCGACGTCTTGGGCCATCCTTCGAGGCCGCCGAACTCGTCGAGCACCGCGCGGAGTTCATGGGCGGCCCGGACCGCGTCCGCGTAGTCGGTGCCGGGCTGCGGGTCGAGGTCGATGCGGAGTTCGTCGGGGTGGTCGAGGTCGTCGCCGCGCACCGGCCAGGGGTGGAAGGTGAGGGTGTTGTACTGGGCCGCCCAGATGGCGGCGGCCACCTCGGTGGGGCACATCTCGTCGGCGGTGCGGCCACTGGGGAAGGCGATGGTGGCGGTGGGGATCCAGTCGGGGTGGTTCTTCGGGACGCGCTTCTGGTAGAAGAACTCGCCCGCCGCCCCTTCCGGATAGCGCTGCAGGGTGGTGGGGCGGTCGCGGAGCGCGCGGAGGATGCCGGGGCCGACGGCCACGAAGTACTCGGCGACGTCGAGCTTGGTGAAGCCGCGCTCGGGGAAGACCACCCGGTCCGGGCTGGAGAGGCGCACCGTCCGCTCCCCCGTGTCGATCTCCACGGCTGCGCTCCTGCCCTTCGCTGCACCCATGCGAGCCACGCTAGGCGCCTCCGTCATTCTCCGCACATCGGGCCCCCGGGGGTCCTAGAGCCACCGCCAGGAGGTCTTTGGTCACCACCTGTGGGGTCTTCCGGCGGGTGGCCTCCGGCAAACGTCCTCGCCATCGCGTCGCTGCCGCTCCTGGCCGCGTACCTGGCCCGCGACGGAGCCACGACACCTGAGGGATTCGTGATCGAGACCCACGGCGCGGGCGGCCACAGCGCTCCACCCCGAGGCGCCCTGCGGCTCGACGCGGAGGGCGAACCCGTCCGATCGGCTACCGCTGCCCCGCCGAACCGGAGGCCGCCTTCCCTCGCAAGGGCGGCTCGGCCGCCGACACCGAGGGCCGCCTCTGCCTGTGCAACGGGCTGCTGGCCACGGTCGGGCTCGGCCAGCGCCACCCCTCCGGACGCGACGAACCACCGGTCGTCACCCTGGGCCAGGACCTGGATTTCCCGGCGGACCTGAGCCCGGGCGGCGGCGCCTACCGGGCCGTCGAGGTGGTGCAGTGGCTGACAGGACGGGGCCCGATTTCGCAGGTGGTCCCGCCTTCGGCAGGATGGGGGCCATGACCGAGATCCGCACCCCCCGCCTCATTCTGCGTCGCTGGCACGACGACGACCTCGCGCCCATGGCGGAGATCAACGCGGACCCGCGCGTCATGCAGTGGGTCGAGGGCGGTCCCGTGCATGACCTGGACGACACCGCGGAGGCCATCAAGCGCTGGGAGGAGGAGTGGGACGACGAGGGCTTCGGGCTCTTCGCCGTCGAGCTCCTCGCCTCCGGCGAGCTCGCGGGCTTCACCGGCCTTTACGTTCCCGAGTTCCTGCCCGAGGTCCTGCCCGACATCGCGATCGGCTGGCGGCTCGGCTCCCAGTTCTGGGGCCAGGGCTACGCCTCGGAAGCCGCGCAGGCCACCCTTGAGTTCGCCCTCCAGGACCGCGGCCTCGACCGCGTCATCAGCATCGACCGGATCGGCAACGAGGCCTCGGCCAACGTCGTACGAAAGCTTGGCATGGTCCCGGACCGCGAGACCACCCACCCGGTCTCCGGCCACCCGCTGCAAGTCCACTCCATCGACCTCACCGAGTACGAGGCCTGAACCGAGAACCGCCTCGGCACTGTCCGGGGCGTCGCTGACCTGGCCTTTCCGGGCCCGCGCTGAACAGGCGGACCGAGTGCACCCCGCATAGATTTGAACCATGGATCTGCCGGTGATGCCGCCCGTGAAGCCCATGCTCGCCAAACCCGTGAAGAAGATCCCGCCGGGTATGCAGTACGAGGCGAAGTGGGACGGGTTCCGTGCCATCGTCTTCCGTGACGGCGACGAGGTCGAGCTCGGCAGCCGCACCGGCAAGCCCCTCACCCGCTACTTCCCCGAGCTGGTGGCCGCTCTGCGCGAGCGGCTGCCGGAGCGGTGCGTGCTGGACGGCGAGATCGTGATCGCCAAGGAGGGCCGCCTCGACTTCGACGCGCTCACGGAGCGCATCCACCCCGCCGCGTCCCGCGTGGCGACGCTCGCCGAGCGCACGCCCGCCTCGTTCGTGGCGTTCGACATCCTCGCCCTCGCGGACGAGGCGCTGCTCGACGCACCGCTGGCCGACCGCCGCGCCCTGCTGGTGAAGGCGCTGTCGGGCGTCACCGCGCCCGTTCATCTGGCGCCTGCGACCACGGACCCCGACGTGGCGCAGGTGTGGTTCGAGCAGTTCGAGGGGGCGGGCCTCGACGGCGTCATCGCCAAGCCGCTCGACCTGCGCTACCGCCAGAACGAACGCCTCATGTTCAAGATCAAGCATGAGCGCACTGCGGACTGCGTGGTCGCGGGCTACCGCTTCCACAAGAGCGGTCCCATCGTCGGTTCGCTGCTGCTCGGGCTGTACGACGACGGGGGCGCCCTGCAGCACGTGGGCGTGTGCGCGGCGTTCTCGATGAAGCGCCGCGCCGAACTCGTCGAGGAGCTTGAACCGCTGCGGATGGAGTCCGCGGCGGGCCATCCGTGGGCATCCTGGGCAGACGAGGCGGCGCACGAGACGGCCCGCATGCCCGGCGCCCCGAGCCGCTGGTCGGGCAAGAAGGACCTGTCCTGGGTGCCGCTGCGCCCGGAGCGGGTCTGCGAGGTGGCGTACGACCACATGGAGAACGGGCGGCGCTTCCGCCACACGGCCGCCTTCCGCAGGTGGCGCGCCGACCGGGCCCCGGAGAGCTGCACGTACGCACAGCTGGAGCAGCCGGTGCGGCACGCCCTCGACGACGTACTGGGCTCGACGGGCTGACGGGCAGACGGGCAGACGGGCAGACGGGCAGACGGGCTGACGGGCTGACGGGCTGACGGGCTGACGGGCTGACGGGCGGGGCCTCACCGTCACGTCACACACCACACCGATCACGCCAATGTTCGATTCCGCTCCCACGCATCTTCCGCCCCTCCGAACGTGACCGTATGCTCCTGCGCCTGACACGTCAGTTACCGACGGTAAGGGGGGGCGGGGCATGGGGCACAGTCGTGCCGAGGGAAGCACGCGGCGGGGGTTCGTCGCGGGGGCCGCGGCGGTCGGCGGGGCGGCCGCGCTGGGAGTGGGAGCAGGGACACTGCCTGCTGCGGCAGCCGCGCCGGGAGCCGCGGACACGCCGCGGGGCAAGCCGTCCGTGGCGGTCCTCGGCGGCGGTGTCGCCGGGCTCACCGCGGCCCACGAGCTGGCGGAGCGCGGCTTCGCGGTCACCGTCTACGAACGCAGGGCGCTGGGCGGCAAGGCCCGCAGCATGGACGTGCCGAACAGCGCGAAGGGCAACCGCAAGCCGCTGCCCGGCGAGCACGGCTTCCGCTTCATCCCCGGCATTTACCACAACCTCCCGGACACGATGCGCCGCATCCCCTTCCCCGGGAACGCGAACGGCGTGTGGGACAACCTGATCGCACCCCGCGAGATGTCGTTCGCGCGCACCGGCCGCGAGGACATCCGGCTGCCGATCCCGTGGCCGGGCCACGATCCGGAGAAGCTCACCCTGGACGACATCCGACGGGCGCTCACCGCCCTGGTCGACACCGCGTCCAACCTCCCGGCCCACGAGGCCGCGTACTTCGTGAACCGCGCCCTCGTCTTCTTCACCAGCTGCGACGAACGCCGGGACGACGACTGGGAGTCGACGCCCTGGTGGGAGTTCACCCGCGCCGAGCGGATGTCCGAGGACTACCAGCGCATCCTCGTCATCGGTGTGACCCGCAACATCGTGGCGACCAAGGCCGAGGAGGCCAGCACCCGCACCGTCGGCACGCTCGGCGAGGCCTTCGTCCTCAACGCGCTCGGCCAGGGCGCGGACGGCCCGCCCGACCGCATCCTGAACGCGCCGACCAACGAGGCGTGGATCGACCCGTGGGTCACCCACCTCAAGTCGCTCGACGTGGAGTTCCGCATCGGCTGGACCGTGCGCGAGCTGGCGTTCGGCGACGGGCGCATCACCAAGACCGTCGTCGAGGACCCCGACGGCACACGCCGTGACATCACCGCCGACCACTACGTCCAGGCCATGCCGGTGGAGCACGCGCGCCGCACGTGGAGCGCCGCGATGAAGGCGGCCGACCCGCAGCTGGCGCGGTGCGACAAGCTGGAGACGGACTGGATGACGGGCATCCAGTTCTATCTGACGGAGCGCCCGCCCGTGGTGAAGGGCCACTTCAACCTCATCGACTCACCCTGGTCCCTGACCGGCATCGCCCAGGCGGGACACTGGCCCGAGCGGGACTTCCCTGCCGACTACGGCGACGGCGTCGCCGTCGAGTGCCTGTCGGTGGACATCTCCGAATGGGACAAGCCGGGGATCCTGTACGGCAAGACGGCCAAGCAGTGCACCCGCGAGGAGGTCGCCAAGGAGGTGTGGGCGCAGCTCAAGGCCGCCCTCAACGACACCGGCAGGACGGTGCTCAGCGACAGCAAGCTGCACTCGTGGTTCCTCGACCCGGGCGTCGACGGGCTCGGCACGCCGAACCCCACCAACGAGGACCAACTCCTGATCCACCCCGTGGGCACCTTCCACAACCGCCCGTCGGCCGCCACGAAGATCCCGAACCTCTTCCTTTCGGGCGACTACATCTCCGTGGACATCGACCTCGCGACGATGGAGGGCGCCAACGCGTCGGCCCGCCAGGCCGTCAACGCCCTGCTCAAGCAGGTGGGTTCGGAGCACGCGCCGTGCACGGTGACGCCGCTGTACCGCGTCCCCGAGGTCGAGGCCCTCAAGCGCCACGACCGCACCCGCTACCGGCTGGGGCTGCGCAACGCCCTCGATCTGGGCTGACCATCTCCCGCAGAACAACGTAGGGAGCGTTTCGCCCTGTGAGGGGATGCGGTTCCGGCCGCGTTCGGGGTAGGACTTCCGCATGAGACGGCGGACGCGTACACGGACCGGGACCGGGGCGGCGGTGGCGCTCGTGCTCGCCGCCCTGGTGTCCGGCTGCACGATCGAGCCCGCCGACGGCAAGAGTCCGTCGGCGGGAAAGGGCGGCGACGTGCTCGCCGTGAAGGTCGACAACGTCGGCCCGGCCCGGCCGCAGACCGGTCTGGACGCCGCGGACGTCGTCTATGTCGAGCAGGTGGAGGCGGGGCTCAGCCGGTTGATGGCGGTCTTCGCATCCCGCCTGCCGCCCGTCGTCGGCCCGGTGCGCAGCGCGCGCGAGACGGATCTCGAACTGCTGCGGCAGTTCGACCGCCCCGCGCTCGCGTTCTCCGGAGCGCAGTCCAAGCTCCTGCCGCTGATCGCCGACGCGCCCCTGCGGGCGCTGCCGCCCGGCAAGGCACCCGCGGGCGCCTACTACCGGGGCGGCGGGAAGCCCGCGCCGCACAATCTCCTCGTACGCCCGGACGCCCTGAAGGTGAATCCGCGTGCGGGCGCCTTGGCCGACGCCGGATTCCGGTTCGGCCCGCGCCCAGCGGGCGGCACACCGCAGACCACGCGGACGGTCCGCTTCCCCGCCGCACGCTTCACCTTCAACTGGGTTGAGTACGAGGGACGTTGGCGCATCGCGATGGACGGCGAGCGGGCGCGGACGTCCGGCGGCAAGGAGCTGAGCGCCTCGACGGTCGTCGTGCAGTACGTGAAGGTGCGGCCGTCGCGCTTCCACGACCGCTCGGGCAGCGTCTCACCGTTCACCGAGACGGTCGGCCAGGGTTCCGCGAGCGTCTTGCGGGACGGGCGCGCCTACAAGGCGCGGTGGAAGCGCCCGTCGGCCGAGAGCGGCACGGAGTTCACGACGGCCGACGGCCGTCAACTGCCGTTCGCGAAGGGGCAGGTGTGGGTCGTGTACGCGAAGGCTTGAGCGCCGTCAGTCCGCGCCGGGCCCCGCGGACGGTGCCGCGGCCGGTGCCAGGGGGTCACGCAGCTGCTCCGCCGCGTCCGCGACCCGCTGGATCAGGTCGAGGAAGACGGACTGCTCCTCGGCGGAGAGCGGGGCGAGGAGCACCTGGTTCATCCGGGCGGTCCGCACGGTCAGCCTGGCGTGCGTGCGCAGGCCCTCGTCGGTGACGCGCAGCAGGCAGCGGCGGCCGTCCCGCGGGTCGCGCACCTTGGCCAGCAGCTCCCGGCGGATCAGCCGGGCGACGACCTCGGCGATGGTGGACCGGTCGAGGCCCACCCGCTCCCCCACCGTGCGCTGGTCGAGGCCCGGTTCGGCGACGAGGGCGTTGAGGACGGCGTACTGCGGCGAGGTGATCTCCTCGGACACCATCGTGTTCCACAGGAGGTGATGCGCCTGTTGCAGCCGTCGGGCGAGGTGCCCGGGGTGGGTGGCGAGATCCACGGCCCGCATGGGTTCGCTCCCTTCAGATCAGTTTCCGTCGGTGCACTGAACGATATCTCCCCACCCCTCTCAACTAGCCACCTCTTGCAAGGTAGTTGTCATCAACCTATCCTCGCCGGAATAGTCAGTGCCCTGATCAATGAGGGATGTGAAAGGGGAGGCCGCGCGGATGGACAAGGTGGTGGCCACGGCTGCCGACGCGGTGGCCGACGTCCGTGACGGTGCGTCGGTCGCGGTCGGCGGATTCGGGCTGAGCGGCGTGCCGAACGAGCTGATCCGCGCACTGCACGCGTCCGGCGCGTCGGACCTGCGCGTCGTGTCCAACAACTGCGGGGCGATGGAATCGGGCCTCGCCGTGCTCCTGGCCGCGGGCCGGATCGCCCGCGTGACCGGCTCCTACATCGGCTCCAACAAGGAGTTCGCGCGGCAGTACCTCAGCGGCGAGCTGGAGGTCGAGATGATCCCGCAGGGCACGCTCGCCGAGCGGCTGCGGGCGGGCGGCGCGGGCATCCCCGCGTTCTACACCCCGGCCGGAGTGGGCACCCAGGTCGCCGACGGCGGGCTCCCCCTGCGCCACGACGGGCACGGCGGGGTCGCGCTCGCCTCCCCGGCCAAGGAGGTGCGGGAGTTCGACGGCATCCCGTACGTCCTGGAGCGCGGCATCCGTACCGACTACGCGCTGGTGCGCGCCGCCAAGGGCGACCGGCACGGCAACCTCGTCTTCAGCAGGTCCGCCCGCAACTTCAACCCGCTCGCCGCGATGGCCGGACGCGTGACCGTCGCGGAGGTCGAGGAGCTGGTGGAGCCGGGCGACATCGACCCGGACGCGGTGCACCTGCCGGGGATCTTCGTCCACCGGGTGGTGGCGCTCACCTCCGAGCAGGCGGCGGAGAAGCGGATCGAGCGGCGGACGGTGCGCGGCTGATGGCCTGGACCCGGGAGGAGATGGCCGCTCGCGCCGCGCGCGAACTCCGCGACGGCCAGTACGTGAACCTCGGCATCGGTCTGCCCACGCTGATCCCCAACCATCTGCCGCCGGGCGTGGAAGTGGTCCTGGAGTCGGAGAACGGCATCCTCGGCGTGGGCCCCTACCCCACCGAGGCGCAGGTCGACCCCGATCTGATCAACGCGGGCAAGGAGACCGTGACCGTGCTGCCCGGCGCCTCCTTCTTCGACTCGGCGCTCTCCTTCGGGATGATCCGCGGGGGCCACATCGACGTCGCCGTGCTGGGCGCGATGCAGGTCTCCGCGCGCGGGGACCTCGCCAACTGGGCGGTACCCGGCAAGATGATCACCGGGATCGGCGGGGCGATGGATCTCGTGCACGGCGCCCGCACCGTCATCGTCGTCATGACGCACACCGCGAAGGACGGCTCGGCGAAGATCCTCGACGAGTGCGCGCTGCCGCTGACCGGCATGGGCTGCGTCGACCGGATCGTCACCGACCTCGGGGTCCTGGAGGTGACGGGGCCCGGTCTAGAGCTGGTCGAGGCGGCGCCGGGCGTCACCGTCGAGGAGATCGCCTCGAAGACGGCGGCCGAGGTGCACGTCCCGGACGGCTTTCCGTCGTGAGCGCGCGCCGTCGGTGACATCGCGCTTCTCTGACACCGCCACTACCTCGTACGGAGCCACAAGAGATGACCCTCACCACTGCCGGAGCGGCCGCCGAACACCACCCGCCCCGCGACCATCCGCCGTACCGCAGCAGTCGGCTGCGCCACCCCAAGCGGCCGTTGGTCCCGCTGCGCGACCCGGAGGCGGTGGAGCTGAGCGGCCCCGCGTTCGGCGTCACCGACGTGGCCGCCCTGGACAACGACCTGACGCGGCAGCATCCGGGCGAGCCGCTGGGCGAGCGCATCACCGTGAGCGGCCGGGTGCTCGACCGCCGAGGGCGGCCCGTACGCGGCCAGCTCGTCGAGCTGTGGCAGGCCAACGCCTCGGGCCGGTACGCGCACCAGCTGGACCGGCACCCGGCACCGCTCGACCCCAACTTCACGGGCTTCGGACGCTGTCTGACCGACGACGACGGCGCGTACTCCTTCACGACCATCAAACCGGGCGCCTATCCGTGGCGCAATCACACCAACGCCTGGCGCCCCGCGCACCTGCACTTCTCCCTCTTCGGCACGGCGTTCGCCCAACGCCTGGTGACACAGATGTACTTCCCCGGCGACCCGCTCTTCCCGTACGACCCGATCCTGCGCTCCGTGAGCGACGAGTCGGCGCGGCAGCGCCTCGTCTGTGCCTACGACCACGACCTGTCCGTCCCCGAGTGGTCGCTCGGCCACCGCTGGGACATCGTCCTGGACGGCCCGTCCGCGACGCTCTTCGAGGAGGAGGACGACCACTGATGCCCGCTCCCACGCCCTCCCAGACCGTCGGACCCTTCTACGGCCATGCGCTGCCCTTCCCGCGCGGCGGCGAAGTGGCGCCCGCCGGGCACCCCGACACCATCACACTGCACGGTCACGTGTTCGACGGCGAGGGGCAGCCCGTGCCCGACGCGCTGATCGAGACCTGGCAGCCCGGCCCCGACGGCGCACGCGCGGGCGTCCCCGGCTCGCTGCGGCGCGACCCCGTGACGGGGCTGGTGGCGGGGCGGGACGGCGTCGCGTTCACCGGGTTCGGCCGGGTCCCGACCGACGCCGACGGGCACTGGGCCGTGCGGACGCTGCCGCCGGGCGGCGTCTCGTACATCTCGCTTGCCGTCTTCGCCCGCGGTCTGCTGCACCACCTGTACACACGGGCGTACTTGGTGGACGAGCCCGGGGACGCGCTGCTCGGCTCCCTCGACGTGGCACGGCGGGCCACCCTGATCGCCCGGAGCGAGGCGCCCCGGACGTACCGGTTCGACATTCACCTCCAGGGGGCCGACGAGACGGTCTTCCTCGATTTCGCGACGGAGCCCGCATGAGCGGCCTGTTCGCGCCGGGCCCGGCCGACTCGCCCGCCACCGTCGCAACCTCCGAGCTGGCCTTCCTGGAGGCCCTGCTGGCCGCAGAGGCCGCGCTGACCGACGCCCGTGCCGCAGTCGGCCTGACGCCCCCGGACGCGGCGGCCGCGGTGCGGGAAGCGGCCGCGGACGTCGGCCGGTTCGACGCGCAGGACATCGCCCTCCGCGCGCGGGAGAGCGGAAACCCGGTGATCCCGCTGGTGGCGGCGCTGACAGCGGCGGTGCCCGCCGAGGTGGCGCCCCATGTGCACCGGGGCGCGACGAGCCAGGACATCCTGGACACCGCACTGGTGCTGCTGTCCGCACGGACGCTGGACCTGATCCGCGCGGATCTGGACCGCACGGAGCGCGCCCTGACTCGCCTCGCCTCCGCGCACCGGGACACGGTCCTGCCGGGCCGCACCCTCACGCAGCACGCGGTCCCGACGACGTTCGGCCTGAAGGCCGCGGGCTGGCGCTCCCTGATCCTCGACGCGCGGGACCGTCTCACCCGTGTGCGTGCGAGCCTGCCGGTCCAACTGGGCGGCGCGGCCGGTACGTTGGCGGCCTTTCGGGCGGACGGGGAGTGCGGTCGCGGAGGCGGGGCGCTCACCGCGGCCTTCGCCCGCGAACTCTCCCTGCGCGCACCCGAGCTGCCCTGGCACACGCTGCGCACGCCCGTCGCCGATCTCGCCTCCGTCCTCGCGCTCGCCACGGGCGCCCTCGGCAAGGTGGCGGCCGACGTGCTCACCCTGTCCCGCACCGAGATAGCCGAACTCTCCGAGGGCGCGGGCGGTGACTCGTCCGCGATGCCGCACAAGGCCAACCCCGTACGCGCCACGCTCATCGCCGCTGCCGCCCGCCGCGCGCCCGGCCTCGCGGCCACCCTCTTCGGCTCGCTCGTCGCCGAGGACGAGCGTCCCGCGGGCGCCTGGCACGCCGAGTGGGAGCCGCTGCGGGACCTGCTGCGGCTGGCGGGCGGCGCGGCCCGGGACGGCGCGGAGCTCGTCGAGGGGCTGCGCGTGCACCCGGAGGCGATGCGCGAACACCTCGGCCTTACCGGCGGGTTGATCGTCTCGGAGCGGGTGGCGGCCGAGCTCGCACCCGTACTCGGCGGGGCCGCCGCGAAGCAGCTGCTGACCGGTGCGGCGGGGCGCGCCCGCGCCGAGGGCCGCACGCTCGCGGACGTCCTCGCCGAGGAGCCCGCTCTCCAGGACATCGACCTCTCCGCGCTCACCGACCCCGCCCACTACACCGGTTACGCCGGTGACCTCATCGACCGTGCCCTGGAGCGACGTTGACCATCGGACCGGGCGGCAGGCTGCCGCACCACACCGTCGAGGGCGCCGGGCCCCCGCTCTTCCTCGGGACCGCCCTGGGCACCTCCATGGCCCTGTGGGACGCCGTCGTACCCGAACTCTCCGCCGCCCACCGCGTCGTGCGCTGGGACCTGCCCGGCCACGGCGGCTCTCCCGCGGACCTGATCGGCCCGGGCGCGACGGTGGCCGACCTCGCCGAACTCGTCCTCGCGCTCGCCGACTCGCTCGGCATCGACCGGTTCACGTACGCAGGTGTCTCGCTCGGCGGCGCCGTGGGGCTGCACCTCGCGGCCCGGCACCCCGAGCGGGTGGTGCGGCTCGCCGTGCTCTGCTCATCGGCGCACTTCGGCGGGGACGGGCCGTGGCGGGAGCGGGCCGCGCTGGCGCGCCGCGAGGGGCTGGCCAGGCTGGCGGACTCCGCGCCGCAGCGCTGGTTCACGCCCGGCTTCACGGTGCCCCGCCTCGTGGCGGACCTGCGGTCGGCCGACCCCGGCGCGTACGCCGCGTGCTGCGACGCCCTGGCCGCGTACGACATGCGGGGTGCGCTCGCGTCGATCGGGGTGCCCACGCTGGCCGTCGCCGGGCGCGAGGACCCGGCGACACCGCCCGCCCACGCGCGGGAGATCGCCGAAGCGGTGCCGCACGCCTCACTGGTGGAGCTCGCGGGCGCCTCGCACCTGGCACCGGCGGAGCGTCCCGAAGCGGTCGCGGAGGCGCTGCTCGCGCACTTCGGGGGCTCGTAGAGACTCCGTCAGCGCGCCCCGTACACCCGCTGCGGCACCTCCGCGTCCGCGAGCAGCTTCAGCGCCGTCTCGCCCGCCTCCGCCGGGGTCCAGCGGGCGCCCCTGTCCGCGGTCGGGCCTGGGCGCCAGCCCTCCATGACGGTGATGCGGCCCGCCTCGGCCTCGAAGACGCGGCCGGTGATCCCCGCGGAGGCGGTGGAGCCGAGCCAGACGACGAGGGGGGAGACGTTCTCCGGGGCCATCGCGTCGAAGGCGCCGTCCTCGGGGGCGGCCATCGTGTCGGCGAAGGTCTGCTCCGTCATACGGGTGCGGGCGGCGGGCGCGATGGCGTTCACCCGCACTCCGTAGGCACCGAGTTCCGCGGCGGCGACGAGGGTCAGGCCTAGTATTCCGGCCTTGGCCGCGCTGTAGTTGCCCTGCCCGACACTGCCCAGGAGGCCCGCTCCGGAGCTGGTGTTGATCACGGACGCGTGCGGGGTGCGGCCCGCCTTGGCCTCGGCACGCCAGTGCGCACCCGCGTGCTTGAGGGGGAGGAAGTGTCCCTTGAGGTGGACGCGCATCACGGCGTCCCAGGCGTCCTCGTCGAGATTGACCAGCATCCGGTCGCGCAGGAAGCCCGCGTTGTTGACCAGGGTGTCGAGGCGGCCGTACGTGTCGAGTGCGGTCCGCACCAGGGAGGCGGCGCCCTCCGAGGTCGCGATGTCGCCGCCGTGCGCGACGGCGTCGCCGCCCGCCGCGCGGATCTCCTCGACGACCTCGTGGGCGGGCCCGCCTGATCCTCCCGACCCGTCGGGTCCTACGCCGAGGTCGTTGACGACGACCCGGGCGCCCTCGGCGGCGTACGCGCGCGCGTGGGCCCGCCCCAGGCCGCGGCCCGCACCGGTGACGAGCACGACGCGGCCTTCGCAGAGCCCGGACGTGGGAGTGGCGGCTGACGTCATGGCAGAACTCCTCGGTTGCGTTCAGTGGTTGACGGACGCCGCGGCCAGGAACGCGGGGCGTTCGCCGCCGCCGTGCAGCCGGAGCGCGGCGCCGCTGATGTACCGGGCACGGTCGGAGGCGAGGAAGACGCAGGCGTCGCCGACGTCGGAGGGGTCGGCGAGGCGGCCCAGCGGGACGGTGCGGGCGACTTGGGCGATGCCCTCCTCGTCGCCGTAGTGGAGGGCCGCGCTCTCGGTGCGGGCGAGGCCGAGGACCACCGTGTTGACGCGCACGGCCGGAGCCCATTCGACGGCCATGGTTCCGGCGAGGTTCTCCAGGCCCGCCTTGGCCGCTCCGTAGGCCCCGCTGCCGGGCGAGGGCCGGGTCCCGCTGACGCTGCCGATCATGGTGATGCTGCCCCCGACTTCCTGACGACACATCACCTCATAGGCGCCGAGGGAGGCGTGGAGCGGGGCGAGCAGGTTCAGTTCGACGATCTTCGCCTGGCGGGACGGAGTGGACTCGGCGAGCAGCCCGAACGGCGTGCCGCCCGCGTTGTTCACCAGACCGTCCACCGACCCGTGGTCCGCGGCCACTTGGGCGAAGAAGGCGGCGGCCGCCTCCGCGTCCCGCAGGTCGAGCGGCCTGAACTCGGCGGTCTCGCCCGCCTCTTCGACGGGCTCGTCCGGCGGCCTGCGGGCGCAGATCACGACCCGCGCCCCGGCGGCGAGGAAGCTCCGGGCGATTCCGGCACCGACGCCCCGGGTGCCGCCGGTCACGACGACCACCTGTCGTGTGTCAGTCATCGCTGCTACCTTTCCAACTAACAAATGTTTGGTTGAAGGCCTGTGGGTTGAAAGGTAGCGGATCGTCTGATGTCTGTCTCCACCTCCGCCCCGGACAAGGGCATCACCGTCGTCACCGTCGACTACCCACCCGTCAACGCCCTCCCGGTGCAGGGCTGGTACGACCTGGCGGACGCAATCCGAGCGGCGGGCCGCGCCTCCGAGACGCGCTGCGTCGTCCTCGCCGCCGAGGGCCGGGGGTTCAACGCGGGCGTGGACATCAAGGAGATGCAGCGCGACACCGGCCACACCGCGCTGATCGGCGCCAACCGGGGGTGCTACGAAGCGTTCTCGGCGGTGTACGAGTGCGAGGTGCCGGTCGTGGCGGCCGTGCACGGCTTCTGCCTGGGCGGCGGCATCGGCCTCGTCGGGAACGCGGACGCGATCGTGGCGAGCGAGGACGCCACCTTCGGCCTGCCCGAGCTCGACCGGGGCGCGCTCGGCGCGGCCACGCACCTGGCCCGCCTCGTGCCGCAGCACCTGATGCGCGCCCTGTACTACACCTCGCGCACCGCGACGGCCGCCGACCTGCACGCGCACGGCTCCGTGTGGCAGGTCGTCCCCCGCGCGGAACTGCGCGATGCCGCAATGGAGTTGGCCCGCGAGATCGCCCGCAAGGACGGCACGCTGCTGCGTTTCGCGAAAGCGGCGATCAACGGCATCGACCCCGTCGACGTACACCGCAGCTACCGCTTCGAGCAGGGCTTCACCTTCGAGGCGAACCTCAGCGGCCTGGCCGACCGGGTCCGCGACGACTTCGGTCAGCAAAGGACGCAAGGGACACAGGAGACGCAGGGAACGCAGGAGACGCAGGGGGAGGGCACGACATGACCGGCCAGAGGGACAAGACGATGACGCCCGACGAGATCGTGGGGCGCCTGGCGAGCGGCATGACGCTCGGCATCGGCGGCTGGGGCTCGCGCCGCAAGCCGATGGCGCTGGTGCGCGCGCTGCTGCGGTCCGACGTCACCGACCTGACCGTCGTCTCGTACGGCGGCCCGGACATCGGCCTGCTCGCCGCGGCCGGCCGGATCCGCAAGCTGGTCACGGCCTTCGCGACCCTCGACTCGATCCCCCTGGAGCCGCACTTCCGGGCGGCACGCGAGCGTGCGGACTTCGAACTCGTCGAGCTGGACGAGGCGATGTTCATGCAGGGCCTCACCGCGGGCGTCCAGCGGCTGCCGTTCCTGCCGATCCGCGCGGGCCTCGGCTCCGACGTCCTGCGCGTCAACCCCCGGCTGCGCACGGTCACTTCGCCGTACGAGGACGGGGAGGAGCTCGTCGCCGTGCCCGCCCTGCGGATGGACGCGGCCCTGGTGCACATGAACCGCGCCGACCGCTTCGGCAACGGCCAGTACCTGGGCCCCGACCCGTACTTCGACGACCTGTTCTGCGAGGCCGCCGACACCGCGTACGTCTCCTGCGAACGCATCCTCGACTCCGCCGAGCTCACCGCCCACGCCGCGCCCCAGACGATGCTGGTGTCCCGGCACACCGTGACGGGCGTGACCGAGACGCCGGGCGGCGCGCACTTCACCTCCTGCGTGCCCGACTACGGCCGCGACGAGCCCTTCCAGAAGGCCTATGTGACGGCGGCAGCCGACCCGGAGGCCTGGGAGGCCTTCCGGAGCCGCTTCCTCGCCGGTACCGAGAAGGACTATCAACTGGCCGTCCAGACCTGGCACAAGGAGCAGCGATGACACAGACAGGACGGATCACCGCCACCCGCGCCGAGTACTGCGTGATCGCCTGCGCGGAGGCCTGGCGGGCCGACGGCGAGATCCTCGCCTCCCCCATGGGCACGGTCCCGTCGGTCGCGGCACGCCTCGCCAAACTGACCTTCTCCCCCGACCTGCTGCTCACGGACGGCGAGGCCCTGCTGATCGGCGACGTACCCGCGGTCGGCGCGGCGTCGGCGGTGACCGAGGGCTGGCTGCCGTACCGCAAGCACCTGACGATGGTCATGGGCGGCAAGCGGCACGTGATGATGGGCGCGAGCCAGCTCGACCGCTTCGGCAACCAGAACATCTCGTGCATCGGCGACTGGGCCCGCCCCACGCGCCAGCTGCTCGGCGTGCGCGGCGCCCCGGTCAACACGCTCAACAATCCCGTGAGTTACTGGGTCCCGAGGCATTCCCCGCGCGTCTTCGTCGAGAAGGTCGACATGATCAGCGGCGTCGGGTACGACAGCGCGGCCGCGGCCGGGCCCTCCGCGACCCGCTTCCACGATCTCCGCCGCGTCGTCTCCGACCTCGGTGTCTTCGACTTCGGCACACCGGATCACGCGATGCGCGTGGTGTCCCTGCACCCGGGCGTGACGCTCGACCAGGTGCGCGAGGCCACCGGGTTCGCCCTATCCGTGCCGGACGACGGCGTTCCGCACACCCGCGAGCCGACCCCCGACGAGCTGCGGCTGATCCGCGACGTCGTGGACCCGCGTGGCCTGCGCGACCGCGAGGTGCGCGCGTGACCCCCACCCTGAAGACGGCGTTGACCGAGCTGACCGGTGTCCGGCATCCCATCGTGCAGACCGGCATGGGATGGGTCGCGGGCCCCCGTCTGGTCTCCGCGACCGCGAACGCCGGGGCGCTCGGCGTCCTGGCCTCCGCGACCATGACGGTCGACCAGCTCCGCGCGGCCGTCCGCGAGGTGAAGTCCCGTACGGCAGCGCCCTTCGGGGTCAACCTGCGGGCCGACGCGGGCGACGCGCGGGACCGTGTCCGGGTCATCATCGACGAAGGGGTGCGGGTGGCGTCGTTCGCCCTCGCGCCGTCCAAGGAGCTGATCGCCGAGCTCAAGGACGCGGGCGTGGTGGTCATCCCGTCGATCGGCGCGCGACGGCACGCCGAGAAGGTGGCCGCGTGGGGTGCGGACGCGGTGATCGTGCAGGGCGGCGAGGGCGGCGGCCACACGGGCGAGGTCGCCACCACGGTGCTGCTCCCGCAGGTCGTCGACGCGGTGGACATCCCCGTGATCGCGGCGGGCGGCTTCTACGACGGCCGCGGCCTGGTCGCCGCCCTCGCCTACGGCGCGGCGGGCGTGGCCATGGGCACCCGCTTCCTGCTCACCTCGGACTCGACGGTGCCGGACGCGGTCAAGGCCCGCTATCTGGCGGCTTCGGTCAAGGACGTCACGGTCACGACGCGCGTGGACGGCCTCCCGCACCGGATGCTGCGCACGGAGCTGGTGGCGGGCCTGGAGAAGTCGGGCAGGGTCGCCTCGTTGACGCGCGCGGTACGGCACGCGGCGGCGTTCCGGAAGCTCTCCGGGATGGGCTGGCGCCAGATGGCACGCGACGGCCTGGCGATGCGGCACGGCAAGGACCTGACGTGGAGCCAGGTGCTCCTGGCGGCGAACACGCCGATGATGCTGAGGTCGGCGATGGTGGACGGCCACCCTGAGGCGGGCGTGATGGCCTCGGGCCAGATCACGGGCCTGATAGACGACCTCCCGTCGTGCGCGGAGCTGGTGGAGCGCGTGATGGGGGAGGCGGACAGAGTTTTGGGTGGCTTAACTGCGGTGTCTCAGAGTCGTCAGGCGCAGGGTTTCAGCCCGTCCGGCGATTGAGGACCGGGGCCCGGGGCAGAGCCCCGAGACAGCACCCCGGTGCCGAGCACCGAGAAACCGCCCAGGGCCCAGGGGCCAGAACCCGTCAGCGGTGAACCAGCCCCAAATGATCCAACGCCCGATCCGCAAGCCCGTCCGCCCCGCACGTCCGTGCCAGGGCCAGACCGCGTTCCAGCTCCGGCACCGACTCCGCCGCGATGCCGTACTCGACGCGGGCGACCGCGTGTTCGTACGCGCAGGGAGACGCCTCCAGATACGACGCGGCCTTGCGGTACAGCGCGACCGCGCGCGTCCCGGTCTCCAGAGCCGCGGCGCACCGCAGCGCCTCACCGATCGCCGTGTCCGTACCGAACCGCTCGGCCTGCCTGCGGGCGTCCGAGACGAGGTGCGCCGCCCGCTTGGGGTCCTCGTGGGCCAGCGCGCGGGCGAGGTCGTACGCCCACGGCGCGAGGACGGTGTTGTACTGGCCGCGGGCGGTCAACGCCTTTGCCGTGGCTTCGAGTTCGTTGAGACCGTCCTTCGTGCGCCCGAGGGCGAGCAGGAGCCGACCCCGTACGGACGGCGCGTCGGGTACGTAGATCGTGGAGGCGGAGGGCGGCGCGAAGCCGTACTGGTCGGCGACGGCGCCCGCCTCCGTGACGTGGCCGCGCGCCAGCAGCGTGTCGATGAGCATGCTGGCCGCCTCCCAGTGCATGGGCAGGCCCTGGCCGACGCGGTCGGCGAGGCGCAGGCTCTCGCGCAGCGACCGCTCGGCGTCCAGCAGCCGTCCGCGCCTGCGGTACACATAGCCGAGGAAGGCGTGCGAGAGGGAGAGGTGTCCGCCGCTCCAGCCCGCGGTCTCGTAGGCCCGCACGGCCTCGGTGAACAGGCTCTCGGCGCGGTCGAGGCGGTCCGAGAAGGCGTACGACCCGCCGAGCATCAGGCGGAGCTCGAAGCTCCATTCCGGGTCGGTCCAGCCGAGTCCGGGCGCGAGGCGGCCGTTGACGAGCGCGCGGTCGCAGAGCTCCACGACCAGTTCGGCGCTCTCGCCGCGGGTCATGGCGTCGAAGGCGCGCAGGATCAGCAGGGCGCGCTCGGCGTTGTCGCGGCCCGCGAGGGGTCCGGCGAGCGTGGCGAGCCGCCGCGACCGTGCGGGCGAGTCCTCCTCGCCCGCGTGGATGCCCTCCCACATGTAGTGCACGGCTTGCAGGCGCAGCCGCGCGGGCCCCGGTTCGAGCCTGCCCGCCTCCTCGGCGATGGCCCGCAGGCCCTCTTCCAGCTGGTCGTTGTGGACGAAGGCCTGGGAGAGGCGGCAGACCGCGTCGACGCGCAGGTCCTGGTCGAGGCCGCGCATCGAGAGGGCCTCGCGCAGGTGCCCGATGGTGGTGGCGGGTGAGGTCAGCATGGTGGCGCAGCCGAGTTCGTAGAGCACGCGCGCGTGGATCTCGGGCAGCGGTGGCTCGCGCAGGGCCCGCTCCAGACAGCGGCGTGCCGCGTCGGGTGCGCCGACGGCGAGGTGTTCTGCGGCGGCCTCGCGCAGCTGCTCGACGAGCTCCGGATCGTCGTCCGGGTGGACTTCGAGGAGGTGCGGGGAGGCTGCCGCGGCGCCCCTGCCGTCGTGCGTGATGACGGCGGCGGCCACGCCGTGCATCGCGGTGCGGGTGGCCGACGGGATGGAGCGGTAGACGGTGCTTGCGATCAGGGGGTGGACGAATTCCAGGCCCTCGTCGCCGCTGACCAGGATGCGCGCCGTGCACAGGCACTCCGCGCAGCGTGCGGCGGTGTCGGGCGTCATTCCGGCGAGTGAGCCCGCCAGGTCGACGGAGATGGCGCTGCCGAGGATGGCGGCGGCCCAGGCGAAGCGGGTGGCGTCGGTGCCGAGGCCTTCGAGGCGGGCGACGAGGCCGCGGCCGCGGGCCGTGCGGTTGAGGGCGCGCAGTTCGTCGGCGGAGCTCTCGGACGGTTCGAGTTCGCTGTCCTGGACCTTGGCGAGGAGCTCGACGGATTCGTACGGATTGCCGCCGGTGACGGCCCAGACCTCGCGGCAGAACGGGGCGTCGGCGTGCTCGCCGACCGTCGCGCGGGTGAGGCCCGCCGCGGCCTCCGGGGTGAGGGCGCGCAGCGTGCTGAACGAGCGGGCCTCCGCGCCGATGGTGGCCAGGTGGCGTGCGCTGTCGCCGGAGGCCTCGCCGGGCCTGCGGGCGACCACGACGAGCACGGGCAGTTCCTCCAGGTGCTGGGCGAACGCCGACAGCCAGTGCAGTGTCTCCTGGTCGGCCCAGTGCGCGTCGTCGATGAGCAGGACGAGGGGCCAGTACAGCCGCGAGAGCCGGGAGACCGCTTCGACGAGACCGTCGCAGACGCCCTGTGGGTCGGCCTGGCGTCCGCCGGGCTCGGCTATGCCGAGGGCGGGGCCCGCGATGTCGTAGCAGTCGCCGAAGTACTCGCGCGCCTCGTCGGGGGTGAGGTGGACGAGTGCGGGCTGCAGCAGCTGTCGTACGACGTTGAAGGGAACGGAGGTGACCGTTTCCCCGCCGCGCGCGGACCAGACCGTGGCCCGGCCCTCCGCCATCCGGCGCACTTCGTTGAGCAGTGCGGTCTTGCCGATGCCCGCCTCGCCGCTGAATGCGAGCAGGCCGCCCGTCGTCGTCGAGTCCGCACAGAGTTCGTCGACGGCCTGGGCCACCGCGGCGAGCTCGACGTCGCGCTCCCACAGCGGGGCCCAGGCGGCTCCTCCGGGCCGTCCCTGCGTCATCGCGCTACCTCCCGGGGTCGCTCAATCGACGTACAGAAGTCGAGACTAGCCGGGTCGGGGCCGCCATGGAGCGCGGTCCGGGCAGGTACTCCCGCAACGAGTGAGGGAGAAGCCCCACCGGGGACGGTGCGTGTGCGTCCTCGGGTCCTTCAGAGGCGTTCGACGATGGTCACGTTGGCCTGGCCGCCGCCCTCGCACATCGTCTGGAGGCCGAACCTGCCGCCGGTGCGCTCCAGTTCGTGCAGGAGGGTCGTCATCAGCTTGACGCCGGTGGCGCCGAGGGGGTGGCCGAGTGCGATCGCACCGCCGTTGACGTTGACTTTCTCCGGATCGGCGCCGGTCTCCTTCAGCCACGCGAGGGCAACCGGAGCGAACGCCTCGTTGATCTCCACGAGGTCGATGTCGGCGATGCTCATGCCGGTCTTCTTGAGGGCGTACGCGGTCGCGGGGATGGGCGCGGAGAGCATCCGGATGGGGTCCTCGCCGCGCACGGAGAGGTGGTGGACGCGGGCGCGGGGCGTCAACCCGTGTTCCCGTACGGCCCGTTCGCTCGCGATGAGCAGCGCCGCCGCGCCGTCGGAGACCTGCGAGGAGCAGGCGGCGGTGATCGTGCCGTCGTCGAGGACGGGCCCCAGGCCCGCCATCTTCTCCAGGGTGGTGTCGCGCCGCGGTCCCTCGTCGGTGGTGACGTCTCCGTAGGCGACGAGTTCGCGGTCGAAGCGGCCCTCGTCGATGGCTCGGACGGCCCGTTGGTGCGAGCGGAGCGCGAACTCCTCCATGTCACGGCGGGATATCCCCCACTTCTCGGCGATCAACTGGGCGCCGTGGAACTGGTTCACGGGCCGGTCGCCGTAGCGGGCTCGCCAGCCCTCGCTGCCCGCGTAGGGGCCCTGGGTCAGGCCTAGGGGCTCGGCGGCCTGCCGGGATGCGAAGGCGATGGGGATCATCGACATGTTCTGGGTACCGCCCGCGACGACGAGGTCCTGGGTGCCGGACAGGACGCCCTGCGCGGCGAAGTGCAGGGCCTGCTGGGACGATCCGCACTGCCGGTCGATGGTGACGCCGGGCACCTCTTCGGGGAGTCCGGCCGCCAGCCAGCTGGTGCGCGCGATGTCGCCCGCCTGCGGTCCGACCGTGTCCAGGCACCCGAAGACGACGTCCTCGACGGCGGCGGGGTCGACACCGCTGCGCTCGACGACCGCCTTGAGCACATGGGCGCCCAGGTCGGCGGGGTGGACCTGGGAGAGGCCTCCCTTGCGCCTGCCGACGGGGGTGCGGACCGCTTCGACGATGTAGGCCTCGGCCATGACTGCGTACTCCTCGGTCGTGGCGCGCCGTGCGACGACGCGCCTGCTACGTGCGTACGGAGATGCCGTCCAGGACCATCGACAGGTACTGGCGGGCGATCTCCTCGGGGCTGTGGCCGCCGCCGGGGCGGTACCAGGACGCGGCGACCCAGACGGTGTCGCGCACGAAGCGGTAGGCGAGGCGGACGTCCAGGTCGTCGCGGAAGACGCCTTCCGCGACGCCGCGCTCCAGCGTCGTCAGCCAGGTCTTCTCGAAGCGCTGCTGCGATTCCGCCAGGTACTGGAAGCGCTGCTGGGCGACGAGGTGCCTGGACTCCTTCTGGTAGATCGCGACGGCGGCGCGGTGCCGGTCGATCTCCCGGAAGGACTCGGTGACGAGGGCTTCGAGCGTGGCGCGGGGGTCGAGCTGGGCCTGGAGCACGGTGTCGTACCCGTCCCACAGCTCGGTGAGGAAGGTGCGGAGGATCTCTTCGAGCATCGACTCCTTGGAGTCGAAGTGGTAGTAGAGGCTGCCCGCGAGCATGCCCGCGGCGTCGGCGATCTTACGGACCGTGGTCGCGTTGTACCCCTGCTCGGCGAAGACGTCGGCGGCGATGCCGAGCAGTTCGCGGCGCCGCTCGGGTGAGGGGCTCACCTGGGACTTCTTCTTGCCTGCGGGCTGTTTCGGACTGCCGACGGGCTGCTTCGGGTTGCTGGAGTGCTGCTTCGGATTCGACACACGGTCATTCTCCGCCTACGCGTGCTGGCTGCTGACCGAGACCGTCTCCCCCGTCATGTACGAGGAGTAGCCGCTGGCCAGGAAGACGATGACGTTGGCTATCTCCCAGGGCTCGGCGTGGCGCCCGAACGCCTCGCGCGCGGTGAGCTCTTCGAGGAGCTCGGGCGAGGTGACCTTGGCGAGGTGGGGGTGGAGGGCGAGGCTCGGCGAGACCGCGTTGACCCGGATGCCGTGGGGGGCCGCTTCGACCGCCGCGCACCGCGTGAGGGCCATGACGCCCGCCTTCGCCGCGGCGTAGTGCGCCTGGCCCGCCTGGGCGCGCCAGCCGAGCACCGAGGCGTTGTTCACGATCACGCCGCCCCGGCCCGCGGCCCGCATGCCGCGCAGGGCGGCGCGGGTGGCGCGGAAGGTGCCGTTCAGCGTGACGTCGATGACCTTGTCCCACTGCTCGTCGGTCATCTCGGTGAGCTCGGCGGTGCCGCCGAGGCCCGCGTTGTTCACCACCACGTCGAGGTGGCCGTGGCGCCGCTCCGCCAGCTCGAACAGCGCCTGGATCTGCGCCGCGTCGGTGACGTCGCACGGGATGCCGTCGATCCGGTCGGCGCCGAACTCGTCGGCGAGCGCCGCCACCGACTCCTTGGTGCGCCGGGCGTGGGCGTCGCCGATGACGATCCGCGCGCCCTCCTCCAGGAAGCGGCGTGCGGTGGCGCCGCCGATGCCCGCTCCGGCGGCTGCCGTGATCACGGCGGTGCGGCCCGCGAGCAGGTCATGTGCGGGAACGTAGGCGGGCGCATCCATGAGCTCTCCGATTCCGGCTCTCGACTCCTCTGCACCCCCAAGGTAATCTACCAAACACTTGTTAGGGAAGAGCGAAGGGGTGAGGCACCGATGGACCTCGACTTCACCGCCGAGGAGGGCGAGTTCAGGCAGCGGGCGCGCGCGTGGCTCGCCGCGCATGTGCCGCCCGCGCCCCTGCCCTCGCTGGAGACCGGGGAGGGATTCGCGGCCCACCGGGAGTGGGAGCGCACGCTCGCGACCGACCGCTGGTCGGTGGTGTCCTGGCCCGAGGAGTACGGCGGACAGGGCGTCGACATCGTCAAGTGGCTGGTGTTCGAGGAGGAGTACTACGCGGCGGGGGCACCGGGCCGGGTCTCGCAGAACGGCATCAACCTCCTCGCGCCCACCCTCTTCGACTTCGGCACAGAGGAGCAGCGCGCGCGGGTGCTGCCCGCCATGGCGACGGGCGAGGTGATCTGGGCGCAGGCCTGGTCGGAGCCCGAGTCAGGCTCCGACCTGGCGTCCTTGCGCTCCACCGCCCGTCGCACGGACGGGGGTTGGCTGATCAGCGGCCAGAAGACGTGGTCGTCGCGGGCCGCGTTCGCGGACCGTGCGTTCGGCCTGTTCCGCAGCGAGCCGCCCGCAACACACCCCGGCAAGCCGCACCGGGGCCTGACGTACCTGATGTTCCCGCTCGACGCGGACGGGGTGACGGTCCGTCCCGTCGGGCGCCTGGACGGCAAGCCCGCCTTCGCCGAGCTCTTCCTCGACGACGTCTTCGTGCCGGACGAGGACGTGATCGGCGAGCCGGGACAGGGCTGGCGGATCGCCATGTCCACCACGGGCAACGAACGCGGCCTGACGCTGCGCTCCCCCGGACGCTTCCTCGCGGCCGCGGACCGGCTGGTGCGGCAGTGGCGCACGCGGACCGATCAGGGCGGCCCGGCCGACACGACCGGCACTGCCGATACGGCGCTGCGCGACCGGGTCGCCGACGCCGTGATCGGTGCCCGTGCCTACGAGTTGTTCACCTGGGCCAACGCCTCACGGTTCGCGGCAGGCGAGACGATCGGCGCCGAGTCCAGCCTGAACAAGGTCTTCTGGTCGGAGTACGACATCGCGCTGCACGAGACGGCGCTCGATCTGCTAGGCCCGGAAGGCGAGTTGCTCGACGGCGAGTCGCTCGACGGTTCCCCCGCGGACGGCCCTGACTGGATGGAGGGATACGTGTTCTCGCTCGCCGGTCCCATCTACGCCGGGACGAACGAGATCCAGCGCGACATCATCGCCGAGCGGCTGCTCGGCCTGCCGAAGGGACGCCGCTGATGAGGTTCCTCCTCGACGACGGGCAGCGGGACTTCGCACGGTCCCTGGACGCGATGCTCACGGCGGCCGACACGGTGGCGGCCGCGCGCGCGTGGGGCGTCGGCGAGCACGCGCCGGGGCTGGCCGTGTGGGCACGGCTCGCGGACGCGGGCGTCTTCGCGCTGCCGGTCCCCGAGGAGTACGAGGGCGTCGGGCCGTTGCCCGTGGAGACGGCCGTCGCCTTCGTGGAGCTGGGGCGGCACGCAGTGCCGGGGCCGGTCGTCGAGACGGTGGCGGCCGCCGCGCTCCTGGCCCGCCTCGCCGAGACGGGCGAGCGGGAGCCCGCCAAGCGCTTTCTGCCCTCGCTGGCCTCGGGCGCGGCGAGCGCGACGCTGACGTTGCCGCAGGGCGGTCCGCTCGCCCTGGACGCGGACGCCGCCGACCTGGTCCTGACCGCGGTCGACGGTGAGTTGCGGCTCGCGCCCGGGCACGCGCGCGTGCGCCGGTCCCTGGACCCCGCGCGCCGCCTCGCCGCTCCCCTGCCCGGCGGGGAGCTGCTCGCCTCGGGGCCCGCCGTGACCGCGGCGGCGCGGCACGCGACCGCCTGGGCCGCGCTCGCCACGGCCGCGCAGTCGCTGGGCGTCGGCCTCGCGCTGCTCGACAGGACCGTCGCGTACGCCAAGCAGCGCGCCCAGTTCGGGGCGCCGATCGGGACGTTCCAGGCCGTCAAGCACCGGCTCGCGGACGTGCTGGTGCGCCTGGAGTTCGCGCGGCCGCTGGTGTTCGGCGCCGCGACGACCATGGCGCCGGGCGATGTCGCCGCGGCCAAGGTGTCGGCGGGCGAGTCCGCGTACGGGGCGGCCCGTGCCGCACTCCAACTGCACGGGGCGATCGGGTACACGGCGGAGTTCGACCTGTCCCTGTGGCTCACCAAGGCACGGGCGCTGCGGAGCGCATGGGGGGACCCGGGGGTGTGGCGGGGGCGGGTCCTCGCGGCGCACGAGTAACGCGCCGGAGGACGCACCGCGAGACGCTGCACCCCGTGCCGCGTTTCCGCGAACGCAAGTCGCCCGCGGCCCACGGGATGCGATGATCAAGGTCATTGGTGCGCCGACCGAGAAGGAGGCCCCACGTGCGCGTGATCGGGCTCATGTCAGGGACCTCGTACGACGCGATCGACGCGGCAGCCGCCGATCTGACGCTCGACGGCGACCGTCTGACACTCACCCCCCTCGGGCTGATCAGCCGTGGCTACGACGAGGGACTGCGCGCCGGGCTCGCCGCCGCGCTGCCGCCCGCCGCCACCAGCCTCGCCGATGTCTGCCGCCTGGACACGGGCATCGGGCGGGCGTTCGCCGCCGCCGCGGTCGAGGCGGACCGCGAGCTGTGCGACGGACGGGCCGAGCTGGTCGCCTCGCACGGGCAGACCGTCTACCACTGGGTCGAGGGCGGCCGGGTGCACGGCACGCTGCAGATCGGGCAGCCCGCGTGGATCGCCGAGGCGACCGGCCTGCCGGTGGTCTCCGACTTCCGCCCCCGGGACATCGCGGCGGGCGGCCAGGGCGCGCCCCTGGTCAGCCTGGTGGACCGGATGTGGCTGCGCGGCAGGCCCGGCACCCCCGCCGCGCTGAACCTCGGCGGCATCGCCAACATCACCGCCGCCGACGGCACCGCCTTCGACACGGGCCCCGCCAACGCCCTCGTGGACGCCGCGGTGCGCGAGGCGACGGACGGCCGCCTCGCGTACGACATGGACGGCGAACTGGCCGCCCGCGGTACGGTCGACGAGGGACTCCTCGCCCGGCTCCTGGACGAGCCCTACTACGCCCTGCCCGCGCCGAAGACGACGGGCAAGGAGCTCTTCCACCTGCCGTATCTGAGTACGGCGTTGAAGGGGTACGAGGCGCTGCCCGCCGAGGACGTCGTCGCCACCCTCACCCGCCTCACCGCCCGTACGGTCGCCGACGCCGTCCGCTCGGTGGGGGCCTCCGAAGTCATCGCCTCCGGCGGCGGGACGCAGAATCCGGTGCTGATGGCCTTCCTGCGTGCGGAGTTGGGCGCCCGGCTGCCGCTGCGCACGTCCGGCGAGCTCGGTCTGCCCTCCGCGGCGAAGGAGGCGTACGCCTTCGCCGTGCTCGGTTTCCTGACCCTGCACGGGCTGCCCGGCACCGTCCCCGCGAGCACGGGCGCCCGGCACCCGAGCGTGCTGGGTTCGATCACTCCGGGGCGGCGGGGGACGCAGTGGCCGCGGATGCCGGAGGAGGCCCCGGGGCCGGTGCGGCTCGTCGTCAACGGCCATGAGGATGTGGGCCGGTAGCGGACAGGCTCTGAGAGGGGCCGGATTGTGGCGCCCCTCTCATCCGCCTTTCACGCGGGGCTCATACGCTGGCGGCCATGACCCAGATGACTCCCCCGGGCTGGTACCCCGACCCCGGCCGGACCGCCGACGGTCCTCCCACCGAGCGCTGGTGGGACGGGACCTCGTGGACGGACCAGGTCCGTGCCACCGCCGACACCGCGGCACACCCGGCATACCCGACGCAGCCGACCGAGCCGACCCAGGCGGCTTTTCCGGCGTACCCCGGCCAGGCCCCGCCCCCGGCCCCCGCCCCGCGTCGCAAGCTGCGCGTGGCGATAGCCGCGGGCGTGGTGCTCGTCGTCCTCGCCGGGATAGGCGGGGGCGTGTACGCCCTGACCTCCGACGACGACGGTGACGGCGGCGGCTCCGCGGTCAGGGAGCCGTCGGCCGGTGTCCCGCAGGAACCGCAGGAACCGGGCTCCCCGGAGTCGCCACGGGCGCCCGGTTCGCCGGGCGCGCCCGACCCGCAGGCCCCTGAGCAGGACCCGGGCTTCGCCAGCGACGTGGTGAACGGCATCAAGATTCCCGTGCCGGACGGCTGGAAGGGCGGAAGCACGGAGTTCGGCGCCGGGGTGCAGACCGACCCGATCCCCTGCCCCGGCAACAAGAGCGAGCAGTGCACCCGCGGCAGCGCCTTCTCGCAGTCGGCCGAGCAGCTGAAGCTCGACGCCGAGACGCCCGAGGCGGCGGCCAAGGCGGACATCAAGAAGAACGCCAAGGCCGGGTACGGCGGCAAGACCTACGGCAGGATCACCTCGCACAAGGTGCTGGCCTCCGAGGCCGTCACCGTGGCGGGGCAGAAGGGCTACTACGTCCGCTGGGAGGCCGTCACGGAGAAGAGCGACGACGGGTACGTCGAGTCGCTCGCCTTCCCGTCCCCCGCCGACAAGTCGAAGATCGTCATCGTCCGCATGGGCATCGACGTCAACGACGAGGCCCCGTCGCAGTCCGCCATGGACAAGATCGCGAAGGGCATCAAGGTCGGCCCGGTCGGCGAGAGCGGCGGCGGGAACGGCCAGGACGTGTAGCGCGGCCACCGGACGTGCGGCCCCGCACACCACGGGGCCGGGCGGGGTTCCTCACCGCTCAGGAGGAACACCGCCCGGCCCGGGGGTGCGCGCCGCCCCCGTCCCCACGGTGCGGCGCGGGCGAGCCCGGGTCACGTCATCCAACCGGCCCCGGGCCCACGATCAAGTGAGGCCCAGTGCGGGGAGCACGCAGGCCTCCACGAAACGGGTCACGTACTCCTCGTCGGCGTACGCCCCCTCCAGGATCGGCCGGGCCCGCAGCACGCCGAACAGCTGCACCGAGAGGAACTCCACCGCCGGGTGTCCCTCGGCGATCTCGCCGCGCTCGACGCCCCGCCGGATGATCGCGGCCATGGCCTGCAGCTCCGGCTCGACCAGCGTCTCGCGCAGCACCCGCTGCAGGTCCGCGTCCTGCAGAACGGCATGACTGAGCGCCTGGACCAGCATCGTGTCGCGCCCCGACTGCTCGCCGGCCGCGCGGGCCGCCTCCCGCAGGTCCCCGGCGAGGCTGCCGGTGTCGATGCCCGCGAACCGCACACAGCGATTGGCGCGCAGCGCGGCGGCCACGAACTGGGGCTTGGTCTTCCACTGGCGGTAGAGCGTGGACTTGCTGCAGCGCGTGCTCGCGGCCACGCCTTCCATGGTCAGCGCCTCGTACCCGCACCGGCGGAGCTGGTCGAGGACGGCGTCGTAGAACTCCTGCTCACGCTCCGGCGTGATCTTCGAGCGGTTCGACGTCGACGTCATGACTCTTCTCCTGGGTACGGCGGCCGACCTGCGGGATCGGCACCTTTCGATACGCCAGTGTACCGGTACGCCTCCGTATCGGTACACTGGCGTATCGATGAGTGGGGCGATCCCTCACTCAGCACCGCACTACCCAGTCATCACGTAAAGGGGCCGGGGGATGGAATCCCGAACCGAGCCTGCCGAACGGGAGCCGGACATATCGGTCCGACCACCCCTCGTCCGCGAGCTCCTCCTCGTCGTAGGACTCTTCCTCGTCTACAAGTTCGGCAGGCAGCTCGCCAACGGCCACACCGGCGAGGCCTTCGACAACGCGCACGGCGTGTGGAACGCCGAGCGCGCCCTGCGCCTGCCCGGCGAGGGCGCCGTGCAGGACGCCCTGCTCAGCAGCGACACGCTGATCCACGTCGCGAACACGTACTACGCGACCGTGCACTTCCCGGCGACCCTGCTGTTCCTGGTCTGGCTGTATCTGCGCAGGCCCCGGCAGTACGTGTGGACGCGCCGGGTGCTCGCCGCGCTCACCGCGGCCGCTCTCGTGCTGCACCTCGGCTTCCCGCTCGCTCCCCCGCGGATGCTGGGCGCCGCGCACCTCGTGGACACGGCGCAGGTGTACGGGCCCTCGGTGTACGCCGCCAAGCCCGCGACCGACACCATGGCGAACCAGTTCGCCGCCATGCCCTCCCTGCACTTCGGCTGGGCGCTGATGGTCGCCGTCGGCATGATCGTCGCCACCTCGTCGCGGTGGCGCTGGCTGTGGCTGCTGCACCCCCTGCTGACCCTGCTCGTGGTGGTGGGCACCGCCAACCACTACTGGCTCGACGCGATCGCGGCGGCCGTGCTGCTCGGCATCGCGCTCGCGGTGATCCGCCTGCCCCGCCCCGGACGCTCACCGGTCGTGCGCCGCTCGGCGCCCGCACCGGAACTGATCACCTCGGGGGCGGGCCGATGAACGCCACACTGCTCGCCGTCGCCCTCTCCCTCGTCTCCGCGGCCGCGTACGCCGCCGCGGCGGTCGCCCAGGAGCGGCTCGCCTCCCGCGTCCAGGAGGGCGAGAGCGGGATCCTGCGGATGCTCGGCAGCGGCGCCTGGTGGTCCTCCGTCGGACTCAACGCCTCCGCGGCGCTGCTGCACGTGGCCGCCCTGAAGTACGGGCCGCTCACGCTGGTCCAGCCGCTGGGAGCGCTCACCCTCGTCGCCGCCGTGCCGCTCGGAGCGCGGCTCGCGGGGCGCCGCGTGACCCGTCTGGAGTGGCGCGGCACGGGGCTCACGCTCATCGGTCTCGGCGCGCTGCTGCTCACCGCGTCGGGACCGGCGCCCGACGACAGCCTGACCGTGCCCGAGGCGCTGACCGTCGCCGCCACGACCATGGCGGTCATCGGGCTGCTTTCCCGCCCCGGCACCCGCCCCGGACTGCGGCACGCGACCGCTTCCGGCTTCGCGTCGGGTGTCGCGTCGGCGCTCACCCAGACCCTGACGGTCGCCGTGACGGACCGCTCGGGGCCGCTGCTCAGCCCGCAGGTGGTCATCGTGGCGCTGCTGGTGGCGGCGCTCGCCGCCGGGGGCCTCCTGCTCTCGCAGACCGCCTACCGCGGCGGCCTCGGCGCACCCCTCGCCGTCGTGACGCTCGCCAACCCCCTCGCCGCCTCGGTGATCGGCGTAACCCTGCTCGGCGAGCGGCTGCAGGGCGGGATCGGCGGCATCCTCCTCGCGGTGGCGGGGGCGGGGGTGGCGGCGTACGGAGTCGTGGTGCTCACCCGCTCGCCCAGGGCCCCCACGCACGAGCCCGTCCCGGAGTACCTCGCCTCGATCCCGGGCCAGCCGGTGGAACCGGCCGCGCTGCATCTGTCGCGGCCCTGAAACGCAGAACGGCGCCGGTCGCCCCTACGGAGGGGGCGACCGGCGCCGTTGTCATGCCAGAGGGATCAGGTCACCCGAAGCCGCGGGCGTCCTGCTTCAGGGCCGTGTCCACGGTGAGCGCGGTCGCCACGACCAGGCTCAGGAGCGGCTCGGGCAGCTGGTAGTGGATCTGCAGGACGTAGTTGTCCGCCGTCGTGAACATCGTCTTGGCGAGGCCTTCCCAGGTCTTCGTGATCCGGGCGACCTCGTTGTCCGCGTGGTCGACGATCGAGAAGTTCCAGGCGCGCCAGTTCTCCGCCTTGATCGCGCCGACCTGCTGGCCGTTCACCATCATGCCGAAGTTGATCTTGCCGATCATGTTCTGCTGGACGATCTCGCCGATCGGCTGGCCGTCCGCGCGCTCGACGATGACCCGCGACTTCATGAACTTGCGGGGGCGGGTCAGCATCATCTGCGGCTGGCCGTACGCGTCGCGGATCTCCAGCTTGTGCGTCATGAACTGGTCGACGCTGGAGACGAAGCGGGCGACCTTCTTCAGCGTGCTCTGGCCGACCTGGACGACCGAGCCGAGCGTGTTGCCCGACTGGTCCATGACGCTGTACTCGTTCGTCAGCTCGATGAGCTTGGCCTTCTGGTTCACGACCAGGACCGGCTCCGTGAACAGCGTGCCGCCGCCCTGCGCGGACGGCGCGACACCGGCCTGCTGCTGCACCTGGCGCTGCACCTTGGCCGGGTCGGCCGCGGGCGCGCCCTGCGGGGCCGCCTGCGGCTGGCCGAACTGGCCCTGCAGCGCGTGGGTCTGCGGCTGGCCGAACTGACCCTGCGGGGCCTGCTGGCCCTGCGGCTGGCCGAACTGCCCCTGCTGCTGGGCGGCCGGAGCCTGCGCCTGCTGCGGGACCTGCTGGGCCTGGGCCTGCTGGGCCGGAGCCTGCTGCTGGCCGCCCTGTGGGGCCGGATTGGTGTGGTCCGTCCACTGGGAGCCGTCCCACCAGCGCAGCAGCTGGGGCGCGCCGTGCGGGTCCGGGTACCAGCCTGCAGGAGTGTTCGAATGCGTTGTCACCCGGGTGACCCTACCCCCCACATATGGGCCGCCCGCCAGTCCCTTGCGTCGTTGTGACCTCCGACTCACCCCGGGCCGCGGCACGCTCAGAACGCGACCTCCACCTCAAGGGAACCCGCCGCCTCCCGAAGCTCCACCGCACCGATCCTGCCCGCCGCCCGGACGTCGCCCGCGGCCGACGCGAAGTGGTCCAGGACCGCGCGCGGTGCCGTGACCGTCGCCCTCGCGACCTCCGCGCGCATCGAGAGGCGCGCCTGCGACTTGGCCCTGCGGACCGCCGCGATGGCCTCCGAGGCCGTGACGAGGACCGCCGCATCCCCCGCGTACCGCCGCGTCTCCGCCCCGCTCGGCCAGGCCGCACGGTGGACCGAGCCCTCCTGCCACCAGGACCGGACCTCCTCCGTGACGAACGGCAGGACCGGCGCGAAGAGCCGCAGCAGGACGTCGAGCGCCGTACGGAGCGCGGCCCGTGCGGACTCCGTGGCGGCGGCGTCGCCGTGGTCGCCGTACGCACGGGCCTTGACCAGTTCGACGTAGTCGTCGCAGAAGTGCCAGAAGAACTGCTCCGTACGCTCCAGGGCGCGTGCGTAGTCGAACGCCTCGAAGGCCGTGGTGGCCTCGTCGACGGTCGTCGCCAGCGCGGCGAGGAGGGCGCGGTCCAGCGGCTCCGTGACGGCGGACTCCGTGACGGCGGCCTCGGCGTCCGCGTCGCCCAGGCTCAGGACGAACTTGCCGACGTTCAGCAGCTTCGTGGCGAGGCGGCGGCCGATCTTCATCTGGCCCACGTCGAACGCCGTGTCCGTGCCGGGGCGGCCGCTCGCCGCCCAGTAGCGGACCGCGTCCGAGCCGTACTGCTCCAGGAGGTGGCCCGGCGTGACGACGTTGCCCTTGGTCTTCGACATCTTCTTGCGGTCGGGGTCCAGGATCCAGCCGGAGATCGCCGCGTGGCGCCAGGGCAGCGCGTCGTGCGCGGTGTGGGCGCGCAGGACCGTGGCGAACAGCCAGGTGCGGATGATCTCGTGGGACTGGGGGCGCAGGTCCATCGGGAAGACCCGTGCGAACAGGTCGGGGTCGGAGCGCCACTTCCCGGCGATCTGCGGGGTGAGCGACGACGTCGCCCAGGTGTCCATGACGTCCGGGTCGCCGGTGAAGCCGTGCGGCGCGCCGCGCTGTGCCGCCTCATAGCCGGGCGGGGTGTCCGCGCTCGGGTCGACGGGCAGGACGGCCCTGTCCGGGACGATCGGGTGGGCGTGGTCGGGCTGCCCGGCTGCGTCCAAGGGGTACCAGACGGGGATCGGGACGCCGAAGAACCGCTGGCGGCTGATCAGCCAGTCGCCGTTGAGGCCGCCGACCCAGTTCTCGTAGCGGATCCGCATGTGCGGCGGATGCCAGGTGAGCTCCGTGCCGCGGGCCAGGAGCCGGTCGCGCAGGGCAGCGTCCCGGCCGCCGTTGCGGACGTACCACTGGCGGGTCGTGACGATCTCCAGGGGCTTGTCGCCCTTCTCGAAGAACTTCACCGCGTGCGTGACGGCGCGCGGCTCGCCCTTGAGGTCGCCGCTCTCACGCAGCATCGCGACGACGCGCTCGCGGGCGGTGTGCGCGGTGGCGCCCGCCAGCTGCGCGTACGCCTCGACGGCGGGCGCGGTGGAGACGCCGCTCGGCGGTTCGGCGAGGAAGCGGCCGTCCCAGCCGATCACCGGCCGGGTTTCGAGGCGCAGTTCGCGCCACCACGTCACGTCGGTGGTGTCGCCGAACGTGCAGACCATCGCGATGCCGGTGCCCTTGTCGGGGGTGGCGAGCGGGTGTGCGAGGACGGGGACCTCGACGTCGAAGAGCGGTGTGCGGACCGTCGTGCCGAACAGCGGGCGGTAGCGCTCGTCGTCCGGGTGAGCGACCAGGGCGACACAGGCGGGCAGCAACTCCGGCCGGGTCGTCTCGATCAGGACGGGGGCCGTGGGCCCGGAGGTGTCGTCCGCCCGGTGGAAGGCCAGCCGGTGGTAGGCGGCGGGCCGGTCCCTGTCCTCCAGTTCGGCCTGCGCGACCGCCGTGCGGAAGGTGACGTCCCACAGGGTGGGCGCCTGCGCGAGGTACGCGTCACCGCGCCCGAGGCTCTCCAGGAACGCGTGCTGCGAGGCGGCGCGGGACTCGGCGTCGATGGTCTGGTAGCCGTGCGACCAGTCGACGGACAGGCCGAGGTGGCGCCACAGCTCCTCGAAGACCTTCTCGTCCTCGACCGTGAGCCGCTCGCAGAGCTCGATGAAGTTCCGCCGGGAGACGGGCAGCTGCCGCTTGCCGGGGGTCTCGGGCGGGGTGAAGTCCGGGTCGTACGGCAGGGCGGGGTCGCAGCGGACGCCGAAGTGGTTCTGGACGCGGCGCTCGGTCGGCAGCCCGTTGTCGTCCCATCCCATGGGATAGAAGACTTCCTTGCCGCGCATGCGCTGGTAGCGGGCGATGGTGTCGGTGTGCGTGTACGAGAAGACGTGGCCGACGTGCAGCGAGCCGCTGACGGTGGGCGGCGGGGTGTCGATGGAGAAGATCTCGTCCCGGCTCTTCGAGCGGTCGAAGGCGAATACGCCCGACTCGTCCCATCGCCGAGACCACTTCGCTTCGAGCCCGTCGAGGACGGGCTTCTCGGGGGCGCCTGCACGGCGATGGGTGGATGCCATGCCTCTGGATGCTATCCATGCGCGCCGACCGCAGGCGCCCCCTTTTTTCCCGGCTTACGTCTGCCGGGGCCCCGTCAGACGGTGATGATCGCCGGGTCGCTGACGCCCGCCGCGCCGGTCTCCACGTGACCGGCGAAGCGCCGCAGGAACCCGGCGTCGGCGTCGGACTTCACCGTCAGGTCGTACCAGCGCTTGCTGGCCCGCAGGTCGACGGTGTGCTCCACCGAGGAACCGGCCTTGACCTTGAAGGTCTGGCCCGCGCCGCCGTAGGCGTTGGTCACCGTGAGGTTCACATCGGCGCTGCCCGCGTTCTTCAGGGTCAGCTTGACGTTACCCGTGGTGCCGTCGTGGCGGGCGATCACCTCGGGACCGGCCTGCTTGCCCGGGCCCTTGAAGGTGCGCAGGAACCCGTTCGGACCGAAGACGGAGAGGTCGTAGGCGTCCTTGGAGTACTTCGAGTTCCAGGTGTCGGAGAGGGACTTGCCCGCCTCCGTGGTGTACGTCCAGGGGCCGTCGGTGCGGTTGGCGGAGCGCACGTGGAAGCAGACACCGGCCTTGGCGCCGCCGCTGAACGTGAGCGTGAACTTTCCGGCGGCGGGGTCCGCGGCGCCGTCCACCAGCGGGACGTACGGCAGCGCGCGGGCGGGCCGGGAGCCGGACTCCTGCTTGGGCAGCGCCGGGTTCGCGGGCGCCTTGGGCACGTAGTCGTCGTGGCGCTCCTTGTCCGGCGGCTCGTAGGCGGCCGTGTCGGGGAGCTTCGCCGGGTCGGTGTCCTTGCCGCTGAAGTCGAAGGCGGACGTGAGGTCGCCGCAGATCGCGCGGCGCCACGGCGAGATGTTGGGCTCCTTGACGCCGAAGCGCGTCTCCATGAACCGGATGATCGACGTGTGGTCGAAGACCTCGGAGTTCACGAAGCCGCCGGTGCTCCACGGCGAGACGACGATCATCGGCACGCGCTGGCCGAGGCCGTAGTGCCCGGCCGCGTAGCCCGCGCTGCCCGGGAAGTAGTCGAGCGTCGTGTCGACGGTGGACTTGCCCTGGTTGGCGTCCTTGGGCACGTACGGCGGGACGATGTGGTCGAAGTAGCCGTCGTTCTCGTCGTACGTGATGAACAGGGCCGTCTTCGCCCACACCTCGGGGTTGGAGGTGAGCGCGTCCAGGACCTGCGCGATGTACCAGGCGCCGTAGTTCACCGGCCAGTTGGGGTGCTCGCAGAACGCCTCGGGGGCGGCGATGTAGGAGACCTGCGGCAGCTTGTCGGCCTTCACGTCGGCCTTGAGGAGGTCGAAGTAGCCGTCGCCCGCCTTGGCGTTGGTGCCGGTGCGGGCCTTGTCGTAGAGCGGGTCGCCGGGCTTGGCGTTGCGGTACTTGTTGAAGTAGAGGAGCGAGTTGTCGCCGTAGTTGCCGCGGTAGGCGTCGTCGATCCAGCCCCAGTGTCCTGCCGCGTCCAGACCGTCACCGATGTCCTGGTAGACCTTCCAGCTCACGCCCGCCTGCTCCAGGCGCTCTGCGTACGTCGACCAGTCGTAGCCCGCCTCCTGGTTGCCGAGCACCGGGCCGCCGCCCTTGCCGTCGTTGCCGACGTGGCCCGAGAGCATGTAATAACGGTTGGGGTCGGTCGCCCCCATGAACGAACAGTGGTAGTCGTCGCAGACCGTGAACGCGTCGGCGAGCGCGTAGTGGAACGGAATGTCGTTCCGCTCCAGGTAGGCCATCGTCCGCTCGGTCTTGGCGGGAATCCACTGGTCGTACGCGCCGCTGTTGAACGCCTTGTGGCCACCGGCCCAGTCGTGGTCGAGGCCCGCGATGAACTGCATGCCGAGGTTCTCGGCGTCCGGGTGGAACGGCAGCACTTCCTTGCCGCCGTTCGGCTGCTGCCAGACCGGCTTGCCGTTCGGCAGGGTCACCGGGCGCGGGTCGCCGAAGCCGCGGACGCCCTTCAGCTTGCCGAAGTAGTGGTCGAAAGAACGGTTCTCCTGCATGAGCACCACGACGTGCTCGACGTCCTTGATGGTGCCGGACGCGCGCCTGGCGGGAAGGGACGCGGCGCGGGCGATGCTCTGGTTGAGCATGGCGAACGTCGCGGTGCCGCCAGCCAGCTGCATGAAGCGGCGCCGATTGAGTTCAGGCATGACTATTCCGACCTCGTGTTTTGTGGGGGACGCGAGCGGGGTGAAGTGTGCCAAGGGGAGCAAGCGATACGGAAGGGGCTGTGACGGGCGTGTGAAGAGAAGTCCAACCTCTCGTGGGCAGGACACAAGTCCCGGTCATTCAGGACGAACGTCACTCATTTGACATATAGGAATGCGCGTGACTGACTTGGCGGTGCGCCGATCAGTGGCGCGTTCTTCTCCGTCCCGCGAGCGCAAGGAGGTGTTCGGGATGAGTCCCGAAGGAAGTCCTTGCGTCAGCGGTGATCTTCACTGAGGCATCCCCTTCGAAGCTGCCTTCCACAGCCGGTGGCCATCTCCCCCGGGTGATGGGGCACTTTCATGGGTGATGACCTCTTTTTGAGGCCGGTGGCAGCTTTCCACCGCTTCTGAGGCGCTTTCCGCCGCTGTTTCCCCTTCTCCGTCGCACTGATAGTGCGGCGACGGCTCCGCCCGCCGACGGCACATCGCCCTCGGCACGCCGGAAAATTCTTCACCCCGCATTCACACATCCACGTCCTCGTGCCCGGGTCTGCCTCGTCATGCCCCGCACGGAGGGAGGTCTGCCATGAACAAGCTGATTCCCCAGGTACGCCTGGCCCCGCCAGGCGAGAACCCCCGCCCCGCCCCCCGTACCCGCAAGGCCGCCGAACTCGACGCCCGCACCCGCGAAGTCGGCGCCAGGCTCGCCGAACTGAGCGCGCGCCCCGCCAGCGACGTGCTGCGCGAGCTCAACGCCACCACCCGCGGCCTCCGTCAGGACCAGGTCCTTGAGCGCATCGAGCGGTACGGCGAGAACGCCGTCGCCCACGAGCGCGCACCGCACTGGTCCGTGCAGCTCGCCAAGTCCTTCTGGAACCCCTTCATCGGGGTGCTCGTCGTCCTCGCCGCCGTCATGTACTGGCAGGACCCGGCCGACCCCGACGTCTACATCCTGACCTCGATGGTGCTGATCAGCGCGCTGCTCCGGTTCTGGCAGGAGTGCCGCTCCACCCGGTCGGCCGAGGCACTCAAGAAGCTGGTCACCACCTCCTGCGCGGTCTCGCGCCGCTGGGGCGAAACCCCGGCCACCGAAGAGGTCCCGATGGAGCAGGTCGTCCCCGGCGACCTCGTGCGGCTCGCCGCGGGCGACATGGTCCCGGCCGACCTGCGGCTGCTCACCGCCAAGGACCTGATGGTCAGCCAGGCCGCACTGTCCGGCGAGTCGCTGCCCGTCGCCAAGGCCGACACGCGCGCCCACGACCTGGGCCAGCAGACCACCACGGACCCCGTGGAGGCCGACAACCTCTGCCTGATGGGCACGTCGGTGACCTCCGGCACGGCGACCGGCGTGGTCGTCGCGACCGGCGCGCACACCTACTTCGGCTCGATGGCGAGCGCGCTGACCGGCGATCGCCCGCAGACCGCGTTCGACGTCGGCGTGCGCAGGGTCAGCTTCCTGCTGATCCGCTTCATGCTCGTGATGGTCCCGGTCGTCTTCGCGATCAACGGCTTCACCAAGGGCGACTGGGACCAGGCCCTGCTGTTCTCGATCTCCGTGGCGGTCGGGCTCACCCCCGAGATGCTGCCGATGGTCGTCTCGGCGAACCTGGCGCGCGGTGCCGTCGCCCTGTCGAAGCACCAGGTCGTCGTCAAGCAGCTCAACGCGATCCAGAACCTCGGCGCGATGGACGTCCTGTGCACTGACAAGACCGGCACGCTCACCGAGGACCGCATCGTCCTCGACCGGTATCTCGGCACGCGCGGCGAGGAGGACCGCGAGGTGCTCGAGTACGCGTATCTGAACTCCCACTTCCAGACGGGGCTCCGCAACCTCATGGACCAGGCGGTCATCGACCGGGTCGACGAGGCCGAGGAGGTTGTCGTCGACCATCTCTTCACGATGATCGACGAGATCCCCTTCGACTTCGCCCGCCGCCGGATGTCCGTGGTCCTGCGCCGCAGCGACCTCTCAGGACCCGTCTTCGAGCACACGCTCATCACCAAGGGCGCGGTCGAGGAAGTCCTGGACCGGTGCGGCCACCTGATGGACCGCGGCGAGCGCGTGGCGCTCAGCCGGGAGCTGCGCGCCCAGGTCACGCACCTCACCGAGCGGCACAACCGGGAGGGCCTGCGGGTCCTCGCGGTCGCCGTCCGCACCTTCCCCGTCGACCCCGACACCGCCGAGCGCGAGACCTACTCGGTGGCCGACGAGACGGAGCTGACGCTCGTCGGGTTCCTCGCCTTCCTCGACCCGCCGAAGAAGGACGCGGCGGACGCGCTGCGCGCACTCGCCGAGAACGGCGTCGCGGTCAAGGTCGTCACCGGCGACAACGAACTGGTCGCCGCGCGCGTCTGCGCCGACGTCGGCCTGGACACCGGGGAGCTGATCACCGGCGCCACGATCGACCTGGTCGACGACGTCGAACTGATCGAACTGGCCCGTACGACCACGGTGTTCGCGAAGGTCAACCCGGTCCAGAAGGCACGGATCGTGCGCGCCCTGAAGGCCGACGGGCACACGGTCGGCTTCCTCGGGGACGGCATCAACGACGCGGCGGCGCTGCGCGAGGCCGATGTGGGCGTCTCCGTCGACACGGCCGTGGACATCGCCAAGGAGTCCGCGGACATCATCCTGCTGAAGAAGGACCTGATGGTCCTGGAGCAGGGCGTATTGATGGGCCGTCAGACGTTCGGCAACACCATCAAGTACATCAAGATGACGGCGTCGTCCAACTTCGGGAACGTCTTCTCGGTCCTGGTCGCCTCGGCCTTCATCCCCTTCCAGCCGATGCTCGCCATCCACCTCCTGGTGCAGAACCTCTGCTACGACGTCAGCCAGCTGGCGATCCCGTGGGACCGCATGGACAAGGAGTACCTGAGGAAGCCGCAGACCTGGGACGCGAAGGGCATCGGCCGGTTCATGGTCCGGATCGGCCCGATCAGCTCGGTCTTCGACATCACGACGTTCCTGGTGATGTGGTACGTCTTCCAGGCCAACTCCCCCGCACAGCAGACCCTGTTCCAGACGGGCTGGTTCGTGGAGGGGCTGCTGTCCCAGACCCTCATCGTGCACATGATCCGCACGCGGAAGATCCCGTTCGTCCAGTCCCGCGCCTCGCTGCCGGTGCTGGTGATGACGGGCGCGGTGATGGTCCTCGGCCTCTGGCTGCCGTTCTCCCCGCTGGCCACGGCGCTGTCGATGGAGAAGCTGCCGATGAGCTACTTCCCGTGGCTGTTCGGGACGCTGCTCGCGTACTGCGCGCTCACCCAGACGGTGAAGGGCTGGTACATCCGGCGCTACGGCAGCTGGCTGTAGCGGGCATCTTGCAAAGCTAGGTGCCGTGGGCAACCATGCACGGCATGACTGTGCGCGTCCACGGCACCTGCGCCCCCGGATTCGAGGGCGTGCGAGCGGAGTTCGAGCGGAGCTTCACCGAGCGCGACGAACTCGGGGCCGCCGTCGCGGCCACGGTCGGCGGCGAGCTCGTCGTCGACCTGTGGGGCGGCGACGCGGACCGGACCGGCACCCGCCGCTGGGAGCGGGACACCCTGGTCAACGTCTACTCCACGACCAAGGGGATGACGGCTCTCTGCGCCCATCTCCTGGTCGACCGCGGCGAGTTGGACCTAGACGCGCCGGTCGCGCGGTACTGGCCCGAGTTCGCCCAGGAGGGCAAGGCCGACATCCCGGTGCGCTGGCTGCTCAGTCACCGTGCCGGGCTGATCGCGCCGGGCGAGCCCATGGCGCCGGGCGCGGTGTACGACTGGGAGAAGGTGACCAAGGCGCTGGCGGCGACCCGGCCGTGGTGGCGGCCAGGCACCGCCCAGGGCTACCACGCGGTGACCTTCGGCTTCCTGGTCGGCGAGGTCGTGCGGCGCATCACGGGTGTCTCGCTCGGGACGTTCCTGCGCGCCGAGGTGACCGGGCCGCTGGACGCCGACGTGCACGTCGGCACGCCGGAGAGCGAGCACGGGCGGTGCGCGGACATGGCGCCGCCGGTCCGCGCGACGGAGGCGCCCGCGTCCCCGCCCGCCTCCTCTTCCTCTTCCTCGCGCACCGTGTTCGGTGAGGCGCCGAAGCCTCCCGTCAGCGGTCTGACGGACCATCCGATGGCGCCGGTCACGCTGGCGCTCCAGTACCTGCCGCTCGGCGACGTGAACGCCGCGGCCTACCGATGCGCGGAGATACCCGCGGCCAACGGACACGCCACCGCCCGTGGAATCGCCGCCGTGTACGCGGAGTTGGCGTGCGGGCGGCTCCTCTCGTCCGGCGCCGTGGAGCGGCTGCGCACCCGGCAGAGCGAGGACGACGAGCCGGATCTCGTCCTGCGGGCGGGCACGCCGCTCGCCGAGACCTGGCCGTGGGGCGTCGGCTACATGCTCAACCAGTACGGGCAGGCGGGCCCCAACCCCCGCGCGTTCGGGCACGGCGGCGCGGGCGGGTCGTACGCCTTCGCCGACCCGGAGAACGGCGTCTCGTACGCGTACACGATGAACCGCATGGGGGCGGGTACCTCGGGCGAGGATCTGCGCAGCATCCATCTGGTCGGAGCGCTGTACGAGGGACTGCGTCAACGGGGTTCTGTGCAGGGGCCGATGATGGGGGCATGACTTCACGCAGAAGAGCCGTCTTCTTCACGGGCGAATCGAAAGACCCCCGGTACGGCGAGGTGACCACCGGCGACGAACGGACCATGCTCGTCAGCTTCTTGCGGGCCCACCGCGAGACGCTGGAGATCAAGTGCCGTGGTCTGGAGGCGGAGTTGGACCGACGGTCCGTCGAGCCTTCCGCGCTGTCGCTGCTCGGTCTGGTCCGGCACCTCACCGACGTGGAGCGCCGCTGGTTCCGGCGGGACCTCGCCGGTCAGGACGTGCCGCTCCTGTACGCCACGCCCGACAACGCCGACGAGGACTTCGACGGAGCGGTGGCGGATCCCGGCGCGGTCGCCGCGGCCTGGGAGGCGTGGCACGCCGAGGTGGAGTTCGCCGAGAAGTTCGTCGACGAGGCCGCCGATCTCGATGTCGAGGGGCAGAACTCCTGGCTCGGCACGGTGTCGCTGCGCTGGGTGCTGCTGCACATGATCGAGGAGTACGCGCGCCACAACGGCCACGCCGACCTGCTCCGGGAGCGGATCGACGGGGCGGTCGGTCTCTGACCGGGTGAGGTCACGCCTCGGGGTGGTCGCCGGGCCCCCGGCCCTTGTCCGCGAGCTTGCTGGGTGACAGGTCCGTGGGGTCCTCCCCGGGTTCCAGCAGTGTGTTGGCAGGGCCGATGATCAGGGGGTCGGCCTTGCCGACGGCCTCCGTGTCCTTCGCCTCGTAGTCGAGCTGCAGCAGGAGGTGCCGCATGGCTTCGAGGCGGCCGCGCCGCTTGTCGTTGGTCTTCACGACGGTCCACGGGGCGTACGGCGCGTCCGTGGCCCGGAACATCTCGACCTTCGCGTACGTGTACGCGTCCCACAGGTCGAGCGAGGCGACGTCGGTGGAGGACAGTTTCCACTGGCGCACCGGGTCGACCTGCCGGATCGCGAACCGCGTGCGCTGTTCGGCCCGGGAGACGGAGAACCAGAACTTGATGAGGACGATGCCGTCGTCGGTGATCATCCTCTCGAAGAGCGGAGCCTGCCGCAGGAAGTGCTGGTGCTCGTCGGGGGTGCAGAACCCCATCACCGGCTCGACGCCCGCGCGGTTGTACCAGGACCGGTCGAAGAAGACGATCTCGCCCGCCGACGGCAGCTGGGCGGCGTACCGCTGGAAGTACCACTGTCCCGCCTCGCGCTCGGTGGGCTTGTCCAGCGCCACGGTCCGGGCACCGCGCGGGTTCAGGCGCTCGGTGAACCGTTTGATCGTGCCGCCCTTGCCCGCCGCGTCACGCCCCTCACACAGCACCGCGATGCGCAGCCCCTGGTCACGCACCGTCTTCTGCAGCTTGAGCAGTTCGATCTGCAGGATCCGCTTGCCCCGCTCGTACGCCTTGCGGTCCAGCTTCTTCGTGTACGGGTAGTTCTCCCGCCATGTCCGCAGGGGCCGCCCCTGCCGGTCGAGGAGCACCGGGCGCTCCGGGCGCGCCTCGTCCACCGAAAGCCCCTGGAGCAGATCGTCCTCGTTCCCGCCGGTCGGCACCACCGCACTGCCCTCTCCCTCGACGCCTCACCCGACAGCTTGCCCGCGCGACCACGGATCAGCACCCGCTGTCGCGCCGGGAACCTCCGTCGGGAATAGCCGGGGGATCTTGATGGTCATTCCTGATGGAACATCGATGAGCGGGATGGTGAGGGATCCAGATGCCCAAGGCTTACGCATTCACCCGACACGGGGGTCCCGAGGTGGAAGCCTTCCTCGACCTCGCGATACCGGAGCCGGGTCCCGGGCAGCTGCTCGTCGCGGTGCGCGCGGCCGGTGTCAACCCGGTCGACTGGAAACTGCGGGCGGGCAAGCGGCGCCCCGGGCAGGCGCCGATGGCCGGTCACGAGGTGCTCGGCAGCGAGGTCGCCGGGGTCGTACGGGGCGTGGGGCCCGGCGTCGAGGGGTTCGCGGTCGGCGACCCGGTCTTCGGCAATCCGGTCACCGGCGGGTACGCGGAGTTCACGCTGGTCCCCGCCGACATCGCCGCCCACAAGCCGGACACGCTCTCCTACCCGGACGCGGCCACGCTGCCGGTCGCGGCGGCGACCGCGTACGACGGGCTGCGGCAACTGGATCTGCCCACCGGTGCGACGCTGCTGATCACGGGCGCCGGGGGCGGCGTCGGGGTGGCCGCGGTCCAGATCGGCAGGCACTTCGGGCTGCGGGTGGTGGGCACGGCGAGCGCGGGCAAGCAGGAGTTCGTCGAGTCCCTCGGCGCCGTCCACGTGCCGTCCGGCCCCCGGCTCGCCGAGCGCGTGCGCGAGGCGGTGCCGGGCGGTCGCGTCGACGCCGTCTTCGACCTCGTGGGCGGCGCGGACCTGGCCGAGGTGGCGGAGCTGCTGACCGACCGCGGGAAGCTGATCACGGCGGCGGCCAAGGAGACCGTGGCCGAACTGGGTGGCGCGCCGGTGGTGCGGGCCCGCACGTCGGCGGTCCTGGACGAGGTCGCACTTCTCGCCGTCGCGGGCGTACTGCGTCCGCACGTGACGGCGACGTACCCCCTGGACCGCGCGGGCGACGCGCTGCGCGCGGTGGAGGGCCGCCATGCGCAGGGCAAGGTCGTGATCGAGGTCGCGGCATGACGGCGCTGACGGAGGCGGAAGGCACCGGGAATGCCGGTGTCGTGGCGGAGGCCGCGCGGGTCCCGCACCCCCTCGACAATCCCGCCTACGCCTCCCTCACCGGCCCCCACGCGCATTTCGCCGAGTGGCACGGCCGCGTGGTGCGGTATCCGGTCGACGTGTCGCCGTGGCTCGCGCTGCCCGACGGGGTGACGGCCGCCGACTGGGCGGATCTGGCCGCGTTCGCCGGGGCCGGGGCCGAGGTGCCGCTACTCGGGACGACGGTGCGCCCGCCCGACGGGTGGGAGCCGACCTTCGACGTGCCCGGCGTGCAGTTCGTGGACGGCGGGGTCGCCGCCGCGCCGGACCCCGAGGCGGTGCCGCTCGGACCCGCCGACGTGCCCGAGATGCTCGACCTGGTCGCGCGCACGGAGCCGGGCCCGTTCGAGCCCCGCACCGTCGAGCTCGGCACCTATCTGGGCATCCGTCGCGGGGGCGCCCTCGTCGCGATGGCCGGGGAGCGGCTGCACCCGCCGGGCTGGACGGAGATCAGCGCGGTCTGCACCGACCCGGCGCACCGCGGCCAGGGCCTGGGGGCCCGCCTCGTCCTCGCCGTCGCGCACGGCATCAAGGCCCGCGGCGAGACGCCGTTCCTGCACACCTCGGCGGAGAACCCCGCCATCCGCCTCTACGAATCGCTCGGCTTCCGGCTGCGGCGGACGACCGCGTTTCGCGGGGCGCGCGTGCCCGGGCAGCCGACGGCCGGGGAAGAATGAGGGGCCTGTTCCGCCTCCGGCATCGCGCTGCTCGTGGCCCCGAAGCCTGAACTAGACCGCCCGGGGATCCACCAGCTGGAGCGAGAGCGTCGCCGACGGCTCGGCCAGGCCCGGGCCGCCCGCGGCCGCCCAGGCCACTATCCCGTCGAGCGACGCGTCGTCCGTGACGAAGCCGACCCAGGCCGCACGGCCGCCCCGCCTGCGCCCCTCGTGCGAAGGCTGGACCACGACCAGATTGGCCTGGCCGCACGGCCCGAGGCAGTCGCTCGTACGCACCGTGAACCGCCCGCGCGAGGCCGCCGCCGCGGAGCGCAGCCGCTCCAGCTGCCACTCGTGGTCGATGCCGGGGTTCTTGCGCGCGTCGCCGCAGCAGCAGCCCCGGCACACGACGAGCGTGCAGGGGCGGCGGGCGGCGGCACCGATGGAGACGACGGGACTCATATGGTGATCATCTCAGGTACGCGAGACCGGGATGCACCCCCCGGTAGCCGTCCACGAGGCGCCGCGCCACGGCCACCGAGTCGACCAGCGGATGCAGGGCGAACGCCTTGACGGCGGTGGCCGACGAGCCGCTGTCCGCCGCCGCGAGCACCTCGCGCTCGACCGCCTTGACCGCGCACACCAGGCCGGTGGCGTGGCCCGGCAGCGGGGACACCGCCATGGGGTGGGCGCCGTTGGCGTCGACGGAGCACGGCACCTCGATGACGGCGTCCGCGTCCAGCGCGGAGAGGGTCGTGCCGTTGCGGACGTTGAGGATCAGCGTCGCCTGCTCGTCCCGCGCGACGGCCCGCATCAGGGCGAGGGCGACCTGTTCGTAGCCGCCGGACTCCAGGTCCTGTTCGGCCCGCTCCCCCGCGCCCGCCGCTTCCCTGTTCTCCGCCATGTACGTCGCCTCGCGCTCGGCGCGGGTGGCGTCCCAGGTCCTGAGCGCGGGAGCGTCCGTGCGCCGCATCTCCTCGTAGAATCGGGCCTGTTGGTCGCGGAGGAAGGCGCCGCGGGTCTGCTCGGCGTCCTGGTAGGCGCGTACGGCCTCGCGGTTGAAGTAGTAGTAGTGCAGGTATTCGTTGGGGATCGAACCGAGCGACTGGAGCCACTCCGTGCCGAACAGCCTGCCCTCCTCGAAGGAGCCGAGGAGCGCCGGGTCGGCGAGCAGCCGGGGCAGCTCGTCGCGGCCGCCGATGCGCAGACCGCGCAGCCAGCCGAGGTGGTTGAGGCCGACGTAGTCGATGAACGCCTCGTCCGGGTTGCCGCCGAGCACGCGCGCCACCCTGCGGCCGAGGCCGACGGGCGAGTCGCAGATGCCGATGACGCGGTTCCCGAGGTGGCGGGACATGGCCTCGGTGACCAGGCCCGCGGGGTTGGTGAAGTTGATGACCCAGGCGTCGGGGGCGAGCCGGGCGACGCGGCGGGCGATGTCGACGGCGACGGGCACCGTGCGCAGACCGTAGGCGATGCCGCCCGCGCCGACCGTCTCCTGTCCGAGGACGCCCTCGTCGAGGGCGACGCGCTCGTCGGCGGCGCGGCCCTCCAGGCCGCCGACCCGGATGGCGGAGAAGACGAAGTCGGCGCCGCGCAGCGCCTCGTCGAGGTCGGTGGTGGCGGTGACGGCGGGCGCGTCCGGGATTCCGGCGGCCTGTTCGGCGAGGACGCGGGTGACGGCGCCGAGCCGTGCCACGTCGAGGTCGTGCAGGACGACGTCGGTGACACGGCCCTCGGCGCGGTCGCCGAGGAGGGCCCCGTACACGAGCGGCACGCGGAATCCGCCCCCGCCGAGAATTGCCAGCTTCACGTCTGAACCGCCTTCTGTCGGGCTTCTTTCGGCTTCTTTCGGACTGGTACCGCCGGTGTTCACGTTACGTACCTCATCGGGCTTCGCGTTGTGTACATCGCCGGGGCGCACGTTACGTACGATGACGCCGCAGCGTCCCGACCCCCCACGGAGGTAGCGCCCGATGACCGTCTGGAAGGCATCAACCGCCCTGTTCGGCGCCGTCACCCTGGCGGTGATGACGGGCGGCGGCGCCGCTGCCGCGCCCGCGGCGCCCGGTGGCTGGCAGGAGTCAGGCACCTCGCACGTCAACTCCCTCACGGGCAGCCAGGGCCTTGCGAGCCGCGCCGACGGCGGCCTCCTCTACCGGGGGCTCGCCTCGATACCCCTGGACCTGCGCATGAAGGGCTGGGGGCACATAGGCGACCCCGACATCGCGAACGGCCACACCTTCGATGCCTACCAGGGCGGCGACGACGCGAAGTCGAAGATGTTCGCCGTCACCACCCCGGACGGGAAGCGCCACCTCTACGAGCACAAGCTCGACGCGGGCGAGAAGCTCAACAACTCCTTCGCGGCCGTCTCCCCCGACGACCAGTGGCTGGTGTCCGGCGAGTGGGGCGACCAGAACCGCCTCCAGGTCTTCCCCGCGCCGCTCCTCAACTCCTCGACCCCGCCCACCGGCGGCGCGCTCCCCCAGGCCGGGCAGATCACGCTCGACAAGCCGGTGCGCGACATCCAGGGCTGCGACTTCGTCTCCGACACGCGTCTGGTGTGCGCCTCGAACGACGCGTCCAAGGAGCTGTTCCCCGAGGACCGCCCGGTCCTCCAGGTCGACCTGGCGCGGCCGCTCGACGGGAAGCCGGTGACCGGCCGCGTCGCGAGCCTCTTCGCCGCGCCGCAGCGCAGCATCTGCTCCGGCTCGTTCGAGACCGAGGGCATCGACTACGACTCCGCGCGCCGCACCCTGCGCGTCGAGGTGGTGCCGCCCGCGCCGTGCCTGGTGACGACGGCGGTGTACGCGTACAAGCCCACGACCGGCTGAGCACACACGCCCCGTCCGCCTGACGGACAGCACGTGTGGGGCGCCGCCAGGCAGGGGAAGGTCGTGATCATGACACAGCACGACCAGGTGACCGCCGCCGTCCCCGGCCATGAGCGGCGCCCGATACGACAGTTGCTCGCGGCGTCGGTCGGCAATGCCGTCGAGTGGTACGACTGGTACGCGTACACGTTCCTCGCCACGTACATCGCCGACCAGGTCTTCCCCAAGAGCTCCGGCAATTCGCTCGTCCCCCTGCTCTCCACCTTCGCCGTCTTCGCGGTGGGCTTCTTCATGCGGCCCGTCGGCGGCCTGCTCATGGGCGCGGTCGCCGACCGGCGCGGCCGCCGTGCCGCACTGACCGTCACGATCCTGCTCATGGGCGGCAGCAGCCTGCTGGTCGGCCTGACCCCGACGTACGCGGCCGTCGGCGTGCTCGCCCCGGTCGTCCTCGTACTCGCCCGGCTGCTCCAGGGGCTCTCCGTGGGCGGTGAGTTCGCCGCGTCGACGACCTTCCTCGTCGAGTCGGCGGGCCCCGGACGGCGCGGCCTCTTCTCCAGTTTCCAGTACGTCTCCACGAGCGCGGGCCAGCTCGCCGCGTCCGGCGTCGCGGCGCTCCTCGTCGCCACGCTCTCCGACGGGCAGATGGACGGCTGGGGCTGGCGGCTGCCCTTCCTGGTGGGGGCGGCGCTCAGCCTGGTCGGCTTCTGGATCAGGCAGGGGGCGCACGAGACCCACCGGGCGCCCGCGAAACCGGACGACCGGCCCGGTCTCTTCGACGCGCTGCGGCACCATCCGCGCCAGTCCCTGCTGATCTGCGGCATCACCGCGGGCGGCACCATCGCCTACTACACGTGGACGTCGTACCTGCCGACGTACGCCGAGCTGAACACGGACATCAGCAAGAGCCAGGCGCTCCTCGCGGGCACGGTCTCGCTCGCGTTCTTCGCGCTGCTCCAGCCGGTCGGCGGGCTGCTCTCCGACCGGGTCGGGCGCAGGCCGCTGCTGCTCTTCTTCGGCATCGGCTTCGCCGTCCTGAGCGTGCCGCTGCTCAAGTCCCTCACCGGGTCGTTCACTTCGCTGCTGCTCGTGCAGTGCGCGGGCATGGTGCTGCTCACCGGCTTCACGTCGATCTCGGCGGCGGTGAACGCGGAGGTGTTCCCGGCGCGGGTGCGGGCCGCGGGGATCGGCTTCCCGTACTCGCTCACCGTGGCCCTCTTCGGCGGCACGGCCCCGTACATGGGCACGCTGTTCAAGGAGATCGGCTCTCCTGGGCTGTTTCCCGTGTACGTGGCCGTGCTCTGCGTTGTCTCCTCGGCGGTTTATCTGCGGTTGCCTGAGACGGCACGGGTGCCACTGGAACGGTGAGTTCTTCGTCTGCCGGTCCGTCGGGACTGATCCCGCAGTTCCCCGCGCCCCTAAGTGGTCCGGGGTACCTCGGCGATTGAACGGCCTGCCCAGTCCGGGGCCGGTTCCGTCAAGGCCTCCAGGCGTGCGCGGATCTCCGCCGGGAACGGCACCGCGCGGCCCGCGTTCTGGTCGACGTGGAGCGCGAGCAGTTCGGTGGTGGCCACGGGGGCGGCGTCCGGCGCCGGTTCGTCGCCCTCGTCCTCCACCACGTACATCTCGTGCGTGAAGCGTGCCTTCTTGGCGTCCGCGCCCAGCAGGCGGGTGCGGACGGCGAGATGGGCTCCTTCGGAGACATCGTTCAGGTACCGGACGTGCGCCTCGACCGTGTACAGGGAGCAGCCGGTGGACTCGCGGTAGCCCGCGTGCAGGCCCGTCTCGATCATCATGGCGTCCGTGGCGTAGCCGAAGACGAGGACGTAGAAGGCCTCGCTCATGTGGCCGTTGTAGTCGATCCACTCGGGGCGGACGCGGTGGCGGGCCAGGGGCAGGGGCTGGACCTCGGGCTGGGTCTGGGACTCGCTCACTTGTTGCCTCCGTTCAGGCGGCCCGTGGCGCGCAGGACGTCGATGACGCCCTGGTCGCGCTCGGCGACGAGGTCCGCGATGGTGCGGCCGTCCGCCGCGTCGTCGCAGCCCGCGACCACGGCGTCGTACAGCTTCCTGTCGAGCTCGGGGGCTTCGAGCCGCGTCCAGGGGGACTTCAGGGACGGGCCGAAGTGGTCGAGCATGTGGGCCATGCCGCCCTCGCCGCCCGCGAGCGCGAAGGTGAGCATCGGGCCCATGAACGCCCAGCGCAGGCCGGGGCCCTCGGTGATGGAGTCGTCGATCTCCCGCACGGTGGCCTCGCCGTTGGCGACCATGTGCAGGGCCTCGCGCCACAGGGCTTCCTGGAGGCGGTTGGCGATGAAGCCGGGGACTTCGCTCTTCATGGTGATCACGGACTTGCCCGCGACCTCGTAGAAGCGGGACGCCCACGCCACTGCGTCGGCGTCGGTCCGCTCGCCGCCGACGACCTCGACGAGGGGTATCAGGTACGGCGGGTTGAAGGGGTGCCCGACGACGAGGCGGCCCGGGGTCGCCGCCTCGGTCTGCATGTCGGTCATCGGGTAGCCGGAGGTGGAGGAGGCGATGACGACACCGGCGGGGGCTGCGGCGTCGAGGCGCGCGAGCAGGTCGCGCTTGAGCTCCAGCTTCTCGGGGGCGCTCTCCTGCACGAACTGGGCGTCGGCGACGGCCTCTTCGAGGGTCGCGGTCACGGTGAGGCGGTCCTGCGAGGCGCCCTCGGCGAGCCCGAGTTGGGTGAGCGCGGGCCAGGCGGCCTCGACGAGGCGGCGCAGCTTCTGTCCGGCGTCGGGGGCGGGGTCCCAGGCGGTGACGTCGTAGCCACGGGCCAGGAAGTGGGCGACCCAGCCGCCGCCGATGACTCCGGCGCCGACGCAGGCGACGCGGCGTACGTCTTCAGGGGCGGTGTTGCTCATGGTGATGTCCTCTGTGGGGGTGCAGGTGTGGGGGTACCGGGGTGTGAGGAGGTCAGTCAGGAGCGGGGCTTCAGGCCGAGCTTCTGGCGGGCCTCGTCCGGGGTGGCGACGCGCGAGCCGAGGTTCTCGGTGATCTGGACGGCGCGCTCGACGAGCTGGGCGTTCGTCACCTTGTTGCCCTTGCCCAGGTAGAGGTTGTCCTCCAGGCCGACGCGGACCTGGCCGCCGAGCAGGATGGACTGGGCGACCCACGGCATCTGCATGCGGCCGAGCGCGAAGCTGGCCCACTGGGCGCCTTCGGGAAGCATGTTGACCATGGACTGCAGGACGCCCGGGTCGGCGGGGGCGCCCCACGGGATGCCCATGCAGAGCTGGAAGACGGTGGGGTTGTCGAGGAGGCCCTCGGCGAGGAGCTGCTTGGCGAACCACAGCTGGCCGGTGTCGAAGATCTCCAGCTCGGGGCGGACGCCGAGCTCCTGGATGCGCTTGGCGCCCTGGCGGAGCATGTCGGGCGTGGAGATGTAGAGGTTGTCGCCGAAGTTGAGGGAGCCGCAGTCGAGGGTGCAGATGTCGGGGAGGAGGTCCTCGACGTGCGGGAGGCGGTCGAGTCCGCCGACAAGGTCGGTGCCGGGCAGCTCGCCGAGGTCCTGCAGCGGCAGGATGGGGTCGATGACGAGGTCGCCGCCCATGCCCGCCGTCAGGTTGATGACGACGTCGGTGCCGGTCTCCTTGATGCGCTCCACGACCTCGCGGTACAGGCGCGGGTCGCGGGAGGGCGCGCCGGTCTCGGGGTTGCGGACGTGGATGTGCACGACGGCGGCGCCCGCGTCGGCGGCCTCGACCGCGGAGGTGGCTATCTGCTCGGGCGTGACGGGCACGTGCGGGCTCTTGTGGACGGTGTCACCGGCACCGGTCAGGGCGGCGGTGATGATCACGTTGTCGTTCACGGGCATGCTGAACTCTCCCTCGGGGGTGGGGTGTTGTAAGAGGTCTTCGACGAGCTGTCAGTGCGCGGTCAGCGTGGCGTCCACGTAGGCCACGAGGGACTCGTGCATGTCGTCCGGGCTCGCGCCGGGGCTGTCGGGCGCCGAGGCGAGGACCTGCGTGGCGAGGCCGTCGATCAGCGCGGTCAGGCGCAGCGCGGCGGCCTCGGGGTCGGCGAGCCGGAAGACGCCTTCGGCGATGCCGCGGCGGATGACGTCGGCGACGGTGGTGCGCCACTGCCGGTAGTAGTCGGCGTGCAGCCGCCCCATGGCGGTGGAGCGGGCGGCCTCCGCCCACAGGTCGAGCCAGACGCTCCACTGCCAGCGCTGCTGCGGGGTGCGGGGGATCTGCAGCTCGATCAGCTGGCGCAGCTCGTCCGCGGTGTCGGCGGCGTCCGCGATCCGGGCCGCGCGGCGCGCGGTGTCCTCGTCCATGCACCAGCGCACCGCGGCTTCGAGGAGGTCGTCGCGGCCCGGGAAGTGGTAGTGGATGGCGGCGGTGCTGGTGTCGCAGGCCGCGGCGATGTCCTGGACGCGGACGGCGTGGAAGCCGCGCTCCGCGATGAGCCGGACGGTCTCGCGGACGATCTGCAGGGGGCGGCCGCCCTCGGGCGCCACGGCGCGCTCGCGCCGCACGGCGGGCTCCGGGGGCCGGACGGCGCCGAGCAGCCAGCCCGCGTCGACCCCGCCCGTGTCCGCGATGCGGGCGAGCTCCGCGGCCGTGAAGCGCCGGGTGCCGCCGAGCGACCGGGAGAGCTTGGAGGGGTCCATGACGATGCGGCGGGCGAATTCGCGCTGGGTGACACCGGCGTCGGCGATCACCTTGCGGACGCGGTCGGCCACCTCGGGGTCGTACTGCATGGTCGGCGACCCTACCCGCGCGTTGCGGCGAACGCAACGCGCGGGCGGCGCTTCTCTCCGAGATTAACCAGTTCATACCGCGACACCGGGTGGGAATTGCGATTCTGACTGACGGATCAGTCGGAGGCGTCATGCCGCTCCCACACCCCGCCGACGAAGTCGTCGAGGAACGGGTCGGCGATCTTCACGGGTCCGCGCCGGTGGTGCTCGGCGAGGTCGACGGTGATCTTCGCGATCCGCGCGGCGACCTCGTCCATCGCCTCGCGCTCCCGCCGCGGCGCCTGGCCCCACAGCTCGGTGGCGTCCAGCCAGCGGTCGGCATCGTGCGGGAACTGCCGGTCGGGAACGCCGGAGCGCAGGGCGGCGGGGGCGAGGGGCGCCACGAGGGCGGTGAGCGAGAGGAACGCGACACAGGCTCGGACGCTGCTTCTGATGACGTGCGGCCCGCAACCTCCAGGTGGCGTTGTACGTACGTTGGTGGTGCCTTTCGGTCGAGGTCGGTGGGGGGGCCGCGGGGGTCAGTCGCGGGTGTGTTCGCGGTACAGGTCGAGTGCGCCGTCGAGGTCCAGGGCGAGCACGGTGCAGAGCGGGTCGAGGTGGTCGTCGGTGAGGTGCACGTACTCCCAGCCGGGTACGTCGCCGAGGCCGCCGACCCGTTCGTGGCGCACCTCGGTGTCCCTGCCGAGCACGCGCGCCGAGCGCACCGCGTTGCGGACGCCGCGCAGGACGACGTATTCGTTGGGCCGGTCGAAGAGGAAGAGGTAGAGGGTGCGGCGGTCGGCGGAGAGCGTGGACGGCCCGTAGAAGTGGCCGTGCGGCAGGCCCCGCACCGTCCCGTACACGGCGTCGGCGTGCCGCCCCGTCCACTCCCCCAGCGCTTCGAGCCGTTCCGTCTGCTCGGGGAGCAGCGTGCCGTCGCCCTTCGGGCCGATGTCGAGCAGCAGGTTGCCGCCGCCCCCGATGGTCTCGACGAAGATGCGGATCAGCTGACGCGGGGACTTGTGGCGGGTGTCCTGCGGCTGGTAGCCCCAGGAGTCGTTGACGGTGAGGCACAACTCCCAGGGCTGGGAGGGCGGTTCGATCGGCACGCCCTGTTCCGGCGTGGCGTAGTCGCCGTGTCCGGTGAGGCGGCCGTTGACCACGGTGTGCGGGCTGAGCGCGGCGATCTCCTCGGCGAGCTCGGCCATCCGCCACTGCTCGGCGCTGCGCTCCCACTCGCCGTCGAACCACAGCAGGTCGGGCTCGAACCGTTCGAGCAGCTCCCTGACCTGGACGCGGTGGAAGGCGAGGAACTCCGCCCAGCGCTCCGGCGATTCGTCGCCCGCGACCGGCATGGAGTAGGGGTTGCCGCGCTCGGCCGGGCCCTGCCCTGCGGGGCGCACGGTGGCGTAGTCCGGGTGGGACCAGTCCAAGTGCGAGTAGTACAGGCCGACTTTGATGCCGCGGGCGCGCAGTGCGGCGACGTAGGGGGCGATGAGGTCACGGCCCGCAGGGGTGCGTTTGACGACCGACAGGTCGTTCGCGGCGGTGTCCCCGAGGGCGACGCCGTCGTGGTGCTTGGCGGTCAGGACGGCATAGCGGGCGCCCGCGCGGACGAACAGGTCCGCCCAGTCCTCGGGGTCGTACCGCGCCGCGGTGAATCCGTCGAGCTGCGCCATGTAGCGGTCGTAGGGCACCCGTCCGTCGAAGAACGACCAGGACTCTGCCACTCCGTCCACGCTGTAGATCCCCCAGTGCAGGAAGATGCCGAGCTTGGCGTCGCCGAACCAGGGCTGGATCACGGGTGGTTCTCCCTCGGTGGGTGGTTCCCGGTCGCCGGTAAGGAGCGCGAGCAGGCTAAGTCGCTCAAGGTTCCGGGGACAAGAGGTCGGAGGTCTTCTCACCCTCTTCTCCACGAGTCGTCTCCACGGCTCCTCGTGACGCTCCTCGGAACACGCTCAGCACGCTCAGTACTCTCATCGGATGGAACGTCATGAACGCGTCGCGGGAGCCGTCGTCGGGCTGGCCGTGGGGGACGCGTTGGGCGCTCCCTTCGAGTTCGGGGACGAATGCGCGTTCTCCGCGCACTTCCCGGCCGCGGGCGGCGGGCGCGGCGGCGAGATGTGCGGGGGCGGCGACACGGACACCGTCGCGGCGGTCACCGGGGCCCTGGCGGGTGCCCGGTACGGGCTCGGTGCGATCCCCTGCCGCTGGACCGAACCCCTCCACGTGCCGCTGCCGGGGGCGGCCGCGCCCGCCCGGGTGCTGCGCCTCGCGGACCTGGTGGAACTCGCCGAGCGGCTCGACTCGGGGAACCGCGCGGCCACATGAGGCACTCTTTCTTCTGTGTCGCACGCATCTTCGCTTCCCCCACCGCGCCCACCGCTGCCCGCACCCGGCCACATGGTCGTGTGCGGCGGTGACAACGTCCTGGCCCACCGCCTCGCCGCCGAACTCCGTGGCGTCTACGGCGAACAGGTCGTCCTCGTCCTGCCGCCCGGCGGCGGCGAGCCGAGTCGGCTGACGGGGCGGGCCCGGACGACCGCACTGATCGGACGTATCACTGCCGCGGTGTCACGCACCACCGGCACTGGGAACGGGTCCGCGCACGGCAGCGGGAGCGGAAACGGGCAGGGCAACGGTGAGGGCGGCGCGGCGGATCTGCCGCGGACCCTGGAAGCCACCGAGCTCACCGACGACGTCCTCGTCGACGCGGGCGTCCCGCAGGCCGCCGCGCTCGCGCTGATGCATGACGACGACGAGACCAACATCCGCACGGCGCTGGCTGCGCGACGGCTCAACCCCCGGCTGCGCCTGGTGATCCGGCTGTACAACCGCAAGCTCGGCCAGCACGTGGAGGAGCTGCTCGACCAGGCCGCCGCCGTGGCGGGCCTGGCCACCACCGACGCCAGCGTCACCGTCCTGTCCGACGCCGACACCGCGGCGCCCGCCCTCGCGGCCACCGCGGTCGCGGGGACCAGCAAGGTCGTGCACGCCGACGGGCTGCTGCTGCGCGCCGTGGAGCGCACCCCTCCGGCGCCGGGCCAGGTGGCGCCGCGCGGCCTCGCCACGCTCGCGCTGCTCTCGTCCACCGCCAACGACCCTGCGGGATCGGAGGGTTCCGACGACGCGGGCGTCGGCGCGGGGCCCCGGCTGCTGCCCGACGACAATGCCGTCACGGCCTCTCCCGGGCGGGGCGCGCTGGTCCTGGAGGCCGTCTCGTACTCGGGGTCCGCCCCGCTGCCGCCCGGGTTCCTCGCGGGGCGCGGGGTGCCGCTGCGCGAGCTGTTCTCGCGGCGGCTGCGCTGGTCGGTGGCCGGGTTCGCGGCGGCCGTCCTCGGCATGGCCATCGCGTCGATCGTCACCACCAAGGACACCACCCCGCTGCACGCGACGTATCTGACGCTCCTCGACCTCTTCTCGATCAACGACCCGGCGACCGAAGGACCGATGAGCCGTCAGGTCCTCCAGCTCCTCGCGGGCCTTGTCGGGCTGCTGCTCCTGCCGATCCTGTTCGCCGCCGTCCTGGAGGCCCTCGGCACCTTCCGCACCGCGTCCTCGCTGCGCCGCCCGCCGCGCGGCCTCTCCGGCCACGTCGTCCTGCTCGGCCTCGGCAAGATCGGCACCCGGGTGCTCGCCCGGCTGCGCGAGCTGGACATCCCGGTGGTGTGCGTGGAGGCCGACCCCGAGGCCCGCGGCATCTCCCTGGCCCGGCGCCTGCGCGTGCCCACCGTGATCGGCGACGTGACGGAGGAGGGTGTCCTGGAGGCGGCCAAGGTGCACCGCGCCCACGCACTCCTCGCGCTGACCAGCGCCGACACCATCAACCTCGAAGCGGCGCTGTACGCACGGTCGGTGAAGCCCGATCTGCGGGTGGCGCTGCGGCTGTACGACGACGAGTTCGCGACCGCCGTCTACCGCACCCTGCGCGCCGCGCACCCCGGCGCACTCACCCGCAGCCGCAGTGTGTCCGCGCTGGCCGCGCCCGCCTTCGCCGGGGCGATGATGGGCCGCCAGATCCTGGGCGCCCTGCCCGTCGAGCGCTCGGTGCTGCTCTTCGCGGCCCTCGACGTCTCGCTCCAGCCGCAGCTCACGGGCCGCAAGATCGCCGAGGTGTTCCGTCCCGGGGCGTGGCGCGTCGTCGCACTGGAGCGCTCGTCGGACCAGGAATCCGGGCTCTCCTCCGGCCTGGAGTGGGAGCTCGACCCGGACTACCAACTGCGCCCCGAGGACCGTGTCGTCCTGGCGGCCACCCGTCAGGGGCTCGCCGAACTCCTCGCGCGCAGACCGCTTCCCGCCCAGCCCTGAGAAGCTGTTCCCACCGGGGCGGCAGGGCGCCCCGGGGCAGGCGCGAAGGGGGACGGAGCGATCGTTGCCACGGGAGTGCAGGGGCAGCCCGAAAGGCTCGACGGGCTGCTGCGGGAGGTGCGCCGTCAGGCCGGGGGCAAAGCCGAGCCGGACATACGCAGGGTGCTCGACTGGCTGCACCGGCAGACCGGCGCCCACGTCGCGCTGGTCGCCCACGACACGCGCACGGTGGAGTCGGCCACCGCGGGCTTCCCTTCAGGGGTGTTGCGCCCGATCGCGCCGCTGCTCGCGCGCTTGTGCGCCGGGCAGCTGGCCTCGGCCGTGACCCAGGCCGAAGGGCTGCACGTGCGCTGTGAGGGCATCGGGCCCCACGGGCCGCGCCCGGTGCTGGTGGTGGCCGGTCCCGTGGAGCCCGCCCCGGAGACGGCCGCCCTCGTCCCCCACACCAGCAGCGTCCTCGCCATGCTGCGCCAGGCCGGGGACAGCGATCGGAGCATGCGCGACTACCAGCGCAAGGCACGGCAGTTGCGGCTCGCCGTGCTGCACGCGCTGATGGCCGGAGGGCCGGTGCTGGCCCGTCGGATGACCGGTGGTGACGTGCCGCCGCTCCTTGAGGCGCGACGGCTGCGCATCCATCTGCTGCGCTGCCCGTCGGCCGACCGCGACCGCATCGCGCGGATCCACCAGGACCCTTCCGGCTACCACGGCCGGGACATCGTGGTGCACTGCCCGGCCTTCAACGAGCATCTGATCTGCCTGGTCGCCGACGACGAGGAGGACGGCGCCCCGGGCGGCCGGGCCCGGCCGCCCGGACTGGGCGAGACCCTGATCCGTCTGGTCAGGGACAACCCGCGCTATGCGCTGGGCATCAGCGGCGCGCACCCCCTCGGGGCGACGGCCGAGGCCTACAGCCAGTCCGCCCACGCCCTGGCCGCCGCCCGCGCCGCCCCCGGCCGCGTGGCCTTCTACCACGGCCAGACCTCGCTGCAGAGCCTCCTGCCCCGGCAGCCCGCGGCCCGCTGGGCCCGCACGCTCCTGCAGCCGCTGGACTCGGTCCCCAGGGCCAGCGCCGACATCACCCGCCTGGCCATGACCGCGCCCCGGTCCGGTGTGGCGCGTCTGCTCGGCCTCAGCCGCAACACCGTCACCGCGCACATCAGACAGGTGGAACAGGCCCTGGGCCAGGACCTCACGGACGTCCGGTGCCATGCCGCCGTCCACCTGGCCCTCGCCCTCAGCGGCTCCGCCCCCGACCCCGACCCGGCAGCCGACGACCGCCAACCACCGCCCGAGCTGGACGACTTGCTGGCCGCCGAAGCCGCGGCCGCCTGGGCCCAGACACTGCTGCGCCCCCTGCACGCCCGCCACCGGCGCACGCTCCAGGCCTGGCTCGACACCGACACCGACGCCCAGCAGGCCGCCCTCCGCCTGGGCATCAGCCGCAACACCGTCCGGGCCCACCTGCGCGCCGCGGAGGCCGCCCTGGGCGTCGACCTCCTGACCCACGGCACCGGCATCCCCGACCTCGTCCACGCCCTGCGCATCCTCGAGCTCCGGCTGCGCTGAGCACCGTGCACAACCGGGGCCCACCGTTGCGCACCGTGCACCATGGCCGCGAACTGCCCGGCCTCCTAACGTCTGTGGTGCCCGGAATCACGGAAGGGGGCGCGAAGTGATCGAACACCACACGCAGAAGCCCACCACACCGGCCAGGCGCACGATGGCCCGGAGCCTCGGCCTGGCCGCGCTCGCCGCCGCCATGGCGATCCCGATGGTCGCGGCAAGAAGGGCACCCGCCCTTCGCGAGCCTCCGCGTCATCAGCCCCGGCACAAGGGATCACGAACTGCGTTCGCAGGCGCGACGGCCTGTGCACAGATCTCGCCCAACGACCCGTGCGGGGGACGGGTCGTTGGGCGCCCGCCCGTCACCCCTCGACGGGCGGCACCGGCAGGACCTGTCGCAGGTGGGGGTCCGGGTGGAAGTCCCTGCGCCACTCGCGCGGGTAGCCGACCGACGCCTCGATGTGCGGCACACCGTCGTGCACGGTGGTGCGCGGGATGTGGAGGTGGCCGTAGACGACGGCGGCCGCCTCGTACTTGACGTGCCAGTCGGCCGAGCTCTCGGTACCGCACCACAGGGCGAACTCGGGGTAGCGCAGGATGCGGGTGGGTTCGCGCAGCATCGGCCAGTGGTTGATCAGGACCGTGGGCAGGCCCTCCGGGCGCTCGGCGAGCCGCTCCTCGGTCTGCTTGACCCGGGCGCGGGACCAGTCGTCACGGGTCGCGTACGGGTCGGGGTGCAGGAAGTACTCGTCCGTGCAGACGACGCCCGACTCGTGGGCGACCGCCAGCGCCTCCTCCTTCGTGTGCGTGCCCTCGGGGCGGAAGGAGTAGTCGTAGAGGAGGAAGAGCGGGGCGACGACGACCGGGCCGCCGGGTCCGCGCCACACGGGGTAGGGGTCCTCGGGGGTGGCGATCCCCAACTCCCTGCAGAGCCCGACGATGTGCTGGTACCTCGCATCGCCGCGCAGCTGGACCGGGTCGTCCTTGGGGGTCCACAGTTCGTGGTTGCCCGGCGACCACACCACCTTGGCGAAACGTCCGGCGAGCGTGCGCAGCGCCCACTCGATGTCGGCCATGCGCTCGGCGACGTCGCCGGCGACTATCAGCCAGTCCCCGTCCGATTGTGGCCGAATGGTCTCGACGTACTTCCTGTTCTCCGCGTACGCCACGTGCAGGTCGCTGATCGCGAGCAGCTTCGGGGTCTTCTCGGATGCCATCACGTTGCGAGGCTAACCGAGCCGGACCGCGGCGCGGCCGCCGAGTCTCAGCGCAGCTCGGCGACGCGCCGCGCCAGCGCAGCTCCGCGTTCCGCTCGACCTCCTTGGTCCCGGGCTCGAACTCGGTGTCGCCGCCCTCGTCGCGCATGCGGTTGCGCATCGTGGCGCCCGCTTCCAGGCGCCGCCTTCAGTGGTGATCGCCCTCACCTCGCCGGACAGCGAGGTACTCCTCCGGCGTCGCCTTGGGCACCTGCGCCTTGGGGCCGTACATGGCGCGGGCCAGCCGCGCGCGGATGCGTTCGGCCGGGCGGACCTTGCGGACGACGCCGTTGGCGTCGACCACGGGGCCGATCTCGTAGGGCCGGGGCTGTTCGTGGGCGGTCAGGCGGTACAGCTCGGCCTGCGGGAGCCGTTCGTGGACCTCGACGTACTCGCCGTGCGGGAGGCGTTTGACGGTGCCGGTCTCCCTGCCGTGCAGCACCTTCTCGTGGTCCCTGCTCTGCAGTCCGAGGCAGATGCGGTGCGTGACGAGGAAGGCGAGGACGGGCACGACGAAGGCGCCGATGCGCACGAACCACGTGACGCCATTGATGGAGAGATGGAAGTGGGTCACCCACAGGTCGTTGCCGCCACCGACCATCAGCACGCCGAACAGCGCCAGCCAGGCGACACCGAGGCCGGTGCGCACCGGAGCGTTGCGCGGCCGGTCCGCGATGTGGTGCTCCCGTCGGTCGCCCTTGACCCAGGACTCGATGAACGGATAGACGCCGATGGCGAGGAGGATCAGCGGGAAGAGCATGAAGGGGATGAAGACACCCAGGTTGAGCGTGTGACCCCAGGCGTTGATCTCCCACCCCGGCATCACCCGGATGAGCCCCTCGGAGAAGCCCAGGTACCAGTCGGGCTGTGCGCCGGTGGAGACCAGGTCGGGACGGTAGGGGCCCATCAGCCAGACCGGGTTGATGGTGGCAAGACCGCCCATGATCGCGAGGACGCCGAAGACGAGGAAGAAGAAGCCGCCCGCCTTGGCGATGTACACGGGCAGGAGCGGCGCCCCGACCACGTTCTTCTCGGTTTTGCCAGGACCGGCGAACTGGGTGTGCTTGTGGTAGAAGACCAGGATCAGGTGGACGACGACGAGCCCCAGCATGATGCCCGGAAGCAGCAGGATGTGGATCGGGTAGAGCCGCGGGATGATGTCGTCCCCCGGGAACTCTCCGCCGAAGAGGAAGAAGGAGAGGTACGTCCCGATGACGGGGGTGGCGAGGATGGCGCCCTGTGCGAAGCGGATGCCGGTGCCGGAGAGCATGTCGTCGGGGAGCGAGTAGCCGGTCAGTCCGGTGATGATGCCGAGGAACAGCAGGGTCCAGCCGAACGTCCAGTTGAGTTCGCGCGGTTTGCGGAACGCGCCGGTGAAGAACACCCGCATCATGTGCACGAGCATCCCTGCGACGAAGACGAGCGCGGCCCAGTGGTGGATCTGCCGGATCAGGAGGCCGCCGCGCACCTCCATGCTGATGTCCACCGTGGATTCGTACGCCCTGGTCATCAGGATGCCCTTGAGCGGCACGTACGACCCGTCGTACGCCACTTCGGTCATGCTCGGATCGAAGAAGAGGGTCAGATAGGTGCCGGTCAGGATGAGGATGATGAAGCTGTAGAGGCAGATCTCCCCGAACATGAACGACCAGTGGTCGGGAAAGATCTTGCGCATCTGGCTCTTGGCCAGGGAGTTGATGCCGAGTCTGCCGTCCGCCCAGTCGGCGATCCGCTCTCCTTTGCCGAGCCGTACAGGTCGTGCACTCGTCGTCCCGGTGCGCTCGATGCGTCCGCTCATGCGACTCCCTTTCAGGCGGTTCCAGGGTAGGTCGCACGGGTGACGGTTCCAACAGCTGTGTAACTGACAAATCAGCCCTCGGGTGTCAACCGGTGCAATCGCAGGGCGAGTTGGATCTCCAGGGTGCGGGCGGGCGTGTTCCAGTCGTCGCCGAGGAGCCGCGCCACGCGTTCCAGGCGCTGCACCACCGTGTTCACGTGGACGTGCAGGGCGGTCTTGGCCTTGGTGAGGCTGCGGTCCTGCCCGAAGTACGCCTCCAGGGTGCGCACCAGGTCCGTGCCGCGTTCGGCGTCGTAGTCCAGGAGGGGACCGAGCGTCGCCCTGACGTAGCCGCCCAGGTCGGCCTGTTCGCCGATGAGCAGCCCGACGAAGCCGAGGTCGGCGAGGGCCGCGCCGTGCCCGGTGTGGCCGAGGGCCCGCAGCGCGGAGAGGCAGCGCAGGGCCTCGGCGTGCGCGGCGGGCAGCCCGGCGGGGCCGGTGGCCGGGCCCGCGGCGCCCACGGTGACCGGGGCGCTCACGGTCTGGCCCAGCGCGGCGGCGAGCGCGGCGGCGTCGCCGCCCGGGGTCATGGCGGGGGCCACGATGACCACGTTGTCGTGGTGCAGCCCGGCCAGACCGCTGCGGGTGCGGGCGGTGCGGTGTGCGGCGGCGAGCAGCCGCGGCCGGGGCGCGCTCTCGCTGTGGGCGACGAACACCGCGTGTGGCCGGTCGAGCCGGACGCCGAGGCGGCGGGCGCGCCCGGCCAGGCCGACGGGGTCGCCGGAGGTGGCGAGCAGGTCGCCGAGGAGCTCGCCGCGCACCCGGTCCTCGGTCTCGGCGACCGACCGGCGCAGCAGCAGGAGCAGCGCGGTGACCACGCCCGCCCGCTCGAACAGCCGCCGGTCGGTGTCGTCGAGTCCGGCGCGTCCGGTGAGGGCGATGCTGCCGAGGAGTTCGGGCCCTGCGAGGACCGCGCAGACCCAGGTGCCGTCCTGCGGGACGGCGCGGCCGCTGGTGCGCGAGGCGGCGACGGCGGGGGCGGGCGGCGGCAGGGGTCCGGTGCCCGTGCGGGCCAGTTCGACGCCGTCCGCGTCGTGGATGAGGGCGCCGCCGTCGAGGAGGGCCGCGATGCCGTCGGCGACCTCGTCGGCGCCGCCGCCGCGCAGCACGAGGTCGGTGAGCTGGTCGTGGGCCTGCTCGGCGCGGCGCATGGCCTTGCTGTGCGCGCGGATGGTCTCGGTGGCGGCGTTGAGGTCGACGAGCGCGGCCCGGGTCTCTTCGAGGAGGCGGGCGCCGTCGATGGCGATGGCGGCGTGGTCGGCGAGGGAGGAGAGCAGCACGATCTCCTCCCTCGCGAACTCGCGGGCCGCGCGGTCGGCGGCGTACAGCACGCCGATGACGCGCGAGCCGAGGCGCAGCGGCACGCCGAGGATCGCCCGGAGCCCCTCTTGGAGGACGGCGCTGTCGATGGCGTCGGTGTGGTGGAAGCGGGGGTCCTGCTGGTAGTCGCCGGTGACGTAGGGGCGTGCGGTCTGCGCGACGAGGCCGCCGAGCCCTTCGCCCATGCCGAGCCGCAGTTGCTGGAAGGCGGCCGCGACGCTGCCGTCCGTCACGCGCATGTAGGTGTCGCCCGCGGTCTCGTCGTTGAGCGAGAGGTACGTGACGTCGGTGCCGAGGAGCAGTTTGGCGCGGCGCACGATGGCGCGCAGTACGGCGTCCGGGTCGCGCAGGGCGGCCAGGTCGCTCGCGGTGTCGAACAGGGCGGTGAGTTCGGCCTCGCGGCGGCGGTGCGTGCCCAGGGTGCGGTGGATGCGCAGTGAGACGTCGGTGGCTTCGTCGAGGGCGGTGAGGCCGTCGGCGGTGGCACCGGCCTCGCGGGCGCGGGCCGCGGGGCGCGCGAAGTCCTCGGCGGGCGCGCCCCGGTCGAGCAGGTCGAGCAGGGTGCGCAGGCCCGCCTGGGGTTCGGCGTGGCCCGCGCCCTGGGTGGTGGGGAGCATGGGGCGATGGTCTCCCGGCGGGGTGGGTGCGGTCGATGGCCTGCTCCGGATCCGGTACGGACCGTCGTGGGGCGGGGTCAGCCGCCGAGGGGGACGGAGCCCTTGCGTTCCGGTGCCGGGCGGGGCGCGGGTCCCGCGGTCTCGTCCGCCGCCAGGTCGCGCCCCCTGGTCTCCCTGGCGAAGTGCACGGTGACGGCGGTGACGACGGCGGCCGCGCTCATGTAGAGGGCGATGGGGAGCGCCGATTCGTAGTCCTTGAGCAGTTCCACGGCGATGATCGGGGCGAGCGCCCCGCCGATGATGGACGCGAGCTGGGAGCCCATCGAGGCGCCCGAGTAGCGGACCTTGGTGTCGAACAGCTCGGAGATGAACGCGGCCTGCGGCCCGTACATGGCGCCGTGGAAGAGCAGCCCGACGGTGACCGCGAGCGCGATGACCGGGAACGAGCGGGAGTCGACGAGCGCGAAGAAGGCGAAGGCCCACCCCGCCATGCCGAGCGCGCCGATGAGGGTGACCGGGCGGCGGCCTATGCGGTCGGAGAGCGCGCCCCACAGCGGGATGGTGACGAAGTGGAACGCCGACCCGATGAGCACCGCGTTGAGCGCGTCGCTCCTGGGCAGGTCGAGGTGGACGGTGACGTAGACGAGGACGAAGGCCGTGAGGATGTAGTAGGAGATGTTCTCGCCGAACCGGGTGCCGATCGCGGTGAGCACTTCGCGCCAGCTCTTGCGGAACACCTCGACGACGGGCGGCTGTTCCTCTGCCCCTGCGGCCGCGGCGGCCTCCGCCTTCCGCTGTGCCTCCAGGAAGACGGGCGACTCGGTGACGGAGATGCGGATCCACAGGCCGATCATCACGAGAACGCCGGAGAGCAGGAACGGCACGCGCCACCCCCAGGCGAGGAAGGCCTCTTCGGACTGGACGGCGGCGAGGAGCGCGAGGACGCCGGTGGCCAGCAGGTTGCCGCCGGGTGCGCCCGCCTGGGGCCAGGAGGCCCAGAATCCGCGGCTCTTGTCGCCGCCGTGCTCGGAGACGAGCAGGACGGCGCCGCCCCATTCGCCGCCGAGGGCGAAGCCCTGGACGAGGCGCAACACGGTGAGCAGGACGGGCGCGCCGACGCCGATGGTCGCGTGGGTGGGGAGGAGGCCCATCGCGAAGGTGGCGCCGCCCATCATCAGCAAGCTGATGACGAGCAGTTTCTTGCGGCCCATCCGGTCGCCGTAGTGCCCGAAGACGACTCCGCCCAGGGGGCGTGCCGCGAAGCCCACCGCGTAGGTGAGGAAGGAGAGCAGCGTGCCGACCAGGGGGTCGCTCGACGGGAAGAAGAGGCTGTTGAAGACCAGCGCGGCGGCCGAGCCGTAGAGGAAGAAGTCGTACCACTCGATGGTGGTGCCGACGAGGCTCGCGGCCACGATGCGGACGATGCCGGCGCGGGCGGGCGGAGCGGTTCCTTGCGAGGCCATGTGCACCACTTCCAGGAGTTCTGCGGGGACGCTTCCGTACCGGCACAAGGTAGGAAACCGCAGATCAGTGGCGTATATGGCGGAGCACCATGGTTGTGCTCCCGGTGGTGTGACCGGCCACCACGAGGGGTGCAAGATCGGACAGAAGTTACTTTTTGGTATGGCGTGACTTCCCACGCGGCTCGCAGTAGAACTCGTTTCGATTCAGCCAAGAGTGAGGAAGGTCACATGAGCACTACACCCAAGCGTAGCCCTGCTTCTGACGGCCTGTCACGTCGAAGATTTGTCGCAGGAACGAGTTCTATTCTTGGCGCCGTCGCCCTCGCGGGGCACGCCACCCAGGCCCACGCCAGGGCGGCCACGGCAGCCCCGATCGCCGACGGCGCCGCCGTCCCCGCGCTGGTGATCGGCTCCGGATACGGCGGCTCCGTCGCCGCGCTTCGGCTCGCCGAGGCGGGCGTCGACGTCCAGCTGATCGAGATGGGCAAGGCCTGGGACACCCCGGGCTCCGACGGCAAGATCTTCGCCAACACCACGAGCCCGGACATCCGTTCCTACTGGCTCCGCACCAAGACCAAGCAGCCCATCAGCAACTTCCTCGGGTTCCCGCTCGACAAGAACGTCCCGCTCCACACCGGGATCCTGGACGCCGAGGAGTTCGGCGGCATCATCGTCTACCAGGGCCGCGGCGTCGGCGGCGGCTCACTGGTCAACGGCGGCATGGCGGTCACGCCCCGGCGCGAGAACTTCGGCGCCGTGCTGCCCACGGTCGACGCGGGCGAGATGTACGGCACCTACTACCCGCGCGCCAACGCGGGCCTGGGCGTCAACACCATCGACCCCGCCTGGTTCGAGACCGCCGAGTGCTACCAGTACGCACGAGTCGGCCGCAAGCACGCACAGCGCTCCGGCTTCGGGTTCGTCTTCGTGCCCGACGTGTACGACTGGGACTACATGGAGAAGGAGCAGGCGGGCACCGTCCCCAAGTCGGCGCTCGCGGGCGAGATCCTCTACGGCAACAACTACGGCAAGAAGTCCCTGCAGCAGACCTATCTCGCCCGCGCCAAGGCGACCGGGCGCGTCACCATCTCGCCGCTGCACAGGGTCACTTCGGTCACCCCGGCAGCGGGCGGCGGCTACACCGTCACCATCGACCAGATCGACACCAGCGGCACCACCACCGCCACCAAGTCCGTCACGGCCGACAAGGTCTTCTTCGCCGCGGGCAGCGTCGGCACCAGCAAGCTCCTGGTCAAACTGAAGGCCACCGGCGCACTGCCCCGCCTCAACGGCGAGGTGGGCAAGGGCTGGGGCGACAACGGCAACGTCATGTGCGGCCGCGCCAACCACCTGTGGGACGCGACCGGCAAGCTCCAGTCGTCCATCCCCACGGCGGGCATCGACAACTGGGCCGCGGGCGGCGCCTTCGCCGAGGTCGCGCCGCTGCCCACCGGGATCGAGACGTACGCCTCGTTCTACCTCTCGATCACCAAGAACCCGCACCGCGCCGAGTTCACCTGGAACGCCGCGGCGAACCGGGCGGAACTGAACTGGCAGACCGCCTGGAAGCAGCCGTCGATCGACGCGGCCAAGACGATCTTCGACAAGATCAACGCGAAGGAGGGCACGATCTACCGGACCGACCTCTTCGGCACGTACAAGATCTGGGGCGACCACCTCACGTACCACCCGCTGGGCGGTGCGGTGCTCGGCAAGGCCACCGACAACTACGGCCGCCTGACAGGCTATCCGGGGCTCTACGTCATCGACGGCGCCCTGATCCCCGGCAACACCAGCGTCAACCCGTTCGTCACGATCACGGCGCTCGCCGAGCGGAACATCGAGAAGGTCATCGCGACCGATCTGTGAGCACCGCTCCGTTCCACGAGCACCGTTCCGTTCCGTGAGCGCCGTTCCGCACGCGGTCAGGGTTTGGGCAGCACGCACACCGTGTCGAGGCCGAGCACGTGATTCAGTCGGCCGAAGGCGAGCCACGACCCGATGCTCATGCTCAGTTCGACGATCTCGGCCTGGCTGTAGTGCGCGGTCATCCGCGCCCAGAACGCGTCGTCCAGGTTGTGATGGTCCAGGGCGTACCGCTCGGCGTACTCCGCGGCCAGCCTCGTGCGGTCATCGAAGGAGTCGGTGGTGCGCCACTGGGTCACCGCGTCCGCGAACCCCTCGTCGACCTTCTCGCCGTCGCGCTCGGTGCGCCAGTCCAGGCAGAACACACAGCCGTTGATCTGGGCGACGCGCAGCCGCGCGGCCTCGAACTCGCGCAGGCCCAGGGTCGTGTGGGCGTACACCGCAAGCGAGAAGTTGGATGCCGCCGTGCCGATCCCGGGGACCATGTCGCCCCACACGTAGGGGATCGCGTCCTGTCCCTCGGGGATGTCGATGCGCAGGGAACCACTCATGGGTCACTTCCTTCCCAGTCGCCCCGCTGCCGGGCGCAGCGGGACGTCGAGCGCGTCATAGAGGCCCGGTTCGGCGTCCACGAGCCAGTCGACGGCGTTCACCAGGCGGCCCACCGCCGTGGCGTTGCCGCCCGCGGAGCGGTTCTCGCCCTCGTCGGTGGCTTCCACCGTGACCTCGATGCGCGGCCTGCCCTCGACGATCACGCGGTGGGCGCCGTCGCCGCCGTCGGGCGGGCTCGGCCAGTCCGGCGCGCAGGACGGGTGGATGCGGGTGACGTGCTCGATGACGATGCGGGGCTCGCCGCCGACGATGCCCTGCACCTCGAAGCGGACCGCGCCCTGGGTGCCCGCGGCGAACTCCCCCATGGTCCGGGTGCGCACCGTGACGTCGAGCGCCCGTCGCTCCAACGTCTCGCGCATGTCGTCGAGTTCCACGCCGAGCGCTCTGGCCATCAGCCTGATCTGCCCGCCCCACACCATGGTCGGCACGGAGGGCGCGAGCATCAGCGGCTCGTACTCCATCGGGTGCCCCATGCCGATCAGATGGCGGACCGAGTCCTCCTGGTCGTACGTCGAGTAGTCGAAGACCTCCTGGCAGCGGATCGCGTCGACGGTGGAGCCGAGCCCACTGACCAGCAGCGGCAGGACGTCATTGCCCCAGCCGGGGTCCACGCCGGAGACGAAGAGCGAGCCGCCGCCGTCCGCGACGGCCGCGAGCACCGGGTCCCTGAACTCCGGTGGCGCGCTGCGCTGGTCGTAGAGCGCGTACAGCGCGGGTGTGACGACCACGGCGCCCGCCCGCACCGCCCTGACGACGTCGGCGAGCGCCTCGTCGGGTCGCAGGTCGCCGGAGGCCGCGTACACCACGGCCCGCGGCCCCGCGGCGAGGACCGCCTCGACGTCATCGGTCGCGGACACCCCCAACGTCCGCCCGAGCCCTGCCAGTTCACCCGCATCACGGCCCACCTTCGCCGGGCTGTGCACCAGCACGGCCGCGAGGGAGAGCTCGGGATGGGCCTCGACGGCACGCACGGCCGCACGGCCCACGTTGCCGGTGCCCCAGACCACCGTGGGAATCATGCGCGGAGGGTAGCGAGGGGCGTCGACGGTTGACAGAGGCGCGGCCCGACAAGAAAAGATACGTCCCCTTCCGCACCGCTCCGAAGTCCCCTACCGCCGGTAAGCTTTACTCATGCTCCTCGGGCGTTCCGCGGAATGCGCTCGTCTTCTCGCTCTCATCGACAAGGCACGCGGGGGCGAGAGCGGCGCCCTGCTCATCCGCGGGGAAGCGGGCATCGGCAAGACCAGCCTCGTCAGTTACGTCGCCGAGCAGGCCGACGACCTGATGCGGCTCGGCACGCGCGGCGTCGAGGTCGAGTCCGACCTCCCCTATGTAGGCCTCGCCGATCTGCTCCGCCCCGTCCTGCACTTCCTGGACCGCATACCCGAACGGCAGGGCGCCGCGCTGACCGGCGCGCTCGCGCTCGGGCCCGCCGTCGCCCAGGACCGCTTCGCGGTGGCCGCGGGCACGCTCAGCCTGCTCGGCGCGCTCGCCGAGGAGGGCCCGGTCCTGGTCACCGTCGACGACGCGCACTGGCTCGACCCGTACTCCCTGGACGCGCTCGCCTTCGCCACCCGCAGGCTGAGCCGCGAGGGCGTCGTCGTCCTGTTCACCGCCCGCGAGGAGCTGGAGGAGGCCGCGTCGCGGCTGGCCTCCGTCGAGACGTTCACCCTCACCGGGCTCGACCCCGAGTCCGCACACCGGCTGATCGCCGAGGAGGGCACCGCCCAGCTCACCGCGCAGGAGGCGGCCCGGCTGCTCGCGGAGGCCCGCGGCAACCCCCTGGCGCTCATCGAACTCCCCGCCCTCCTCGCGGGCAGCGGCGCCGACGACGACGGGGAGGGTTCCGGCGCGCCCCTGCCCATCGGCGAGATGCTGGCCCACACGTTCGGCAGCGCCGTGGCCCGCCTGCCCTCCGAGGCGCAGGACGCGATGCTGCTGCTCGCCGTGCTCGGCACGCGTCCGCTTGCGGGCACCGAGGCGGCGCTGCGGGCGCACGGCCTCAGTTACGAGTCGCTGGAGGCCGCGGAGGACGCGGGCCTGGTCGTCGAGGAGCGGGACGGGTACGCCTTCAGGCACCCACTGGTGCGCTCGGCGGTCTACCACGGCGCGACCCCCGTGCGCAGGCGCCGCGCCCACCACGCCATCGCCCGCTCCCTGCAAGGAGCGACCGCCCCCGCCCTGGAGCAGTACGCCTGGCATCTGGCCGCCTCCGGTGCCGAGCCGGACGAACACGTCGCGTCCCTCCTGGAGAACGCCGCGTCCGGAGCCCCCGAGACCCTCGCCTACCCGCTGGCCTCCCGGCTGTACGAACGGGCCGCGCGCTTCACCCCGGAGGGGCAGCGCAAGGCGGAGCGGCTGCTGTGCGCGGCCCGCGCCTCGCAGGCCGCGGGCTCGCTGAACGAGGCGGCCGCCATCCTGGACCGCGCCCTGGAGCACGCCGAACAGCTCGGCACACAGCTCGACATCCGCCAGCTCCGCTGCTATCTGGACGTGCAGCGCGGCCGTCCGACGCGCTCGCGCGAGCTGCTCAGGTCGGCCGTCGACGAGGCGGAGAAGGTCGACCCGGCGCTCGCCGCGGTCATGCTCGGCGGCATCGCGCTGACCGAACTGGCCGTCGGCGACCTCACCGCGGCCCGCGGCACCTCGGCCGCGGCGATGGAGCTCGCCGACTCCGCGCACGAGACGCTGCTGCCCGTGCGTCTCCTGCGCACCCTGGTGCTGCTCCTCGGCGGGGACGCCGAGGCGGGCCGCGCCCTCCTGCGGGAGCTGGCCGAGCCCCTCGCCTCGCCCGACCCCGCCTTCCCCTATCCGCTCGCCGGGGTGGGCGGCCTGTGCCACCTCGCGGCCGAGGAGCTCGACGAGGCGCACAGCATGCTGGACCGGGCCGCGTACACGGCGCGCGGTTCCAGCGCGGTGGGGCTGCTCTCGCACCTGCTGTGCACGCTGTCCGTCGTGGAGTTCTGGCGGGGCCGCTGGACGCTGTCGCTCGCCCACGCCGACGAGGCGGTGCGGCTCGCGGAGGCCAGCGGGCAGCTGATCGAGGTGTCGCGCGGGCTGGCCGCCCTGGTCAAGACCGAGGCCGTCCTGAACCGCGAGGAGGACTGCCGAAGGCACGCCGCGAAGGCCATGGAGTGGGCGGGCTCCGCCGAGCTGCCGATGGACGCGGCGCGGGCGCTCGGCGGGCTCGGCCTCCTGGAGCTCGGGCTCGGCCGGTTCGAGGAGGCGGTGCACCACCTGGAGGAGGTGCGGGCGTTCTCGCAGCGGCACGGGCGGGGCGACGGCCTGTATCTGACGTGGGCGGCGGACCTCGCGGACGCGTACGTCCATCTGCACAGGACCGACGACGCACGCGAGGTCCTCGACGTCCTGGAGTACGAGGCGGGCCGCGGACACCGCCCGGTCACCGCGGGGGCGGCGGCCCGGTGCCGCGGACTGCTGGAGCCCGGGGATCCGGAGGCCGCTTCGCGCCATATGCGGCGCTCCCTCGCGCTGCTGTCCGAGCGTCCGGTGCCCTTCGAGCGGGGGCGGACCGAGTTCGCGTGGGGCGAGCAGTTGCGCAGGCAGGGCAGGCGGAGCGAGGCGCGGCGCCTCCTGGAGCGGGCCCTCGCCACGTTCCAGCGGCTCGGCGCGGCGGGCTGGGCGGCGCGGGTGGCGGCCGAGCTGCACGCCGCGGGCGGCACCGAAGTGCGGCCCGAGCGGGCGCCCCTGGAGCGGCTCACCCCGCAGGAGCTGCAGGTCGCGCTGGTGGTCGGCCGGGGTCTTACCAACCACGAGGTGGCGGAGCGGCTCTTCTTGAGCGTCAAGACCGTCGAGTTCCACCTGAGCAACATCTACCGCAAGCTCGACGGGGTGCACCGCAGGGCGCAGCTGGTCCGCCTGCTCGCTCAGGCCTCCGAGGCCTCCGAGACGGCCGGGGTGGTGTCCGGGGGCGCGGGCGTCCCCGACGCCTGACCGTCCGGATCCCGCTCGCCCAGGGCCCATTCGAGGACGGCCATGGCGCCGCTGAGCTTCATCGACGCCTGCGTCCAGGCCACCGACCGCGGGCCGTCGAGGACCGCGCCGGAGACCTCTTCGCCGCGGTGCGCGGGCAGGTCGTGCAGGAACAGGGCGCCGGGGCGGCGCGTCATGAACTCCTCGTCGACGTGGAACGGCCGGAAGCGTTCGCGCCATGCGGCGTCGGACCTGCTGCCGCCCGTGGTCTGCCAGCGGGTCGTGTAGACGACGTCGACGCCGGTCGGCAGGGAACGGGCCGAGTCGCGGTGGGTGAGGGTGGCGCCGTTCCGGGCGGCGCGCTTCCCCGCCGTCGCCCGGAGGGTGTCGGGCAGGCCGTATCCGCGCGGGCAGGCGAAGGTGGCCTCGCAGCCGGGGATGCCGGACAGGGCGAACGCGAGCGCCGTCGCGGTGGCGTTGCCCTCCCCCACGTAGAGGAGCCGCAGCCCGTCGAGGTTCCCCAGGGTCAGCCGCAACGTGGCGAGGTCGCAGAGCCCTTGGGAGGGGTGTTCCTCCGGGGTCATCGCGTTGATCACGGGCAGGTGTCCGTGGCGGGAGAGCCGCCGCAGGTCGTCCAGGGGGCCCGCGGGGCGGGCGACGAGGCCGTCCAGCATGCTCCCGAGGGACCGCCCGGTGTCTTCGACGGACTCGCTCCCCGATGGCTGGAGGTCGCCCGGTCCGTAGGCGACGGGGCTGGCGCCGAGGCGGACGGCCGCGACGGTGAAGGCGGTCCTGGTGCGGGTGGACGGGCGGGCGAAGAGGACGCCGACCGCGGCTCCGGCCAGCGGGCGCGCGTGGGCGGCGCGGTCGTGGTGCAGTGCCACGGTCCGCTCCGCGAGCCGGGTGACGGTCGCCACGGGCAGGTCGGCCAGGGAGAACAGGCCGGTCTCGGGGACCTGGGGCGGGGCGCCGCGCGAGAGGGCTGCGGCCGGGGGCGTCATCGGCCGTCCCGGGCGGGCGGTCGCGGGCGGTCCGGTCCCTCGGTGAGCAGCTCCGCGGCGGCGAACGCCTCGGCCGCGCACGGCTCTTCGAGCACTCCGGTGTTGCGGAAGAGCCGTACGGTGTGCCGCGCCGTGGCCCGCAGCGCGCCCTCGCGCCGCCGGGTGCGGTAGCTCTCGGCGATGACCTGCCGCACGGAGTCGGGCCCGAGGCCCGCCACGGTGAGGGCGGCGCCCACCGGCCGCAGGTCGGGCGCGAGGGCGGCGCCGATCAGCCCGGGCAGACAGCGGGCCACGCGCCGCTTGAGCGGTGCCGACAGGTCGCTCCACAACTGCTCGAAGAAGCGCGAGAAGTACGCGTGGTGGTGGCCCTCGTCCCGTGCGTGGTCGCGGACGACGTCCCGCACGACGGGCAGCACCGCGCGGTCCTTGGGCACCTTCTCCAACGCCGAGGGTACGAGCGTCTCGGCGACGACGACCTGCAGCAACTGCGCGAGCACCGGTTCGCCCGCGAGGAGTTCCGAGCCGATGCCGTCGAGCTGGCGCAGGAACGGGTCGAAGGCGTAGGGCAGCGGCGGGATGCCCGTCGCCGCGGCGACCTGCTCGACGACGTCGAGGCTGGCGAGTGCGTGGTAGCCCTCGTCGCAGTAGATGCGGTAGGCGTCCAGGCGCACCGCGGCGGGCAGCGCGAGGCCCGCCCGGCCGTCCGCGATGCGCTCGGTGGCCCGGTTGACCACGCGGGTCTCGAAGTGGGCGGTGAACGTCAGGTACTGGTACAGGTGCCGGGCGAGGAGTTCGTGGCGGCGCCGGTCGGGCAGTGCGGCGACCAGGGGGTGGGTCCAGTACGGCACCAGGCGGGGCGGGAAGAACCGGGTCGCGGGGTCCAGCGGTCCTGTCACGGTCCGGTGCGGGCCGCTGCGCACGCCCGACCTCTCGTACCAGTCCCGCCGTTCAGGGGGTTCGGGCCGCTCGGAGGGTTCGGGGTTCGTCATCTCTCCTCGGGTTCAGCGCGGTCGGCAGGGGCGGGGCGGCGGGGCTCGTGCCGGGTTCGCGACGAGCGCGTACGACAAGGCCGTAGGCGGTCCGGTGCTCGACCGGACCGCCGGGGTTGAACCGCCCGGATTCCGGGCCCCCCGCACGCCGTCGCCCGGCGACCCACAGCCTCGACGGCAGCAGCGGAGCGTGCCCGTGCACGGAGACGTTCCGCACCCGAGCGGGGGTGCCGTCGGGCACCCCCGCCCCCCGCCCTCGCGACGGTCGCTCCCCCGATCCTGAGCGGACCACCCGTTCGTACACCCCCGTAGTACGTCCGGTCACCGGATCTCTTTTCCCCCATCGGTGTTTTCAGGTCCGCCGCGGTTCCGCGACCGTGGGTATACCTTGGCCCCCTCGCGCGGGCGCGGTCGACCGTGAAAACCCTGGAGTCCGGGTCCGAGGGCCGGGGTGGGCGGCCGGGGCCCGAGGGGCGGGCGGGGCGGGCGGGACGTACGGCCCCGTGGCCGGGGGCTTCTCGGGAGCGGTCAGCCGGTGGTTCCCTCGTTCAACCAGTTGGCCGGTCGGGTGAACCCAGGGTTTTCCTCGGGGAGTCCGGGGCGCTCAGCTCGCGCCCCATCCGCCGTCCACGGGAAGCGAGGCGCCGGTGACGTAGCCGGTGTGGGGGCCACAGAGCCAGAGGGCGACGGCGGCGACTTCCACCGGTTCGATCAGCCGTTTGATCGCGGCGCGGTCGAGGAGGACGTCCGCGACGACGTCCTGCGGCGCGATGCCGTGCACGGCCGCCTGGTCGGCGATCTGGCCCTCGACCAGCGGGGTGCGGACATAGCCGGGGTTGACACAGTTGCTGGTCACCCCGTGCGTGGCGCCTTCCAGCGCGGCGACCTTGCTGAGCCCCTCCAGGCCGTGCTTGGCGGCGACGTACGCGGACTTGAACGGGCTGGCCCGCAGCCCGTGCACGCTGGAGATGTGCACCGCCCGGCCCCACCCCCGGCCGTACATGTGCGGCAGGCAGTGCTTGAGCAGGAGGAAGGGCGCGGTGACCATCAGCCGTTGGAGCTGCTCGAAGCGGTGGGGGTCGAACTCCTCGATGGAGGCGACGTGTTGGGTGCCCGCGCTATTGACCAGGATGTCGACTTCGGTGGGCAGGCCGGGGATCGCGCCCGCGTCGGTGAGGTCCACGGCGTGCGGGACACCGCCGACGGAGTCGGCCACCGCCTTGGCCGAATCCGCGTCGACGTCGACGACGTGGACCAGGGCACCGGCGGCGGCGAACGCCTCGGCGCAGGCCCGCCCGATGCCGCTCCCGCCGCCGGTCACCAGGGCGGCCCGGCCGGTGAAGTGTTCGCTCGTCATGCCCGGAACGCTCGTCATACCCGGAACGCTAAAGAAGCGGGGGCGGGTCCTCCCATGGTCGCGGGCACCACAGTGCGGGGCAGCGGGGTGTGGGCGAGCGCTGCACGGGACGGGCGCCGCCCCAGGAGGCCGCGTACCGCGGCGAGGTGACAACCGCGGGTTGACGCCCTTTCAACTGTCAACCTACGGTTGCCACATGACGCATTCCTCAAGCGCCACACCGCCTCCCCCCGTCCGCCTCGACGACCTCATCGAGGCCATCAAGAAGGTCCACACGGACACCCTCGACCAGCTCACCGACGCCGTGATCGCCGCCGATCACCTCGGGGAGGTCACCGACCACCTCATCGGCCACTTCGTGGACCAGGCGCGCCGCTCCGGCGCCTCCTGGACCGACATCGGCCGGAGCATGGGCGTGACCCGCCAGGCCGCCCAGAAGCGGTTCGCCCCGAAGAAGCAGGGCGAGCAGCCGGACCTCGACCCGAGCCAGGGCTTCAGCCGCTTCACCGAGCGGACGAAGAACACGCTGATGGCCGCGCACAACGAGGCCAAGGCCGCCGAGCACGCGGAGGTCCACACCGCGCATCTGGTCCTCGGCCTGCTCAGCGAGCCCGACGCCCTGGCCGCCCGGGCGATCCTCGCGCAGGGCGTCTCCCTGGACGACGTCCGTCACGCGGCCGCCGACGTGCTGCCCGCGACGGCCGCCGAGGTGCCGGAGCTCGTGCCCTACTCCGCCGACTCGCGCAAGGTGCTCGAGCTGACGTTCCGCGAGGCCCTGCGCCTGGGGCACAACTACATCGGCACGGAGCACCTGTTGCTGGCCCTCCTGGAGCACGAGGACGGCGCGGGACCGCTCACGGGCCTCGGCATCGACAAGGCCGCGGCGACCGCCTGGATCACCGAGACCCTTCGGGCACTCTGATCCGTACTCGACGGATTTCTGCCTCTTGACGCCCAACGAGCTGTTGCGCTAGGGACGTTCGCCGCCTCCTGCGCCCACAGGCTCATCGGCCCCCGGCACGCGGCATTCCGCCACGTCGAGCGCCCCAGGAGCCGCCCGTCGAAGTGCTTGAAGTCCTCGACTACCACGCCGGACCGCCCCTCGAACAGACCGGCATCCCTGATTCCGCCATAAACTCTGCACTTGTCTAGACCCATTGACAGCCTTTGTGGCGCTCCCTAATGTCCCCAACACCGCTAGGAGAACGACACCACACATCGATCAAGCGTGGGGGGTTCGTGAACAGCACACCCGGTTCCGGCGACATTAAAATGGCAGCTCCCCACAATCGTGAAGGCCTGCCCATCGTCAGCCTCGATCAGGCCCACTCACCACAGAAGGTCCTGGCCCACGGTGAATTGCTGCGACGTTTCGTGGCGGGCCAGGAGATCAAGCCCGTGCACATGCGGATCGGCATCATGGGCGCCTGCAATATGCGGTGCAATTTCTGCAACTTCCACTCTCCCAACGAGGAGCAGTTCTACGACCTGTTCTCGTTCAAGGACTCGATCGCCACCGACAAGGCGGTCACGCTGCTCCGCGAGTTCGCCGAGAACGACGGCCGGGCCGTGACGTTCTGCGGCAGCGGCGAGTGCACGATCCACCCCGGCTATGCGGAGATCTGCCGCGCCGGGCACGCGGCAGGGCTGCGGATCGGGCTGATCACCAACGGCTCGCGCCTCGGCCGCCCGAAGGTCGCCGACTGCGTCGCCGAGACGCACACCTGGGTCCGCATCGGGCTGAACGCGGGCACGGAGACCACCTTCGACGACATCACGCGGGACCGCGAGCAGACGTTCTCGAAGTTCATCGGCTCGGTCGGCAAGCTCCGCGAGAACGCCGTCGACCCCGACTTCCGCATCGGCTTCAACTACGTGATCACCCTGCAGAACTACCGGGAGATCCTGGAAGCGGCCCGTATCGCCCATGAGTCCGGCGCACATTACGTGCGTTTCGAACCCGAGTTCTACAGCGCACTCGGCCACGAAACCATCGAATCCGTGATGCCGGAGATCTCCGAATCCCTCACCCGTGCCGCCGAGCTCTCCACGGAGGCCTTCGAGGTGTCGGTCCCCAAACTGGACCGCGGCCCGATGGACCAGGTAGAAGAGGTCGAGGGCGACTTCGAGCACTGCCACTACAGCCGATTCGTCACCGCCGTCGGAGCCGACGGAAATCTCTACCCGTGCCCGCAGGTGCACCTCAACAGCCGCTATCTCATCGGCAACGTCGTCGAACAGGGATATGGGGACGTCCTCGAAGGCGGCCCGCGCGCCGAATGGGAGGCGTCCAACCCGCGCAGGACCGACCTCTGCAAGTCGTGTTTCTACCGGCCGCAGAACGAGCTCCTGGAACTCCTCAAGCGCGGTCAGATCAAACTCGACGAGGCCCTGGACGCCTACGCACTGGAAGTGCCGAGCACCCTGCACGGCGACTTCGTCTGAGCCGCGCATGCAACTACGTCACCTCCGCGGGCTCCTCGCCGTCGAACCGGCCCTGCGGTACGCCAAGAGCGCCGAGGAGCATGCCGTGCGGGCCCGCAGGGTGCGCGACGTCGTCGAGCGGCTGGCCCGTGTCGAACGGGCCCCGCTCGTCACCGCCGAAAGCACCCCGGCGGTACGCGACGGCCTGCACCGCGAGCGGCTCCTGCTCGAATCCCCCGTACGCGGCTCCTTCCACGGCACCCTCCTCGCCCCGCCGGACGCGGCACCCGGCCCCGCCGTCCTCGTCCTCGGCGGCAAGAACGCGCGCCTCGACCAGCTCACCGGAGACGTGCCGCCGGACCATCCCGACCGCAACGTCGCCGAGCAGCTGGCGCGGGCCGGGTTCGTCACGCTCTCCTTCGACCACGGCATCGGCGGCGCGCTGGACGCCGGGCGCAGGGCGGGCAGGGACGAAGGGACGCTGCTGGCCCACGCGTTCACGCTCACCGGCCGCTCCCTCCTCGGCGCCCTCACCGGCGACGCCCTGGGCGCCCTTGACGTCCTCGCCGCGCACCCGCTCGTCGATCCGCGCCGCGTCGGCCTCTTCGGCCACAGCCTCGGCGCGGCGGTCGCCCTGCACACGGCGCTGCTCGCCGGGCGCCCCGGCATCCCGCTCTGCGCGGCGAGCCACATCGGCAGCTACCCGGCCCTGTTCGAGAGGCTGTTGACCGGCCACGAAGGAGCGGTGCTCCCCGGCATCCTGGAGTACGCCGACCTGCCCGACCTGTACGGCACCCTCGCCCCGGCCCCGCTCCAGCTCCAGTACGGCACGGCCGACAGCTACCTTGACCCCGTCGACGCCCGGGCGGCGGCCGACGCGGTGCAGGAGGCGTACACGGCCGCGGGAGCCGATGCCGAGGTCCACGAGCTCGCCATGGGACACGGCACCCACGTGGGCCACGCGGCGGACTTCTTCACCCGCACGCTCACCGAGGGACCGCCCCTCGAAACCGGCGTGCCCGCCCAGCGCATCCACTTCGAGGTCTCCGACCGGCGCGCCGTGCTCGACCGCGTCGATGCCGCACTCGCCTCGGGCATCCTCACGCAGGGCCCGCAGGTGGCCCGTTTCGAGGAGCTCGCCCGCCCCTGGACCGGCGTGGACACCGCGGCGGTCGCGTCCGGCTCCGCGGCCCTGGAGATCGCGCTGCGCATCATCGGCGTGGCGGGCCGCACGGTGCTCGTACCGGTCAACACGTTCTTCGCCACCGCGGCCGCGGCCGTGCGAGCCGGGGCGGCCGTGCGCTTCGTCGACATCGAGCTCGACGGCCTCGGCCTGGACCCGGACGCCCTGCGCGCCGCCCTCGACCGGCACCACGACACCGCCGCCGTGCTGCCCGTCCACATCGGCGGCATCGTCTCGCCCGCCCTCGAAACGGTGCTCGCCCACTGCCGCCAGCGCGGCGTCCCCGTGGTGGAGGACGCGGCGCACGCCTTCGGAGCCACCCTCGACGGGCACCCGGCAGGGAGCTTCGGCCGGTTCGGCGCCTTCTCGTTCTTCCCCACGAAGGTCGCGGTGAGCGGCGAGGGCGGTCTGCTGACCTCCGCGTCGGCGGACGACCTGGAGCAGGTGCGGCGCTGGCGCGATCACGGCAAGTGCGCCCAGGGCTCCACGCTGCACGACCGGCCCGGCGGCAACTGGCGGCTGAGCGAACTGCACGCCGCCGTCGGCACGGTGGACCTGGAGCGCTTCTCCGGCACGCTGGCCGCCCGCCGGGCGATCGCCGCCCGGTACGACGCGCTGCTCGCCGACGTGCCCGGGATCCGCCCGCACGCCGTGCCCGCCGCGGCAGGCAGCAACTACTACAAGTACCTCGCCTATCTGGATCCCGACGGGCCGCTGGACCGTCCGCTCCTGAAGAAGCTCCTGCGGGAGCGGCACGGCGTGTCGCTGGCCGGAGAGGTCTACGACCACCTGCTGTGCGACCACCCGCAGTTCGCGGCCCAGCGCCAACTGGACGCGGCGGGCGGCCCGTTCGAGCGGGCCCGCTGGTTCGCGCGGCACCACGTCGCGCTGCCGCTGTATCCGTCCCTCACGGAGACCGAACAGATCCGGGTGGTCGCCGCACTCCGCAGCGAGCTGCCGTGACCGGCGCGACCACCGTGATCTCCGCCTTCCGCAGGGGCGAGTGGCGGACATCGCTGGACCGGGCGCCACTGACGGGACCGGCGGGCAGGGAGCTCGCCATGGTGCCGGAGATCGTCGCCGACGCGGACCGGCGGCACTGGGACGCAGCCCTGCCCGGCCTGCCGCTGCTCACCGGACGCCGTGAAGTCCTGCTCACCGCCTTGGAGTTGTTCGACAGCGGCACCCTCACCGTCGGCGGCATCGGCGAGCAGAGCGCCGAGGCCTTCCGCGTGGCTCTGTGGGAGAGCGCGGGGCTGCCGGGCCCGCTGGTCGACCGGTGGTGCGCGATGCTGCGTGACGGCGTCCTGAAGAAGGATGACGCCCCGGAGCCCGACGACGCTCTGGCGCTGGTCGCGCTGCCGGGCAACACCTTTACCTGTCTGGACGCGGTCTGTGACCAGGCCGAGCGTTCGGCGGGGGTGTGGCTGCGGCCGAGCCGACGCGAGCCGCTCTCCGCGGCCCGGCTCGTCGCCGCCCTGCTCGCGGCGGGCTGGCCCCGGGCCCGCCTCGGCTTCTACCCCGGCGAACAGCGCGCTCTACAGGGCCTGTTGCGGCTCACGGACCGGCACGTCGTCTACGGCGGCGCCGGGCTCGCGGCCGCCGTCCGCTCCTCCCCCGCGCTCACCCTGCACGGCCCGGGCCGTGGCTGCGCGCTGGTGCCCGCCGGCCTGCCGACGGACGACGCCCTGGCCTGGCTGCTGCCGTTGATCGCGGCCGATTCGGGGCGCTTCTGCAGCAACGTACGGACCGTCGTCTGCGAGGAGCCCGACGCCGCCGAGTCCCTGGCCCTGAGCCTCGCCGCCGCGCTCGACGCCCTGTCGCCGTTCGGGGCGTGGCCGCTGACCGCCTTCCGTGAGCCGGGCGCGGCAGAGACCGTGACGCGTGGCATCCGCGAACGCCTCCACCCCGGCGACCGCATCCTGACCCGCCGTCCGCCGGTCCTGCGCAGCACGACGAACGACGTCCACGCACTGCCGCACATCGCCCTGCTCGACGGCCACTTGACGGTGTTCAAGCCCCCGCATCATCCGCTGATCGGCCATGAGGTCCCCTTTCCCTTCGCCGCCGTCCTGAGCGCCTCGCCGCAGGCCGCGCGGGCCATCGCCGCCGACTCCCTTTTCGTGTACCGCCCAGCGAAGTGAGGCCCGCATGACCACCGCCTTCGGCACCCTGCCCGACAGGCTGCGCGAGCGCGTCCCGGAGCTCGGCATCGACCTCGACACCTGGACGCGCCGCATGATGCGGTGGCACTTCGAACCGGAGACCGGCAGCCCCTTCTGGGTGGCGCGGCGCGAGAAGCTCGGCTTCGACCCGGTGGAGGACATCGGCGGCTTCGCCGACCTGGACCGCTTCGGCCTCTTCGACAAGGCCGAACTGCGCGCCGCGAACGCCCGCGACCTGCGCCCCCGCGGCTACCACGACCGGCCCTTCCGGGTCTTCGAGACCGGCGGCAGCACGGGCGCGCCCTGCCGGATCGTCAACGTCACGCGCCTCGCGTACGACGTGGAGATCTACCGCACCGTGCTGGAGGCGCGCGGCGTGGCGGGCGGCGACGTGCTCGCGATGACACCGAGCGGGCCGCACGCGTACGGGCACTTCGTGGAGGGCCTCGCGGACAGCTGGCGCGGCGCCGTGCACTCCATCGACTTCGATCCGCGCTGGGTGAAGGCCGCACTGCGCTCGGGCGGTGAGGCCGACACCTACACCGCCCACCTGATCGACCAGACCCTCGCCCTGCTCGCCGCCGAGCATCCCTCGCTGCTCTTCACGACGTCGCGGCTGCTCGTGGAGCTCGCGATGCGGCTGCCCCGGCCCCTGCACACGTACGGCATCCGCGCGGTCTGCACCGGCGGCACCTCGTGCACCGCCGCCGAGGCCGAGTTCCTGCGCGAGGAGCATCTGCCGGGCGTGCAGTGGATCGACACGTACGGCAACACCCTGGTCGGCCACGCCCTGCAGGCCGACGCGGCACCGAGTACGTCCGCCGTGCCGGGAGCGTCCGCCGTACCCGGCGGCACCGGGCACTCCTACCATCTGCCGCCGCCCTTCGCGGTGCTCAAGGTCGTCGACCCCGCCGACCCGTGGCACGAGGTCGAGGTCGGGCAGCGCGGCCGTGTGCGCACCACGACGCTCCTGGAGGACCTCTTCCTGCCCAACCTCCTGGAGCGGGACAGCGCGGTCAGGACAGGGCCGCACCCGTGGTTCCCCTGGGACGGGGTGGCCGCCGTGCGGCCCTTCCTGGACTCCGGGGCCGCCGAGGAGGCGGTGGAAGGCGTCTACTGACCGGTCCCGTCGGCCGGTCCACCGACCCGAAGGATCGAGGGACACGCATCGTGAACCTGTCGTCGAACGGCGTACCGATACCCTTCACGCCGGAACTCTTCGCCCCCCTGCGCCCCAGCGCGGACCTGCTGGAGCCCAGAGACGCCGACGCGCTGCGGGAGCGGCTGCACGCGGACGGCTATCTGTACCTGCCGGGCCTGCTCGACCGCGCGGAGGTGCTGCGGCTGCGCGGCCGGTACTTCTCGCTCTTCCCGCCGGGGCTGCTCGCGCCGGGCAGCGGGCCCGAGGACGGGGTGTTCTCCGGCCGCGTGCCCGAGGGCGTCCCGCACTACGGAGTGGCGGGGCACCCCGCCTACGCGTTCGTGCGCTCGGCGCCCTTCCACGACTTCGTGGCCAACCCCGTCCTGTCCACGCTCGCCGCCCAACTCCTGGACGCGAAGGCCGAGATGCTGCCGCGCCGCATCCTGCGCCACTTCCACCGCGGCACGCGGCGCGCCTCCCGCGCCCATGTCGACTTCGACTACATGGACGAGGGTTCGCCGCGCGTCGTCACCCTCTGGATCCCGGTCGGCGACTGCCCGACGCCGACCGGCCCGCTGGTCTACCTGGAGGGCTCACACCGGCTGCCGCCCGAGGAGTACGCCCCGCTGCGCGACATCACCGACCGCCCCGGCGACCGGCGGCAGATCTGCCACGACCTGGAGCTGACCGCCCGCACGCTCGACCGCCGCTGGCTGTACGCGGACTTCGCGGCGGGCGATGTGATGGTGCACCTGCCCCGCATCATCCACGCGTCCCTGGACACGACGACGGATGCCATGCGCCTCTCCGTGGACACGCGGTTCATCCACTCCGGCGACAGCCCGGACCCTCGCTGGCTCCGCCCCTGGTCGGCGGACGACGGGGCGTGAGCCGCCCCGCCCCACACCACCCCGCCCCGCACCGCCTCATCCCCACGGCCTCACCGGCCGTCCGCCCGCCGCGTCCGACCGCTCCGCCGCCACGATCACGTCGTCGACCAGGCGGGCCTCTTCCACCGGGCACACCGGGTCCCGCCCCGTCGCCACGGCGTGCGCGAAGTCGGCGAGCAGGGGCTGGTGGGGGTTGGCCGCCGGGGGGAGCAGGGACGGCGGCCCCGGGGGTGCGTGCATGCGGCCCGAGTCCAGTGGAGCGAGCGTCACCGTGCGGCCGCCCCCGGTCAGCCGGACGAGGTCCACGGGCGGGCCCTCGCCCCACTCCACGAGACAGTGCGCCTGCAGACCGGAGCGCCAGGCCAGGGTGAGCTCGGCGCGCCGTTCCGCGCCCTCCGGGAAGCGCCCGCCGAGCCGGGCGGTCAGCTCGTGCGGCCGCCCGAACAGGTGGAGCAGCAGGTCGATCCGGTGGCTTCCCGCGTCCGCGAGGACCCCGCCGCCGGACAGGGCGGGGTCGGTGCGCCAGCGCATCGGGTCGTCGGGTCCGGGCGCGAAGGCGCAGCGGAAGCGCACCTCCACCCGGTCGGGCGTCCAGTCGTCGAGCTCCTCGCGCAGCCGTCGCACGGTGGGCGCGAGCCTGCGGTAGTAGGCGACTCCCGCGCACCGCCCCGCCGTGTCGAGCGTGGCCCCCGTGCCGAGCCCACCGGCGAGCGGCTTCTCGATCAGGACGGGCAGGCCCGCTCCGAGCACGGCGCGGGCGAGCGGCACGTGATGGACGACGGGAGTGGCGATGTACACGGCGTCGACGCCGGACAGCAGCACGTCGATGTCGGTGCCCGAGCCCGCGACGCCGTGGTGCTCGGCGGTGCGCGCGGCGCGGCGCGGGTCGCGGCCCCAGAGGGCCACGGGCTCCTCGCCGAGCGCGTGCAGGGCAGGCAGCACGCGGCGCGTCACGATGTCGCCGTATCCGGCGATGCCCCACCTCACGCGGCTCTCCTCCGCCCGCTCAGGGGACGATCGCCACCTTCAGCGTCTCGGGCGGCGGACCGTCGTAGGGGGCCTGCTCGGCGTCCGGGTAGAGGGCGCGGCTCGCGGAGAGCTGCTCCATGGCCTTGGGCAGTTCGTCGAGCGGGTACGTGTGCGTGTGGAGGTCGGGCAGGCGCAGGGCGTCGGTGCGGCGGTGGGCGAGGCGTTCGGCGACGGCGAGGGCTTCGGCGCGCGCGGTGTCGAGGGGTTCCGCGGAGCTGTGCACGCGCAGGCCCTTGCGCTCCCAGGTGACCAGGTCGACGGTGACGTGCGTGTCGACGTGGTGCGTGCCGAGGAGGACGACGAGGCCGTTCTGGCGTACGAGCCCCACGCAGGCGTTGAGCGTCGTGGGGGTGCCCACCGCGTCGACGGCGACATCGAAGTCCGCGCCGACGGCGGCCAGTTGCTCGGGGCCGCCGTCCACGCGCCGGATCGCGTCGGCGCCCGCCGCGGAGGACCGTTCGAGCCGCCAGTCGTCGAGGTCGACGGCGACGACCTCGGCCGCGCCGCGCGCCACCGCGACCCGCAGCGCCATCTGCCCCACGGGCCCCTGCCCGACGATCACGACGCGGTCGCCGAGCCGGATGCCGCGAGTGGCGTGCACCGCGAGCGGCAGGAGCTGCAGGAGCGCGCCCTGCTCGAAGGGCACCTCGTCGGGCAGGGCGCCCACGGATATCTCGCGGGCCAGCGCGAACTCGGCGTACCCGGTGGTGAGCGGGGTGCGCACGAAGACCCGCTGGCCGGGCACCACGCGCCGCACGCCCGCCCCGGTCGCCTCGACGACCCCGGAGATCTCATGGCCGAAACAGCCCTGGGAGCAGTGGTCGCGCAGCCCGTAGTAGTGGAAGTAGGCGAGGTCGCTGCGGTTGCAGACCGTGCAGGCCCGCACCCGGACCAGGACCTCCGAGGGGCCTGGCTCCGGCACCGCCACGTCCGTGACCAGCCTGATGTCGCGCCTGCCGACGAGTTCGTACCTGCGCATGGACTCTCTTCCCTTCAGCGGATGCGACCTGCGGAAGTTCCAAGGATTCCCCAACTCGCGCCCCATCATGGTGGATTCGCCCGGCTCGACCGGTTCCGACTCCTTGACAGCCCGGTTTGGTACGAGCCAATATCCACTATCCGATTGGCCTGGACCAATTGGCAGGAGTCCCGCCGCACATTCCGTGCACCATACGTCCCACGTACCCGCAACTTCGGAGGTCGCGCCATGGCACCGAGCAGTGACCCGACTCTGGAGCGCCTCGCCAACTCCGTGCTGCAGCCCGGATTCGAGGGCACCACGGCCCCCTCCTGGCTGCGCCGCAGGATCGCCGAGGGCCTGGGCTCCGTCGTACTGTTCGCGCGGAACATCGAGACGCCCGAGCAGGTCTCCCGGCTCACCTCGGACCTGCGCGCGGAGAACCCCGACCTGATCGTCGCCATCGACGAGGAGGCGGGCGACGTGACGCGCCTGGAGGCGTGGACCGGCTCGTCCCGGCCCGGCAATCTCGCCCTCGGCGCCGTCGACGACATCGACCTGACCGAGCGCGTGGCCCACGACATCGGCCGGGACCTGCACGCCGCGGGCGTCTCGCTCAACTTCGCGCCCAGCGCCGACGTGAACTCCAATCCGCTCAACCCGGTGATCGGCGTACGCTCCTTCGGCTCCCGCACCGACGTCGTGTCCCGCCACACGGCCGCCTGGATCCGCGGTCTGCAGCAGGCCGGTGTCGCCGCCTGCGCCAAGCACTTCCCCGGCCACGGCGACACGGTCGTCGACTCGCACTTCGGCCTGCCCCAGGTGCAGGGCTCCGCCGAGGAGATCGCGCTCACCGCCCTGCCGCCGTTCATCGCGGCGATGGAGGCGGGGGTACGCGCCGTGATGACCGCGCACCTGCTCGCCCCCGCCTACGACCCGGACCTACCCGCGACCCTCAGCCACCGCATCCTGGTGGAGCTGCTGCGCGGCGAGCTGAACTTCGACGGTCTGCTGGTCACGGACGGCATCGAGATGGGCGCGGTCACCGACCGCTACGGCATCGACGGCGCGACGGTCAAAGCGGTGGCCGGTGGCGTGGACGCGGTGTGCGTGGGCGGCGAGAGCGCCGACGAGGCCACGTTCGACCTGCTCTCCACCGCGCTGGTGAAGGCGGTCATCGACGGCACGCTGCCCGAGGCCAGGCTCGTCGAGGCGAGCAGGCGCGTAAGGGACTTCGCCGCCTGGTCCGGCGAGCGGTCCCGGGCCGTCGCCCGCGCGGCGGGGCCCACCGACATCGGCCTGGTCGCGGCCCGCCGTGCCGTGCGGGTCCACCACCGCTCCGGCACGGCGAACGCGGCACTCCCCGTCGCGGGAGTGCCGCACGTCGTGGAGCTGTCCCCCACGATGAACCTGGCCGTCGACGGCCACACCCCCTGGGGCGTCGCCGTACCGCTGCGCGACCTGCGCCCCGGCACCACGTCCGTCCGCCTGACCGAGCCCGAACTCGCCCACGCCGGGGACCTCCTCGACCGCGAGGCCCTGACCCCGGCGACGGGCCGCGCCCTGGTGGTCGTGGTCCGTGACGCGGCTCGGCACCGCTGGATGACCGACACGCTCAACCGCATCCTGCGGTGCCGCCCCGACGCCCTCGTCGTGGAGATGGGCGTCCCGGCGGGTGACGCACTCGGCGCCACCCACCTCATCACCCATGGTGCGACCCGTGTCTCGGGCATCGCGGCGGCGGAACTCCTCGCAGGGGGCGGACTCACCCCTTCAGCGGCCCCTCACAACTGAAGTCGGCGCTGCCCGCGCGGCCGTCGGACCAGATGTCGACCTTGCCGAACGAGCAGTTCATGTCGGCCAGGTTGTTGTCGCCCGCCGAGGACCGTTCGAGGAGGAAGTAGTCGACCGTCTCCGACATATCCTTGAACACGGCGTCGGTGTCGCCGGACGCGCTGAGGTTCGCGGTGATCCGGCCCGTGCAGGTGTACCGCGGACGCTCCGGCGCGCCGTTCGAGCGGCAGTCGGGCGTGATGCCCGTCGTCGCCGCGACGGAGGCGCGGACCTGGTCGGCGGTGGTGTCGCGGAGCTCGGCGAGCGGCACGTACTTCGTGTCGGGCACGAAGAGGTCGTCGACGTGCGCGATCTGCTTGTCGAGGAAGGCGTCGTACTGGCTCTGCAGTCCGCCGTCCTTGCCGAGCCGGTCGCGCCAGGCGTCGAAGCCCGCCGGGTTGTCGGCCCGCAGATATCCGTACATCTCCTTGAGCAGGCCCGGACGTTCGGACCACAGGAACTCGAAGAACGTACCGGCGTAGTTGTAGAACCGGAAGCCGTCGCCGTCATACGTGGCGTGCAGGAGCCGGTCCACGGTCATCCGCGGTCCGCCGTTCGCCGTGTCGGCGATGATGCCCTGGACCAGTGACTTGCGGACCTTGATGCCGTCGTCACGGGTGGCGCCGTCGAAGAACTCGGCGGTGCCCTCGTCCATCGCGGTGGTCCGGTCGCCCTGGTACCACGGGCCTTCGCCGAAGAATCCGGGCACGGCCCAGCGGCCGTTGAGGTAGTGCGTGTACTCGTGGCGGAAGAGCTCCTCCAGCGTCAGCGTGGAGTCCTGCGGGACGCGCCGCTGGTAGGTGTAGAAGGTCGCGCCGCGCTCGATGTAGACGCCGCCGTTGTTGGTGTCCATCCCGGTGAGCAGCGGGTGGTAGTTCTCGTAGTCGGCGCGCGAGGCGTAAAGGACCGTCGTCAGCGTGGTGTTGGGGTCTCCCGCCAGCGGCTCCTCGGTGCCGACGACCCGGTGGAACTGCGCCTTGACCTGCTTGCTCGCGTAGTAGAGCTGGTCGACGGTGCCCCGCTCCAGTGCCGTGCGGACCTTCATGCCGCCCTTGTCGTACGTGTAGGTCCGCGGGAAGAGTCGGCGCTCGATGTCGGCCTTGCACACCTTGTAGGGGGCGCAGGCGTCAAACTCGTTCAGCCAGGTGGCGACCTTCGCCCAAGGGGCGCTGCCCTCACCGAAGTTGCGGACGACGACGGCCACGAGCCCGCCGAGGCCGGAGACGATCTCACTGGTGAGCCCGTCGATCTGGCCGAACCTGCCGTACTCGCTCAGCGCGTCGCGCACCACCCAGGCGTTGGCGGTGCCCTTGAGGTGGGTGTAGCCGCCGAAGGCCTTGAAGGCGGCGCGGTAGGAGGTGTCGGCCTTGACCGCGGCGTGGAAGGCGGCGTCCTTGTTGCCGGGGTATACGCCGAGGTAGCTCAGGGAGAGCGCGGCGAGCGTGGAACCGGCCCACGAGGCGTCCTTCGCCGTGTCGGGGTGCTTGGCGTCCATGGTGGTCAGCACCCGCTTGATCAGCGGGAGTTGGTGCTGGCGCAGGCCCGGCGCGCTCGCCGCGTAGAGCGCCTCGCGCAGCGACTCGGCGTTGCTCCGGGTCACGTCGAAGGTGCGGCCCGCCGAACCGAAGGCGTCGACGGCGCGCCGCATGGCGTCCACGGTCGGCGCGTCGGTGACGTCGATCTCGTCGTGTGAGAAGTCCTGGTAGGCGACGGCGTGCAGATACGTGAGCATCTCCAGGAGGTTGCTGCCGTTCTTGCCGTCGTGGGCGGCCGCGAGCCTGGAGATGCGGCCGGAGACGGCCTGGACGTGCGCGTCCGACATGACGGGGGCGAGTCGCGCGTCCCAGGTCCAGATGAGGGTGCGCAGACAGCCGTCGGCGGTGACGGCCGGGTCGGCGAGGAAGTCGGCGAACTTCTCGGGCGAGAGTCCGGTGACGCCGTCGAGGGTGCAGGGCACGGCTCCGGCTCGGGGCGCCGCGGCCCCCGGCTTCGCCTTCGGTTTCGGGGTGCGGGCGCCCGGGACGCGGCCGTCCTTGAGCCCGCCGGGCGCCGGAATCTTGTAGGTGTTCGGCTTCGGGGCCTTCGCCCGGTGGTCGACCACGTCCAGGGGGTTCGGAGCGGCGGGTGCGGACGGCGCGGCGGCGGCGCGGGGCTTCGCGGCCGCTGCGGAGGAGGACTCGGCCGCGTATCCGAGCTGGACGGCCGAGGCGCAGAGAGTCGCCGCTATCGCGCCGGCGAGCACGGATCTCTGCAGGGTGCGTAGACGTATATGGGACACCGATTGCTCCTGTGTGGGAGGTGGGGGCGTGAGGTGCTGTCCATGTGGGGCGGCCAGCGTCAAATGGCCGTCACGCGACGGTGGTTGAGGGGTAGCCTCTCGGCCACCGATGCGTCATGTGATGCGTAACGTAGTAATGTGATATTGCACTGACAACCCCTCAGGACACATCAACCGCACCGGAGTTCGGAAACGCCCCCGGCCTCAGGTGCCGTCGGCGGCTCCCGTGCCCGGCTCGCGCAGCGTGCGCAGGAGGAGCCAGCCGAGTGCGGGCAGCACGATCAGCGGGGCGAGGGCCGTCCGCAGGGAGGCGGCGTCCGCGACCGCCCCGATCAGCGGGCTCGCGAGGCCGCCGATGCTCACGGTGAGCCCCAGGGTCACGCCGCTCGCGGTTCCCATGCGCCGCGGCAGGTAGTCCTGCCCGAGGGTGATGTGCAGCGAGAACGGGACGTACAGACCGGCCGAGGTCAGCACGACGAAGACGTAGAGCGGCGGCCCGGGGACGAGGACGACTCCCGCCACCGCGAGGACCGCCAGGGCGTACGACCACCGGACGACGGGGAGGCGGCCGTACCGGGCGGCGAGCCGTCCGCCCGCGACGGTGCCGATCGCGCCGCCGAGGTAGAGGACGAACAGGGCCACGGTGCCCGAGACTTCACCCCCTCCGGTGCGCTCGCGCACGTACAGCGCGATGAACGTACTCAGCCCGGTGAAGACGATCGAGCGGCAGACGACGGCGCCGGACAGCTTGAGGAAGGACGGCCAGTCGTCCTCGGCGACCGGACCGGCACCCTGCCCCTTCGGTGCCGCCGTGTCCCGGGCCCTGACTCCCCGCAGCGCCGCCACGCACAGCACCGCCCCCGCGAGGGCGGGGACGACCAGGAGCGGGGAGGCGCGCAGGCCGCCCGTGGCGACGATGGCGGAGACCAGCAGGGGCGCGGTCGCGAAGCCGACGTTGCCGCCGAGCGAGAACCAGCTCATGGCGGTGTGGCTGCCCCGGCTCGCCTGCCGGGCCACGCGCGCGGCCTCCGGATGGTACGCGGCGACGCCGATGCCGGACACGGCGACGACCACCAGCGTCACCAGGTAGTTCCCGCCGACCCCCGCGAACGCGACTCCGGCCCCGCCCACCACGGTGCTCACCGGCAGCAGCCACGGCATGGCCCACTTGTCGGTGAGCGCGCCGAACAGCGGCTGCACGACGGAGGAGAGCAACGAGGCGGCGAGCACGATGCCGGACGCGGCGGCGTAGGTGTAGGCACGCTCGGAGACGAAGTACGGGACGAGGGCGGCGATGGCCCCCTGGTAGACGTCCACGCAGGCGTGGCTGAGGGCGAGGAGGGTGATGGGGCGGCGGGGGGATTTCGCGGTGGGCGGGGTTCGGTGGGGTGGGGCCGCTTCGGGTGGGGCGGCTAAGGGTGGAGTGGCTGGAGGCGGGGTGACTGAGGGTGAGGTGACTGGAGGCGGGGTGACTGAGGGTGGGGTGACTGAGGGCTCATGGGTCGGCACCGCCTCATCGTCGCCACGCCCCGCCCTGGCCCGCTTCCGATAAAGTGCCAACCTGTGCCGAAAATCCGCCACACCCCCGAAGCACCCACCGCCACCCGGGCACTGTCCCCCGGCGAGCGCATCGACGCCCATCGCCACGACGACCACCAGATCGTCTACGCGGGCTCCGGCGTCGTGGCCGTCACCACCGACGCGGGCACCTGGTTCGCGCCCGGCACCCGGGCCATCTGGGTCCCCGCCGGATGCGTCCACGCACACCGCGCCCACGGCCACCTGGCCCTGCACCTGCTCGGCCTGCCCGCGGACACGAACCCGCTCGGCCTCGGCGCCCCGACCGTGCTCGCCGTCGGCCCGCTCCTGCGCGAACTGATCCTCGCCTGCACCCGGACGCCGCGGGACGAGTCCCCGGAACGCGGACGCCTGCGTGCCGTGCTCCTCGACCAGCTGTGCGCCTCACCCCAGCAGCCCGTACAGCTGCCCACGCCCTCGGACTCCCGCCTCGCGGCCGTCTGCGACCTGCTGCACGCCGACCCCGCGGACCCGCGCGGTCTGGCCGAACTGGCCGCGGAGGCGGGCGCGGGCGAACGCACCCTGAGCCGCCTCTTCCGCCGCGAGCTGGGCATGACGTTCCCGCAGTGGCGCACCCAGTTGCGCCTTTACCACGCACTGCGCATGCTGGCCGACGACATGCCGGTCACGGCGGTCGCGCACCGGTGCGGATGGTCGTCCACCAGCGCGTTCATCGATGTGTTCCGCCGCGCGTACGGCTATACGCCCGGTACGCATCACCGCCGCGACTGAAGGCGACAACTCCCCTTCGTGCACGACCTCTTGGCAGCGCCAGTGCCATGTGAAATATTACTGCCGTGCTCACGAGACACCTGTCCGAACGGCCACACCTCTCACACGCCGCCCGCCCCGCAGACCTGATCATCGTGGGGGCAGGCGTGGTCGGCGCCGCATGTGCCTACTACGCCACCCGCGCCGGGCTCCACGTCACCGTCATCGACCGCGGCCCCGTCGCGGGCGGCACCACGGGGGCGGGCGAGGGCAACCTCCTCGTCTCCGACAAGGCCCCGGGCCCGGAACTCGAACTCGCGCTGTACTCAGCCCAGTTGTGGCAGGACCTGGCCGCCGAGCTCCCCTCCCTCATCGAGTACGAGACGAAGGGCGGCGTGGTCGTCGCCTCGACCGAGCCCGCACTCGCCGCCCTGCGCGACTTCGCCGCGGAGCAACGGCACGCGGGCGTCGAGGCCACCGAGGTCCCGGCCGACCGCCTCGCCAACCTCGAACCACATCTCGCACCGGGCCTGGCGGGCGGCGTCCACTACCCGCAGGACGCCCAGGTACAGCCCGCCCTCGCCGCCGCACACCTGCTGCGGGCGGCCGCCGACGCCGGGCGCCTCACGGTCCGACTCGGCGAGGAGGTCACCGCGGTCCTCACCGGGACCAAGGGCGAGGTGCGGGGCGTCCGGACGCGGCGGGGCGAGGTGTGCGCACCGCACGTGCTCAATGCCGCCGGTACGTGGGGAGGCGAACTCGCCCGCCTGGCGGGCCTGGAGCTGCCGGTGCTCCCCCGCCGCGGCTTCGTCCTCGTCACCGAACCGCTGCCGCGCGTGGTGCACCACAAGGTGTACTCCGCCGAGTACGTCGCCGACGTCGCGAGCGGCTCGGCGGCGCTGCAGACCTCCGCCGTGGTGGAGGGCACTCCGGCGGGCCCGGTGCTGATCGGGGCGAGCCGGGAGCGGGTCGGCTTCGACCGGACCCTGTCGGTGGAGGTCCTGCGCCGCCTCGCGGGCCAGGCGGTACGCCTCTTCCCCGCCCTGGCCCAGGTCCGCGCGATCCGCACGTACGCAGGGTTCCGCCCCTACCTCCCGGACCACTTCCCGGCGATCGGCCCCGACCCGCGCCTCCCCGGCCTGCTGCACGCCTGCGGCCACGAGGGAGCGGGCATCGGCCTCGCCCCGGCGACCGGCGCACTGATCGCCGCCATGCTGACGGGCGATGAACTCCCTCTGGACACCCGCCCGTTCGCGCCGGATCGCTTCGCACGAGAGGAGGCAGCCCGATGAAGCCGACCGATCTCGTGGGAGCCTCCCCCGAGGCGACCTTCACGATCACCTTCGACGGCCGCCGACTCGACGCACTGCCGGGCCAGTCGATCGCGGCCGTGCTCTGGTCCGCGGGAATCCTCGCCTGGCGGACCACCCGGGGCGGCGGGCGGCCGCGCGGGGCGTTCTGCGGCATCGGCCAGTGCTACGACTGCCTCGCGACCGTCAACGGCCACCCCAACCGGCGCGCCTGCCTGGTCACTGCCCGCCCCGGCGACACGGTCACGACGCAGGAGGGGAACGGTCATGCCGGGTTCGACGACTGAGGGGAGCGAGGCGTTGCCCGAGGGCGTGCCTGACGAACCGTACGATCTTGCGGTGCTCGGTGCCGGTCCGGCAGGCCTCGCCGGTGCCGTGACCGCCGTCGAACTCGGTCTGTCCGTAGCCCTGTTGGACGCGGCGGCCCAACCGGGCGGCCAGTTCTACCGCCACCCCGCACCCGCCACGGGCGCCACCCGCCCTGAGGCCCTGCACCACGACTGGCCCGCATTCGCCGACCTGCGCGACCGCCTGCGGAACGACAACGTCACCTGCCTCTTCGGCCACCACGTCTGGACGGTGACGCGCGAGGCCGAGAACCACTGGACCGTCCACGCCCTCACGGGCGGCCACGGAGAACTCGAAGACCCCAGTGAGGAGGGGCAGCGCCCGGTGAGTGTGAGGGCCCGCGCGATCCTCCTCGCGACCGGCTCGTACGAGCGGCAACTCCCCTTCCCAGGCTGGACCTTGCCCGGCGTGGTCGGCGCGGGCGGCGCCCAGGCCATGCTCAAGTCCGGTCTCGCCCTGCCCGGCAAGCGCGTGGTCGTCGCGGGCAGCGGCCCGCTCCTGCTCGCCGTGGCCGCCTCGCTCGTCACGGCCGGGGCCGAGGTGCCCGAACTGCTCGATGCCTCCTCGTACTTCGGATACGCACGCCACCCCCGCACACTCGCCGTCCAGCCCCACAAGGTGACGGAGGGCGCGCACCACGCCGGAGCCCTGCTGCGCCACCGGGTACGCCTGCGCACGCGCCACGCGGTCACCGAGGCACACGGCAAGGACCGCGTGGAAGCGGTGACGGTCTCCCGCCTCGACCGCGCATGGCGTCCGATACCGGGAACGGACCGTCGCATCGACTGCGACGCGCTGGCCGTCGGCCACGGCCTGGTCCCGCAGATAGACCTGGCCACCAGCCTGGGCTGCGCCACCCGGCAGGCGGTCGACGGCACGCACGCGCTTGCGCTCGGCCCGCTCCAGGAGACGTCGCTGCGCGGCCTGTGGGCGGCGGGCGAGACATCAGGGATCGGCGGAGCACAACAGGCAATGGCGGAAGGCGAATTGGCCGCGCTTGCCGTCGCGGCCCGACTGACCGGCCGACGCCCCGGCCCACTCTCGCGCCTACGCTCCCTACGGCGCCGCCGCGACCACATGAACGCCTTCGCCGACGTCATGGCCGCCGCACACGCGCCGGGCCACGGCTGGACGCGGTGGCTCTCCGACGACACCGACGTCTGCCGCTGCGAGGAGGTCCCCGCGGGCCGCATCCGCGAGGCCGTCACGGACTACGGCGCCCGGGACACGCGCTCCGTGAAGCTCCTGACCCGGGCGGGCATGGGCTGGTGCCAGGGCCGGATGTGCGGCTGGGCCGTGTCCTGCCTGGCCTCACCCTCGCCCTCACCTGACCCTCACCCTTCAAGCCCCGACCGACGCCCACTGGCCACACCGGTGCCACTCAACGCCCTGGCCGCCCTGCCCGCCCTGACCGCCCTGGAGCCGCAACCTCACCCCCACCCCCACCCCCAACCTCAACCCCTCACCCCTCCCGCACTCCCTCCCCACCCGACCGAAGGGCAGCCGTCATGACCGCCGGACACTGGACCACCGACCGCCCCTGGCGCGGCATCATGGTCGCCACCGCGCTCCCCCTGCGCGACGACCTCTCCATCGACTACGACGCCTACGCCGAGCACGTCGGCCACCTCATAGGCAACGGCTGCGACGGCGTCGTGCCGAACGGCTCCCTGGGCGAGTACCAGACCCTCACCGACGACGAGCGCGCCCGCGTCGTCCGTACCGCCGTCGAGGCAGCGGGCGACGGGGCCCGCGTGATGCCCGGCGTCGCCGCCTACGGCAGCGCGGAGTCCCGCCGCTGGGCCGAACAGGCCGCGGAGGCGGGCTGCGGCTCCGTGCTCCTCCTGCCGCCGAACACCTACCGCGCCGACGAACAGTCCGTGCGCTCCCACTACGCCGAGGTCGCCAAGTCCGGCCTGCCCGTGGTCGCGTACAACAATCCCCTCGACACCAGGGTCGACCTGACCCCCGACCTGCTGGCCGGGCTGCACGGCGACGGCACGGTTGTAGCCGTGAAGGAGTTCACCGGCGACGTCCGCAGGGCGTACGAGATCGCCGAACTCGCCCCGGACCTCGACCTGTTGATCGGCGCGGACGACGTCCTGCTCGAACTCGCCCTGGCGGGTGCCGTCGGCTGGATCGCCGGATACCCGAACGCCTTCCCCGCCACCTGCGCTGAGCTCTACGACGCCGCCTGCGCCCACGACCTGGAGACCGCGCTGCCCCTCTACCGGTCGCTGCACCCGCTCCTGCGCCAGGACTCCAAGACGGAGTTCGTGCAGTCCATCAAGCTCTCGATGGACATCGTGGGCCGCCGCGGCGGTCCGACCCGCCCCCCGCGCTCCCCGCTGTCCGGAGCCACGGAGTCGCTGGTGCGGTCGGCCACGGAAAAGGCGATGGCCGCGGGCCACCGCTGAACCCAATCAAGAGTCTCAACCGGAGGGAAAGGGGCCCATGCGCACCCGTCACGTCTTCCACGCCGTCGACTCGCACACCGAGGGCATGCCCACCCGTGTGATCACCGGCGGTGTCGGGGTGATCCCCGGCGCCACCATGGCCGACCGCAGACTCCACTTCATCGAGCACCTGGACCACCTGCGCACGCTCCTGATGTACGAGCCGCGCGGCCACTCCGCGATGAGCGGCGCCATCCTCCAGCCCCCGACCCGGCCCGACGCCGACTACGGAGTCCTCTACATCGAGGTGTCCGGGCTCCTGCCGATGTGCGGCCACGGCACGATCGGCGTGGCGACGGTCCTGGTCGAGACCGGCATGGTGCAAGTGACCGAGCCGGTCACGACGGTCCGTCTTGACACTCCGGCGGGCCTGGTCGCCGTCGACGTACGGGTGACCGACGGTGCGGCCACATCGGCGACGCTCACCAACGTTCCCGCGTTCTGTGTAGCCCTGGACCGCAAGATCGAGGTGCCGGGGCACGGCACGGTGACGTACGACATGGCCTACGGCGGAAACTTCTACGCCTTCGTCCAACTCGACGCGCTGGGGCTGCCGTTCGACCGCTCCCGCAAGGACGACCTGCTCGCGGCGGGGCTCGCCGTCATGGACGCGATCAACGCGTCACCGGACCGCCCGACGCACCCCGAACAGCCTGACATCACCGGGGTCAAGCACGTCTACCTGGCCGCGCCCGGCTCGGACGCCCGTCGGTCCCGGCACGCGATGGCGATCCACCCGGGCTGGTTCGACCGCTCGCCGTGCGGGACGGGCACGTCCGCACGCATGGCGCAGCTACACGCCCGCGGCGAGCTCCGGCTGGACCGCGACTTCGTCAACGAGTCGTTCATCGGCACGGAGTTCACGGGTCGGCTGGTGGAGGAGACCGAGGTGGCGGGGATGCCCGCGGTCGTTCCCCGGATCACCGGACGGGCCTGGGTCACGGGCACCGCCCAGTACTTCCTGGACCCCGACGACCCGTTCCCCGCGGGTTTCCTCCTCTGAGCCCCACCAAGCCCCCCGGCTCTTCCGCCAGGGTCCCCACGCCTCCACCTGGGAGTTTCCTCGCCACCCGGCCCCCAACTGGCAACGTGACATTGTACTTTGGTGATCCGCGCGGGCGCGGGTACCACCGGAGGGGACACCATGGGGCACCTGAAGCAGAAGAACCTCATCACCACCAGGGAGCGGCTGCGCGACCAGGTCGGCCACGCCCTGCGGGCCGCCCTGATCTCCGGCGAGCTGCGCCCCGGCGAGATCTACTCCGCGCCGGGCCTCGCCGAGGACTTCGGCATCTCGGCGACTCCGGTGCGCGAGGCGATGCTCGACCTGGCCCGCGAGGGTCTTGTCGAGCCCGTCCGCAACAAGGGCTTCCGGGTCACCGAGGTCAACGAACGCGATCTCGACCAGTACACGGAGATCCGCGGCCTGATCGAGGTCCCCATGATCGGGCGGATCACGCGCACCGCGGTCAGGGAGGACCTGGAGGTGCTGCGTCCGGTTGCCGAGGAGATCGTGCGCGCCGCCCGCGACCACGATCTCATCGCCTACCTGGAGGCCGACCGCCGCTTCCACCTGTCGCTCCTCGCCCTCTCGGGCAACGACCGTCTGGTCGAGACGGTCGGCGACCTCCGAAAGCGCTCCCGCCTCTACGGCCTGACGGCCCTGGACGAGCGCGACCAACTGACCCCGTCGGCGGAGGAGCACATCGAGCTTCTGGACCTGATGCTGGCGGGCGACGCCAAGGGCGCGGAGAAGTGCATGGCGCGCCACCTGGGCCACGTGCGCTCGCTGTGGGCCACGACCTGAGGCGCGGCGAGGCACTGATCCCCGCCCATCCCCTCCATCAGCCGAAGTCGTCGGGGACGATGCGGAGTTTCTGCGCGATGCGGACGAGGGCCTTCTGGTCGGCGGTGTTGAGCGAGTCGAGGACCATGCGGCGCACGGCGCGCAGGTGCGTGGGCGCGGCCAGCCGCACGATGTCGAAGCCGGTGTCGGTGAGTTCGGCGAGGGTGTAGCGGCCGTCGGCCGGGTCGGGCGACCGTACGACCCAGCCGCGCCGCTCACAGCGTTTGACGACGTTGGAGAGGCGGGAGAGCGACCCGCTGGCGAGGAAGGCGAGCTCTCCCATCCGAAGCGTGCGCTTCGGGGCCTCGGAGAGGTGACTGAGCACGAGGTACTCGAACAGGGTGAGGTCGTGCTCCTGCCGCAGCGGCGACTCCAGCTTGCCGGGCAGCCTGGCACCCCCGGCAGCCTCCCGCACATCGGAGCATCCCTCCCTGATGACTCGCGGCCATTTGGTCGGAACGGTACCGTCCAAATGTTAGGCTCCCCGCCATGCAGCCCGGAGACCGTGAGAAGAGGAAGCCCACCGGTGCCGCGGTGCTCCAGTTGGAGTTGACGGAAGCAATCGTCGACATCGCCCTGGACGAGCTCGCGGCAAAGGGTTTCGGACGCTTCTCGATGGAAGCTGTCGCCAAACGCGCCGGGGTGGGAAAGAGCGCGCTCTACCGTCGCTGGCCGTCCAAGAGCGCGCTGGCGGTTTCCGCCCTGTCCCAGCTCAGCGTCCCGCTCGCGGAGACTCCCGACACCGGATCGCTGCGGGGCGATCTCCAGGCCGTGCTCACCGCGGTTCTGGCCTGGCTGAACGACCCCAGGTTCGGTCGGATCCTCCCCGACATGGTCGCCGAGGCACTGCGCAACGAAGAACTCGCCGAAGCGCTCACCGCGAATGTTGGAGCCCCCCGACGCGAGAGAGGCGAAGCCCTCATCGACCGGGCGGTCGCCCGGCGGGAACTCCCGGAGGACGTCGATCGCGAACTCATGCTCGACCTGTTGGCCGCTCCGATCTTCTGGCGACTGACAGTGCGTCGCATGCCCGTGGGCCAGGAGTTCCTGGACTCGCTCGTCGACATGCTGATCCGTGCGCTGGGAGCGCACCCGGAGACGCCCCGCCAGTAATCCGCACGTGCGGCGCAGCACCCCGCCCGACCGCTCGGCCCGAAGGCCTGGAGACACAGAAAACCGGTGAGTCGTAACGACTCACCGGCATCTCGTGAAAGCTTCTGGACGATCTCGCGAACCGTCCGCCACTCTGTGCTCTGCTCTGTGTCCGAGGGGGGACTTGAACCCCCACGCCCGATAAAGGGCACTAGCACCTCAAGCTAGCGCGTCTGCCATTCCGCCACCCGGACTAGGTGTCTGCCGCCGTGCGGTGTGTTCCCCGCGGCGACATGGACAACAATACCAAGGTTTCGGAGTGCCTTTCACCTGCGTATCCGCACGCCGACCACGGGATGCGCGGCTCCCCGCACCACCCCGCCTACAGTCTCACCATGAGTGACGGGTTGATTACCGGCGGGACCGGAAGGCTCGGCGACGTGAAGGTGCGCCGCCCCCGGATGCTGTCCCCTCTCCGCGAGCATCTGCGGGACACCATGTGGTTCGCGCCGACCGCGGGGCTGCTGGGGGCCATCCTCTTGTGGTGGGTCGCGGCGGAGCTGGACTCGGAGATCGTCGCGGCGCTGCAGGACTCCGGGGAGTACGACCAGATCAAGGACCTGATGGGGATCGCCGACGACGCGAAGGCGGTGATCAGCACCATCGGCAGTGCCATGATGACCTTCATCGGCGTCGTCTTCAGCATCTCCCTCGTGGCCGTGCAGATGGCCAGCGGCCAGTTCAGCCCGCGGGTGGTGCGGTTGTACGTACGGTCCCGCATCACCAAGATCACGCTCACCGTCTTCATGGCGACGTTCCTCTTCTCCCTGCTGACGCTCACGTCGTTCGACAGCGAGCGGGACCCCCGCCTCCTGACGAGCGTGCCGCTGGTCGAGGCGGTGCTCGCGATGGCGATGGTGCTGCTGAGCCTGCTGTTGTTCGTGGCGTATGTGAACGGGACGGTCCGGATGATGCGGATCGGCTTCGTGATCGACAGGATCGCCCGCGAGTCCTTCCGGGTGGCCGTGAAGCAGCCCACGGAGCTCCCGGTGGACACGGAGCAGCTCGGGCCGGAGACCGCCCGGGTCAAGCATCTGGGCCGGGCGGGCGTGCTGCGGGACGTGAACATCGCGCGGGCCGTGCGCGCGGCCCGACGGCAGGGGGTCGTACTGCGGCTGATCCCCCGGATCGGGGACTTCGTGGTGCCGGGGACGCCCGTGTTCACGGTGCACGGCGGGACGGCACCGTCCCGGCGGGCGCTCAGCTACACCGTGTCCGTGGGCGTGGAGCGCACCTTCCACCAGGATCTCGCGTTCGGCCTGCGACAACTCTCCGACATCGCTCTGCGTGCCCTGTCCCCCGCGGTCAACGATCCGACGACCGCCGTACAGGCCCTGGACCGCATCGTGCAGTTCCTCGCGTCGATCGCCCCCTATCCCCTGGGCGCGCTCGGACACCGGGACCGGCGCGGGGCGCTGCGACTCGTGCAGTCGGTACCGGACTGGACCGCCCTCGCCGATCTGGGCTTCACCGAGATCAGAGGAGCCGCGATCGGCAACCCCCAGGTGACCCGCCGCATGCTCGCCGGGCTCGACGACCTGCTGCTCCTCGTCCCCGAGGAACGACGCGAGCCCCTCCTGCGACACCGCGAGCTCCTCGCCCAGGCCGTGGAACGCTCGGTACCGGAAGCGGCGGACCGCACGTTCGCATTGCTGCCCGACCGCCAGGGGATCGGCTGACCGGGACCAGGTGGTCCGGGCCAGCCGCAGGCACGGGCGCCGGTAAACGCGGTCCGTCGCCCCGTCACACCACGCGATGGCTGCTAGGAAAGTTCCCCGGCAGCTGCTCGCCCGCAGGCCCCTGCGTGACGGCACGGACCAGCGGCTCACCGCCCACGAACGCGCCGCGCCAGGACGCGCCGAACCCGCCGAAGAGCTCCTCGCGGTCGCCTCGCGAGCGTGGCTTGCCCCGGCCTGTCTTGAGGGCACGGATCTGGGGCGCAAGGCGTTCGTACGTGGCCGGCTCGTCGGCGGAGAGCGTCGCGACGAGCGCGCCGTTCGACGCGTTCAGGGCGGCAAGGAGCTCCGCCCCGGTGTCGACGAGGACGATCGTGCCGACGGGGCCGAACGGCTCCGCGTGGTGCAGGGGTGAGGACGGTGGCGGGTTGAGGAGCGTGACCGGGTGGAGGTAGGCGTCCGTGTCCTGGCCCGGCAGGAAACGTCCCGTGTCCTCGGCGCCGCGGTACAGCGGGACGGCACCCCGGTCCACGGCTTCGGAGACCTGGTCGGCGAGTTCCTTGGCCTTGGCGGCGGTGTTGCCGTCCAGGCGGACGACCAGGGGCCTGGTCAGCCGGACCGTCTCCAGGGCCTGGACGATGCCGTCGGCCACGGCGTCGCGGGCGGTGATGCCGCCGAAGACGTTCACGAAGACGGACCTCACGGAGGGGTCGGAGAGGATGACGGTGAGGCCATCCGCCATGACCTCGGCGGAGGCGCCGCCTCTGATGTCGAGGTAGTTGGCGGGGCGGGCGCCGCAGCCGGCGACGACGTCGAGCGCCGACATGACGAGTCCGGCGCCGTTGCCGATGATGCCGACCTCGCCGTCGAGCTTCACGTAGTTGAGGCCCTTGGCCGCGGCGGCCGCTTCCAGTTCCTGGTCGTACGTCTCGGGCTGTGCGCCCCACCGCGTCTGACGGAAGCGGGCGTTGTCGTCGAGCGTGATCTTCCCGTCGAGGGCGAGGATGTCGCCGCCGTCCGTGCGGACGAGCGGGTTGACCTCTACGAGGAGGGCGTCCTCGTGGATCAGAACGCGCCAGAGTTTGACCAAGGTGTCGGCCGTTTCGGGTGGGAGGCCCGCGGCGGCAGCGATGTCGGCGGCCTTCTCCTGTGTCACCCCTTCCGCGGGGGCGATCGGGATGCGTGCCACCGCTTCGGGGAGGTCCGCCGCCACCTCCTCGATCTCGATGCCGCCTTCGGCCGAGGTGATCGCGAGGAAGCGTCCGGCGGCCCGGTCCAGTACATAGGAGACGTAGAACTCTGCCGCGATATCCAAGGGTTGAGTCACCATCACGGCGCGCACGGTGTGGCCCTTGATGTCCATGCCGAGGATCTGGCGTGCGGTGATCTCCGCCGCCGCGGGGTCCGCGGCGAGCTTCACCCCGCCCGCCTTGCCTCACCCTCCGGTCTTGACCTGGGCCCTGCCCACGACGCGGCCGCCGAGGCGTTCCGCGGCAGCCCGTGCTTCCTTGGCCGTGTGGGCGACCTCGGCATGCGGCACCAAGATGCCGTGGTCTGCGAAGAGTTGCCTTGCCTGGTGCTCGAAAAGATCCATTTCGGCTCCTGACCGCTGCGTCCGACCGGGGTGTCCCCTGACGGCCAAAAATGGCGCACGCCTCCTGGACACCGCTCACGGGATGCGGGATAACAAGCTTCATACAGTATTCGTCGACTGTATGCAATTTACTGCGAGGGCGCCCCGAAAGCGTGCGAGCGCACTCCAACTCCCCTACGAAGGGACAGGACTTCGCCATGCCCGACGACACCAGCCAGAACGACATCTCCGGTGGACACCTGGTCGCCAAAGCACTCAAAGCGGAAGGCGTGGAGGTCATCTACACCCTCTGCGGCGGCCACATCATCGACATCTATGACGGCTGCGTCGACGAGGGCATCGACGTCGTCGACGTGCGGCACGAGCAGGTCGCGGCCCATGCGGCCGACGGCTATGCGCGCGTCACGGGCAAGCCCGGCTGTGCGGTGGTCACGGCGGGCCCCGGCACGACCGACGCCGTCACCGGCGTGGCGAACGCCTTTCGCGCGGAGTCCCCCATGCTGCTGATCGGCGGCCAAGGCGCCCACACACAGCACAAGATGGGGTCCCTCCAGGACCTCCCGCACGTCGACATGATGACGCCGATCACGAAGTTCGCCGCGACGGTGCCGGACACCGCGCGCGCGGCCGACATGGTGTCCATGGCGTTCCGCGAGTGCTACCACGGTGCCCCCGGCCCGTCCTTCCTGGAGATCCCCCGCGATGTCCTCGACGCCAAGGTTCCGGCCGACAAGGCCCGCGTCCCCAAGGCCGGGCACTACCGCGCCTCCACCCGCTCGCCCGGCGACCCCGAGGCCGTCGAGAAGCTCGCCGACCTTCTCGTGCACGCGGAGAAGCCCGCGATCCTGCTCGGCAGCCAGGTGTGGACGACCCGGGGCACCGAGGCCGCCATCGAACTCGTACGCACCCTCAACGTCCCCGCCTACATGAACGGGGCGGGCCGCGGCACGCTGCCGCCGGGAGACCCGCACCACTTCCAGCTCTCCCGGCGCTACGCCTTCTCCAACGCCGACCTCATCGTCATCGTGGGCACGCCCTTCGACTTCCGCATGGGATACGGAAAGCGGCTCTCCCCGGATGCCACCGTCGTCCAGATCGACCTCGACTACCGCACCGTCGGCAAGAACAGGGACGTCGACCTCGGCATCGTCGGGGACGCCGGACTGGTCCTGAAGTCGGTCACCGAAGCGGCGTCCGGACGCGTCAACGGCGGAGCCTCCCGGCGCAAGGAATGGATCGACGAACTCCGTGCCGCCGAGCAGACCGCCGTGGAAAAGCGCCTGCCGCACCTGAAGTCCGACGCCTCGCCCATCCACCCGTACCGCCTGGTGAGCGAGATCAACGACTTCCTTACAGAAGACTCGATCTACATCGGCGACGGCGGCGACATCGTGACCTTCTCCGGTCAGGTCGTCCAGCCCAAGTCGCCCGGCCATTGGATGGACCCCGGCCCGCTCGGCACCCTCGGTGTCGGCATCCCCTTCGTACTCGCCGCCAAGCAGGCCAGGCCAGACAAGGAAGTGGTGGCGCTCTTCGGAGACGGCGCCTTCAGTCTCACCGGCTGGGACTTCGAAACCCTCGTGCGCTACGACCTCCCCTTCGTCGGCATCGTCGGCAACAACTCCTCGATGAACCAGATCCGTTACGGCCAGCAGGCCAAGTACGGAAAGGAGCGCGAGCGCGTCGGCAACACCCTCGGCGATGTCCCCTACGACAAGTTCGCCCAGCTGCTCGGCGGCCACGGCGAAGAGGTCCGCGACCCCGCCGACATCGGCCCGGCCCTGCGCCGCGCCCGCGAGTCCGGCAAACCCTCACTCATCAACGTATGGGTCGACCCGGACGCCTACGCCCCCGGAACCATGAACCAGACCATGTACAAGTGAGGAGCCCTGACGGCCATGACCAAGGCTCTCGAAGGCATTCGCGTCCTCGACATGACACACGTCCAGTCCGGCCCCTCCGCCACCCAGCTGCTCGCCTGGCTCGGCGCCGACGTGGTGAAGCTGGAGGCGCCCTCCGGGGACATCACGCGCAAGCAGCTGCGTGACCTTCCCGGCGTCGACTCCCTGTACTTCACGATGCTCAACTGCAACAAGAAGAGCATCACCCTCAACACCAAGACCGAGCGCGGCAAGGAGCTCCTGACCGAGCTGATCCGGCGGTCCGACGTGATGGTGGAGAACTTCGGCCCCGGTGCCGTGGACCGGATGGGCTTCACCTGGGACCGCATCCAGGAGATCAACCCGCGCATCGTCTACGCCTCGATCAAAGGCTTCGGAGAAGGCCCCTACACCAACTTCAAGGCCTACGAAGTAGTCGCCCAGGCCATGGGCGGCTCCATGTCGACCACCGGCTTCGAGGAGGGCCCACCGCTCGCCACAGGCGCCCAGATCGGCGACTCCGGGACCGGCATCCACGCCGTCGCGGCGATTCTCGCCGCCCTCTTCCAGAGGGAGAACACCGGTCGCGGCCAGCGCGTGAACGTGGCGATGCAGCACGCCGTGCTGAACCTGTGCCGGGTCAAGCTGCGCGATCAGCAGCGGCTCGCGCACGGGCCGCTCGCGGAGTACCCGAACGAGGACTTCGGGGACGAGGTCCCACGCTCCGGGAACGCCTCTGGCGGCGGACAGCCCGGGTGGGCCGTCAAGTGCGCTCCCGGCGGCCCGAACGACTACGTGTACGTCATCGTGCAGCCCGTGGGCTGGCAGCCGCTCACCGAGCTCATCGGGCGTCCCGAGCTGGCCGAGGACCCCGACTGGGCGACTCCGGAGGCGCGGCTCCCCAAGCTCGGCAAGATGTTCCAGCTCATCGAGGAGTGGTCCTCGACCCTGCCCAAGTGGGACGTACTGGAGCGGCTCAACGCGCACAACATTCCCTGCGGCCCGATTCTCTCCACCAAGGAGATCATCGAGGACGCCTCACTGGTCGCCAACGAGATGGTCGTCGAGGTCGCGCACCCCGAGCGGGGCACCTTCACCACGGTCGGCTCCCCGCTGAAGCTCTCCGACTCCCCCGTGGACGTGCACAGTTCACCGCTGCTGGGCGAGCACAACGAACAGGTGTACATCGGCGAGCTCGGCCTCGGCGACGAGGAAGTCCGTCTGCTCAAGTCGAACGGGGTGATCTGAGTGATGGCCGAAGACCGCCTGCTGAGGGTGCGCACGCTCCTCGACGCGGTGCGCGCCGAAGGACGTACGTCGCTGACCGCCCCCGAGGGCAAGGTGATCGCGGACGCCTACGGGATCGCCGTACCGGGCGAGGAGCTGGCGACCGACGTGGACCAGGCCGTGGCGCACGCCTCCCATTTCGACGGCCCCGTCGTCATGAAGATCGTCTCCCCGGACATCCTGCACAAGACCGACGCGGGCGGCGTGGTGGTCGGTGTGGAGGGCGCCGCCGATGTCCGGGCCGCCTTCCACCGCATCGTCGAGAACGCCCGCGCGTACGCACCTCAGGCCCGTATCGAGGGCGTCCAGGTACAGGAGCTGCTGCCGGGCGGTCCATCGGCCCAGGAGGTCATCGTGGGGGCGGTGACCGACCCGACCTTCGGGAAGATCGTCGCCTTCGGGCTCGGCGGAGTGCTCGTGGAGGTGCTCAAGGACGTCACCTTCCGCCTGGCGCCCGTGGACGCCGACGAGGCGGTCTCCATGCTCGACTCGATCCGGGCGGCGGAGATCCTTCGCGGAGTGCGCGGCGCGCAGCCGGTGGACCGGTGGGCCCTCGCCGAGCAGATCCGCCGGGTCTCACGACTGGTCACCGACTTCCCGGAGATCGCCGAGGTCGACCTCAACCCGGTGGTCGCCACACCGCACGGCGCGGTCGCGGCGGATGTCCGCATCATCCTCTCCGAAGGAGCACCCAAGGCGCGGCGCACCTACACGCGCGCGGAGATGCTCGCCTCCATGCGCCGACTCATGCGGCCCCGCTCCGTCGCGGTCATCGGCGCCTCCAACGAGGCGGGGAAGATCGGCAATTCGGTGATGCGCAACCTCATCGACGGCGGCTTCTCCGGAGAGATCCATCCGGTGAATCCCAGAGCCGATGACATCTTGGGCCGCAAGGCGTACGAGAGTGTCACGGACGTTCCGGGCGAGGTGGATGTGGCGGTCTTCGCGATCCCCGCCAAGCTCGTCGCGTCAGCCCTGGAGGAGGTCGGCCGCAAGGGCGTACCCAATGCGGTCCTGATCCCCTCCGGCTTCGCGGAGACGGGCGAGCACGCCCTCCAGGACGAGATCGTGGCCATAGGCGAACGGCACGGCGTGCGGCTCCTCGGACCCAACATCTACGGCTACTACTCGACGTGGCAGGACCTGTGCGCCACGTTCTGCACCCCGTACGACGTGAAGGGCCCGGTGGCACTGACGAGCCAGTCGGGCGGCATCGGCATGGCGATCCTCGGCTTCGCGCGGACCACGAAGACAGGGGTTTCGGCGATCGTCGGGCTCGGCAACAAGTCCGACCTGGACGAGGACGACCTCCTCACGTGGTTCGGCGAGGACCCCCAAACACAGTGCATCGCCATGCACCTGGAGGACCTCAAGGACGGCCGCGCCTTCGTGGAGGCCGCGCGCGCGACCGTCCCGAAGAAGCCGGTCGTGGTCCTCAAAGCAGGGCGCACGGCCGCGGGAGCCAAGGCCGCCGGCTCGCACACGGGCGCGCTCGCCGGAGACGACGCCGTGTACGACGACATCCTCAGGCAGGCGGGCGTCATCCGGGCGCCGGGGCTCAACGAAATGCTCGAGTACGCGCGCGCGTTGCCGGTGCTGCCCACCCCCAAGGGCGACGACATCGTCATCATCACCGGCGCCGGCGGCTCGGGCGTGCTGCTCTCCGACGCGGTGACCGACAACGGCCTGCGGCTGATGGACATCCCCGAGGACCTGGACGCGGCCTTCAAGGCGTTCATCCCGCCTTTCGGGGCCGCGGGGAACCCCGTGGACATCACGGGCGGCGAGCCGCCGTCGACGTACGAGGCGACGATCAGGCTCGGTCTGGAGGACCCGCGCATCCACGCCCTCGTGCTCGGCTACTGGCACACCATCGTGACCCCGCCCATGGTCTTCGCCGAACTGACGGCCCGCGTGGTGGCGGAGTTCCGCGCGCGCGGCATCGAGAAGCCCGTGGTGGCATCGCTGGCGGGCGACGTCGAGGTGGAGGAGGCCTGCCAGTACCTCTTCGAGCGGGGAGTCGTGGCGTACCCCTACACGACCGAGAAGCCGGTCGCCGCGCTCGGCGCCAAGTACCGGTGGGCGCGGGCGGCCGGGCTGTTGGGGGGCGGTCGATGAGCGCTACGGACGGAAACGCTGCCTGATCTTCGTCTGCGTCGTCCTCGGCCTGGCGCGGTACGGCATCCTGTGGGCCGCCGAGATCTAGAACCTCCCGCTCTTCCTGATCTTCTCCAGCATCTCCGGCTTCGGCGGCGCCATCATCCCGATGTTCGCGGCCATGACGGCGGACTACTTCGGCGAGAACAACAACGCCGCCAACTACGGCCTGGTCTACAGCTCGAAGCTCGTTTCCGGGCTCCTTGGCTCCGGCATGGGGGCCGTAGTGGTGAGCCACTGGGGGCCACACCGGCGCATTCACCCTGGCCGGCTCGATATCCCTGTTCGCCGGATTCATCGCGCTCTTCCTGTCGCAACCCGGCAGGCCGAATTCCAAGAACATCAGCCCCAATCCGCAACCTCTCGGTGAGGAGATGGCTTGACATGACGGCGGAGCCCATCGCCGGACCCAACGCGTCGGCCGATCACGACGCGCCGTACAGAGAGCTCAAGGACGCGCGCGGGCGCGTCTACCGCATCGGCGAGAGCGACCGGGAGATCCTCGGCCGCCCCCGCTGGACGATGGTGGCGCTGCCCTGGGTGGCCATGCTCGCCATCAGCGTCTTCGAGTACGCCTTCGGAGCGGCCGAGGACACCCTGTCCGCCGCTCACCACTGGACGTCGTCGAACACGTTCTGGGTGCTCAGCGTCTGGATCTTCTTCCAGGCCGGGGTCTCCTTCCCCGCGGGCAAGCTGCGCGAGAAGGGCATTCTGACCAGTAGGGCGGCCATGCTGACGGGCTCGGTCCTGTCGCTGCTCGGCTTCGTCAGCCTCAGCCACGCCCCGAACGTGGCAGCCGCCATGGTCGGCTTCGGCCTGCTCGGCGGCGTCGGGTCCGGACTGATCTACTCGACCTGCGTGAACATGGTCGGCAAGTGGTATCCCGAGCGACGCGGCGGCAAGACAGGCTTCGTCAACGGCGGGTTCGCCTACGGAGCGGTGCCGTTCATCTTCCTGTTCTCCTACGGCTTCGACACGTCCAACTACCGCACCGTGCTGGACCTCGTCGGCTTCTACGTGCTCGCCGTGACGCTGGTGGCGGGGCTGTTCTTCAAGGATCCGCCGAAGAACTGGTGGCCTGCCGAGGTGGACCCGCTGCGGCGCGGCGGCGACCCCCGCACCGCGGTGGCCCTGGCGAAGAACCCGCCCGCTGTCCGGCAGTTCACTCCCGGAGAGGCACTGCACACCGGCGTGATCCCCCTGATGTGGGTGTGCATGCTCTGCTGCGCCGGAGTGTCCATCTTCGGGATCTCCTTCCAGGTTCCCTTCGCGAAGGAGATGGGCTTCGGGCCACTCATCGCGGCATCCTCGATGGGCGTCATGTCGGTGATCAACGGAACGGGCCGCGGGGTGGTCGGCTGGCTGTCGGACCGTCTGGGCAGGCAACCGACCCTGACGTACGTCTGTCTGGTGCTCGCGGTGGCGCAGTTCGGCGTGCTGTGGGCCGGTGAAATCGGCAGCCAGCCCCTGTTCCTCGTCTTCGCCTTCCTCTCCGGCTTCGCGGGCGGCGCGTTCTATCCCCTGTTCGCGGCCCTGGTACCGGACTACTTCGGAGAGAACAACAACGCCTCCAACTACGGCATGGTGTACAGCGCGAAGCTCGTGTCCGGGCTGTTCGGCGGTGGTATGGGCGCGATGGTCGTGGACTCCTGGGGGTACATCGGCGCCTATGTGACCGCAGGTGTCGTGTCGCTGATCGCGGCAGGCCTCTCCTTGCTGCTGCGGCAGCCGGAAGCACCACGCGTGCGTGGAGTTCTGGTCTAGCGGCCCCCGGCCGCTCGTGGATGGGCCCTCCCGCCGCCGCGCAGGAGGGCCCATCCACGCCGTCATGCGATCAGTCGCCGCACCGGCCGGAGCGCAGCGAGTGCAGGTGCTCGCTGGACTTGCGGGCGAAGGCATACGACTCGACCGGGTTGTCGTGCTCGGTCTGCCAGTGGTGGTAGCGCCGGCCCTGGTGGGTGCGCGCGGTCACCTTTGACAGGAACTTCTTGTAGTCGATGTCGCCGTCGCCGACATCCGTCATGCGATAGCCGTCGCGGGTGCTCTCGTCTCGGATGCCGTCCTTGACGTGGAACAGGGGATAGCGGTGGGGCTGCTTCAGTACGTAATCGAGCGGGTGGAAGGGGGCCGGGGTGCCGTCGACCCGCTTGCCGAAGCGGAACTGGGCGCTGAACGCCCAGTAGATGTCCATCTCCAGGTAGACGAAGTCGGGGTCGGTCTCGGCAAGGAGCACGTCGTAGAGGCGGACCTTCGGCTTGTCGGTGGCGAAGGAGAACTCCTCGGCGTGGTTGTGCTGGTAGAACTTCATGCCGCGCTTGCGGGCCGCTTCGCCGTACGTGTTGAAGTCCTCCGCCGCACGCTTCCAGGCGTCGACCGTGGTGCCGTAGCGGAAGGGGCCCGAGGCGGTGCCGATGTGCTTCAGACCGAGGGCCTCCGCCTCGTCCAGGACCTTGGTGAGGTTCTGCGCGAAGGTGTACGCGTTGGGATTGTTGTCGTCGTAGTAACCGACGTGGGACCCGATGGGATTCAGGCCGTGGTCGCGAGCCAGCGCCTTGAGCTGGGCGAGGGTGATGGCGCCCGCCGAGCCCTGGGTGTATCCGGCGAATTCGATCTCGTCGTATCCGTACTTCTCCAACTCGGCGAAGACGGGCGCGAATCCGACGGTGGAAACCTTGTCGCGCAGGCTGTAGAGCTGGATGCCGAGGCGCCCCGGCGGCAGGACGGGATGGCCGTGCCCCTTGCCTGCGGCCGCTGAGGCGCTCGGGGCCGCCGAGGCAGTGGGGGCGGCTGCCCCGACGAGCGCCGCGGCGGTGGCTCCGGCGGCCACACCGAGCGCGCCGCGTCGGCTGAGTCTGCGGGCGAGTTCAGGATCGGTGGAGGTCGGCTTGCGGCTCATGCGGTTCTCCTCGTGGGCATCAGGGGCGCGTCAGGGATGGGTTCGAAGAACGGATCAGGGATCGCTGAGGGTCGGGCCCTGATGGCAGGGCCCGAGCTGTCTGGTTCAGTGGAGATCAAGCAGATTCAGCGACGCGGGTCAGTGGACATCACCGCAGACCCGCGAGGTCGAGCAGGAGCGATTTCACATCGGTGGCCGCGACGCGGCCGCTGACGGCGCGGGGGGTGGAGCACAGAATGAGCGGACTTTCGTCCTCGCTCGTGGGCAGGCGGCCATGGCTGCCGCGAATAGGTGACGGATCCAGGGGCACGACCGCCATGCGATAGCGCATGCCGAGCTTCTTGCGGGCCAGCGCGCCCGCGGCCTTGACGCGGACGTACGGGTCCTGGGGGTCCATGAAGAGCTCGACGGGGTCGTAGCCGGGTTTGCGGTGGATCTCGACGAGCTGCGCGAAGTCGGGCGCGCGGGCGTCGTCGAGCCAGTAGTAGTACGTGAACCAGGCGTCCGGCTCCGCGACGGCGACGAGTTCGCCGGAGCGCGGATGGTCCAGGTGGTGGTCCTTCTTGCCTTCGTCATCGAGGAGTTGCTCGATTCCGGCGACGTCCGCGAGGGCGGCGCGGGTGGCGTCGAGGTCTTCCGGGCGGCGGACGTAGATGTGGGCGATCTGGTGGTCGGCGACGGCGAAGGCCCTGGATGCCATCGGGTCGAGGTACTCCATGCCGTCCTGGGTGTGCACCTCCAGCAGACCTGCGCGGCGCAGCACCCGGTTGATGTCGACGGGGCGGTTCACCCGGGTGATGCCGTACTCGGACAGCGCGACGACGGTCCTGCCCTCTGCCTTCGCGTCGTCCAGGAGCGGCGCGACGGTCGCGTCGAGCTCGGCGGCCGCACGGAAGGAGCGCGGGTCGTCGGGGCCGAAGCGCTGCAGGTCGTAATCGAGGTGAGGGAGGTAGCACAGGGCGAGGTCGGGGTGGCGGGTGTCGATGATGTGCCGGGTGGCGTCCACGATCCAGCGGCTGGACACGATGTCGGCGCCGGGGCCCCAGAAGTGGAAGAGGGGGAAGGTACCGAGTTTCTCGGTGAGTTCGTCGTGGAGGGCCGGGGGCCGGGTGTAGCAGTCGGGTTCTTTGCGGCCGTCGGCGTAGTAGACGGGGCGGGGGGTGATGGTGAAGTCGGTGTCGGCGCCCATGGCGTACCACCAGCAGACGTTGGCCACGGTGTAGCCGGGGTGTGCGCGACGGGCCGCGTCCCACAGCTTGTCGCCGGAGACCAGCCCGTTGTGCTGACGCCACAGGAGTACGTCGCCGAGCTCACGGAAGTACCAGCCGTTGCCGACGATGCCGTGCTCGGCGGGGGTGGTGCCGGTCAGGAAGGTGGACTGTGCGGCGCAGGTGACGGCGGGCAGGACGGTGCCGAGCGGCGCTCTGGACCCGGCCTGGCCGAGCGCTTTGAGGTGCGGCATGTGGTCGAGAAGGCGCGGGGTGAGGCCGACGACGTCGAGGACCAGCAAGGGGGTCGGGGTCATGGGAGTTCCTTGAGGCCGAGGTCGGTCAGGAGGTCGCGGGCGAGGGAGAGTTCCGCGGCGATGCCCTCGGCGAGCTGGGGGCGGCCGCGCGGGCGCAGCGCGGGCGGGAGGGCCTGCCAGGTGTAGGTCTCGACCTCGAGATGGCGGGTGAGGGGGACGGGCCCGCCGACGAGCCGGGTCAGGACGTCCTGGAGGACGGGGAGCGTGGAGGTGAGGGGCGCGGCCGGGGCCGCGTGGAGGGGGACGTGGAAGTGGGCGCGCCAGGGGGCGGTGTCGGGCAGCGCGTCGGTGGTGAGTGCTTCGCCGAGGTCGTCCGTGCCGCGCAGACCGGCTCCGGTCAGGGTGCGGGTCTGGTGGAGGAAACGGGGTTCGTCGAAGGCGGCGAGGGCTTCGCGTACATCGGGGAGGTGGGGGTGTTCGGCGTGGAGCGCGGCGGACAGCTGCGACTTGACGACGGGGACGCCTGCGGCGGCGAGGGCGTCGAGGGCGGTCTGCGGATCTTCGAAGGAGGTGGCGAGGTGACAGGTGTCGACACAGACACCGATGCGGTCGTGGCCGACCGCGGTGAGGGGAGCGATGGCGTCGGCGGTCGTCTCGACGGTGCAGCCGGGCTCGGGTTCGAGGCCGATGCGGATGGAGCGGCCGGTCAGCTCGGCGAGGGCGTCGAGGCGTTGGGCCAGCGCGGTGAGGGCCGTTCGAGCGGTTTCGGCGCGCGGGGCGTCGAAGGGGGTGCGCCAGGCGAGCGGGAGCGTGGAGATGGTGCCTTCGGTGACGTCGTCGGGGAGCAGCGCGGCGAGCAGCCTGGCCAGGTCGGTGGTGTGGCTGAGACGCTCCGGATCGGTCCAGTCCGGCTTGTACACGCGGTACTTGACCTGTTCCGCGCCGAATCCTTCATAGGGGAAGCCGTTGAGGGTGACGACTTCCAGGCCGCGCCGGTCGAGTTCGGTGCGCAGGCCTCGCAGCGCCGCGGGATCGGTGATGAGGGCGCTTGCGGCGTCCTTGGCGAGCCACAGACCGATGCCGATGCGATCTCTGCCGAGCCGTTTGCGCACGGGCTCACAGTGGTCGCGGAGCTGGGCGAGCACGCCGTCGAGGGTCTCGGCCGGGTGGACGTTGGTGCAGTAGGCGAGGTGGACGGTGGAGCCGTCGGGGTGCCGGAAGCGCATGGGTCACGCCCCGCCGCGCAGGATGGAGTTGCCTTCGTGGGTGGCGGCGCCCGGTTCTCGCACGTCGAGCTGGAGGCGGCCGCTGAGCCCGTAGAACGCCACGGGGTTGCGCCACAGCACGAGATCGACGTCGTCCTCGTCGTATCCGGCGGCCAGCATGGCGTCGGCGACCTTGCGGGTCTTGAGGGGGTCGCTCCTGCCCCAGTCGGCGGCGGAGTTGATCAGCACCCGGTCGGGCCCGAAGTCGCGCAGGATCGCGACCATCCGTTCCTCATCCATCTTGGTATCGGGATAGACGGAGAAGCCCAGCCAGCAGCCGCTGTCCTTGGCCTCCTTGACGGTGGTCTCGTTGAGGTGGTCGATCAGGACGCGGTCCAGGGGCAGGGCGGACTCGCTGATCACGTCGATCGTGCGGCGCAGGCCCGTGAGCTTGTCGCGGTGCGGGGTGTGCACGAGAGCGGGCAGCTCGTGGTCGGCGGCGAGCTGCAGCTGGGTGGCGAGCGCCGCGTCCTCGGCCGGGGTCATGGAGTCGTAGCCGATCTCTCCGACGGCGACGACGTTGTCCTTGACGAGATAGCGGGGCAGTTCGTCGAGGACGGGGGTGCAGCGGGGGTCGTTCGCCTCTTTGGGGTTCAGGGCGATCGTGCAGTGGTGGGCAATGCCGTACTGGGCCGCGCGGAAGGGTTCCCAGCCGAGGAGGGAGTCGAAGTAGTCGAAGAAGGAGGTCGGCGAGGTGCGTGGCTGGCCGAGCCAGAAGGCGGGTTCCACTACGGCGCGGACACCGGCGGCGTACATCGCCTGATAGTCGTCGGTGGTGCGGGACGTCATGTGGATGTGGGGGTCGAAGATGCGCATCAGGACTCCTACTCCTCGCCGGTGAGAGGGCCCGCGGGGGCCGAGAGGGGCTCGGGGGACTCGGGGGCGGTCAGACGCAGGGCGCGGTGCAGGTCGCCGGGGACCGCGCGGCCGGCCGCGGACCGCTCGGCCGCGTAGTCGCCGAGCATCCGGGCCAGTTCGACGTCTCCGCGGGCGCGCCTGGGGAGGTCGGCGACGGCGTCCACCGGGACACCGGTGAACAGGCACTTGAGGACGGCGTGACGCCAGTCGTGCGAGGCGAGGTGCGCGGCGGCGTAGGGGCCGACGGCTGCGGCGACGAGGCTGGTGTCGTTGGTGCGCAGGGCGTCCTCGACCAGCGGCAGGGCGTCGGGGCCCGCCACCAGGTGGGGCAGTGCCTGCAGGACGGCTCGGCGTTCGGCCGCGGTGCCCTGGGCGTAGACGCGGGCGAGGGTGTCCGGGGTGGCGTTCGCGGCGTGCAGCAGCAGGATGCGGGCGTCGTCGGCGTGGCCGGGGCCGCAGCGGCGTCCGGCCTCGGCGAACCTCAGCTCCCACGTGGGGCTGGGCCCCGGTCCGTCCCGCTCGGGTCGTCCTCCGTGGGCGGCGGCCTCGGCGGTGGCCTGGTCGAGCCAGGCGCGGGCAGCTCCGCCCAGGTCGCTCTCGAGGTGGGTGCGGAGGGCGGCGATCTCGGAGGTGTCGGTCACGGGGTACCTCCTTCGACACGGGCAGGGGCAGGGACAGAGACGGGGGCAGCGACGGGCACGGAGGCGGAGGTGGGGGCAGGTCCGGCGGCTGCGGTGACCGGGACGGCGGCTTGTGCCCGGCGCAGGAAGTCGATGGAGCGGGTGGCGAGTTCGGGGCCCGCGTGGGAGTGGCGGGGCAGTTCGACGACGGTCAGCCCTTGGTAGTCGGCGGCGGCGAGTGCTGCCAGGACGGGCGGGAAGTCGATCTCTCCGTCGCCGAAGGGCAGGTGCTCGTGGACTCCGCGGCGCATGTCCTCGATCTGGACGTGCCGCAGCCAGGGGGCCGCGGCGCGAACGCAGTCTGCGGGAGGGAGGGGTTCGAGGCACTGGCAGTGGCCGATGTCGAGGGTGAGGCCGAGGAGTCCGGGGTCGGGGTCGTCGAGCTCGTGGCGCAGGTGGTGGAAGTCGGCGAGGGACGAGAGGAGGTGGCCGGGTTCGGGCTCGACCGCGAGCGGGACTCCGGCGCCCGACGCGGCGTCGAGTACGGGGCCGAGTGCGTCGGCGAGGCGCCGCCACGCAACGTCGTCCGAGGTGCCTGCCGGGGTGATGCCGCTGAAACAGTGCACGGCGTGGGCGCCCAGGTCGGCGGCGACCTGGACGGCGCGGATCAGCAGACGGCCGCGCTCGGCCCGGCGTTCCGGGTCGGGGTCGAGGAGGGAGGGGCCGTGCTTGCGGCGCGGGTCGAGGACGTAGCGGGCGCCCGTCTCGATGGTGACGGTGAGGCCGAGGCGGTCGAGCTGGCGGGCCACATGACGGGTGCGGGAGGCGAGATCAGGAGCGAGGGGGTCCAGGTGCATGTGGTCGAGGGTCAGGCCGACGCCCGCATAGCCGAGGTCGGCGAGGAGGCCAAGGGCGTCGTCGAGGCGGAGGTCGGTGAGCCCGTTGGTGCCGTAGCCGAAGCGGAGCCCGTCGCCTTGCCGCGCGTCGACCTGGTGGGGGTGCTGTGGGGCTGTTCCGCATGTTCCGCTCATGTGACGCTCACCTTCCGTGCGAACTTCCGGGCGGCGGGGGCGAGGGCGACGGTCAGCAGGGCGGTGCCCGCCGCTCCGGCGCGGGCGGCGAGCGCGGCCTGCAGCGGGATCATGGCGCGGATGCCGCCGCCGACGGCGCGCTGTGTGAGGGGAGGTGACGGATTGAGGGCGGCGTGGAAGAGGGGCTTGGCGGCGGTGCCGACGTAGGCGAGCGCGAGGGTGCCGCGGAGGGCCTGTCGGCCGGAGGAGACAGCGGTCCGGAGGTCGTGCCCGCCCAGGTCCGGAGAGCGGACCTGCTCTCCCCCACCACCGACGCCAACCCCTTGGCGGCCCCTGGAACCGGTGCCGAGGCCTGGGCGGGTGGTGCCGATCAGTCGGGCCAGTGCCGTCGTCGTTGCCAGTGCGGCCAAGGGCGCGGCTGAGGAGCCGCCCTGGGCCTCGCGGCGGGAGACCACGGTGACGGCGAGGGTGTGGGCGGCGAGGGCAGCGGCCGAGGGTCCGGCGGCACGGGCGCGGGCGCGCGAGCCCCGGCCCCGGCTCTGGCTCTGGCTCTGGCTCTGGCTCTGGCTCTGGCTCTGGCCGACCGTGGCGGTCGCGCCGAGGAGCAGGTCGAGGCCGCGGGCGGCGGCCATGGCTGCCGGTCCTGCGGGGGTGTGTTTGAGGCCCAGGTCGTAGGCCCACACCGTTGCGGCCAGGGCTCCCGCCATGGCGAGGGACGGGCGGCCCGCGCGGGAGGCGAGGGCGAGGCCCGCGGCGGTGAGGGCGGTTGCCGCGGTGAGGGCGGCGGGTGGGGCGATGCGGCCGGACGGCAGGGGGCGCTCGGGGCGTTCGACGGCGTCCTCGGCACGGTCTGCCCAGTCGTTGAGGGCCATACCGGCCTCGTACAGGCAGAGGGAGGAGCCGATGGCAAGGAGGGTGCGGTGGTTGGGACGCAGGCCGGTCGCCGCCGCTCCGGCGAGCGCGTCGCCGGGGACGGTGAACAGGGCGGGGACACGGAGGAGTTCGACCCAGGCTCGGGAGGCGCTCCTAGTGTGCGCGGCGGTCCCGGTGTTCATATGGACTCGCCTTCCAACGGGCCGCTTTCCGACGGGCCGCTTTCCGGGGCACGGTCAGTCCGCCCGGTGGGGGCGCCTCCGCCCATCCGCTCCGCGAAGTCCAGCAGTGCCGCGTACTGCTCGCCCAGGGCCGCGGGGGCGCCCGCGTCGGGGTCCTTGAAGTAGAAGGCGAGGGCGGGCAGGGGGCCGGAGAGGCCGCGTTCGTGGGCGCGGGACGTCAGGCGGGCGAGGTCCAGGATCAGGGGGGCGGCGAGGGCCGAGTCGCAGCCCTGCCAGGTGGTCTGCAGGACCATGCGGGTGCCGAGGAAGCCGTCGAAGGCGATGTGGTCCCAGGCCGTCTTCCAGTCGCCGAGGGAGGGGACGTCGTCGATGTGGACCTCGCCCTCGGGGGCAGCGCCCAGCGTGTCGGCCAGGACGCGTTCCTTGCCCGCGTTCTTCGCCGCGGCGGCCGCGGGGTCGGCCAGGGCGGCGCCGTCCCCGCCGCCGAGGAGGTTCGTGCCCGACCAGGCGCGCACGGCGAGTGCTCGTTGCGCGAACATCGGGCCGAGCACGGAGCGCAGCAGGGTCTGGCCGGTCTTGCCGTCCCGGCCCGCGTAGGGAAGGCCGGAGGTACGTGCCGCCTCGGTGAGATGGGGGTGGTGCAGGCCGGTCGAGGGGGTGAAGTTCACGTAGGGGCAGCCTGCGCGCAGGGCGGCGGCCGCGTAGAGGGAGCTGGCGGGGAGGCGTTCGGCGCCGTCCTCGGGGAGTGGTTCGGTCGAGGCGACGTTCACCACCACGGCGCAGGCCAGTCCCCGGCGACGTACGAAATCGCGGAGGTCGGTGGTGAAGGCGTCGATCAGTTCCTCGTCGCTGCGGGCGTCGCCCGGTTGCGGTCCGCCGGGACGTATCTCGGTGTCGGCGGCGGCGAGTTCGGCGTGTACCGCCGAGGGGAGGCCGTGCGGCAGGACGCCGCCCGCGGCGAGTTCCTCGGCGCGTTTGGGCAGGGGGCAGCTCGTGGTGTCGTGTCCGCCGAAGACGAGGGAGGACAGCGCGGGCAGGCCGCGGTCCATGAAGGGCGCGGTCTCGGTCACCATCCCGGTGGGGGCGTGGAGTCCGGCGGTGATCGCCGCGCAGCCCGCCACGGCCGTGGTCGCGACCGAGCCGCGGGCCCCGATCAGCCATACGCCGACGGGCCCGCCGGGCGGCGTCCCGAGGGGAGGAGTAGAGGGCGCAGATGTAGAGGTCGCGGATGTGGACACGGCTGCCTCCTGCCATGACTCAAGAGCTCGGGACACGACTCGGGAGCTCGCGGAACGTGAGTGCGGTGCAAGACGGCGGGCGGAGGTCCGGCGTCCTCCGCCCGCCGCCGTCTAGCGACCCGCGCCCGACCCGGTCGGGGCGGGTGGGCCGGAGCGGTGTGCCGACGGGCCGTCCGTCAGCTGGTCCTTGGTCGGCTGAGTTGCGGTCGGTTGATCCTTGGTCCGCTGTCCCTTCCCCGGGCGGCCCTTTGCCGGGAGGTCCTTCAGTCGGATGTTCCGGAAGGAGACCTCATCGGCGTCCCCGTGGTTCTGGATGCCGATGTGGCCCTGTCGCAGGCTCCGGGCCGGGTCGGTGTTGGTGAAGTCGTTGATCTGCACCCCGTTGAGGTAGACGCGAAGGCGTTCGCCCTCGACGCGGATCTCGTAGGTGTTCCACTCCCCCGGCGGGTTCAGCGCCTTGTCGCGCTTCTTCAGGTCGGCGGAGCGGAAGCCGTAGACGGAGCCCGTGGTCTTCTCGGGGACGTCCGTGGCGTCGATCTGGATCTCGTAGCCGTTGTTCACGGCCGACCAGGGGTCGTCGGAGGGCGGGAAGCCCACGAAGATCCCCGAGTTGTCGTCGCCCCGCATCCGCCAGTCGAGCTTGAGGGAGTAGGAGCCGAGTTCGCGCCGGTCGTACCAGAGCATGCCCATGCCGCCGACGGTCTTGAGCGTTCCGTCCCCCTCGTTGAGTTGCAGGGAGCCGGGGCCTGCCTGCTTCCAGTCCTCCAGGGAGGAGGCCTCGCCGTCGAAGATCGGCGTGTAGCCCTTCTCCGGCCTGCAGTCGGCCTGGGCCGCGCCGACGGCCCAGCGGATGCCGCCCAGCAGGTGCTGGCGGAAGGCAGGTTCGGCGAACGACTCCTTGGTGTGGCCACCGCCCGTGTAGAAGGAGCGGCCGCCCTCGTAGTTCTGGCACCAGGCGATGGGGTGGTCGCCGGACATCGTGCCGCCCGTGTACGACGACTCGTCGAGGGAGGCGAGCACGCGGGCCCGGTCCCGGGGATTGGCGCGGTAGTTGTACCACTCGTCGGTGCGGTCCCAGCTTCCGGTGCCCAGGTGGGCGGTGGCCGGGTGCGCGTGGTCCTCGACGTGGACCTTCGCGGGCTGGATCGCGGGGTGCGACTGGAAGTAGGCGCCCGCGAGCCCGCCGTAGAAGGGCCAGTCGTACTCGGTGTCGGCGGCGGCGTGCACGCCCACGTAGGCGCCGCCGTCGCGGATGTACTGCTCGAACGCCCTCTGTTGGTCGGCGTTCAGGACGTCGCCGGTGGTCGAGAGCCAGACCACGGCGTCGTACCGGGCCAGGTTGGCGGCCGTGAAGGCGCCCGCGTCCTCGGTCGCGTCGACGGTGAAGCCGTTCGCGGCGCCGAGTTCCTTGACGGTGTCGATACCGGTGGGAATCGAGTCGTGCCGGAAGCCTGCGGTCTTGGAGAAGACGAGGACCTTCTCACCGGCCTTCTTCGGCGACTCGGGCTTGGAGGCCGCGGGGCCCGACACACAGCCGATGAGCAGGGCGGCCGCGGCCGTCGCGGTGGCCAGCCGTACAGATGCGCGCATGTGCTGACCCCTCTCAGCTCGTCGTGAAGGTGAAGTCGTCCAGGTCGTAGAGCGCTCCCGAGCCCTTGCCCTTGAAGACCAGGAAGAGCGTCGTGGTCTTCGTCGGCGGCTTGGCGATCGCCGTACTGACGTCCTTGTACGTCTCCCAGCCACCGGTCGGCGCCACCTTCGCGCTGCCCAGCAGCTTGCCGCCGACGGATCCGCTGCGCACCTCCAGCGTGCCCCCGGATCCGGCCGAGGCGACGCGCGCGGTCAGCTTGGTGGCGTTGCCGAGGACGTACGGCTTGAAGGAGACCCAGTCGCCGTTGTTGATGTCGCCGACGGTCTTGCCGCCGTGCGCCGGGGTGTGGTTGACGACGGAGACGCCCTTGGAGTCGTTGTAGTGCTCACCCTGGCGGTGCTTGGGCTGGACGACGTTCTGGTCGTGGGTGGTCAGCGCGGGCTGGCCGTTGGCGCCCTTGTCGGTGTACTCGGCGTCGAAGACCCCGAAGATGTTGGCGTTCGGGTCGTGCTCGCCGTCGGCGGAGGTCTGGATGGTGCCCTCGCAGCCGTTGGCCGAGGTGACCGGGTGGCCGTGGCTGTCATGGCCGAGAATGTGGGTGACCTTCACCTTGGTGCAGTCGATCGTGCCGTCCTCCGGGTCGGTGACCTTCACTTTGAAGGGCACCTTGTCGCCGAAGGTGAACAGCTGGCCGTCGCCGGGAACCTCCAGGGTCACCTTGGGCGCGGTGTTGCCGACGGTGATGTGCGCGCTGGCGGAGCCGGCGCGTCCGGTGGAGTCCTTCACGGTCACGGTCGCCGTGTAGACGCCGTTCTTCTTGTACGTGTACGTGGGGTTCTGCTGCGTCGACTTGCCGCCGTCGCCGAACTCCCAGGCGTAGGTCAGCGTCCCGCCGTCGGCGTCCGTGGCCTTCGAGGTGAACTTCGTGCGCAGCGGGGCCTGCCCGCTGGTCACGGACGCGCTCGCCTCGGCGACCGGGGAGTGGCCCTCGGTGGCGTTCTCGATGCGGAAGAGTCCGGAGTTCTCGTCGCCGCCGAACCAGGCGGTGCCGTAGTCGAGGACGTACAGCGCGCCGTCGGGGCCGAACTCCATGTCCATCACCTGGGTGCCGGTCCACGGGAACGGGTTGATCTTCGAGACCGTGCCGTCCGCGCCCTGCTCGATGCGCTTGATCCAGCGTCGGCCGAACTCTCCGGCGAAGAAGTCGCCGTCGTAGGCCTCGGGGAACTTCACCGGGGAGGTGTTCGCCGCGTCGTAGCGGTAGACGGGGCCGCCCATCGGGGACTCGGAACCGCTGCCGAACTCGGGCACGGAACCGCCGTCGTAGGGAATCCAGGCCTCCTGCGCGGGCGGCAGGTCGGTCAGGCCCGTGTTGTGCCGCGAGTCGTTCTTCGGGGCCGCGCAGTCGAAGGCGGCGCCGGAGGTGCCGGTCGCGAAGTCGTAGTCGATGTAGGGGTCGTTCTTGCCGGTGCAGAACGGCCAGCCGAAGTTGCCCGCCTTGGTGACCCGGGCGAACTCGACCTGTCCCGCGGGGCCGCGCTTGGGGTCGGCCGCGCCCGCGTCGGGCCCGTAGTCACCGACGTACACGGTGCCGGTCGGCTTGTCGACGCTCATCCGGAAGGGGTTGCGGAAGCCCATCGCGTAGATCTCGGGGCGGGTCTTCTCGGTGCCCTTGGCGAAGAGGTTGCCGTCGGGGACGGTGTAGCTGCCGTCCTCGGCGACCTTGACGCGCAGGATCTTGCCGCGCAGGTCGTTGGTGTTGCCCGCGCTGCGCCGCGCGTCGAAGGCGGGGTTGCGGTCCGCGCGCTCGTCGATGGGTGTGAAGCCGTCGGAGGCGAAGGGGTTGGAGTCGTCGCCCGTCGACAGGTAGAGGTTGCCGTCCTTGTCGAAGTCGATGTCGCCGCCGACGTGGCAGCAGGTGCCGCGGCTCGCGGGGACGTCGAGGACCTTCTTCTCGCTGGCGGCGTCCAGGGTGCCGTCGGCCTTCAGGACGAAGCGGGAGAGGCGGTTCACGCCGTCGAACTTCTTGAAGTCCTCGGCCGTGCCGGTCTCCGGGGCGTCGCCCGCGGGGGTGTCGAGGGGCGGCGCGTAGTAGAGGTAGATCCCCCGGTTCTCGCTGAACTTCGGGTCGATGCCGACGCCCTGGAGGCCCTCTTCGTCGTGCGTGTAGACCGGTATCTTCCCGGCGACCTTGGTGTTGCCCGACGCGTCCGTGAGGCGGAGCGTGCCGTCTCGGGAGGTGTGCAGGACCGAGCGGTCCGGGAGGACGGCCAGCGTCATCGGCTCGCCCGTCTCCGGCTCGCCCTTGGCGAGGGTGACCTGCTGGAAGTCCTCGGCGACGGGGGCGGCCTTCGCGGGCGGTTCGGCGGGCACGGCACCGGCGTGCGGTACGGCGAGGGTCAGGGTGGCGCCGGTGAGTACGGTGCCGGTGAGCAGGGCAAGGGTTCTGCGGAGTCTCGGGCGTTTGCTGTGCACGGAAGTTCCTCCGGAGGGGGACGGTCGTACGGGGTGAGTGCGCCGTGCGCCGGGGTGCGCCGTCACCCCGGACCATTCATGTCCTGTACACCTCAAGGACGGTAGCCACGTTCGTCCCGGGCGGAAAGCCCTTGTGCATGACGGAAGTTGAACTTTTTCCTGTCAATGGACAAACGTGGCATGAGACGGACTGGCCAGTCGGTCCGGTCAGCCGGTCCGGTCGGAGCCGCCGAACGCCGCGTCGAAGGACGCGCTCGGAGCCTCGAAATCGAACGCCTTCAGGTGCGTCAGCGCCTCCGGCGCACCCTGCAGGCGGTCCATGCCCGCGTCCTCCCACTCCACGGAGACCGGCCCCTCGTACGCGATGGAGCGCAGCATCCGGAAGACGTCCTCCCAGGGGACCTCGCCGTGGCCCGCCGACACGAAGTCCCAGCCGCGGCGCGGGTCGCCCCATGGGAGGTGCGAGCCGAGGCGGCCGTTGCGGCCGTCCAGGCGGCGCCGGGCCTCCTTGCAGTCCACGTGGTAGATGCGGTCGCGGAAGTCGTAGAGGAACCCGACCGGGTCGAGGTCCTGCCACACGAAGTGCGACGGGTCGAAGTTGAGCCCGAAGGCGGGGCGGTGTCCGACGGCCTCCAGGGCCTTGTGCGTGGTCCAGTAGTCGTACGCGATCTCCGAGGGGTGCACCTCGTGGGCGAACCGCACGCCCTGCGCGTCGAAGACGTCCAGGATCGGGTTCCAGCGCTCGGCGAAGTCCTCGTACCCGCGCTCGATCATCGACTCGGGGGCCGGTGGGAACATCGCGACCAGGTGCCAGATCGAGGAGCCCGTGAAGCCGACGACCGTGTCGACGCCGAAGGCCGCGGCCGCCCGCGCGGTGTCCTTGATCTCGGCGGCCGCCCGCTGTCGTACCCCCTCCGCCTCGCCGTCGCCCCAGATGCGGGCGGGCAGGATCGCCTGGTGCCGCTCGTCGATGATGGCGTCGCAGACGGCCTGGCCGACGAGGTGGTTGGAGATCGCCCAGCACTTGAGCCCGTACTTGTCGAGCAGCGCGTGCCGCCCGTCCAGGTACGACGGGTCGGCGAGCGCCTTGTCGACCTCGAAGTGGTCTCCCCAGCAGGCGAGTTCGAGGCCGTCGTAGCCGAAGTCGCGGGCAAGGGAGCAGACCTCTTCGAGCGGAAGGTCGGCCCACTGGCCGGTGAAGAGCGTGAACTGCCGTGGCATGACCAGGCCTCCTCAGAGCGGGAATCGGGGCGAGAAACGGGGCGAGAAACAGGGCGGGAATCGCACGGGCATCAGGCGGGCACGGGCGTGTACACGGAGTTCTTCGCCGCGCTCTCCTCCACCGCGGCGAGCACCCGCTGCACGGAGAGGCCGTCGGCGAAGGAGGGTTCGGGCCGCGCCCCGGTGCCGATGGCGTGCAGCAGGTCGCGGGCCTGGTGCACGAAGGTGTGCTCGTAGCCGAGGCCGTGGCCCGGCGGCCACCAGGCGTCCACGTACGGGTGGTCGGGCTCGGTCACCAGGATGCGGCGGAACCCGGACGACGCGGCGGGCTCGGTGTGGTCGTGGAAGGAGAGCTCGTTCAGACGCTCCAGGTCGAAGGCCAAAGAGCCCTCGGAGCCGTTGAGTTCGAGACGCAGGGCGTTCTTGCGGCCCGCCGCGAAACGGGTCGCCTCGAAGGAGGCGAGGGCGCCGGAGGGGAACCGCCCCGTGAAGACGGCCGCGTCGTCGACGGTGACCGTTCCGAGCCTGCTGCCACCCGCCGCGGTGAGCCCGCTGGACGCCCCTTCAAGGAGGGGCCGTTCGCGCACGAAGGTCTCGGTCAGCGCCGACACTCCCGCCACCGGCTCCCCCACCAGGTACTGCGCGAGGTCGACGATGTGCGCGCCCAGGTCGCCGAGCGCCCCGGATCCCGCCCGGTCCTTGCGCAGCCGCCAGGTGAGCGGGAACGACGCGTCCACCAGCCAGTCCTGAAGGTACGTCAGGCGTACGTGCCGCAGCGCCCCGAGCCGCCCTTCGGCGACCATCCGCCGGGCGAGCGCGAGCGCGGGCACCCGGCGGTAGTTGAAGCCGACCATGGCCACCTGGCCGCGGGCGCGGGCCCGTTCGGCGGCCTCGGCCATCGCCTCGGCCTCCTCGACGGTGTTCGCGAGGGGCTTCTCGCACAGCACGTGCTTGCCCGCCTCCAAGGCGGCGACGGCGATCTCCGCATGGCTGTCGCCGGGCGTGCAGATGTCGACGATGTCGACGTCGTCCCGGGCGATCAGGGCGCGCCAGTCGGTCTCGGCGGCGGCCCAGCCCAGCCGGTCGGCGGCGGCGCGCACGGCGCCGCCGTCGCGGCCGCAGACGGCCGAGAGCACCGGCCGCACCGGCAGGTCGAAGACGCGCCCCACGGTGCGCCAGCCCTGTGAGTGGGCGGCGCCCATGAAGGCGTAGCCGACCATGCCGACGCCCAGCGGCCGCTTCTCCGCGGGCCCGGGATCGGCCACGGCACCGGCCCCCGGCTGGGAATCGGCACCGGCCTCGGTTTCCGTCTCACGCATGCGGTAATCCTCCTCGTCGACGCTCAGTGGGGGGTGCGGGCGTGCGCATCACTTGAAGCCGGTGGACATGTACTGGCCGACGTTCTCCTTGTCGACCACGGCCGAGTAGCAGGTGACGAAGGACGGGATCTCGAACTCGGCCATGCCGTTGATGCCCTTGCCCTGGCCGAGGGCGCGCGCGAGGTCGATCGCGGACGCGGCCATGGTGGGCGGGTAGAGGACGGTGGCCTTCAGGACGCTGTTGTCCGCGTCGATGGCCTGCATGGCGGAGAGCGCGCCCGCGCCGCCGACCATCAGGAAGTCGTCGCGGCCAGCCTGCTTGATGGCGCGCAGGGCGCCCACGCCCTGGTCGTCGTCGTGGTTCCACAGGGCGTCGAAGTTCTTCTGGGCCTGCAGCAGTTGGGACATCTTCGACTGTCCCGACTCGACGGTGAAGTCGGCTGCCTGCCGGGCGACCTTCTTGATGTTCGGGTAGTTCTTGAGGGCGTCGTCGAAGCCCTTCGAGCGCTGCTTGGTGAGCTCCAGGTTGTCGAGGCCCGCCAGCTCCACGACGCGCGCGTTCTTCTTGTCCTTGAGCTTCTCGCCGATGTACTGCCCGGCGCTCAGGCCCATGCCGTAGTTGTCGCCGCCGATCCAGCAGCGGTAGGCCTGCGGGGAGGCGAAGACGCGGTCGAGGTTGACGACGGGGATGCCCGCCCGCATGGCCTTCAGGCCGACCTGGGTGAGGGCCTTGCCGTCGGCGGGCAGGACGACGAGGACGTCGACCTTCTTGTTGATCAGCGTCTCGACCTGGCCGATCTGCGCCGCGGTGTCGTTGGAGCCCTCGGTGGCCTCCAGCGTGACGTCCGAGTACTTCTCGGCCCGCTTCTTGGCGTTGTCGTTGATGGCGTTGAGCCAGCCGTGGTCGGCCTGGGGGCCCGCGAAGCCGATGGTGACCTTCTTGCCCGGCTTGTCGTCGGCGACCTGCTGCGACTTTTCGTCGGCGCCGTCGCCCTTCGACTCGTTGCTGGTGCAGCCCGTGACGAGGGCTCCGGTGGACAGCGCGGCGGCTCCGAAGAGGAGTCCTCTGCGGCTCGTGTGGGATGGCATGAGTGAACCCCTCGGGTCAGGAAGTGGTGGCCGTACGTCGTTGGACGAGCACCGCGGCGACGATGATCGCGCCCTTGGCGATCTGCTGGGTCGCGGTTTCCAGGTTGTTGAGCGCGAAGATGTTCTGGATCGTGGTGAAGATCAGCACGCCGAGCACGGAGCCCGTGATGGTGCCGCGGCCGCCGGTGAGCAGGGTGCCGCCGATGATCACTGCCGCGATGGCGTCGAGTTCGTACAGGTTGCCGTTGGTGTTCTGGCCGGAGCCGGAGAGGATGATCAGCAGGAAGGCCGCGATGCCGCAGCACAGGCCGGAGAGCAGATACAGGTAGAGCCGCTGCCTGCGGACGTCGATGCCTGCAAGCCGGGCCGCTTCCGCGTTGCCGCCGACGGCGACCGAGCGGCGGCCGAAGGTGGTGCGGTTCAGGAGCAGCCAGCCGACCACGGTGACGGCGGCGAAGACCAGGACAAGCGGCGGGATGCCGAGGATGTACGAGTCACGCTCGCCGAGCTTCAACACCCCTTCGACGGTGACCATTTGGGTCTTGCCGTCGGTGATCTGCAGGGCGAGGCCGCGACCCGCAGCCAGCATGGCGAGGGTGGCGATGAACGGCACGATCGCGCCGTACGCGACGAGCAGGCCGTTCACCAGGCCGCACCCCATGCCGACGATCACGGCAGTGAAGAGGATGCCTGCGAAGCCGAAGTCCTGGGTGGCGACCGTCGTCGCCCACACCGAGGCGAGCGCGACGATCGCGCCGACCGACAGGTCGATGCCGCCGGAGATGATCACGAACGTCATGCCGACGGTGACCACGCCGATGACGGACGCCTGGGTGAGGATCAGCTGGACGTTGTCGGTGTCGAGGAACGAGTCGGGCTGGGTGATGCCGCCGATCGCGATCAGCACGGCGAGCACGCCGAGCAGCGAGAGCGTCCGCACGTCGGCGCGGGCCACCGCGGCGCGCCACGGGCTGCCGCCGTCTGCGGGGGTGCTCTTGTGGGTGGCGGCCTCGGCCGCCGGGGCTGGCTGGGTCATGCCGCCGGGCTCCCTTCAAGGACGAGGTCGAGTACGCGGTGTTCATCGAGTTCACGGGCGGGGGCGGTGTGGACGACGCGGCCCTCGCGGAGCACCAGGACGCGGTCGGCGAGGCCGAGCACTTCGGGCACTTCGCTGGAGACGAGCAGCACGGCCAGGCCTTCGTCGGCGAGGCGGCGGATGACCGCGTACAGCTCGGCGCGGGCGCCGACGTCGACGCCGCGGGTCGGCTCGTCGAGCAGCAGGACGCGGCAGCCGCGCAGCAGCCAGCGGGCCAGGACGGCCTTCTGCTGGTTGCCGCCGGAGAGGGTGCGGACAGGGGCCGTGGGCTGGTCGGGGCGGAGCGAGAGCTCGCGCGTCGCCGCACGTGCGGCCTCCCGTTCGGCGCCCCGGTCGAGCCAGCCGCCGTACGAGAAGCGGGACATGGAGGAGACCGACACGTTGCGGGTGACGGACTCCAGCATGAGCAGGGCCTGCGCCTTGCGCTCCTCGGGGGCGAGGCCGAGCCCCGCACGGACGGCGGCCCGGACGCTTCCGGGGCGCAACGTCGCTCCATCGACGGCCACTTGGCCCGTGCTGGGCTTGCGCGCGCCGTAGATCGTCTCCAGGATCTCGGAGCGTCCCGAGCCGACGAGTCCGGCGAGGCCCACGATCTCGCCGGGGCGCAGATCGAGGTCGATGGGTTCGAACTCGCCGTGCCTGGAGAGGCCGCGGACGGTCAACACCGGTTGCGCGGTGGGCGGTTCGACGGGCCGGTCGGGGAAAACGTACTCGACATTGCGGCCGGTCATCAGCGCCACGACGTCCTTGGTCGGCGTGGACTCCGCGGGGAGTCCGCCCGCGACGGCACGGCCGTCCTTGAGGACGGTGACTCGGTCGCCGATGCGACGGATCTCCTCCAGCCGGTGGGAGATGTAGACCACGGCGACACCGTCGGCCGTGAGGTCGGCGACGATGCGGAAGAGGTTGTCGACCTCGTCGGGGTCGAGGGCGGCGGACGGCTCGTCCATGACGATGAGGCGCACCTCGTGCGAGAGCGCGCGGGCCATCGAGACGATCTGCTGCTGGGCCGCGGAGAGCTCGCCGACCAGTCGGCCAGGATCGATCTCGGCATGCCCGAGTCGCTTGAGCAGAGCGGCAGTTGATGCCCGGGCGGCCCGGCCGCGGACCACGAATCCGGCGGCGGTCGGCTCATGCCCGAGATGGACGTTCTCGGCGACGGAAAGACCTTCCACCAAGTCGAGTTCCTGGTAGATGGTGGCGATGCCGAGCCGCATGGCGGCGATCGGCGAGCGCAGCGTGGTGCGCTCGCCGCGCCAGGTGATCTCGCCGCCGTCGGGCTGGTGGGCGCCGGCGAGGACCTTGATGAGGGTGGACTTCCCGGCGCCGTTCTGGCCGAGGAGGCAGTGCACCTCCCCGGCCTGGACCTGGAGGTCGACGCCGTCGAGGGCACGGACTCCGGGGAACGACTTGGTGATGCCGGACATGGTGAGCAGCGGTGGTTCTTGTGCCATGACGGTTCCCCTCGGCGGCGATCGCAGCAGGGCAGGGCGGATTCAGGGCAGGCTGATGCAGGGCAGGGCGGAGCCGGTTGTGTGGTGCGGGCCGGAACAGCGCAGGGCGGAGCAGGGCGCTGTGCCGGATGAGGTGGCGCTACGTTCCGTGCGTGGCGTACGTGGTGTACGTGACGGTCAGGCCGGTGAGAAGAGGTGGTCGCTGATGAGGCGGGCGCCGCCGATGACTCCGGCGGTGGGGCCCAACTCGCCCAGGACGATGGGGAGGTTGCCGGTCGCCAAGGGCAGCGACTGGCGGTAGACCTGGGTGCGGATCGCGGCGAGCAGCGTGTGGCCGAGGCCGGTCACACCGCCGCCGATCACCACGAGGCCGGGGTTGAAGAAGCTGACGAGGCCCGCGATGACCTGGCCGGTGCGGTTGCCGCCCTCGCGGATGAGGTCGAGTGCGGTGGCGTCACCCGCGGCTGCGGCCGCCGCGACGTCGACGGCGCTGAGCCGTCCCGCCTCGTCGAGCCGCGTGGCGAGCTCCGCCGAACGTCCCTCCCTGGCCGCCTCCTCGGCGTCGCGGGCGAGCGCCGCGCCGCTGAAATAGGCTTCCAGGCAGCCCTTGTTGCCGCAGGCGCAGGGGCGTCCGTCCGGTTCGGACTGGATGTGGCCGATGTCGCCGGCGCTGCCCGTCGTACCGCGGTAGACCTCACCGCCGACGACGATGCCGCACCCTATGCCCGTGCCGATCTTGACGCAGAGGAAGTCGGCCACGGAGCGTGCGACGCCCGCGTGCTGCTCCCCCATCGCCATGAGGTTCACGTCGTTGTCGACCATGACGGGGCAGCCGAGGTCCTGACTGAGGGCCTCCCTGACGGGAAAGCCGTCCCACCCCGGCATGATCGGCGGGGCGACCGGCACGCCCTCCGGGAAGCGGACGGGACCCGGGACGCCGATACCGGCGCCGTCGAACCCTTCCGCGAGCCCGGAGGCCTTGAGCTTGGCCGCCATGGCGAGGACCTGCTCGAAGACCGCGACCGGGCCTTCGCGCACGTCCATGGGCTGGTTGATGTGGCCGAGGACCTCCAGCTCGGCGTTGGTCACCGCGACGTCGACCGAGGTCGCGCCGATGTCCACGCCGAGGAAGCGGAGGGCCGGGGCCAGGCGGATGTTGTGGGAGCGGCGGCCGCCGCGCGAGGCGGCGAGTCCGTCAGCGACCACGAGTCCGGTCTCCAGGAGCCGGTCGACCTCCACAGCCAGTTTGGACCGCGAGAGATCGACCTGATCGCCCAGCTGGGCGCGGGAGTTGGGTCCTCCGTCACGCAACAGGCGCAACAGCCGCGCCTGGTGCGTGTTGGCGGGTCGAGCCGTCATACGTCTCACGCGCCCCTCCCCGCCTCATCGGGCTTCCCATGCCGTTGCCCGCGGGCTGGTGCGCGGTTGTCGCCGACGCCTTCGCCTCAGGGCTTCTTTCAAGCTTTCGAGGGGAACGTAGCAGTGCCTGCCGGGACTGGGAAGAAGTTGCGCGGGAATTACCCATGACTTTCTCCAGTCACAGGACAAAGGAGTCTGGAGGTCTGCGGCTACGCGGGCTGCCGGAGCATGCACCAGGTGCGCGGGCCGTTGTCCGGCAGCGGGACGTCCGCCGTGACGGTGAAGCCGAGGCGCTCGTAGAACGCCACGTTCTGTTCCGTCGAGGTCTCCAGGAAGCAGGGGAATCCGGCACGGTCGGCGGCGTCGAGGCCGGGTCTGATCACCGCGCCGCCGAGCCCCTTGCCCTGCTCGTCCGGGTCGACGCCGACCGCGGCGAGATACCAGGCGGGGTACCGGGGCCGGTACGGCTGGAGCGCGCGGTCCGCCGACGCGAACCAGGGCGCGCGGTCGCCCGCGAGCTCGCCGACGAGCGGGCCGATCGCGGCGAAGCCGGGCCCCGGGTCCCGGTCAGGGGTGGTCCACACGGCGACGGCGCGGCCCGCGCCCGCGACCCAGACCCGTCCGTAGACCATCCCGATGCGCTTGAGGAAGAGCTCCTGGAAGCGGCGAACCCGCTGGTGGTGGTCGTCGGCCGCGACGACGTGCCGGGTGAAGGGATAGTCGGCGAAGGCCCTGGCGAGGGTGTTCACGGCCACCGGCATGTCTTCGCCGATCGCGGGGCGTATGCGGTGGTGCGTACTCATCTCGCTCCTCCCGGTCTGCCGACGGTACTTGGCGTGTGCATCGCGCACCCGGCTGCTCGACGTGGTCCCCGCGCCGCCTGACGGTGGAGTCGAAGGGCGGCTCGTGGGACAGACGACGCAGACCCAGGCGGTGCTCAGCCCTGGTCGCGCTGGTGGTACGTCTGCCTGGTGTGCTCGGTGTGGGCCCGCATGACGTCCGTTGCGCGGCGCTCGTCGCGCTCGGCGATCGCCGCGATCAACTCGCGGTGCTCCAGCCAGGACTGCCTGCCGCGCTGCCGGGCCACCGGCGTGTAGTACCAGCGGACCCTGCGGTCCACCTGCCCGGCGAGCTCGGCGAGGACCACGTTTCCCGCGAGTTCCATCACCTTGGCGTGGAAGGCGGCATTCAGGGTGACCACCTGGTCCACGTCACCGTCGGCCACGGCCTGCTCGCCCCTGGTGCAGAGCGCGTCGAGCTCCGCGATGCCCGCGAGGCCGGCGTTCGCGGCGGCGAGCCGGGCGGCCTCGGCCTCCAGCAGGGTGCGGACGGTGAGGAGTTGGTCCGCCTCCTCCTCGGTGGGCTCGTGCACGAACGCGCCCTGGGCGGGCCGCAGGTCCACCCACCCCTCGGTGTTGAGCCGCTGCAGCGCTTCGCGCACCGGCTGCCGCGAGACGCCGAGGTGCCCGGCCAGCTCGCTCTCGACGAGGTGCTGGCCGGGCTGCAGCGAACGGGTCGTGATCAGTTCGAGCAGGGCCTCGTAGACCCGCTCTCTGAGCGGACCCGGCCGTTCGAGCTTGGGCACCGCCCCCGGCGGCAGTCCTGTGGACAACATCGCGGCCCCCTCCTCGAAGATTGCCTTTTGTCTACAGTCTACGAGCTACAGGGGCCAGCACCAGGGGGAGTTGGGCCGATCACACAGCGGTACGTGACTCTTTCATGGGCGCAGCACGACGTCACGGGCACCACGCGACGTCACGGGCACCGCACGACCTGCCCCGCGTACGAGAGGTTGCCGCCGAAGCCGAAGAGCAGGACCGGGTCCCCGGAACGGATCTCGCCGCGCTCCACGAGCTTGGACAGCGCCATCGGGATGCTGCCCGCCGAGGTGTTGCCGGAGTCGACGACATCGCGCGCGACGACCGCGTTGACCGCGCCGATGCGCTCGGCGAGGGGCTCGATGATCCGGAGGTTGGCCTGGTGCAGGACGACCCCGGCGAGGTCGGCAGGGGTGAGCCCGGCGCGCTCGCAGGCCGCGCGGGCGAGCGGGGGCAGCTGGGTCGTCGCCCAGCGGTAGACGCTCTGGCCCTCCTGCGCGAAGCGGGGCGGCGTGCCCTCGATGCGCACGGCATTGCCCATCTCGGGCACCGAGCCCCAGAGCACGGGGCCGATGCCGGGCTGCTCGTCGGGCCCGCACGTCTCCAGGACGACCGCGCCCGCGCCGTCGCCGGTCAGGACGCAGGTGGTGCGGTCCGTCCAGTCGGTGACCTCGGACATCTTGTCCGCGCCGATGACCAGGGCACGGGTGGCCGCACCGGCCCGCAGGGTGTGGTCGGCGGTGGCCAGCGCATGGGTGAAGCCCGCGCACACGACGTTGAGGTCCAGGGCGGCCGGTCCCGGGACGCCGAGGCGCGCGGCGACCCGTGCGGCCATGTTCGGCGAGCGGTTGATGGCCGTGGAGGTGGCGACCACGATGAGGTCGATCGCCTCGGGGGTCAGGCCCGCGGCGGCCAGGGCCTTGCCGCCCGCCTGCGCGGCCAGCTCGTCGACCGGCTCCTCCGGGCCCGCGATGTGGCGGGTGCGGATGCCCACCCGGGACCGGATCCACTCGTCGCTGGTGTCGACCTTGGCCGTCAGTTCCTCATTGGTGAGGATCCTGGCGGGCTGGTAGTGGCCGACGGCGGCGATGCGCGAGCCGTGCATGTACGGGTCCCCCTTGTGCCGAAGATACGGGACCCTCCAGTTTGGTCAGCGACTCACGAGTAACGATGCACGTAATGCGACAGGAAAGGAGCGCAGGGTTTGGATGCTTCTCATGATCTGGTCACCCTCTGAAGAGCTGTGTGACCTTGTGTACGAGTTCATAGACCCCGTATCCGAGCGGGATACCCACCCAGAGCCAGGCGAACACGGTCAATGCGCGGCGATTACTTGGCGGTGTGCTCGGCGGTGTGGTCATCGGCGGCCTCCCTCGGGACGGGGATGTGGTGGCGGGGGTGGACGGGCCTGACCAGCTCGTTCGCGACGAAGCCCACGACGAGGAGTCCGATCATGATCGCGAAGGAGAGGCCGTAGAGGCCCGAGCCGTGCTTGCCCGCCTCCTCCTGGTGGTCGGCGACCCGGTTCACGATCAGCGGTCCGAGGACGCCCGCCGTCGACCACGCGGTGAGCAGCCTGCCGTGGATGGCGCCTACCTGGTAGGTGCCGAAGAGGTCCTTCAGATACGCGGGGATCGTCGCGAAGCCCCCTCCGTAGAAGGAGAGGATCACCAGCGCACAGCAGATGAACAGCGGTTTCGAGGTGTCCCCGAAGCGTGCGATCAGCAGGTACATGAGCGCGCCCGCGCCGAGGTAGACGCGGTAGACGTTCTTGCGGCCGATCAGGTCGGATGCCGACGACCAGCCGATGCGGCCTGCCATGTTCGCGGCCGAGAGCAGGGCGACGAAGCCCGCCGCGGCGGAGACCGACACGGGCGTCCCGGTGTCCGCGAAGAAGTCCGTGATCATCGGGGCGGCCTTCTCCAGGATGCCGATCCCGGCGGTCACGTTCATGCACAGGACGACCCACAGGCACCAGAACTGCGGGGTGCGCACGGCCCGCGCCGCCGAGACCTGCGGCCCGTCCAGCACACCGGGGCCGCCCGGCCGGTGCGCGCCCTCCGTCCGCGGCACGCGCACCAGGAACACGCCGAGCGCCATGAAGACGGCGTAGGTGAGGCCGTGCACGAGGAACGCGAGCGCGATGCCGTCCGGGTCCGTGCCGAAGGAGTCCAGCATCTGCGCGCTCCACGGCGAGGCGATGAGCGCGCCACCGCCGAAGCCCATGATCGCGATGCCGGTGGCCATGCCCGGCCGGTCGGGGAACCACTTGATCAGCGTGGAGACGGGTGAGATGTAGCCGATGCCGAGGCCGATCCCGCCGACGAAGCCGTAGCCGAACACGATGAGCCAGTACTGGCTCATCGCAGCGCCGAGGGCGGCGATCAGGAAGCCGGAGGAGAAGCAGGTGAGGGCGACGGCCATGGCCCAGCGCGGGCCGTTGCGCTCGACCAGCGTGCCGCCGAACGCGGCGGAGAGGCCGAGCATGACGATGCCGAGCTGGAAGGGCAGGGCGCTCTGGGTGCCGCTGAGGTCGAGGGCGGATTCGAGGGGCGGTTTGAACACGCTCCAGGCGTAGGCCTGGCCGATGGAGAGGTGCACCGAGAGCGCGGCGGGGGGCACGAGCCAGCGGGACCATCCAGGGGGTGCGACGGGGGGCCTCATGATCCCGAACCATAGGAAGAAGTCGAGGGGTTGGGAACCCGCACGAACCCTTGCCCACCCAACTTCCATACTGTAGACAATATTTCGTCGGCGAAATTCTCCATACGTTCGTCGATGTACGTTCCTCTGACTTACGCCCCACGACGCACGTTCCTCGGATCCCTCGACCGAACGGAGCGACCCACCGTGAAAGTCGCAGTCCTCGATGCTGGTGCGATCGGCGCCTGCGTCGGAGCCGCGCTGCACCGCGCGGGCGCCGACGTCCATCTCGTCGCCCGTGGACCGCATCTGACGGCCATGAGGCAGCACGGAGTAAGGGTGCTGAGCCCGCGCGGGGACTTCACCGCGCGGGCCCGCGCCACCGCGGACCCGGCCGAGATCGGGCCGGTCGACTTCGTCTTCCTGGGCCTGAAGGCCACCTCGTACGCGGCATGCGGACCGCTGATCGAACCGCTCCTGCGCGGGAGCACCGCCGTCGTCGCCGCACAGAACGGCATCCCCTGGTGGCACTTCCACCGGCCCGGCGGCTCGGGCGTCGCGCGCCACTTGGAGGGCACCCGCTTCTCCGTGGGCGAGCCCGACCGGACCCGCCCGGCCGTTGCGCGGCCTTCAGCGAGGCCATGGTGGCGGGCGGCCTCAAGTGCCCGGTCGAACCGAAGCTGCGCGGCGACATCTGGATCAAGCTGCTCGGCAACATCTCCTTCAACCCGATCAGCGCCCTCGCCCGCGCCACGATGGGCGAGATGTGCCGACACGGCGGCACCCGGCGCGTCATCGAGATCATGATGAACGAGACGCTCGCCGTCGCCACGGCGCTCGGCTGCAGGCCCGACATCTCGGTGGAGCGGCGCCTCGCCGGCGGAGTCGGCTGCGGCCCGACCCTCCACGTGCAGGACAATGACATCGTGAAGGTCACCTCCCCGCACGACAATCCGGTGACCCACGGCAATCTCTGCATCAAGGGCCGCTTCGGCTACCAGCACGTACAGAACCGGGACTGATCAAGACATGGGACGAGTCACGGAGCGACGCAAGGTGATCCGGATCCGGGACGGGCACGTCTCGGAGCGGCCCGACACCCTCGTCGCCGAGGAACCCCTGGAGATCCGGCTGAACGGCAAGCCGCTCGCCATCACCATGCGCACGCCCGGTGACGACTTCGCGCTCGCGGCCGGTTTCCTGGTGAGCGAGGGCGTGCTGGGCGCGGCGGACGAGCTGCAGTCGATCGTGTACTGCGCGGGGGCCCGCGATGACGGTTCGAACACCTACAACGTCGTCGACGTGAAGACCGCCCCCGGCGTGGTGCTCCCCGACATCACCCTCGAACGCAACGTCTACACGACCTCGTCCTGCGGCCTGTGCGGCAAGGCGAGCCTGGACGCGGTCCGCACGACTGCCCGCTTCCCGATCGCCGACGCTCCCCCGGTCCGGGTCGGGACCGAACTGCTCGCGAGCCTCCCCGACCGGCTGCGCGCCGCGCAGCGGGTCTTCGACAGGACCGGTGGTCTGCACGGGGCGGCGCTATTCTCCGAAGAGGGCGACCTGCTCGACACAAGGGAGGACGTGGGGCGGCACAACGCCGTCGACAAGCTCGTCGGGCGTGCCCTGCAGAACGGGGACCTGCCGCTGTCCCGCGCGATCCTGCTCGTCTCGGGCCGTGCCTCCTTCGAGCTCGCCCAGAAGGCGGTGATGGCGGGCATTCCGATGCTCGCGGCGGTCTCCGCGCCGTCCTCGCTCGCCGTCGACCTGGCCGCCGAGACCGGGCTCACGCTGATCGGTTTCCTGCGGGGCTCCTCCATGAACGTGTACGCGGGCGAGCACCGCGTCGCCCTGCGGACCGCGGCCGCCCAGGGCTGATCCGGGCTCCCCGCCGCACGGCGGCGGCGCCCCGGTACCGCGGCGTCAGGCCGACTCCCCAACCCCCGAGATCCGGCCGAGCAGCTCCATGAACCGCTTCCGCTCGTCGGGCGAGAGGGGGGCGAGGAGTTCGGCGTTGGCCTGTTCGGCCGCCTCCGCGCAGCGTGTGACGGTGCGCCTGCCGCGCGCCGTGATGGTGATGGCGTTCTTGCGGCGGTCGCGGGGGTCTGGGGCGCGCTCGACGAGGTCTTCGGCCGCCAGGTCGTTGATGACGCCGACCATGTCCTTCGGGTCGAGCGAGACGCTGCGGCCGAGCTCCGCCTGGGCGACGGGGCCCAGGTCCGCGACGGCGGAGAGCACCACGTGGTGCCACATCTTGAGTCCCTCGCGGGCCAGCGCGTCGGCGACCAGGCCGCGCCCGCGGGCTGCCGCGCGGCCGAGCAGCCAGCTGGGGAGGGTGCGGATGGTGCTGGGGGCGGGCGGTGTCGTGGCCATGGGGGAAGCGTAGCCAAAGAATCGTTGGACTTCCCCACGACCATGCACTTATCGTTGGGTCTCCCAACGATCCCCTGCATCTGGAGGTGGTGCCGATGCGTCGTGTCCGGTACGAACACAGCGGTGGCCCCGAAGTCCTGTTCCTGGAGGACGCGCCCGTGCCCGCGCCGGGCCCCGGCGAGCTCCTCGTGCGCGTGGAGGCGGTCGGCGTCACCCTTCCCGTCGTCCGCAAGGTCGGCGAAGACCGCGAGCCGATCCCTCTCGGGGGCGAGGTCGCCGGTGAGGTCGTCGCGCTCGGCGAAGGGGTCGGCGGCCACGTGCCGGGCGACCGCGTCACCGGCCTGGTCTTCGGGCACGGCTACGCCGACTACGCCGTGCTCCACGCCGCGATGGCCTCCCCCGTCCCGGACGGGGCAAGCGCCGTCGACGCGGTCGCGCTGGTCCGCTCCGGCCTCGTGGCGTACGGGGCGCTCCAAGCCGCGCGGCCCGCACCCGGCGAGTCCGCGCTCGTCACGGCGGCCGCGAGCGGCGTCGGGCATCTCGCCCTGCAGCTCGCGAAGTTGAAGGGTGCCTCACGCGTGGTGGCCGCCGTCTCCGACCCCGGCAAGGCGGACTTCGTGCGCGGGCTCGGCGCCGACGACGTCATCACGTACGACCAGAAGGGGTGGGGCGAACCGGTCGACTACGTCCTGGACGCGGTCGGCGGCGACCTCCTGACGCCCGCCGTCAGGGCCCTGGCCCCGCACGGACGGCTAGTGGCCTACAGCTCGGGCGGCGGCACGGTGGCGGCGTACGACCTGCTCGTCGGCGCCAAGGCCGTCATCGGCTTCCAGATGGCGCTGATCGCGCGGGGGCGGCCGGAGCTGTACGAGGCGTGGCGGCGGGAGCTGTGGGAGCTGCACGCGGCGGGCGCCCTGCGCGTGGCCGTGCATGCGGAGTTCGCCCTGGAGGACGCGGCGAAGGCGCACGCGGTGATCGAGGGCCGGAGCAATCGGGGCAAGGTCGTCCTGATCCCTTGATGCGCACTTCTTGTGGGGTGCGGGTGACCCCAAGTAGCGTCTGCGTCGGAACGTGGACATGGGATGTCAGGATGTCAGGACGCCACGCACGAAGGACGCCACGTACTCACGACTCCACATCCCGCACGCCATCTTCAGGACGCGCCATGAGTCGCCGTCGCCACGAAAGGCGGACCGCACCATGCCATCGAGCCTCCGCGTACGCCTCAGATCGCTCCGTACCGCCACCGCCGCCCTGACCCTGGTCGCCGTCGGCGCCCTGCTGCCCGCGCCCGCGGCGCAGGCACTGCGCGCGGCGCCCGCGCGGACCGCGCCGTTCGAGCAGCAGGTGCTGTTCAAGGCCTCCCAGGATCCCGGCTACGCCTGCTACCGCATCCCCGCCGTGGTGCGGACGACGCAGGGCACCCTGCTCGCCTTCGCGGAGGGCCGGGTCAACGACTGCAGCGACGCGGGCGACATAGACCTGGTGCTCAAGCGGTCGCACGACGGCGGCCGCACCTGGGGGCCGCTCCAGGTGATCAACGAGGGCGGGGGCGACACGCACGGCAACCCGGCGCCCGTCGTGGACCGCGAGACCGGCCGCGTCCTGCTGGCGGAGACGTACAACACCGGACGCACGGACGGCAAGAACTGCGACGTGCCGTGCGACCGGACCCCGCACCTGCAGTACAGCGACGACGACGGCCTCAGCTGGTCCGCGCCGCGCGACCTGAGCGAGGAGATCCTGCCGGAGAACTGGAACTCCTGGTACGCGACCGGTCCCGTGCACGGCATCCAGCTGACCCGCGGCCGCCACGCGGGACGCCTCGTCTTCACCGCCAACACCGAGACGTGGGACGGCAGCCGGGTCACCGCCAACCACGCCGCGCTGATCGTCAGCGACGACGGCGGCGACCACTGGAAGATCGGCGCGACGGACTCGTACCCGATACCGCAGGACGGTACGTTCCGTCAGAAGCCGTCCGAGATGACCGTCACCGAGCGGCCCGACGGGGCGGTCTACGTCAGCGGCCGCGAGCAGGACGGCACGGACCTGGGCCACCGCACCCACACGATCAGCCGGGACGGCGGCGACACCTTCACCGCCCCCTTCCGCGCGATCCCCGACCTCTACACGCCCCAAGTGCAGGGCTCCACGCTCCAGTTCGGCAAGCGGATGCTGCTGGCCTGCCCCGGCGACCCGGACCGCCGCCGCACGATGCAGATCCGCTCGTCCTACGACGGCGGGCGCACCTGGGACAGCGTCGACCGCGGCACCACGGTGACCACGGACTGGTCCGGCTACTCGGACCTGGTGCGGGCCGACGGCGCGCACGTCGGCCTGCTGTACGAGGGCGGCGCGGTCGACGCGCGCGACGAGATCCGCTTCGCCCGCTTCACCGAGGACTGGCTCACCCCGCGCAGGGGCCCCGACCCCACCACCCCCGACCATGCGCCGGGCGCACGTCCCGCCGCGGTGCTCGGCGGGGCGGACGTGACCCCGGGCCGCTTCGGCGGCGCGCTCGCCCTCGACGGCTCGGACGACGCGGTGCGGCTCCCCTTCAGCGCCCGACTCCCGCTCGGGGCCGCGGACTTCACGGCCTCCCTGTGGTTCCGCTACACCGCGACCACCGGTGAGCAGCCCCTGCTGTGGATGGGCGGCATAGGCACCAACCAGCCGCAGGTGTGGCTGCGCGGCGAGCCCGCGAGCAACCGCGTCACCGGCCTCATCACCACGCGCGACGGCGCGGCGCCCCCGAGGTCCGCCTCGGTGCGCACGACGAGCGCGTACAACGACGGCGAGTGGCACCACATCGCGCTGCGCCGCGGCGACGGCCGCCTGACGCTCTTCCTCGACGGTACGCAGACCTCCGCCGCCGACGTGCCGGGCTCGGTCAGCCGCAACTCGCCGTTCGGCGTGCACGTCGGTCAACGGATGGACAGCCGCGCGTACTTCACCGGAGCGATCGACGAAGTGCGGGTGCACGACCGGGCGTTGAGCGACGCCGAGGTGGAAGCTCTGCGCACCGGTGATGCTCCTGTGACACGGGACACCGTCGTCCGGCTCCCCATGGACCGCGTGCGCGACAGCAACTAACGTCCCGGACGTGCCTGCCCGCGAACGTGCCGCGTCGGGGCCCCGCAGGATCTGGCTGGTCCTGCCGCTGGTCCTGGCCTGCGCGGCCGTACTGCTCATCGCCCTCCCGGACGACGACCGGGAGGGCGATGCGGCATGCCGCCCCCGCACCGTCGCCTCCTCGTCCGCCGAGGCCGGGCCCACCGATGAGTTCGCGCGCTACGGCGACGACATGACGCGCACCGACGACTGGACCGGCGGCGACGGCACCCACTCCGTGCGCCTGCCGGACGGGCGCGTGCTGTGGCTGTTCTCCGACACCTTCCTCGGGCAGATCCACGCACCCCCGAACCCGGCCGGGCAGCCGCACACCTGGCGCGACACGAACACGCCCATGGTCCGCAACTCGGCCGTGGTGATGTCCCGTTCGGGCACGCTGCAGCGCACCCTCACCGCGCCGCTCTTCCCCGACCCCGCGCCCCAGCAGTGGCGCTGGCCGGTGGCGGCGCGCGTCGAGCCCCGCACGCCCGGCTCGGACGAGCGGGTCGTGCGCGTCCTGCTGTGGAACCGCATGGCGAGCCAGGGCCCCTGGATCTACGGCGTGCCCGTCGCCACCGAGGTCGCCACGCTCTCGCTGCCCGACCTGCGGGTCGAGGGCATCACGAAGGTCTCCGACCAGCAGTCGGTCGGCGACCCGGAGAAGCGCGTCCTGTACGGCACGACGACGGTCGACGACGGCGACTGGACGTACGTCTTCGGCGGCACGGACGCGCAGGCGACCGCACGTCCCGCATCGGACGCGTACGTCGCACGGGTCCCGCACGGCAGCCTCGGGGACGGCTCGGCGTGGGAGTACTGGGACGGCGAGGAGTGGGGGCCCGACGTCACGCCCCGGGCCGTGCTCGGGGACGGGAAGCGCAAGGGGGTGGGCAGCGCGTTCACGGTGGTGCGGGACGAGGGGACGTATGTGCTGTTCACGATGGCCGCGGGCACCGAGGGCCTGACCACCGTCGCCTCGTACTGGTCCTGCTCCCCCACCGGCCCCTGGCACGGCCCCGCCAAGGCCTTCGAGGCCTCCCTGCCGAAGGACAGCGCGGCCCGCCAGGACACCGCCGCCTACAACCCGCAGGCCCACCCGGCGCTCACCGGGGGCGGGGCGGGCGACGGCCGCGTCGTGCTGAGCTACGACATCAACTGGCTGGACGCGACGCCCGCGAACGCGCAGGCGAACGTCACGCGGAACGTGTCGCTGTACCGACCGCGGTTCGTGTCGCTGCGGCTCGCGGCGGCTCGCTGACGAACTCCTCCGGGTCCCGCGAGCGGCGCTTGGCGATGACCGCGCAGACCATCAGCTGCATCTGGTGGAAGAGCATCAGCGGCAGCACGGCCAGCGAGGCGTCAGCGCCGAACAGGACGCTCGCCATGGGCAGCCCGGCGGCCAGGGACTTCTTCGACCCGGCGAACTGGATCGCGACGCGGTCCGCACGGGCGAAGCCGAGCCGCTTCGCGCCGTACCAGGTCAGCGACAGCATGGCCGCGAGCAGCACCGCCTCGACGCCGAGCAGCGCGAGCAGCCGCACCGGGTGCACCTGGCCCCAGATGCCCTGCACCATGCCCTCGCTGAACGCGGTGTAGACGACGAGCAGGATCGAGCCGCGGTCGACATAGCCGAGGATCTTCTTGTGGCGGGCGATGAAGCCGCCCACCCACCGGCGCAGGAGCTGCCCGGCGAGGAACGGCACCAGCAGCTGCAGCACGATCTTCAGGAGGGAGTCGGCGGAGAACCCGCCCCCGCTGTCGCCGAGCAGCGCGGCCGCGAGCAGCGGTGTGAGCACGATGCCCGCCAGCGAGGAGAAGGAGCCCGCGCAGATCGCCGCGGGAACGTTGCCGCGGGCCATCGAGGTGAAGGCGATGGACGACTGGATCGTCGAGGGCACCAGGGTGAGGAAGAGGAAACCGCTGAAGAGCGCGGGCGTCAGGACGTACGGAACGAGGCCCTTCGCGGCGAGCCCGAGCAGCGGGAACACGACGAACGTGCTGGCCAGGACCGTGACGTGGAGCCGCCAGTGCTTGAGCCCGTCGAGCGCCTCACGGGTGGAGAGCCGGGACCCGTAGAGGAAGAAGAGCAGCGAGACGGCGGCGGTGGAGGCACCGGACGCGACATCGGCGGACGTGCCGCGGGCGGGCAGCAGGGCCGCGAGGCCCACGGTCGCGAGCAACGCCACGATGTACGGGTCGACCGGCATCCAGGACGGCCACTTCAGGCGTTTCACGGTGCTCCATACTCTCGGTGCGTCTGGCCTCGCTCTCGGTGCGAGAGGCTCCGCTCTCGGCGCGGGGCGTGGGGGCGTGCCCTTTCCATGATCCTCCTGATCAGGGTGATCGGGAATCCCGTACACGGCTCTGACTGTCATCACGTTCCGCGATGAGCGGCATTAGGCTGGTGCGCGTGTACGACCCTTCGCAGCTCCGTACGTTCCTCGCGGTGGCCCAGACGCTGAGCTTCACGCGGGCCGCCCGCCGCCTCGGCCTGCGCCAGTCGACCGTCAGCCAGCACGTGCGCCGCCTGGAGGACGCGGCCGGGCGGCAGCTGTTCACGCGCGACACCCACAGCGTGGAGCTGACCGAGGACGGCGAGGCGATGCTCGGCTTCGCCCGCAGGATCCTGGCGGCGCACGAACAGGCCGCGACGTTCTTCGCCGGGAAGCGCCTCGGCGGGCGGCTGCGGTTCGGGGCGTCGGAGGACTTCGTCCTGACGCGGCTCACCGACATCCTGGAGTCGTTCCGGCACGACCACCCCGACGTCGACCTGGAGCTGACGGTCGAGCTCTCCGGCACGCTGCACAAGCAGCTGGACGCAGGCAAGCTCGACCTGGTGCTCGCCAAGCGCCGCCCGGAGGACCCGCGCGGGGAGCTGGTGTGGCGGGACGACCTGGTGTGGATCGGCGCCGAGCGGCTCCGCCTTGATCCCGAGCGCCCGGTGCCGCTGATCGTCTATCCCCCGCCCGGCATCACCCGTGCCCTTGCCTTCGAGGCCCTGGAGCGCCGGGGCCGCGCCTGGCGCGTGGCCTGCACGAGCGGCAGCCTCAACGGTCTGGTGGCGGCGGCCCGCGCGGGCCTCGGCGTGATGGCGCACTCGCGGGGTCTGATCCCGCCGGGCCTGGTCCGCGTCCCCGACCGGGCGGGCCTGCCCGAGCTGGGGTCCGTCGACTTCGTCCTGCTCCACGGCGAGCGGCGGGCATCGGCCCAGGACGCGGCGGACGCGCTGGCGGGGGCGATCCTGGCGGGCGGGGACCGGCTGCATCGGGGTGGGCGGTGAGGGGGCGGGTGCTGAGGGGCGGACGCTGACCGGGGGGGCGGGTCTCCGCTGCTTTCCGTCGGCCCGTCGGCCCGTCGGCCCGTCGGCTCGTCGTTCCGTCAGCGCCGCCGTGCCACGAAGTTCAGGCGGGCCGTCCCGCCCCCGGGGCGCGGCTCGGCCACGCGGTGCACGCCGCGCAGCCGCAGGCCGCTCCCGGCGAGGGCCGCCCCGACCTCGTCGAGGGTGTACGCACGCTGCTCGTGGATCTCGTACGGCCTACCGGCCCGCACCACGCGCACCCGCCGGACGCGGCCGCCGTGCGGGCCGTCCCCGACGATCACGTCGAAGACCGCGTGGCCGCCCGGCTCCAGGGCGTGCGCGAACGCGGCCATGGCGGTGCGCAGTTCGGACGGCACGAGCAGATAGTTCAGGGTGTCGAACTGGCAAGTGAGCAGGTCGACCGGATGCGGGAGCCGCAGGGCGCGCAGGTCCTGGAGGAGGAAGCGGGCACCGTTCCCGCGGTTCTTGGCGAGCGCCTCGGCCAGCATGTGCGGCGAGCGGTCCACGCCCCACACCGGGTGGACCCCGCGCGAGCGGAGGTGGGCGACGAAGGTTCCGGTGCCGCAGCCCACGTCGGCGGCGGAGCGGAACACCAGGCCGTGGCGGTGTGCGAGCCGCTCGAAGGACCGTCGCAGCCGGGCGAAGGCGCGGTCGCCGAGCAGGGCATCGTAGCCGTCGGCGAGGATCTCGTAGGGGGCGGCGCCGGGGGTCATGTCACGGTGGCAGGACGAAGTCGATGTTGGCGGGCGTGACGATCGTGACCGCGGTGCCGAAGGGGATGCGCTGCCCCGCGCGGTAGGGGCCGCGGTCGCTGACGATCACTCCGCCGTTCCGTGCCAGCCTCGGGTACTCGAAGACCTGGTTCCGCCGCAGCGAGCCGCCCGACTTCGCCTCGAAGAGCTTGAGCCCTCGACCGGGCCGGAGGGAGCCCACACAGTCGATGATCACCCGGTTCCCCCTGCCGCCGGTCGGGTGTTCCTTGAACACGAAGGCACGGACGTGGACCGAACGGGCCGAGAACGGGAACGCGCGCCGGACGCGGTCGCACACCAGGTCCTCGAAGGGCGCGCCGGGCGGCTTGTCGCCGGGCTCCGGCTTCTGCCAGCGCCCGCGGGCGTCACGGGCCCGCTCGCGCACCACGTCCTCGAACCGTGCCACCTCCCGCAGCCGCTGCTCCAGTTGCCCCCACTCCGGGCGCTGCAACGCGGTCGCCTGCGCCCTCAGCGTCAGATAGTGCGGATCGGTACCGGGCGGGAACGGCGCCATGGAGAGCTTGCCCGTCGTCGTCTCGAAGATCAGGGCGGTGCCGATCCCGGATCCGCCGATCAGCCCGGCCAGTTGCTGCGCGCCGGTGAGCGCCGCCCCGAGCCCGGCCACCGCCGCTCCGGTCACGCCTGCCGCAAGGGCCAGGTCGAGCACCTGCCGGGCGCGGTGGAGCAGGTCCGTCACCGAGATCCCGGGCCCCGTGGTGCGGCGGAAGTCGAAGACGTCGCGCGTCGGCGGGTAGCCGGGCAGCCTCGGTGGCACCGGGCGGAACGGTGGGGCCGGTGGGACGGGAGGCGGCACTCCCGGTATCCAGGGCCCGGGCCCCGGCCCCAGTCCCGGTCCTGGCCACGGGGCCGGGATGCGCGGCAGCGGCTGCGGCGGCGGCACGGCGGCGGGTTCCGGGGGACGGATGAGAAGGGCCCGCAGCTCCGCCCTGAGGGGCGTCGACAGTTCGCAGTCGAAGAACCGCGCGAGGTCGTCGGCCGGGTCGTTGAGGCGGCCCGCGAGGCGTCGGGCCGTTGGCCCGTCAAGTCGCCTGAAAAGACTGCGCAGTTCGTTCGCCCGGTACGCCTGCAGGGCCGTCTGCGCACTGGTGATCGGCAACCTGAGCTGCGCGATCAGCTCCGCCGACGCGGCATCGTGCGCGGCAGCGGACCGGGCCGCGTCCGCGCAGCCGCGCCCCGGCGGCCGCACCGGGCCCTGCCCCAGACCGAGCCCAAGTCCGCTGTCGCCCGCGGGCGTTCGTACGTACACCATGCTCTTCGCCTCCTCACAGACGGCCCGGCGCGCCGCCGAACCGGGTGTCGTACCAGTGCCGCCCGAGGATCCGGCCGCCCACTTCGGTCAGTTCGTCGGCGCGCGACGCGCCCGTGTTGCGGACGGTGAACTCGACGACGGCACCCTCGGCGAGCCGGATGTCGAGCGGAATCCCGGACAGGCCCCACGGATTGATGATGTGACCGAAGGAGAGGTACGGGTCGAGGGGCTGGACGTCGCTGCGGATCTGCCACCGGTAGCCCGGTGTCGCCACCCGCCCCGGGTCACGCGCGAAGCGGTCGGTGAACTGCGCGAAGTGCTCCAGGACGCCGCAGTGCGTCGAGGGCAGCGCGAACCGCGCGAGCACGGTCTCCTCCCCAGGACCCGGCGCGGCCACGACGCTGGAGCTGTCGAAGACCCGGGCGTCCAGGGGACGCCCGCAGACCTCGCACTGGCCCACGCCGGACCGGCCGCAGACCGTTGTGACAGGCGTCATGGCAGGTATCCGAGCATCTTGTAGCCGTGCAGCACGAAGAACAGCTGCGCGTCCTCGAAGAGGGGGCCCTCGGACACCTCGTCGACGACGATGCGGATCGTGGAGCGGGGCAGGAAGAGCATCGGCTTCGCCATGGGCCTGAACGGCCGCACCCCGTCGGAACTGCCGAGGCCCGCGATGTTGTGGATCGCCCGGTTCTGCAGCTCGCGCCCGGTGCCGCTGTCGATGATGCTGTACGTGAAGTCGATGCCGCAGAAGCGTGCGAACAAGCAACGGGCGGCGTCCGCCGGGTCGTTGAACGCGGCCCCCACCAGGGCGTCGAAGGGCGGCGGCAGGGTGACCGCCTGCCCCTCGATGATGCCGCCCGTGGGGGGTGCCGGGATGAAGCTGTAGCCGATCGACGTGGCGACGAACGCCCCGTCGACGCTGATGTTGATCGTGTCCTCGACCCGGTTGCCCGCCCGGCCGCGCAGCCTGAGGACCGCCACGTGGTCGTAGGGAATCTCTTTGGGCGAGGGCCGGGCCCATGGCCCGCGCCCGTTGCCGGGGTCGGGCCTGCGCACCGGCACCTGCCCGTACTGCTGGTCGTCCTGCATCATGACCTCCGGATCACCAGATGGGGCGCCAGAGCTCCGGGGCCTGCTCCGGGCGGCGGAACTTCCTTGTCCTGGCGCGCCGTTCGCGGACGTAGCCCTCCACGCCGCCCGTGTCGCCGCGGTCACCGCAGTCGCCGTACCGGCCCATGCCGGGCTCCTCGTCGGCGGCGAGCGGTTCGTCGCCCTCGCCGTAGCCGCGCAGCTCCTCGTCCTCCTCGGTGGACGGCTGCGCGGGCACGGCCGGAGGGATCGGCATCGGCAGGCTGTAGGGCACCGGCGCCTGCGCCGGGACGACAGGCCGCATCGCCCGGCGACTGCCGCCGACGGCTCGCAGCACCTGGGGCAGATAGCGGGCGGCGAGCGGCAGGACCGCCTTGGCGATGGCGGGCAGCAGCGACCAGAACCCCACCGGGGAGCCGAGGCCGTCGTAGCCCTCCACCCACTGGTACAGGCGTCCGTCGCGGCCCTGGCGCACCTCACCCGGAACGCACCGGGCGGTGCGGGGGGCGTGCGGCCGGTAGGCGTGGCCGAGTTCTTCGGACTGGCCGAGGTCCTCGTACTGTGACAGGTCCTCGTACTGGCCGAGGTCGTCGTAGGCGCCGTACCCGGCATACCCGTCGTATCCCTCGTACCCTGCGTATCCGCCGTACCCCTCGTACCCCGCGTACCCGTCGAGGCCTTGTACGGTCATCAACTCCTCGTCGCCGAGGCCGTCGTAGCCCCCGACTTCCTCATAGCCCTGGTAGCCCTCGTATCCGTCATGCAACATGTGTGGTGCCTCCCTACTGGACGTCGCGCTCCAGGTAGCCGTCGAGGACCACCCAGAGGTGTCGGGGACCCGTCTCGTCCGCGACGGACACGGGCAGCCCGCGCGGGAAGAGCATCTCCACGCGGAAGTTCTGCTGCGGTTCGATGAACACCGGCTCGGCGAACCGGAAGGTGGCCATCGGGTCGGGCACGCCGTGGCTGAGCGGGGACGAGCCGTTGCCCGACACCACCCCGGCGCCGGAGGGGAACATGTACGTCGGCGCCGTGATCGCTTCCTTCTCGCCGACCAGCAGCGTCACCACGGAGCTGAACACCAGATCCGCGATGAAGGGATCCGGATGCTCGTGGGAGGGCGCGGTGTCGCTGATCACCACGCGCATCGCCCGCGCCTCGAAGGTGTTCAGACTGGGCAGCACGCCGGACGCCTGCATGTTCGTCTCCAGGCGCGTCTTGTCCTGCACGTCGACGAAGAAGCGGATGACGCGCGGGTCGGTCATCCTGTCCTCGAAACGGTCCTGTGCGTCACGCAGGAAGAAGGCGTCGTAGAGAGGGCTGTGCAGCTTCTCCTTGACGCCGGTCACCCGAGCCATCGCATTGTTCTCCTTTCGGCTCTCGGATCTCGGCTCTCGGATCTCGGCTTTCAGATCTCGGCCTTCAGATCTCGGCTTCGGATTTCAGCGGTACCGAACCGGGCGCGGACCGCGCACGTACGGGGCGGGCGGCCGGTACACGGGAGGCGAGTACACCGGAGGCCAGGGACGCTGTCCGTACGGCGGCCGGTACGGCGGTCGGTACCCGGGGCGCCACGGGCGGTCCCCGTACGGGTACCGGTAGCCGTAGGGATAGCGGGGGCCGACGACCGCCGTGCTCCACGGGCCGGGGTATTCCGTCGCCACCCCGGCCGAACCCGCCACGGACCGCAGCGCGGCCTCCAGCCTCTCCGCCGTGCGCGGCCGGTTCCCCTGCGGCAGGCCCGTCCGCCAGATCCTGCGGAGCACTTGACTCACCCACGGGTCACTGCCGAGCAGGCCCCGGGCCCGCAGCAGGGCCCAGACGGCCCGTACGCGCGGATCGCGTGCGGGCAGTCCGTCCTGGCCTACGGCCGCGACCAGTTCTGCCGCCGGTCCCGCTGGCAGCTGACCCAGGGTGCCCTCCAACGCCTCTGCGTCCATGGCACTTCCCTCTCTCGTCGGGGTCTCCGCTCCGGACAGGGAACGCCTTCGCGTGCGGAGCGGGACGATCTTCTTCACCGGGCTGTCGGGCGCCCAGCCCATGGGGTGCGGCATCGTGGCGTCCAGCGCGATCCAGCGGCCGCGGTACTCGGCCTCGGGATACACGTGGGAGAACAGACCAGGGCGGCCCGCGTCGGGGCCGACAAGGACAATGCGGACCTGGTGCCCGACGGACTGCAGCAGCGCGCCGAGCAGGATGGTCATGTCGTCACAGTCACCCGCCCGCAGCTGGAGCATCCGGCGTGCGGAGTGCAGGAGTTCCACCCGGTACGGGTCACGGGTGTAACGGACCGTCCGCCGCACCCCCTCGAACAGCGCCCTGATCTCTCCGAGGTAGTCCTTGGGACGCACTCCTTGCGCCTTCAGCAGACGCACCGCGCTGCGGCGCACGGTGATGTCCTTGGCGCCCTGGAGGATCAGGGACCTCATGTGCCCGACGGTCCGCGCGGTGCCTGCCGGGCCCGCCGGGATGCGGTACGTGGTGATCCGCATGCTCATCCTGTCCCACCCAGCACGCTGTTGATGAGTGCCTGTGCGCTCAGCGGCCGCGTGTAGCAGCCGCCCGCCACCGGGAACACTCGCATGTCGGCCCGGTGCGCCGAACAGAGCACCACGATCGTGCCCGGCGCATCGGCCGCCAGCCGCGCCGCGCGGGCGCCGCCGCGTGGCCCTGCCTCCAGGACCACGGCGTCGGGGCGGGTCGCCGCCATCACCGCGGTCACGGCGTCGGTCCCGCACTCCATGAGCAGGATTCCGGGGTTGCGCAGGATGGACCTGATTCCCCGCCTCGCGATGTCACCGAAGCCGACCACCAGTACGCGCAACACATGTCGCCTCCCCTGGAGGGCCGTTCACCGTTCTGCCGTGCCTCGACGCTAGGCCGCCCCGGGGCCGGGATCGAGATTCGGTCGGGCAGTCAACGGTGCAGTCGCACGGGGAGTCGACGGGGCAGCCGAAGGGGCAGCGGGCGGGCCAGCAGGTCAGAGGGCTCCTTGGCGCACCACGATCGCCACCGCATGGGCCCGCGTGCGGCAGTTCAGCTTGGCCAGGGTGTCGTGCACGATGTTCTTCACAGTGCGCTCCGAGTAGCAGAGCGCACCGGCGATCTCCCGGGTGCTGCTGCCCTCCGCGAGCAGCCTGAGGACGTCGAGTTCGCGCCGGGCGAGCAACTTGGCGGCCGCCGCCCGCAGCCCCACGTGTTCGCTCCCGGTACCGGCGAGCAGCCCGGAGAGGACGGCAGGTGGCAGCGACCCCGCACCCGACGCCACGGCGTCGACCGCGGCGACCAGGGAGTCGGGGGTCATCTCGGCGCGGACGAGCAGCCCCGTGAAACCGTGTTCCAGCGCGGAGCGCACGAGTTCGGGCCGGGCCGATTCGAGCACGCCGAGCAGCGCGACCGGCCGCGCGCCGACGAGCCGGGCGACACCGTCGAGTCCCGCCCCCGCCCCGTCCGCCTCGGTCAACAGCAGCGTGTCCGCCCCGAGTTCGGGCTCCGGCCGCAGCCGCGCGCTCTCCCCGTCGACCGTGAAGCCCGCCCCGGCGAGGCAATCGGCCATGCCCCGCCGGAAGATGACGTTCGACTCGTCCAGCCACAGCGGGACGTCTGCGCGTTTCATCCAGCAAGCAGAGCAGCCCGCACGGTCCGGGGAGAAGCGGCCACAAGGGCCGACCTCGGGGTACGTGCGGCCGGTCGCTGCCCCGAAAGGGTCGGCCACTGCCCCGAGGTGCAGACCGACTCCCTTACGGGCGGCGGCCGTTCACATGGACTTACGGACCGGAGCCGTGGGCGCGGGTGTGTCAGATGATCCCGCGCCGGATGCCCTCCGCCACCGCCTGCGCACGGTTGCGGGCGCCGAGACGGCACTGCGTCTGCCGCACCACGCTCTTGACGGTCCGTTCCGAGTATCCGATGCGCTCGGCGATCTCCCGCGTCGCGTAGCCGTCGGCGAGGAGGCGGAGCACATCCCGCATGCGTTCGGACATGCGCTCGGGCAGTGCGCCGCCGACGGCCGCGTCCGTGGTCCGCGCCGCCGTCTGCGTCCGCCCCGGCCCCACCAGCAGACCGCACGCGGCGGCGCGGACGGCGGCCAGCACCTGTTCCTCGGTCAGGCCGGTGCGCGAGAGCACCGTGTCGGCCGGTCCTTGTGGCGCCCGCCCGTCGAGAGAGCCGGGCTCGCCGCAGATCAGCTTCGGCGGCCCGGGCCCCACGAGGCCCGTGGCCGCACGGACCGACGCCAGCACGACGTCGACCGCATCCGGGACGGGCCCGTCCCGTGCGTCGTACGCGACGAGGAGCATCTCGTCGGTCTCCAGGCAGGCCACGAGCCCGCGGCGGAAAATATCGTTCTCGTCCACCACCGCGACCCGGATCACCTTCCGGTGCCCGTCCCCGGCAGTGTCCCGCGCCGCCACCACCCGACCACCCCCCGAGGGCGACAGAGCCGCCGTGCTTTGATTATTCGCGCATCCGAGCGGGCGGCACCAGCCCCGGAGAGCTATCGCAGCGGCCGCGGGTAGGTGAGCTCCTTGAATCGCCGCACGTAGGGTGCCGATTCGACGTGCCGCACTCCGTCGAGGGCGCCGAGCCCGCCGCTCAGGTAGGCGTAGAGCTCCGCGGTGTCGCGGGTCAGGACGCTCGCCATCAGGTTGGCGGAGCCGGTGATCGCGGAGACGTGGGCGATCTCCGGGTGCTCGCCCATCGCCCGGCCCACCGCGTCGAGCGCGCCGGGGGCGACGGTGACCCAGAGCATCGCGGCGGTGGTGAAGCCGAAGCGCGCGGTGTCGTACTCGGTGTCGATGTACAGCGCGCCCGAGCCGAGCAGCGCGGCGACGCGGCGCTTGACCGAGGACTCCGAGCGGCCCGTGAGCCGCTGCAGTTCGGGGTAGGTGACGCGGCCGTCGGCCTTGAGGGCGGCGACCAGGGGCTCGTCCTCGGGAGCGATGCGGGCCGGGGCGGTGTGAGCGGAGTCGGCGTGGGCATGGGCGGGGGCAAGCGCGGCCACCTGCGCGTCGGAGAGCGGGCGGTGCTTGCCGATCCACCCGGTGCGGCCGCCGTAGAAGCGGTGCATCAGCTGGTGAGCGGTGATCTCGACGAGCTTCCGGGTGCGCAGGAGCTTGCCGAAGAGCAGGTCGTCGTAGTCGCCCTGGGTGCGCGGCACCGTCATGCAGACCACTTCGGTGCCCGCCGACGTGAGGTGGACCCACGCGGTGTCGGGGCGGCGGGCCAGGGCGGTCGCGATGGCCTCGGCGCCGTCGGGCGCACAGCGCAGCCGCAGCATCCACTCGTCCTGCCCGAGCCTGCGGGTGTCGCGCACGCCGACGATGCGCAGGCCCGCCTCGGCACGCAGGCGGCGGAAGCGGCGGGCGACGGTCTGGTCGGAGACGCCGAGGACGCCCGCGATGCGGCTGAAGGGTGCCCTGCCGTCGACCTCCAGGGCATGCAGCAGCTTGAGGTCCAACTCGTCGAAGACTTCGGATTCCATCGCCCAGATGCCCTCTCATGTCGGATCAGTGCACTCAGCTACGACGTGGCACCGGTTTCGTTCGCCGTCGGCTCATCGTACGAGGACACGCAGACGCGTGTGACGAGGAGCCGGAGGAACAGGGAAATGCGTACATGGGGGCCGCTCGCAGCGGTGTCATTGGGGACGTTCATGCTGCTGCTGGACGTGACGATCGTGATCGTGGCGCTGCCCGACATGGCGGGGGCGCTGGACGCCTCGCTGAGCGAGCTGCAGTGGGTCATCGACGGGTACGCGCTCGCGCTGGCCGCGCTGCTGCTCGGCGTCGGCGCCGCGGCCGACGTGTTCGGCAGGCGGCGGCTGAACGTCATCGGTACCGCGCTGTTCGCCCTCGCCTCGCTGGGCTGCGGGCTCGCCTCGGACGCGGGCCTGCTGGTGGCGGCGCGCGCCGTGCAGGGTCTTGGGGCGGCGGCGATGCTCGCGACGACGCTGCCGCTGCTCGGTGCCGCCTACCAAGGGCGCGACCGGTCGGCCGCGCTCGGCGTGTGGGGCGCGGTGAGCGGGGCGTCGGCCGCGCTCGGCCCGATCGTGGGCGGACTCCTGACGGAGGGGCCCGGCTGGCGCTGGATCTTCTTCGTGAACCTGCCGGTGAGCGTCGTGTCGATCTGGCTAACGCTGCGTCTGGTGCCGGAGTCCCGGGGGCCCGCCGGGCGGCGGGTCGACTGGGCGGGCACGGCGGCGTTCGCGTGCTTCGCGGGCGCGGGGACGTACGGGGTGCTGCGCGGCGGGGCGGACGGCTGGGCGTCGGCGGCCGCGGGCACGTCGTTCGCGGTGTCGGCGCTGGCGCTGCTCTGCTTCGTCCTGGTCGAGCGGCGCGTGGCACAGCCGCTCCTCGACCTGCGGCTGCTGCGCAAGCCCGCCTTCACGGGCGTGCTGATCGGCGCGGTCGGCTACAACGGGGCGGCGTTCGGCGTCGTCCCCTACCTCTCCATCTGGCTGCAGACCGTGCTCGGCATGAGTCCGGTGCGCGGCAGCCTGGTGCTGCTGCCGCTCGCCGCGACGTCGTTCGTGGTGGCGCTGCTCGCCGGGCGGCTGCTGCACGGGGTGTCGCCGCGGCTGGTCATCGGCGTCGGGCTGCTGCTGATCGGGGCGGGCGGGCTGTGCATGGCGGTGCTGGACGCCGGGTCGTCCTGGGGGACGCTCGCGCCGGGGCTCACGCTCACGGGGGTCGGCGCCGGTCTGGTCGCGCCGGGCCTTGCGGGGGCGGCGCTGGCCGCGGTGCCGCCGGCGAACGCCGGGATGGCGGGCGGCGCGGTCAACACCTTCCGCCAGCTCGGGTACGCGATCGGGGTCGCCCTGTTCGGGACGGTGCTGACCACGCGTATGCAGGACTCGCTCGGCCACGAGGCGGCGCACACCGCCGCGGGCGGCGGCGCGGCGGCCCTGCACGGCACGGTGCCCGAGCACGCGGTGCGCGCGGCCTTCGCGTCGGGGCTCAACGGGGCGTCGCTGGCCGCGGGTGTGGCGGGTCTGGTCGCCGGTGTCCTGGTGCTCGTGATGGTGCGTACGCCGGGGGGCCGGGCGGGGAGCGCGGGCGGACCGGGAGCTCCGTCGGCCGAGCGGTCCGCGGGGGCTCCGTCATCGGAGCGGTCCGCGGGAACTCCGGAGCGGCGGCCGGACGTTCAGGAGGCAACGCGCTGACGGTGCCGCGCAGAACGCACTGACGGTGCGTCGTCTCGGATCCGCCGCCCGGACTGTCCACGTTGTGGGCATCCGGGTGGCGGGTCTTGCATATCGCCCGGCAAATCAGCAGCTCAGAGCGGTGTGCCCGGCCGCGTCAGGTGGCGCAATGCTGCCGCAACACCACCGCGGCCACCACGCCGGTACGTTCCCTGCCATGCCAGCCGAACACAGCCCCGCCTCGCTTCCGGTCGCCGCCGCGCGGCGTCGGCGGCTGCGTGCGGACCAGGCCCGGCAACTCGCCGATCTGCTGCGCCACCAGATCCTCACGGGCGGCTTCCCGGGCGGCGTCCTGCCGTTGGAGGACGCCATCGCCGCCGACTACCGGGCCAGCCGCAACACCGTACGGCAGGCCCTCGACCTGCTGCGCGGCGAGCAGCTCGTGGACCGGAGGTCAGGCGTCGGCACCGTCGTGGTGTGCGAGAAGTACCCGCACGCCCTCGACCGGCTGCAGGGCCTCGCCGAGACCCTGCACGAGCACGGCCGGGTCACCAACGAGGTCCGCACCGTCGGGCCGGTCGGCGCGCCGGGGCCGGTGGCGCGCAGGCTCGGGGTGCCCGACCACACCGACGTGCTCTGTATCGAGCGGCTGCGCCGCCTGAACGGACTGCCGCTCTCCCTGGACCTGTCGTACCTGCCCATGGACGTGGGCGGTGAGCTCCTCGGCTGCGACCTGGAGAACACGGACGTGTTCCGCCTTCTGGAGACGATGACAGGCGGCCCGCTGGGGCATGCCGACATGACGCTGGAGGCCGTGAACGCCGACGCGCACTCCGCGGCAGTCCTGGAGGCACCGCGCGGGAGCGCCGTCCTGATGCTGGAGCGGCTCACCCATCTGCCCGACGGGCGGCCCGTGGACCTGGAGTTCATCCGCTTCCGCGGCGACCGGATCACGATGAGCGGCGTCCTGCGCCGATCCGCCTGACCCTCACTCTCTTCCGCCCCCTTCCTGAGTCCTGGAGACAGCCATGCCTGTTGTCCCGCAGCGCGCCGACGTGCCCGTGACCATCGACGAGTCCCGCTGTATCGACGGCTGCACCCTCTGCGTCGACATGTGCCCGCTCGACTCGCTCGCGATCCGCGAGGACAACGGCAAGGCGTACATGCACGTCGACGAGTGCTGGTACTGCGGCCCCTGCGCGGCCCGGTGCCCCACCGGCGCGGTCACCGTCAACATGCCCTACCTGCTCAGGTGAAAGGCCCGACTCCCATGACAGGGAAACCCTCCGCCGGACTCGCCCGGCTCCTACCCCTGGCCCTACTCCTGCCCCTGGTCACGGCGTGCGGTGGCGCGGCCGGGGCCGAGGACTCCAATACCGTGACGGTGACCGTCGGCTACCAGTCGAAGACCATCAACACCGTCACCGCGGGCACCCTGCTGCGCTCCCTCGGCTACTTCGAGCAGGAGCTCGCGGCCCGCGGCAAGAAGGACGGCAAGACCTACAAGGTGAAGTGGCAGGACTACGCCACGGGCGCGCCGATCACCGCCCAGATGACCACAGGGAAGATCGACATCGGGTCGATGGGCGACTTCCCGCTGCTGATCAACGCGGCCCGGGGCAAGCAGCTTCGGCAGCCGACGCGGCTCGTCTCGGTCACCGGCTACAACCTGCGCGGCGGCCTCAACACCGTGGTCACCAAGCCCGGTTCGGACCTGCGGTCGCTGGCCGACCTGCGGGGCAAGAAGGTGTCCACCAGTATCGGATCGGCTGCCGACGGCACCCTGATCCGCGCCTTGGACAAGGCGGGCATCGACCCGGAGCAGGGCATCCGCAAGCTCAACCAGCAGCCCAGTGTGGGGGCGTCCGCCCTGACCGCGGGCAGCGTCGACGCACTGTCCCAATTCGTCGCCTGGCCGGGCCAGTTGGCATTCGAGGGCAAGGCGAAGGCCCTCTACGACAGTGCCGACCTGAACCTGCCGACCTTCCACGGCGTCACCGTCCGGGAGGAGTTCGCCGAGGAGCACGCCGGAGTCCTCGACGACTTCCTCGCGGCGCAGCGCCGTGCCACCGACTACCTGCGCGAGCGGCCGGTCGCCGCGGCCGAGTCGGTGGCCGAGGAGACCGGGCTGCCCGCCGAGGTGGTCTACCTCTACAACGGCGCCCACGGCATCGCCACCTTCGACCCGGCGCTGCGCCCGGAGTTGATCGCCGCGCTGAAGAAGGACGTGCCGATCCTCAAGGACGCCGATCTGGTGGGCGACGTCGACGTGGACGCCTTCGTCGACCGGGCCCCGCTGAAGCGCGCCGCGCAGGCGCCCGCCCATCCGAAGGCGGGTACCGCCAAGTCCGAGCTGTGGCTGAAGGGGCGCGACACCACCCGTACCTTCGACAGCCCGAAGGCCCTCCTCAAGGCCGCCGCGTCGGCGAAGAGCTCCGAGGTGCGGGCCGCGTACGTGCCGGACGCGCTGACCGACACCCTCTGGTTCGCCGACCGGGCGGTGTGGGTCGCCGACGGTGCCGACCTGCGGGCCTTCGTCACCCCGAGCCATGCGAAGACGTACGTCGGACAGCACCCGGGCGCCCGTGTCATCGGCTACGCGGACGCCGTGGAGCTGGCGTCATGACCATCACCCGCCGACTGGTCCGGGTGGCCTCGCTCGCCGCGGCCCTCGGCCTCTGGCAGCTCCTGACCACCCTGGACGTCGAACTGTGGCTGCGCTTCGGCCAGTTCCCCACGGTCGGCGAGGTGGCGGCCGCCTTCGGCGACCGGCTCGGCACCGCCCCCTACTGGCAGGACCTCGTCCACAGCCTGCGCCGCATCGTGATCGGCTTCCTGCTCGCGGCGGTCCTCGGGGTGGCGGCGGGCACGGCGGTCGCCCGCTCGCGGTGGGCGGCCGACCTGCTCGGCCCGCTGGTGGAGGTGGCTCGGCCGGTCCCGGCGATCGCCCTCGTCCCCGTCGCGATCCTGCTCCTGCCCACCAACGAACAGGGCATCGTCTTCATCACCTTCACCGCGGCGTTCTTCCCGGTCCTGGTCTCGACCCGGCATGCGGTGCGCGCGCTCGCGCCGGTGTGGGAGGAGGCCGTGCTCACCATGGGCGGCGGACGGCTGCGGGTGCTGTTCTCGGTGGTGCTGCCCGGCGCGCTGCCCGGCATCTTCGGCGGGCTCTCCGTGGGCATCGGCGTCGGATGGATCTGTGTGATCTCCGCGGAGATGATCTCCGGCGAGTACGGGGTCGGCTACCGCACCTGGCAGGACTACACGGTCGTCGACTATCCCGGCGTCTTCGTCGGCATGGCGACCATCGGCGCCCTGGGCTGGCTCACCTCCACGGCGGTGGAGTTCCTCGGCCGCCGCGCCACCGCCTGGCTGCCCCGCCCGCCCGAGCGGATCCCGGCCCGCGCGGCCCGCCGCGCTGCCGCTCCCCCGGCCGCCGCCCCGCCCCCCCGCCCCCGCCCCGGCCCCGGCCCTCGACAAGGAGCCCGTCGCATGAGCCCCGTACCGCCCGTGGGCACCCTCCCCCGGCAGGGCGCCGAACTCGCCCTGGACGACGTGCGGCTCGGCCACCGCGAGGGCCAGGCGCTGCCCGGTACCGTGCGGCTGCGGATCGCGCCGGGCGAACTCGTCGCCGTGCTCGGCCCGTCCGGCTGCGGCAAGTCCACGCTGCTGCGCACCCTCTCCGGGCTGCTGCCGCCGCTGGGCGGGCACGTCACCCAGGACGGGGTGCCCGTCGTCGGACCCGCCGCGGACCGGGCCCTCGTCTTCCAGGAGGACGCCCTGCTGCCGTGGCGCAGCGTCCGCGCCAACGTCGAACTCCCCCTCGCCATCCGCCGGGTGCCGAGGGCCGAACGGCGAAGGGCCGCCGAGGCCTGGCTGGCGCGGGTCGGTCTCGCCGGGCACGCGCGGAAGCTGCCGCGCCAGCTCTCCGGCGGGCAGCGCCAGCGCGTGCAGCTGGCCCGCGCCCTTGCCGCGCGGCCCCGCGCGGTCCTCATGGACGAGCCGTTCGGCGCGCTCGACCCGCACACCCGCGCCGGGATGCAGGACCTGCTCGTGGAGATCCTGCGCGGCACCGGCGCGACCGTCGTCTTCGTCACCCACGACGTGGACGAGGCGCTGCACCTCGGCGACCGGATCGCCCTGCTCTCCTCCGGCGACGTCCTGGACGTCCCGCACCCCCGGCAGCGGGACGCACGCAACGCACCCGGCACCGCCGAACTCCGCCGCCGCGTCCTCTCTTCCCTCTGATCCCCACCCCTCCCCCGTACCCCGCATCTCCGTGAAAGGCGCGCCCGTGGACACCCCCCTGGCCATCCCCGACCTCGCCGACGCGACCGAACTCTCCTGCGACGTCCTCGTCATCGGCGGCGGCACCGCGGGCACCATGGCCGCGCTGACCGCCGCCGAACACGGCGCGGACGTGCTGCTCATGGAGAAGGCGCACGTGCGGCACTCCGGCGCCCTCGCGATGGGCATGGACGGCGTCAACAACGCGGTCATCCCCGGCCGTGCCGAGCCGGACGACTACGTCGCGGAGATCACCCGCGCCAACGACGGCATCGTCGACCAGTCCACGGTCCGGCAGACCGCCACCCGCGGCTTCGCCATGGTCCAGCGCCTGGAGTCGTACGGAGTGAAGTTCGAGAAGGACGAGCACGGCGAGTACGCGGTCCGCCAGGTGCACCGCTCCGGTTCGTACGTGCTGCCGATGCCCGAGGGCAAGGACGTGAAGAAGGTCCTCTACCGGCAGCTGCGGCGCCGCGAGATGCGGGAGCGGATCCGCATCGAGAACCGGGTGATGCCGGTGCGGGTGCTCACGGTGGCGGGGCGCGCGGTGGGCGCGGCGGGGTTCAACACCCGCACCGGCGAGTTCGTCACCGTACGGGCGGGCGCGGTGATCCTCGCCACCGGCGCCTGCGGGCGCCTCGGTCTGCCCGCGTCCGGTTACCTCTACGGGACGTACGAGAACCCGACGAACGCGGGCGACGGCTACGCGATGGCGTACCACGCGGGGGCCGCGCTCACCGGGATCGAGTGCTTCCAGGTCAATCCGCTCATCAAGGACTACAACGGCCCGGCGTGCGCGTACGTCGCCAACCCCTTCGGCGGCTACCAGGTGAACCGGCACGGTGAGCGCTTCGTGGAGTCGGACTACTGGTCGGGGCAGATGATGGCCGAGTTCGCGGCCGAACTCGCCTCCGACCGGGCACCGGTGTACCTGAAGCTCAGCCATCTGCCGGAGGAGACCATCAGCGCCGTCGAGTCGATCCTGCACTCGACGGAGCGGCCCACGCGCGCCGCCTTCCACGAGGGCCGCGGCCACGACTACCGCACGCACGACGTCGAGATGCACATCTCGGAGATCGGTCTGTGCGGCGGGCACTCGGCGTCCGGGGTGCGGGTCGACGCACAGGCGCGCACCACCGTGCCCCGCCTGTACGCGGCCGGTGACCTGGCCTGCGTGCCGCACAACTACATGATCGGCGCGTTCGTCTTCGGTGACCTGGCCGGGGCGGATGCCTCTCAATTCCGCGCGTACGAGGGTGAGTTGCCGGTCGATCAGCTGGCCGCGGCGCACGAGCTCGTGTACCGGCCGCTGCGTCACCCCGACGGTCCGCCGCAGCCTCAGGTCGAGTACAAGCTGCGCCGGTTCGTGAACGACTACGTGGCGCCTCCGAAGTCCGGGGCGAAACTCTCCCTGGCCGTCGCGGCGTTCGAGCGGATGACGGGCGAGATCGCCGGGATGGGGGCGCGCACCGCCCATGAGCTGATGCGGTGCGCGGAGGTGTCGTTCATCCGGGACTGCGCGGAGATGGCGGCGCGCTCCTCGCTGGCGAGGACCGAGTCCCGCTGGGGCCTGTACCACGAGCGGCTCGACCATCCGGAGCGTGACGACGCGGGCTGGCTGCACCATCTCGACGTGTACAAGTCCCCTTCGGGGGCGATGGAGTTCAGGGCCCGGCCGGTCGAGCCGTACGTGGTGCCGATGCCGGAGTTCGATCCGTTGGCCGGGGCGGAGCGGGACCTCGGCGAGGTCGCTCTGGTGCCGGTGGCGACGGCGGGACCGCGGAACGCCGCGCCTGCCGCACGCCCGACGGCGCCCACCGAGCCGACGGGGCCAACCGAAGTCACACCTCCCTCAGTGGCCCCCGGAGCCCCGGCAGCCGACCCCGCCCTCCTGACCCTCCTCGCCCTCGCCGAGGAATCCCCCGACCTGGACGCCCTCTCCCCCTACCTCACGGACCCCGCGCCATCGGTGCGGGCGGCGGCCGTCGCCGTGCTCGCCGAGACGGTGCCCGCGGGTGCGGGGCCCGCGCTCGCCGCGGCGCTCCAGGACGCCGCCCCTCAGGTCCGGGCGGCCTCGGCGGGTGCCCTGCGCGAACTAGTCGAAGTACTGCCAGCAGGGCCGGAGTTGGGGGCCGGTCTGCGGGCGGCGCTCGGTGTGGCGGACCCGGCCGTGCGGGGTGCCGCGGTGGACGTCCTGCGGGCGCTGCGGCTCGGGGACGCCCCGCTGTACGCCGCCGCGCTGGCCGACACCGACATCGACGTCCGCATCCACGCCGTCCGGGCGCTGGTGTCGGTGGACGCGGCCGACGGCCTCGCGGCCGCCGTGGACGACCCGGCCCGCGAGGTGAGGGTCGCGGTGGCCCGCGCTCTCGCGGCGGTGCGCGATCCGTCGCCGTCGCGGCTCGCGCCCCTCCTCGACGACTCCGATCCGCTGGTCAGGGCGGCCGCACTGACGGCGCTCGCGGTCACGGGCTGCCCGCTCCCGTATGCCGAACGGGCCGTGGCCGCGCTCGGCGACCCCGCCTGGCAGGTCAGGGCCGGGGCCGCGGCCGCCCTGCGAGCGGCGCCGCCAGGCCCGGCGGTCCCCGCCCTCACCAAGGCGTCGGCCGACCCCGAGGCCGACGTCCGCAAGACCGCCGTCCTCTCCCTCCTCGACCACGCCACCACCCCCGAGGCCCGGGCGGCCCTCGCCACCGCGACGAAGGACCCCGACGCGGACATTCGCGCCTACGCGACCCGGGCGTACGCGACGGGGCCGACGTCCTGACGGGAGCCGACCGGAACGCCATCGCCCCGGCAGCAGCCGCGCGCTACACCGCCGGACGCGTGTCCAGGCTCCGTGTCACCTCGTCGGGGAGCGGGCCCAGATCCAGGAGGCCGCCCACCGTTGCCGTGGTGAGGGCGTGCCAGGCGATTGCGTTGCGCAGCATCGCGTGGCCGCTGCCGCTCATCGGGACCAGGCCCGCGGTCGCCCCGGCTGCCGCCGCCCGTGCCACGTAGTCCGCGGACTGGGCGGGGTCGGTCGTCCCGTCCCGGTCGCCGTGCAGCAGCACGACGCCGCGACCCCGCAGTTGGGCCACCGGCTCCCCCGTCGGGCACCACGGGGCGAGGCCCACCACGGCCAGGACCGAGGGGTGGCCCGCCGCGCTCAGGGCGGCGCGGGCGCCCATCGAGTGACCGACCAGGACGACGGGCGCGTCCCCGATGCGCGGAGCCAGTTCGTCGAGCGCGCGACGGGCGTCCTTGGCGGCGTCCGCCCGCTCGCCGTTCCAGCCGCGACAGCGATAGCGGACCTGTCCCACCGCGACGCCCCGCGCCCCGTACGCCCTCCTGATGGCGCGTGCGAAGGGCCGCGTCCGCAGGCTCGGCAGGTTCCACGGAGGGGGCGTCGAGGTGCCGTGCTCGCGGCCTCCGTGCAGGAGGAGGACGACGGCCCGGGGGGTCTCGGGGGTGCGGGGAAGGACCAGGGGCGAGCGGGGCGGGTCGGCGGACATGGACACGGAGGCTCCTTCGGCGGCGCGGCGGCTCGTACAGCGTCGTGGCGGCGAAACCCCCTCAAACACCCCGGACCTGCCCACATAGTGGAATGCGAAGTACAACGTCAGAAGACCTATACAAGTTCCCCACCGACCCCACCCCGGCGACAGCGCCCCGACCCGGCGAACAGGCGTTCCCTCGCGCCTGTTCGCGCGGGGCGCTCCGAGAAGCCCCAGGTGGGAAGGGGGGCCAGAACGAGTGCACCCTCTCCAGCCGCCGAGTGGGGACACATCGGGGCGGCGGCCCCGCGCCGAGATCTCTGCACGCCGCGTACAGATTCGGTGGAGATTACGCCACCGAAACTTACTCCAGCGTAAGTAAGTTGTCCGGCCCTTCCCCTTGTGGCCGTATTTTGACCGGCTGACCAGTGCCGATGGCGCCTGCCGCCCGTCCCTGGACCCCCTCCCGCACGCGCGCGCCTTGGGGTACGGTCACGGCGCTGTGCGGAGCGCCACAAGGAGCATCATTGCGCGAGTTCACGAATCCTCCGATGGCGTCGGTGCCGCTGGTGGGCGGCCTTGCCGACGCCGTGTTCGACCATGCCCTCGAGGACCCGCTCCGCATCGCGTTCGGCCGCAAGACCGACGGGCAGTGGCACGACGTCACCTCGGCCGAGTTCCGTGACGAGGTGCTCGCCCTCGCCAAGGGGTTGATCGCCCAGGGCGTCCGGTTCGGCGATCGCGTCGCCATCATGTGCCGCACCCGCTACGAGTGGACGCTCTTCGACTTCTCCCTGTGGGCCATCGGCGCCCAGGTCGTGCCGATCTATCCGACCTCATCGGCCGAGCAGGTCCTGTGGATGCTGCACGACGCACAGGTGTCGGCCGCGATGGTCGAGCACGAGGACCACGCGATGACGATCGGCTCCGTCGTGGACCGGCTGCCGCAGCTGCGCAGGCTCTGGCAGCTCGACGCCGACGCCGTGGACGAGCTGAACGCCGCGGGGCGCGACATCGACGACGACGTGGTGCACCGCCACCGCCGCGCGGTCACCCCCGACTCGATCGCCACGATCATCTACACGTCGGGCACCACGGGGCGCCCGAAGGGCTGCCTGATCTCGCACGAGAACTTCATGTTCGAGTCGGAAGTGATGGTCGGGCGCTGGGAGCCGGTCTTCCACTCCAAGCGCGGCGACGAGGCGACCACGCTGCTCTTCCTGCCCCTCGCCCACGTCTTCGGCCGCATGGTCCAGATCGCCGCGGTGCGCGGCCGGGTCAAGATGGGCCACCAGCCGAACCTCAACGCGGCGGCGCTGCTGCCCGACCTCGCGGCGTTCCGGCCCACGTTCATCCTGGCCGTGCCGTACATCTTCGAGAAGGTCTTCAACGCGGCGCGGCGCAAGGCGGAGAAGGACGGCAAGGCGGGCGCGTTCGACAAGGCCGTCGAGTGCGCCGTGCGGTACGCCGACGCCATGGAGGCCAGGGCCTTCGGCACGGGCCCCGGGCCCTCGGCCGGGCTGCGCATGCAGCACCAGCTCTTCGACAAGCTCGTCTACTCCAAGGTGCGCGAGGCGATGGGCGGCCGGGTGCGGCACGCGATGTCGGGCGGCTCCGGCATGGACCGGCGGCTCGGGCTGTTCTTCGCGGGCGCCGGAGTGACGATCTACGAGGGGTACGGACTCACCGAGTCGACGGCGGCGGCGACCGCCAACCCGCCCGAGCGCACCCGCTACGGCACGGTCGGCCAGGCCATCCCCGGCACCATCGTGCACATCGCGGAGGACGGCGAGATCTGGCTGCACGGCGGCAACGTCTTCCAGGGCTACCTCAACAACCCCAAGGCCACCGACTCGACCCTGCACGACGGCTGGCTCGCCACCGGTGACATCGGCGCGCTCGACGAGGACGGCTATCTGACGATCACCGGGCGCAAGAAGGAGATCCTGGTGACGTCCGGCGGCAAGAGCGTCTCGCCCGCCCAGCTGGAGGAGCGGGTGCGGGACCACCCCCTGGTCGCCCAGTGCATCCTCGTCGGCAACGACCGGCCCTACATCGCCGCGCTCGTCACCCTGGACTCGGAGGCCGTGGAGCACTGGCTGACCATGCGCCGCAAGCCGCTGCTGCCCCCCGGCGACCTGGTGCGCGACCCGGATCTGGAGACCGAGGTGCGGCGGGCCGTGGTCGCCGCCAACACCCTGGTCTCCCAGGCCGAATCGATCCGTACGTTCCGCATACTGGCGCACCAGTTCACCGAGGAGCACGGCCTGCTGACGCCGTCGCTGAAGCTGAAGCGGAAGGCGATCGAGACGGTGTACTCGGCGGAGGTCGAGGCGCTGTACCGCAGCTAGGCAGCTCCCGGCCGCCCCCTGGACGGTCACGGCACGCGTTTCTGACGGGCCATCAAATACCGTCGTGACACTTATTGACGGTTCATCAGGTCACGCACAGAATCAGCCCCACTTCGACTTCAGGGGGCTCGACCGTGTCGCGATCGATCCGCACCATCACCGCCGCCGCTGCGGCCCTGCTGCTCGCCACCGCCTGCAACTCCGCCTCCGACAGCGGGGGTTCGGGCGGTGGAGGCGGCGCCGGGGGCGGCAGCTCCGTGCGCGGAGTGACCGACGACTCCATCAAGGTCGGCGGGATCGTCTCCATGACGACCGCCAGCGGATACAGCAAGAAGGACACCGACCTCGGCGCGCGGGCCCGCTTCGAGCGCTCCAACGCGGCGGGCGGCGTGCACGGCCGGAAGATCGACTACCTGGGCGCGGAGGACGACGGGCAGGACCCGGGGAAGAACCTCGCCGCGGCGCGCAAACTGGTCCAGCAGGAGAAGGTCTTCGCGATCTCCCCGATGAGCTCGGTCACCTTCTCCGGAGCGGACTTCCTGCAGAAGCAGCAGGTGCCCACGTTCGGCTGGGGCACCGTCCCGCCCTTCTGCGGCCCGAGCTACATGTACGGCTTCGGCGGCTGCATGGTGCCGATGCCCGGCGGCACGATCACGCAGAGCTGGCCCGAGGGGCTGAAGAAGGTGATGGGCGGCGCCAAGGGCAGGTCCGTGGCGATCCTCGCCAACGACAACGACGCGGGCACCTTCGCCATCCGCACCTACAAGCAGTCCTTCACGGCCGCCGGGTACAAGGTGACGTACGCCAAGCCGACCGTCCCCGCCACCTCCGTGCCGAGCGACTGGTCGGCGTACACGAAGGAGATCCTGCGCTCCGACGGCGGCAAGGCGCCGGACGCCGTCGTCTCCGTCATGCAGACCCCGTACAACATCGGTCTGTTCACGGCCGTCAAGCGAGCAGGGTTCAAGGGGATCATCACCGACCCCACCGACTACGACCCCGGCCTGCTCGCCAAGAGCGCCACGAAGAAGGCGCTGGACGGCGTGCACGTACTCCTGTCCTTCCAGCCGTTCGAGCAGAACAGCGCGGACATGCGGCAGTTCAAGAAGGACATCGCGAAGACGGCGGGCAAGGACGTGCCGTTCAACATGCACATGATGACCGGCTACATGTCCGCCGACCTCTTCCTCTCCCTCGCCGAGAAGGCGGGCAAGGACCTCACCGTCGACTCCTTCCAGAAAGCGGCGGACGGCTACTCCGACACCGGCACCATGGTCGGCGACCGCAGGCTGCGCGAGGGGCAGAAGGAGTCGTTCGGCTGCGGCGCCCTCGTCCAGCTCAAGAACGGGAAGTACGCGGTGTCGTCGCCCTTCAAGTGCTACGAACCGATCCCCTTCAAGTAGGGGCGGGCCGCCATGTCGGACCTCCTCGGATTCGTGCTGAGCGGCCTCGTATCGGGCGCCCTGTACGCATTGCTCGCCACGGGCCTCGTCCTGTCCTACTCCGCTTCGGGCCTCTTCAACTTCGCCCACGGCGCGACCGCCTACCTCTGCGCCCTCGCCTTCCACGAACTGCACTCCGGCTTCGGCTGGCCCGCCGTGCCGACGGCGCTGCTCCTCGTCCTGGTGGTGGCACCCGCCCTCGGCTGGGGCCTGGACCGGCTGATGTTCCGCAAGCTGGCGCGGGTCGGCGAGACCGCGCAGATCGTCGCGACGATCGGCCTGCTCGTCGCGCTGCCCGCGCTGGGCCTGTGGGTGGTGGAACTGCTCGAAGACGCGGGCGCCCCGGTGAAGCCCGCGGAGAACCAGTTCGGGCTGCCGGGCGTGGGACCGAGCCCGGCCCGCAGCTGGCAGCTCATGGACGGCGTCGGCGTCGACTCCGACCAGCTGATCACGTGGGTGGCCACGGCGGTGGTCGCCGTCGGCCTGTGGATCCTGATGCGCCACACGCCGCTCGGCCTCAGGCTGCGCGCCGCGGTCGACAACCGTTCCCTCGTGGAGCTGCGCGGCATGAGCGCGGACCGGCTGTCATCGGTGGCGTGGATGCTGTCGTCCGGTCTCGCGGGCCTTGCGGGCGTGCTCGCGACGCCCCTTCTGGGGCTCTCCTCGCACGACTTCACCCTGTTCCTCTTCGTCTCCGCGACGGCCGCCGTGCTCGGCCGCTTCCTGTCGATCCCGCTGGCGTTCGCGGGCGGGCTCGGACTCGGCGTGCTGCAGAACCTCGTCGCGGGCTACGCCGACTTCGCCGAGAAGATCACCGGCTTCCGTACGGCCGTGCCGTTCCTGATCCTGTTCGCCGGGCTGCTCCTGCTCACCCGGCGGCAGCGCACCGCGGGCACGGCGGCGGTGGACGCGCCGCCCGTCGACTATCTCGCCGGACGGTCGTGGGCCCGCCGGTGGGGGCCGTGGGCGGTGGCCGCGCTCGTCCTCGCCCTCTCCTTCTACACGGTCACCACTCCCTTCTGGAGCGGCATCCTCGCGCAGGGGCTCGCGATCTCGCTGGTCTTCATCTCGTTCACCGTGGTGACGGGGCTCGGCGCGATGGTGTCGCTCGCACAGGCCACCTTCGTCACGGGCGCCGCGCTGGTCGCCGGGCTCCTGATGAGCCACGGCTGGCCGTTCGCCGGGGCCGCGCTGGTGGGCACGTGCGCGGCGGCGGCCCTCGGCGCGCTCGTGGCGCTGCCCGCGCTGCGGCTCGGCGGGCGCTCCCTGGCCCTCGCCACGCTGGCGCTCGCCTTCCTCGCCGACCAGGTGCTCTTCCAGATGGGGTGGCTGCGCAACGGCGACACGGGCTGGGAGATCCCCCGCCCCGTCCTCGGCCCCGTCGACCTCTCGGACGACCGTGCCATGGGCGTCGCGATGGTCGTCCTCGTCACGGCGGCCGTGGCCTCGCTCGGCGCGCTGCGGAACTCGCCGTCGGGGCGGGCCATGCTGGCGGTGCGGTCCGCCCCGGCGGCGGCGATGGCGTCCGGCGTCTCGGTGGTCCGCACGAAGCTGCTGCTCTTCACGCTCTCGGCGGGGCTCGCGGGGTTCGGCGGCGTGATGTACGCGTCCTTCAACACCCGCATCACCGCGACCGACTTCACCGCGATGACGGGGCTGATCTGGCTGGCAGTCGCGGTCGCGGCGGGCGTGCGCAGGCCGCAGTTCGCGGTGGTGGCAGGGCTCGTCTTCGCGATCGTGCCGCACCTGGTGGCGGACTACGTCACCGAGTCCGTCCACCTCCCGGTGATCCTCTTCGGTCTCGCGGGGCTGGCGCTGGCCAACGACCCGGACGGGTACTGCGCGGCGGTGTCGGTGCGGATGCACCGGAGGCGGGCGCGGGGAGTTCCGGTGGCTCCGGTAGTGCCGCGCTCCCTGCCTCCCGAGGATGAGTACGCTCCTCGGCCGTCGGAAGAACCCCACAGCCGAACCGATGGCGGAGGGCCGCCTCCTGCCCTCGTCCTCCACCGGCTCCACGCAGGCTACGACGGCGCCCCCGTGCTCCACGGAGTGGACCTCACCGTCCACCCCGGCGAGATCGTCGCCCTGCTCGGACCCAACGGCGCCGGAAAATCGACCACTTGCCTCGCCGCGGCAGGGCTGCTCACACCCACGCGGGGCCATGTGTACGTCGCCGGGCGCGACGCCACCCGCGAAGGCGCCGCCCGCCGCTCCCGTGCGGGCGTCGTCCTCGCCCCCGAGGGCCGCGGCATCTTCCCCTCGCTCACCATCGACGAGAACCTCGCCCTGTACCTGCGGAGCCGGGACGAACGGGACGCCGTGTACGAGCGGTTCGCGGGACTCGCGGCACGGCGCAAGGTCCCCGCGGGCTCCCTCTCCGGCGGCGAGCAGCAACTCCTCGCTCTCGCCCCGCTGTTGCAGCGCCCGCCGAAGGTGCTGATCGCGGACGAGCCGTCGCTCGGGCTCGCCCCGCGCATCGTCGACGACGTGTTCCGACTGCTGGTCGAACTCCGGGACGCAGGGGCAGGGTTGCTGCTCGTCGAGGAGAAGGCCGCCGAGATCCTCGGGGTCGCGGACACGGTGGCGTATCTGGCGCAGGGCCGCGTCTCCTGGTGCGGTCCGCGCTCGCAGGTGCGGGCGGACCGGCTCACGGAGGCGTACCTGGGCATGGCCGCGGGCGACGGGCGGCCGACGACCACGAAGGGCGTGACGCAGCCATGAGGAAGCGGGACCACGTCCTGGAGGCCGAGGGCATCGACGTACGCTTCGGCGGGATCCGTGCCCTCGACGGGGTGGGGATCGGTGTCCGCCGCGGCGAGGTCTGCGGGCTCATCGGCCCCAACGGCGCGGGAAAGACGACCCTGTTCGACGTCCTGTCCGGCATCCGCGGGCCCGACCGGGGGCGGGTGCTGCTCGACGGGCGGGACGTCACGCGTCGCTCCCCCGTGTGGCGCGCCCGGCACGGGATGCGGCGCACCTTCCAGCGGCAGCAGCTCTTCGGCCAGCTCACCGTCGCCGACAATCTCGTCGTCGCACAGGAGTGGCGGGGCGGTGGCGGCGGCTTCGCCGCGGATCTGCTGGCCGCGCCGAACCGGCGCGCGCACGAGGCCGGACGGCGCGAACGGGCCGCTTCGGTGCTGCGTTCGTGCGGCCTGGACGCGCTGGCCGGGCAGTACGCGGGCGCGCTGCCGGTCGGGCAGGCCCGCATGGTGGAGCTGGCGCGCGCGGTCGCGGACCCGCCCGGGGTGCTGCTCCTGGACGAGCCCGCTTCCGGAATGACGGCCGACGAACGACAACAGCTGGCGGCCGTCGTCCGTCACCTCGCGGACGACGAGGGCTGCGCGGTGCTCCTCGTCGAGCACAACGTCGCCTTCGTGATGGAGCTCTGCGCCCGCGTGGTCGTCCTCGACCTCGGCCGGGTCCTGGCCCACGGGACACCGGCCGAGGTGCGCGCCGACCCGAAGGTGCGGGACGCCTATCTGGGAACCCCGGCGAGCGGCTCGCCCTGACCGCCGCCGGACGCCTCACCCCCCGTACTGGGCAACGATCTTGGTGAAGTCGTACGGGGACTGGCCGATGCCGCTGCAGGAGTCCCCCGCACTGCCCCCGGAGCCGCAGTCGCGGTCGCGGTTGACGGCCCAGAAGGCGAAGCGCGCGATGTGGCGCTGCTTGGCGTACGCGAGGATCTTCTTGAAGTCCGCCGTGGTCACCGTCTCGCCCGCCACGTCCGTCTTGCCGTTCATGGAGGAGATCCCGGTGTGCTTGTACGCGTCGGCGTCGCTGTAGCCGTAGGCGCTCTTGACCGCGGCCTTGAGGCCCTCCATGGCACTGACGGACGCGTCGCCCATGGTGCCGCTGTGTCCGCCGAAGTCGAACGGCATGATCACCCAGGCGTCGTTGGCGAGCCCGGCGGCGGCGCCCCGCTTGATGAGGTCCTTGCCGGTGGCGTCGGGGCCGCTCGGGGTGGTGCCCATGGTCACGTAGGTGACGATGCCCGGGTTCTTCGACTTGACGATCTTCAGGGCGTCCACGACGCGCTGCCGCACCGTGGCATTGCTGAACTCGGTGTCCTCGATGTCGATGTCGAAGGCCTTCAACTTGTAGGCGTCGATGACCTTTTGGTACGCACCGGCGAGCGCGGTGGCGCTCCCGCACTTCTCGCCCAGCTTGGCGCCGCTCCAGCCGCCGACGGAGACGACTATGTCGCCGCCGGCGCCGCGTATGGACTTGATGGCGGCCTCGTCGGAGCCGCCCTTCAGCGGGCGGTTGCCGTCCCACGCCGGGTTGCAGCCGCCGTCGGACAGGATGAAGGCCAGCGTGAACCACTTGACGCCGGTCGCGGCCATCACGTCGGTGGGCTTCTGCGGGTTGCCCCAGCCGAGGTACTCGTAGGGGGCCGCGTGAATGGTGCCGGACGCCTGCGCGGCGGGGGCGGGCGAGGCCTGCGCGGACGGCTCGGCGGCCAGGGTCAGCGCCGCGGAGCCGGTCAGCGCACCGGCGGCGGCGAGGGCGACGGTGATTCTGCGACGTGCCTGAGGGGACATGTTCGACATCGGGGGAATCCTCTCTGCGATGACATCCGCAATGTCAGGAAGCTTTCCTGACAGTCGATGGGCTCAAGGGCCTCAAGGCCCTTGCGGGGGCGGGTAATTACTGGGAGTGGGCCTGGATCTTGGTGCGGGCCGGGGACGCCGGATCCGCGGCGGTGTGCGTGCGGTACGTGTAGTGGGCCTGGGCCTTCGCGGGGTCGGCCGCCCCGTCGACCAGGGCGCGGACGGCCACGTGGCCGGGCGAGCGGTGGCAGGCGGGGTCCGTGCGGGCGGCGTCGCCGGTCAGCGCGTACGCCTGGCAGCGGCAGCCCCCGAAGTCGACGGTGCGCAGCTCGCAGCCGCGGCAGCAATCACCCATCCAGACCTCGCCGCGGTAGCGGTTGAAGGCGTCCGACTCCCGCCAGATCCACGACACCGGCACCGTGACCGACCCCCACGGCATACCGCGGCCGAGGGGCAGCTCACGCCATCGCGCCTGCGTATAGGGCTCCAGGACGGTGTCGAGGCGCAGCCCCTCGCGTACGGCGTCGCGCACGGGAGTCGTCGCCAGGACCTCGACGCCGTCGCGGGCCTCGCGCAGCCGGGCGAGGCCGAGGGTGTGGTCGAGTTCGGCGTCGGTGAGGACGACCCCGGCGACGGGGGCGCGGCGCGTGTCCTGGCCCGCGCCGGGGTGCAGCGCGGGGGCGGCCTCGATCTGGTCGCCGATGTCGGGCGTGGTGTTGACCAGGTACCAGTCACCCTCACCCGCGTGGACGGCGAGCACGACGCGTCTACCGGTCGGCGAGACGGTAGGCGGTGACTTCGAGCGCGGTGTCGACGATCGCGTACTCGGGGGTCTGCCAGCCCGTGGCGCTGTCGTCGGCGCGGCGCGCCGGCTCGCGGGTGGCCTTCTCCTGATCGGTGCTGTGCCCGTGCATGTGCGTGGCGCCGCCTTTCCTGAAGAGGTGGGGTTCAAAGACAGGCTCCGAGGAACAGATCACAGGGGCGCGGGGCAACCCATGCGCTCGTAGCGTTCACATAGGTGTTCCGGGTTCAGTGACGTGCAATAGAGTCCCGGCATGACGGGGCACCGTCAATGGTCCGGACCGATCCCGCGTCCACACCGCTCCGAAATCCGGCCATTCAGGAATGCGGCACGGCCACTGATCGTTGACCATGGGCATAGACACCCGACGACTTAAGGACCGAGAGCTCGTGAGCAAGGTTCCCCCGATCACCCTCAACAACGGCGTCGAGATGCCCCAGCTCGGTTTCGGCGTCTGGCAGGTTCCGGACGACGAGGCCCAGACGGCCGTCGCGACGGCGCTGGAGGCCGGGTACCGCAGCATCGACACCGCTGCCGTCTACGGCAACGAAGAAGGCACGGGCAGGGCGATCGCCTCTTCCGGCGTCGCTCGTGAGGACCTGTTCGTCACGACGAAGCTCTGGAACAGCGACCAGGGCTACGACGCGACCCTGCGCGGCTTCGACACCTCGCTGGAGAAGCTCGGCCTCGACTATGTGGATCTGTACCTGATCCACTGGCCCGTGCCGTCCAAGGATGCGTACGTCGACACGTACAAGGCCTTCGAGAAGATCCACGCCGACGGCCGCGCGAAGTCCATCGGCGTCTCGAACTTCCTCCCCGACCACCTGGCGCGGCTGCTCGGCGAGACGTCGATCGTCCCGGCCGTCAACCAGATCGAGCTGCACCCCCATCTGCAGCAGCACGCCTCGCGCGAGATCCACGCCGAGCAGGGCATCGCCACGGAGGCGTGGTCGCCGCTCGGCTCGGGCAGGGGCCTCCTGGAGGTCCCGGCGATCATCGCCATCGCCCAGAAGCACGGCCGCTCCCCCGCGCAGATCGTCCTGCGCTGGCACATCCAGCTGGGCAACATCGTGATCCCGAAGTCCGTGACGCCGTCGCGGATCAAGGAGAACATCGACGTCTTCGGCTTCGAGCTCGACCCCGAGGACATGGCGGCGATCTCGGCGCTGAACGAGGACCGGCGGATCGGTCCCGACCCGGCGACCTTCGACGCGGCCTGAGCCTCGCCCCGCGAGACCGCGTCAGGCCGGTGAGCCGTCTTCCCCCGCCCCTTCCGAGGCCGGGGGAGGCGGCTCACCCGTTTCATGGGCGCGTCTCCGTTTCATGGGCGCGTCTCCGTTTCATGGGCGCGTCTCGTCGCCCTGCCCTGCTTCCTGCCGCGACCACGTCAGCTTGACCGTCAGATGCCCCTCCGTCGCTGTCTTGGCGATCACCGCTCCCGCCTCCGCGCTGAGCTTGACGCCGAACTCGAGCTCGATCGTCTCGGGGTCCAGCGCCCGGTCACGGAAGGTCCGCAGCGCCGACATCGCGGCGCCGCGCACATTGTTCAGCGCCGACTCGAAGCGGCCCTCGACCTCGTGGATGCCGCCCGCCTCGCCGCGCCGCGACACCGATCTGAACCCGGGGTCCCTGGAGTCCACCTCGACGACGACGGGCCCCTCGTCGGACTCCCACCGCACCAGCTCGTTCACGGGCGCCCCCTCGCTCGACCGGCCGGGCCCGGCGGCCCCGCACTCCCCGAACGTACGTCAACCCGCCTTGCGGCCAAGGCGGGTTGACGGAACATCATTCCTACGCGTCCTTGACCGCCACGTACACGGTCTGCGCCGTCAGCAGGAACAGGTCGGGGCGCCGGTGCAAGCCCTGCGGGTCGTCCGGGTCGAGGAGGCGGTCGAAGGTGGCGACGTCGTCCGGGGCGAGGCGCTCCGCCTGCATCTCGCGGCGGCGGGTGAACTCCGTGACCACATGGGCGCGGGCGTCCTCCGGGAGCGGCGCGGGCAGGTCGAGGAGGAAGCTGCGCGTGGCCACGTGGCGCAGACCGGCGCCTGCGAGAAGGGCGGGCCAGTCCTCCGTGGCACTCTTCGAGCCGTCGAGCCCCTCACGCATCCCGGCGAACCACTCCTCGTCGGCCGCCTCAAGGCGGGACAGCAGGCCGGGGCGGCCGAAGCCGATGTCGCGGGGCAGGTAGCGGGCGCTCAGGCCGCCCTCCAGGAGGGCGATGGCGCCACCGGGGGCCAGCCGACCGGCGAGGGCGGAGAGGGCGGCGCCCTGGTCACCGACGTGATGCAAGGACCTGCACAGCCACAGCAGGTCCGCCTCGGGCACGTCGTCGATGTCATCGGGCAGCGCCGCGCGCACCGTGTCGAAGCGGTCGGTCAGGCCTTCCTGCGCCGCCCGGTCCCGGGCGCGCTCCAGAAGGGCCTCCTCGGGGTCCGCGGCGACGATCCGCGCCTTGGGGAACGACTCGGCCAGCGAGAAGGAGACGGCGCCCGGACCGCTGCCGACATCGACGACGACGCCGGGTTCCGGCACCCAGCGGCCGAGCCAGGCGGCCACCTCTCCGTACATCGGCGCGGCGACGCGGGCGTAACGCTCCAGCATGGCGCCCATGGCGGACCAGTCCATGTCGCCGTCGTGCCCATGCCCGTGACCGTGTCCGTGCCCTTGGCCCTGCCCGTGCCCGTGGTGATGCCCCATAGCCCTGTGCCGCCTTCCGGTTCCGCCTACGCATGTGGACGGAACCAGCCTGCTCCCGATTTCCGGTTTCTGGCGAATCAAATTGCCGCTACCGCAAAAAGCGGTCCGGCTTCCGGTACGCCCGCAGGCTGAACCGCGGATCGGGCCGCGGGGTGTCCTGGTCCGGGAGGGACGCGAGGCCCTCCGCGAGCCGCGCGGCCAGCGGCCCGTCGGGCGCGATCTGGGTGAACCAGCCGCGCCGCAGGTCGTCGACGGTGGAGCGGGGCGAGCGGCCCTGCCCGTGGCCGCGGAACCGGGCCCGCCCCGTCGGCACGAGCCCGTGCTCGCCGGCGTACGCGTCGACGGCCTCGACCCGGTCGACCGCGGGCAGTACCGGACGCGGCGCGAGCACGGCGTCGATGTCGCTGCGCACGTCGTGCGAGGCGGCCTTGTCCACGGTGGTGACGTAGACCCCGCCGGGCCTGAGCACCCGCGCGCACTCGGCGACGACCGCCGACGCCTCCTCGGGTCCGGACAGCAGATGCAGCAGCCAGACGGTGGTCACGGCGTCGAACGAGCCGTCAGGAAAAGGGAGTTGGCGGCTGTCACCGAGGACGACGGCGCCCGGCACCCGGTCCGCGGCCATCCGGGCCATGCGGTGCGCGGCGTCCATGCCGGTCACGCGCAGCCCCTGGCGCGCGGCGAGGCACCGGGTGACCAGGCCGGTTCCGCAGGCGACGTCGAGGAGCGTGGCCGCGTCGGCGGGGACCAGGCCGAGGATCGCGTCAGCGGCGGCGGCCGCGCGGGGCTCGCCGCCGCGCGAGGCGTCGTACCGGTCGGCTTCCTTGCTGTAGTCCAGCATCGACCGTCATTCCGCGCCGTGCGAGGGAGCCAACTGCTCCACTTTGTGGGCCAGTTCGAAGTCGAGGCCGGTGAGGGCGCCGCCCGCGCTGTGCGTGTTCACGGCGAGCGTGACGGTGTTGTAGCCGAGGGTCAGCTCGCTGTGGTGACCGAGCTCCTCCTGAGTCCGCGCGATGTGGACGACCAGGCCGGTCGCGGCGAAGTGTGACGCGAGCCGGTAGGAACGGGTGAGCTTGTCGCCGTCCAGGGACCAGCCGGGCAGCTCGGCGAGACGGTCCTCGATCTCTTTCTGAGAGAGGGGTTCGGGAGTCACGGGCCACGCTCCTTACGCAGAGTCGGTCTTCGGCTCACCCTGCCACAAATTGTTTCGATTACCGTCTACGTATGACAACCGCCGAGCCCGCCAAGGGGAGCGCCAGAGGCAAGGCCAACGCGAACGCCACCGGAGTGGGCCCGCTGCTGCGGGCCTGGCGCGAGCGGCGCCGGGTGAGCCAGCTGGAGCTGGCCCTGCGCGCCGACTCCTCCGCGCGGCACATCAGCTTCGTCGAGACGGGCAGGTCGCGGCCGAGCGAGGAGTTCCTGCTGCACCTCGCCGACCATCTCGACGTGCCGGTGCGGGACCGCAACTCCCTGCTCCTGGCGGCCGGTTACGCGCCCCGCTACCGCGAGACCCCGCTGGATGACCCCGCCATGGGCACGCTGCGCGAGGGCCTCGAACAGCTCCTGGCCGGTTACGAGCCCTACCCGGCCCTGGTCGTCGACGCGAAGTACGACGTGATCGCGGCGAACCGCGGCATCATGATGATGCTCGACGGCATCCCCGAGCACCTCTTCACGGAGCCCCTGAACGCGATGCGGCTGACGCTGCACCCCGAGGGCCTGGCCCCCCGGATCCGCAATCTCCGGGAGTGGCGGGGGCATCTGCTGCACCAGATGGAGCGGCAGATCGCGCTGCAGCGCTCGGACGCGCTGCGGGCGGTGTACGAGGAGGTGGCGGCGTACCCGGTGGCGGACCCCGGGGTGGACGCCTTCGAGGCGGACGCGGAGGTCCCCTATTTCGCGCTGCCCCTACGATTCGAACACGACGGCCACATACTGTCCTTCATCTCATCGATCTCGACGTTCAACACCCCGATGGACGTGACGGTCGCCGAGCTGGCCATCGAGACGCTGCTCCCGGCCGACCCGGCGACGTCGAAGTACCTCCAGGCGCACGTCTCCTAGCGGCGGGCCTTCAGCTCCCGCAGTGCCGCGTACTGCACCGCGGCGAAGCCGCCCACGACCACGGCCTGGAGCGGGATCCACACCGCTCCGGCCGTACTGGGCGAGAGCCAGGCGACGAGCGCGACGACACTGAGCACCGCCCAGACGACGTTCACCTCGACGACCGCCTGGACTGCGACCGCGGGAGGACTCTTGCGCGCGGCGAGAAACCCGACACCCACGCCGTACAGGACGAGCCCGACACCGAGCCCGAGCAGCAGCCCGGAGTCGACCCCGAGGAAGTCCCCCAGGGCCCCCGAAGCGGCGGCGTACGCCACCCCGTTGCCCGCGGTCACGACCGCGTCCAGACCGAGGAAGCGGCGCAGCATCGTCTTGGGGTCGGTGGTGCGGGCCAGAGCGGTGAGCGGGTACGTGGACGTGGCCATGGCGATCTGCCTCCAAGCGGCTTCGGTGAGCGGTACGGGTCCCGGATCCGGTCCGGAGTGCGCCGGACCGGATCCGTTGACATCACTCTGTCGGGGCTACGCCAGGTGGTCGATTACGTCCCGGGTAATGCCGCGCTCCCAGGATGGCGTCCATGGCCTCGACGGTCGTTCCGTGCCGCACGAACATCACGTCACCTGAGGCAGCCTCTAAGCCTTGATCGGCGCGGCCGACCTGGCGGCCTGCTCGACCTTCGTGAAGTGGGCCGCACGGGCTTCCTCGTCGATCTGCTCCTCGTGTTCGGCGCGCACCCCGGTCCGTCCGTCGACGCTCTCGCGCAGGATGTCGGCGTGCCCGGCATGCCGGTTGGCCTCGCCGAGGACGTGGACCAGGACGGCGAACAGGTTCGTGTTGGGACCGGGCTCCGGCCACCACGGCACGTAGCCGGGGCCGTCGAGGGGAAGCGCGTCGATCGTCGCGTCCGCGTGTTCCCACGTGCGCCGGTAGAACCCGATGATCTGGTCGCGGGTCTCGTCCTCGGTCGCCCACTGGTCGGCGCCGACGTGGTCCTGCCACTGGCACAGCGGCTCCGGGGAGGGGCGGTCGAAGACCTCCCCGAAGTATCTGGCCTCGACGGTGGCCATGTGCTTGACCAGGCCGAGGAGGTTGGTTCCGGTCGGCGTCAAAGGTCGGCGGACGTCGTAATCGGACAAGCCGTCGAGCTTCCAGAGCAGCGCTTGGCGGTCCCGCCGCAGTCTCCCGTGCAGGTTGTCCTTCGCGAATTCGTCGATCATGCGGCATGAGCCTGCCACGGGCTGCTCGTGGCCTCAAGATCCCGTACGCGGTCCGCAGCGGCGGGCAGAGCCGTGGATGGCACCCCCTCAGTCGACACAGAACTCGTTGCCCTCGATGTCCAGCATCGGGATGCACGACTCGTTCTCCCCGTCGGCGTACAGCGTCTGCACATGGGTCGCCCCGAGCGCGACCAGCCGTGCGCACTCCGCTTCGAGCGTGGCGAGGCGCTCGTCGCCGACGAGACCGGTGCCGACCCTGACGTCGAGATGTACGCGGTTCTTGGCGGTCTTGCCCTCGGGGACGCGCTGGAAGTACAGGCGCGGGCCGACGCCCGAGGGGTCGCTGCAGGCGAACCAGGAATCCCGCTCCTCAGGAGGCAGCGTGCGGTTGAAGTCGTCCCACGTGGCCGACCCCTCCGGAGGCGGTGGTGCGACGTACCCCAGCACCTCGCACCAGAAGCGGGCCAGCCGCTCTGGTTCGGCGCAGTCGAAGGTGACCTGGAACTTCTTGATCGCTGACATCGACGCACCTTAGCGGGTGTTTCCCGATTCCCGAAGGAATGGGCAACTGGCACCTGCCGGGCCACCGGCCACACCTGCCCCACGCCTCCGCGAGGGGGGGCGTCCGCAAGCCATCGCGCACCCGTACGGCCGATTTCGGCGGGTGCGAGGTCGTTTGCGCCCCTAGGTTCGAAAGGAGGCAGACCTAGGGAGCTCCACGGTGACAGAGACGACCGAGCCCGCCGCCGCCCTGCTGCGGGCGGGGAAGTTCTTCCGGCGCGGCGCCGACGCCCCCGACCTGCACAGCGTCCGGCTGACCGGCGGGCGGGACGGCGACGCGTTCTACCGGGACCGCTGGAGCCACGACAAGGTCGTGCACTCCACGCACGGCGTGAACTGCACGGGGTCGTGCCGCTGGAAGGTGTACGTCAAGGACGGCATCATCACGTGGGAGACGCAGGCCACGGACTATCCGAGCGTCGGCCCCGACCGTCCCGAGTACGAGCCGCGCGGCTGCCCCCGCGGCGCCGCGTTCTCCTGGTACACGTACTCCCCCACGCGCGTCCGCTACCCGTACCTGCGCGGCGTCCTCCTGGAGATGTACCGGGAGGCGAAGGCGCGGCTGAAGGACCCGGTGCTGGCCTGGGCCGACATCCAGGGCGACCCGGAGCGCCGCCGGACGTACCAACAGGCGCGCGGCAAGGGCGGGTTGGTGCGGGCGAGCTGGGACGAGGCCGTCGAGATCATCGCGGCCGCGCACGTCCACACGATCAGGACCGTCGGGCCCGACCGGGTTGCGGGGTTCTCCCCCATCCCCGCCATGTCGATGGTGTCGCATGCCGCGGGCGCCCGCTTCATGAGCCTCATCGGCGCGCCGATGCTCTCCTTCTACGACTGGTACGCGGACCTGCCGGTCGCCTCCCCGCAGGTGTTCGGCGACCAGACCGACGTACCGGAGTCGGGTGACTGGTGGGACGCCGCGTATCTGATGATGTGGGGCTCCAACGTGCCGGTGACGCGGACCCCGGACGCGCACTGGATGGCGGAGGCCCGCTACCGCGGCCAGAAGGTCGTGGTCGTGGCGCCCGACTACGCCGACAACGCCAAGTTCGCCGACGAGTGGCTGCACCCGCATCCGGGCACGGACGGGGCGCTGGCCATCGCGATGGGGCACGTGATCCTCAAGGAGTTCTTCGTCGAACGGCAGACGGAGTTCTTCAGCGACTACGTACGCAAGTTCACCGATCTGCCCTTCCTTGTGACGCTCACCGAGCGGGACGGCGCGTACGTGCCCTCGAAGTTCCTGCGCGCCTCTGACCTCGGCGAGGACGGCGAGGGCGGTGACTGGAAGACGGCGGTGCTCGACGAGAACACCGGGCGGCCCGCCGTCCCGAACGGCTCGCTGGGCTTCCGCTGGACCGAGTCCGGCAAGGGCAAGTGGAACCTGGAGCTCGGTGACATCAAGCCGCTCCTGACGCTGCACGGCGCCGGGGTCGCGGCGGGCGTCGAGGTCCTGCTGCCCCGGTTCGACACCGAGGGCGGCACGCACGGGCAGGGCCGCGGCGAGGTCGTGCGGCGCGGGGTGCCCGCCACCCGGCTGGGCGGGCAGGACGGGCCGCTGGTCACGACGGTCTTCGATCTGCTGCTCGCGCAGTACGGCGTCGGGCGCGAGGGACTGCCGGGGGCGTGGCCAAGCTCGTACGACGACGCGGACGCGCCCGGCACCCCGGCCTGGCAGGAGGCCCACACCTCCGTCCCCGCCGCGAAGTGCGTGAAGATCGCCCGGGAGTTCGCGCGGACGGCCGAGAAGTCGCAGGGCCGCTGCATGATCCTCATGGGGGCGGGGACCAATCACTGGTTCCACTCCGAGACCATCTACCGCTCCTTCCTCGCCCTGCTCCAGCTCACCGGCTGCCAGGGCCGCAACGGCGGCGGCTGGGCGCACTACGTCGGCCAGGAGAAGTGCCGCCCCGTCACCGGCTGGGCGACGCTCGCGAGCGCCAACGACTGGAGCAGGCCGCCGCGGCAGATGATCGGGGCCGCCTACTGGTTCCTCAACACCGACCAGTGGCGCTACGACAAGTTCGCGGCGGACGTGCTCTCCTCACCGCTGGGCGAGGGCCGCTTCGCGGGAATGACGGGCGCGGACTGTCTTGCGCTGTCGGCCCGTACCGGCTGGATGCCTTCGTATCCGACCTTCGACCGCAGCTCCCTCGCCCTGGGGGAGGCGGCGGGCGACCCGGTGGCCAACGTCGTCGACGAACTCAAGGCGGGCACCCTCAAGTTCGCCTGCGAGGACCCCGACGCACCGGAGAACTGGCCGCGCGTCCTCACCCTGTGGCGCGCCAACCTCCTCGGCTCGTCCGCGAAGGGCGCCGAGTACTTCACCAAGCACCTGCTCGGCACGCACTCGTCGCTGCGGGCGGAGGAGGCGGCCCCTGACGAGCGGCCGTCCACCGTCACCTGGCGCGACGAGGCCCCCGAGGGCAAGCTCGACCTGCTCGTCTCCCTCGACTTCCGGCAGACGTCGTCGACGCTGCTGTCGGACGTGGTGCTGCCCGCCGCCACCTGGTACGAGAAGCACGACCTGTCGACCACCGACATGCACCCCTACGTGCACTCCTTCACCCCGGCCGTCGACCCGCCCTGGCAGGCCCGCACCGACTTCGACACCTTCCGCGCCATCGCCGACCGGCTCAGCGAGCTGGCCGTGGACCACCTCGGCGTGCGCAAAGACGTCGTCGCCACCGCGCTCCAGCACGACACCCCCGGCGAGATCGCGCAGCCCGGCGGCGTCGTCCTCGACTGGCGCAAGGGCGAGTGCGAGGCGGTACCGGGCAGGACGATGCCGAACCTGACGGTCGTGGAGCGCGACTACACCGCGATCGGCGCGAAGTTCGCCGCGCTCGGCCCGCTCGTGGAACAGCTGGGACTGCCCGCGAAGGGCATCGCCCTCCACCCCGACCAGGAGGTCGACGAGCTGCGCGAGCGCAACGGCGTCGTGCGCGGCGGGCCCGCGGACGGGCGCCCCGCCCTGGACACGGCGGTGAAGGCCGCCAACACCATCCTCGCGCTGTCCGGCACGACGAACGGCCGCCTGGCCACCCAGGGCTTCCACACCCTGGAGGCGCGCACAGGCCAGGAGATGGCGCACCTGGCCGCCGAGCACGAGGGCAAGCGCATCACGTACGCCGACACGCAGGCCGCGCCCGTCCCGGTGATCACCTCGCCGGAGTGGAGCGGCAGCGAGTCCGGCGGGCGCAGGTACACGGCGTTCACGCTCAACACCGAGCACCTCAAGCCGTGGCACACGCTCACCGGGCGCCAGCACTTCTTCATCGACCACGACTGGATGCACGAGCTGGGCGAGGCGATGCCCGTCTACCGGCCGCCGCTGGACATGAACCGCCTCTTCGGAGAACCACGGCTGGGCCCCGACGGCGAGCGCGAGGTGACGGTCCGCTACCTCACGCCGCACAACAAGTGGTCGATCCACTCCGAGTACCAGGACAACCTCTTCATGCTGTCCCTCTCGCGCGGCGGCCAGTGCGTCTGGATGGCGCCGCAGGACGCGGACGCGATCGGCGTGAGGGACAACGACTGGATCGAGGCGGTCAACCGGAACGGCGTGGTCGTGGCGCGGGCGATCGTCTCGCACCGGATGCCGGCCGGGACGGTCTTCATGCACCACGCCCAGGAACGCACGGTGAACGTCCCCAAGACGGAGACCACCGGCAAGCGCGGCGGCATCCACAACTCGCTGACCCGCCTCATCCTCAAGCCGTCCCATCTCATCGGCGGCTACGCGCAGTTGTCGTGGGCGTTCAACTACCTCGGCCCGACGGGCAACCAGCGCGACGAGGTCACGGTCATCCGTCGCCGCTCGCAGAAGGTGGAGTACTAGATGCGCGTCATGGCTCAGATCGCGATGGTGATGAACCTCGACAAGTGCATCGGATGCCACACCTGCTCGGTCACCTGCAAGCAGGCGTGGACCAACCGCGACGGCATGGAGTACGTCTGGTTCAACAACGTGGAGACCCGCCCCGGGCAGGGCTATCCGCGTCGTTACGAGGACCAGGAGAAGTGGCGCGGCGGCTGGGAGCTGAACAAGCGGGGCGCCCTGAAGCTGAAGAACGGCGGCCGCATCAAGTCGCTCCTGGAGATCTTCTCCAACCCCAAGCTGCCGGAGATCAAGGACTACTACGAGCCCTGGACGTACGAGTACAAGAACCTCACCGACGCCCCGCTCGGCGACGACTACCCGGTCGCCGAGCCCCGCTCGCTGATCAGCGGCAAGCCCATGAAGATCGAGTGGTCGTCGAACTGGGACGACAACCTGGGCGGCGCCACGGAGCACGGCGATCTCGACCCGATGGTCGCCAAGACCCGGCAACAGGCCGCGGACAAGGTCAAGTTCGCCTTCGAGCAGACCTTCATGTTCTATCTTCCGCGGATCTGCGAGCACTGCCTCAACCCGGCGTGCGTGGCGTCCTGCCCGTCCGGCGCGATGTACAAGCGGTCGGAGGACGGCATCGTCCTCGTCGACCAGGACCAGTGCCGGGGCTGGCGCAAGTGCGTGACGGGCTGCCCGTACAAGAAGGTGTACTTCAACCACCGCACCGGCAAGGCCGAGAAGTGCACGATGTGCTACCCGCGCGTCGAGGTGGGCCTGCCCACCGTCTGCTCGGAGACGTGCGTGGGGCGCCTGCGCTACCTCGGCGTGATCCTGTACGACGCCGACAAGGTGACGGCCGCGGCCTCCGAGCCCGACGAACACAAGCTGTACGAGGCGCAGTTGGGCGTCTTCCTCGACCCCGAGGACCCGGAGGTGCGGCGCGCCGCCGAGCGGGACGGGATCTCGTACGACTGGATCGAGGCGGCACGCCGCTCCCCCGTGCACGCGCTGATCAGCAAGTACAAGGTGGCGCTTCCGCTGCACCCGGAGTACCGCACCATGCCGATGGTCTGGTACATCCCGCCGCTCTCCCCCGTGGTGGACGCGCTGACGGAGACCGGCCACGACGGCGAGGACCTCGACAACCTCTTCGGCGCCATCGACACGCTGCGCATCCCCCTCGAATACCTCGCGGAGATCTTCACCGCTGGGGACGTCGGTCCCGTGCGGTCCTCGCTGGAGAAGCTGGCGGCGATGCGGGCCCACATGCGGGCCATCAACCTCGGTGACACGCCCGGCAGTTCGACCGCCGACTCGGTGGGCATGTCGGGGCAGGAGATCGAGGAGATGTACCGGCTGCTCGCCATCGCGAAGTACGAGGACCGGTACGTCATCCCGACCGCCGCCGTCGCCGACGCCCAGCGCCTGGAGGAGTCGGCGCTCCCCGACTCGTGCAGCCTCGACTACGAGGGCGGCCCGGGGATGGGCGACGACGGCCCCTTCGGGCAGGACTCCGGCCGCAAACAGCTGCCGCTGGTCACCATCGAGAACTTCCACGCGCTGCGGGCCCGGCAGACCGCCGACGAGGAGCCGAGCGCGGTCGACAAGGCCCACGCGGTGAAGGAGGACGACAAGTGACGCGGCACGCGGTGCTGTACCAGGCGGCGGCGCTCTGCCTGGCCTATCCGGACGACGAGTTCCACGAGCGGCTGCCGCTGCTGCGGGCGGCCGCCCCCGCCGGTCTCGACGGTTTCCTCACCCACGTGGAAACGACCGACCCGCGCGAGCTCGCCGCGCACTACGTCCGGGTCTTCGACTTCAAGAACCGCCACAGCCTGTATCTGAGCTGGTGGCGGGACGGGGACACGCGGCGCCGCGGCATGGCCCTGGTCCGCTTCAAGGAGACCTACCGGGAGCACGGCCTGGAGTTCACCGGCGAGGAACTCCCCGACTTCCTGCCCGCGGTCCTGGAGTTCTCCGCCCAGGCGGGCCCGGTGCTTCTGAAGGAGCACCGCAGCGGCCTGGAGCTGCTGCGGATCGCGCTGGCCGACTTCGGCACACCATACGCGGCGGTCATGGAGGCGGTGTGCGCGACGCTGCCGGGCCCCTCGCCCAAGGATCGCGCGGAGGCGCAGGCCCTCGCCCGGTCCGGGCCGCCGCGCGAGGACGTCGGACTCCAGCCCTTCGCACTCATCGGGGAGCGCTCCTCATGAAGACACTGCTGTGGGGCGTGCTCCCCTACCTCGCGTTCGTCCTGCTCGTCGCGGGCATCATCTGGCGCTACCGCTACGACAAGTTCGGCTGGACGACCCGCTCCTCGCAGGTCTACGAGTCCAAGCTCCTCAACATCGCGTCGCCGATGTTCCACTACGGCATCCTCTTCGTGCTCGTCGGCCATCTGATGGGCCTGTTCGTCCCGGAGTCGTGGACGGACAAGGTCGGCCTCACCGAGAGCGCGTACCACAAGCTGTCGCTGTGGGGCGGCACGGCGGCGGGCGCGCTCGCGGTGCTCGGCATCCTGATGCTGCTCTACCGCCGCCGCACCAACGCGCCGGTGTTCCGGGCGACCACCGTCAACGACAAGGTGATGTACGTCGTGCTGCTCGGGGCGATCGTGATGGGCATGTGGGCCAAGCTCACCAACTCCGGTCTGGAGGAGGGCTACAACTACCGCGAGTCCATCGCCCCTTGGGCCCGCAGCCTGTTCACGCTCCAGCCGGACGTGGACCGGATGGTGGGTGTCCCGCTCACCTTCCAGATCCACGCGGTGATCGGCCTGCTGCTCTTCGCGCTGCTGCCCTTCACCCGGCTGATCCACATGTTCAGCGCGCCGGTGCAGTACCTGTTCCGGCCGTACGTGGTCTACCGCAGCCGGGACCCGAAGCGCGTGGGTGCGCGGCCGGACCGGCGGGGCTGGGAGCGGACGGGTTCGTGAGGTTCGTGAGCCCACCCGCTCCCATCTCGCCTACCGGGTACCGCCCTTGTCGCCTTCGCCCTTCTCTCCGGCGCGCTTGTCGTCCTCGTCCACGATCTCCGCGTCCACCACTCCCTCCTCGGCGGCGCTCTCCTGGGGCTGTTGGCCGTCCGAGGCGCCCCCGCCGGAGTTCGCGTACATCGCCTGGCCCATCTTCTGGCTCACCGCGGACAGCTTCTCCGCGGCGGCGCGCACGGCAGCCGTGTCGTCGGCCCGGTTCTTGAGGACGTCCTTCAACTCGGCCGCGGCCGACTCCACTTCGGCCCTCGTGTCCGCAGGGATCCGCGCGGCGTTCTCGCCGTCCCCGCCGTTCTCCTGGAGGAACCGCTCCGTCTGGTAGACGAGTTGCTCGGCCTGGTTGCGGGTCTCCGCCGCCTCGCGTCGCCTGCGGTCCTCCTCCGCGTGCTCCTCGGCCTCCCGCACCATGCGGCTGATGTCGTCCTTGGGCAGCGCGGAGCCGCCGGTCACCGTCATGCGCTGCTCGCGTCCTGTGGCCTCGTCCTTCGCCGAGACGTGCATGATCCCGTTGGCGTCGATGTCGAAGGTGACCTCGATCTTGGGTACGCCGCGCGGGGCGGGCGGCAGCCCCGTCAGATCGAAGACGCCGAGCTTCTTGTTGTACGCGGCGATCTCCCGCTCGCCCTGGAAGACCTGGATGCCGACCGAGGGCTGGTTGTCCTCGGCGGTAGAGAAGGTCTCCGAACGCCGGGTGGGAATCGTGGTGTTGCGCTCGATGAGCTTGGTCATGATGCCGCCCTTGGTCTCGATGCCGAGGGAGAGCGGTGTCACGTCGAGCAGGAGCACGTCCTTCACGTCGCCGCGGATGACCCCGGCCTGCAGCGCCGCGCCGAGCGCCACCACTTCGTCGGGGTTGACACCCTTGTGCGGGTCCTTGCCGGTGAGCTCCCTGACCAGCTCCGTCACCGCGGGCATCCGGGTGGAGCCGCCCACGAGGATCACGTGGTCCACGGCGGAGAGTTTGACTCCCGCGTCCTTCACCGCCTGGTGGAAGGGCTCCTTGCAGCGGTCTAGCAGGTCCGCGGTCAGCTCCTGGAACTGGGCGCGCGTCAGCTTCTCGGCGAGGTGCAGCGGGCCCTCCGCCGAAGCCGTGATGTAGGGCAGGTTGACGTCCGTCTCGCTCGACGCGGACAGCTCGATCTTCGCCTTCTCGGCGCCCTCGCGCAGGCGCTGGAGCGCCATCTTGTCCTTGCCGAGGTCCACGCCGTGCCCGTTCTTGAACTGCCGCACCAGGTGCTCGACGATCCGCTGGTCCCAGTCGTCGCCGCCCAGCTGCGTGTCGCCGTTGGTGGCCTTCACCTCGATGACGCCCTCGCCCATCTCCAGGAGCGAGACGTCGAAGGTGCCGCCGCCGAGGTCGAAGACGAGGACGGTCTGGTCGTCGCCCTTGTCCAGGCCGTACGCCAGGGCCGCCGCCGTCGGCTCGTTGACGATGCGCAGGACGTTGAGCCCCGCGATCTCACCGGCCTCCTTGGTGGCCTGGCGCTGGGTGTCGTCGAAGTACGCGGGCACGGTGACCACCGCGTCGGTGACGTCCTCGCCCAGATAGGACTCGGCGTCGCGCTTGAGCTTCTGCAGGACCCGCGCGGAGAGCTCCTGCGCGGTGTAGCGGGTGCCGTCCACGGAGCCGCTCTCCGGGAAGCGCCACATCCCGTCGCCCATATGGCGTTTGACGGAGCGCGCGGTGCGCTCCACGTTGGTGACCGCCTGCCGCTTGGCGACCTCGCCCACCAGGACGTCGCCGCTCTTCGCGAAGGCGACGACGGAGGGTGTGGTGCGCGCGCCCTCCGAGTTGGCGACGACGGTGGGTTCACCGCCCTCCAACACGGCCACCACTGAGTTCGTCGTCCCGAGATCGATCCCAACCGCACGTGCCATGGTCCAGTCCCTTCCGCCGCGAGCTCACGTCCCCCGTTTCCCGGTCTACTCCGTTCTCCATCACAAAACTTGAGCGGGCTGTTGTCAATGCCGCACATGACAATGCCGCCACCCCGACAGGGGTGACGGCACTGTCAACAGGCGGTGGTTCAGGCCAGCTTGGCCGAGAGGGTGATGTCCGTGCCGGACAGGGCCTGGCTCACCGGGCAGCCCGCCTTGGCGGCCTCGGCCGCCTCGACGAAGGCGGCCTCGTCGATACCGGGCACGACGCCCTCGACGGTGAGGTGGATGCCGGTGATGCCCGTGCCGGGCGTCAGGGTCACGTCGGCGGAGGCGGTGAGCCGGGTCGGCGGGTTGCCCTTGCCGGTGAGGGTGTGCGACAGCGCCATGGAGAAGCAGCTGGAGTGCGCGGCGGCGATCAGCTCCTCCGGGCTGGTCTTGCCGTTCGCCTCCTCGGCGCGCGACGGCCAGGACACCGCCTGCTCCCCGATTCCGGAGGAATCGAAGGTGACGGTGCCCGAGCCCTCTGCCAGAGAGCCTTCCCAGACCGTGTGCGCGGAGCGCGTGGTTGCCACGATGCAGTTCCCTTCAGTGCGGATCCGTGATCGGAAGTTCTGTTGCCCCATCCGATCACACTCCGGACGAAAACGGGGCGCGCGGGGCGCAACAGCCGCCCCGAGGGCAACTGTCGAACCGCGTGCCCCTCAAGGCTTGCGGGCCACCGCCCCGTACATCGCGATGGCGCTGTCGTCCACGCCCTCCTGCTCGGGCCCCGGCCGCCACCTGTGCACCTGGGTCACCCCGGGCTCCACCAGCTCCAGGCCCTCGAAGAAGGACGAGGCGGTCGCCAGGTCGCGCAGCGCCATCGGCATCCCCTGCCGCCCGTACTCTTCGGCCACCCGGCCCACCTCTTCTGGCGCGAAATCACCGGTGCCGATCGTCAGCGCCACGAAGCTGCCCGACGGCAGCGGCTCCAGCAGACGCTGCACCAGGCGCCGGTCGTCCGGCGGCAGGATGAAGTGGAGGATCCCGATGATCATCAGCCCGACCGGCTCGTCCAGGTCTATGAGCGCACGGAACTGAGGGCTGTCCAGGATGGCGTCCGGATCGTGCATGTCCGCATCGATGTACGCGGTCGCACCCTCCGGCGAGCTCTGCAGGAGCGCACGGGCGTGGGCCAGCACGATCGGGTCGTTGTCGACATAGACCACACGCGACTCCGGCGTCACCTCCTGCGCCACCTCGTGCAGATTGGGCGCGGTGGGCAGGCCGGTGCCGATGTCGAGGAACTGACGGATCCCCTGCTCCTCGGCGAGGTACCGCCCCGCACGGTGCATGAACCGCCTGTTCTCCAGCATGTGCACGGGCAGCGCAGGCCAGTGCCGACACATGGCATCACCGGCATCGGCATCGACGAGGTAGTGATCCTTGCCGCCGAGGATGTAGTCGTACACCCGCGCCGAATGTGCCGTCGACGTATCGATCCGATCACCCGCACCGTGCATGGCCGCTCCACTCTTCACCACTGAACAACTGACTACTGACTACTGACTACTGACTACTGACTACTGACAAAGGAATCCCGACGCTACACCGGCATACCTGCCCCCTCAGCGCCCTCTCCCACCTCCCGCGTTCCCGACACCGGGAGCCTCCGGGTGAAAACGGGCCGGGCGGGGTCCGGTGCGTCGCCGGAGGTGTTCGAGCGGGGTGCGCAGGTGCGCGTCGGGCGATACGAACACGTTGTGTGGGGCGACGCGCCAAAGGGGCCTCTGAGGTGCGGGAACAGGTGCGTGGCAGGGGGCCTATGGCCGGAATGGCAACTGGGCAAGGGGCGTCCGCGGTGACACTTTGAGGCCCCCTCGCGCACGGAACGAGGAGATCCTCTCAGGGGGTATGGCCATGCGCATCAACTACTCGGACCACGGTCCGTCTCCGCTCGAACCCGAGAAGCCCGGAGCAGCGGGTGACCGGGACTCGACCTTCGGCTGGTGGGGTGCCTTCAGCATCCAGAAGTTCGTCAACCAGTCGTCCCTCTCCCACACCCACGGCGACGCCACCGGCTGGCTGGCGTACCTCCAGCAGTTCTACGACCGGAACTTCTGGTTCGCCGACGGCGGCGCACAGGTGTGGGCGTACGAGGAGACGTACGACAACTGGCAGGACCGCTACGGCATGGACGCGGTCGTCGCCGTCTACCACTCGGGCCACGGCGGCATGGACAACAACGGCGTCTTCTTCGCGCCGCTCGGCGCCGTCTGGGACGGCCGCAGCGACGCCATCTCCAACCGGATGGCGCTCGGCAACGAGAAGGCGAACTACGTCTTCTGGTCGACGTGCACCTCGCTGCGCGTCCTCGGCGGGCACTCCCCCATCCGCACCTGGGCCGGACCCAACATCGGCTTCCGGATGATCTTCGGGTTCGAGACGGTCAGCATCGACAGCCCGGACTACGGCAAGAAGTTCTGGGAGAAGTGGCGGTCCGGGCAGACGTACTGCGACGCCTGGCTCAACGCCAGCTGGGACATCTACCACGGCCAGGCGCCCTCGGTGTGCGCCGTCGGCTCCACCCAGGCAGAGGCCACCAACCGCCTCAACACCGAGCGGAACTTCTACCGCGACCACGTGCCGGACAACTGGTACGCGTGGCGCTGGTACTACGCCCGCGAAGGCATCAGGGAGCCGCTCTCCCAGCTCCCCGGGCAGCAGCAGATCGTCCAGCTGGCGCCCCGCGAGCCGGGCGCGGAGCTCAGCGCGCTCGGGCAGTTGGCCGACTTCCCGTCGGCGGCGCTGCAAGAGGTGCAGGTCGACCGGCTCGGCGTGCTCAGCGCGACCTCCGGCGACCGCGTGATCTCCAGCGGCCTGGAGGGCAGCCGCTGGGTCAGGCTCGCCGAGCCCAACCACCGCAACACCCAGCAACTGCCCACCGAGCGTGCGATCGAGGCGGCGCGCGCGTTCGCCGAGCGGTACGCGGAAGGCGCCGAGCTCGTCGTCGACAGCGTGCACGACCTGATGCAGAACTCCGGCACCAAGGACGGCTCCGAGGTCGGGCGTCCCGTGTCGCTGCAGACGCACGTGACGTTCCGGCAGGTCTTCGACGGCGTGCCCGTCATCACGCCGGGACACGGCCTGATCCGCGTCGGTCTCGACAACGACGGCACGGCCGTCCAGGCGCAGATCGCCACCCGCCGGGCCACCGGCGTCATGCGCGAGCCGAGCACCGAGGTCTCGCCTCCGCCGCCCAAGGGCGGCAAGGCCGCGGCGGCGCCGCTGGAGCGCGACCCGCGCAAGGCGCTCGACGCGGCACAGAAGAAGCTGCTCGCCGAGATCGCGGCGATCAGCGCCGACGAGCCGGGACAGCGGGCGACGGCGGAGCGCAGGCCCGAGGTCAAGGACGTGCCCGGCACGTTCGAGGTCGGCTATGAGATGGAGGGCGACGAGGCCTATCCGGCGGCCCGCAAGCTGATCGAGATCGGCGCGCAGGACAGCATGTTCAAGACACGCCGCTGGGTCGTCGCGCCGCTGGCGAGGTAGGCGCGACCGCGGGCCACTCCCGCCGTTGGGGGCGGCGGGAGCGGCCCGCTCGACGATCCCGTTCCGGGACTCGGATCAGTGCTGTTCGGTGGCGGTCCGCTGCTTGCGGGCCGCCATCCACGCGTAGACCAGCACGCCCACGAAGAGGAACAGCACGCCCTGGTAGACGGCCGCGTACCCGGACCCGGCGACCAGCCACATGGAGAACGCGAACGCGACGCCCGCGAGGATCCCGTCCCGCACCAGACGCCCGCGGTGCACGCGCTCGCGCTGCCCGGACACCAGGAAGTAGATCTGCGCGACGGTGGCGAGGAGGTAGGGCACGGTCGCCGTGAACGTGGTGATCAGGACGAGGGACTCGAAGACGCCGCCGGAGCCCGCCGTGTAGTTGTAGACGGTGAGGAGCGAGGCGAGGACGACGGTGACGAGGACGCCGACGGTCGGCACGCCGCGCTTCTTCTTCCCGAACGCACTCGGGAACAGCCCGTCCTGGGCGGCCGCGTACGGCGTCTGCGCGCTCAGCAGCGTCCAGCCGTTCAGCGCGCCGACCATCGAGACCAGCGCGGCACAGGCGACCGCGGTGCCGCCCCAGGAGCCGCCGAACATCACGTCGACGGCATCCGAGAACGGCGCGGTGGAGGCCACCAGCTTGTCGTGCGCGACCGTCCCGAAGACGGCGAGCGTGCCGAGCAGATAGACGACGGCGGCGCCGAGGGTGCCGAAGATCGTGGCGCGCCCGACGTTGCGGCGCGGGTCGCGCACCTCGCCCGCACTGACGGCGGCGGACTCGACGCCCAGGTAGGAGAAGAGCAGGATCGCGGCGGCGGCCGAGACGGCACCGACCGGGCTGTCGTCGCTCGCTTGGAACGGCCCGAGGTTGGCGCTGTCGAAGAAGAAGAGACCGCCGACCGCGACGAGCAGCAGCGGCAGGAACTTCAGCACGGTGGCGACCAGTTGGACGGCGCCCACGTACCGCGTGCCCGCGAAGTTCGCGAGCGCGGGCAGGAGTTGCAGGACCAGCGCGGCCAGACAGGCGGACCACTTGTGTTCGTTGACCGGGATCAGGACGTCGAGGTAGCCGACGGCGGCGACGGCCAGGGCGGCGTTGGACACCCAGGTGGTGATCCAGTACGACCAGGCGGCCAGGAACCCGGCGAAGTCGCCGAAGGCGGCACGGGCGTAGACGTACGGGCCGCCGGTCCGCGGATCGCGCTCCGCGAGCCTGCCGAAGACGAGCGCGAGGGCGATGGCGCCCGCGGTCAGGACGGCGAAGGCGACGAGGCTGATGGTGCCGAACGGGGCGACGGAGGCCGGGAGCAGGAAGATGCCGCCGCCGATGATGTTCCCCATGACGAGACACGTGGCGATCGGAAGACCGAAGCGCCGGGCGTGCTTGCTCTGCGAATCCACCTGGTCGGGGGCCGGATCCGACGGTGCCACGGTTCCGGTGTCGTGCATGGGGTGGTGCGCCTCTCGTCGTGCCCGGCGCCCGGGATCGCCGGGCGGAAAACATGGTCGGACACGGCGGAGCCTGCTCCAAATCAGTGTGTTTTGTCCTGTGCCGCGCGGTCGGGAACCGCAAAAGCTGTGCTGTCCGGGGCACTGGACGACGAATCGTGCACGTCGGGGGCGACGGGCAGGACCGGCACCTCCGGCCCCAGGTCCTCCCCCAACCAGCCCCGCAGGACCTGGTGGACCTGCTCGGCGCCGACCAGCTCCCCGCCGTCCGCCGCCGGGTCGGAGAGCGCGAGCGGCGACAGCAGGAAGGGCCGGGACTGGGCCCCGCCGAGCCCGCCGTGCGAGCCGATCTGCTCCTCGAAGGCGAGCACCTCGCCCTCGGCCGGGTCGTACCAGGAGTTGACCATGATGTCCGCGGTGTGCGGGAAGCCGTCGGTGCGCCGGACGGCCTCCAGGGCGCCGGGCCCGAAGTCGGCGAGCGGCCCGAGGTCGGCCGGTTCCTCGTCCAGGTACACCTCGGCGCCGCGCGCCCCGAGCACCACAGGGCCCCGCTCCGCGCTGCGCACGAGGAGGAAACCGATGCCCGGATGGTTGGCGAGCGTGGGCAGCAGCGCCGGATGGCGGTGGTCGATCTCCTCGCGCGTCATGCGGTGCCGCACGTCGGGGAACGACACGAGCCCGAGGTTGCCCGAGGCCAGCACGATCGGCTCGGCGCGGCGCACCGGCCTGCGCTGCTCGGCGCCCTCCTCGACGGGCCTGCGCAGCGCGGCCCGCACGGCAGCCCGCGCCTCCGCGCCGCTGTGGGTGCGCTGCGCCTTGCGCGGCACGGGCAGCCCGCAACCGGCCCGGACCAGATCGCCGAGAGTCAGGCCGTAGCGGGCGCGGAACGTCTCGCCGGGGCTCTGCCCGTGGTCGGAGAGCACCACGATCCGATAGGCGCGCGGCGCGTGCTCGGCGACCTGGTCGAGCAGCGCGAGCGACCGGTCCAGGCGCCGCAGGACCTTCTCGACGTCCTTGCCGGACGGCCCCGAGTGGTGCGCCACTTCGTCGTACGCGACGAGGTCGGCGTAGACCGCGCTGCGTCCGGCGAGCATGTCCCCGATGACGGCGGCGACCACGACGTCGCGTTCGACGACGGTCGCGAAGGCGCGGATGAAGGGGTAGAGGCCGCCGCGGGCCACCCGCGGGCGGCGCCGCTTGAACCGGGCCGCGGTGGACTCGCCGATCTCGCGGAAGACCTCGGCGACGAACGAGAGGGCGGTACGGACGGCGTTGGCGGGATCGGAGAAGTACGCGAAGTACCCGGCGCGTGACCGGTTCCCCTTCCCGCGCCGCGCCGCCACGGAGAGCACGAGGGCGAGCTGCTCGGCGCCCCCGCTGAAGAGGTTGCCGCGGCTGGCGCCGTCGACGGTGAGGAGTCCGCCGTCGCCGGTGCGCTCGACGGCCCGCCGCTGCAGCTCCACGGCGGAGGCGGGCCGGTTGCTGACCATGACCTCGCCCGTGTCCTTCTCGTACCACCGGAACGCGGGCACGTCGTGGTTGGAGCCGTGCAGGATGCCGAGCTGGCTGGCGCCTGTCTGGCTGGACCAGTCGGTGCGCCAGGGGGTGAGCCGGTGGGTGGCGGCGCCCTCGTCGCCGAGCCAGCGCCCGAGGGTGGGCATGAGGCCCGCTCCGACGGCGCCCGTGAGCACGTCGTGGCCGACGCCGTCGAGCTGGATGAAGACGGTGCCGGGGGCGGCGGGCCCGGGAGTCCCGTCGGGACGACGGCGTCTTCGCCGGTCGGCGAGCCGGTACAGCCTGCGGCGGTACGCGTCGTCGTCCCGCACGGCGAGCGCACCGCCGGTGGCCGAGGCGACGGCGGACATCACCGCGGCCACGACGACGGCGGTCTCCGCACCCGCCTCGCCGCGCCCCTCGGGAATGAGGCTCAGGGCGAGCAGCAGCAACGACCCGTTGAGGAAGAACGCGAGCAGCCCGAGCACGAGCGCGGGCACGAGCAGCAGGGCACGCACCAGCAGGGGCCACACGAGCGCCGAGAGCAGACCGAAGGCGCCTGCGCCGAGGGCGGCGGTGACGGCGATGCGAGTGGCGCTGTCGCCATCCGCGGACTGGAGCTTGAAGTCAGGCAGGATCCCGGCGAGCACGAGCATCGTCAGCGTGCTGACGGCCCACACCGCGACCACACGCCACAGAGCGCTGCCAACCCTCCGCCATCGCCCTCGCCCCACGACCTGCCCTTTCACGTACCCCCCCGAACTGGACACCAGCGTGTCACAACCCCGGCGCGGAGCGCCGAAGCGTTACCGGGCGCTGAGGCGCGGGGTACGGCGCGGAGCGCCGGAGCATTACCGGGCGCTGAGGTGCGGGGTACGGGCGGGCGGGTGGGAAAGCCCGCCGCGGAGCGGCGAAGAGGTACGGCGCGGAGCGCCGGAGAGACACGGAGCGGAGCTCCGGAGAACCACGCCGCGGAGCGGCGGAGAGGACAGCCCCGCCCAAGCGCAGCCGCAACCTCAGCAGCCGTCGTACCCCGCAGTAGGCATGGAAAGCCGCCGATGCACGCTCGCCTTCATCCGGGAGTCGTACGCAGGCTCCGCGAGCCCCGCCGTCTCGACCCGCACCCCCCGCCGCGCACACTCCGCGGTGAACTCGTCCGCGGACCGCAGCGCCCGTTCCAGGACCCTTCGGCTGGGCACGACGAAGAGGTCCACGAGGCCCGCGTCGATGTCGCCCCACAGCATCACGTGGTCGGCGCGCAACCCTCGTACGACGAACTCGCGAGTGATCACGTACCCCCGCGCGGCCGCCCAGCGCGCGCACATCGCGTGCTGGCTGCGCGAGTCCACCAGGAAGGGGTCGGCGTCCAGCTCCTCCAGGGGCGTCAGGCTGGCGATCGCCGCGACGCGCACGACGGCGGTGCCCACGGCATCTCCCACGGCGTCCCCCTTGGCCTTCGGTCTCAGCCGCTGACCCTACTCCTGGCCGTAGGCTCGGAGACAGTCGCACGAAGGAGGAACCGGGTGCCCGTCGAGGTCACATGGTGGGGTCACGCCACTTGCACGGTCGAGGACTCGGGCGTCCGCGTACTGACCGACCCCCTCTTCGCCCGCCGCCTCGCGCATCTGCGGCGCCGCAGGGGCGTCCTGCCGCCGCCGCGGGCGGCGGTCGCCGACGTCGTGCTCCTCTCCCATCTGCACGCCGACCATCTGCACGTGCCCTCGCTCGCCCGGCTCGCGCCGGGCACCCGCGCCCTGGTGCCGCGCGGCACGGCGCGGTCGCTGCCGGGTCTGGCCCGCAGGCTTGGGCACCTGCGGTTCACCGAGGTCGTGCCGGGTGACGAGGTGCCGGTCGGCGATCTCGTCATACGAGTGGTGTCCGCGCTGCACGACGGGCGGCGGCTGCCCGTCGGCCCGCACCGTTCGCCCGCGCTCGGCTATGTCGTGGACGGCGAGGCGCGCACGTATTTCGCCGGGGACACCGGGCTGTTCGAAGGGATGGCCGACGAGGTCGGAGACGTCGACGTGGCGCTGCTGCCGGTCGGCGGCTGGGGTCCTTACCTGGGCCACGGCCATCTGGACGCGGGCCGGGCCGCGCAGGCACTCGCCAGGATCACGCCGCGCAGCGCGGTCCCGGTGCACTACGGAACGTACTGGCCGATCGGCATGGACGCCGTGCGCCCGCACGAGTTCCACGCGCCGGGCCACGAGTTCGTCCGGCATGCGGCCCGGCTCGCCCCCGAGGTGTCGGTACACCGGCTCGCCCACGGGGAGAGCGTGCTGCCGGAGGTGTCCAGGTGATGCTTGCCTCGGTGGCGCAGGTGACGCCGGAGAGCACGCAGCAGGCCGTCGGCTATCCGTCGCTGTTCCTGCTCGTGGCGATCGGCGCGCTGGTGCCTGTGGTGCCGACGGGGGCGCTGGTCAGTTCGGCGGCGGTGGTCGCCTTCCACCAGACGGCGCCCTTCGCGCTGCTCATCGTCTTCGGTGTCGCGGCGCTCGCCGCGTTCCTCGGGGACGTCGCCCTGTACTGGCTGGGGCGGCGCGGCATGAAGTCGAAGAACGGCTCGCGCTGGCTGGAGGCGATCAGGGACCGGGCGCCGGAGGAGCGGCTCGCGCAGGCGCAGGCCAAGCTGGCGGACCACGGCGTGCTGGTCCTCGTGCTGTCGCGGCTCGTGCCCGCGGGCCGGATCCCGGTGATGCTGGCGTGTCTGATGGCGAAGATGCCGCTGCGCCGGTTCGCCCGCGGGGACGTGCCCGCGTGCCTCGCGTGGGCGGTGACGTACCAGCTCATCGGCATCCTCGGCGGGTCGCTCTTCAAGGAGCCGTGGGAGGGCGTGGCGGTGGCGGTCGCGCTGACGGTGGTGATCAGTGTGGCGCCGACGGTGTGGCGCAAGGTCAGGCACGCCCTGGCCTAGCGGCTGCCTGCCCCGGCCTCAGAGCCTGTGTCATGCCCTTGTCGCCCCCGAGCACCCGCGACCCGCCCACCGGCAGGTCCCAGAGGTCCTCGCGCGCCAGCCCCGCCCGCTCCCAGGCCGTACGCACCCGGGTGAGCGGTTCGAGGACGGGCTCGGCGGAGAGCAGGAACGTGCCCCAGTGCATGGGGGCCATGCGGCGCGCGCCCAGGTCGGCCGCCGCGCGGACCGCCTCCTCCGGGTCGCAGTGGACGTCGCTCAGCCACCACCGCGGTTCGTAGGCGCCGATCGGCAGGAGCGCGAGGTCGATGCCGGGGTAGCGGGCGCCGATCCGCTCGAACCAGTGGCCGTACCCGGTGTCGCCCGCGAAGTAGACGCGCTGTCCCTGGGCGTCGGTGAGGACCCAGCCGCCCCACAGGGTCCGGCAGGTGTCGACGAGGCTCCGTTTGGACCAGTGGTGGGCCGGTACGAAGTCGAGGCGTACCCCGTCCAGCTCCGACGCCTCCCACCAGTCGAGTTCGGTGACGTTGCAAAAGCGTCGGCGGGTGAACCAGCGGCCCAGGCCCGCGGGCACGAAGACGGGGGTGTCCCTGGGAAGTCGCGCGAGGGTCGGCGCGTCCAGATGGTCGTAGTGGTTGTGGCTGATGACGACCGCGTCGACGCGCGGCAGCGCGCTCCAGGCGACCCCGGCGGGGGTGACGCGGGCCGGGGTGCCGAGGATCTTGCGGGACCAGACGGGGTCGGTGAGGACGGTGAGACCGCCGATGCGGACGACCCAGCTGGCGTGGCCCACCCAGGTGACGGCGAGGGTGCGGTCGTCGACGCGCGGCAGGGGGCCGGGTTCGAAGGGCAGCCGCTGGATGTCGGCGAGCCCGTCGGCGCGCGGCCGCAGCGCGCTCTCGCGGGCCAGCCTGGCGATGCCGCGCAGGCCGGGCAGCGGGGCGGTCAACCGGTCGGCGAACGATTTCGGCCAGAGTCGGGTGCCGCCGGGCGGCCGGGGCGGGGCGAGGGCGTCGGGCGGCGCCTGCTCCCGCTCCCGCGCCCGCCCTCGGGTCTGCTCCCCTGTCTGCTCCTGTGCCTGTTCTTGCGCCTGCTGGGTCATCGAGGCGGCTCCATTCGCTGCGCGGCTGCGCGGAGGTCGTCGAAGGCCGTGCCGAACATGCTCAACGCCCGCTGCACGTGCGGCAATTCCAGGGGGTCCGCGGCGGTGAGCGCCGCCTGGCGTTCCGCCGGGGTCGAGCCGAGAAGCGGTCCCGTGGACAGCCGTACGCGCAGGGCGTCGATGTCGTCGCCGAAGCGGTGCCCGCCCGGCGCGGGCATGCCGAGGCGTTCACCGAGGAAGTCCTCCAGGTCCTGCGCGTCGCCGACGCCCCTGGCGGCGAGCACGGAGCGCAGGGGGCCCAGGTCGGCGTAGAGGTGGCGGCCCGCCTGCGGAGGCCTGACGAGGGCGCCCGCGGCGACCAGGGCGCGCTGCGCGGCACCGGCCACGCGCGCGTGCAGCCGGACCGCGGCGGCGAGCCGCTCGATCACCGGGTCCGGTTCGCCGAGTGCGTACGACGCCGCCGCGGCGGCGGGGGCCGCGAGGGTCGCGCCCAGCGCGGTGAGGACGTCGAGGGTGCGGGCGCGCAGGGCGGCGCCCGCGGTGGTGGCGGGGAAGCGGGCGACGGCGGCGGGCAGCGCCGGGGGCAGGAAGGGCCCGGCGAGGTCGCAGAGGACGGTCACCCGCTCGTGGTCCATCTCGGCGGGTCCGATCAGGACGGTGTCGCGGGGGTGGTGCAGGGTGTCGCGCCAGGTCTCGTCGCTGACGATGTGCAGGCCTTCGTCCGCGGCGGCCTCCATCGTCTCGTGGAGCACGTCGGGCGGCGGCACGGTGGCGGTCGGGTCGTCGGCGACGGAGAGCACGAGGAGCCTGGGCCTGCCGCCCTCGGCGCGGACCCGCCGGGCGGTCTCCAGGAGGGCGTACGGGTCGGGGACGCCGCCGCACTCGGCGGGTGTCGGCACGTGGTAGACACCGCGGCCGAGCAGCCGCGCCTGGGGCGCCCACCAGGCGGGGCAGGGGCGGGGCAGCAGGACGTCGCCGCCGAGGGCCGCGGTGAGGGCGAGCAGGAGGGGCGGGGCGCCGGGGGCGGCGACGATCCGGCCGCGCTCCACGGGCAGGCCGCGCCGGGCCCAGTACCCGCCGGCGGCGTCGAGGAGCGCGGGGCCGCCACCCGCGGGCTCGGCCGGGGAGCGGCCCGCGGCCGCCGCGGCGGCGGCCGCAAGCTCGGGCAGCACCGGCAGGCCGGGCTCCGGCTGGGGCGGCCCGTACCGGACGGGTCCACGGCCCTCCGTCTCCGTCCGCCTCATCCGTACCTCCGTGCACTCGCGTGACTCTGCCCTGGTCATGCCCCGCCGCACGGGTGCGCACCCAGGACATTCCGGGACATCTCCGTAGGCGCCTCTCGTACGTTCCTGCCGTAGCCGCCTGCCGTACGTGCCCATCACAACCCGGCGTCGCCCCTCCCGCCCGCGCTGGCCCCCGCCCGGGTGAGCGTTCCGTACCGCCCGCGCGGCCCGGGGCAAGAGCGACGCGAGGGGCCCGAACCGGTCGGTGCCGACCGGTTCGGGCCCCTGCCGCAATCCTCAGCGGGCCAGTGAGACCAGTTCGCTCTCCAGGCCGCGGCCCCGCGTCTCGACGAGCGCGGCCGCGACGTCCGCCAGCTTGCGGTTGGTGGTCTGGGAGATTCGCCGCAGCACTCCGAAGGCGGTGTCCGCGTCGCAGCCCAGGACGTGCATGACGATTCCGGACGCCTGGTCCACGACGGGCCGCGTCCGCAGGGCCGTGGAGAGCTGGTCCAGCTCGGTCAGCGCGGCGCGGTAGTGCCGGTCGCGCACGAAGCTCGTCGTGGCGAGGTCCCCGAGCGCCTGGGCGGGCCCGTGCCCGGGGTCGTCGAGCGCGCCGGGACGGAAGCCGAACAGGCTCAGGGTGACGGTGAGCCCGCCGCGCTGGAAGGGCAGCGTGACGCAGGAGCGTACGCCCGCGTCGAGGGCCATCGCGCGGTACGCGGGCCACCGTTCGTCCCGCAGCAGGTCCTCGGCGTCGACGGGCGCACCCCGCTCCTCGGCGGCGGGGATGGGGCCGTCGCCGGAGCGCAGCTGCACCGAGACGAGCCCGGCGAGGTCGGGGTGGGTGACGGCTATGGGGTGCTCGTCGCAGCCGTCGGACACCGTCGTGCTCGCGCCGCAGCATGCGGGGGTGCAGCGCACGGCCTGTTCGGCGAGTTCGGACAGCCTGCGGCCGGGCAGGGATGATTCAGGTCGAAGCAGGTCCGGGTCGGGCAAGGGCGCCATGACTGTTCCTCCTCTCCCCCTCGGCTTCCCGTCATGGCCTACGGAAAACGGTCGCAGCGGTTAGGTTCGTCGCATGTCTCAAATGGAAGAGTTCGGTGAAGAGCTCGCGGATTTCGTGCGCCGCACAGCGGAGTTGAAGGCGGCCCGCTCCGTCCCTTCCGGTGACCTCGGCACCGTACTCGACGCCGCACTCTTCGAACTCGACCATGTGGCAGCCCAGTTGTGGCCCACATACGAGCGGCTGGCCGTGAACCGCCAGTGGGACGAGGCCGCTTCGGACCGCGGCGAGCAGCGGCTGCTGCGGTCCCTGTTCCAGCGGATGCCGCTGCCGGTCGCGCTCGTCGACAGGGAGACCGTCGTCCGGCGGATGAACTTCGCCGCGACGGGCCTGACCGGCGTCCGCGCGGGATATGCGACGGGGCGGCCGCTGACCGGGTTCCTGGTGCACGCGGACCGGGTCGCGTTCCGTTCGCAGACCGCGGCGGTCGCCCGCGGCGAGGGGGACCGGAGCCTGAACGTCCACCTTCAGCAGAACCCCGGCGCCCCGGTCCGCGCTACCCTCACGGCGCTGCGCCCCGGCGCCGAGCCCCGCACGGCGGTCCTCGTCGTGCTGCAGCCGACGGAGGACCGCGGGCCGCACCGGCCGAGCGCCCAGGGGCCCGTCCCCGATCTCGGCGAGGCGACCCGGCACGCGGCCCAGCTCGACCTGATGGACGCCATGACGTCGGCGCTGCTCACCGTGGAGGACGGTGACCGGGCGGGGGTCCTTAAGGCGGCGGCCGCGGTCCTGCACGGGCGGTTCGCGGACTGGGTGATCGCCGACGAGGGCGCCGCCCGGCTGACGCGCACGACGGTCCTGGGACCGCCTGATGCCCCGGCCGCCGACGTCCTCACGCAGGACCCCGCCACGTGCCCCCTCGTCGTCGAGGCGGCACGCGGCGGGGCGGCTTCTCTGCAGGTGCGCCCGGAGGACCCGGACGCGTTCGGCAGGGACACGACCGGCGCGCACGTCCTCGTCCGCGCCGAGGTCACGTCCCTGCTCTGTGTGCCGTTGACCGCCCGCACGCACGGTCCGGTGGAGGGTGTCCTCACGCTCTTCAGGAGCGGCGCGCGGCTCGCCTTCTCGATGGCCGAGGCGCGGGCGGTCGACGTGATGTCCCGGCACATGGCGCTCGCCATGCGGCGTGGAGGCGTCAGGCCGCGTCCCGCATGACCTGGTCGCGCAGCCGGTCGCAGCAGCGGCTGATCAGCCGCGAGACGTGCATCTGCGAGATGCCCATCTCGTCGGCGATGCTGCTCTGCGTCATGTCGCCGAAGAACCGCATGTAGAGGATGGTCCGCTCGCGCTCGGGGAGCTGCGCGATGCGCGGCTTGACGGCCTCGCGGTCGACGACGACGTCGAGCGCCGGGTCGGGGCCGCCCAGGGCGTCGCTCAGCGAGTAGCCGTCCTCGCTGCCCGGCAGTTCGGCGTCCAGGGAGAGCGCGGTGAAGCTGTCGAGCGCCTCCAGACCGGCCTTCGCGTCCTCCTCGCTCATCTGCGCGTGGGTGGCGATCTCGGCGGTGGTGGGGGCGCGCCCGGAGACCGTCTGGGCGAGGTCCTGGCGGGCGAACCGCACGCGGTTGCGCAGGTCCTGGACGCGGCGCGGCACGTGCAGGGTCCACATGTGGTCGCGGAAGTGCCGCTTGATCTCACCGGTGACGGTGGGGACCGCGTAGCTCTCGAACGCGGTGCCGCGCCGCGGGTCGTAGCGGTCGACGGCCTTCACCAGGCCGAGGGCCGCGACCTGCCGCAGGTCGTCGAGGGACTCACCGCGGTTGCGGAACCGCCCCGCGAGACGTTCCGCCATGGGCAGCCAGGCTTGGACGACCTCCTGGCGCAGGGCGTCCCTCTCGGGTCCCGGCGCCAGTTCGACCAGGCGGGCGAAGGCTTCCGCGGTGTCGGGGGCGTCGTCGTGCGGATGACGTTTGGGCCTCGTGGCCACTGCAGCGGTGCTGTGGGATCGCATGGTGCGTCGCAACTCCCTCATGGGTGCCTTGGGATGGACGGTCACCGTGGGAGTGCGTGCACGCCGGACCGCCACGGGCACACCCGGGGAGGCGAGCGTCACGGACGCTCCCACGGACGTGCCTCCGGTCCGAAGCACTGCCCTTCCGCCTGCCCCACGCTCCCTGCGACAAACACCCACGGGTTTCCCGCCGGGGCGGCCGAACACCCGGACGGGGCCGCCGTTTTGTCACCTTCCCTGCGGGCGAGGCATGGCTCTGTGGCTCAGGGGTACTGCGGGCGGAGTGACCACGCCGGACGCATGACGGACTTATGCAGGAAAGGGCTCCAGCCATGGCTGATTACGTAAGGGACGTCATGACGCCTGGCGTCGTGGCCGTACGCCCCGACGCGTCTCTCGTCGAAGCGGCACAGTTGATGCGCGCCCAGGACATCGGCAACGTCCTGGTCGCGTCGGAGGGCCGGGTCCTCGGCGTGCTCACCGACCGGGACATCGCCTTGCGTGCCGTGGCCGACGGCGCCGATCCGCTGACGGTCAGCGCACAGGCCGTCTGCACGCCCGATCCCGTGATGGTGACCCCCGACGACGCGGTCTCGGAGGCCATCGGCCTGATGCGCGACCACGCGGTGCGACGGCTGCCCGTCGTCGAGGACGGCCATCCGGTGGGCATGGTGAGCCTCGGCGACCTGGCGCTTTCGGAGGATCCGACGTCGGCACTCGCCGACATCAGCCGCGCGACCCCCGGTGGGGGTAAAGGGGTTTAATTCACACACATACGGACAATCAGACTCTGTACGCAAGAGAAAGGACGAACCCGCCATGCCGCAGCGCATCGCGTTCCTCGTAGCCCCCGAGGGCGTCGAGCAGATCGAACTCACGGACCCCATGCAGGCCGTCAGGGACGCGGGCGGTGAGGCCGTCCTGGTGTCCACGGACCCCGGGGAGGTGCAGGGCTTCGACCACCTCGACAAGGCCGACACCTTCCCCGTCCAGGAAGTGGTGGCCGACGCCCGGGCCGACGCGTTCGACGGACTCGTGCTGCCCGGCGGCGTCGCCAACCCGGACTACCTGCGGACGGACGACAAGGCCGTGGCGTTCGTGAAGCAGTTCTTCGACCAGGGCCTCCCGGTGGCGGCCATCTGCCACGCCCCCTGGACGCTCATCGAGGCGGACGTGCTGCGCGGCCGGACGCTGACCTCCTGGCCGAGCCTCAGGACCGACATCCGCAACGCGGGCGGCACCTGGGTCGACGAGCAGGTCAAGGTCTGCGAAGGCGGCCCCAACGTACTCATCACGAGCCGCAAGCCCGACGACCTCAAGGCGTTCCGCGAGGCGTTCCTCGCGGAGTTCGCCAAGGGAGCGAAGCCGCGGTCCGGCTGACCCCTCCCCCGGCGCGCCGGGCACGGGCCTGGCGCGCCGCTTCGCTCACGTCGCGCAGGTCCCGGCGGTCAGCAGCATCGATCCCGTGCGGTTCGCGTCGCCCATGTGCACATGTTCCCTGGCCCACCAGTCCGCGTCGCCGTCCTCGATGTAGCGGAGCAGGATGCCTTCGCGCAGGGCCCAGGGGCAGACGGTCACCTCTTCGATGCCGGTGAGCTTCATCGCCGTGTGGGCGACCACCGCACCGGCCACGCTCTGGACCGCCCGCGCCGCCGAGATGCCCGGCAGCTGAGCGCGTCGTTCGGCGGGCATCCCGGCCAGTTCCTTGAGCGCCTTGCCGAGTGCGACGCGCCCCAACTGCCGCTCCACGAAAGGTCCGTAGCGGCCGGGCGCGGCCCCGCACAATCTGGCCAGCTGCTGGAACGTGCGCGACGTGGCGACGGCCGTGTGCGGCATCTCCCAGCGGATCCGGGCGGCCACGTCCCGCAGTTGGTGGCGCACCTGGCGGCGCACCGCCTTGAGGTCCTCCTCGCGCGGCGGGTCCTGGCCGTCGAAGAGGTCCCGCGTCAGCCGTCTCGCGCCGAGCGGCAGCGAGGCCGCGTAGTCGGGCAGGCGGCTGCGGCCGAAGGCCACTTCGAGGGAGCCGCCGCCGATGTCGAAGAGCACCAGCGGCCCCGCGCGCCACCCCATCCACCTGCGGGCGGCGAGGAACGTCAGCTCCGCCTCGGCCTCACCCGACAGCGTGCGCAGCCGGATTCCGGTCCCGGCCTCCACCGCCTCCAGCACCTCGGCCCGGTTCGGGGCGTCGCGCACGATCGAGGTGACGAAGGCGAACGGCTCGACGACCCCCCACCGCTGCGCCTCTTCCTGTACGTCGCGCACCGCGGCGACCAGCTCCTTGACCGGCCCCTCGGCGAGGCGCCCCTCCTCGTCCAGATGCTCGCCGAGCCGCAGACGTCTCTTCACCGTGTGGACCGGCAACGGCACCTGTCCGTCGGCATCCGCGACGACCAGCCGCACCGTGTTCGATCCCACGTCCACCACTCCGACTCTCATGAACATCAGGTTCCCTCTGTTCGCGAGCCGAAAGATTGGCAACGCCGACTTGCGCCGACTCGTGGGGTCTTGCGCTGACTCGTGGGGTCCTGTGCTGTTTCGTGGGGTCCTGTGCGGTCCGCTATACCCGGCGGCCGAGGAGGCTCAGCAGCCTCGTCCGCTCGTCCGCGCCAGCAGGCGGCTCCACCGCCGGGGCGAAGAGACCACTCTTCGCCAACTCGTCCGCGTACGGCGTCACTTCGCGCAGCGCAAAGTCCACGAGTTCCCCGGGCAGCGACTCGTCGGCGCCGATCGCGCGGGACAGGTCCCAGGCGTGCACCACGAGGTCGGTGGTCATCTGCCCGCAGTAGAAGGGGGCGGCGGTCTCACCGAAGGAGAGGTGGACGGTGCGGTCCAGGGCGCCCGGCTCGCGGAAGGCGGCGCGGGAGGCGGCGGCCGCGGTGTCCCAGGAGGCGACCGGGTCGGGGCCGAGCACGTCGCCGTCGAAGGCGTCGCCGACGGACTCCGTGGTGGCACCGTCGCGGAGCAGCGGCGGCACCCACAGCTGTTCGGACGCGAGGTGGTTGACCAGGTCGTGCACGGTCCAGTCCGTGCAGGGGGTGGGCGCGTCCCACTGGTCGGCGCGGACGGCGTGCACGCGGTCGGTGAAGAGGTCGAGCGCCTCGCCGTGCAGTTCCAGCAGGTTCGAGTGGTCCGTCATGTGGCTGTGGTTCCCCTCTCCCGCGCGCCCGCGCGGGTTCTCCCACCGGCCACCGACCTGCGCGGGTGGCGGCGCAGGTACTCGCCTTCGAGTTGCGCCATGCGGTCGTTGTGCGCCCGCAGGGCGTCGTTCGAGCCGTGCAGCAGGGTGCTGTGGCGGGTGCGGTGGATGGTCTCCAGCTCCTTGATGAGCTGCTGGTCGTCCAGCCTGCCCGGATCGACTCCGTTCATGGATCGCTCCGATCGCTCTGTGGCGGCGCTCCCTGCTTCCCGGGTACCCGCTGGGCCCGTACTACCCAGGATGCACCGCGCACGGTCCGGGCGCGCACCGCACGGCCGAACCGGCGCGTACAGCCGCCCCGGAAATGTCCTGAAACTGCGGTGCCCCCTGGGGAGGCGGAGAGCGCTGTTTCCGCGTCAACCCGGTCGGCAGAGCAATTCCGACGGGAAGGACCGCCCACGTGCCCCACTCCGTACCGAGACGCCACCGCCGCTTACCGCTCCTCGCCCTCGGTGTCACCGCCGTGCTGGCCCCCGGCCTCGCCGCGCTGCCCGCATCGGCCGCGCCCCGGCAGGACACCGAAAGCCGCCCGCTGACCCGCTTCACCGACCAGGCCCCGGACTGGAAGCGGTGCGGCGCCGACACCCCCGCCGTCTACCAGTGCGCCACCATCAAGGTCCCGCTCGACTACCGCGACCCCGGCGGCACCGCCATCGACCTCGCGATATCCCGGATCCGGGCGGGCGACACGAGCAAGCGCCGCGGCGTCCTGCTCTCCAACCCCGGCGGGCCCGGCGGACCGGGGCTCGACCTGCCGCTCTACTTCACCAAGACCATGCCCAAGTCCGTGACCGACCGGTACGACCTCATCGGGTTCGACCCCCGCGGCATCGGCGCGAGCACGCCCGTCAACTGCGGGCTCACCGACGAAGAGAAGCGGTTCCCGCGCTCCTACCGGCCGTTCGGCGAGAACGTCGCCTGGGCGAGAGCCGTGGCGGACAAGTGCCGCAAGGAGACGGGCCCGGCCCTCGCGCAGATGACCACGCGCAACACCGCGCGGGACATGGACGTCCTGCGGGCCGTCCTCGGCGAGAAGAAGATCTCGTACTACGGCGTCTCGTACGGAACCGCGCTCGGGGCCACCTACACACAGCTGTTCCCCCGGCGGGCCGACCGGTTCGTCCTCGACAGCGCCGTCGACCCGAAGATGATGTGGCGGAAGATGTTCCAGGTGTGGGCGCCGGAGGTCGAGCCCGCGTTCGCCCGCTGGACGCGGTGGACGGCCGCGCACTCGGCGACGTACGACCTGGGGAAGACTCCGGCCGAAGTCTCCGAGACCTTCTGGGGCTTGGTGAAGCGGGCCGACCGTGATCCGATCGACGTGGGCACGGCCAAGCTCACCGGCACCGACATCCGCGGCTTCCTGCGCCGCGAGTTCTTCACCGCCCGCAGCGCCGCCGAGCTCGTCGGCATGCTGAAGGACGCGGCCGCGGGCAAGCCGGTCCCCGACTTCCCGACCGAGCCGGAGAGCACGGACAACCTGGTGTCGGCGCTCTGGACCGTCGTGTGCGGTGACGCGCCCATGCCGCGCGATCCGGAGACGTACCGACGCGACTCGGTCCGTGACGCCGCCCGCTACCCGCTCTTCGGGGACTTCGCCTCCAACATCAATCCGTGTGCCTTCTGGGACCGGCCGGCGGAGCCCCTCACCAAGGTCGACAACGACGTGGACACGCTGATCGTGCAGAACGAGTGGGACTCGCAGACCCCGCTGTCGGCGGCGCGCGGCATGCACCGCGCGCTGAAGGGGTCCCGGCTGCTGACCGTCGACGAGGGCGAGGGACACGGCGTCGTGTACGGCATGGCCGCGGGCCCGGCCAACCGGTGCGCCGAGGACACCGCCACGGAGTACCTGGTCACCGGCAGGCTGCCCGCGAAGGACGTGACGTGCCGGGCGACGCCCGGCAGCAAGTCCATGAAGCGGACCTCCCCGGCCTTCTTCGGCTGAGGCGGGCGGCACGGCTGTGGCACGGGCGGCGGGTCTACCGCACGCGGTCGACCCGTCGCTCGTCCCACACCGGCTCCGGCGTCTCACGGACCCGGCCGTCGCTGCCGAAGACCAGATAGCGGTCGAAGGAGCGGGCGAACCAGCGGTCGTGGGTGACGGCGAGGACCGTGCCCTCGAAGGCTTCCAGGCCTTCCTGGAGGGCCTCGGCGGACTCCAGGTCAAGGTTGTCCGTGGGCTCGTCGAGGAGCAGGGCCGTGCAGCCCTCCAGTTCGAGCAGCAGGATCTGGAAGCGGGCCTGCTGGCCGCCGGAGAGCCGCTCGAAGTTCTGCTCGGCCTGCTGCGTCAGCTCGTACCTCCGCAGCCGGGACATCGCGGCGCCGCGGTCCTGCGCGTGCTCGCGCCACAGGATGTCCAGGAGCGGGCGGCCCATCAGCTCGGGGTGGGAGTGGGTCTGCGCGAAGTGTCCTGGCACGACGCGCGCGCCGAGCTTACAGGTGCCGGTGTGCGCGACGGGATTCTCGGAGTCGCCCGCGAGCAGCCGCAGGAAGTGCGACTTGCCCGAGCCGTTCGAGCCGAGGACGGCGACCCGCTCGCCGAAGAAGACCTCCAGGTCGAAGGGGTTCATCAGCCCGGTGAGCTCAAGGTTCTCGCAGGTCACGGCCCGGATGCCGGTCCGTCCGCCGTGCAGTCGCATGGTGATGTCCTGCTCGCGCGGCGGCTCGGGCGGCGGCCCGGCCTCCTCGAACTTGCGGAGCCTGGTCTGGGCCGCGTGGTAGCGCGAGGCCATTTCGTGGCTGACGTCGGCGGCCTGGCGCAGGGTGCGGACCAGCTTCTTCAGCTGCTCGTGCTTCTCGTCCCAGCGGCGGCGCAGCTCCTCGAAGCGCGCGAAGCGTTCCTTGCGGGCCTCGTGGAACGTCCCGAAGCCGCCGCCGTGCACCCATGCGTCGGCCCCCTCGGGGCTCTGCTCGACGCTGACGATCTTCTCGGCGGCGCGGGCGAGCAGCTCCCGGTCGTGGGAGACGAACAGGACGGTCTTGCGGGTCTCCTTCAGCTGGCCTTCGAGCCAGCGCTTGCCGGGGACGTCGAGGTAGTTGTCCGGCTCGTCCAGGAGCAGCACCTCGTCGGTGCCGCGGAGCAGGGACTCCAGGACTAGGCGCTTCTGCTCACCGCCGGAGAGCGTGCGGACCTCGCGGAACTGAGCCTTGTCGTACGGCACGCCGAGCGCGGCCATGGTGCAGATGTCCCAGAGCGTCTCCGCCTCGTACCCCTGCACCTCCGCCCAGTCGGAGAGCGCCTGCGCGTACTTCATCTGGGCGGCCTCGTCGTCCACCGTCATGATCGCGTGCTCGGCGGCGTCCACGGCCTTCGCGGCCGCGCGGATCCGCGGCTGGGCGACGGAGACGAGCAGGTCACGCACGGTGGTCTCGTCGCGCACGGAGCCCACGAACTGCGGCATCACACCGAGGCCGCCGCTCACGGTGACACTGCCGCCGTGCGGCTGGAGCTCGCCGGAGATCAGCCGGAGCAGGGTGGTCTTGCCCGCGCCGTTCGCCCCGACCAGGGCGACGACCGCGCCCTCGCCGACCCGGAAGGACACATCACCGAGCAGCGCCCGCCCGTCCGGCAAGTAGTACTCGAGGTGTGCGGCTTCCAGATGTCCCATGAGCGGGATTCTCCGTGGCCGACGGGTGCCCGGGCAAACCGTTTGCCTGTCGGGGCGGCCTGAACGGCACAGGTGGGGGTACGTGAGCGCCATGTGCGCTGACTCCCCGGACGTCTCCGGTCTCGACCTGTCCCGTCCCGCCGCCGGGCACCGCCCGGTCAAGGCCCGTCTCGTCTCCTTCGACAGCAGGCTCTTCGAAGCGGTCGCCACGCGGCACTGGCCCGGCGCCGACCGGGTGCTGCCCCGGCTCAGCCAGAGCGCCAACCACGGTGTGCTGTGGTTCGCGGCGGCCGCGGGCATCACCGCGACCCGCACCCCGCGGGCCCGGCGGGCCGCCCTGCGCGGCGTGGCCTCGCTGGCCCTGGCCTCCGCGACGATCAACACGCTGGGCAAGCGCTCGGTGCGCCGCGCCAGACCGCTGCTCGACTCGGTGCCGTTGATACGCCAGCTCAAGCGGCAGCCGATCACCACGTCCTTCCCCTCCGGCCACGCGGCGTCCGCCGCCGCGTTCGCCACCGGGGTGGCGCTGGAGTCGCGGGCCTGGGGCGCGGCCGTGGCACCGCTCGCGACCGCCGTCGCGGTCTCCCGCATCTACACCGGGGCGCACTTCCCGAGCGATGTCCTGGTGGGCGGCGCGCTGGGCGCGGGCGCGGCGTTCGCGGTGCGCGGTCTGGTCCCGACGCGGGCGCAGCTGGCGCCGCCTGGACGGCCCCGGGTGACGGCGCCCGCGCTGCCGGGCGGTGCCGGTCTTGTCCTGGTGACCAACACGGGGGCGGGCACCCCGCAGCGCGTGAAGGCGTTGCGGGACGCGCTGCCGGAGGCGGAGGTCGTCGTCGCGGAGCCCGCCGACGTGGGCGCCGAGCTGGAGAAGGCGGCGGCCCGCGCCCAGGTCCTCGGTGTGTGCGGCGGCGACGGCACGGTCAACGCCGCGGCCCGCGTCGCGCTCCACCACGGCCTGCCGCTCGCGGTGCTGCCCGGCGGCACGCTCAACCACTTCGCGTACGACCTCGGGGTCGAGGACGCCCGCGATCTTGCGGGCGCGGTGGAGGCGGGCGACGCGGTCGCCGTCGACGTCGGCCGCTTCACCGCGGACGGGTCGAAGTCCGGGGAGCCCAAGGAGGGGTACTTCCTCAACACGTTCAGCCTGGGCGTCTACCCGGAGCTGGTGCGGCAGCGCGAGCACTGGTCGCCGCGCATCGGCGGCAAGCCCGCGTCGGTGCTCGCGGCGCTCAAGGTGCTGCGCTCCGACGAGCGTCCGATGGTCGCCCAGTTCCGCGGCAAGGAGCGGGCGCTGTGGCTGCTGTTCGCCGGTAACTGCACCTACCACCGCCCGGGTCTCACCCCTGGCCGCAGGCTCGACCTGGCGGACGGGCTGCTCGACGTGCGCATAGTCCACGGCGGGCGCAGGCCGGGCGCCCGGCTCCTGGCCGCCGCGGTGACGGGGCCCGAGGTCCGCTCCCCCGCGCAGGCGGCCGCGCGGCTGCCCCGGCTACGGGTGGACGGGCTCGGCGAGGGCACGACCGTGGCCTTCGACGGCGAAGTGACGCACGTGGAGGGCTCGTTGATGATCGACAAGCTACCGGAGGCGCTGACCGTGTACCGCCCGCTGACAGGTGTCCGCTGACATCGGCGTCCGCTGACCTCGCTCAGCATGCACTGACCACATATTGATACGCAGGTCTCACTATTCGGCATGGCGGCGTACGGTTCCCGTAGTCGCACACGAAGGAGCTCCGCCATGCCGAAGGAGACCGCCGTCTACACACACGGACACCACGAGTCCGTGCTGCGTTCCCACACCTGGCGCACCGCCGCCAACTCGGCCGCCTATCTGGTCGGTTCACTCAAGCCCCACATGGCGGTCCTCGACATCGGCTGCGGCCCCGGGACCATCACCGCCGACCTGGCCGCGCTGGTCCCGGACGGCCGGGTCACCGGCGTGGACAGCGCCCCCGACATCCTGGACCAGGCACGCGCCCACGCCGCCGAACGCGGCCTGGACAACGTGGAGTTCGCGGTCGCCGACGTGCACGACCTCGACTATCCCGACGACTCCTTCTGTGTCGTCCACGCCCACCAGGTGCTCCAGCACGTCGGCGATCCGGTGCGGGCACTGCGCGAGATGCGGCGGGTCTGCAAGCCCGGCGGCATCGTCGCGGTCCGCGACGCGGACTACGAGGCGATGACCTGGCACCCGCAACTGCCCGCCATGGACGACTGGCTGGACCTGTACCGGCGGGTGGCCCGCGCCAACGGCGGCGAGCCCGACGCGGGGCGCCGTCTCAAGTCCTGGGCCCTGGCGGCCGGTTTCACCGACGTCACCGCGACCGCGGACACCTGGTGCTACAGCTCCGAGGAGGAGCGCGCCTGGTGGAGCGGGCTGTGGGCGGACCGCACGCTCGCCTCCGCCTACGCCGACCGCGCGCTGGAGGGCGGCCACGCCGACGCCGAGCGGCTGCACGCGGTCTCCGCAGCGTGGCGGGAGTGGGGCGCGCGCGAGGACGCGTGGTTCGCGGTACTGCACGGCGAGGTCCTCTGCCGGAAGTGACGCCTCGCCCCCCTCCTCACTCCCTGGGGAGCAGCGGGCCCAGCGGCCCGAGGTCCAGATTGAGGTCCTCGGGCCGCAGCCCGTACCGGCCCCGGAGCTCGGCCATCCGGTCCTCCAGGAGCATCAGCGTGAGGCCGATCCGTTCCTCCTGGTCCTCGGTCAGCTCACCGGTGTCGAAGCGGCGCACCGCCTGCCGCTCCATCAGCTGACGGAGCAGCTCGACGATGGTCAGGACCAGTTTCACCAGGTCCCTCTCCACGGTGTCGGGGTCGAGGTTCATGCGCTTGCGGCGGTCGGTGTTCGTGTCTGAGTCTGCGTGCGCGTCTGTGTGTGCGTGTGTACTCATGGGTTACTCCGTCTCCGGCCACGGCGCGGGCACCTGCTCGTTCACCGAACTGATCAATGCGTTCAGGTCGATGCGTACGAGGTCGACGTCCGCGATCCGCAGGGTGATGTCACCCGCGATGACCACGCCGCCCGCGAGGAGCCGGTCGAGCAGATCGACCAGGGCGACTTCCCGGCGTTCGACGACGGTCATACGGACGTGTCCTCTTCGTCGCCCGGCTCCCCCGCGTCGCCCGTGAAGGAGTACGCCGCCCACGGCCCCGTCAGCTCCACCCGGAGGCCGCTCGTCCCGTGCTCGTCGTCCTTGGTGCGGTCCACGAGCTCGACGAACTCCTCGGAGTGGGTGCGGGGCACCAGATAGGCCGCGTTGAGCACGTTGCGGCCCGGTGCGCGGGACAGCTCCGAATTCTGCGGCGCGTGCAGCCGAGAGCCGTCGGCCCGCCCCGCGAGCCGCTCGTGCAGCGCCTGTGCGAAGGCCTCGGCCCGCTGCCAGTTCGCCTCCTGGGCCGTGCGCTGACCGCGCCGTCGACGCAGGTAGTCCCGCCCGGAGACGGCCTTGCCGCTCTCCGCGCTCACCTCGTTGTCCACGTGGTCGCTCTCCATGTGGACCTTCACGCCCCACTCCACGCGTCCGTCGATCCGCTCCAGGACGCGGTGGAAGCGCTCGGCCCCGTCCTCCAGCATGGCGCGTACGCCGCTGTCGTCCCGGAAGACGGTCGCGAGGCGCAGGGGCAGCGGACAGGTGACCGTGGTGAGCGCGTCGATCACGCGCTGGTGCGCGCGGGCCGTCTCGGAGAGCCAGTCCAGGTCTTCGAGGTGCGCGCGCAGGGGCTTCTCCGCGAAGTCCCGCTCCGGCACCGGGCCGACCAGGGCGACGAGGTCCCCGTGGACGAGCTGGCGTGGCGGCTCGCCGCCGACCCCGGTGAGGTCGGCGGCGAGCGGTGCGGCGAGGGGGCGGCAGACCGCGTAGACGTACCGCAGGTCGTCGTGGTGCGGTCCGCCGCCGTTCGGGTCATCGTTTGCGGCGCTCACGTGTCTCCTTCTGGGCAGGCTCCAGGGCTTCCCGTTCTTCGAGCTCCGCCAGACGCTGCCTCAACTCGGCGTTCTCCCGGGAGAGTTCGGCGCGGCGCGCCCCGGTGGAGAGCGCCGGGTCGTCCTCCCACCAGTCGATGCCCATCTCCTTGGCCTTGTCGATGGAGGCGACGATGAGGCGGAGCTTGATGGTGAGCAGTTCGATGTCGAGCAGGTTGATCTTGATGTCACCGGCGATGACGATGCCCTTGTCCAGGACGCGTTCCAGGATGTCGGCGAGGTTGGCCCCGCCACCGCCGCTGCCGTACGGGCCGGGGAGCCCGCTGCCGGGGGACGCCGTCATCGACGGTCCCGCCCACCACCGGCCGACCCGGCGTACTCGCGCTGCCTCTCGTCGTCGGCCTCGGGCTCTTCGTCGTACTCGGCCTCTTCGTCGTACTCGCCCTCGGGCTCGTCCTCGGCCTCCTCCTCGGGGGCACCCTCCTCGACCTCGTCCTCAGCCTCGTCCTCTTCCTCGTACTCCTCCGCAGGCTCGTCCTCGCGTTCGGCCTCTTCGCCCTCGCCATCCTCGTCGTACTCGTCGTACTCGGACTCCGGCTCGTCCTCCGGGTGCTCCTCGTCGGACTCGTACTCGCCCTCTGCCTCTGCCCCTTCCGCGCCGTGCCCCGTCTTCTCGGGTTCCTCGGATTCCTCGGCCACCGCGTCCTCGTGGCTGACGACGACCTCGCCGTCGCGGATCTCTCCGCGCCAGCCGTCGCTCGCCTCGCCGCGCAGCGTGATGTGCCGGGCGAAGTGCTTGAGGTCCAGGCGGGCCCTGCGGCCCTGGGCGCGCCAGATGTTGCCGGTCTTCTCGAAGAGGCCCTTCGGGTAGTACTCGATGATCAGCAGCACCCGGGTGAGGTTCTCGGCGAGCGAGTGGAAGGTGACGACTCCCTTCGTCGTCCCCTTGCCGCCCTCGGAGGTCCAGGTGATGCGCTGGTCCGGCACCTGCTCGGTGGTGTGCGCCTTCCAACTGCGGTTGGACCAGAAGACCTTGAGCTTCCAGTCGGAGTCCGTGTCACTCGCCACGGTGGCGCCCTTGACGCCCTTGGCGAAGGTGGAGAACTCCTGGTACTGGGTCCACTGGTCGTACGCCTCGCGCAGCGGGACGCCGACATCGACGTACTCCAGGATGACGGTGGGCTTCTGGCCCGCGCCGCCCTTCTTGCGCTTGCCGCCGAGACCCTTGAAGGCGTCGGTGACCTTGTCCTTCAGGTGGCCGCCGCCGAGTTCCAGCGCGCTGCGCACCGGGCCCTTGCCCTCGGCGACCTTCTTGCCCGCCTGGGCCGCCAGTTTGCCGAAGCCGGGGCTCTTGCCCTCCGCGATGTCGTTCAGCTTGACGGTGGCGTCGCCGAGCCGGTGACCGACGCCGACGAGCATGCGCTCGGCCTGCGCCATGAGGTAGGCCTGCGCCTCCTCCTTCAGGCGGTCGGCGGCCGGGCTGTGCGTGATGTTGCTCAGCTGTGTTTCAGCCATGGTCGCTGCCTCCCTTCGTCCGGCCGCCGCCCGAGCGAGCCGACGAGGTGGCCCTGCGGGCGGTGCCTCCGGCGGCAGCGGCCGTGCTCTTCCGCGCCGTCTTCTGCGCGGTCTTCTTGGCCGGAGCCTTCTTCGCGGCCGCCTTCGGGGCGGGCTTCGAGGTGGACTTCGCTCCCGTCTTCGGTGCGGACCTCTTCGCCGGCGCCTTCTTGCGCTGCCCGGACCGCTCGGAGCGGGGCCCGGAACCGTTCCCGGACGCGGAATCAGAGTCGGAATCGGACGCGGCCTCGGAATCGGACGTGGCCTTCTCGCCCTCGTCCTCGCCGACCTCGTCCTCGTTACGGCCCTCGGCCTCCTCCTCTTCGTCCTTGCCGACGACGCTCTTGACGCCCTTGGCGCCCTTCACGTCCTTGACGTCGTCCGGCACCACACCTGATATGCGGTCCTGGACGCCGAGGGTGCGGTCGTGCAGACGGTCGGCGAGGCCGTCGAGCTGCCGGGTGAGGAGGGATCCGGTGGCGGCCTTGCCCACGCCCCGCAAGTCCTGGCGCAGCTGGTCGCCGATCTCCTTGAACTGCGGATTGTTCTCCAACTGCTGGGTCACCAGCTGGCCCAGCGCCTTCGGGCTCAGGTTGAGCCGCTTGCCCGCCACCATGCTGCCGACGGCGAACGCGAATTTGGCCTTCTTCGTGCGTCCGAGGACGTATCCCGCGCCCACGGCCAGGCCCACTGCTAGTCGGTTCATGATCAGAAGTCCCGTCCTGTGCTGTGCTGCAGTCGGTCGAGGAGCTCGTCCTCGCACCGCTCGAACTCGGCTTCGTCGATCTCCCCCGCCTCCAGGAGTTCCTCGAGGCGCGAGAGTTCACGACGGATCGCCGAGGGGTCGTAGTACTGCCGCTCCGCCTCGTCGACCACCTGCCTGAGCACCCAGAGGGAGCCGCGGGCAGGGGCCAGAGGCAGGAGGAGCAGTTCGCCGATCAGCCCCATGCCGTCGCCGTCACTCCGCGGGCTCGGAAGGCCCGGGGTCGACAAAGCTGTAGGGGGGCAGCGGACCGTGCACCCGCAGGTCCAAGTGCGGCTGCGAGGCCCGGAGTTCCTCGACGGCCGAGAGGAAGCCCTCGGCGGTCTTGCGGTTCACCAGGAACGAGACGTTCGCCAGCCAGCCGGTGCTCTCGGGGCCCTCACCGACCGCTTCGGCGGCCGGTTCGAGCGCGCGTCGCACCTGGACGGCGTCGCTCGTCTCGCGGGCCCGCACACTGGCGGTGATCATCTCGCCCACCTGCAGCTTCTGCTCGTGGGTGCCGCCGCCCTGGCGCTGGTTGGCCTCGACCATGGCACGCAGCTCCGGGTTCTCGGCGAGAACCTGGTGCAGTACGGCCTGTTCGTGGTGGGTGGCCTTCACGTTGTACTCGACCTTGCCGTCGAGCGTACGGAGCCGCTCCTCGTAGTGGCCTGCGCGCTCGCCGAGCACGGAGACGACCGTGTCGTCGTCCGGTGCGAGGCTGCCGAAGCGCATCGGGAGCACGGCGCCCGCGGCTCCGGCCTCCGACAGGACGTTCTGGTGCGCGAGCAGATCACGCCGCTTGGGCTTGAGGTCCTCGGGGGCGTCGCTCACGATGGCGGCGAGGTCGCCGTTCTTCAGGACGCGCACGGGGCAGGCCGGTCGGCCGATGCCCTCCATGCCGTCCGGCAGCGCCGGGTGGGAGCTGCTCGCGATGCCGTACACGTACGTGGTCACTCCTGCTCCTCCTTCCGGCGGGAGGTCGAGCGCCGGGCCCGGGGCCGCTCCTCGCTCTGCCGATCGCCCTCTTCACGGGACTGCTTGAAAGCGTCCGATATGGTCTCGGCGGCTCCGGAGAGCGCGCCCTTGGACTTGCCCTTGGCGCCGGACTCCGTGATCTCGCCGACGAGGCCGGGCAGTCCGGGGTCCTTCTTCTGTCCGGTCTCCAGGTCGAGGCGGTTGCACGCCTCGGCGAACCGGAGATAGGTGTCGACGCTCGCGACGACGACACGGACATCGATCTTCAGGATCTCGATGCCGACGAGCGAAACGCGTACGAAGGCGTCGATGACGAGTCCTCGGTCGAGGATGAGCTCCACGACGTCGTACAGGCCACTGGTGCCGCCTCCGCCGCCGGACTGTTGTGCCGGGACTACGGTCATGCCGACGGTGCCTCCTTGGTCTTGTTCTGCTCTCGGGTTCTCTCGGGGTTCTGTGCGGTCTGTCTTTCGGTCCTTCGGTCCTTCGGTCCTAATGGGCGCCGGTGCCGCGGGGCTCCGAGCGCCCGCGCTCGTAGCGGCGCAGGCGGCGGTAGCCCGTGAGTTCGCCCTGCGGGTCCAACTGCACCTCGTAGCTCGCGAGGAGGCTCATCGTGTCGGGGACACGGGACAGTTCGAGGACCTCGATCTCCAACAGCCAGCCGTCTTCGGTGCGTTCGAAGGAGGACACCGATTCGGGCGTCATACCGGTCAGCTCCGCGAGCTGCTCGCGGGCGTTGCGGAGGACTGCCATGGGGCCCGGCAGCGATGCCTTCTCGCTCTCCGGCGCCTTGCTCTCGGATGTCTTTTGAGCTGATGTCTTTTGAGCTGATGACTTGCTGTCTGTGGCTTTACGTGGCGTATTGACCATGTTCACCTCGACTTGACCATGTTCACCTCGACGACCGAGTTACCCGCTGAGCCTTGGCCAAACGTGGTCGGTCCGTATCCGGCCGGATACCGCGACACTCGGCCGCGCAGCGCGCGCAGCTTGGGATTCAGCGGTGCGGGGTGGGGTTCGCCCTGGTCGAGAGGGTGGCTGGCACCACCCAGAAACCGGGGGCCGACGGGCGTGCCCCGGGGCGGCCTGACCGGAAGGATCGAAGTCCCACAACGGATCCCGCGCCTGAGAGGCCCGCCATGACGCACCACACCGACACGACGCACCCCACCGGCGCCGCCCGCACCACGCACGCGACGCCCGGCACCGGTCTCCCCAGGGCCCCTCGCCCCCGGCCCCGCTCCCACGAGCCGCGCCCCCTGGCGCTCCCCCTGGCCCGCATGCTCCCGGGCCCCGACGAGTCACCGGCTCCCGGCGTGGTGAAGACGGCCTTCGCGCTCTGGCTCACCGCGGCCGCCGCGGGCGTCTTCATGACGGCCGTCGGCGGACTCCCGCTCCTGTCGCTCCTGCCGCTCCACATGGCGGTGCTCGCGGCGACCGTCCTGCTGGCGGTGCGGATGCGCCAGGGCGTTCGCTGGGCACGCTGGGCGCTGGTCGGCGGGCTCGGGGCGACCGGCGCGCTGGCCCTGCTCGGTCTGGCGCTCAACTCGTCGCGGTGGCCACCGGGGTTCGTCGACGTCCTGTCCGGGGTCGGCGGTGTGCTGCACCTCGCCGCCGCGCTCACGGCGACGGTGCTGATGTTCCGCCCGGCGGCCAACTCCTGGTTCAGAGGCGGAGGTTCCCGCTGACCGCCGCACAGAAGAGCTCTGGGCCCCTCGGACTCAACGGACCACCCCCTCCTCCACCAGGAGCCGGGCCGCCGCCGCGATCGACTCCGCGTCGATGCCCGCGGCGTGCAGTTGCTCCTCGGGCGAGGCAGAGCCGGGCATCGTCCGCACCGCGAGCCGCACCAGCCGCGGCACGGGCCTGCCGTCGGTGAACGCGTCGAGGACCGCGTCGCCGAGGCCGCCCTGCTCCCGGTGGTCCTCGACGGTCATGAGGCAGCCGGTGCGTTCGGCCGCCTCGCGCAGGGTGGCGCGGTCGACGGGCTTGACGGAGTACAGGTCGACGACGCGCACCGCGATGCCCTCGCGGTCGAGTGCCGCCGCGGCGGCCAGCGCCTCGTGGACGGTGACGCCCGCGGCGACCACGGTGAGCCGGTCCGCGTCACTGGCGCGCAGCACCTTGGAGCCGCCGATGGGGAACTGTTCCTCGGGCCCGTAGATGACGGGCGCGTCCCCACGCGACGTACGCAGGTAGCTGATCCCGTCGAGCCCGGCCATCGACGCGACGAGCTGTCCCGTCTGGTGGGCGTCGCACGGGTACAGGACCGTGGAGCCGTGCACCGCGCGGAAGAGCGCCAGGTCCTCCAGGCCCATCTGGGACGGGCCGTCCTGCCCGATCGCGACACCGGCGTGCGAGCCGACGAGGTTGATGTCGGCGCCGCTCACCGCGGCCATCCGGACGAAATCGTGGGCGCGGGTGAGGAACGCGGCGAACGTCGACGCGTACGGCACCCAGCCGCGCGCCGCCAACCCCACTGCTGCGGCGACGAGTTGCTGCTCGGCGATGTAGCACTCGAAGAACCGGTCGGGGTGCTCCTTGGCGAAGTACTCCGTCCGGGTCGAGTCGCCGACCTCGCCGTCCAGGGCGACCACGTCGCCGCGTGCGGTGCCGAGCGCGGCGAGCGCCTGGCCGTAGGCGGTGCGGGTCGCGACGGCCTCGCCCAGGGCGTACCGCGGGAGTTCGAGGTGGCCGCTGCGCACGGTGTGCATGGCACGGGCGGCGGCGGGCCTGCGGACCTCCACGCGTACGTCGCGTACGCCGCCCAGTTCCTCGACCGCCGCCTCGGGGTCCGGCAGCGGCTTGCCGTGCAGGCCCTCGCGGTTCTCCACGGAGGCGACTCCCCGGCCCTTGACGGTGCGGGCGAGGACGACGGTGGGCTGCCCGACGGTGGAGCGCGCCTCCTGACAGGCGCGGTCGACGGCGTCGACGTCGTGCCCGTCGGTCTCGACGACGTGCCAGCCGAAGGCCCTGAAGCGATCGGCGTAGGCGCTCAACTGCCATTCGTGGCGGGTCGGTCCGCGCTGGCCGAGCCGGTTGACGTCGACGACCGCGGTGAGGTTGTCGAGGTGCTCGTACCCGGCGTGCTCGGCGGCCTCCCACACCGACCCCTCCGCCAGCTCGCTGTCGCCGCACAGCACCCAGACGCGGAAGGGGATCCGGTCGAGCCGCTTGCCGGACAGGGCCATGCCGACGCCGACGGGCAGCCCCTGCCCCAGCGAGCCGGTGGCGACCTCGACCCAGGGCAGGGCGCGGGGCGTGGGGTGCCCTTCTAGACGGCTGCCCCGCTCGCGGAAGGTGAGCAACTCGTGGTCCGTGAGCGCCCCCGCCGCTTTGTACGCGGCGTACAGGAGCGGTGAGGCGTGACCCTTGGAGAGGATGAACCGGTCGTTGCCGGGGTGGTCGGGCCGGTCGAAGTCGTAGTGCAGATGGCGCCCGATGAGCACCGCCATCAGGTCGGCAGCGGACATGGACGAGGTCGGGTGGCCGGATCCCGCGGCGGCCGCGGCCCGCACCGAGTCGACCCGCAACTGCCGTGCGATGGATTCGAGTTGGTCACTGTTGTTCGTCATCGGGCTCCTCCTTGGGTGGCGAATGGCCGGGGACTTGCGGGTGACGGTCGCGGTCGTGCTCGTCCGGGTGCGGCAGGCGGGCCAGTTCGGGGGACGCGGATTCCAGGGGCACCGACCACGAGCGGACCAGGCCCAACTGGACGGCCTGGCGCGGGAGTACGGAGTTCAGGAGCCAGTCCGCGGCGACGCGGACACGGTTTCCCGGCAGGGCCGCAAGGTGGTAGCCGCGGGTGACGGCTCCGGCGAGCGCTCCTGACAGCGGCACGCCGAGCGGGTTGGCGGCGGCCTGGGCGCCGCCGAGGTCGACGGTGAAGCCCAGGTCGCGGTGGCGGTAGGCGCGGCGCGTGCCGACGCCGAGGGACGCGGCGACGTTGCGCCCGGCCGTCGCGCCCTGCCGCCAGGCGTGCTGCGCGGTCATCGGGGTGAGCTCGCCGGGCCTGGTCAGGTCGGGCACGGCCGCCGCGTCGCCGCACGCGAACACCTCGGGGTGGCCCGGCACTTGGAGGCAGGCATCGACGCACAGGCGCCCCTTCTGCAGGGGCCGTCCGAGTCCGGCGACGAGCGGATCGGGACGTACGCCGACGCACCAGACGAGCGTGCGCGTATCGACGGCGTCCCCGTCGTCCAGGAGCACCCCGTCCGATGTGGCCTCCTTGACCGAGGTCCTGGTGCGGACGTCCACACCGCGCCGCCGCAGGACACGCTCGGCGGTGACCGAAAGACGCCGGTCGAGTTCGGGGAGCACGCGACCCGCGATGTCGAGCAGCAGCCAGCGGGGGCGCATGCCTTGCCGCAGCGGCTGCTTGCGCACCAGTTCGTCGGTGAACAGCCGTCCGTGCGCGGCGAGTTCGACTCCGGTGTAGCCCGCGCCGACGACCACGAACGTGCAGCGGGCCCGGCACGTCTCCGGGTCCGGCGCCGCGGCGGCAAGCTCTATCTGGCGGGTGATGTGGTCGCGCAGGTACAGCGCCTCGGGCATGCCGCGGAAGCCGTGCGCGTGCTCGGCGACGCCCGGCACGGGCAGCAGCTTGTTGACGCTCCCCACGCTGAGGACGAGCCGGTCGTACGGCAGCTCGCCGCGCCCCCCTTCCGGGTCGGTGTACGTCACCCGGTGCCGCTCCAGGTCGACTCCGTCGGCCTCGCCGAGCGCGAGGCGCACGTGGGGCAGCGTGCCGGAGAGGGAGACGGTGACGCGGCGCGGCTCCAGGACGCCGGTGGCGACGTGAGGCAGGAGCGGCAGGTAGAGGAAGTAGTCGGTCGGGTTGAGCAGGGTGATGTCGGCCCTGTCGCGGGCCAGCCGGGACAGGGTGCGGGCGGTGCGGTAACCGGCGAAGCCGGCTCCGACGACGACGATGCGGGATCGGCTCACGGCGCTCCTCCGGCGGGTCGAAAGGGGTCGAATCCGGCGGGGTCTGGACCCCCCGCGTGCCCCTGCGCGGCGGACGCCAAACCCCGGTCCGGACCGCCTCACTCCCCTGTGCTGGGCGCGAATACCTCGCAGGAGGGACGCCGCGCGACCGCCGTTTGCGGCCGCGTCCCGGGGTTACCCGCAGCCGTATCCACCCCGCCCCGCCCGCCCTCCCCGGTGACGGCTCGCGCCGTCGGCTCCCGACGGGCACGACTGAGGAACGGTCCGATGAAGCAGGAAGTCCCCATCGAACGACCCGCCGTCTCCGCGTACACGGTGCCCGCGGACGCGCCGGAGGCCGACGGCACCCTGTCCTGGGACACCACGACCATCGTCGTCGTCGAGATCACGGCGGGCGACGCGACGGGGACCGGCTGGACCTACGCCCCCGCGTCCGTGGCCACCCTGGTGGACGAGCTGCTCACCCCCGTGGTCCAGGGGCTCGACGCCCTCGACATCCCCGCCGCGCACGACGCGATGACGAAGGCGGTCCGCAACACCGGCCGGGCCGGTGCCGCCGGGTGCGCGATCTCGGCGGTCGACATCGCGCTGTGGGACCTGAAGGCGCGCCTCCTGGAGCTGCCCCTCGTACGCCTCCTCGGGGCGGCCCGCGCCGAGGTTCCCGTGTACGGGAGCGGCGGCTTCACGACGTACCACGACACGCATCTGGCGGCTCAGCTCAACGGCTGGGTGCACGGCCAGCGCATACCGCGCGTCAAGATAAAGGTCGGGGAGGGCTGGGGCCGGGCGGCCGCCCGCGACGTGTCCCGGGTCCGCACCGCGCGGGACGTCATCGGCCCGCAGGCCGAGCTGTACGTCGACGCGAACGGCGGCTACACACGCAAGCAGGCGGTGCGGGTGGGCCGGGTGCTCGCCGAGCACGGCGTGGGCTGGTTCGAGGAGCCGGTGTCGTCGGCCGACCTGCGGGGGCTCGCGCTGGTCAGGGACGCGCTGGTGTGCGACGTGACGGCGGGAGAGTACGGGTACGACCTCCCGTACTTCGCCCGCATGATCCCCTCCGTGGACTGCCTCCAGGTGGACGCGACGCGCTGCGGGGGCCTCACGGAGTGGCTGCGTGCCGCGGCTCTCGCGCAGTCGCACGGCCTGGAGGTCTCGGCGCACGGCGCGCCGCACGCGCATGCCGCGGTCGCCGCGTGCGTGTCGAACCTGCGGCACGTCGAGTGGTTCCACGACCACGTGCGGATCGAGTCGATGTTCTTCGACGGGGCGCTCGACCCGACCGGGGGCGTGATCCGCCCGGACGGCGGCATCGGGCACGGTCTGCAGCTGCGGACGGGGGAGGTCGAGGAGTTCCGGGTCGTGTGATGCGTGGTTGAGCGTCGGTTGATACGTGGCTGCGGCCGGGCTGCTGTATCGATGACTCGGGGGTGGGCGCGGGATCGGTCTCAGGCGGTTCGGCGGCCGGGGACGTCGGCGCGGCCCGTCGGAGGTGCGGTGGGCGGCATGGGCGGCACCTCGGGCGCGGCGGGTCCGCCCGGCGGAGTGACAGGGGCTGCCGGAGGGGCGGGAGTAGCAGGAGTGGCGGGGGCGGTCAGGCCGCTGCCGCCCGGCTCGGGCAGTGCTTCGGCGCCGGGCGTCGTCCCGGTGTCCCGCCCATGGCCCTGCTGGGCCGCGTTGCGCAGCAGCAGCGCCGCCGCGCCGAGCAGGGCGGCCACGATGAGGGCCGCGGCCCAGCCGGGCAGGCCGAGGGCGATGGCCAGGCCGACGGCCAGGGCGGTCGCGGCGCCCGCGTAGAGGGCGGCGGCGCCGGAGGCCGCGTAGAGCGTGACCTTGCGCCGCTGCTTCCTGGTCTGCTCGCGGAGCTCTTCGCGCAGTTCGGCGCGGATCGTCCGCACCAGTTCGTCGGTCAGGCCCTTGTCGAGGCCGGACAGTGGATTCTCTGGACCAGTCATGGCGCCCGGGTACCCGGCGCACCGGCGGCTTAACGGCGAACACCCCACGTGCGCCCCCCACCCCACAGGGTGACGCAGGACACACCATGACCTGTTGTCCCCTAGGGTAGGCGGGGCGTGATCGTCCGGATTCGCACCCGGGAAGCACCATCGGAAAGACGGAGGTATCCATGTCCTCGAAGCGACGCCGTAAGAAGAAGGCCCGCCGCAAGAACGGCGCGAACCACGGCAGCCGTCCCCAGTCCTGACTGAGGGCGGCAGCACGGCGAACGGAGGGCGGCACCGCACGGTGCCGCCCTCCGACGTGCTTCAGGCGTGCTTCCGACGCGCTTGGGGCGTACGGGAGTTGGCGGATCTTCTCGCCGGAGGCGGTGGCGGGCGGCCGGGCAATCATGAAATCGTTGCGGAGCCGGTGCCGGGTCAGATAGGCCGGTGGCAGGTCGAAGAGGTGAGGGCGTTCCAATCATGGAGATCCTGGGAACCACGCTGCGGATCTGCGTCGAGGATTTGGAGTCCTCGGTCGCGTTCTACGAAAGGCTCGCGGGCGGCAAGGCCATGCGCTTCGAGCGCGGCGGCGTCTCCGTCGCGGCGATCGGCTGCTTCCTGCTGATGAGCGGGCCGGAGGCGGAGATCGAGGTGCTCCGCAAGGTCTCGGCGACCATCGCGGTGAAGGACGTCGACGAGGCGTACATGGTCCTGAACGCGTCCGGTGCGCGGGTCATCGCGGGCCCGGTCCCCACCCCCGCGGGCCGCAACCTCATCGCGATGCACCCGGACGGCTCCGTGTTCGAGTACGTGGACCGCCGCGTCACCGAAGGCTGACCCGTATCCTCCACGGCGGGGCAGGCGTCCCGCCGGGCCGCGGGCCCGGGCCGAGCGGAGGACGGTGCACGTGGCGGGCAGTACGGCGAGTGACGCGACCGGCACCCCGGCGACCGGCACCCCGACGGCGGGCGGAACAGCAGGCGGCGCCGAACGGACGTCGCTGAGCGCCCAGGCCCGCGAGGCCGTCCGGCAGCGCATCGTCGACCGGCGCTACGCCCTCGGCGCGCGGCTGGTGGAGCGCGAGGTCGCCGAGGAACTGCGGATGTCCCGCGTCCCCGTTCGAGAGGCCCTGCGCTCACTGGTCGCCGAAGGGCTGCTCGAACTCCTGCCGCACAGCGGTGTGCGGGTGCGCCGCCTGGAGCCCGACGACGTACGGCATCTGTACGAGGTGTGGGAGCCGCTCGCCGTCCAGGCGTCCCGGCTCTCGGCCCGCCGGGTGGCACGCTGCGCACCGGAGGAGCCGCCGGGGCTCGCCGCGCTCCGCGCCACGCTCGGCCACGCCGAGCGGGCGTCGGACGCGGACGACGGGGCGCGCGAGGTCGCCGCCCACACCGCGTTCCACGAGGGCATCGTCGCCCTGTCTGGCAACCCGCTGCTCGCCCGCACGATGGAGCAGCTGAGCTGGCAGCTGCAGCTCCTGTTCGGCATCCGCGCCGAGCCGGACCACATGCGGGCCCAGCACCGGCTCATCTACCGGCAGATCGCGGCGGGCGACGAGGACACGGCGGCGGCGAGCACGCTGCTCCACGTGCGGGACAGCCAGGCGGTCGCGCTGCGGTCGCTCTTCGAGGCGGGCGGCGATTCCGGCTGACCGGCCCGCGGCCCGCCGTCAGGCGGTGGTGGCGACCTTCCACAGGTGGCCGTCCGGGTCGCTGAAGTATCCGAAGTAGCCGCCCCACTCCGTGGCGGCCGGTTCCTTCACCACCGTGCCACCGGCGGCCCGCGGCGCCTCCACGGTCTCGTCCACCTCGTTCCGGGAGTCGGTGAGGTGGTGGAGCGAGACGCCGCGGAATCCGGACCCCTCCGCGGGGACGCCCGCGTCACGCGCGGCGGCCTCCCATTCGTACAGCGCCAGCATCGAGGACCCCGGCCCCAGGCTGCACCGGACGAATCCGGGATAGTCCTGGTCGACCTCGCAGCCCAGGCCGTCGACGTAGAACCTCTTGGCGCGTTCCAAGTCCTCGACGCCGAGCATGACGGCGCTCACCTGCAGTGACATGGCGGTCTCCTCGCTGTCCCCGGTGCGGCGGATGCCCGTCACGCTATAGCGGCCCTGATCGCCTCGCCTCTTGAGGCCTGTTGTATACCAGGAGCATCGCACCCCTTGGGGCATTCAGTACTTACCTTGCAATTCATCCCGCACCTTCGCCCCACCCTTGCCGCCGCTCAGGCCATTGGTATACAAACTGGCGGACGCGTCCCCTCCGCTCTCCCTCGCTCTCTCCCGCTTTCCCCCGCTCCCCCTCCCCTGGAGTCGCCCGATGTGCGTTGAGAACACCCCGCCGCCCCCTTCCCGGCTCACCCGGCGCGGGATCCTCGCGGGTGCGGCGGCGCTCGCGGGCACCACGGCGGCACTCTCGGCCTCCGTACCGTCCGCCGCCGCCCTCGCCAAAGCCCCGGACGCGAGCAGCGACGCCCGACACACTCGCGGCGACCTGGTCATCGACGGCGGCACCCTGCTCGACCCCGCGACCGGCGACGTCACCGAGGACGCCGTGGTCGTCATCGTCGGCGGGGTCGTCCGCGCCGCCGGGGCCCGCGGCAGGACCCGCGTGCCGGAGGGCGCCGAGGTGGTGGACGCACACGGCAAGTGGGTCGTGCCCGGCCTCGTCGAGGCGCACATCCACCTGAACACCGCCGCCGAGGCGCGGGACGCCGTGCTCAAGGGCGCGACCACCGCCCGCAGCGGCTCGACCAACTTCTACCAGGACATCGCCGTACGGGAGTTGGCGCGCCGGGCCCCGCACCTGGCGCCCCGGCTGCGCGCCGCGGGCATCTTCGTCACGCCCGACCTCGGCGACACGGTCCTCGCCGACCCCGACCTCACCCCGCTCGCCACGCTGCGCGACGGGGTGCGCTCGCCCGAGGCGCTGCGCCGCGTCGTCGAGGTGAACCTGGCCCGCGGCGCCGATGTCATCAAGACCCGCGTCAACGAACGCGCCGGGCTCCCCGAACAGGATCCGCTGGCCCAGGTGTACGACCGCGAGCAGCTGTCCGCCGTCGTCGCGGCCGCCAAGCGCGGCGGCAAGGGCGTGCTCTGCCACAGCTACAGCGAGAAGGGGTGCCACGACGCCGTCATAGCGGGCGTGCGCTCGCTGGAGCACGGGGCGTTCGTCGGTGAGCGCACGCTGCGCGAAATGCGGCGCAGGGGTACGTACTTCACGCCGACCCTCACCGCCATCGCCGGGCTCGCCGAGTCCGCCGACCCGGTGCTCGCCGAGCGCGGCCGCACCTATCTGCCGGTGCTCGAACGCGCGGTGCTCGCCGCCCACGAGCTGGGCGTGCCGCTCGCGGCCGGTACGGACTCCTCCGGCGGCAAGGTGGATCCCATCGGCCGCGAGGTGGAGCTGATGCGCAAGGCGGGGCTCTCCGCCCTCGACGCGATCCGCACGGCGACCACGGGCGCGGCGCGACTGCTAGGCCTCGGGGACCGGGTGGGACGGCTTGCGCGCGGCTTCGCGGGCGACGCGCTGCTCCTGGACGGCGATCCGCTGTCGGACGTCACGGTCCTCAAGAAGCCCGCGCGCGTGGTCCGTTCGGGCTTCGCGCTCTGATGGCTGCACCCCTCCCCTGTCGCTCTTCCCTCTGCCCGCACGCCCCGAAGGAGTCCCCATGACCCCCCTGTCCCGCCGCGGCATGCTCGCCGGTGCCGCCGCCCTGGCCGGTACCGGAGCCGCGCTGTCGTCCGGCAGCACGGCCGCGGCCGCCGACGCGCGCGAGTCCGGTGACCACGGCCACGGGAAGGCCGTCGTCTTCCGCAACGTGCGCCCGCTCGGCGCGCGGACACCCGTGGACCTCACGGTGGTCGACGGCCGGATCTCCGACCGGCCCGCCCCCAAGGGCGCCAAGGTCGTCGAGGGCGGCGGCCGGGTCGCGCTGCCCTCCCTCGTGGACGCGCACATCCACCCCGACAAGACGACGTGGGGCGGCTCCTGGGTGACGCGGAAGCCCGCGAGCGGCATCGCGGACTACGTCGCCCAGGACGTGGAGCTGTTCAAGAGCCAGCAGCGGCCGGTCGGCGAGCGTGCGTACGGTCTGATGGCGCACGCCGTGACCCGGGGCACCCGTGCGATGCGGGCCCACGCCGATGTGGCACCGGCCTACGACCTGGCGGGCCTCGAAGGGGTCGCGCATGCGCGGGACCGGCTGCGGCACGCGCTCGACGTGCAGATCGTGGCGTTCCCGCAGCACGGCGTGGTCCGCGCGCCCGGCACGGCGGAGCTCCTTGAGGAGGCCGCCCGCTCCGGGCTCGTCGACTTCATCGGCGGCATCGACCCGATCAGCTTCGACCACGCGATGGACGAGCAGCTCGACCTGGTCTTCGGCCTCGCGGACCGGCACGGGGTGGGTGTGGACATCCACCTGCACGACCGGGACGAGAAGGGCACGAAGGTCCTGCGTGCCATCGTCGACCGCACCCGCGCGCTGTCCCTGCACGGCAAGGTGACGGTCAGTCACGTCTTCTGCCTGCCGAACCTGTCCGACGGCGAGCTGGGCTCCATGGCGGCCGACCTGGGCGAGCTGGACATCTCCCTGACGACGGTGGCGCCGAACGAGTCGTTGGTCCTGCCGATCGCGAAGCTGAACGAGCACGGGGTGCGCGTCGGGCTCGGCTCCGACGGCGTGCGGGACGCGTGGAGCCCGTTCGGCAACGCGGACATGCTGCACCGCACGCACATCCTCGGCTGGGTCACCGACGTCCGCCTCGACGAGGAGCTGACGGACTGCTACCGCGTGGGCGCCCACGGCGGCGCGGACGTCATGGGCCTGAAGCACGCGGACTTCACCCCGGGCGCCCCGGCCGACTTCATCCTCGTACGCGGTGAGGGCGTCCCGCAGGCGATCGTGGACATGCCGCAGCGGGACATGGTGGTGCACGGCGGCCGGGTGGTGGCCCGCGACGGCGAACTGGTCTGACGCGAGGCCACCCGGGCGATACCGCCGCGCCGGAGCCCTATCCCTCCGCCGGGCGCATCCGGAAGTCGTAGCGCGCCGGTACAGCCTCGCCCGTCGCCGCCGTCCACAGGTCGCCCAGCGTCTCCGCTCCCTCACGGAGGTCCGACGCCTCGAAGCCGGACTCGAAGACGGCCCGGACTCCGTCCATGTCGCCTTCCGCGTAGAGGAGTTGGGCTTCGAGGAGGCGGAAGCGGCCCTCGGCGCGCGTGGCTTCGTGCAGGCGGTCCCAGACCGAGCGGGCCGCCTCCGTGCGGTCGGCGGCGAGCAGTTCGGTGACGGCCTCCCTGCCGAGGGCCGCGGTGGCGGCGGTCCACACCGATCCGTCGTCGCGGCGCTCCTGGCACAGGTCGTCGAAGGCCTCCGCGTACCGGTCGGCGGCCCGCTCCGTGTTGCCCTCGGCGTGGTCGGCGACGGCGAGGCAGCGCAGCAACGGCCAGCGCGAGGGCGCCAGTTCGAGCCCGCGCTCCCAGCTGCGCACGGCCTGCGCCCGGTCGCCCGCGTGCCATTGGGCGATGCCCAGGTGGTACTCGGCGAGCGGGCGCGCGGGCGCCGTCTCCAGCATGTCCCGCCAGTGCGGCGCGACCGGCGTCGGTCCGGGCGGCGCGACCTTGCGCGGCTCGGGGACGGCCCCCGTGTGCAGCAGCTCAAGCCACGGCGCCTGGTCGGGCCCGAGCGTCGACTCGGCGAAGGGCGTCCCCGGCAACTTGTGTTCGGCACGCAGGACTTCGAGCGCACCCCATCCGGAGCCGGTGGCGAGCACCTCGCCGGGCTCGGCGTCGGCGCAGGTCAGCCACGCCTCATAGGCCGTGTCGACCGCCTCGCGGGGCAGCGCGTCGGCGAGCCGCGCCGCGACCTCGCCGCGGGCGTCCGCCCACTCCCCGTGCACGCGCTCCGGTGCCGCGGACAGCGGTCCGTACGACTCCAGCCAGCTGAACTCGGTCTCGGCATCGAGGCGTACGTGTTCCAGCTGGGTGCGGGCGAGGCCCGACTGGATCTCCGCATAGCCGCCGGTGCCCGGTTCGGTGAGCCACTCCTGCCAGCGTCGCCCGCCGGTCCCCGTCCCCCAGAGGAAGAGCTTGCGGCCACGCGGCAGGTCGGTGGAGGTCTGGACGAGTCCGTGCCCTTCGTCGTCGAGCGCGGCGATCCAGCGCCGCTCGCCGTCCGGCACGTCGTAGAAGTAGTCGGCGGGGTACTCGCTGCGTTGCGGATACGTCCGGTCGGCGCCCTCGAACTCGGGCACCGGGACCTTGCGCAGCGCGCCCGTGTACGCGAAGTGCCAGGCCTCGTCGGCCGGGGCGAGCACCCTGCGCTCGTCGGGCACCGCGATGTTCGACCACCAGTAGACGGGGGCGGGCTTCTCGTGCGGATTGCGGATCCGGACGCCGACGTGCAGGAAGTCGGAGTCCTCGGGCAGCCACAGGTCCACCTGGAAGGGCAGGTCGCGCAGCCGCTCCCACTCCCACAGGCGCAGCATCTCGCCGCCGTCGGGCGCCCGCACGCGCGCCGCGTGCACGGGGGCGCAGGACAGGGTGGTGTGGCCGGTGGCGCCGATGTTCCACTCGATGCCGCCGGAGAACCAGGCGCCGTTGAGCGCGAAGGCGGCGGGCTGCAGCACCGGGTTGCGGTAGAGCAGTTCACGTCCGGTGGGTTTGTGCAGGAGGGAGTGGACGCGGCCGCCGTATCCGGGCAGGACGGTGGCGCGCAGCCGGGCGTTCTCGACGACGATCACGTCGAGCGCCGTCTCGGTGCGCTCGCGTCCGTACGCGTCGAGGACCCGGGTGGGCAGCGGTGAACGCAGCGGTTCGTACCCGAGCTGCCGCGCCATGTCGCGCGGCAGCCCTTCCTTGGCGCGCTCGTCCAGGGTGTGCGCGTTCCGCAGCGGCAGCAGTGGCGGCAGCGGGTTCTCGGGCCCCGGCGCGGCAGCGGGCAGGGTCAGTACGTCGCGTCGCACGGTCGTCTTCACGATCACCATGGAACACGGTCGGCGGGTCGCGGACCAGAGCCCGCCCAGGTCAGGATTGTGCAAAAGCCTCCACGATCACATCGGTGAGGAGGTCGCCCGCCTTGCCGTCCGGGTCGAGGTCGGGGTCGTAGATGGTGACGTTGAGGCCGACGCAGCGCGGTGAGCGCACGAACGGCCGGAGCAGTTCGAGGAGTTCCTCGGCGAACAGACCGCCGGGGTCGGGGCTGTCGACGGCGGGCATCACCGAGGGGTCGAGGACGTCGGCGTCCAGGTGCACCCAGAAGCCGTCGAGTTCGGGCTCCTCCAGGGTCTGGGCGACGGCGCGGGCGATGTTCTCGGCGCCCCACTTCCGCAGCTCCCCGACCGTGGCGTTGGCGATCTTCAGGTCGGTGAACTCGGCGCGGTCCTCGTCCCCGTCCCTGAGGCCGAAGATGCAGACGTCCTCGTCGCGCACGTAGGGCCGCAGCCCTTCGAGGTCGGTGAGGTCCCGCTGGCCGCGGCCCGTCGCGAGGGCGAGCTCCTCGCCGCCCGCGGCGCCGATCCGGTCGGAGTTGCCCGGGTGCCGGAAGTCGGCGGAGCCGTCGATGGACGCGATGCCGTAGCGCCCGATGCGGCGCAGGGCGAGCGCGGCACCCAGCTGGATCGAGCAGTCGCCGCCGAGCACGACGACGAAGTCCTCGCCGCGCACGTGGTGCTCGATGCGGTCGGCGAGAGTGCGGGTGTAGGAGGCGATGGCGGCCGCGTTGAAGACGCCGTCGCCCTCCTGCCAGTCACCGCGGTCGTACCGAGGTGGCACCACCACGCCGCCCTCGAAGGCGCCGAGGCGCCGCAGGATGCCCCGCTCCCGCAACGCTCCTGCGAGCTTGTAGCAGCCGGGCACGGTGCCGGGGGCGGGCGGGCGCAGGCCCAGGTTGGAGGGTGCGTCGACGAGCACGATATTCCGCATGCCGCCCATCCTCGGCGACGTACGCTGGCCCTTTCAACACTGCCGGTGTCGTCGAACGGGAGAGCGGGGCGGAGATGGGTACGCAGCACACCTACCGGGTGATCGTCCGAGGCAGGTGGGACGCGCTGACGGACGCTTCGCGGACCGCTCTGCTCACGGACGTCGAGGAACACGGCCTGGCGAACATGCAGTTCACACCGGAGGGCACCCTCACCTACGACCGCGCGCTCCAGCACTTCTCGTACCGCTTCGTGGTCCTCTCGGACGCCGAGGACGGCGCGGAGATGGCGGAGGCGCTCGCGGAGGAGAAGGCCGAAAACATCCTCAAGGACGTGGGGCACGGCTTCCGCGATCTGCGGTCCAAGGCGACGGACATGGACACCATGAAGATCAACCGGAAGCCGTCGCGCCGCTGACCGTCTTCCCCGCCCGCGCCATGTCGGCGGTGATCGCCCAGCGTTCGTGGTCGCGCCAGGCCCCGTCGATGAAGAGGAAGTCCGGCGAGAAGCCCTCCAGCCGGAAGCCCGCGCGGCGGACCAGTGCGATCGAGGGGGCGTTGCCCGGCTGGATGTTGGATTCCAGGCGGTGCAGGCCGAGCTCCCCGAAGGCGTGCGTCATGAGGAGCCCGAGCCCCTCGCTCATCAGACCGCGTCCGGCGGCGTGCGCGAAGGCGCCGTAGCCGAGGGCTCCGCAGCGGAAGGCGCCCTGGACGATGTTGTTGATGTTGATGAATCCGGCGACGCCACCGCCGTCCCTCTCGTACACGAGGTACCCCGCTTTGCCCGGGTCCGCGATGAGCCCCTTCGCGTACGCGCGGAAGGTGTCGTCGGTGCGCGGCGGGAAGAGCCAGGGCCGGTGCAGCTCCCGGCTCTGGCTCGCGCGTGCGGTGAACTCGGCGCCGTCCGCGAGGGTGAGGTGACGTATGCCCACGCGGGGGCCTTCGGCGAGGGGGATGAGACGTTCGGGCATCCCGCCACGCTATCCGCAGGAGCGGGGTACGGGAGAGGCCCGGGGCTCTAGGGTCTGGGGCACTGCTCGCCGGTCTTCACCGCGCCGATGGTGATGGCCTCGCCGTCGAGGCGTTGCCCCGGCGCCGGGGACTGGGTGCACACCTTCCAGTTGGCGGGCCACAGGACGTGCCGCCGGAAGCCGCTGAGGTCGTGGACGTCGACCCGGGTGCGGAAGCCGACGGCGGAGTAGACGTCGGTCAGCGCCTTGCCACGGAAGTCCGGCACCGGCGGCCCGGCCGCGGCGGCCGTGGTGGCCGTGGTGACCGCCAGCAGCGTGGCCGCGGCCGCGCCGCCCGCCACCGCGCAGGCCCGCGCGAGCCGCGCCCTCACCTGCGCCTGCGCATGAAGTAGGCCCCGCACAGGGCGCCGATCAGCCCCGTGCCGAGCAGGGCCATCCACAGCGGGACGGTCACCTCGGGGATGAGCAGGCGGATCTTGGTGCTGCGGGTGTTCTCGAAGATGAAGACGAGGGTGAGGACGACGACCGCGGCGACGGCCACCCTGCCGGGCGTCATCAGCCCGCCGCCCGAGCCGCCGCCCTGGGAGCCGCCCGTGGAGGTGTTGGGGCTCATGCTGTGGACCCTTCCGTCGGAGGTACACCGGCCTCCCCCGCTCCCCAGCATGGGCAGCCGGGGAGCGGAGCGCGCGGTGGAGGTGCCTCCGGGGTGGGTCGGTGGGCCGTACGGGTGACGTCAGGGGCGGACCACCGGCAGGTCGAGGACGCCGGTGTCCTCGGGGGCGCTGGTCACGGTGACGGGCTTGACGCCCTTGTTCCCGCCGTACGCCCCGTCGCTCGCCGCCACCACGAACTGCAACCGGTGACCCTTCTCGTACCGGTGCACGATGCCGGGCAGCGACACCTCGAACGGCTTGGTGACGTCCGGCACCCGTACCGGCGAGACGAGACGGTGGACGAGGGTCTTCTTGCCGTCGGGCGCGACGTCGTACAGCTTGGCGAAGAGGACGAGCTTGTCGGCGGCGTCGCCGGAGTGCTGCACGCGCTCGGTCTTCGGCGAGATCACCTTCAGGGTCGCCCGGGGCGCGCCGACGACGTCCACCGCGTCGGGGAAGGGCTCGGTCGTCCAGTCGAGGTAGGTGCCCCTGGTGTCGTGCGGCGCCGGGTCGGGCAGCCCGATCATCCCGGCGAGGGAGGACTCGGAGTGGCTCGTGGGGATGAGCCAGTTGCGGTACTCGCGGCTGCCGCGGGCCACCTTCTTGCGGTTGTCGACGAGCTTGCCGTCGCCGGACAGATAGAGCTTGCGGCTGAGCGCGGGGAGCTCGGCGGCGGTCGCGTAGGTGCTGTCCGGGTCGCCGATCCAGTCGCGGCGGTAGGCGAAGGCGGGCCCGGTGTCGACGCCCTTCTTCTGGTGGAGGTAGCGGTCGAACCAGGCGAGGATCCGCTTGCCGACGTACGACGTCTCCAGGTTGCCCTCGTCCAGGTTGAGCTCGCCGGACGCCGGATCGGTCAGGCCGCCGCTGTGTCCCCAGGACTGCCAGATCATCTTGGCGGTGGTGCCCTGCTTCTTGAGCGTCTTGTACGTCGCCTCGGCCTCGTTGAGGTTGAAGAGGCTGTCGGCCTGCCCCTGCACGAGAAGCGTCGGCGCCTTCACCTTGTCGAGGTAGGAGACCGGGGAGACGCTCCGCGCGAACTTCTGCAGCGCCTCGGTCCTGTCCGCCGGGTAGCGGCCGGAGTTGAGGGTGCGGATCGTGTCGCAGGCCTTGGTGACGAAGTGCAGGCAGCCCAGGCGGTTGATGCGGGAGGGGTCCAGGCCGGGGACGAGCAGGGGCTGGCCCTCGCCGATGAGGTAGAAGCCGTTCATCCACTGCCACTTGGCGGCGCCGGGGACGCCGCGGTCGGCCGCGTTGTTCGGGTCGAGGGAGTACGCCAGATCGTTCCAGGTGATCATCGGGACGAGCGCGTCGACGCGGTGGTCCACGGCGGCCGTCGCCATCTGGACGGCACCGCCGTACGATCCGCCGATCATGCCGACGCGCGGGTCGCCCTCGGCGTCGGCGGTGACGTAGTCGATCCGGGTGCCGTCGTCGGCGGCCCGCTGGCCGCCGAGGAAGTCGATGAGCCCGGCGGCGGCCCTGCCGTCGATCTCCGGGTCGTCCAGCGAGATCAGACACCCGGACTTGCCGAAGCCGAGGCCGGAGTAGGCGAGCGAGACGTAGCCGCGCTCGGCGAAGGCCTTCCCGGTCGCGGCGGTCCCGTCGGACTTGCTGCCGCCGAATCCGTTCGTGGTGAGCACGGCGGGCGCGGGATGCGCGGCGTCCACGCCTGCGGGCCGGTACAGGTCCGCGTCGACCGTGCAGCTCCTGCCGCCCGCCTGGACGGTGAACTTCAGGGCGGTGACGGTGTACTGGCCCGTCGCGCTCGCCGGGGCGGGGGCGGTGAGCGCGAGCGGCGCGGCGAGCGCCGCCGCGGTGGCGAGGGTCAGGGCACGGCGACGGGACAAGGGGACCTCCACGCTGAGGACGGCCGACAACCGGCGACTACTGGCCGGTAAGTACCGGCCGGAGTCATGTTGTGACACGTGTCATGAGGAGGTCAACGGCTGTGACAGCGGTTTCTGCGGGGAGATTCCGTGAAGGGAGGTCAGCCGAGCGCGGGCTCCTCCAGCGTCAACGTGCCCGCGTCCGCGTCGAGTTCGCCCGCCACCCCGAACGGCACGGTCAGCGCCGCGTCGCAGTGCCCGAACCCGAACTCCTCCGCCACCGGCACCCCGAGCCCGCCGAGCCGGTCCGCGAAGAGCGCCCGCAGCTCGTCGCGGTCCCCGCACTCCTCCCACGAGCCCAGCGCGATCCCCGCCACGCCGTCCAGCCAGCGGGAGCGCAGGAGTTGGGTGAGAATCCGGTCCATGCGGTACGCCTCCTCGCCGATGTCCTCGATGAAGAGCAGGCCGCCCCGGGCGGACGGCCTGGCCGTGGGCGTGCCGAGGTCGGCGGCGAGCAGCGACACACAGCCGCCGAGCGTGACGCCCCGGGCCCGGCCGCCGGTCAGCGGCGCCGCGTGCGGGGAGCCCGCCCGGATCACCCGGGCCTCCTCGGGGGCGAAGAGCGTCGTCCGCAGGTGCTCCCGGGCCCGCTCGTTCTTGAGGAAGCCGTTCGTGGCGGTCATCGGCCCGTGCAGGGTGGCGATGCCGAGGCGGGTGGCGAAGGCTTCGTGCAGCGCGGTGATGTCGCTGTAGCCGACGAACACCTTGGGCCCGGCGGCCCTGGTCGCCCGCCGCAGCGCCGCCCAGTCGACGAGGTCCACCATCCGCTGGGCGCCGTATCCGCCGCGGGCACAGAACACGGCGGCCACGGACGGGTCGCACCACGCCTGTTCCAGGTCGCGGGCGCGGTCGGCGTCCGCTCCCGCGAGGTAGCCGAGCTCCGGGTGGCGGTCGCGCACATGGGGCGCGACGACGGGGTCCAGGTCCCAGCCCCGCAGGATGTCGAGTCCCGCTGCCAGGCTCTCCTCGGGGACAGGTCCGCTCGGCGCGACGACGGCCACCCGAGCGCCGGGAACGAGGCGCGCGGGACGTACGAGGGGTCTCACTTGGCGAGCTCCAGGGTGGGGACGCGTCCCGCGAGGTCGATCCTGAACACCTGGGCGTACAGGGAGAGTTCCGCCTCCAGGGCGCGGACCAGGGTGTCGGCGCGGCGGAAGCCGTGCCCCTCGCCCTCGAAGGCGATGTAGGCGTGCGGAATGCCGCGCCCCTCCATCCTGGCGAGGAACCGCTCCGACTGGGCGGGCGGACAGATGACGTCGTCGAGGCCCTGGAGCAGGAGGAACGGCGAGGTGATCAGCTCGGCGTGGCGCACCGGCGAGCGTTCCGCGTACCGCCCCGGCACGGCGTCGAGCGGGCCGACCAGCGACTCCAGGTACTGCGATTCCAGGTCGTGGGTCTCCCCCGACGCGAATGCGGTCAGGTCAAGCACGGGGTAGATGATCGTCCCGCAGGAGTAGACGTCCGTGCAGGTCAGCGAGGCGGCCGTGGTCCAGCCGCCCGCGCTGCCGCCGCGGACGGCGAGCCGGGCGCGGTCGGCGGTCCCCTCGTCGGCGAGGGCGAGGGCGACGGCGGCACAGTCGTCGACGTCGGCGATGCCCCACTGTTCGCGCAGCCGGTTGCGGTAGGCGCGGCCGTACCCGGTGGAGCCGCTGTAGTTGACCTCGGCGACGCCGATGCCGCGTGAGGTGAAGTAGGCGATGGCCAGATCGAGCACGAGGGGCGCGCGGCCGGTGGGACCGCCGTGCGCCCACACCACGTAGGGCGGCAGCTCGTCGTCGGATGCGATGTGGCCGGGGTGGTGCGGCGGGTAGATGTGCGCGTGGATCTCGCGTCCTGCCGGGCCGTAGAAGGTGCGGATCTGCGGTTCCGGATAGTACGCGGGGTCCACCGGGTCGTCGTGGGCGGCGCCGACGACCCGGGCGCGGCCGGTGCAGGTGTCCAGCTCCACGACCTCGTACGCGCTGCGCGGGCTCGCGGCGACGCCCGCCACGCGCGATCCGTGCGCGGCGACCGTCGAGGCCCACTCCGTCCAGGGGCCCGCCGCGTCGACGACCTCGCCCGTCTCGGGGTCGAGTATGCCGAGCGCGGTGGCGCCCTTGCCGTGCACGACGGCGATCAGTCCGCTGTCCAGCGGGGCGAACCAGCTCCAGCCGACCTGCCACAGCGGGCCCGCGAACTCCTCCTGGCGCGGGCAGAGCGGCTGGACGTCGGCGGTGTCGCCGGGGTGCGCCCGGTACAGGTTCCACCAGCCAGTGCGGTCGCTGGAGAACAGCAGCCGCCCGTCATGGGCCCATTCGACCTGCGCGACCGACTCTTCCGGACCGCCCGCGAAGGCCTGTGCCGCGCCGAACGAGCCGTCGTCGCGCACCTCGGCGAGCATCAGCTCCGTGCCGTCCCACGGCATGCGCGGGTGGTCCCAGGCGATCCAGGCGACGTGGGCGCCGTCGGGCGACAGACGGGGGCCCGTGACGAACCGGTGCCCGCCGTCGGACAGTTCGCGCACGGCCCCGCGGTCCCCTGCCGCCGATCCGTCGAGCGGCACCGCGGCGATGACGCGGCGCACATCGGTCGGCGCCTCGCCGGTGAACTCCTCCAGGACGCACCAGACTTCGCCCCGGTCGAGGCGGAGGACGGGGTCGGCCCAGCGCAGCCCGCCGCCGACGTCCGAGACCGGGGTCAGGGGTCGCGGTCCGGCGCCGGGGGTGTCGGGCTCGTACGCGTACAGGCGCTGGTCGGCGAAGTCGACGAAGACCACGAGCGGACCCTCAGGGCGGTCGGCCCCGGCCCAGGGGCGGCCGCCGTACTCGACGACGCGGCTGCGCACGTTCCACGGCGCGGGCAGCACCGACCGCTCCTCGCCGTCGGGCAGCCGCCGCACCAGGGCGCGTCGGCCCGCCTCGGTGGGCCGTGGCACGGTCCACCAGGTCTCGGCGCCGACGAAGCCCACGTATCCCGGGGCTCCGTCGTGGGCGGCGGCCAGCTCGGCGTCGATCGGCGACGGCCATGATCCGTACGCCAGGGTCTGCATCATGTCCTTCTCTTCCCCCATTTTTGCTAGGCCGTACGCAGAAAGCGGTCGAGGACACGGACGCCAAAGTGCAGCGCGTCGACCGGGACGCACTCGTCGACTCCGTGGAAGAGCGCCTGGTAGTCGAAGCCCTCCGGTGTCCTCAGCGGCGAGAAGCCGTAGCCGGTGATGCCGAGCCGCGAGAACTGCTTGGCGTCCGTGCCGCCCGACATGCAGTACGGCACGACGTGGCCCTCCGGCGCGAACTCCTCGACGGCCGCCCGCATCCGCGCGTACGTCGGCGAGTCGACCGGCGCCTCCAGCGCCACCTCGCGGTGGTGGAACTCCCAGTCGACGTCAGGCCCCGTGAGCCGGTCAAGCGTGCGGTGGAACTCATCCTCGCCGCCGGGCAGAAAGCGGCCGTCGACATAGGCCACTGCCTCCCCAGGGATCACATTGACCTTGTAACCCGACTGCAGCATCGTCGGATTGGCGCTGTTGCGGACGGTCGGCGCGACCAGGTCGGCGGTCTGGCCGAGCTTCTCCAGGAAGGCGTCCACGTCGTACCCCGGCGCTTCGGGGTCGGTCTCGAGGCCGTAGAGCGCGGCCAGTTCGACGAGCGAGGCGCGCACGGTCGGGGTGAGCCGCACCGGCCAGCGGTGCTCGCCGATGCGGGCGATGGCACCGGCCAGCCTGCTGACCGCGTTGGCGTGGTTGACCTTGGAGCCGTGCCCGGCCTTGCCGCGCGCGGTGAGCTTGAGCCAGCCGGTCCCGCGCTCGCCCGCGGCGATGGGGTAGATCTGATTGCCCCTGCCGTCGTGGAAGGTGAAGGCGCCGGACTCGCTGATGCCTTCCGTACAGCCCTCGAAGAGCGCCGCGTGCCGGTCGGCGAGGAATCCGGAGCCGTCGGCGGCGCTGGCCTCCTCGTCGGCGGTGAAGGCGATCACGAGGTCCCGCCGGGGCCGCACACCGGCCCGGGCCCACCGCCTGACCACGGACAGGATCATCGCGTCCATGTTCTTCATGTCGATGGCGCCACGGCCCCACACGATGCCGTCGCGGATCTCGCCGGAGAACGGGTCGACGCTCCAGTCGGCGGCCTCGGCGGGCACGACGTCCAGATGCCCGTGGACGAGCAGGGCGTCGGCGCCCGGGTCCGTGCCCTCGATGCGGGCGACGACGTTCGTGCGGCCCGGGGTGCGCTCGAGGAGCATCGGCTCCAGGCCCGCGTCGGCGAGGCGCTCGGCCGCGTACTCGGCGGCGGGGCGCTCACGGCAGTCGCCGTCGCCCCGGTTGGTGGTGTCGATGCGGATGAGCTCGGAGGTGAACGTGACGACCTCGTCGAGCGCCCGCGCGTCCACGTGATCGCCGGGCTCCTGCTCCTGTCCCTGATCCTGCTGGTCAGCCATATTGCTCCTCCACCGCGGCAGAGGCGATCGTCGTAACCGCCTTGAAGGTACGGATCCCCTCGTACATCGTCTCGCTGTCGTACGCGACCTTGCGCTCCCCCGTACGGCGCACACCCGGCACCACGGTCGACGCCATCGAGAGGTGCTCGGCGTCGAACTCGACCTCCACGGTGAACGGCCCGCCGACCACCGGCGCGTGACGCACCGCCAGCGCGGTGGCCTCCTTCGCGGCGCCGCGGATGTCCCCTGCGGTGCGGGCCGGGGTGCGGCAGACCGCCGCGTACCGGGAGACGTGGTCCTTGACGGCGACCTTCAGCGCTCCGGGCGCGTAGCCGAGGGCGTCCTCGCAGGCGAGGTCGTCGCCAGTGACGAGCACGACGGGGACGCCGAACTCGGCGACGACGTGCGCGTTGAGCAGCCCTTCGCTGGCCCGGACGCCGTTGACCCACACGCCGGTGATCTGGTTGGCGAGGTAGGTGTGCGCGAGGACACCCTCCATTCCGGCGCCCGCGTGGTACCCGATGAACGCGATGCCGTCCACGTCGTCGTGCTGCACGCCCTCCACCATGGAGAGCGACTTGTGCCGTCCGGTGAGCATCTCGGCCCGCTCGTCCAGCTCTTCGAGGAGCAGGTTGCGCATGGTCCAGTGTGCTTCGTTGATGAGCACCTCGTCGGCGCCGCCGTCGAAGAACCCGAGCACGGCGGCGTTCACGTCAGAGGTGAACATCGCCCGGCACCGCTCCCACTGCGGGGTGCCGGGCAGCACGTCGGCCGGCCAGGTCACGCCGGTGGCGCCCTCCATGTCGGCGCTGATGAGGATCTTCACAAGGCACTCCCGTCCCCTCAGGTCAGAGCGGCAACCAGCTCACACTGACATCAGATGTTAGACAGACGGGGTGGTGCCGACGCGACCGTGTTCCGGGGTGTCCTGCGTCTCGTACGGCCTCAGCGGCGGATTGGCGGGGCCGCCTCCCGGGAAACCGTGTGCCATGTCGTCCGATCACCTCTCCGCAACGCCCGACCACACCTCCGCCCCGGTCCTCGAAGCCCTGGCCGAGCACCGTTCCAAGGGCCGGGTGGGGTTCACCCCGCCGGGCCACAAACAGGCCCGCGGCGCCGATCCGGCCGTGCGCGAGGTACTGGGAGACGCGGTCTTCCACGGCGATGTCCTCGCGTCGGGAGGGCTCGACGACCGGCGCACCCGGGGCCGGGTCCTCGAACGGGCCGAACGCCTGATGGCGGATGCCGTGCACGCGGAGCACACCTTCTTCTCCACCTGTGGCAGTTCCCTGTCCGTCAAGGCGGCGATGCTCGCCATCGCGGGCCCCCACACCAAGCTCCTCATCGGCCGGGACGCGCACAAGGCCGTCGTCTCCGGGCTGATCCTGTCGGGCATCGAGCCGGTGTGGGTGGAGCCGCAATGGGACGACCGACGGCATCTGGCGCACGCCCCTTCGGCCGAGGACTTCGCGGCGGCGTTCACCGCCCACCCCGACGCGCAGGGCGCTCTGGTCACCAGCCCCACTCCGTACGGCAGCTGCGCCGACCTGCGCGGCATCGCGGACGTCTGCCACCGCTGGGCGCGCCCGCTCGTCGTGGACGAGGCCTGGGGCGCACACCTGCCGTTCCATCCCGGCCTGCCGTCGTGGGCGATGGACGCGGGCGCCGACATCTGTGTGACGAGCATCCACAAGATGGGCAGCGGCCTGGAGCAGGGCTCGGTCTTCCACCTGCAGGGAGACCTGGTCGACCCCGCGGTCCTGCAGAACCGCGCGGACCTCCTCGGCACCACCAGTCCCTCCGTCCTGATCTACGCGGGACTGGACGGCTGGCGCCGCCAGATGGCGCTGCACGGCCACAAACTGATGGGCCGAACCCTGGAGTTGGCGGCACGGGTGCGGGCGGAGATCGAGTGCATGGACGGCCTCCACGTCAACGACCGCGCCGACTTCTGCGGGCCGGGGCTCGCCGCGGACTTCGATCCGCTGCCGGTGGTCATCGAGGTCGACGGCCTGGGCACCAGCGGCTACCGGGCGGCGGACTGGCTGCGCCGCACCCACGCCCTCGACGCACACCTCGCCGACCACCGCAGGATCAGCGCCCAGCTCACGCACGCCGACGACGCCGAGACCACCGGTCTGCTGCTCACGGCCCTGCGGGACCTGGTGCGCGCCGCCGAGGACCAGGACCTGTCACCGGCGCCGCCGGTGGAGATCCCGACCGGCCGCGACCTGCGGATGGAGCAGGCCGTGCTGCCCCGCGACGCCTTCTTCGGTCCGACCGAGGACGTACCGGCGGACGAGGCGGTGGGGCGGATCGCGGCCGAGATGGTGACCCCGTACCCGCCCGGCATTCCCGCGGTGCTCCCCGGCGAGCGGCTCACCGAGCCGGTCCTGCGCTATCTGCGCAGCGGAGTCGTCGCCGGGATGAACCTCCCCGACGCCACGGACAGCGAGCTGACCACGGTTCGGGTCGTCTCCGGGGACGCCTCCGCCTCCTGACGGACGCGCCTCCCCGGCCCGCCCGTCCGCGGCTGGCAGAGTTCGCCCGTCGGGGGCACCGCGGTACCCGGGCATGCCCCCGCCACGCCTGGGCACCCGCCCGCCCTCGGAAGAACGACCGCATCCGACGTCGACGGACGACACCCCCCGGACAAGGAGCGCGCGAGATGTGCGGACGGCTGAGCGGCGTCGTGGAGTTCCTGGTCTGGTGGGCGGGGCTCACCGGGATCTGGCTCGTGCTCATCGGCAGGGCCGATGCCCTGGAACTGACGGTGGGGGCCTGCTGCTCGGCGGTGGGCGCCCTGGCGGCGACCGCGGCCCGGCGCGCGGCGGAGGCCCGGTGAACCCGTGGACCGCGTGCGGCGCCGCGCTCCTGGCCTTCGGCATGGCGCCGGTGATCCGGGGTGTGGCGGCGGGGCCCCTGGCGCGCAGGCTGCTCGCGCAGAACACGGGCAGCACCGTGGTCGCCCTGGCCTTCCTGCTGCTCGCGCAGGGGTACGGGCGGCCCGCCTATGTGGATCTGTCCCTGGTCCTCGGCCTCCTCGGGCCGGTCGGCACCCTGGTGTGCGTCCGCCTGCTCGCCGACGACCTGACGGGCGGAGCGCCCCGTGGGAGCTCCGCCGTGACGGTGACCTGTGTGGCCGCCTCGGCGGCGGTGACCGTCGCGGTGTGCGTGGCGACGGCGCCCGGCAGGGCCCTCGTGAAGCTGATCCTCATCGGTGCGCTGGTGGCCGTCGGGAACGTGGCCGCCGCACGGGCCCTCACGGTGGGCGTGGTGGCGAAGGCGGACACGGCGCGATGAGCGCGCCGGGGGGAGAGTTCGGAGGTGGTGGGGCGGCATGAGCGGAGACGACCTGGTGACGGCGGTGTGTCTGGTGCTGGTCGCGGTGTCGGCGACGGTTGCGGTCGCGGTGCGTGATCCGGCGCGGCAGGCGCTGGTCCTGGCCGTGCTGGGGCTGGTGCTCGCCGCTCTCTTCACGGTCCTGCAGGCGCCGGACGTGGCGCTGTCGCAGCTGGCCGTCGGATCGGTGCTGACGCCTCTGCTGATCCTGCTCTCGGTGCGCAAGGTCCGGCGGCGCGGGCGCGCCACCGGCAAGGAGGCGGGGCGGTGAGCGGTGCGCTGCGGCGATGGGTCCTCGCGATCGGTGGCGCCGGTCTGGCCGCGCTCTTCGTCGGCGCGTTCGTCGCACTGCCGGATTTCGGCGCCGGTGCGCATCCGTACGGCGACCGGGCGACCACCGAGTCCCTGGTCCGAAGGACCGCCAACGTGGTCTCGTCGGTCAACTTCGACCAGCGGGCCTTCGACACCCTGGGCGAGGAGTCGATCCTCTTCGCCGCCGTACTCGGCACGGTGATCCTGCTCCGGCAGACCCGCGACGAGGACCGCGTGCCGCCCCGCCCCGCACGGGTCGACCCGTTGGTGCGGCGCTACGCGCTCGTGCTGCTGCCGGTGACGCTGGTGACGGGCCTGTACGTCGTCGCCCACGGGCAGTTGAGCCCGGGCGGCGGCTTCCAGGGCGGCGTCATCGCGGCCACCGCGGTGCACCTGCTCTACATCGGGGCGGACTACCAGGCGCTGGAGCGGATCCGTCCGACGAGCCTGTACGAGGTGGGGGACGCGGTCGGCGAAGCGGGGTATCTGTTCGTCGGCGTGGCCGGTCTCGTCGCCGGAGCCTCCTTCCTGGCGAACACGCTGCCGCTCGGGACGTTCAACACGCTCGCGTCGGGCGGCACCGTGCCGTTGCTGAACCTGGCGGTGGGCATCGAAGTGGCCTGTGCGGTCGTCGTACTTGTGAGCCGCTTCCTCGATCAGGCGGTGGAGATCACCAGTGACCGCAAGCACGGGAAGGCCGGAGCGCGTTGATGCATGTCTTCCCCTACCTGGTGGCAGGCTGGATCTTCCTGGTGGGCTGCTACGGACTGGCCACCAGTCGGCATCTGGTGCATGCCGTCGGCTGCCTCTCGGTGTGCCAGGCCGCCACGTACGTCCTGCTGCTCGCCGTCGGATACCGCACGGGTGGTACCGCACCGGTCCACTCCGACCTGGCTCCGCGCTCGCGCCCGCTGGTCGACCCCGTGGTCCAGGCGCTCGCTCTCACCGATGTCGTCGTGGGGGCGACCGTGACCGCACTGCTGCTGGCCCTGGTGATCCAGGTGGCCAAACGCCATGGCACCGCCGACCCCGACGAGTTGTCCGAGCTGCGCGGATGAACCACCTGCTGCCCCTGGTCGTGGCCGTGCCGCTGCTCGGCGCCGCATTCCTCGTCGCCACGGGCCGGATGCTGCCGCGGATCGCCACCGACGCGGTGGCCGCCGCGGTGGCGACGGGCACGACCGCGCTCGCCGCCGTGCTCCTCGCCCACTCCTCCCCCGCAGCCACGGAATGGGTCGGCGGCTGGCGGCCCCACCAGGGACGGAGCGTGGGCATCGTCCTGGTCGGTGACGCGCCGGGCACCGGGCTCGCCGTACTCGTCAGCCTCCTGACCGTGGCCGTACTCGTCTACTCCTGGCACTACTTCGACGAGGTCCCGCACGGACACGCCGCTTCGTTTCCCGCGCTGGTCCTCCTCTTCCAGGCAGGCATGTGCGGCTTCGCCCTGACCGGCGACCTCTTCAACGCGTTCGTCTTCTTCGAACTGATGGGAGTCGCCGCGTACGCCTTGACGGGCTATCGCGTGGAGGAACCCAAGGCCGTCCAGGGTGCCCTCACCTTCGGCATCCTCAACTCCCTGGGCGCGTATGCCACGTTGCTGGGCATCGCGCTGCTGTACGCGCGCACCGGCGAGCTGGGCATGCGGCAGATCGGGGCGCGCCTCGACGCCCAGGGGCGCCCTGACGCCCTGGTCCTGGCGGCGTTCGTCCTGGTGCTGACCGGGCTGCTGGTGAAGGCGGCCGCCGTCCCCTTCCACTTCTGGCTTCCCGACGCCCACGCGGTGGCGCCGACGCCGGTGTGCATGCTGCTGTCCGGCGTGATGGTGGAACTCGGCGTCTACGGCGTATGGCGTGTCCACTCCACCGTGTTCGCCGGGCCCGGCGGGCTGCCGACCGCCGATGTGGGCCGGTGCCTCGTCGCGCTGGGCGCCGTGACCGCCGTCCTGGGCGCCGTGCTGTGCTGGCAGCAGCACCATCTCAAGCGGCTGCTCGCCTACTCGACGATCGCGCACACCGGGCTCTTCCTCTTCGGAATCGGACTGCTGCGCCCGGAATCCACCGCAGGCACCGCTCTGTACGTACTGGGCCACGCGGGGGCCAAGGCCGCGCTGTTCGCCTGCACCGGGATCCTGCTCGACCGGTACGGCAGCGTCGACGAGCGGGAACTCCACGGGCGCGGCCGACGGTTGCGTTCGGTCGGCGTGCTCTACACGGTCGCGGCCCTGGCGCTTGCGGGCCTGCCGCCGTTCGGCACGGCCCTCGGGAAGGGCACGGCCGAGGAGGCCGCGGGTGTGGCGGGCACGCTGCTGTTCACCGTCGTTTCCGCGCTCACCGGTGCGGCCGCGCTGCGCGTCGCGGCACGCGTGTTCTGGGGGTTCGGCCCACGCCCGTGCCGCGCACCGGCACAGGAGACCACGGGCCGCGACGAGGAGCCGGAGACCCGCGGCCTGCTGTCGCGCGTCCCGCTGCCGATGGCGGCCGTGCCCGCGGCCCTGCTGGCCGGTGCCCTCGCCGTCGGCCTCGTGCCCGCACTCGCCACCGGGACCGGCAACGCCTTCGGCAGCCCGGCGGCGCTCGCCCCGCACTGGACTCCCGACTCCGTACTCACCGGCCTCGTGTCCGCGACGTGCGCGGCGGGCTGCGCCGCGCTGGCCCTGCGGCGGGACACCTCCCAGGAGCCCTACGCGTGGACCGCGCCGCTGCGCCGCCTGCATTCGGGGCACGTCGGGGACTACGTCGCGTGGTTCGTGCTCGGCACCGCGGTCCTCGGCGCGCTGGCCCTCCCCGGGGTCCTGTCCTGAGCAGGCCGGGGTATACGTGTTTCATGATGGAGAGCGTGGAATGGGCGACGTTTTTCCCTGCGACCCTGCTGGTTGCCGCCACGCCGGGTGCCAATCAGCTTTTGAGCCTGCGCAACGGTCTGCGTCATGGCTGGGCCCCCGCCGTGAGCGCCTCGCTGGGGCGCTTCGCCGCGTTCGCCCTCATGGTGATCGCGGTGGCATCCGGCCTGGGTGCGGTTCTCTCCGCATCCGAACTGGCCTTCAACATCATCAAGTGGTGCGGCGTGGTCTATCTGCTGTGGCTGGGCGGAAAGACGGTGTTCGCGGCGGTGCGGCAGAAGCAGGCACACACTCCAGAAGGTTCTTCCGACGCAGGGCGACTCGCGCGCCAGGAATTCATCGTCGCGGCCTCGAACCCCAAGGCCCTGATTCTCTTCACGGTGTTTCTTCCGCAGTTCCTCACCCGTGAAGTCGAGGGAGTCGCTGTTCCGCTTCTGCTGCTCGGCGCCGTCTATATCGCCGTCGAATTCTGCTGCGCCTGCGGGTATGCCGCCCTGGGGAGCCGGTTGAAGAGCATGGGCATCACGCGCCGCACCCGGCGGGTCCTCGACGGGGTGACGGGAGCGGCCATGCTGGGCCTCGCGGGATGGCTCGCCACCGAACAGCACTGAACCGGGCTCCATCCGAGTTCCTCGGGGACGCGTCCTCCCCCGTGGCGGGCGGGAGCAGCGAGGCGTACGAGGTGGGGGCGGGCACCCGTGGCCACCCGGTCAGCTGCTGCCACGGGCGTCGCCCTCTCAGTCGTGCCGCCCTTCGCTGCCCACGGACGGGCGGATCACGACCGCTTCCGCCTTGACGGTCCCGCCCTCCCGGAAGGTCAGGACGAACGGGATCCGGTCGCCCAGATCCAGCGGCTCGCGGATGCGCACCATGACGTCCACGCCGTACGGCGACATGGTGAGGCCCTCACCGGCCGGGACGGCGGCGGAGTCCACCATGCGCATCCCGGCGGCCCCGCGGCCCGTGGGCGCGTACCGGCCGAGCATCACGTCGTCGAGGACGGGTGACGCCACCGAGGTCAACCGGTCGTCGGAGCCGCCGGAGTTGGTGATCCGGAAGAACGCGGCGCTCTCCTGCGTACTGCCGAACGGCAGGAACACCGTCCCGTCGGCGACCTCGACGTGGGCCGGGCTGCCCGCGGCGCCGGACCCGGTCCACACGGTCAGCAGGCCCAGGGCCACCGCGCACGCGGCGACGGGTTCGAGCGCGCCGCCGAGGCCCTCGCGTATGCGGCGGCGGGACGGCCGCCAGGAGTGCGTGTCGCTCATCGTCGGCCTCCCAGGCCCGCGCGCGAAGTCCTGCCAGGGGACGGCCCGCGCGTCGGCCGCCAGGTGCGCAGCCGCAGGCTGTTGCCGACGACCAGCAGGGAACTCGCCGACATCGCCGCTGCGGCCACCATGGGATTCAGCAGGCCCACGGCGGCGAGCGGCACCGTGACGGCGTTGTAGCCGAAGGCCCACAGGAGGTTGACCCGGATGGTGCGCAGGGTGCGGCGGGCGAGGCGGACCGCGTCCGCGACGGCCTCGATGTCGCCGCGGACGAGCGTCACGTCGGCGGCCCCGATCGCCACGTCGGTGCCGCTGCCCATGGCGATGCCGAGGTCGGCACCGGCGAGCGCCGCGGCGTCGTTCACCCCGTCGCCGATGACCGCGACCCGGCGGCCGCGTTCCCTCAACTCCTGTACGAGAGCGGCCTTGCCCTCGGGCGTGCAGCGGGCGTGCACCTCGTCGATGCCGAGGCTCCCCGCGACGGCGCGGGCGGTGGCCTCGCGGTCGCCGGTGGCGAGGACGGGGCGCACGCCGAGGCGCCGCATGCGGTCCACGGCGCGGTAGCTTCCGGGGCGGACCAGGTCGCCTACGGCGATGACCGCCTCGGGCACGCCGTCCACCAAGACCAGGACCGGGGTGTGCGCGGCGTCCTCGGCCGCCGTCAGGGCGCGGGCGAGCGGTCCGGTCAACTCGTCGCCGGGAGAGCGGACTTCGACCAGGTGCCCGTCGACCTCGCCCCGGACGCCCTGCCCGGCCACGGCGCCGAACGCGCGCACTTCAGGCAGCGACTCTTCGGGCAGGTGCTCCGTGGGCAGGGACTTTCGCGCGTACGAGGTGATCGCGCGGCCCAGCGGGTGTTCCGAGCCCTGCTCCACGGCTCCGGCGAGCCGCAGCGCGGCCTCCCGGCCGATGCCGTCGGGCGCCGCCGTGACCGTGACGACGCTCATGTGTCCCGAGGTGAGGGTGCCGGTCTTGTCCAGGACGACGGTGTCGACGTGCCGCAGCGCTTCGAGGGCCTGCGGCCCGGTGACCAGGACGCCGAGCTGGGCGCCGCGGCCGGTGGCGGCCATCAGGGCGGTGGGGGTGGCCAGGCCGAGGGCGCACGGGCAGGCGACGACGAGCACGGCCACGCAGGCGGTGACGGCGGCCTGCGGGTCCGCTCCGGCACCGAGCCAGAAGCCGAGCACCGTGGCGGCGAGCGCGAGCACCACCGGCACGAAGATGCCCGCCACCTCGTCGGCGAGCCGCTGTGCGCGCGCCTTTCCGGCCTGGGCGTCGGTCACCATCCGGGTGATCCTGGCCAGTTGGGTGTCGGCGCCGACGGCCGTGGCGCGGACGAGGAGCAGCCCGCCCGCGTTGACGGCGCCGCCGGTCAGCCCGGAGTCCGGCCCGACCTCGACGGGCTCGCTCTCGCCCGTGACCAGGGACAGATCCACGGCGGAGCTGCCCTCCACGACGACGCCGTCGGTGGCGACCCGCTCGCCGGGCCGGACGACGAAGACCTGGCCCACGCCCAACTGCTCGATGGGGATGAGCTGTTCGGCACCCCCCTCACGTACGGCGACATCCTTGACCGTGAGCCCCGCGAGGGAACGCAACGCCTGCCCGGTGCCGTGCCGGGCCCGCGCCTCCAGGAACCGTCCGGCGAGCACGAACAGCGGGACGCCGACGGCCGCCTCCAGATAGACGTGCGCGGTGCCGTCGTCGGCGGACGGCAGCAGGGTGAACGGCATCGTCATGCCGGGGTCGCCCGCGCCGCCGAGGAAGAGCGCGTACGCGGACCAGCCGAAGGAGGCCGCGACGCCCAGCGAGACCAGCGTGTCCATGGTCGCCGCCGAGTGCCGCAGGCCGCGCAGCGCGCGCAGGTGGAAGGGCCACGCGCCCCACGTCGCGACGGGCGCGGTGAGCGCGAAGCACAGCCACTGCCAGTTGCGGAACTGCAGGGCGGGGACCATGGAGAGGACGAGCACGGGCACGGCGAGCAGGGCGGTGATCAGGAGCTGTTGCCGCTGTTGGTGCCGGTTGCGGTCTTCTTGCCGTTGCTTCTCTTCTTGCCGTTGCTTCTCTTGTTGTCGCTGTTCCTCTTGCTGTCCCTGTTCCTCTTGTTGCCGTCCGGGCTTGGGCTGCCGCGGCGGTTCCGGCAGCTCCGCCGTGTAGCCCGCCTGCTGGACGGTGGTGACGAGTTCGTCGGGGGTGACGTGCGGCGGGTGGCTCACCCGGGCGCGGCCGGTCGCGAGGTTGACCGTGGCGGTCACCCCGTCCAGCCTGCCGAGCCGCTTCTCGACCCGCTTCACACAGGCCGCGCAGGTCATGCCGCCGACGGCCAGGTCGGTGGTCACCACGGCGTCCGCCGCTCCGACGCCCATCAGTGGCCTCCGCCGTGCATGCCGCCCATGCCGCCCGATCCGGTGCTGGAATCGGAACCGCTGCCGGTCCCCGAGCCCGAACCCGGCCCCGAGTCCGTCGTCGAGTCGTGTATGCCGGGCGCGACAGGACCTGCCGCCCTGCCCACGGCGTACGACGCGGCGAAGACCAGCACCATCAGCAACAGAAAGCCGCAGAGTGCGGGCGGCGGCACGAATCTGCGCCGGTAGTCCTCAGCCATCACCGCTCCTGAATCGCACCACGTCGCGGACCGGTCGGTCCGCACCGCTCCAGGAGTCGGACGCGGTGGGGCCCGAGTTCCCGTAGGGCCGGATACTGGCCAGATCCTTGCGAACCATGACCATGTGGCCAATCGTTGCGGGCGGGGCCCGCGGCCGACGATCGGGGCATGAAGATTCTCTGGGTAATCGCGCATCCGGACCTGGTGCTGCGACCGGAACTGGCGCCGGGCCTGTCCGGGGTGGGCGTGCACGGTTGAGGGGTGCACCGGTGGCGGGTGCGCCCGTCACGGCGCCCCCGGCGGGGCGGGCACGTTGCCGAAGCTCAGGGTCCGGTAGACCGACACCCCGACCGACGCTCCACCGTGCACCCCGCCCACCAGCTCGCCGCACGCCTCCGCCGCGGCCGTCACGCGGCGCGTGTACGCCGGGTCCGTGGCGTCCAGCAGGATCCCCAGGGTCGTACCGCTGTGCCCGACGGCCACGCCGAGGCCGCCGACCTCGCGGCAGATGGCCCGCATCGGCTCCAACGACCTCTTGTGGCGCAGGGACTGGTTCATCAGGGCGCTGCGCGTGGCGATCCGGCCCACCTCCGCCAGGTCCCGGCCGCGCACCGCGTCGGTGAGCCGTCCGAGCAGTCCGGCGTAGGCGTGCCGGTCGGCGGCCGTGAACGGCTTGGGGATGCGGTTGAAGTCCACCGTGTCCACCGAGCCGCCCTCGTCGACGCCGACAACCGCCATGGCGGGCAGCGAGCCGAGGACCGCGCGGAGGCGGACGCTGCGGTGGTGGTAGGCAACGATCGCGGGGTAGAGCACGCCATCGGTGGGTTCGATGCGGGCCAGGAGCCGTTCGATCCTGGCGGGCGGCATGGGGACGTCGAGGGCCCTGCCAACGGCCCGCGCGGTGGCGACGAGGTCGGCGGAGGAGCTGGCGAGCCCCTTCCCCTCCGGGATCACGCTGCTGAGGGTGAGGACCCCGCCGGGCGGGCACCCTGCCTTCCCGGGCGCCAAGTCGGCGATCATGCGCGCCAGTTGCAGTGCCTTGGTCTTGTGCGCGGGCCGGACCTCAAGCTTCCCCGACGCCGGCCCCTGCCGGTACGCGGCCATTGTCCAGCGCGCCACGGGCAGCGTGACGAGGAAGTCCCCGTCCTCCTCCGGCAGCACGCCCTGCAGCAGCTCGCCGAAGGTGCCGAAGGCGGTGCCGACCCCCGTTGACGGCGCCTCTCGGCGCGGCGGGCGAGACCGGGTTCCGGCCTCTTGGAACAGCTTCACGCAACTCCTCTCGACATCGCGGCGCACCCGGCACGGCACCCCGCGCGGACCAGTGTGCCGAAATTAACCGCTCTTGACAATCATTTTCATCTAGTGTGATGCTCTCGGCGTTCCCGGGGGCCGCCCGCACTCCCCCGGCGCACCTCCCTGCCCTCTCGTCCCTACCGGGGGAACTCCGTCATGCACGCACACATCGCCGAAGCGGTGAAGAAACCCGATCTCATATCCCTCGCACCGGATCTGGCCTGCCTCCGCTTCGAGACCATGAAGATCTACTCAGCCCTGGGTGCCGTCCGGCACCTGCTCGCGTCGGGCGCCGTCCGGCCCGGCGACACCCTCGTCGACAGCTCGAGCGGCATCTACGCCCAGGCCCTCGCACTCGCCTGCCACCGGTACGGAATGAAGTGCCACATCGTGGGCTCCACCACCGTCGACCAGTCGACCCGGGTGCAGCTGGAGATACTCGGCGCCACACTGGAGCAGGTCGCGCCCTCCAAGAACCTGCGCCTCGACCAGGAGTTGAGGGTGCGGCGCATCGCCGAGATCCTGGCGGACAACCCCTCGTACCACTGGATGCGGCAGTACCACGACGACATCCACTACCGCGGCTACCGCGACGTGGCCGCGGAGATGGACAAGGACCTGCCCGCGGGGCCGCTCGCACTGGTCGGCGGCGTGGGCTCGGGCGCCTCCACCGGGGCCCTCGCCACATATCTTCGCGAGGCGGGCCGCGACGTGTCACTCGTCGGCGTGCAGCCCTTCGGCAGCGTCACCTTCGGATCCGAGCACGTGGCGGACCCGGACATGATCATCGCGGGGATCGGCAGCGCCATCGAGTTCCGCAACGTCCGGCACGAGCTGTACGACCGCGTGCACTGGGTGAACTTCGACAGCGCCGTGTCGGGCGCCGTCGCCCTGCTGCGCACCAGCGGCATCTTCGCCGGGCTCTCGGCGGGCGCCTCCTACCTCACCGCACTGTGGGAACGGCGCAGGGACGACACGCGCACGTACGTCTTCATCGCCGCCGACACAGGTCACCGCTACGTCGAGAGCGCCTACGCCCGGCACGAACAGGCCCTGGACATCGACACGTTGAAGCCGCACGAGATCACCTCGCTCGACGAGCTGCGGCACCCCTGGTCCACGACGGCCTGGCCCGCCACCGCCTCGTGAACCTCCCCGCCACGCTGCTGACCTCGCCAACCCCACCGACCCCGCCGACCCCGCCCACCCCGGAGAGAAAACCAACCCCCATGTCGCACACCACGCCCCACACCGTCGCCGAGCTCATCGACGCCGTCCTGGCGGGCGCCCACGGACCCGACCCCGCCGACCTCACCGTCACCAGCGCGTTCTGGCTCTACAACACCACGCGGCTCGCCGGCGGAAACGTCACGTACCACAACCACTACCTGCTGCTCCGCGTCGGCGACTCCTTCGGCGCCTGCTCCTTCGAGGCGGGCGAACTCGCCCCGGGCTTCTGCGAGAACGCCTCGGGACACTCCCTGGACAAGCTGCTCCGCGACGAGGCCGCGCCCGTGCGGACCGCCGCGCTCGACGCGTACTTCGCCCGTGTGCGCCCGCACCGCGACGCCGACGACGCCGAGCGCGTCATGCTGCCGACCGGCACGCCCGAGGAGCGCGCCGAGGCCCGCGACGCCGCCGTCGCCGGGCTGCTCGACATCGAGCCCGGCGCGCGGGTCGCCCTGATCGGCGTGGTCAACCCGCTCGTCGCGGCGATACGCGAGCGGGGCGGCGTCTGCCTGCCCTGCGACCTGAACCTGCGCACGACGGCGTGGGGCGAGCCCGTCACCGACGACATGACCGAAGTGCTCGCGGGGGCCGACGCCGTGATCGCCACCGGCATGACGCTCAGCAACGGCACGTTCGACCTGATCCTGCGGCACTGCGTCGAACACGGCGTGCCGTTGATCGTCTACGCGCAGAGCGGCAGCGCCGTCGCCCGCGCCTTCCTCGGCGCGGGCGTCACCGGACTCAACGCGGAGCCGTTCACGTTCTCCCAGTTCAGCGCCGACGCCACCCCGATGTACCGCTACCGCGCCGCCCTCGCGCCGAACGGGGCAGCGGCGTGAGCACCGATGCCACCGATGCCGCCGATGCCACCAAGGACTGCACTACTGAAGAAGACCGCGACGAGGACGCGCCGCCCGGCGATCTGCGCATGGCGCGCACGCTCTGGCCCGTGCTGCTCGCCTCGGCGGTCGGTCTGCTGCCGTTCACCGTCTTCAGCACGTACCTCGTGCCCATCGCCGACGAGGCGGGCAGCAGCGTCGCGGCGATGGGTGGCCTTCGCGGGCTCGGCGGGCTCGCCGCCCTGCTGGTCGGCACCGCGCTGGCCCCGCTCATCGACCGGGTGCCCAGGGAGTGGGCGGCGGCGGGCGCGCTCGCCGCGCTCGGCGCCTCGGCAGCCCTCGGCGCCAGCGGGGACTTCCTGCTGCTCGCCGTGTTCTGCCTGCTCATCGGGGCAAGTACGGCCGTACTGAACCCGGCGCTCACCGCCGCGGCCGCCGACCGCTTCGGCACCGGCAGGGCGGCCGGGCGCGCGGCGACCCTGGTCACGGCCACCACGTCCATGACCGCGATGCTCGCCGCCCCGGTCATCGCGCTGCCCGCACTGTTCTGGGGCTGGCAGGGCGACCTGTTCGCGGTGACCGTGGTGTCGCTGCTGCTCGCGGCGGTCTTCGTGGCCCGGCGGGGACGGCACGCGAAGCCGGACGAGGAAGCCGTCGCGGACGGGCCGCGCCTGGGCTACCTCGCCTCGTTCAAGGCCCTGGCGGCGGTGCGCGGCGTGGTGCCCGTGCTGCTGATCGGGTTCCTGCGCACCGCGGTGTTCATGGGATACCTGTCGTATCTCGCGGCCTTCTACGAGGAGCGGTTCGACCTCGATGCCGGGCTCTTCGCGTTCGTGTGGACGCTGAGCGGCGCGTCGTTCTTCGTCAGCAACCTCCTCACCGGGCGGATCACCAACTCGGCCGAACCACGCATCGGAACGGAACGCCTGCTGGCCGTCGGCCTCGTCGCCGCGCTCGTCTCGGTCGTGGGCTTCTACTTCACGCACTGGCTGCCGCTCGCCCTCGCCATGACCGCGCTGCACGCGGCGAGCCACGCCGTCGTCGCCGCCTGCGTCGTCAGCCTCATCGTGCGGCGCTGCGGGACGACGCTGCGCGGCTCGGCGCTGAGCCTCAACGCGGCGGGGCAGAGCCTCGGCGTGTTCGCGGGCGCGGCGCTCGGGGGCGCGGGCCTCGGCCTCGCCGGGTACCCCGGCACCGCCGCGGTCTTCGGCGCCCTGGTCGTCGCGGCGCTCGGCGCGGCGGCGCTGGTGCTGCGCGCGAGCAGCTCGGGCGGGGCGATCGGGGCTGACGGGGCGGACGGGGAGAGGACGGACACCACGTGAGCACCACCGGCCACACCGACGTACGCCACACCGGCCTAAGCGACACGGGCCTCCCCCCAACCGACCTGCGGGAGCGCCTCTCCTCGCCCAGAGTCCTCGTCCTGACCTGCGTCGCCCTGTTCCTCCTGCTGCTGGTCTCCGTGGTCGTGGCCATCGGCCTCGGCGCCGCCGTGGTCACGCCCGCCGACACCGCCCGCCTCCTGTGGGCCGCCCTCACCGGCGGACATATCGACGCGGACGAGACGACGACGTACCAGATCATCTGGCAGATCCGCACGCCGCGCGTGCTGCTCGCGGCCCTGGTGGGCGCCGGACTGAGCGCGGTCGGCGTGGCCATCCAGGCGATGGTGCGCAACGCGCTCGCCGATCCCTTCGTGCTCGGTGTGTCCTCGGGCGCGTCGGTCGGCGCGGTCGGTGTCACGGTCACCGGCGGGCTTGCCGCCCTCGGTGTGTACGCCGTGTCCGCCGGTGCCTTCGTCGGAGCGCTCGTGGCCTCGTTCCTCGTGTACGTCGCCTCCTCCAGCCGGGGCGCGCTCTCGCCGCTGCGGCTCGTCCTGACGGGCGTGGCGATGTCCCTCGGGTTCCAGGCCGTGATGAGCGTGATCATCTACTTCGCGCCGGACAGCGAGGCGACGTCGATGGTCCTGTACTGGACCATGGGCAGCTTCGGCGCGGCGAGTTGGGGCGCGCTGCCCGTCGTCGCCGCGGCCGTGCTCCTGGGCCTCGCCGTGCTCCACCGGTACGGCAGGGCGCTCGACGTCCTGGCGCTGGGCGACGAGACCGCGGCCAGCCTGGGCGTCAGCCCCGACCGGCACCGCACGGCGCTGCTCGTCCTCGTCTCCCTGATCACCGGCGTGATGGTGGCCGTGAGCGGCGCCATCAGCTTCGTGGGGCTCGTCATGCCGCACCTGGTGCGGATGGTGGTCGGCGCCACCCATGCCCGGGTGCTCGCCGTCGCCCCGTTGGCCGGGGCGGTCTTCATGGTCTGGGTGGATCTGCTGTCGCGGACCGTGGTGGCCCCGCGCGAGCTGCCGCTCGGCGTCATCACGGCGCTCGTCGGAGTGCCGGTCTTCATCGGCCTGATGCGCCGCAAGGGCTATACGTTCGGGGGGCGTTGAGATGGATCTGCGGATCGACGGAATCTCCGTGGACATCGACGGCAAGAGCCTCGTCCGTGACCTCTCCCTCGATGTGGGGAGCGGTGAGGTCGTCGGCCTGGTCGGCCCGAACGGCAGCGGGAAGTCGACGGCGCTGCGCTGCGTGTACCGCGCGCTACGCCCGGCCTCCGGTGCGGTCCTCGTCGGCGGCGACGACATGTCCCGGCTCACGATGCGCCGCAGTGCGCAGCTCGTCGCCGCCATGACGCAGGACGGCGCCGTCGACCTGGACTTCACGGTCGAGGAGGTCGTCGCGCTCGGCCGCACCCCGCACCAGCGCGGCAACCAGCCGCTCACCGCCCGCGAACGGGAGCTGTGCGCACGGGAGATGGAGCGTCTCGACATCGGCCACCTCGCCAAGCGCGGGGTCCTGACCCTGTCGGGCGGGGAGCGCCAGCGCGTGCTGCTCGCCCGGGCCCTGGTCCAGGAGCCGCACGTCCTGGTGCTCGACGAGCCGACCAACCACCTCGACGTACGCCACCAGATAGCGGTCCTCTCGCATCTGCGCGGCGCCGGGCCCACCGTCCTGGTCGTGCTGCACGACCTCAACCTCGCGGCGGCCGCCTGCGACCGGATCGGGGTGCTCTCGCAGGGGCGCCTGGTGGCGTCCGGGCCGCCGGAGGACGTGCTGACCGCGCCCCTGATGGCCGAGGTCTTCGGCGTGCGGGCGACCGTCGTCCCGCACCCCCTGACGGGCGACCCGCAGCTCCTGTACGCACTCCACCCCTCGCGGAACTCCCTCTGAGCGGAACTCCCTCTGAAAGGCACCAACTCCCCATGCCCCACCCCAGATCCATCGCCCTCGCCTCCGCACTCGCGGCCGCACTCGCCCTGAGCGGCTGCGGCGCCGAGATCGACTCGGACGGCGGCGCCGAGGCGTCCGAGAAGAAGGTCACCGTCAAGCGCTGCGGCGAGTCCGTGCCGTACAAGGTCCCCCAGCGGGCGGTCGCGTACGAGGGCGGCAGCGCCGACAAGCTGTTCAGCCTCGGCCTGACCGAGCACGTCCACGGCTATGTGATGCCGCCCGCCAACCCGCCGGTGAGCGAGTCGCCCTGGGCGTCTGAGTACGCCAAGGTGAAGATGCTCAGCGACGACCTGCTCAACAAGGAGCTGGTCGTCGAGGCGGAGTCCGACTTCGTCGTCGCGGGCTGGAACTCCGGCTTCAGCGACCAGCGCGGCATCACCCCGAAGATCCTCGACAAACTCGGCGTCCAGAGTTTCATGCATACGGAGAGCTGCTTCAACTACCCCGGCTACCCGGAGAAGGTCACCCCGTTCAAGGCGCTCTACAGCGATCTGGAGCGGCTCGGCAGGATCTTCCGGGTCGAGAAGAAGGCGGACCGGGTCGTCGGTGACCTGAAGAAGCGCGTGGCGGCCGTGGAGAAGAAGGCGCCCGCGGGCGGCGAGCGGGTGCCGGTCTTCCTCTACGACTCCGGCACCGACCAGCCCTTCACGGCGGGCAGCCAGGTGCCGCCCAACGACATCATCAAGAGCGCGGGCGGCAGGAACATCTTCGACGGCCTCGACGAGCGCTGGACGCAGGTCAACTGGGAGGCCGTGACGAAGGCCGAGCCCGAGGTCGTCATCGTCTTCGACTACGGCGACCAGCCCGCGAAGAAGAAGATCGAGTTCCTGAAGAAGTCCCCGCACACGAAGGAGCTGTCCGCCGTCAAGAAGAACAACTTCTTCGTCCTGGACTACAACGAGGGCATCAGCGGGCCGCGCAACATCGACGGCCTGGAGAAGTTCGGGAAGTACCTCAGGGAGCTCAAGGACTGAGACCAGCGCGGGAGTTCAGCCCGCGAAGGCGAACCCCGGCAGACCGCGGCCCGCGTCCGGCACGACCAGGACCGACCCCGAGAGAGGGTGCGGACGGTCGAGGCCGGTGCGGGCCGTGGTGATGTACAGGTCGCGCAGGCCGGGTCCGCCGAAGGCGCAGGCCGTGGGACGGCGCACGGGCAGCTCCACGACCCTGTCGAGGCGGCCGTCCGGGGTGTAGCGGCGGATCTGCCCGCCGTCCCAGAGCGCGACCCACACGCATCCTTCGGCGTCCACGGTGAGGCCGTCGGGAAAGCCCGCCCGCTCCTCGATGTGCACGAACGGCCGCCGGTTCAGGGCGTGTTGGCCTTCGTGGTCCAGTAGGTCGATGCGTCGCGTCGGGCTGTCGGCGTAGTAGACGAGGCGGCCGTCCGGGCTCCATCCCGTGCCGTTGCTGACGGCCACTTCGCCTTCGCCGAGCTGCTCGGTGACGGTGCCGTCGGGGGCGACGCGAGTGAGGCTGCCGCCACCGGGCGCCTCGTCGTAGCGCATGGTGCCCGCCCAGAGCGCGCCGTCGGGCGCGACGGCCGCGTCGTTTCCGCGGCGGCCCGGCACGGGGTCGCGCACCAGCCAGGTGAAGGGTGCGCCGCCGGGGCCGTAGAGGCCGATGCCGTCGCGGAGGTTGACGACCAGGCCACCGCCCGCGCGGGGCTTGGCGGCGCCGACGTGCTGTTCCGTGGCCATGACCGTGCGGCGGCCGTCCCCGGGGTCGTACGTGTGGACGCGTGAGCCGAGGATGTCGACCCAGATGAGGCGGCCGGTCGCCGCGTCCCAGGTGGGACCTTCGCCGAGCGAGGCCTCCGCGCGCACCGCCACGTCGTACGCACGGCTCATCGTGTGCCCCGGTGGCCGAGGCGGAGCGACAGGTCCCAGGCGCCCTTGGCGGCGAGGTCGGCCAGCTCGCGCTCGCGTTCCTCGGTCCAGCGGATCATCGGCACGGAGATGGAGAGGGCCGCGACGACCTGCCCGGCACCGTCCCGCACCGGCGCGGCCACGCAGCTCACGTCCGGGTTGGACTCCCGGTGCTCGACCGCGACGCCCTGCTCGCGGACCCCGGCGAGTGCGGTGAGGAGCTCGTCCGGGTCGGTGATGCTGTGCGGGGTCATGGCGGTGAACTCCCGGCCACGGACGCGGGATTCGAGCTCGTGCTGCGGCAGCGAGGCGAGCAGCATCTTGCCGACCGAGGTGCAGTGCGCGGGGAGGCGGCGGCCCGCCGCGGAGACCATGCGCACGGCGTGCGTGGAGTCGACCTTGGCGATGTAGATGACGTCGGTGTCCTCGAGGATGGCGACGTGGACGGTCTCGTCGCAGGTCTCGGCGACCTCCCGGGCCACCTGCCTGCCCTCGGCGGCGAGGTCCAGCCCTTCGGCGTACCGGCTGCCGAGCTGGTAGGTGCGCACGCCGAGGCGGTAGCGCCCTGGCTGATCCGGTATCTGGACGAGATAGGAGCGGGCCGCCAAGGTGGTCAGGAGCTCGTGCACGGTGGTGCGCGGCAGCTGGAGTCTGCGGGTGACCTCGGGCGCGGAGAACGTCCCGTCGCCCTCCAGGAACAGTTCGAGTATGTCCAGCGACCTGGTCACCGCGGGCACCAGTCGTCCCATGAGTTCGGCCTCCCACCCTGCGCGCGTCCGAAACTTCGGTCGCTGATCGGTATGACGAACACAGGTTAGGCACGGCGCAGTTCGCGGCGCAATGGCCGTCGGGTCCCGGCACGGCGCCCGCCACGCCCGCCCAAGACCGTTGCGCGCGACCCATTGACACCTTCAGGCCACCGTGAATACCGTCACGCCAACATTTCGAACGTGTGACGAAATACCGAACAAGTCAAGGGGCAACTGCCTTGCGCATTACGGGAATCAGCACGCATGTGGTCGGAACGCCCTGGCGGAATCTCACCTACGTCCAGGTCCACACCGACGAGGGCCTGACCGGTGTCGGCGAGACCCGCATGCTGGGCCACACCGACGCGCTCATCGGTTACCTCCGCGAGGCGGAGGCCCATCACATCCAGGGGTCGGACCCGTTCGCGGTCGAGGACCTCGTGCGCCGGATGAAGTACGGCGACTACGGCCGGGCCGGTGAGATCGTGATGTCGGGCATCGCCGTCATCGAGATGGCCTGCTGGGACATCAAGGGAAAGGCGCTCGGGGTCCCTGTCTGGCAGCTGCTCGGCGGGAAGGTCACCGACCGCGTCAAGGCGTACGCGAACGGCTGGTACACCACCGAGCGCACCCCGGAGGCGTACCACAAGGCCGCACAGGGCGTCATGGAGCGCGGCTACCGCGCCCTGAAGATCGACCCGTTCGGGACCGGGCACTACGAACTGGACCACGAACAGAGCCTGTACGCGGTGTCGTTGATCGAGGCCGTGCGCGACGCCATCGGGCCCGACGCCGAGCTGATGCTGGAGATGCACGGCCGGTTCTCGCCCGCCACGGCGATCCGGCTCGCCCGCGAGCTCGCGCCGTTCCGGCCCGCGTGGCTGGAGGAGCCGGTGCCGCCGGAGAACCTGAAGGCCCTGGAGAAGGTCGCGGCGAAGGTGGACATGCCGGTCGCGACCGGTGAGCGCATCCACGACCGGCTCGAGTTCCGCGAGCTGTTCGAGAGCCAGGCCGCCGACATCCTCCAGCCCGACGTCGGCCACATCGGCGGCATCTGGGAGACCCGCAAGCTTGCTGCGACGGCCGAGACGCACTACATGCTGGTCGCCCCGCACAACGTCGGCGGCCCGGTGCTGACCGCCGCCTCGCTGCAAGTCGGCTTCACCGCACCGAACTTCAAGATCCTGGAGCACTTCAACGACTTCGCGGACGCCGCCATCAAGAAGGTCGTCAAGGGCGCGCCGCAGGTCGATCCGGAGACGGGCTGCTTCGAGCTGTCGCACGCGCCGGGCCTCGGCGTCGAGCTTGACACGGACGCCGCGGCGGAGTTCCCCCAGCAGCAGGCGCGGTTCGACCTGTGGGCCGAGGGCTGGGAGAAGCGCTCACCCGACGGCTCCGGCGCATGACGTCGCGCGCGGTCGTCGTCGACCGCCCCGGCAGCCACCGCCTGGTCACCGGGGACCGCCCCGACCCAGGCCCCGGCGAGGTCCTCGTCGAGGTCGCCGCCGCCGGGATCTGCATGAGCGACCGCGAGGTGTACGACGGACACCGTGACGCCGCGTTCGTCCGCTACCCGGTGATTCCCGGCCACGAGTGGTCCGGCACCGTGGTGGCCGTCGGCGCCGGGGCCGACCCCGCTCTCGTCGGGCGCAGGACCGTCGCCGAGGGGTTCCGGGCGTGCGGGGTCTGCGAGCGCTGCCGGTGCGGCGAGACGAGCCTGTGCACGGGCGGCTATGCGGAGACCGGGTTCACCGAACCCGGCGCCTTCGCCGACCATGTCGTCGTGCCCGCGCGGCTGCTGCATCCGCTGCGTGACGACGCGGACCTGCGGGCCGCCGCACTGCTCGAACCGTCCGCTGTGATCGCGGGGGCCGTGCGGGCGGGGCGGGCCAGGCCCGGCGAACGGATCGCGGTGGTCGGCGCGGGGACGCTCGGGCTGCTCGCCGTGCAGCTGCTCGCGGCGGTCAGCCCCGCCGAGCTGGCCGTCGTCGATCCGCGCGAGGCCCGCGGGGCGCTGGCGCTGGGCTTCGGGGCGACCTGCGCGCTGTCGCCCGCCGAGGCGGAGGCGGAGGCGGTCCACGGCTCCTTCGACCTCGTGGTCGAGACGGCGGGGGCCGCGACCACGGCCGCGTCGTCCTGTCTGCTCGCCCGCAGGGGCGGGCGAGTCGTGCTCACGGGGATGTTCACGGCGGGGGCCGTGGGGATCGATCCCGTACATCTCTCCCTCAGTCAGCTGGAGGTGCGGTCCGTATTCGGGGCGTCGTCCGCGGCGTGGGCGGAGGCGGTGCGGGCGTTCGGGCTCGGGCTGCTGGACCCGGCTCCCCTCATCACGCATGAGTTTCCGCTGGAGCGGTTCGGGGAGGCGGTCGCCCTTGTCGGGGGCGGTGATCCCGGGACCGGGAAGGTCTTGCTGCTGCCCTGAGTTTTTTGGCTGCGGGTTGTGTCTGGCTGATCGCGCAGTTCCCCGCGCCCCTGAGCACAACACCTCGTCGGCCCACGTGATGCGCGGCCGTACCGACTCACACCCAAAGACACGAACCTCGTTCGAGATTTCGGACGTGATGATCCGATGCAAAGGACAACCGTGACCGACCCTTCGTCTCCCCTTCCCCGACAGCCCGGCGAACCCGCCCTCACCGCCCTCGGTCTCGCCGCCCCCTCCCCCGATCCCGCCGACGCCTCCCCGCACGCCTTCCCGGACGGCGGTGCCTGGCGGGTCGAGATTCCCTCGGTCGAGGGGCCCGAGGCGCTCGGCGTCGTGCTCAAGGAGTCCGCGCGGCTCGACGTGCCGATCCACCGCATCAGCCAGGGCAGCGGCGTCTGGATGCTGTCCGACACCGAGATCACCGACATGGTGGGCGGCGCCGCCGAGCGCGACATCGAGCTCTGCCTGTTCACCGGGCCGCGCGGCACCTGGGACACCGGCGCCTCCGTGCGCACCGACTCGCACGGTGCCGGGCTGCGCGCCCGGGGCCATGACGGGGTCGCCGGATGCGTCGAAGACGCCGTGCGCGCAACGGAGTTGGGCGTCACGTGTCTGCTCGTCGCCGACGAGGGCGTGCTGTGGACGCTGCACCGGGCCCGGACCGCCGGGATCATTCCGGCCGACACGACGCTGAAGGTGTCCGCGCTGATCGGTCCGGTCAATCCGGCCGCCTATGCCGTGTACGAGCGGCTCGGCGCGGACTCGCTGAACGTGCCGAGTGACCTGACACTCGCTCACCTCACGGAGATCCGCCGGGTGTCGGGCGCTCCGATGGACCTGTACGTCGAGGCGCCGGACGACCTCGGCGGCTACGTCCGCATGTACGAGATCGCCGAGCTGATCCGGCGCGGCGCCCCGCTGTACCTGAAGTTCGGGCTCGCGAAGGCGCCCGGGATCTATCCGTACGGCGCCCATCTGCGCGACCTCACCCTCGACACCGCCCGCGAGCGGGTGCGCCGCGGGCGGCTCGCCCTGGACCTCCTGGCCCGGCACGGCGCCGACGGCGGGATGTCTCCGCTCGGCTCGCGTCTGCCCGGCGACCTGAACCGCTTCCCGGAAAGGAGCTGACCCATGCCCATCCGCACGCGCCTCACCGCCGCGGTGGCCACCGCCGTCCTGCTCGGCTCGCTCACCGCCTGCGGCCAGGAGGCCAAGGGCGGCAGCCGCTACAAGCCGGACGCCGGAAAGGGCGCCACCATCGGCCTCGCGATGCCCACCAAGTCCTCCGAGCGGTGGATAGCCGACGGCAAGAACATGGCGGAGCAGTTCCAGAAGGCCGGTTACAAGACGGATCTGCAGTACGGCGACGACAAGGTCGAGAACCAGATCGCCCAGCTGGAGAACATGATCACCAAGGGGCGTGGTCTCCTGGTGGTCGCCGCCATCGACGGCTCCGCACTCACCGACGTCCTGGGGCGCGCGCACGACGCGGGCATCCCCGTGATCTCGTACGACCGGCTCATCCTCGGCACGGAGAACGTCGACTACTACGCGTCGTTCGACAACGAGCGCGTCGGCCGCCTGGAGGCGCAGTACATCGTCGAGAAGCTGAAGCTCGGCAAGCCGGACGACACGTCCGGCGACACGTACAACATCGAGCTGTTCGCGGGGTCGCCGGACGACAACAACACCAAGTACTTCTGGAGCGGCGCCATGAAGGTGCTGCAGCCGTACTTCAAGAGCGGCCGCCTCACCGTCCGCAGCAAGCAGACGAAGATGAACCAGGCCACCACGCTGCGCTGGGACGGTGGCACCGCGCAGAAGCGCATGGACGACCTGATCAGCAAGAACTACGGCACGGAGAAGGTCGACGCGGTCCTCTCGCCGTACGACGGGATCTCGCTCGGCATCATCTCGGCGCTGAAGAGCGCGGGGTACGGCTCCAAGAGCAGACCGCTGCCGGTGATCACCGGTCAGGACGCGGAGCTCGCGTCGGTGAAGTCCATCATCAGGGGCGAGCAGACGCAGACGGTCTTCAAGGACACCCGCAAGCTGGCCGCGCAGACCGTGGCCATGGGCGACGCCGTCCTGAACGACAAGAAGCCGAAGGTCAACGACACCACGGGGTACGACAATGGCAAGAAGGTCGTGCCGTCCTACCTCCTCGACCCGGTCAGCATCGACAAGAAGAACACGCAACTCCTCGTGGACGAGGGGTACTTCACGGCGGGGCAGCTCAAGTGAGGCGGCCCGTCCTCGAGATGCGCGGCATCACCAAGACGTTCCCCGGCGTCAAGGCGCTCTCCGACGTGAACCTGACCGTGCGCGCCGGGGAGATCCACGCGATCTGCGGCGAGAACGGCGCGGGCAAGTCGACGCTGATGAAGGTCCTCAGCGGGGTCCACGAGCACGGCAGCTACGACGGCGAGATCCACTTCGAGGGCGAGCGGATGGCCTTCAAGGACATCCGCGCCAGCGAGCGCCACGGCATCGTGATCATCCACCAGGAGCTGGCGCTCGTCCCCTATCTGTCCATCGCCGAGAACATCTTCCTCGGCAACGAGCAGGCCAGCCGGGGCTTCATCGACTGGCACGGCACGCTGCGCAGGGCGAGCGCGCTGCTTGAGCGGGTGGGCCTGCACGAGAAGCCGCAGACGCCGGTCGCCGACATCGGCGTGGGCAAGCAGCAGCTGGTGGAGATCGCCAAGGCGCTGTCCAAGGAGGTGAGGCTGCTGATCCTGGACGAGCCGACCGCCGCGCTCAACGACGAGGACAGCGCGAAGCTCCTCGACCTCATCGTGGAACTGCGCGAGCAGGGCATCGCCAGCATCATCATCTCCCACAAGCTCAACGAGATCCGGGCCATCACCGACTCGGTGACGATCCTGCGCGACGGGCGGACCATCGAGACCCTGACGGTCCGTGAGAGTCCGGACGCGGAGCCGCAGTTGTCGGAGGACCGCATCATCCGCGGCATGGTCGGCCGCGACCTCGACCACCGCTTCCCCGACCGCACGCCCTACGAGGGGGAGGACGCGGGCTCGCTCGCCCTCTCCGTCGCCAACTGGACGGTGCGGCACCCCATCGACCACCAGCGCAAGGTCGTCGACGACGTGTCGCTGACCGTGCGGCGCGGCGAGATCGTCGGCATCGCGGGGCTGATGGGCGCGGGCCGCACGGAGCTCGCGATGTCGGTCTTCGGGCGCTCCTACGGCCAGTACGTCACCGGCACGGTGTCGGTGGGCGGCCGCGAGGTCGCGACGAAGACGGTGCCCGCCGCGGTCGAGGCGGGCATCGCCTACGTCACCGAGGACCGCAAGCAGTACGGCCTCAACCTCATCGACAACATCAACCGCAACATCTCCCTGGCCTCGCTGCCCGGCATGCGGCGCAAGGACGGCTTCGTGGACGGACACCGCGAACGCTCCGTCGCCGAGCGCTACCGGAAGTCGATGAACATCAAGGCGCCCACCGTCTTCGAGCAGGTGGGACGGCTCTCCGGCGGCAACCAGCAGAAGGTCGTGCTCAGCAAGTGGATCCACGCCGACCCCGAGGTGCTGATCCTCGACGAGCCGACGCGCGGCATCGACGTCGGCGCGAAGTACGAGATCTACACCGTCATCGACCGGCTCGCCGCCGCGGGCAAGGCGGTGCTCTTCATCTCCTCCGAACTGCCCGAGCTGCTCGGGATGTGCGACCGGATCTACACGATGGCCGAGGGCCGGCTGACCGGTGAGGTCGACCGCGCGGACGCCACCCAGGAACTCCTGATGCGCCACATGACCAAGAACAGAAGCTGAGGCCTCCGCCATGACGACCACGACCAAGCCCCCGCGCGACACCGCGTCCGCGCCGTCTGCCCGGCAGTCAGTCGGCGAACTGCTGCTCCGGAGCGTGCGCTCCAACATGCGCCAGTACGGCATGCTCATCGCCCTGGCCTTCATCGTCATCCTCTTCCAGATCTGGTCGGACGGCGTCCTCCTGCTGCCGAGCAACGTCTCCAACCTGATCCAGCAGAACGGCTACATCCTCATCCTGGCCATCGGCATGATGATCGTCATCATCGCGGGCCACATCGACCTGTCCGTCGGTTCGCTGGTGGCCTTCGTCGGCGCGATGTCGGCGGTGATGATGGTCAAACACGACATGCCGTGGGTGCTCGCGCTCGTCCTGTCGCTGCTCATCGGCGCGGTCGCGGGCGCGTGGCAGGGCTTCTTCATCGCGTACGTCGGCATCCCGTCGTTCATCGTGACGCTCGCCGGGATGCTGCTCTTCCGCGGTCTCACCCAGATCGTCCTGGAGGGCCAGTCGCTGTCGCCGTTCCCCGACGGCTTCCAGAACATCGCCAAGGGCTTCATCCCGGAGATGGGCCCGTACACGCAGTACCACAACCCGACGCTGGTCATCGGCCTGGTCACGGTCGCCTTCCTGGTCTTCCGCGAGTGGCGCAGCCGCAAGCAGCAGCTCGCGTACGACCTGGACGTCACGCCGACGAGCCTGTGGGTGGCCAAGCTGGTGGCGATCACCGCGGCCGTCGTCGCCTTCACGCTGACCCTCGCCAGCTTCCGCGGCGTGCCCGTGGTGCTGCTCATCATGTGCGGTCTGCTGATCGGTCTCGGCTATGTGATGCGCAACGCGGTCATCGGCCGCCACGTGTACGCGCTCGGCGGCAACAAGGCGGCGGCGAAGCTGTCCGGCGTCAAGGACAAGCGCGTCACCTTCCTGATCTTCGTCAACATGGGCGTCCTTGCGGCCCTCGCGGGCTGTGTCTACGCGGCGCGGCTCAACGCGGGCACCCCGCAGGCGGGCCTGAACTTCGAGCTGGAGGCGATCGCGGCCTCGTTCATCGGCGGCGCGTCGATGAGCGGCGGCGTGGGCACGGTGATGGGCGCGGTGATCGGCGGCCTGGTCCTCGGCGTGCTCAACCAGGGCATGTCCCTGGTCAACATCGGCACCGACTACCAGCAGGTCATCAAGGGGCTCGTGCTGCTGGCCGCGGTCGGGTTCGACGTATGGAACAAGCGCAAGGTCGGCCGCTAGTCCACCCCGAATCCCCACTCTGGAGGCGCACATGGAAACGAGCAGACGCACCGTACTTACAGCGGCCGCCGCCGCGAGCCTCACCGCGACCGTCGCGGGCACCTCGTACGCGACGGACGGCGCACGGCCCACCAAGGAACTCTTCGGCAGACTCGCCGACGGCACGAAGGTGCACCGCTGGTCCCTTGCGAACGGCGGCACCCGCATGAAGGTGCTCTCGTACGGCGGCATCGTCCAATCGCTCGAACTGCCCGACCGGCACGGCCGGTACACGAACGTCTCCCTCGGCTACGACACCATCGAGGCGTACGCCGCCGGGGACACGTTCTTCGGCGCGCTGATCGGTCGCTACGGCAACCGCATCGCCCGCGGCCGCTTCACCCTGGACGGCAGGGCCCACCAGCTCTCCGTCAACGACGGGGAGAACAGCCTGCACGGCGGGGCCAAGGGCTTCAACACGCGGGTGTGGGACGTGGAGCCGTTCGCAGGGGCCACCGGAGTGGGCCTGGCCATGCGGTACGTGAGCATCGACGGCGAGATGGGCTATCCCGGCACGCTGCGGGTGAAGGTGACCTACACCCTCACCCGCGGCGGCGACTGGCACGTCGACTATGCGGCGACCACCGACAGGGCCACCGTCGTGAACCTCACCAACCACACGTACTACAACCTGGCGGGCGAAGGCAGCGGCGGCATCTACGACCACGAACTGACCCTGGCCGCCGCCCGGTTCACCCCCACCGACACCGGCCTCATCCCTACGGGCGAGCTCGCGAAGGTGGCCGGGACACCCTTCGACTTCCGGCGCGCGAAGGCGGTCGGCGAGGACATCCGCGCCGGGCACGAGCAGTTGGTGACGGCCAAGGGGTACGACCACAACTGGGTCCTGGACAAGGCCGTCACGGACCGCCCCGAGCACTTCGCGACCCTGCGGGACCCGAGGTCGGGCCGCACCATGAGGATCGCGACGACGGAGCCGGGCGTGCAGTTCTACTCCGGCAACTTCCTGGACGGCACCCTCACGGGCCCCTCGGGCCGCACCTACCGCCAGGGCGACGGCCTCTGCCTGGAGACCCAGCACTTCCCGGACTCCCCCAACCAGCCGTCGTTCCCCTCGACGGTGCTGCGCCCCGGCGAGCGGTACCGGTCGAGCACGGTGCACAGCTTCTCGACCCGCTGAGCGGATCAGCCGAGCGGTTCAGCCGCTGGTTTTCCCGTCCGCGACCGGGACGCCGAAGTCCGGCGTCCCGTCCGGCCGCCAGCCGAGGCGCTGGATGCGGGTGTGGCGGTTGGGGTCGTTCAGCGGGTCGCCGGTGATGTCCTTGTACGGACGGGCGTGGTAGACGAGGACGTCGGTGCGGCCGTCCTCGGCGACGGTGAACGAGTTGTGCCCGGGACCGTACTGCTTGGTGGTGTCGTTGCTGGTGAAGACCGGCTTCGGGGACTTCGTCCACGACGCCGGGTCGAGCAGGTCGCTGCCGGTGTCGGCGGTGAGCAGGCCCAGGCAGTAGTGCGAGTCGGTGGCGCTCGCGGAGTACGTCATGAAGAGGCGGCCGTTGCGCTGGATGACCGAAGCTCCCTCGTTCACCTTGAACCCGACGCACTCCCAGTCCAGCTCGGGTGTGGTGAGCCGGACCTGCGGCCCCGACACGGTCCACGGGTCGGCCATGCGGGACAAGAACACGGCGGTGTTGTTGTCCATGCCGGGCTCGTACTGCGCCCAGGCGAGATAGCGGGACCCCCGGTGCGTGAAGGTGGTCGCGTCCAGCGAGAAGGTGTCCCAGGCCGTGACGATCCGCCCCTTCTCCGTCCACGTCCCCCGGAAGGGATCGGGGTGGGGGTTCTCCAGGACCCACATGCGGATCTTCCACACGTCGTCGGCGGGCGCGGCGGCGAAGTAGAGATACCACTTGCCGTCGATGTGGTGGATCTCCGGGGCCCAGATGTGCGCGCCCATGTCGCCGCTCGGATGCTTGCGCCAGACGACGGCCTCCTCGGCGGTGGCGATGCCGCGCAGGGTGCGGGAGCGGCGCAGGATGATGCGGTCGTACTCGGGGGCGGTCGCGGTGAAGTAGTAGCGGCCGTCGGTGTGGCGGTGGATGTGCGGGTCGGCGCGCTGGCGGACGAGGGGGTTGGCGTACGGGGCGGCCTGGGCCGCGCCGGGCGCCGCTGCCCGTGCGGTCGCCGGGATCGCGAGGGTGCCCGCGGCGAGGGCGGCGCCTTTCAGGACGGTTCTGCGGCTCGGCGGTTCGATGGCGTTCATGGGGCGGTGTTCCTTTCCTGGAGGGACGGGGCAGGCGGTAGCGGGCGTCACTCGGTCCTGATCCGCAGGAACGTCACCGAGTGGGCGGGGAAGGTGTACGAGAAGCGGTCGTCCACCCCCTCGAAGGCCGATGTCTTCGGGGCGACGGGCCGTGCGGTCCTCGTGTTCTCGGCGGCCGGGTCCGCGGTCAGCGTGGTCACGCGCGCCTTCGCCGCCGGGTGCGCTCCTGCGCCGAGGTCGATCCGCGTACGGGCGGGCATCCCCTGGGCATTCACGACCTTGACGATCAGCTCGCCGGTGGCCTTGTCGCGGGTGACGACCTGACGGAAGGGCTCGGCGGGCTTGTCGTCGGTGAAGGAACCCCACTTCTTGCCGTCGAGGTAGAGCGTCACCTGACGGCCGCGCACCTCGACGCGCAGGTCGTAGCTGCGGCCCGTCTCGACGGTCGTCGTGTCCTGGATCATCGTCTGTTTGGCGCCGTCGGTGGTCTTCTCCACGGCCGACTGCGTGTTGTTCCAGCCGCCCAGGTTCCACCAGTAGTGGTTGCCGGTGTCCTTGACGCCGAAGGCCACCATGAAGCCCTCCTTGCCCGCCTTCTTGGTGGCCTTCACGTTCAGGTCGTAGTTCTGCCACCCCTTGTCGCCCGCCGTCACCAGGGTGTTCTCGGCGCTCTCGTCGGACTGGACGTACGCGCCGTCCCGGACGGCCCACGCCCCCTTGTCCGAGGCCTTCGTCCACCGGCCGTCACCCGCCGAGAAGTCGTCGGCCAAGAGGGTCGCGCCGTCCTGACCGGTGACCTTCACGTCGTCGTACGCGGCACTGGTCGCCCAGGTGGAGAGGCCGACGGCGCCGGTGATCGGGCCGGAGACGGCCGGGGTGCCGGACGCCTTCGACGGCACGACCTCGTCGCCGACGTTGCGCATGAAGAGCTTCTGCGTCTCGTAGTTGGCCGAGCCCCAGGACTGGTCGTTGTCGAACCAGATCATGTTCGGCTGCCACTGCACGTAGTCCTCGTTGGCGAGCAGCGGTGCGTACGAGGCGAGCTTCACGACGTCCGCGTTGCGCTCGAGGCCGGTCATGAAGGCGGCTTCGGAGAGGGCGTTGGAGAACCTGTTGCCCTGGGAGGCGTACTCGCCGAGGAAGACGTCGGGGCCCCGGCGGTCGTAGGAGTCGTAGCGGTCGTTGTGCTCCAGGAACCACTGGGGGCTGTTGTAGTAGTGCTCGTCGACCATGTCGACGTCCGCTTCCCGGTTGAGCTGCCACGCCCTGTCGAACGTCGAACCGCTGTCGTCGGGGCCGGAGTTGGAGATGACGGTGATGTCCGGGTGCTTGGCCTCGATGGCGGTGCGGAACTGCTTGAAGCGGGCGAAGAACTCGTCGGGCAGGTTCTCCTCGTTGCCGACTTCGAGGTGGGTGAGGCGGAAGGGCTCGGGGTGGCCCATGCCGGCGCGCTTCTTGCCCCACTCGCTGGTCACGGGTCCGTTGGCGAACTCGATCAGGTCAAGGGTGTCCTGGATGTGGCGCCGCAGGAGCGCGTCGTCGTCGGTGACCTTGTTCTGGCCGCAGCCGGTGACCAGGGCGGGGACGACGGGCAGTGGCATGGCGCCGGTGTCCTCGGCGAACTGGAAGTACTCGTAGTAGCCGAGGCCGTAACTCTGGTTGTAGCCCCAGAAGTTTGCGTTGGTCGTGCGCTGCTCGACCGGGCCGATGGTGTCCTTCCACTGGTACGAGCGCTTGCGCTGCCAGCCGGACGGCTCGTCGTACGCCTGGTGACTTCCGGTGTTGACCAGGCAGCCGCCGGGGAAGCGCAGGAAGCCGGGGCTCAGGTCGGCGACCTTCTGGGCGAGGTCCTTGCGCAGGCCGTTCTCGCGGCCCTTGTAGGTGTCGCGGGGGAAGAGGGAGATCATGTCGAGGGCGACGGGGGCGCCGCTCGCGACGGTGAGCCGACCGGTGGCGGAGGTGCGGGTGGCCGTGAAGGCCGCCTCGTACTTCGCCCAGCCGCCGCGTGCGGTGATGCGGCGGGCGGAGGCCAGGTCGCCGCCGGAGTCCCGCAGGGAGAGGGTGAGGGGTGCGCCGCCCGACGCCGTGGTGCGGGCCCAGACCGAGAAGTCGTACCGCTTGCCCTTGGTGACCGCGATCCCGGTGTTGTAGCCGGAGTTGGTGACGGATGCGCCGCCGCCCAGGGAGAGGTAGGAGCGGTTGCGCGCGTTCAGGCGGCCCTCGTCGTTCAGGACGCGGGCACTGCCCGAGGTCTCCCACGACGTCAGCGGCGTGTACGACGTGTTGTCGTCGGCGCTGTACTCGAAGGACCTGTTCTGCACGAGCTCCGCGTAGAGCCCGCCGTCGGCCGCGCGGTTGATGTCCTCGTAGAAGACGCCGTACATCGAGTCGTCGATCGCCGCTCCGGTGCGGGCCGTGTCGACGTCGATCGTGTAGTCCGTGGGATCGCCGGGGGCGGCGCCTGCCGTGCCGGGGCTCGCGGCGAGCGTCCCCGCGAGCAGCGACCCCAACGCCCCCACAGTGAGCCCGAATCTCCAACGCCTGCGCGCCATGCCCATCTCTGCCACCTCTGCCGTGTTCGATATTTCAGACATCGGTCAGGATTACGAACGGCAACTTAGGCAGTGCTTCTGGGCACGTCAACGCCTCGCACAAGAACGGATGTTGGGTTCGTGATGCCGAACAGAAGCGGCCCGATAGGGGCGGAAAGCGGCGGGTTCGTCAGCGGGCCGGTGAGCGGGCCTGTCAGCCCGTCCGTGCGCGCCGGGCCGCCCTCTCCCGGGGGACGAGCCGGTGGCTGAGCGCGGTGGTCGACGCGGGGGCGGCGTCGGGGCCGGGTCCTGGCGGGGCCTGGACGTCACCGACGCCGAGCGGGAGCAGGTCTACCACCGCGCTGTCCGGCGGCTGATGCGCCTCGACTGAACGGGCCCGGCCACAGCGCCCCCGCCGGTGGTGACCGGCGGGGGCGCTCCCCCGTGCCCGACCGCGTCCGCTACTGGTAGCTGATGTCCGCGGCCGTGAACTTGCAGTACGTGCCGTCGGGGCCCGAGCCCGTCTTGGTGGGCTCGTCACCGTTGCTGTTGCCGGTGAAGCGGTCGCACGTGGCGATCTTCTTGTTGCTGTCGCCGTGGATGCGGATGTTGCGCAGCGCCGCCGTGTCGCCGTAGTTCGTGTTGATGCCGACGACGGACTTGCCGGGCGCGGTGACGTCCACGTCGTTCACGATGATCGACCGCTTGTACTGCTTGGAGCAGTTGCCGCAGGAGCGGACCAGCTTGCCGAAGTCGGAGACCTGGAACTTGGTCACGACCAGCTTGCCCGCGCCGTTGAACTGGAAGACCTTGTCGTCGGCCTTGCGCGCGCCGCCACCGTGCACGGTGTACGTCGAGTTCGCCGACGTGCCCTTGAAGGTGGCCGCGTCCTCGCCGACGTCCTCCCACCACACGTTCTGCAGCGTGCAGTTGCCCTGACAGTGGATGCCGTCCGCGGCCGGGGAGCCGAGGATGACGTTCTTGAGGACGGCCCCGTCCTTCAGCTTGAAGATCGGGTCCTGTCCCTCGTCCTGGCCGTCGCCGCCCAGGTCGCCGGTGCCGTAGTAGCGCTTGAGGCCGCCGTCGAGGGTGCCGGAGACCTCGATGGTCTTCGCCGTGGGCGCCTCGCCCCTGGCCTCGGGCCAGGCGGTGGCCGCGCCCGCGGGCGACAGCATGCTGTTCGTCGCGATACCGGCGCCGGTCAGGGCGAGTGCGGTGGTCGCCGCGCCGATGGCCCGGCGCGTGGTCAGGCGCCGCTTGCGGCCCTTGCGCAGGTCAGCTCGTGAAGTCATGAGTCCCATTCCTTGTGCGGGGTACGGGTCCTTGTCCCGGGGGGGGCGTGTCCGCTGTGTGGTCTCCGCCGGACGGGAATGGGTTGCCGCCGCGGGAAGACTTTCTGCCGGGACCGGCCTCGCCGACGACCAGGACGCCGAATGCCCGCACGTCCTGGTCCGCCCGCGGGTGTTACGGCCTACAGCCCTCCCCGCCTGCGTACTTGGAACTGCTGATGAACCAGGTCGGCCCCAGAGTGTAGGTGGTGCCGGCCGCTACACACTGGAAGCTCTGGCTGGCGCCCAGCGCCCAGGTCTCGATCAGGTGATTGAAGTTTCCGCAGTTCCTCCACACCGCCCGACCGCCGTAGTTGTCGGTGTAGCCACAGTTCGGCTCGGCGGCTGCCGTGGGCCGCTCCGTCGCTTGTGCCGATGTCGGCATCACCAGGAGGCCCGACAGAGCCAGTCCCAGCGCCGCTGCGGTGATCGGGAGTTTCCGGAGCATCGCTTGTTTCCTTTCTGGCCGCGTCCTGCCCCTCCTCTGTGAGGGGCAGGCGGCTGTCACCGTGGCACGGCCTGGATCACTGTTGCCATCGCTTCAGGCACCGCTGAAAGGATGGCCCCGCCCGGTAGGGACGAGGTATGGCGTCGCGCGAAGGCGGCGGTGCGGAGGGCGGGGGCTGTGAAACGCATTCATTTCACTGCGGAGGATCTTGCACGGACCCGGGTGGCCGTGTCCCTCGGGGTGGCGGCAGAGACGTTCGACAGTGTGCGGCTGCTTCGGGAGAGCACGGACGCTCCGGCCCTGGCGCCGTTCTTACGGTGGCGGGCCGCGGTCGGCGGGCGGCTGGGCGAACGGGCGGCGGGGCCTTTGACCGCGTTGATGCCCGGACGCGGACCCGTGGTCGACGCGATGAGCCTGATGGGGAACACGGCGGACCTCGACGAGGCGGTGGAGAATCTCCTGGCGGCTCCGCGGGCCCTGCTGCGGGCGGAGCTGGAGAACCTTCGCATCCGGCCCACGCACCGCAACTGGGCCCGGAATCTGGCGGACGGCGACCGCGAGGCCCGGCTCCAGGTGGCCGCGGCGCTGCGGGCGTGCCACGCGGTGACCACGGCGCCGTACTGGCCGCGGATGCACTCGTTCCTCACCTCTGTGCGAGAAGGGTATGTGCGCGCGATGGGCGAGGGCGGGACCGGGCGGATGCTGGAGTCGCTCGATCCGTCCCTGGTGCGCTGGCGGCCGCCGGTGCTCGAAGTCCGCCATAGCCGCGAGGCTGATGTCCACTTGGGCGGGCGCGGCCTGGTCGTTACCTCGGCTGTGTTCTCCTTGCAAGAGGCTGAAGTGCTGTCCTGTCCCGGGGACTCGGAGCAGGCGCCGGTCCTTGCCCTCCCGGCCTTCGGGGCCGAGCCGCCGGGGGCGGGTCTGTGGAGCGTCGGTGACACGGCGGGCCGGCCACTGGAGGAGTTGCTGGGACGCACCCGGGCAGCGGTGCTCGAAGCGGTGGCAGACGGTTGCAGCACCACGGACTTGGCCCGTCGGGTACGGGTGTCCGCCAGCTCGGCCAGCCAGCACGCGACCGTGCTCCGCAAGGTCGGCCTGATCACCACCGGCCGCGACGGCAAGGCCGCCCGCCACACCCTGACCCCGCTGGGCACAGCGCTGCTGGAGTCCGGTAACCGCTACCCCTGACCACCACAGCCGGACTGGTGGCGCGCCACGACCACTCCGAGCGCGGGCGCCCGGCCACGGCCCGCAACTGGTCGGCGGTGACGGCCACGGCGTCGTCGGCGGGCCCGAGCCGGACCGCATCCAGGACCTTGGTCCACGAGGTGCTGGCGCGACCCGGCAGGAGACGCAGCGGTGAGAGCAGCCGACGACGGCAACGAGTCCGTGCCGACCGTCGTCCCGCAGGCACCAGCGCACAGAGGTCGAAGGGACGGCCCAAGCTCAGGCGAAGTCGCCCCGCCAGGTGGCCCGTTCGTCCTTGGTCCCGGCATCGACCGTGTACGTGTCGTCGCCCGCGTCCCGCTTTCCTGCCGGGTGGTCGAACTGCCCGGCGAAGACGTGTTCGCCGACGGGCACGGTCCGGCCCGGCCTGAGCGTCCAGCGGTAGACGAGGGCGCCGTCCCGCTCCGCCACCGACACCTCGAAGTCCGCCTCGGGCAGCGAGCGCCAGTTGCCGGTGTCGGCGACCTTGCCGCTCCCCGCGATCCGCACCTCGACGGTGAGCGCGGTCAGCGCCTTCTTGGCCTTGACGGTGATGTCGGACTGCGACCAGTACGTGCTGGAGCCGGGGTCGATCGAACCGTCCGCCCACAGGAGGCGGTCGGCGGGGACCCGCTTCGGGGAGGTGCCGGGCTCGGCGGGCCTGCCGCTGTGCTCCGAGGGGTTCAGGGGCCCCTGGGACTCGTCGGCGTCCGGTGACGCGGAGTCCGATGGCTTCGTGCGGCCGTGGGAGTCCGGGGACTTCGGCGGGTCGTGCGGGCGGCGGGTCGGCGGTGCGACGGTGCCGGTCGGCTCGGGCGACGCGGCAGACGGCCGGGGCGATGTGCTCGTGGCCACGGCCTGCGACGACGGTTCGCCGTCGCGCAGGGCGACGGCCACCCCGTACCCGGCGACGGCGATCACCCCGGCCACGGCCGTGGTCGCGCCCACGACCCGCAGCCAGGACGCCCCTGCCGTGCGGGGGGCTTTCGGACGCCTCTCCGGCCGCTCCCCCTCGGCCATGCCGCGCTCGACGCGGGCCAGCATCCGCTCCCGGTCGGGCCGGTGGGCCCGGGCCGCGCCGCGCAGCTTCCCGCGCAGGGCGTTGTCGTCGTGCCCTTCGTCCCTCATGTGCTTCCCCCCGTGTCCGCCGCGACCGCACGCACCCGGGCGAGCGCGGGGTACGGGCCGAGGCGTCGTTGCAGCTCAGCCATTCCCTTCGACGTCTGGCTCTTCACCGTACCCACCGACACGCCGAGGGCCTGTGCGGTGTCCTTCTCCGAGAGGTCGAAGGCGTGCCGCAGGACCACGCAGGCCCGCTTGCGGAACGGCAGCGCGCGCAGCGCCTCCTGTACGTCGACGACCGCCGGTACGTCGGGGTCCGCGACGCCCTCGTCGCGGCCCGACCAGAAGAGCGTGACGCGGCGCCGCTCGCGCACGGCGCTGCGGATGCGGCTGCGCGCCATGTTCGCGACGACGCCCCTGGCGTACGCGGCCGGATGGTCGGCGGCCCGCACCCGGTCCCAGCGGTGCCAGAGCGCTAGGAGCGCGTCGGCCGCCAGGTCGTCCGCGCCGTCGGCCTCACCGGTCAGCAGGTGGGCGAGGCGGGCGAGTTCGGCGTAGTGCCGCTCGAAGAAGGCGTGGAACTCGGCCGCCGCGTCCGCCGCTCTAGCGGGTCCTTCCGTCGCCGAGGACATCGGTCGGCGTCACCTCCCCCGCGGCGGCAACCTTCATCGCACCGGCGGCGACAGAGAAGTCGGAGGCGCCCGCAGGGTCCTCACGGACGGTCAGCGGCGGGTGCTCGGTCACGTGGGGGTCCCCTCGGCGGGCGGCGGGCACAGCGGAAGGCGCGGAAGAGATGGCCTTCGAAGCGCTTCGATGCTCCGTGTTCGATGGTGTCCATGTCAAGGCGCGCCCGGGTGGCTGAATACCGTACGGAACTTCCGAAGGCCCGGATCCGGAGCCAGCACCGCCAGTACTTGACGATGTACCGTCACGTGCGACCGACGAGAGTTCGGCCACTGCCAACTCCCTTGTCCATAGCGGTAGTTGGCCAGCAGGAACCCGCAACTGCCTGTCGCACACCCCCGCACCCGAAAGGACAACGATGCTGCACTTCAGACGGCTTGCCATAGCAGTCGCGACCACAGCGGCCGCCCTGACCATGGCGCCAGCGGCGAACGCCGTGTCCACCCCGGACACGGTCGCGGCCAAGAGCGCATCCGCCGTGGTGACGCTCCGCTACGACGACAGCCAGGCCAGGGGCTGGGAGACGGCGATCGCCGCCGGAGTCGCCTCATGGAACACCAACGTGGACAACGTCAAGCTGACCAAGGCCCAGCCCGGCACCCGGGCCGAGATCCAGATCGTGGCCACCACCGGCTGGCCGCAGGCCACGATCGGTCCGGTCCGCCCCGGCGGTCGCGGCCGCGTCGAACTCGGCAGGCAAGCGGTCGACCAGGGGTACGACAAGACCCGCATCGCCGCCCATGAGATCGGCCACAACCTGGGCCTGCCCGATACCAAGCCCGGCCCGTGCTCCCAGCTGATGTCGGGCTCCACCGGCGGCATCAGCTGCAAGAACGCGGTGCCCAACGCGGCCGAGCAGGCCCGCGTGGAGTCCTTCTACGTCAACGGCATCACCTCACGCGTTCCGGCCGAAGGACGCCTGGTGGTGGACCGGTACTAGCCGCACGGAAGCCTTCTGCACACCGGTGCCCGGCCGCGCCACCCGCGACCGGGCACTCCAGAGGTCTTGACAACCTGATTGGTCTGGACCAACTATGCGCACAGCAGCGGTGGCCACCGTCGTTCACATCCGCCCTTCACCTCTTCCTGGAGGCACCCCGTGGACCGTGTACGTCAGGGCAGACCCGGCTTTCGCCGGAGATTCGGCGCGGTGATCGCCGTCGGTGCGGCCAGCGCACTCGCCGTCACCGCGCTCGCCGCGCCCGCGCAGTCGGCGGACGCCGGGGCGACGAACGTCCAGGCGGACGTCAACGTCGCCAAGAACGCCGGGTTCGAATCGGACCTGAGCAACTGGACCTGCGCCGCGAACAGCGGTGAAGCCGTCACGTCCCCCGTGCACGGCGGCACCAAGGCGCTGAAGGCCACCCCATCGGGCCAGGGCACCGCCGAGTGTTCCCAGGTCGTGAAGGTGAAGCCCAGCTCTACGTACAAGCTGAGCAGTTGGGTGCAGGGCAGCTACGCCTACCTCGGCGCCCGCGGCACCGGCACCACGGACGTGTCGACCTGGACGCCGGGCAACTCGGCCTGGCAGCAGCTCTCCACCAGCTTCACCACCGGCGCCAACACCACGTCGGTCACGGTGTACACGCACGGCTGGTACGGGCAGAGCGCGTACTACGTGGACGACGTGAACGTCTTCGGGCCCGACGGGGGCGGCGGCACCGACCCGGTGGAGCTCCCGGCCGTACCGTCCGGACTCGCGGCGGGCACGACGACCTCCACGTCGGTGGACCTGTCCTGGACCCCGGTGTCCACGGCCACCGCCTACACCGTCTACCGCGACGGCACGAAGGTCGCCACGACCAGCGGCGCCTCCACCACCGTCACCGGCCTCACCCCCGAGACCACGTACAGCTTCCAGGTGAGCGCCTCGAACGCGGCGGGCGAGTCCGCTAAGTCGACCGCGGTGTCCGCGCGGACCGGCAAGGGCGGCGGCGGGGACGGCGGCACCGTGCCCAAGCACGCGCTGACCGGCTACTGGCAGAACTTCAACAACGGCGCCACCGTGCAGAAGCTGCGGGACGTGTCGTCGCAGTACGACATCATCGCCGTCTCCTTCGCCGACGCCACCACCACGCCGGGCCAGATCACCTTCAACCTGGACCCCGCCGTCGGCTACCCCTCCGCCGCCGACTTCAAGGCGGACATCGCCGCGAAGCACGCCGCGGGCAAGTCCGTGATCCTCTCCGTCGGCGGCGAGAAGGGCACCATCTCGGTCAACAGTGACGCCTCCGCGACGGCGTTCGCGAACAGCGCCTACGCGCTGATGCAGGAGTACGGATTCGACGGCGTCGACATCGACCTGGAGAACGGCCTCAACCCCACCTACATGACGAAGGCGCTGCGCCAGCTCGCGGCGAAGGCGGGCTCGAAGCTGGTGCTCACCATGGCTCCGCAGACCATCGACATGCAGTCCACGTCCGGCGGGTACTTCCAGACCGCGCTGAACGTCAAGGACATCCTCACGGTCGTCAACATGCAGTACTACAACAGCGGTTCGATGCTGGGCTGCGACGGCAAGGTCTACAGCCAGGGCAACGTGGACTTCCTGACCGCGCTCGCCTGCATCCAGCTGGAGGGCGGCCTCGATCCGTCGCAGGTCGGCATCGGCGTCCCGGCGTCGACGCGCGGCGCGGGCAGCGGCTATGTGTCCCCTTCGGTCGTGAACAACGCGCTCGACTGCCTGACCCGCGGCACCGGCTGCGGCTCCTTCAAGCCGTCGAAGACGTACCCGTCGCTGCGCGGCGCCATGACGTGGTCGACGAACTGGGACGCGACGGCGGGCCATGCCTGGTCGAACGCGGTCGGCCCGAAGGTGCACAGCCTTCCGTAGCCGGGCACCCGGCAGTCACTGACTCGGGGGCGGGTTCGGGGCAGGACCCGTGCTCGCCCTCACCGTCAGTTCGGGGGCGAGGAGTTCGACCCCCTCCGTACCGCGCGCCGCCAGCTCGGCGACGATCCGCTCCACCGCCCGGCGCCCCATCTCCTGCGCCGGGATGGAGACCGAGGTGAGCCGCACGGACGCCCCGACCGCGACCTGGTCGGGGCAGATCGCCACCACCGAGACGTCCTCGGGAACCGCACGGCCCTGTCGGCGCAACAGCGCGAGCAGTGGCTCTACGGCCGACTCGTTCTGGACGACGAAGCCCGTGGTGCCGGGCCGTTCGTCGAAGATGCGGGAGAGCGTCATCGCCATCGCGTCATAGCCGCCGTCGGTGGGGCGGTGCAGCAGCCGCAGCCCCAACTCGCCCGCACGGGTGCGGAGTCCGTCAATGGTGCGCTCGGCGAAGCCGGTGTGCCGCTCGTACACGGCGGGCGCCTCGCCGATGACGGCGATCTCCCGGTGCCCGAGCCCGGCCAGGTGCTCCGCGCACAGCGCACCCGTCGCCGCGAAGTCGAGGTCCACACAGGCCAGGCCCTCGGGCTCGGCGGGGAGGCCGATCAGGGCGGCGGGCCGGTCGCCCGCGCGCAGCAACGGCAGCCGCTCGTCGTCGAGTTCGACGTCCATGAGGATCATGGCGTCGGCGATGCCGCTGCCGGTGACGCGGCGGACGGCGGCCGGGCCCTCAGCGCCGGTGAGCAGCAGCACGTCGTACCCGTGGGTCCGGGCCGTCGTGGTGACCGCGAGGGCGATCTCCATCATCACCGGCCCGTACATGTCGGTGCGCAGCGGCATCATCAGCGCGATGACGTTCGACTTGGCGCTCGCCAGGGCGCGGGCGCCCGCGTTCGGGTGGTAGCCGAGCTCCTCGATGCTGCGCTCCACGCGGTCGCGGGTGCCGCGGGAGATCGAGCGCTTGCCGCTGAGCACATAGCTGACCGTGCTGGCCGAGACCCCGGCGTGCCTGGCTACCTCGGCTAGGGTGACCATGGAGGGCTCCTCCGACTGAGCGTCTCTGGCGGTGAACCGCTTCGATGGGGACCGCCCACCGACCCTAGGCGGGCGGGCTTGAGCTGTCCAGAGACCTGTCGAAGCGCTTCGATTCACGAGCCGATCCCCTGTCATTCGCGTGCCGTTCCCGGAAAGGGTGGGCCGGACGGAGCCCGGCCCACCCGGGTGGTTCACCTGGTGCGGCCGCGCCCTACAGCTTCGGGTGCGCGTTCTTCATGAGCTCCTGGAACTGTGCAGAGAACCAGTGCCCGGAGAGCGGCGCGTCGGGCAGCGCGCCGGACTTGCTGTAGTTGTTGCGCACGTTCCCCTCGTACGTGGGGTCGCACATCCGGTCGAAGCCCTTGCCCTCGTCGTTCGGGATCTCCTTGCTCGCGCCGTCGGACTCCCCCGGCGGCTTCATCCAGACGTAGGCGTCGATCCCGGCCGCGGGCGCCGCCTTCGGCCGTTCGCCGAGGCCCGCGCCCGACTGGTTGCACCAGTTGCCGACGTGGATGCGGCGGTCGTAGCGGCCGCCGTTGACGTAGGAGTCCACGTCCGTCGTGGGGCCGGGCCGCGCGGGGCGTGCGGTGCCTCCCCAGCCGTTGCGGCTGGTGTCGATCAGCATGCCGATGTCCGAGCGGAAACCGGCGGAGACGAGCTGGTTGCGGAAGGCCTGGGCGAAGGAGAGCTCGTCGGTGTAGCGGTTCCAGTCGACCCACTTGGACTCGCGGACCGACCTGCCGTTGACCGTGTCGCCGATCTTGAAGTTCTCCTCCTTCAGCGCGCTGTAGTTGGCGGTGTTGGTGATGAAGCCGTGCACCTTGTCGACCGTGCTGCCCTCGGCGGTCGCCGCCTGGTGGAAGACCTGCGCGGAGGCGGCGAAGTTGTCGTCCCAGCCGATCCAGCCGTGGTGGCCCGCGTCCACGTAGTTGTAGACGTTCGGGACGGCGCCGAGCTTGTTCAGGGCGTAGCCGACGCCCTTCACGTAGTTGCCGTTGGCCTTCATCACGTCGCACTCGGGGGTCGCGGTGGGGCGGCCGGAGGTGTTGGTGACGAGGTTGGGCAGCGAGTCGATCTCGACGGTCGTGACGACGCGGAGGCCGGCGTACTTCGTGTCGGCGAGGATCTGCGCGATCGGGTCGATGTACTCCTTCTTGTACCGGTCGATCTCGGTGGGGCCGAGCTCGCCGTTGGAGGCGAGGGCCGCACAGTCGCGGCCCGGCAGGTTGTAGATGACTAACTGGACCACTCCTGCGCCTTGTTGGAGTGCCGCGTCGAGGTGGTCGCGCAGGCCCATCGCGTTGCCTGCGCCCTCGATCGCGGCGATCCGGTCGAGCCAGACGCCGGTCGGCTGGCCGGAGATCCGGCTGCCGCCCGGTTCGGCGTCGGCCTTCGCCTTCCACTCGGGGTTCACATAGACCTTGGCGCCCGCGTAGGGGTTGTCGACGCGTGCGGCGGCCGCGGCGGTGGGGGTGGCGGTGGTGTCACCGGCGAGTGCCGCGGCGGTGCCGCCACTCACGGCGAGCGTGGTGGCGAGGGCGAGCAGGAGGGTGCGTGATCTGTGGTGGGTGCGGCTCATGATGTGGTCGTTTCCTCTCGGGTTTCGAGGGCTCGGGCGTCGAGGGCTCGGGTTTCGAGGGCTCGGGTGTCGAGGGCGCGCAGGTGGTCGCGGAGCCCGCTGCCGAACGGGGTGGGTGTGCCGTCGTAGGAGGTGATGAGGGCCGGGCCCGATGAGCAGTCCCAGGCGTTCCAGGTCCAGCCGAGGTACGAGAGCCCGCGGCCGTCGAACCACTTCATGACGCGGTCGATGAACCCGTGGGCGCACGTGTTCTCGCCGATCTCGCCCGCGACGAGCGGGACTTCGGCGGCGACGGGGGCGAGGGTGCGCTGCCAGCACGCCTCGTCGGAACAGGTGTTGAAGTTGTAGACGTGCCAGGCCGCGGCGAGATTGCCCGCCGGGTCGTGGGGCGCGTGCCGCAGCCAGCCGCTGAGGTCGTTCGCGTACGCGATCCCGCCCGCGAGGACGAGGTTCTTGGCGCCGGTCGCGCGCACCGCGTCCAGCAGGTCCTGCATCCCGGCGACCTCGTAGCCGATGCCGGGGCAGCTGCCGCCGTCCCGCCAGCAGGCCCAGGCCTCGGCGGTGGTGGGGGTCGCCCGGTCCGGATAGGGCTCGTTGAAGAGGTCGAAGGCGACTTCGGGGTCGTTCTTGTACGCGTTGGCGACCGAGGTCCAGAACGCAGGTGTGTACTGGGCGTTCGGCATCGGCTTCTGGCAGCTTGCGTGAACGTCGGCGCAGCCCGCCGAGTTGCCGGTGTACTGGCCGTACGACCAGTGCAGTTCGACGACCGGGGTCATGCCGTGCTTCTGGACACGCTGCACCAATTCGTCTATCGCTGCACGGTAGTTGGCACCGCCGTACCGGGGGTCGATGTTGGCGGTGCCGAGCCAGCACTCTTCGTTGAGGGGGATGCGGACGGTGTTGGCCTTCCAGTCCGCGATGGCCTGGACGGAGGCGTCGTCGACGGGGCCGTCGAAGATGCCCCGGCCCTGGACGCAGGCGAACTCGCCGCCGGAGCGGTTGACTCCGAGGAGGCGGCGGGTGGCGCCCTGCGCGTCGACGAGCTTGTTGCCCTCGGCGCGCAGGACGGGCGGGGTGGCGGCCGCGGCGGGCCCGGCCACGACCGCCGAAGAGGCGGTCGGGGCGGTGAAGCCACCGGCGGCGAGCAGAGCGCCTGCCAGCACGGCGAGCATGCGTGACAGACGTGGGGGGTGTCGCATGAGCGACTCCTTCGAGATCAACTGACGGAATCGCTCCCACTGTTGAACGCGGAAGCTATCAGGGAGTTGCCGCTGGGGCCAGATAGGTTCACGCATTCTCCGGAGATTTATTAGTCGAATGAATTCGACACCCCGATACGCGCCCACTCTCTTGACATGCCCTCGCAATATCATGATTATGGGAGCGCTCCCACTGGTTCCCCGCACTTTCCGCCAAAGGATTCCGCTTTACTCCAACGGCGCAGTAGAGCGGCATCCCTTTTCACCTCCGGGTAGCTTCAAAAGCAAGTCCCCAGACCCCGGAGAAGCAATCAACCATGAAAAGATCCGTTTTCCGAGATGCGCCGCTCTTGTGGCTCCGCGCCCTCGTTCTCGTCGTGGCTTCGGCCACGATCGCCGCGGTGGTTCCCTTCAGCGCGCACGCCTCCGACCAGCGGAGCGAACCGAATCCTCCCAGCCGTCACGGTTACGCAAAACTCGTGAAGGACGGTTCCGACTTCCGCAGGCAGTACGCGGAGGAAACCCCGGAAAAGTCCCGTGCGTATATCGAGCGCACGAAGAATCAGGTCCTCTCCGGAAAGATCGCCGTACATCTTCCCGAAGGATCGGGCATCGACGCGGCCGGCGCCACCGTGCGCGTTTCGCGCTCCACCGGCGTCCGCATCGTCTACCTCACCTATGCGGGCACCGCCGCCGCCCCCAGCATGCTCGCCACCGTGTACGACCGCTCCGGTCGCGTCACCCAGACCATTGAGCACGTGTACCAGAACCTCCCCGACGACTCCGTCCGGGTGCGTGTCTGGATCGACGGCAAGGCCACGCTCGACAGGACGGCGGCCCCCAACGGCGAGGTGAGCGCCACCCCCAAGGAGGCCAAGGACGCCACGGAATCCTCGGCAGCCGTGGCACCCACACGGCCGAAGCTGCTCGCGGCCAGCTGGTGGGAGCGTTTCAAGGCCTGCATGATCCGGCAGGGATACACGGCGGCGACCCTGGCAGCCATCGCCGCCACGTGTAGCGCCTGCTTCACGGGCCCGCTGCAGTGCATCCCCTGCGTCATCACCCTGGGCATCACCGACTGGGTCGCGATCTACTGCGCCTACAACGCCTCGTCGTAGGCGCCGCGCGTCACCGGTTCTGTTCCTGCCATTCGGCCTGCGCCTCATTGAGCTGCTCGGCAAGACCGTCGAGGAAGTCCTCCGCCGACATCTTGCCGAGCAGCACTTTCTGGAAGTCCGGCTCGTTCTCGGCCTTGCTGATGGTGTTCCAGTCAGGCAGGTAGTACGGGAGCTGCACGATCTTCGTGGAGCCGTCGTTCAGTGCGGCGGCCGCCAGCTCGGTCGTTTCCGCCTTCCTCACCCAAGGGTCCTTGGCGGCACGGGTGTTGGCGGGAATGGCACCCGCCGACTCGTTCCACTTGCTGTTGGCGGCGTGCGAGGCCGCGAACTCCATGAACTTCCAGGCGGCCTTCTTGTTCTTGCTCGACTTGAACAGGCCGAGCCCGTCGACCGGGTTGGACACCTGTACGCGGACACCCGCGTCGGTCGTCGGGTTCGGCAGGCCGCGGAACTTGCCCTGGCCGAGCGCCTTCACATGGTCCGCGTAGGACCCGAGGTTGTGACTGAGCATCCCGATCCGCCCGTTGTCCCATTGGGCGTTCATCTTCGTGAAGTCGTTGTTGAGGTCGGCGGAGGGCGTGGCCGCCTTGTAGAGGGCTGCGTACTTCTTCAACGCGGCCACGTTCTTCGGATGGTTGACGGTGGTCTTGTCGCCGTCCCAGAACGAGCCGATGCCCGACTGCCCGTACATGGCGTCGAGCGCCTGCGCGATGGAGCCCTCGCCGCCGCGGATGGTGTATCCGAAGCGGTTGTCCTTCTGGTCGGTGAGCTCGTCGGCCGCCTCGTAGAACCTGGACCAGGTGGTGGGCGCGTCGAGGCCCGCCGCCTCGAACAGGTCCGTGCGGTAGTAGAGGACGCCGTTGCTGGCGGAGGTCGGCACCGTGTACAGCCGACTGCCGCCACCGGCCGCCCGCACGCTGTCCACCATCCCCTTGTTCAGCTCGCCACCCAGCGCGCTGCCGTCGACGCGTTGGTCCAGCGGCTCCAGGGCGTCCTGCGCGGCGATCCCGGCGAGCATGGCCGCGCCGACACCGCCGACATCGGGCAGTCCGCCGCCCTGGATGGCGGTGTCGTACTTGGACTGGACGCTCTCCGCGGGCACGCCGACGTACTTGACCTTGATCTCGGGGTTGGCGCTCTCGAAGTCCTTGATGATCTCCTGCCAGATGTCGTGCCGGACGGCCGTGTTGTTGTCCCAGAAGGTGATCTCGCCCTTGCCCGAGCCCTCGCCGCCCTTGTCCCCCGCCACGCCGCTGCCGTCGTCGCCGCAGGCGGTGGCGGTCAGTGCGAGGACCGCGGTCAGCGCGAGGGCGGTCGTGCTCGTTCTCTTCTTCATCGTCGGCTCGCTCCTCAGTGGGTGGATCTTCAGTGGGTGATCCGGAAGTGCGTGAACAGGGCCGTACCGGCCGGGCCCCGGCCGCTCGGCGCGGCCGCGAACAGGCCGAACAGCGCGCCGACCCAGTTCCACGGCGTCGCGGCGAACACCGGTCCCGAGGGCCGGAATCCGTCGCCGGTGTCCGCGTGGAGGCGGCAGCGGGCGCCCTCGGTGACCTCGATGCGCAGTAGGGCCGTGCCGTCCGGCGCCGGGCGCGGGCGCTCGGCGTCGCGCTCGGGGCCGTCCCGCTCGGCGAACCGGTGCACGAGCCGGTCCGTGCCGTCCGCGTCCCGTTCCAGGCCGATCCAGGAGTACGCGTCACCGAGTACCGCGAACCCGGCCCGCGCGCCCGGCGCGTCCGCGGCCAGGCTCAGTCCGACCTCCGCGACGCACGGCGCGAGCGGCAGGCGCTGGGTGAGCACATGCGGCAGCGTCCGCAGATCGGGCGCCTGGGCGGTGCGCACGCAGGCCAGTTGCAGGCCGTCGCCGGGGTGCGAAGTGGCCCATCCGGCACGGGGGTTGGCGGTCCACTGCCACTGCCGTCCGTGCCGTCCGCCGGGGAAGTCGTCGTCGGTGGCGGGCGCGGCGGCGGGCTGCCGCGGCAGGTCCGGCTTGGGGTGTACGCGTACGGGGGCGCCGTCGTCGCCGAGCACCGGCCAGCCGTCGGCGTCCCAGCGCATCGGCTGGAGGTGGACGACTCGCCCGTAGGGTCCGCGCTGCTGGAAGTGCAGGAACCAGTCCTCGCCGCGGGCGGTGCGCACCCACCCGCCCTGGTGCGGACCGTTGACGTCGGTGCCGCCCTGCTGCAGCACGATGCGTTCCTCGTACGGTCCGTGGAAGCCGCGGGAGCGGAAGGCGCCCTGCCAGCCCGTCGCCACTCCCCCGGCCGGGGCGAGGATCCAGAACCAGCCGTCGTGCCGGTAGATCTTGGGACCTTCGAGGGTGAACCAGCCGGGGATCAGGTCGCCGTCGATCAACACCTGCCCCTCGTCGAGCAGTTCACGCCCGTCGGGGCTCATCCGGTGGCCCGTGATGCGGTTCTTCACGCCGGACCGCGACTTGGCCCAGGCGTGCACGAGGTGGGCGGTACCCGACTCGTCGTCCCACAGGGGGCACGCGTCGATGAAGCCCTTGCCGGGTTTGATGAGGTGCGGGCGGGTCCAGGGGCCGCGGATCTCGGGCGCGTTGACCTGAAAGATCCCGTGGTCGGGGTCGCCCCAGAAGATCCAGAACCGTCCGCCGTGCCGACGCAGCGAGGGCGCCCAGATCCCACAGTCGTGCCGGGGCACGGTGAAGGCCTCCGCGGGCTCCAGGCGGTCGACGGCATGGCCGATCAGCGTCCAGTTGACCAGGTCGCGGGAGTGCAGCAGCGGAAGCCCGGGGGCGCGGCCGAAGCTGGACGCGGTGAGGTAGAAGTCGTCGCCGACCCGCAGCACGTCGGGGTCGGACCAGTCGGCGGCGAGGACGGGGTTGCGGTAGGTGCCGTCGTCGGGGCCGGGCGCCTTCACGCCGTCACCGCCTTGCGGACCAGCGCCGTCGCCTCGTCGCGCGTGAGGGTGCCGTCGGCGACGACGGTCACCACGCGGCGTACGACGGTGTCGCCCGGCGCGACCTGCAGCCGCTCCCCCGCGGCGAGGGAGGAGCCGACGCCGGGGTACTCGGCGGCGCGCACGAACCACGGGTCGCGGCGGGTCGCCGCGGTGGCCCCGGCGAACACCAGGGTCCAGCCGTCGCCCGCCAGGGCCAGCCAGTCGGCGCGGGCCGCGTGTGCGGACGCCTCGCCCTCGGTGTCCGCGGTGAACACGCGCGGGGGCGCGGACTCCTTGGGGGCGCGCCAGAAGAATCCTCCGTACCCGGCGCCGGGTCGGCCGTTGGTGGCGGGGCTGGCGAAGGACACCTCGTCGCCGGTGACGTTGGTGAGGGAGAAGGTGAAGTCCAACGCCCATGCGGTGGCGCCGAGTTCGGTGGCGGCGACCGTGCGGTGCTCCCTCAGCAGCACCTCGCCCGCGGCCATCCAGGTCAGCTCCTCCATGAAGCCGTCGGGGTCGTGCAGCTTGAAGCCCTGGTGGCGCTGCACCCCGTGGTCGTCTAGGTCGACGGGCCCCCGGTCCCGTACGAAGGTGCGGCCGCCCCAGAAGTTGCGGCCCGCCACGTCGGGCACGGCCACGCCGACCCCGAGGTGGTGCGGGTGGTCCGCCGGGCCGAGCTCGCTGACGGTCGTCCCCGCGAGGGTCGTGACCGGGTGCAGGTAGGGGCGCGGGGACAGCCGCCGTTCCAGGTCGGTCCGGTAGGCGTAGCGGCCGACGGGCCGTCCCGCGCAGCGCAGGACGAGGGAATGCTTCATGACGTACTCACCTCGTTGTGAAGGTCGTCGGGGCGGGCCGGGCCCAGTCGGCACCCAGCTCGGAGTAGAGGCAGAGGGTGTCGGCGGCGAGCGTGACCAGGCCGTCGATGCCGGGCACGACGCGTCGTCCCGCGGTTGCGCCCGGGGCCGCGCGCCAGGCCCGCTCGGGCAGTTCGACCGGGTCGGGGGCGGTCCTGACGGCCTCGACGACCCGCATGAAGGCGCCGGTCGCGGCGGGCGGCGCGAGGAGCCGGGTGCGGCCCGCGAGGTGCTCGACGAGGTTCTCCAGGAGGTCGGTCCTGTCGTGGAGGGTGGTGTGCGCCGGGGTGGGGCCCGCGCCCGCGCCGCGCACCTCCACCCGGTCCTGCCGGTACCGGAAGGTGATGCGCCCCCGGGTGCCGTGCACGACGACGTACGGTTCCCCGGCCGTCTCCGCACACAGCGTCGCCGCCACGGTGACCCGGCCGCCGGTCGCCGTGCGGACGCGTACGCAGGAGGTGTCGTCGGACTCGATGGCGTGGGCCCGGAACAGTTCCGTCTCCACCGACGTGACGTCCTCGGCCCCCGTGGCGTCGGCCAGTGCGAGGGCGGTGGCGACGGCGTGCGCGAGGGGGTTGGTCAGGACGCCGTCGACGACGTCCGCGCCGCCGAGTCGGCGTCGTCCCGCCCAGGGCGCACGGCGGAAGTAGGCCTCGTCGCGCACCCATGCGCCCGCCCCGCCGACACCGGTCACGTCACCGACCGCCCCCTCAGCGATCAGCCTTCGGACGGCGGGGATCGCGTGCGAGCCGAGCGACTGGAAGCCGATCTGGACGGCGGTGCCCGCGGCGGCGGCCGCGTCGGCCATGCGCAGGAACTCCTCGTACGACGGCGCGGGCGGCTTCTCCAGGAGCAGGTGGACGCCGCGTGCGGCGGCGGCGAGGGCCAGCCCGGTGTGGGTGGGGATGGGCGTGCAGATCACGGCGACGGCGGCGCCGGTCGAGTCGAGCAGCCCCGCGAAGTCCTCGGACTGCGCCACCTTCCCGAACCCGTCGAGTTCCTCGTCGGTGAGCGGCCGCAGCTCGCAGACGCCCACGAGGCGTACGAGACCGGTGTGCTGGAGGCGGCGGATGTTCTCCAGGTGCCGGACGCCGTGGCCGCGCGCCCCTGCCAGGACCACGGGCAGCGGCGGCCGTCGGCTCCCGGCTCCGGTGCTCACCCCTTCACCGCCCCGGCGCTGAACCCGGTGACCAGCCACTTCTGGATGAAGGCGAAGACGATCACGACGGGCACGGCGGCGACGACACCGCCCGCGGCGAGCGCGCCGAGGTCGACGCTGTCGGCCCCCATGAGCGTGGCGAGGCCCACCGGGATCGTCTGCTTGCCCTGGTCACTGAGGAACATCAGGGCGAAGAGGAAGTGGTTCCAGCTGTGCACGAACGCGAAGGACCCCACGGCGATCAGGCCGGGCCGCAGCATCGGAAGCACGATGGCGCAGAACGCCCGGAAGCGTCCGCAGCCGTCGACCCAGGCGGCCTCCTCCAGGGAGTACGGGACGTTCTTGATGAAGCCGCTGATCAGAATCATCGAGAGCGGGAGCTGGAAGACGGTCTCGGCGACGATCACACTGCCGAGCGAGTTGATCATCTGCAGTTCGGCGAAGATCTGGAAGAGCGGCACGAGCATCAGGGCGCCGGGGATGAACTGCGAGCACAGCAGCGCCAGCATGAAGCCGCGTTTGATCCGGAAGTCGAAGCGGGCCAGGGCATAGCCGCCCGCGAGGGCGACGAGCGTGGTCATCACCATGGACGCGACGCCGACGAGCAGGCTGTTCTGGAAGAACGTCGCGAAGCTGCGCTCGGTCCACACCTTGTCGAAGTGCTCGAAGGTGACGGGCCACGGCACCAGCGAGGTGGAGCCGCTGGGGCGCAGGGCGAAGAGCAGGATCCAGTAGAAGGGGATGAGGGTGAAGAGGAGGTAGAGGCCGAGGGGGAGGTAGATCTGCCAGCGGGGGGCCTCGTCCCAGGCGCGCTTCTTGGCCCGTCTCGTGCGCTGGTCGGCGGTGGTGACGGCGACGGTCACTTGTCCTGCCCCCCGAACTTGCTGAGCCGCAGATAGAGCAGCGAGCAGAAGAGAAGAATCACGAAGGCGATGGCGGTCAGCGCGGAGGCGTAGCCGAAGTCGTGGGAGTCGACGGCGATGGACGCGATGCGCAGCGGCAGGGTCGTGGTCTCGCCCGCGGGTCCGCCGCCGGTGAGCGTGTAGAGCAGGTCGACGTTGTTGAACTCCCAGACCGCGCGGAGCAGCGTGGAGAGGATGATCGCGTCCTTCAGGTGCGGCAGCGTGATGTGGAAGAACTGCCGGACGCGACTGGCTCCGTCCACCTCGGCCGCCTCGTACAGGTCCTTCGACACGGACTGGAGGTCGGCGAGGATGAGGATCGCGAAGAAGGGGACGCCACGCCAGAGTTCGGCGACGACGACGGCGGGGAAGACGGTGCCGGTGTCGGAGAGCCAGGACGTACCGTAGGAGCCGACGCCGAGGTCGGCGAGGTAACGGGTGATGCCCGTCTGGGAGTTGAACATCAGCAGCCAGATCGTGGACGTCAGCACGCCGGAGACGGCCCACGGCGAGAAGACGAGGGCGCGGGCCGCCGCGCGGCCGACGAAGGTCTGGTTGACGAGGAGTGCGAGCGCGAGCCCGAGCAGCAGTTGGAGAACGACCTCGACGGCCACCCACTGGAAGCTGAAGCCGAGGGTGCGCCAGAAGTCCGGGTCGTCGGTGAACGCGGTGACGAAGTTGTCGAGGCCTGCGAAGCCGTTACGCCAGGGCTTGGTGGGGTTGTGGTGGCGCAGGCTGTAGTAGAAGACGCTGAGCACCGGGTAGGCGATGAAGCCGAGCATCAGCAGGGCGGCCGGGGCGATCAGCAGGTACGGCAGTCGGCGCGGGGTCGTCCCGGTTCTGCGCCGCTTCCCCGGCGGGGGCGGCGGCGCCTGCGCGGTGCCGGGCGGTGGCTTCGCCACGGCTGCGGCGTGTGCCATGACACTTCTCCGATCGTGGATGTAGAGAGGTGAAGCGCTTCGCGTACGTTGTTCGAGATCTCGGACATAGCAGGGCTCGGGCATGAAGGGGCGGGGCCCAGGTACTCCTGCCGCTGTCAGCCGACGTACGGGTCCGGCACCGTGCCGGGCCTGGCCAGGAACGCGAAGTCGCACCCCGTGTCGGCCTGCGTGATCTGCTCGCTGTAGAGCGCGCCGTAGCCCCGCTCGTAACGGGCTGGCGGCGCCACCCACGCACTCCTGCGCAGCGCCAACTCATCTTCGGACACGTCGAGTCGCAGGCTCCGCGCCGGTACGTCGAGGGTGATGAGGTCGCCGGTGCGGACGACGGCGAGCGGTCCGCCGACGTACGATTCGGGCGCGATGTGCAGCACACACGTGCCGTACGACGTGCCGCTCATCCGTGCGTCGGAGATCCGCACCATGTCCCGCACCCCCTGCTTCAGCAGGTACGCGGGGATCGGCAGCATCCCGTACTCGGGCATGCCGGGCCCGCCCTTGGGGCCCGCGCCCCGCAGCACGAGGACGTGGTCGGGCGTGATGCCGAGCGCCGGATCGTCGATGGTGCGCTGCAGGGTGCGGTAGTCGTCGAACACGACGGCGGGCCCGGTGTGCCGGAGCAGCCGCGGCTCGGCGGCGATGTGCTTGATGACGGCGCCGTCCGGGCAGAGGTTGCCGCGCAGGACGGCGACTCCACCCTCCGTGGCGACCGGGTTGTCGCGGGGGCGGATCACGTCGGCGTGGTGGACGCGGGCGCCCGCGAGCTGCTCGCGCAGGGTGTCGTGCGCGACGGTGGGGCGGTCGAGGTGCAGCAGGTCCGTGATGCGCGACAGGAAGCCGGGCAGTCCGCCCGCGAAGTGGAAGTCCTCCATCAGGTAGCGCTCGCCGCCAGGACGTACGTTGGCGAGGACGGGCACGGTGCGGGCGATCCGGTCGAAGTCGTCGAGGGCGAGCCGTACCCCGGCTCGCCCGGCCAGCGCGATGAGGTGGATGACGGCGTTGGTGGAGCCGCCGAGCCCGAGGACGGTGGTGACCGCGTCCGCGAAGGCGTCCGGGGTGAGGATCCGCGACAACGTCCGCCCCTGCCGGACGAGTTCGACGATGCGAAGGCCGGAGGCGGCGGCCATCCGCTCGTGCCCGGAGTCGACGGCGGGGATCGACGAGGCGCCGGGCATCGTCACGCCGAGCGCCTCCGCGGCGGCGGTCAGCGTCGATGCGGTGCCCATGGTCATGCAGTGGCCCGGGGAGCGCGCGAGGCCGCTCTCCAGCTCGGTCAGCTCGCAGTCGCCGATGAGCCCGGCGCGCCGGTCGTCCCAGTACTTCCACATGTCCGTGCCGGAGCCGAGCACCTCACCCCGCCAGTGCCCGGGCAGCATGGGCCCGGCCGGTACGAACACCGTGGGCAGGTCGACGCTGGCGGCGCCCATGAGCAGCGCGGGCGTCGACTTGTCGCAGCCGCCGAGGAGCACGGCGCCGTCCACCGGGTACGAGCGGAGCAGCTCCTCGGTCTCCATGGCGAGGAGGTTGCGGTAGAGCATGGGCGTCGGCTTCTGGAAGGTCTCGCTCAGCGTCGACACCGGGAACTCCAGCGGGAACCCGCCCGCCTGCCACACCCCCCGCTTGACGGCCTGCGCGCGCTCGCGCAGGTGGGAGTGGCAGGGGTTGATGTCGGACCAGGTGTTGAGTACCGCGACGACGGGCTTGCCCAGGTGCTCCTCGGGGAGGTAGCCGAGCTGCCGGGTGCGGGCGCGGTGGCTGAAGGAGCGCAGGCCGGACGAGATGGTCTCGCCGTACCACCGCTGGCTGCGCAACTCGCCCTCGGGGAACGTCATACGGTCCACCCGGCGACGATCGCCGCGACCTCGGCGCGTTCGGTTTCCGGCAGGAGGCTGCTCGGGGCGCGTACGTCGCGGCGGCACAGGCCGAGCGCGGCGAGGGCCTCCTTGACGACGGTGACGTTGTGGGCGGATCCGTCGGCGGCCCGCAGCTCCTCGAAGCGGCGGATCTTCGCCCATACGTCCATGGCGGCCCGATAGTCGCCGCGTCGAAGCGCTTCGATCATATGCAGCGAAAGGGCGGGGGTGACGTTCACGAGCCCGGAGGTGAAGCCGGTGGCTCCCGCCGAGAAGTACGAGGGTGCGTACGACTCGGCGAGCCCGGCGACCCACACGAACCGGTCCAGCCCCGCGTCCCGCGCGAACCCGGCGAAGCGTGCCGCGTCCGGCACCGCGTACTTGACGCCGATGACATTGGGGCAGGCGTCGGCGAGTTCGGCGAGGCGGGCGCCGGGCAGCGCGGCGTCGCGCAGATAGGGGACGACGCCAAGACAGGGCACGGCCTCGGCGACGGCCCGGTGGTAGTCGACCCAGCCGCTGTCGGAGACGTACGGGTGCATGGGCTGATGGATCATCACCATGTTGGCGCCGACGGCCTCCGCGTGCCGGGCGGCGTCCACCGCGGTGATTACGTCGTGGCCGACACCGACGAGGATCGCCGCCCGGCCCGCCGCCTCCTCGACGGTCGACTCGACGACGGCACGCCGCTCCTGCGGCGCGAGTGCGTAGAACTCCCCCGTGTTGCCGTTCGGCGTGAGGGTGCGCACCCCGGCGTCGAGCTGTCGCCGCAGGAGCTTGCGGTGGGCCCCGTGGTCGATCGAGCCGTCCGCGGCGAAGGGGGTCACCGGGATCGCCACCACGTCGGCGAGCGCGGCGCGCTGAGCGTCGTACAACTCCGTTATGGCTACGGTCACTTGAGGTCCCCTTTCAAGGGAAAGGCGCGCTGCACGAACGACGCGATGTGGCGGTGCAGCGCCTCGGCGGCGCCGTCCGCGTCCCCGGCGAGGGCGAGCCGCAGGATCTCCTGGTGCTCGGCCGCCTCGCGGGCCCACGAAGGATCGGCCGCCCAGGCGACGGCTGAGACGAGAGCGGCCTGGTCCCGCACCTCGTCGAGGAGGCGGCCGAGCAGCGGGTTGCCGCAGGCGGAGTACAGCGTGCGGTGGAACTCCCGGTTGGCCAAGGACCGTTCGGCGGCGTCCTCGGCGAGGTCGGCCCGTTCCAGTGCCGTACTCGCGGTGTCGAGCGCCGCGCCGCGGTGGACGGTGCGGCGCAGCGCCTCGGGCTCCAGGAGCAGCCGCACGTCGTACACCTCGCGCGCCATGGCCGCGTCCACGGTGCGCACGGCGGCCCCCTTGTACTGGCTCATCGCGACGAGGCCGGTGCCCGCGAGGGTCTTGAGGGCCTCGCGCACGGGCGTCTTGGAGACCCCGAACTCACCGGCGAGCTCCGTCTCGACCAGGGGCTGCCCCGGCCTCAACTCGCCGCTGAGGATGCGGTGCTTGATCGCTTCGAGCACGAACTGCGTGCGCGAGGGGATCGGGGTCGGCACGGACGTCATGGGCACCCTCGGATCTCACGTATCGCGTATCACGTCTCATATATGACGTACGAAGTACGACGCGTAGAAGCTAAGAGGGAGCACGGACTTCGTCAACGCTTCTGACAAAAACGCTTCCGACAAAGGAGAGAGGTCCCAACAGCGCCTGGTGGCCTAGCCGTTCGCCGCGCCACCGGCCGGGTAGTGACGCATCGGCGCGGCGGGCGGCGGTGGGAGCTCGCCGGTGTCGACGATGTGCCGGGCCACGTCGGTGAGCAGCAGACGCTGGTGGCGGGCGTGGCGGCGCATGGCGGCGAAGGCGTCGTCGAGGGACGTGTTGCGCTGGGCCGCGAGGAAGCCCTTGGCCTGTTCGATGGTGATGCGGCTGTGCAGCGCGGTGTGGAACTGCTCGTTGACGGTGTCGGCGGCCTTCAGGGTGCGGGCGTGGAGCAGGCCGATGGTGGCCGCGTCGGCGAACGCCTGGGCCATGGCGAGGTCGTCGGCGGGCAGCGGGCTGCGGGAGCCGTGGCGAGGCTTCCGGGGCTGACGATGCGCGCGGTGCGGTAGGCGTCCAGAGCCGGGCCTTCCCCCAGGGCCAGATCGAGGACCGCGGCCAGCGTGGGGCTCGGGTCGCAGGGGGCGGGGCTGCACAACTGCGGCCCCGGGTAGGCCAGCAGGACCGCCACGTCGGTGACCGCGAAGATGTCACGGCAGCGGACGGTCAACTGCTGCAGGAAGTCGATGACGTCGAAGTCGGCGACGAGAGTGTCGGCGAGTTCGACGAAGGTTTCAGCGATCTTCTGTTCTCGGCTCATGCCTTGACTCCTCGGTGCCCGGGTCCCTCCCCCAGAGGGGCCCGCACAGAACAGCGGGGTTCACGACGGGAGTTCCCTGAGGATCTCGCGGGCAGCTTCGGTCAGTGGTCGGCCCGAGGCGAAGGCCCGGGCCCGCAGCCGGACCAGGGCCTCATCCAGTGGCACGCCGAGCCGGTAGCTGAGCACACCGGTCGCCTGGTGCACTTCGGCCCAGTGCAGATCGACCGCGCCCGCCTCCCCCGGCCCGCCGGAGGAGTCGTCGGCACCCGGCCGCCAGGCCAGCAGCCGGACGGCCAGCGCGTCTGCCACCCGCAGCCCGTCCGCCGCCTGCCGCGCGGTCAGCGGCCCCGGCGTCACGCGGTATCCGGTCAGCGCCCCGAGCCGCATCCCACCCGAGCGGACCGGCCAGACGAACATCGCCCGCACCCCCAGCGCCTTGGCTTCCGCGCCGAGTTGCGGCCACCGCTCGCCCGCGCACCCGCACAGATCCGGCACCTGGTACGGCGCCTCACCGAAGTCCACCGCCACCCCGGGCCCCTGCCCCAAGGTGAACTGCGCATCCTCCAGCCGCGCGCTGACGTCGTCGCTGAACCACACCAACTCGGTGCCCGACCGCATCGAGACCGCGATTCCCCCCAGGCCCAGCGCATGCGCGCACCGCACCGCCCACACACGGTGCTCCCCGGCCTCGACGGCCCGTTCGAGACCGACGAGCAGTTCGTGCACGGAAACCCGGTGCTCCATCACTGGGTCTTCCGCGCCGAAGAGCGAACCGGCCCTGGAAGACAGGCACGTTCCATGCTCGGAAGACTACTCCCCACCCCCTACGGGGGCTCGCCGTCGCAGGAAGTCCCGCCGGTGGGTACCGTGCGGCATCGGAGACCCGGACGAGGAGGCCCCGTGGCGCTCGTGGATCAACTGCCCGCCCTGATGGGCGTCGTGGTCGGCACGCTCGGCTCGTACGCCGTCCAGAGCCTGACCGAGCGCCGACGGTGGACGCGGCAGCGGGAGGAGCGGTGGGACGAGAAGCGCTTCGAGACGTACGGCCGATACGGCAACGCCCTCAAGTCCCAGCTCCGCATCGCCCAGCGCATCGGCGCCGCCCTCGGATTCACCGACGTGGCCGACCCGTTGCAGCCTGCGGACGGGCTGCCCCTCCTCGCCGACGCCGAGTCCCACCGGGCGACGGAGTGGGAGTCCGTCCTGCTGGTCGGGGACGCGGAGACCATCGCGGCGGCGCGCCGCTGGCACGAGACGATCTGGACCATCGAGCTGCTCGTCCGGGAGGGACCGGTCGACGCGGAGATGTGGACCAGGGCCCATCGCCTTGCGAGTGCGGCGCGGGACGCGTTCTACGAGAGCGCGCGGGGGGACCTCGGCATCGCGGGAGCACCCCCGCCTCCGGGAGAGTGGCCCCGGGCCTGGCGGGCCGAGCTCTCCGGGGAGGTGCACCCGCCGAGGCCCGGACGTTCTCAGTAGGACCCGGTACGCCCCTTGGAGTAGTGGACCGACGTGTCGTAGTCGCCAGGACGGCCCTGACGGCCGACGGACCGCGGCCCTCAGTCCCGCTCGTCCGGCAGCGGCGGCAGATCCTCGTCGCGGACGATGTGGACCGCCGCCTCCTCCGCGCCCGCCGCGCCACCGTCGATGCCCTCGTCCCGGGCCACCACCTGTTCGGCGCCCCCGTCCGGGGCGACCAGACGGCCCGCACGGTCCCGCCCGGCCTCCGGGTCGATGGGCTCGCCCTCGCCGTCCGGCAGGTCGCCGATGCCGTCACCGCCGGGGGCCTCGACGTCGGGGACTTCCTGCCGCAGCCGCTCGTCGAGCGTCTCGCCCTCGTGCTGCTCCGCCGCCGTCGTGCCGGTCCTGGTGACTCCGAGCGGCTTCTCCGGCGGCGAATACCCCTCGTCGAGCATGTCGTCGTACGTACGCTCGTCCAGCGCGTCCTGCAGGTCCAGCGGCGCCGCGTCCTGCTGCTCCTCGTTGCCGCCTGTGGGCTGGTAGACGTCGTCCGCCATGTTCTGGTCGCTCATGACTACCTCGCGCTCGGGGTCCGGGTGGTCCGCGGCCGACCCTAGACCGTGTGCATGATCTGGATCAGGTTGCCGCAGGTGTCGTCCAGGACCGCGACGGTGACGTCGCCCATCTGCAGCGGCTCCTGGGTGAAGTACACACCGAGCCCGCGCAGCCGCTCGTACTCCGCGGCGACGTCGTCCACGGCGAAGGCGGCGGCCGGGATGCCGTCCTCGACCAGCGCTTCCTTGTACGGCTTCACCGCGGGGTGCCCGTCGGGCTCAAGGAGCAGCTCGGTCCCCTCGGGGTCCTCGGGCGAGACCACGGTCAGCCACCAGTCCTCGCCGACCGCGACCCTGGCCTTCTCCACAAAGCCCAGGACGTCGGTGTAGAAGGCCAGCGCCTTGAGCTGGTCATTGACGAAGACGCTCGTCAGGTTGATCCTCATCGGTGCTCTCCGTCGCGTCGGGCTTGAGCCATCTGGTCATGATGCGCTCCAGGGGGGCGGTGTCGAGGGCGTGGTACTTGTAGCGGCCCTGTCGCCGCGTGTGGACCAGACCCGCCGATTCGAGTACGGCCAGATGCTGACTGATCGCCTGCCGGGACAGTCCCAGACCATGCCTGGTCAGCAGCCGTGAGCAGATCTCGAACAGGGTCTGGCCGTCCCTCTCCACGAGCCCGTCAAGGATGAGCCGACGGGTGGGGTCGGCCAGCGCCTTGAAGACATCCTGTTCCATGACCAGATGATATGCAAGCAGCGACTTGCCTATCAAGGCGGAGGCCGATCACCCCGGCCCCTCAGCCCCTGCGCCCGATCACCAGCCACCTCGACGGCAGCTCGATGCGCGCGCCGTCGGCAGTGAACTCGGTGGTGGTCAGCGGCATTTCGCCCGCGGCGAGAACCGCGAGCCCGGCCGATTCGACGTACGAGGCCACCGAGGCGTCGTCGACATCGGCGGGCGCCAGACCGTGCGCGAAGATCGGCGCCAGCTTGGGCGGCGGCCCGGCGGGGCTCTGCACCAGGCCCATCAGGACGGGGCGCGCCGCCTCCGAGGGCTCCACGACGAAGGCCCGGCCGCGCTCGCCGAGCAGCGTGGCGACGTTGTCGAGCAGCGGCTGCCGGTCCTCGGGGTCGCACTGGTGGAGTACGCCCCGCATGTAGACGTTCGCGTCGCCGATCTCCGCGTGCAGCTGCTCCGCCTCGCTCTTCTCGACCGCGTCGAGCTCCCGGAAGTCGACCTGGTCCGCCGGGTCGGCGCGCCGGGCGTGGTCGAGGGCGGCCGCCGACAGGTCGACGCCGAGGACGCGCGGATAGCGGTCGGCCAGGAACCGGGTCTGGGTGCCGTTGCCGCAGCCGAGATCGATGACGGGCAGATCGACGGCGGTCATGTGCGGTTCGAAGAGCGCGAGGTGGAGGCCCGCGGTGAGGACGGGCTCGGCGTCCCAGAAGACCGCCCCCTGCTCGTCGGAGGCCTCCCGCCAGAACCCTTCCCACGCCTCCCTGTACCGACTCGTGACGCTCATGTCCGCTCTCCCCGGGGTGCGACGAAAGCCGCCGAAGCCGACGACAAGATCGGTCTACCGCGCCCGGGTCACACGGACAAGCGCCCGCGCATTCGTTCACCGTGCATTCGGTACGTTGCCACCGGGCGCGCGACCGCGACACGCGACCACGGCGCACGGCTATTGAGGTGCGCGCAGGGCGGCCCGGCCGACCGGCTAGCGGCGCGGCAGCGCCAGTTCGCACCACACGGTCTTGCCCCGGCGCGTGCGGCTGGTGCCCCACTCCTTCGCGAGCCCGCTGACGACGCGCAGCCCGCGCCCGAACTCGTCGCCGGGTCCCGCGCTGAGCAGGGTCGGCAGCGTCTGGTCGTCGTCCTCGACCTCGCACGTCAGCACCCCGGAGCGGACCATGCGCAGGTCGATCCTGCTGCTGCGGGAGTGGCGCACGACATTGGTGACGAGCTCGCTGACGACCAGCTCGGCGTTGTCGCTCAGCCCCTGCAGGGACCAGCCCCGCAGCTGGGCGCGGACCATCTCGCGGGCCCTGCCCACCTCCGCGGGGTCGACGGCGAGCCGCCAGTGCGCGACGTTCTCGGTCGCGATTCCGTTGAGCCTGGCCATCAGGAGCGCCACGTCGTCCTTGCGGCCGCCGCGGGTGTTGAGCGCGCGGATGATGGTGTCGCAGGCGTCGTCCATGGAGGCGGCGGGGTGTGCGGCGGACTCGGTGAGCGTGGCGAGGCCGACGCCGATGTCCTCGCCGCGGACCTCGACCAGGCCGTCGGTGCACATCAGCAGCCGGTCGCCGGGCGCCACCCGCAGCCGAACCGATTCGAAGGGCACGCCGCCGACGCCGATGGGCGCTCCGGTGGGCAGGTCGAGGAGCTCGCTGCGGCCGTCCGCGGCGCGCACCAGGACGGGCGGGATGTGTCCGGCGTTGGCGAGGTGCAGGTCGCTCGCGATCGGGTCGTAGACCGCGTACAGACACGTCGCCAGATAGTGCTCGCCGAGGCGCTGTGCGAGGTCGTCGAGGTTGCGCAGGAGCTGCTCGGGCGGCAGGTCGAGCGCCGCCATGGTCTGGACGGCCGTGCGCAGCTGCCCCATCATCGCCGCCGAGTTGAGGCCGTGGCCCATCACGTCGCCGACGACGAGGGCGGTCCTGGAGCCGGGTAGCTTCACGGAGTCGAACCAGTCGCCGCCCACCCGGCCGAGGAGCGTGCCGGGCAGATAGCGGGTGGCGATGTCGCAGCCGGACATCCGGGGCTGGATGTGCGGCAGCATGCTGTCCTGGAGGGTGTCGGCGACGCTCTCCTGGTAGGTGTACATGCGGGCGTTGTCGAGCACGAGGCCCGCGCGGGCGGCCAGTTCGGCGCCGGTGACGCGGTCCATGTCGTTGAAGACCGGCCGCTCCCGGTGGCGCAGCAGGATCATGAAGCCGAGCACCACATTGCGCGCCTTGAGCGGTACGACGAGCATCGAACGGTGGTTGATCAGCGGGCGGATGTCGCGCTTCTCGAACTGGGAGGCGATGGCGTTGCCCATCTCCTCGGTGATGCGGGGCACGAGCACCGGGTCGCCCGAGGTCATGCACTGGAAGAACGGCGTGTGGGCGGGGAACGGCATGGACTCGCCGACCGGCACCACGTCGTCCCAGCGGCCCGGCTCGTCGGTGTGCTCCACGGCGACCCGGTGCCACATCGTGGTCTCGTCCGGCGGGCCCTCGGGGAAGCCCTCGCCCGCGACGACCTGCTCGCGCAGGTAGGTGCCCGCGACGTCCGTGAAGCGCGGCACGACCGCGCGGCTCACCTCCAGGATCGTCCGCGACAGGTCGAGCGAGGAGCCGATCCGGCCACTGACCTCGTTGAGGAATTCGAGGTGCTCGCGCACGGCCGCGTACTCGAGGTCCTCGCCCTCGTCGTCCACCGCTTCGGGGGCCACCGGGAGTCCGCTGGCGTCCGCCTGCGCGGCGCGCTGTCTGCGCTCCTTGCGTTCGGCCCGGCGGGCGACGCCCCAGTCCGGAGTGACGGGCACCCGGTCGTGGCGGCTGAACTCCAGGACGGGATAGCCCAGTTCGAGCACCTGGGCGACGATGCGGGCGCTCTCCCCCACGCTCATGCTGGGCAGGATCTCGGGCAGCCGGGCGGCGAGCTCGTCCGCGCCGGGGAAGTCCGTGTGCAGGGCGAAGCCCGGCGCGATGCGCTCGACCTGCGCGTCCCGCTCGCTCCGCCCGGCGGTCCCGGCGCCCTCGGCGCCCCCTTCAACGGGTTCTTCGGCCGCCGCCAGTCGCGCGGCGTCCGCGGCGAGCACGAGGAGCCGCTCGGGGCCGGGGCCGACCAGTGGATACGCCCACCACAGCACGTCCAGGCGGCTGTTGTCGCCGTCCTGGCCGCTCCCCGGCCCGGTGAGTCGCGCGCGCCCGGCGGCCGGGTAGGAGCTGCGCCGGTCGAGGGAGGTCTCCAGGTCGGGGCCGAGTCCGTCGAACGCGCCGTAGGGCTCGCGGTCCTCGGGTATTGCGCCGTGCACCGGAAGCAGGTCGCCCACCGGACGGCCGACGGCCTCGTCCCTGCCGCACCCGAACAGGCGTCGCGCGCCGATGCTCCAGTGCGAGACGAGTCCGGTTCCGTCGACGACGACCACGGCGAGTGGGATGCGGCCGGACGCGGCACTCTGCGTCAGCGGCTCGCTCGGAGTGCCCTGTTCCATGGCTCATGCTCCTTCCCGCGGCAGCAAAAGATCTGAGCCGCCACCAACCACCGTACGGCCGCCGCAGGTTGCCGTGCGGGGCAATGCGGGAATTGGCCCGGCACGCAGGGGCACCGGCGCACGCCCCCACGGGGGCACCCCGTCGCGGCCTGTCGCCGGAAGCCCTCAGTCCTCGTGACCGAGCTGCAGATCCCGCTCCGTGCGGCCACCGCCCGCGACCTGGAGGACCGTGGCAACCGGCGGGTAACCCGCCGCGATCACGGTGTACTCGCCGGACGACAGGTCGACGAAGCGGAAGGTGCCGTCCGCCGCGGTGGTCAGGGTGTCGACGACGTTCCCCGCGGCGTCGAGCAGTGTCACGCGCGCGTCCTCGACGGGCCGCCCGCCACCGGCCCGCACGGTGCCCCGCAGCACGGCGCCGCCCGCGAGCTCGACGTCCTGCCGGGTCTCGCGCGAGGCCTGCACGGTGACGGGGAGCGCGGCGGGGCGGAACGCGGGTGCGCTGGCGGCCAGGGTGTACTCGCCCGCCACCAGCTCCGTGATGACGTAGCTTCCCTCGCGCCCGCTGCGGGTGGTGGCGACGACCTCGCCGCGGACGTCGGTAAGGGTGACGGCGGCGTCCCTGACGGGCGTCCCGTCGGCGGTCACCACGGTCCCCGCGAGGCGGCCCGCCCCGCCGAGGACCACGTCGAGCTCGACGGGCCGCTCGCCGACGGTGACGGTGACGGCCTGCGGCTGGTGCCCGCCCGCGGCCGCGATCAGCACGAACGATCCGGTGCCCGGGGTCGCCAGGGCGTACCGCCCGTCCTCGCCGCTCGCCCCGCGCCCGATCTGCTGTCCGGACACGTCGATCAGGGTGAGGGCCGCGCGGGGCACCACGGTGCCGTCGGGGTGCTGCACGGTGCCGCAGACGGGGACCCCGGCGGTGTACGTCGTCGTACGGGCCTGCGGAACGGTCCCTGCCGTCCCGGCTTCGGGGGCGGGTGCGTGGTGGGAGGCGGCGCTGGACAACAGGGGGGTCTCCTTGAGGAAGAAGGCGAGCAGCATGCCGAGGACGAGCACCGGCACCAGGTAGAGGAAGATCCGCGGCATCGCGTCCGCGTAGGCCTGGATGTAGCCCTCGCGCAGCGGTGCGGGCAGCTTGTGGACGAGCTGCGGGGTGATGGACTCGGCGTCGGGCACGGCCTTGCCCGACCCTGCGGGGAGCCGGTCCCTGAGCGCGTCGGCGAGCCGGTTCGCGAAGAGCGTGCCGAAGATCGCGGCTCCTACGCTGCCGCCGATCTGCCGGAAGTAGTTGTTGGCGCTGGTGGCGGTGCCCAGGTCGGCGGGGCGGACCGCGTTCTGCACGGCGAGCACCAGGACCGGCATGACCAGGCCGATCCCCGCGCCGAGTACCGCCATCCAGATGCTGTACTGCAGCCGGGAGGTGTCCACTTCGAGGCGCGAGAGCAGCCACATGCCGACGACGGAGAGGATCCCGCCGAGGATCGGAAAGATCTTGTAGCGCCCTGTGTGACTGATGAGTTGCCCGGAGACGATCGACGCTCCGACGATGCCGCCCATCATCGGCAGCATGAGGAGGCCGGACTCGGTGGCGCTCGCGCCGTCGACCATCTGCAGGAAGGTCGGCAGATAACTGGCCGCTCCGAAGAGGGCGATTCCAACGACCATGCCCACAAGACCGGTGATGTTGAAGACCGGATCACGGAACAGACGCAACGGAATGATCGGTTCTGCCGCGAACTTCTCGGCGACGAGGAAGAGCACGGTGGCCACGACCGCACCGGCTCCGAGCCCCAGGATCACGCGGTCGCCCCACGCGTACTCGGTCCCGCCCCAGCTCGTCAGGAGGACGAGGCAGGTGGAGGCCGCGGCCAGCAGCAGCGCGCCGAGCACGTCGAGCCGGGCCCTGGCGGTGCGCTTGGGCAGCTTCAGGACGAGCGAGACGACGAGGAGCGTGACGAGCCCGAAGGGCACGTTGAAGTAGAAGCACCAGCGCCAGGAGGCGTGGTCGGTGAAGAAGCCGCCGAGCAGGGGGCCCGCGACCGAGGCGAGGCCGAACGCGGCGCCGATCAGGCCCATGTAGCGGCCGCGCTGCCGGGGCGGCACGATGTCCGCGATGATCGCCTGGACGCCGATCATCAGGCCGCCCGCGCCGACGCCCTGGATCGCGCGGAAGGCGATCAGCTGCTCCATCGTCCGCGACCAGCCCGCCAGCGCGGAGCCGATGATGAAGATGACGATCGCGAACTGGAAGACGCCCTTGCGCCCGAAGAGGTCGCCGAGCTTGCCGTAGATCGGCAGGCCGATGGTGGAGGTGAGCAGATAGGCGGTGATCGCCCAGGACATCTTGTCGAGACCGTGCAGCTCACCGACGATCTTCGGGAGCGCGGTGGCGACGATCATCTGCTCCAGCGCCGCGAGCAGCAGCGCGAGCATCAGCCCGACGAACACCATCCGTACGCGGCCGGGGCTGAGACCGAGGGCCGCCGGGTCGAACGGTGCCGGTGGCGGCTGGCCCGCGCCCTCATCGCCCGGCCGGTCGCCCGGCTCCGGGGGCGCGTCGGCCGCCTCGTGCCGCCGCTCGCCCTGCCCGTGCCGTTCGTGCGTCTCGTGCCGTTCGTCCTGCTCGGCGACCTGCACCAGCGTCGTCCCGCCCACGTACTGCTCCCCTCGTCGCGCCTGCGCCGCCCATTTCTCGCATTACGCGACAACTGCGAGCAAGCGCGACGAGTTGGGGTCGCGCGGGGCCCTGGGGGCGTATGCGCCGGTCGGAGCCCTACGGCGTACAACGGGACCGAGCAGAAAACCACTCGAAACGGTGAGCGGGTCGGCAACCCTGATGGGCTAGGGGGAGTTGGGCGGGCGGCCGCGGCCGCCCGCCCGTCGCGGGGTGGGTCTGCCGCCCGCCCGTCGCGGGAACTACTTCTCGACCTCGGCGGCGAGGTTGGCGAGCACGGTGTCGTAGATCCGCCCGAGGCCCTTGGGCGCGAAGGTCTTCTCGAAGAAGCCGCCGATGCCGCCCGCGCCGTTCCACACGGTGGTGACGACCACGCGGGACTTGCCCTCGCCCGCCGGGGTCACCGTCCACGTGGTGACCATGGAGGAGTTGCGGTCCTTCTCGACCAGCTCGCCGTCGGTGGGCTCGGAGATCTCCAGGAGGCAGTCGCGGATCCGCTTACTGGTGGCCTGCAGCTTCCAGTGGACGAGGGTGCCCTCCCCGTCGCCGCCCTCGCGCACCTCGTACTCGCTGAAGTGCTCCGAAAGGAGCTTCTCCCGCGTGCCGTTGTAGTCGGCCAGCGCGTCGAAGACATCGTCCGGCTGTGCCGTGATGATCCGCTCGGTGACCGCCTCGACCTGCGCCATCGCACTTCCTCCAGCAATTTTTCTCGGGGGCTTCACGGAAAGCCAACCACCCGGTGCACCGGCCTCCCAAATCGGGTCCCCGGCACGGGGCGTGCTCAGAGCCTGTGTCATCACCCCGCCCGGGTGGTCGTCGCCTGGCACGCACGCTCGCCGCGTTGCCGGAGCGTCCTCGTAGCTCCGCTACGAGGACGCTCCGGCGCCTTGCGATCGCACGCACCAGACAACGCCCACTGATCCGACCGGGGTGACGACACAGGCTCTCACCCCGGCAGGAGCCGCAGCGAGACCCACAGCGCGAGGGTGGACAGGACCAGGGCGGCGGGGGCGGTGAGGAGCCCGAGGCGGGTGAACCGACCGAGGCTGACGTCGTGTTCGTGCTGGTGGGCGATGCGGCGCCAGAGGAGCGTGGCGAGCGATCCGGCGTAGGTGAGGTTGGGTCCGATGTTCACGCCGATGAGCACGGCGAGCACGGCTCCGGGGCCCGCGGGCGCGGCCAGCGGCACCAGGGCGAGGACGGCGGGCAGGTTGTTGATCAGGTTGGCGAGCAGCGCGGCGACGACGGCCGTGCCGAGCAGCGCGGGCAGGGCGGTGCCGTCCGGCAGGACCCGCCCCAGGGCGTCGCCGAGGCCGTTGTCCACGACGGCCCTGACGACGATGCCAAGGGCGAGGACGAAGGCCAGGAACGGCAGCGAGGCCGAGCGCAGCATCGCCACCGGTGTCGTACGCCTGCGCAGGAGGGCCCGCACCGCGAGGACGGCCGCCCCGGCCGCCGCCGACCAGGCGGGTTCGATGCCGAGGGCGGAGGCGACGGCGAACCCGGCGAGCGTGGCCGCGACGGTCGCCAGGGCGAACCGCGGCATCCGCGGCGGATCCGTGGGCTCGCTGCCCTCGGCGGGCGCGTCGAGGTCGGCGGCGAAGAACCGGCGGAAGACCGCGTACTCGACCGCGATGGCGACCAGCCAGGGCAGCGTCATGAGCAGCGCGAAGCGGGTGAAGCTCAGCCCCGTCGCGGTGAAGGCGAGGAGGTTCGTCAGGTTCGAGACGGGCAGCAGGAGCGAGGCCGTGTTGGACAGGTGGGCGCTCGCGTAGACGTGCGGCGCGGGCCGGGCGCCCATGCGGGCGGCGGTGGCGAAGACGACCGGCGTCAGGAGGACCACGGTGGCGTCCAGGCTCAGGGTCGCGGTGATCACCGAGGCCAGGCCGAAGACGGCGGCGAGCAGCTTGCGGGGTTGCCCTGCGGACCGGCGCGCCATCCAGCTGCCGCAGGCGCGGAAGAGCCCTTCGTCGGCGCAGAGCTTGGCGAGCACGAGGACGCCCGCGAGGAAGCCGATCACGGGCCCGAGCCGGGCGGCCTCGTCCCGTACGTCGTCGAGCGGGATCGCCCCGGACAGGATCACGACACCGGCGGCGGGCACGGCGAAGGCCGCCTCGGGCCAGCGGAAGGGGCGGATGACGGCGCAGACGAGGACCACGGCCAGGGCTGCGACGGACAGGGACTCGGCGAGCATGCTTCCGATCATCCATCGTGCGGTGGGCCCGACGGACAGCGGACCGGGCGGGCCGGGCCCGGCGGGGGCGGTGCGGACCGCCCCCGCCGGGCCCGGGATGCGCTACTTCCGGGACGGGTCCGGTCCCGGGGTGCCCGTGCGGTACCAGGCCGTCGTCCCGTCACTGCTCCAGCGGCGCAGGCCCGCCTTCTCCAGGACACGGACGGAGGCCGGGTTGCCGAGTTCCACCTCGGCGTGGACCACGGTCACGTCCGGGGAGGTCAGGGCGTGGGCCGCCAGGGCCCGCACGGCTTCCGGCGCGTAGCCGAGGCCGCGGCGCGAGGGCACGACTCCGTAGCCGATCTCCACCGAGCCCTCGCTCGGCGGCCAGAGGAGGCTGATGGAGCCGACGACGGCGCCGCTCTCCCGTTCGACGATCAGCCGGTGGCCGTACGCTCCGGGGCCTTCGGGCCCCTCGGCGATCTGCTCGGCGATGACGCCCGCGATGACTCGGTCCCCGTCGGCCGGGAAGTCCTGCGCCCAGTGCGCGGGACGCCGGTCGGCGAGGACGTCGGCGATCTCACCGGCGGTCCAGGCCCGCAGGGTGAGGTGTTCGGTGGGCAGGTCCGCGGCGGTGGTGAAAAGAGCGGTGGTGGAAAGAGAAGACACGCGACTCTCCAGGTCGTTTTCGACGACCGGGCCGCGTTCGGTGGCCTGGTTCCTTCAGGCTCGCGCGACCCGGACAAGGGCATGGCGATGAGGCGCCTGGCGGGCCATATTCATCAACCTCCCTCGTCGCAGCGGTGTCGCGCATGTCGCGCTTGACGGAACGCTATCAAGCGGCCGTGGGCCGGAAGCGGACTCCGGAAGGGCCGCACGATCAAGGGAACGTATGTTCTATTCTGTGGTCAGTGCTACCGAGGAGGCGTCATGCGCTGGCAGAACCTTTCCGACGGGCCGCGCCGGGGCGCCGCGGATGCCGCGCTGTTCGGCGCGGACGCGGTGACGACGAGGGTCTTCGACACTCCTGAGTTCAGAGGGATCACGTTCCACGAGATACGGGCCAGGTCGATCGTGAACCGGGTGCCGGGGGCGTCCCGCATGCCGTTCGAATGGACGGTCAACCCCTACCGGGGGTGCACGCACGCGTGCGTCTACTGCTTCGCGCGCAAGACGCACAGCTATCTGGACCTGGACACCGGCCTCGGCTTCGACAGCCAGATCGTCGTCAAGGTGAACGCCGCCGAACTGCTGCGGCGCCAGCTCGCCTCGCCGCGCTGGCACGGCGACCACATCGCCATGGGCACCAACGTGGACTGCTACCAGCGCGCGGAAGGCCGCTACCGGCTGATGCCGGGGATCATCGCGGCGCTGCGCGACCGCGGGAACCCCTTCTCCATCCTGACCAAGGGCACGCTGATCCTGCGCGACCTCGATCTGCTGCGGCAGGCCGCCGCCGTGACGGACGTCGGGATCTCCGTGTCCGTGGGCTTCACCGACGAGGAGCTGTGGCGCACCGTCGAGCCGGGCACCCCGGCCCCGGAGCGCCGCCTCGACGTCGTGCGCACCCTCACCGAGCACGGCATCGGCTGCGGCGTCCTGATGGCGCCCGTCATCCCCTTCCTGGGCGACCACCCCGACCAGCTGCGCGCCACGGTGCGGGCCGTCGCCGCGTCGGGCGCGACCTCGGTGACGCCGCTGGTGCTGCATCTTCGGCCCGGCGCGCGCGAGTGGTTCATGGCATGGCTCGGGCAGCATCACCCGCATCTGGTGCGGCGGTACGAGCGGCTGTACGCGGAGGGCGCCTACGCCCCGAAGTGGTACCAGCGCCGCATCACCCGCCATGTGCACGAACTGGCCGAGGAGTTCGGCATCGGTCCCACGCGCGCGGGCGGCGCCCGACGGCTCCAGGTCCCCGAGGAGCCCGAGCCCGCCACGGGGCCCACTCAGCTCACGCTGTTGTGACCGGCTTGCCCCTTTCGGGTTGTTCCCGGCGGTGACGGCGCTCTTCAGGAGGGCATTCCGGGAAGATGCGCCAGAGATCGCGGCCCCCAGGGCCCCGAACCCCTTGCTCTGGGAGGCCGGATGAAGAAGCGCATCGCCGTACTCTGCTCAGTCGCCGCCGCGGCGGCCACGATGGCCACGGCGGTGCCACCCGCCTCGGGAACCCCGGCAGAACCGGCGCTCACCTGGAAGAAGTGCGCCACCAAGAACTATCCGACGCTCCAGTGCGCCTCGCTGAAGGTGCCGCTGGACCACCAGGAGCCGCACGGGCGGCACATCACCCTCGCCCTGTCCCGCGTCCCGCACACCGCCAAGACCTTCCAGGGGCCGCTCCTGGTGAACCCCGGCGGGCCGGGCGGCAGCGGCCTTTCCATGGCGGGGTACATCGCCAAGTCGCTGCCGAAGAAGACGGCCGCGCAGTACGACGTCATCGGCTTCGACCCGCGCGGGGTGGGCAAGAGCAAGCCCGCGCTCAACTGCCGCCCCGGACACTTCGACCCCGTGCGCCCCGCCACCGTCCCGGCCACGCCCGCCCTGGAGCGCGACAACCTCCGCAGGGCACGGGCGTTCGCGAAGGCGTGCGGCAAGAAGTACGGCGACATCCTGCCGTTCATCGACTCGGTGAGCACGGTCCAGGACATGGACGCCATCCGCGCGGCCCTCGGCGCCAAGCGCATCAACTTCTTCGGCTACTCGTACGGCACCTACCTAGGCGCCCTGTACGGAAGGCTCTATCCGCACCACGTGCGGCGCATGGCGCTCGACTCCCTAGTCGACCCGACGGGCGTCTGGTACGACGACAACCTCCAGCAGGACCACGCCTTCGACGACCGCCACAAGGCGCTCATGGCCTGGATCGCCCGCCACGACTCGGCGTACGGCCTCGGCAAGGACCCCGCCGAGGTCGAGGCCAAGTGGTACGCGATGCGCAAGACGCTGACGAAGAGGCCCGCGGGCAAGAAGGTGGGCGCCGCCGAGCTGGAGGACACCTTCATCCCGGGCGGTTACTACAACGGCTACTGGCCCCACCTGGCCGAGGCGTTCGCCGCGTACGTGAACGACAAGAACACCAAGCCGCTGGTCGCGGTGTACAAGAGCCTCGGGGCGGTCGACGCCGAGGGCGAGAACGGCTACAGCGTCTACACGGCCGTACAGTGCCGGGACGTGCAGTGGCCGCGCGACTGGCGGACCTGGCGGGACGACAACGACCGGATCCACGCGAAGGCCCCGTTCTCGACCTGGAACAACGCCTGGTACAACGCGCCGTGCGCGTTCTGGCCGACGCACCACCTGACCCCGCCGGACGTCGCCAACTCCGAGCTGCCGCCCGTCCTCCTGTTCCAGGCGACCGACGACCCGGCCACCCCGTACGACGGAGCCGTCAACCTGCACCGCAAGCTGCGGGGTTCCCGGCTGGTGGTCGAGCAGGGCGGCGGCAACCACGGCATCACCCTGAGCGGAAGCAAGTGCCTCGACCGGCACTTGACGGTGTATCTGACGACCGGCAAGGTGCCTGCGGGCGGCGGCGGCGAGGTCGACGCGGTGTGCAAGGCGCTGCCGGCCCCGAAGCCGTTGAAGGCGGCGAAGAGCACGAAGGCCGCCACGAGCGCGAAGGGCACGAAGGCCGGTCCCGGCACCGGCCCCAGAGCGTTGTCACACCCGTGGTCCACCATGGGGGCATGAGCCGACTCACCCACATCAGCGCCCCCGAGGGCGTCGCCCCCGCCACCGCGTACACGCACGTCGTCATGGGATCGGGCCGCTTCGTCGCGGTCTCCGGGCAGTTGGCCCTGGACGAGGACGGCAAGCTGGTGGGCGAGGGCGACGCGGCGGCGCAGGCCCGGCAGGTCTTCGAGAACCTGCGGAGGTGCCTCGCGTCGGCGGGCGCCACTTTCGACGACGTCGTGAAGCTGACGTATTTCGTGACGGACATGGCGCACATGCCCGCGGTGCGCTCCGCCCGGGACGCCTTCCTCGACCCCGAGCGGCTCCCCGCGGCCTCCGCGGTGCAGGTGGTGTCGCTGGTGCGCCCCGAATTCCTGATGGAGATAGAGGCGTTCGCGGTGGTGCCCGAGTAGCGGCCGTCGGCCGTCTCACTGGGGAAGCCGCGCCAGTGCCGCCGCTGCCGCGGCCGCGAGGCGGGGGTGACCGCGCGCGGCCGTCAGCACCGGCCTGGCCCGTGCGTCACCCAGTGCCCCCAGGCCTTCCACGCACGCGAGCGCGATCTTGCCGAAGGGATCGTGCGGCGCCAGTCTGCGCTGCAGGGTGGTGATCAGCGCGGGCGCCGACTCCGGGGCGCGCAGCTCCGTCAACAGGCGCACGGGGTACAGGGCGTAGGCGATGCGGAGCTCGTTCGTCGCCAGGGCGGCCGCCGCCCGTGCCGTGCGCGGGTCGCCGAGGCGCGCCAGGGCGTGGGCCGCGGCGGCGCACCGGGGTGGATCCCGGTGGTTGAGGAGGAGGACGAGCGACTCGAAGGCCCTGCGGTCACCGGCGACGCCGAGCCTGACCGCGGCCAGCTCCCGGGCCCACAGGGGCCGTCCTGGCGAGACGAGCACTTCGGCGAGTTCGTCGGGATCGTCGGCGGCGATCAGCCTCTCGTACTCCTCAGATCCGCTCGCCTCGGCACGTAAGCGTTCCGTCACCGTCCGCAACTCCTCATCCATGGTCGCGAGCCTAAGCCTTACCGGCGGTCGCGATGTAGATCACAGACACCGGAAAACCATGCGGGCTGGCGCGCTCGTTACTCGCCGGTTAGTCTCATGTGAGCGGGGCACACTCCCCGTAGCAGTTGCTTTTCTCGCGGTGGCCTGGTGACGCAGCCGCCGTGAGTGTCTGGTCGGTTCGGTACTTCAGGTACCTCAGTACGACGTGGCTCCGGGACAGAGCCGGTCGACTCCCCTCACCGGGCGTGCCCTGCGCGCCGCCCGGACACGACACGCACCACTTCCCGCTCGCCGTGCGGCAGTTGCCGTACCCGCGCGCCCCTCAGTCGTCACTCTCTTCCTGGAGTCCACGCATGGACGCTCCCTTGAACACCGTCGCCGTCATCGGCCTTGGCACGATGGGCACCGGCATCACCGAGGTCCTGGCCCGGGCGGGCCGCGAGGTCATCGGCATCGACGTCTGCCAGACGGCGGCCACCCGCGCCGTCGAGTCCCTGGAGGCCTCGACCGCCCGCGCGGTGCGCCGCGAGCGCCTCACCGAGGAGGAGCGCCGCGGCATCCTCGCCCGCTTCCGCACCTTCACCGACCTGCGGGCCGCGGCCGACGCCGACCTGGTCATCGAGGTCGTCCCGGAGTCGTACGAGATCAAGCAGCAGGTCGTCCGCGAGCTCGACGGCGTGGTGCGCCCCGAGACGGTCATCGCGACCGGCACGAACGCGCTGTCCGTGACCCGGCTGGCCGCCGAATCCGCGCGCCCCGAGCGGGTGTTGGGCCTGCACTTCTTCAACCCGGCGCCCGCGATGAAGCTGGTCGAGATCGTCTCGTCCGTGCTGACCGCGCCCGCCGCCGTCACCGCGGTCACCGACCTGGCGTACGCCCTGGGCAAGGAGCCCGTCGCGGTCGGCGACCGGCCCGGTTTCGTCGCCGACGGGCTGCTCTTCGGCTACCTCAACCAGGCCGCCGCGATGTACGAGGCGAAGTACGCATCGCGTGAGGACATCGACGCGGCGATGCGGCTGGGCTGCGGCCTGCCGATGGGCCCGCTCGCGCTGCTCGACCTGATCGGCGTGGACACCGCCCGCACGGTCCTCGACGCCATGTACACCGAGTCGCAGGACCGCCTGCACGCCCCCGCGCCGATCCTCAAGCAGCTCAGCGAGGCGGGGCTGACCGGGCGCAAGGCGGGCCGCGGCTTCTACACGTACGCGGAGCCGGGCAGCGCGGAAGTGGTGCGCGACGCGCTGACCCCCGCGGAGGACGAGGAGCGCGCGCCGGGACGCACGGTCCGCTCGGTGGGTGTCGCGGGCTCGGGGACGATGGCGTCGGGCATCGCGGAGGTCTTCGCCAAGGCCGGGTTCCACGTGGTGCTCGCCGCGCGCTCCGACGAGAAGGCCGAGACGGCCAAGTCCCGCATCGGCAAGTCCCTCTCCCGCTCGGTCGACAAGGGCAGGATGACGGCGGAGGCCGCGGCGCGGACGCTGGAGCGGATCACGCCCGCGGGGTCGTACGAGGCGTTCGCCGACGTCGATCTGGCCCTGGAGGCCGTCGCCGAGGACCTGGACATCAAGCGGGAGCTCTTCGCGACGCTCGACAAGGTCTGCAAGCCGGGCGCGATCCTGGCCACCACGACGTCCTCGCTTCCGGTCGTCGCCTGCGCCCGCGCCACCTCGCGGCCGCGTGACGTGATCGGCATGCACTTCTTCAACCCGGCCCCGGCGATGAAGCTGGTCGAGGTGGTCCGCACGGTGGTGACCGCGGACGACGTGCAGGCGACGGTCCGCGAGGTCTGCACGCGGATCCGCAAGCACCCGGTGGACTGCGGCGACCGCGCCGGCTTCATCGTGAACGCACTGCTGTTCCCGTACCTGAACAACGCGATCAAGATGGTCGAGGAGCACTACGCGACGCTGGACGACATCGACGCCGCGATGAAGCTCGGCGGCGGCTACCCCATGGGGCCCTTCGAGCTCCTGGACGTCGTCGGCCTGGACGTGTCGCTGGCCATCGAGAAGGTCCTGCACCGCGAGTTCCGCGACCCGGGTCTGGCTCCGGCGCCGCTGCTCGAACACCTGGTGGCCGCGGGCTGCCTCGGCCGCAAGACGGGTCGTGGCTTCCGCGAATATGCGCGGCGCTGAGCAGGCCGAGGAGCGACCGGGGGGACGGACGGACTGGGGCGGGCTGCTCGAACCCTCGGGCAGCCCCGTCCCTCAGGAGCACCGTGGCGCGCATATGCAGTACGTTCGTGGCATGTCCAAGGCCGCCAAGTCCTCACGCAACGCAACCCCCGACGCTCCGGAGAGTGCCGCGGGCAGCCGTGCCGCCGCCCAACGGCTCAAGATGCGCAGGGAGCTGGCGGCCGCGGCCATGGAGCTCTTCGCGTCCAAGGGGTACGAGGCGACGACGGTCGACGAGATCGCCGCCGCCGCGGGCGTCGCCCGCCGGACCTTCTTCCGGCACTTCCGCTCCAAGGAAGAGGCGATCTTCCCCGACCACGACGACACCTTGATCCGCGCGGAGGCGGTCCTCAACGCGGCCCCTCCGCACGAGCACCCGCTGGACACGGTGTGCCGGGGCATCAAGGAAGTCATGAAGATGTACGCGGCATCGCCCGCGGTCTCCGTGGAGCGCTACCGCCTCACCCGCGAGGTGCCCACGCTCCGCGAGCGCGAGATCGCCTCGGTGGCCCGCTACGAGCGGCTGTTCACGCGCTATCTCCTGGGCCACTTCGACGAGCAGGCGCACCACGACGGCAACGACGACCCGCTGCTCGCCGAGGTCGCCGCCTCCGCGGTGGTCACCGCCCACAACCACGTCCTGCGGCGGTGGCTGCGGGCCGGCGGCCAGGGCGACGTGGAGACCCAGCTGGACCACGCCTTCGCGATCGTCCGCCGCACCTTCGGCACGGGGATCGGCGCGGGCCGCGACACGCTGCCCGCCACCGCCCCCGCGACGGTGTCCGAGCAGGGCGAGGTGCTGGTCGCCGTGGCGCGTACGGACGCTCCGCTGGACGAGGTCATGCGGACCATCGAGAAGGCACTCAGGGAGCGTTCCTAGGGGCTCTTCGGGGGTCCCCGGCGGGTTCGTTCGGGTGTTCCTAGGCAGGTTTTGATCCACCTTCATGCTGGACTTAGAAGGGGGCGCTACCGTTCGGTAGCGCCCCCTTCGTCATGCACGTCACCCCCTCTGACCTGCGGTGATCGATCATCGGTCAAAAATTAGTGGCACCCAGTGTCTTGCCCGTTGGCACGCGGTGCCATACGTTGATGTTGTCCGGGCGGCCGGTGTGCAGAGATCTCGCGTACGCCGGCTGTCCCCACAAGTCACGGCTTGCGCGCCCGGACGCCTGCGTCACAGGCACCTCCCGCGCCTCACCAAGGCGTTGCCGAGCACCACCCTTCGCCGAACCGACGGCACACCCCTCCAGAGCATCGCAACAAGCCCGACGTATCCCCCTCGAAGAGCGCCCCCTCAGCGCTTACGCCGGAGGCACACCGTGAAGGAAATCCTGGACGCGATTCAGGCCCAGACCGCGACCGCCAGTGGCTCGGCCACGGTCACATCCGCAGATTTCGCCGCTCTCCCCCTGCCCGACTCGTACCGCGCGATCACCGTGCACAAGGAAGACGCGGAGATGTTCGCGGGCCTCGAGACCCGCGACAAGGACCCCCGCAAGTCGCTCCACCTGGACGACGTGCCGATCCCCGAACTCGGCCCGGGAGAGGCCCTGGTGGCCGTCATGGCCTCCTCGGTGAACTACAACTCCGTGTGGACCTCGATCTTCGAGCCGCTGTCGACCTTCAGCTTCCTGGAGCGGTACGGGAAGCTCAGCGAGCTCACCAAGCGCCACGACCTGCCGTACCACATCATCGGATCCGACCTGGCGGGCGTCGTGCTGCGCACCGGGCCCGGCGTGAACGCCTGGACCCCGGGCGACGAGGTCGTCGCGCACTGTCTGAGCGTCGAACTCGAGTCCTCCGACGGCCACAACGACACGATGCTCGACCCCGAGCAGCGCATCTGGGGCTTCGAGACCAACTTCGGCGGCCTCGCCGAGATCGCCCTGGTCAAGTCCAACCAGCTGATGCCCAAGCCGGGCCACCTCAGCTGGGAGGAGGCCGCATCCCCCGGCCTGGTGAACTCCACCGCCTACCGGCAGCTGGTGTCCCGCAACGGCGCCGGCATGAAGCAGGGCGACAACGTCCTGATCTGGGGCGCGAGCGGCGGACTCGGCTCGTACGCCACGCAGTTCGCGCTGGCGGGCGGCGCCAACCCCATCTGCGTGGTGAGCAGCCCCCAGAAGGCGGAGATCTGCCGCGCCATGGGCGCCGACGCGATCATCGACCGCAACGCCGAGGGTTACAAGTTCTGGAAGGACGAGCGCACCCAGGACCCGAAGGAGTGGAAGCGCTTCGGCAAGCGCATCCGCGAGCTCACCGGCGGGGAGGACATCGACATCGTCTTCGAGCACCCCGGCCGCGAGACCTTCGGCGCCAGCGTCTACGTCACGCGCAAGGGCGGCACCATCACCACCTGCGCGTCCACCTCGGGGTACATGCACGAGTACGACAACCGCTACCTGTGGATGTCCCTCAAGCGCATCATCGGCTCGCACTTCGCGAACTACCGCGAGGCCTGGGAGGCCAACCGCCTGATCGCCAAGGGCAAGATCCACCCGACGCTCTCCCGGGTCTACTCCCTGGAAGAGACCGGCCAGGCCGCCTACGACGTCCACCGCAACCTCCACCAAGGCAAGGTCGGCGTCCTCGCCCTCGCACCCGAGGAGGGCCTGGGAGTGCGTGACCCGGAAATGCGCGCCGAGCACATCGACGCGATCAACCGCTTCCGCAACGTCTGAACGCACTGAGGAGCAGCGCAAGATGACAGAGCGTCAGAAGGACCGGCCGTGGCTCATGCGGACGTACGCCGGTCACTCCACGGCGGAAGCGTCCAACGAGCTGTACCGGCGCAACCTCGCCAAGGGGCAGACGGGCCTCTCGGTCGCGTTCGACCTGCCCACGCAGACCGGCTACGACCCCGACCACATCCTCGCCCGCGGCGAGGTCGGCCGGGTCGGTGTGCCCGTCTCGCACCTCGGTGACATGCGACGGCTGTTCCAGGACATTCCCCTGGACCAGATGAACACCTCGATGACGATCAATGCCACCGCCATGTGGCTCCTGGCGCTCTACCAGGTGGTCGCGGAGGAGCAGGGTGTGGACATCACCCAGCTCCAGGGGACGACACAGAACGACATCGTCAAGGAGTACCTCTCGCGCGGGACGCACGTCTTCCCGCCGGGTCCCTCCCTGCGCCTGACCACCGACATGATCACGTACACGGTGGCGCGCATCCCCAAGTGGAACCCGATCAACATCTGCAGCTACCACCTCCAGGAGGCGGGGGCCACACCGGTCCAGGAGATCGCGTACGCGATGTCCACCGCCATCGCGGTTCTCGATGCCGTACGCGACTCGGGGCAGGTTCCCGAGGAGAAGTTCGGGGACGTCGTGGCCCGCATCTCCTTCTTTGTGAACGCCGGAGTCCGGTTCATCGAGGAGATGTGCAAGATGCGGGCGTTCGGGCGGATCTGGGATCAGGTCACGCGCGAGCGGTACGGCATCGAGAACCCGAAACAGCGCCGGTTCCGCTACGGCGTGCAGGTCAACTCCCTGGGCCTGACCGAGGCCCAGCCGGAGAACAACGTCCAGCGCATCGTGCTCGAAATGCTGGCCGTCACCCTCTCGAAGGACGCACGCGCGCGTGCCGTGCAGCTCCCCGCCTGGAACGAGGCGCTGGGCCTCCCCCGGCCCTGGGACCAGCAGTGGTCGCTGCGCATCCAGCAGGTCCTCGCACACGAGAGCGACCTGCTGGAGTACGAGGACATCTTCGCGGGCTCGCACGTCATCGAGGCCAAGGTGGAGTCGCTCGTCGAGGAGTCCTTCGCCGAGATGGACCGCATCGAGAAGATGGGCGGCGCGATGGCCGCCGTCGAGTCCGGCTACCTCAAGTCGCAGCTCGTCTCCTCGCACGCGGAGCGCCGGGCCCGCATCGAGTCCGGCCAGGAGAAGATCGTCGGGGTGAATTCCTACGAGTCCACCGAGCCGAGCCCGCTCACCTCGGACCTGGACGCGGCGATCATGACGGTCGACCCCGCGGTCGAGGCGCGCGTCGTGAAGGCCCTCGGGCAGTGGCGCGACACCCGCTACCAGCCGCCGTTCAACCATCCCCGCCCCTGCAAGGCACTGGAGCGGCTCAAGGAGGTGGCGGCCGGTACCGGCAACCTCATGGAGGCCACCCTGGAGTGCGCACGCGCCGGTGTGACGACCGGCGAGTGGTCGGGGGCCCTGCGGGAGGTCTTCGGGGAGTTCCGGGCTCCTACGGGCGTCTCCAGCGCTCCCGTGGCGGTCACGGCGGAGGAGGGCACGCCGCTCGCCATCGTCCGCGAGAAGGTCGCACGGACCGCCGAGGACCTCGGCGGCGGCAGGCTCCGCTTCCTGGTGGGCAAGCCCGGCCTCGACGGGCACTCCAACGGCGCCGAGCAGATCGCGGTGCGCGCGCGGGACGCCGGATTCGAAGTGGTCTACCAGGGCATCCGCCTCACGCCCGAGCAGATCGTCGACGCGGCGCTCGCCGAGGACGTGCACGCGGTCGGCCTTTCGATCCTCTCCGGCTCGCACGCGCAGCTCGTGCCGGACGTGCTCGTGCGGCTCCGCGAGGCCGGCGCCCCCGACATCCCCGTCATCGCCGGGGGCATCATCCCCAACAGCGACGCCGAGGACCTGAAGGCGGCGGGTGTGGCCGCCGTCTTCACCCCGAAGGACTTCGGCATCACCGAGATCATCGGCCGTATCGTCGACGAGATCCGGAAAGCGAACAACCTCGACCCCCTGGAGGTCCCCGCATGACCGCCCGCCCGTCTCCCACCGCCGCCCTGCCTGACGGCCGCTCCGCGACCGGCCCCTTGGATTCCCTCAACCGCCTTCGCCCCCGCCGCTCCTGTCTGGCGGTCCCTGGCTCGAACCCGCGCTTCCTGGAGAAGGCCCAGGGCCTCCCCGCCGACCAGGTCTTCCTCGACCTGGAGGACGCCTGCGCGCCGCTCGCCAAGCCCGAGGCGCGGCACACCATCGTCAAGTTCCTCAACGAGGGCGACTGGACGGGCAAGACGCGCGTCGTGCGGGTCAACGACTGGACGACCGAGTGGACGTACCGCGACGTCGTGACCGTCGTCGAGGGCGCGGGCCAGAACCTCGACTGCATCATGCTGCCGAAGGTGCAGACGGCCGACCAGGTCGTCGCGCTTGACTTCCTGCTGACCCAGATCGAGAAGACGATGGGCTTCGAGGTCGGCAAGATCGGCATCGAGGCGCAGATCGAGAACGCGCAGGGCCTCAACAACGTCAACGCGATCGCCGAGGCCTCCCCGCGCGTCGAGACGATCATCTTCGGCCCGGCCGACTTCATGGCGTCCATCAACATGAAGTCCCTGGTCGTCGGCGAGCAGCCGCCCGGCTACCCGGCGGACGCCTACCACTTCATCCTGATGAAGATCCTGATGGCCGCCCGCGCCAACAACCTCCAGGCAATCGACGGCCCCTACCTGCAGATCAAGAACGTCGACGGCTACCGCGAGGTCGCGAACCGCGCCGCGGCGCTCGGCTTCGACGGCAAGTGGGTCCTGCACCCCGGCCAGGTCGAGGCGGCCAACGAGGTCTTCTCGCCCTCCCAGGAGGACTTCGACCACGCCGAGCTGATCCTGGACGCGTACGAGTACTGCACGTCCGAGGCGGGCGGCAAGAAGGGCTCGGCGATGCTCGGCGACGAGATGATCGACGAGGCCAGCCGGAAGATGGCGCTGGTCATCTCCGGGAAGGGCCGTGCGGCCGGGATGACCCGCACGTCCAAGTTCGAGGCCCCGGAGGCGTAAGACACATGCAGTTCGGCCGCACCTACGAAGAGTTCGAAGTCGGCGCCGTGTACAAGCACTGGCCCGGAAAAACGGTCACCGAGTACGACGACCACCTCTTCTGCCTGCTCACCATGAACCACCACCCCCTCCACATGGACACGAACTATGCGGAGAAGACGACGGACTTCGGGAAGAACGTCGTCGTGGGCAACTACATCTACTCGCTGCTCCTCGGCATGTCCGTCCCGGACGTCTCCGGCAAGGCCATCGCCAACCTGGAGGTCGAGTCGCTCAAGCACGTGGCGCCGACCTTCCACGGCGACACGATCTACGGCGAGACGACGGTCCTCGACAAGACGCCCTCCAGGTCCAAGTCGGACCGCGGCATCGTGTACGTGGAGACCAAGGGCTACAAGCAGGACGGCACCCTGGTCTGCGTGTTCCGCCGCAAGGTGATGGTGCCCACCGAGACGTACATCAAGGAGCGCGGCGGCGAACAGCCCGGCCGCCCGGAGCTGAACACCCCTTCCAAGAGCGCCGAGAGCACGGAGAAGTAGCCATGAGCCGACTCGCGCAGACCGCCGGTCTCACCGACATCCAGCGGGAGATCCTGTCCACCGTCAGGGACTTCGTCGACAAGGAGATCATTCCTGTCGCGACCGAACTCGAGCACCGTGACGAGTATCCGCAGCAGATCGTCGACGGCCTCAAGGAGTTGGGTCTCTTCGGGCTCATGATCCCGGAGGAGTACGGCGGCCTGGGCGAGTCGCTGCTCACTTACGCGCTGTGCGTCGAGGAGATCGCGCGTGGCTGGATGTCGGTCTCCGGCATCATCAACACCCACTTCATCGTCGCTTACATGCTCAAGCAGCACGGCACACAGGAACAGAAGGACACCTTCCTGCCGCGCATGGCGGCCGGTGAGGTGCGCGGCGCGTTCTCGATGTCGGAGCCGGGGCTCGGCTCCGATGTGTCGGCCATCACGTCCAAGGGCGTGCGGGACGGCGACGAGTACGTTCTCAACGGTCAGAAGATGTGGCTCACCAACGGCGGCACGTCGACCTTGGTGGCCGTTCTGTGCCGAAGTGACGAAGGACACCCGGAGGGCACGGCTCCGCACAAGTCGATGACGACTTTCCTAGTGGAGAAGGAGCCCGGTTTCGGAGAGGTCCGTCCCGGCCTCACCATCCCCGGCAAGATCGACAAGATGGGTTACAAGGGCGTCGACACGACCGAACTCATCATGGACGGACTGCGAATTCCGGCCAATCGCGTGCTCGGCGGGGCCACCGGCCGAGGGTTTTACCAAATGATGGACGGCGTCGAGGTCGGTCGCGTCAATGTCGCAGCTCGTGGCTGTGGCGTCGCTCAGCGTGCCTTCGAACTGGGTGTCTCGTATGCCCAGCAACGTCACACTTTCGGCAAGGCGATCGCCCAGCATCAGGCCATCCAGTTCAAGCTGGCCGAGATGGCTACCAAGGTTGAGGCCGCCCATGCGATGATGGTGAATGCAGCACGCAAAAAGGACTCGGGGGAACGAAACGACCTTGAAGCAGGGATGGCGAAGTACCTCGCCTCCGAGTACTGCAAGGAAGTCGTGGAGGATGCGTTCCGGATCCATGGTGGATACGGCTTCTCGAAGGAGTATGAGATCGAGCGTCTCTACCGGGAGGCGCCCATGCTCCTGATCGGTGAAGGTACCGCCGAGATCCAGAAAATGATCATTGGCCGACGGCTACTCGAAGAGTATCGATTCCAGGGCTAGATGCCCGGTTTGGGCCACTTTCACCGAGAAGAAGATCACACCCTGTCAACACTCTTCGGCCGCGGACTCGGCTTCCTGGCTTGCCCAGTTGTGGCTCGCAACCGATAACATCCGGAAAAAGCCGCCGTCCCCCATTCCCTGCGCGGCCTCATCCGCTACGAAGGTCATCCATGCCCCACAGCCAAACCTCTGCACCACGCGACGGCATTCTCCAGGGACGCCTTGCCCGCGGAGCATCGCCGTGGCTCCTGCCTACCGTCGCCACCGCGGCACTCAGCCTCGTCCGCGCGCGCCGCTCCAAGGGCGCCGCGGCCGTCGCCGTGCCCGCCACCGCCCTGGCGGCCGGCATGCTGTGGTTCTTCCGCGACCCCGAGCGCGAGATCGCTCAGGGCCGGGTCATCTCTCCGGCCGACGGCGTGGTGCAGAGCATCATGCCGTGGAAGGACGGGCGCACCCGCGTCGCCATCTTCATGAGCCCGTTGAACGTCCACGTCAACCGCGCGCCCCTCGCGGGCACGGTGACGTCCGTGGAGCACATCCCCGGCGGGTTCGTCCCGGCGTTCAACAAGGAGAGCGAGAACAACGAGCGCGTTGTCTGGCACTTCGACACCGAGCTCGGCGACATCGAGATGATTCAGATCGCGGGCGCGGTCGCGCGGCGCATCGTGCCGTACGTGCCGCAGGGCTCGAAGGTGGAGCAGGGTGAGCGGATCGGCCTGATCCGTTTCGGCTCGCGCGTCGACATCTACCTCCCCGAGGGTGTCGAGGTGGACGTCGAGGTCGGTCAGAAGACCGTGGCTGGGGTGACTCGCATTGACCGTGGTTGATCCTGAGACACAAGCGGGCTGGGTGCCCGAGGCGACTGAGGACGAGGCTGATGAGGAGATGCCTCTCTCACTGCGCCTCTCGATAGCGGACACCCTCACGCTCGGTAACGCCACGTGCGGGTTCATGGCGGTGTACTTCACCACCACGGGCATCCTCATCCCGCACCTCTCGGGCGGCGACGAGTCGGGCATGGCCCGCAACAGCGCCGCCACCGCGGTGATCCTCATGCTGTGCGCGGCGGTCTTCGACCTCTTCGACGGCCTGGTGGCCCGCAAGCTGCGGTCCTCGCCGATGGGGGCGGAGCTGGACAACCTCTCCGACCTGATCAGCTTCGGCCTGGCACCCGCGTACTTCGTACTCGTGTACGGCATGGTCGCGCGGGACGCGCATGAGCGGGTGGCTGCGGTCGGTGCGATCGTCGTGCTGTTGGCGGTGGTGCTGCGGCTTGCGCGGTTCTCGTGCGTGACCGTGAAGGACGGCACCTTCCAGGGCATGCCGTCGCCCTTCGGGGCGCTGACGGTCGTCTCGATCGTGCTCCTGGAGCTGCCCTTCGTGGCGACGCTCCTCGCGATCATCGGCACGGCCTGGCTCATGGTCAGCCGCGTCGAGTACCCGAAGCCGCGCGGCCCCCTCGCGGTGGCCATGCTCTCCTGGATCGTGGCGGCCATGGGGCTGCTCGCGGCCTGGGCGTTCGACGCCCCCGGCGGCCAGCTGCTCCTGCAGACCGGCTGCGCGCTCCAGCTCGTCCTCGGTGCGGTGATCCCCCTCTTCGCCACGGCTCGGAGGGTGAACAACTTCCGGGGCAACCGGCGTGAGGCCCGGGCGGCGCAGTTGCCGTAGCGGCGCTTGAGCGGTGTGAAGGGGGGCCTGAACCTTTTTGGTTCAGGCCCCCCTTCGCGTGCCGTCTGTCGCCCTTCGGGCTCGTCCTCAATCGCCGGACGGGCTGAAAACCGCTCAGCCTCCCGCCGTGTAATTCGTTGCTGCATCCGCCGCGCTCGGTTGTCGGACCACCGTCATGCCTCCCGTCGCCTTCTCGTCCGGCTGGAGGATCACGCTCTCCTTGGAGGAGGGCGCCTTCGGGTCGGTGAAGTCCTGGGGGACGCCGAAGCCCGCGTCGAAGTCGTCGATCGTCAGGAGGGCCTTGGCCACGCCCTCGCGCGTGAGGTCCTTGCCCTCGCACGCCTTCTTCAGGGCCTCTCCGAAGACGGACGCCGCCGTCCAGCCCGCCACGACGCCGTTGTCCAGGGAGTCCTTGGGGTGGGCCTTCTTGTAGTCGGCCACGAGCTTCTTCGCCGCCGCCGTGTCCGCGCCGATGGGCAGGGTGGGAGAGGCCACGTAGTAGTTCTTCATGAGGGCGGGGCCCGACTGGGTGGCGAGGAGCTGCGGGGCGAACGCCGAGTTGTTGCCGATGACCGGGACGTCGAAGCTCCCGGCCGCCGCGACGCCGACCAGGGAGGCCGCCTGGCGGGGGCCCGCGCTGATCACGACGGCCTTGACCCCTGCCTTCTTCAGGGCGGAGACCTGGGCGGTCATGTCGTTGTCCGTCGGCTTGATCTTCTGCTCGACGACCGTGAGACCGGACTCCGCGGCCATGTGCTTGGAGCCCTTGAGCGCGTTCTCTCCGTAGTCGCCCTCGAAGTAGACGTGGCCGAGCTTGTCGCCCTTCTTCAGGCCCTTCTCCTTCATGAGGAAGTCGATCGCGTTGATCGTCTCCAGGTCGTACGTGGAGCCGACCACGCGCACGTACGGGCTGCCCAGCAGGTTCGCCGACCAGGCCTGCGGCAGGACGAGGCCCTTGTTGCCGTCGACGCGCCGCTCGACGGCGGCGACGAACGGGGAGCCGATGAACTGGGCGAAGCCAAGGACCTTCGGCTCCAGCTCGGTGTAGGCGGCGACGGCCTTCTGCGGGTCGTAGCCGTGGTCGCGGACGGTGAGCTTCAGCTTGCGGCCGCAGATGCCGCCGTCCGCGTTGGCCTGGTCGACGTAGAGCTGCTGGGCCTGGGTGACGCTCTTGCCGAGGGTGGCGTAGACGCCGGTCATGTCGGTGAGCACGCCGAGGTCGATGGTCTCCCCCGTCACGCCGTCGCCGGTCTTCACGCCTCCCGCGCCCTTGGCGCCCTCGGCACCCTCATCGCTGTTCTCGGCCTTTGAGCTGCACGCGGTGAGCGCGAGCAGCGCGGCGAGCGCCGTGGCGGCCGCCGTGGCTCTGGTCAGTGCTTTCATGCTTCCTCCCCTGGAGTGCCTGGTCTTGGCCTGCTGCGCCGGGCGGCGATCCTCACCAAGCCGCCGGGCAGGAAGAGCACCACCGCCACGACGGCGGCGCCGTACAGATACCGGGACGCCTCACCCGGTGTGATCCCGCCGGTGCCGGGCGCCGAGACGAGGGGCAGGGCGTCGCTGTACCGGGTGAGCAGCTGGGGCAGCAGGGAGACCAGGGCGGCGCCCGCGACGGCTCCGGCGACCGAGCCGAGTCCGCCGATCACGATCATGGCGAGGTATTCCAGGGAGAGCGTCATGCCGAAGTAGTCGGGGACGGTGCGCTGGAAGACCAGGGCGAGCAGCACCCCGGCGAGGCCCGCGTACATGGACGAAAGGACGAAGACCCCGGCGCGGTAGCGGGCCACCGGGACGCCCATCACGCCCGCGGCGACGCGGTGGTCGCGGATCGCGTTCATCGCGCGTCCCGGACGGCCGCGCAGCACACCGCGGGCGAAGAGTCCGCAGCCCAGGAGCAGCACGAGTCCCGCGTACCAGAGCTTCTCGACGGAGCCGAACGGCACGGCCGCGATCACGACCTCGCTGTCGTCGAAGGACATGCCGAAGAGGTTCAGGGGCGGCACGTCGCGCCCGTTGGAGCCGCCGGTGAGGTCGTGGGCGTTGAAGAGCACGTGCTGCCCGATGAAGATCAGCGCGAGGGTCGCGATGCCGAGGTAGGCGCCGCTGAGGCGGCCCGCGATGGGGCTGAAGAGGCCGCCCGCGAGCCCGGCGAGCGCCACCGCGAGGGCCGCGGCGAGCCAGGTCGGCAGGCCGAGCCCGGTCAGCCCGTCGTCCCCGTTCCCGGCGAGGGCGCAGTAGCCGTACGCCCCGATGGCGAGGAAGAAGGCGTGCCCCATGGAGAGCTGGCCGGTGGCGCCGGTGAGGAGGTTGATGCCGATCGCGCCGATGGCGGCGGCCATCGCGAAGAGGCCCGCCTGGAGCCAGAAGCGGTCCAGGTAGAACGGCAGGGCGAGCAGGACGGCGGCGGTCGCGGTGCCGACGGCCCACGCGTAGGCGCGGGGGCGTCTGGGCGGCGTACGGCTGCTGACGGGGCGGGCGGCTGGGGCGGCGGCCTCGGTGACCTCAGACACGGGCGAGCTCCTTCGTGCCGAACAGCCCGGCGGGGCGCATCAGCAGGATGGCGGTCATGACGAGATAGGGCGCGAGGTCGCCGAGCCCCCGGCCGAGGAAGGTCAGCTCGCTCTGGTAGCCGGTGGCGAGGGACTCCGTGACGCCCACGACGAGGCCGCCGACCAGCGCGCCGGTGGTGGAGTCGAGGCCGCCGAGGATCGCGGCCGGGAACGCCTTCAGCGCCGCGAGGGACGTGGCGCGTTCGAGCCCCGGCGTCGGGAAGACGGTGAGGAACAGCGCGGCCACGGCCGCGAGCGCGCCCGCCACCGCCCACGCCCCGAGCGAGACCCTGCCGAGCCGCACGCCCATCAGCGCGGCGGTCTCCGGGCTCTCGGCGGCGGCCCGCATCGCCACGCCCCACGAGGTGTAGCGGAAGGCGAGCAGGAAGACGGTGATGAGCAGGGCCGCCGCGACGAACGCGGCGATGCGGGTGTGCGCGAGGGAGATCGGCCCGATGGTCAGCACGTCGTCGCCCCACGGGTCGCCGAGCGGCAGGACGTCCGTGCCGAGGCGCCGGGTGAGTTCGGTGGTGAGCAGGATGTCGACGCCGATGGTGACGATGGCGAGCACACTGTGGTCGTTGCCGCGGTAGCGTCGCATGACGAGGAACTCGACGGCGGCGCCGACGACCGCGGCGCCCGCGATGCCGACGAGCAGCGCGGGCCAGAAGCCGAGGTCGTCATGGAGGGACGCGGTGATGTAGCCGCCCGCGAGGAGCAGTGAGGCGTGGGCGAAGTTCACCACCTCGGTCGCGCGGAAGATGACGACGAAGCCGAGGGCGATGAGGGCGTAGACGGACCCCATGGAGAGACCGTTGAGGAGGAGCTCGATGAAGGTGGTCACGGTCGTCCCTCTCCCTCTCCGTCTGCCTCTTCCTCTCCGGCCCCGGTCCGGTCGCCCTCGCCCAGATAGGCGCGTACGACCGCCGGATCGTCCTGTACGTCACCGGGGGCGCCGTCGGCGATCCGGCGTCCGAAGTCGAGTACGGTCACCGCGTCCGCGAGCCGCATCACCACCCCCATGTCGTGTTCCACCAGGACGATCGAGATGCCGAGGCTGTCGCGGACGCCCGCGATGACGGCCGCGGTGCTGCGCCGTTCGTCGGCGGTCATCCCGGCGACGGGCTCGTCGAGGAGCAGCAGCCGCGGCTCCATGCACAGGGCGCGGGCGAGCTCGGCGAGTTTCTGCTGGCTGTAGGGCAAGGCGCCCGCGGGCTGGTCGAGTTGGCGTTCCAGGCCGACGAACGCGGCTATCTCGCGGACGCGTTCGCGGTGGCGGCGCTCCTCGCGGGCGGCCGAGGGCAGCCGGAGTCCGGCGGCCATGAAGCCGGTGCGGGTCAGCCGGTGGCGGCCCAGGAGCAGGCTGTCGGCGACGGTGGCGCGGGGCGGCAGGGCGAGGTTCTGGAAGATCCGGGCGACGCCGAGTTCCGCGATGCGGTGCGGGCGCATGCCGGTGAGCTCGTGGCCGCCGAAGCGGACGCTGCCCGCGGTGGCGCGGTAGACGCCGGACAGGACGTTGAAGCAGGTGGACTTCCCCGCGCCGTTCGGTCCGATGACGGCGTGCACGGTGCCGGGGCGGACGGTGAAGTCGACGGCGTCGAGGGCGGTGAGCCCGGCGAAGCGTACGGTCAGGCCGCGGACCTCCAGGGACGGTACGGCGCTCATGGGGTGTCCTCCCACCGCGACAGGACGGGCAGCGCGCCCATGCCCTGCGACGCGTCGGCCGCCGCGGCCTCGTCGACCACGCCCAGATAGCGCCGTCGCACCTCGTCGGAGGCGGCGAGTTCGTCGGCGGGCCCCGCCAGGGCTACCTCTCCGACGTCGAGGACGTACGCCGTGGAGGCGAGCCGCAGCGCGAGGGCGGCGTTCTGCTCGACGAGGAGCACGGAGGTGCCCTGTGCGTTGATCTCCCGGATGGTGTCGGCGATGCGGGCGGCCATCAACGGGGCGAGGCCCAGGGAGGGTTCGTCCAGGAGGAGTAGGCGCGGGGACGCCATCAGCGCCCTGCCGACGGCGAGCATCTGCTGCTCGCCGCCGGAGAGCAGTCCGGCGCGCTGGGCGCCGCGTTCGGCGAGCACGGGGAAGAGGGTGTGGACGCGCCGCAGGGCGTCCACCTTGGCGGTGCGTGACCCGGAGGCGCCGAGTGCGCCCGCCCGCAGGTTGTCGGTGACGGTCATGCGGGCGAACACCTGTCGCCCTTCGGGTACTTGGCTGATCCCTGCGGCGACCACGCGATCCGCCGAAAGCCCGTCGATGCGCCGCCCGTCGAAGTGGACGGAGCCCGAGGTGAGCGTCCCGCCCTGAAAGGAGAGCGTGCGCGAAATGGCCCGCAGCAAAGTCGACTTGCCCGCGCCGTTGCCCCCGAGGACGGTGACGACGGCGCCGTCCGGCAGATCGATCGAGACCCGCCGCAGGGCCCGCACGGGCCCGTAGCCGACGGACACGTCCCGCACGACGAGCCCAGCGCGACGACCGGCCCCGCCCGCACCCTCCATATCGGATCCGCCCACGTACCGCCCCCCTCGTCCCGCACGGCACATCCGCCGTTGCGTGGCGCTCACCCCAGCACCGTGGGGCCCGGGCGTCCACGGGCAGTGGGCGAAACGCTGCGGGAGACCACCAGTGGTGGCCCGCCGTTGTGCACGGGCACAACACCGCGCGTCAGGGACCTGCCGGAGGGGGGCGGCCAATGGCATCCTCCCCACCAGCGCCGTGCCGACGGCGTCCTGGCGCGCGGCGACGGGGGGAACGATGAGCGGGCTCGCGAACGGGCGCAGACCCCGGACGGGACACGACTGGAAGCTCTTGAAGGAGGCGTGCACGGCTCTCCTGCCGAGGCTGCCCGAGCTGGTCGACCAGCATCTGCGGCAGCTCGGCGAGCACTCGTCGGTGTACGGCAGCGTCCTGCCGTACGACCTGCAGTGGCGGGAGGCCGAGGAGGCCATGCGGATCGGCATCGAGGCGATCTCGGCCCCGCGGGCCTCGCCGCGCCGTGACCTGGAGTACGCGGAGGAGGCCGGGCGGCGCCGCGCCCAACAGGGCCTGCCGCTCGACCTGTTGGTGCACTCGTACCGCAACGCGGGCTATCTCGTGTGGGACTCGCTCCTGGAGGGCACGGCAGGCAAGGACCCGGAGAAGCTCGCGGTCCTGATGCGCTCGGCGACGATGGTGTGGTCGGCGGTGGACGCACAGGCCGCGGTGGCGTCCGACGCGTACCGCGCGACGGAGCTGGAGCTGCGGCGGCGCACGGACGAGCAGTTGCAGGCGCTGCTCGATGCCCTTCTGGAGGGCCGGTCGGCTCCGGGCCTCGCCGCCCGTGCCGCGGCCGGGCTCGATCTGCCCGAGCACGGCCCGTACGCGGTGGTGGTGCTGCGCGTGGAGCGGCGCGACGGGCGCGAGGCGTTCCACCGGCAGATCCAGCAGGCCGGGTTCCGCTTCATCTGGCGGATGCGGACGGACTGCGAGGTCGGCGTGGTCGCGCTCGGCGGGAGTGGCGGGGAGGGCGAGGCGGGCGGTCTGGACGGGCTCGCCCGGCTGCTCGACGGGCGGTGTCCGGGGCCCGGCGGGATCAGCCCCGTGGTCGGCGGTCTCGCCGAGCTGGGCCGGGCCCGGCGGCTGGCGGAACTGGCGCTGCGCACCTGCCCGCCCGGCGCGACGGGGATCGTCCGGCTTGACCGGCGGATGCCGACGGCCCTGGTGGTGAGCCAGCCGGAGCTGGCGGGGCGGCTGGTGACGGAGGTGCTCGGCGAGGTGCTCGCCCTCGAACCGGCGGACCGGGCCGTGCTGTTGGAGACGCTGGACGCCTGGCTGGCCTGCGAGGGTTCGGCGGGGCGGGCGGCGGGGCGCCTCTACTGCCACCGCAACACGGTGTTCAACCGCCTGCGCCGCCTGGAACAGCTGACCTCGCGCTCGCTGGCACGCCCGCGGGATCTGGTGGAGGTGGCGCTTGCGGTGGAGGCGCACCGGCTTTCGCAGGGGGCCCGCTCGGCGTGAACACACCGGGCGGGCCAGCTGCGTTCACACGCTGATGAGGTCCTGGAAGGCGGTCGTCGTCTCCGTTGCCGACCTGCCGAAGGGCGCGTCGAAGTTCCAGACGAGGAAGAGCAGGAAGGCGATCAGGGCGCTGAAGGTACCGGCCAGCAGCAGCTCCCTGGAGGAGCGTCTGATCTGCAGCATGAAGATCAGCCCGACCGTGACGAGCGCCCCGGCGACCAGCCCGAACCAGACCACTCCGGGGAGGGTCTCCTCCGCGTTGTCGGCCCGCGCCCTGCGCGCCTCGTCGGCGGCGGCCACCTGGTCGAGCAGCGGCTGGTAGGTCTGCGCCTCCAGCTCGCTCGCGGGCGGGCGCGCGGCGATGTCCCGGCGCAGGGTGTCGAGGAGCGTGCCACCGCGGTCGGTGAGCTGGTGCTCCTCGATCATGCGCGGCCACTCGACGGTGGTCACGTGCTCGCTGTAGCGCCGCACGTCCCGCTGGATGCGTTCCCGCGCGTCCGCCGGATAGACCTGCACGCGCCTGGTGATCTCGTGCAGGGCCTGCGCCTCGTCACGGGTGCCGTCCTGGGCGGCCCCGCGGGCCTCCCAGACACCGGCGATGGCGAGGCCGAGGACGATCGCGTACACGACGCCGACCATCATCACCATGTACTCCAGCACGTCGGGCGTCTCGCTGGTGTCGTCGTCCTCGGGCACGCGGCGGTGTCTGAGCACGGTCATGGTCAGGACGACCGCGCAGGCCAGCACCATGGCCAAGCCGAGTACGAACCATTCCGTCACGAGGGGCCTCCGGAGGGCGGGTTGGGGCGGGAGCGGGCGCCGGACGCACGGGACACGGCGGAGCGGGAGCGCGGGCGCAGCAGCGCGGCGGCGAGGACCGCGGGGGTGGTGACGACCATCGTCGTGGTGACCATCGACCGTCCGCCCTCGCGTTCCCGCGCCTCCGCGGCGTGGTAGCCGGGGGCCGAGAAGGACGGCCGGGGCGGCGGCGCGGGCGCGGGTAGCTTGGGGCGCGGGCGGGATTCCAGGCGTACGGGGACGAGGAGTTCCCGCACGCGTGGCGCGGCACGGGGCGGGCGGTCCGCGGGCGCGGTGGGGGGATCGGGGGGCGGGGCCGCGCGGTCGGCCGGGGGCCGGGCGGGGCCCGGCCGGGGGCCCGCTTCGGTGTCGGGGGTGCTGGGCGTGCCGGGGGTGGGCCCGGCGCGCTGCTCGGGCACGACCTCGTCCGGGGCGCCCGGCGGGTCCTCGGGGCAGATCTCCAGCCGCTCGGAAAGGACCGCGTCGAGCGCCCCCACGTATGTGTCGACGTGCGCACCGACGTGCGCGTCAACGGTCAGACCGCCCACCGGGCACAGGCTCACGACGATGCCGAGACCGCCACCGAGCTGCACCCAGCCGGTCAAGATCGACTCCTCTTCACGTAGAGGAGAAACGATCACGTACCCGGTTCGACACGGGCGATCGGGAGGCGGGATGAGGTGGGCCCGGGCTCAAGCCCAGGCCCCCGCTCAGGCGAGGAAGTCGCGGGCGATGCCCTCCGCCACCGTCTCCAGGATCGGGCCCGCCTCCGCGATGCACCGCGCCACGTCCGGCTCGACGTCGGTCAGGGCGTACGCGCGGCGGATGCCCGCCTTGCCGAGCACCTCCGGGGCGAGCGCGAGGCGGCCGCAGACCGCGACGACCTCGACCCCGGCGGCCCGTGCCGCGGCGGCCACACCGGCCGGTGCCTTGCCGTGCAGGGTCTGCTCGTCGAGCGAACCCTCGCCGGTGATGACGAGCGTGGCCCGCGCCAGGGCGGGCGCGAAGCCCAGCACGTCGAGCATGACGTCGATGCCGGGCCGGAAGCCCGCCCCGAGGCCGACCAGCGCGCCGTACCCGATGCCGCCCGCGGCACCGGCGCCCGGCGACTGCGCGTACTCCGCGGCCTTGGGGCCGATCGCCTTCTCCAGGACCGTGGCGAAGTGGGCCAGCGCGGCGTCCAGCGCGGCGACGTCCGCCGGGTCGGCGCCCTTCTGCGGCCCGTAGACCGCGGGCGCGCCCTTCGGCCCGGTCAGCGGGTTGTCGACGTCGCTGGCGAGCACGATCTCGACGTCCTTCAGACGTGGGTCGAGGCCCGACAGATCGGCGGTGGCCAGGTCCTTCAGCGGGCCGCCGCCGGGCGCGACGGGCTCGCCGTCCGCGTCCAGGAAGCGCGCGCCGAGCGCGGCCAGCATCCCGGCGCCGCCGTCGGTCGTGGCGCTGCCGCCGACGCCGAAGACGACGGTGCGGGCGCCCGCGTCGAGCGCGGCGCGGATCAGCTCTCCGGAGCCGTACGTCGTGGACGTGAGCGGCGCGAAGACGCCCTCGGGGAGCAGCTGGAGGCCCGAGGCCTCGGCCATCTCCACCACGGCGGTGCCGTCCTTCAGCGCGTACGCGGCCGTCACCTCGTTGCCGAGCGGCCCCGTGACGCGCACCTCCCGGCGCTCGAATCCGCCCGCGACGGCCGCGGCGACCGTGCCGTCGCCGCCGTCGGCGACCGGCAGCGCCTCGACCGTGGTACCGGGGGCGACGCGGCGGAGCCCGGCCGTCACCCGCTCGGCGACCTGCACGGCCGTGAGCGAACCCTTGAACTTGTCCGCGGCGATGAGCACGCGCTGCGCCTGCTGCTCGTGTCCCGCCGTGCCTGCAGCGTCCGCCACCTTGTTCCCCTTGCTTTCCGGGCCTTGCTCGCGTCAAGGCAGTCGCGCCGCTGCGACCATAACCGCAGACAGGGGCCGCTGCCCATGGCCGCCGGGACGTGAGACGGCGTGGCCCGGCGAAAAATACCCTCATATCGCCCCATAGTGGTGCGTCATGAGTACGGAAATGATCGATCACCCCCGCCCCGGTGACGGTCCGGCGGGCCCTCCCCCGGACGACGGGGACTCCGCGAACGGATCACCCCCGGACGGCTCCCCCGACTACCTGGTCGTCGGCGTCGGCGTCGCCGCGGTGCTCGGGGTGGTCGCCTGGGCCGCGCTCGGCAAGCGGTCCTTCGACCGCGCTTCCGACAGCGCGCTCGGCTGGGTCCTCGACAACTTCGCCTGGCTCTTCGTGATCGCCGCGGACGTCTTCCTCGTCCTGTGCGTGGTCCTCGCGCTGAGCCGCTTCGGCCGGATCCGTCTCGGCACGGACGACGCGCGGCCCGAGTTCACGAATCTCGCGTGGATCGCGATGATGTTCAGCGCGGGCATGGGCATCGGCCTGATGTTCTACGGCGTCGGTGAGCCGCTGACCCACTATCTGGACCCCCCGCCGTCCTCGGCCGCGACGCCCCGCTCCGGCGGCGCGGCCCGCATCGCCCTGGAGTACTCCTTCTTCCACTGGACGCTGACGCCCTGGGCGATCTACGGCATCGTGGGCCTCGCCCTCGCCTACGCGGGCTTCCGCAAGGGCCGCGGCAACCGGCTCAGCGCCGTCTTCGTACCGCTCATCGGCGCCCGGCGCGCGGCGGGACTGCCCGGCAGGCTCATCGACCTGCTCGCGGTCTTCGCCACCGTCTTCGGCACGGCGACCAGCCTCGGCGTCGGCGCGCTCCAGGTCGCCACGGGACTCAACCTCACGACGGGTGTGGAGAGTTCGACCACCCTCCAGCTCATCATCATCGTCTCGCTCGGCGCCGCCTTCGTGCTCTCGGCCTTCTCCGGGGTGCACAAGGGCGTGAAGTGGCTCAGCACCCTCAACATCATGCTGGCCGCCTGCCTGATGCTGTTCGTCTTCGTCCTCGGACCGACCGTCTACATCCTGGACGCGATCCCGGCGAGCGTCGGCGGCTACCTCCACCAGCTGCTCCCGATGGCCTCGCGCACCGGCGCCTTCACCGACAGCGGCTGGCTCGGCTCCTGGACGATCTTCTACTGGGCGTGGTGGCTGTCCTGGGCCCCCTTCGTCGGCACGTTCATCGCCCGCATCTCGCACGGCCGGACGGTCCGCGAGTTCCTGATCGGCGTGCTCCTCGTGCCGAGCGGCGCGACCGTCGTCTGGTTCTGCGTGATGGGCGGCACCGGCATCCGGCTCGACGCGACCGGCAAGGTCGACATGGCGGGGAAGGTCGAGGAAGGGGCGGAGTCCTCGCTCTTCGCGATGCTGGACGCGCTGCCGCTCGGCACGGTCACCTCGTGGGTCGCGATGCTCCTCGTGATGACGTACTTCGTCACGAGCGCCGACTCCGCGTCGCTGGTGATGGGCTCGCTCAGCAGCCGCGGCTCCCTGCACCCGCCGACCTGGCTGGTCGTCACCTGGGGCGTCCTCATGGCGGCAGTGGCAGCGGTGCTCCTGGTCGCGGGCGGTCTTGACTCGCTGCAGAGCGCGACGATCCTGGTGGCGCTGCCGTTCGTCGTGGTGATGCTGACGCTGTGCCTGGCGCTCCTGAAGGAGCTGCGCGCGGACCCGGGCGCGGGCCCCGCGCGCGGCCACGCGCTGCACGGGCTGCGGGACGCGGTGCGCACGATGGTCGGCGAGGCGATCACCGAGCAGACACCGGACCGGCACCACCGGCTCCGCCGCATCGTCAGGTCCCGCGGCCAGGACGGCGACTGACCGGTGGGGCGCGGGATCCATGAACTGGCGTCACGGGCGGTCGCGTTGGCCGCACAATGATCCCATGCCTGAGTACCTGAAACTCGACCTGGCCGGGGCCGCGCTGCGCGTCGAGCTCGCCGACGTGGGGCAGGCCCCGAATCCGGCGACCTGCCGCCTGAGTTCGGCGTGCCGGGCGCCGTCTCCGTCGGCGGGCGGGTCACGGCCCTCGCCGCCAACGCGCTGCGGGCCACGCTGCGACCGCTCGGCCCGCTCCTGGACGAGGTGCACGCGTCGGTGTCCCGGGCCGAGCACCCGCCCGCGGAGTTCACGGTCGACTTCGGCATCGAGGTGGGCAAGGACCTCAAGCTCGGCATCGCGGGGGTGAAGGGGTCGGCCACCATGACGGTGTCGGCGACGTGGCGGCGTACGGAAGAGCCGGGCGCGGGAGCCGACGGGACGCCCGGCGGCGCCACCGGGTCGTAGCAGTGGGGTGGTTCAGGGGGGACCCGGGTCCCGCAGGCCGTCGCGGTGCTCGGGCCGCACGGCGACGCGGCCGTGGGCGCGGCCGCGCTGCTCTCCCCGGGTCGGGTGCTGACCTGTGCGCACGTGGTCAACGAGGCACTGGGGCGGCCCCCGTTGAGCGGAACGAGACCCGTGCACGAGGTGCTCCAGGTCGGATTCGCCCGGCGTACGGTACGGATCAAGGCCCAGATAGAGGTGTGGGTGCCGCCCCGGCACTCCACCGCGGCCTGGCAGGGAGACCTGTGCGTGCTGCTGCTCTCCGAACCGGCGCCCGCGGGCGCCGCCCCCGTGGTCTGGACGGACATGACCGAGGGCCAGTCGCTGCGGGCCTGGCACGGCTGCGGGGATCCGATCACCTTCGCGGACACGGTCCTCAAGCTGCTCGACGGCCACGTCGGCTATCTGGACGGGCCGCTGTCGGGTGCCGCGATCGGACCGGGGTTCAGCGGCGGGCCGCTGTGGACCGACGCGGGGGACAGCGCGGCCGGGATCGTCGTCGGACAGCTCGGGCAGCCCGGCACGAGGAAGCCGTGCCCGAGGCACGCACCACGTACGAGGGGCGTCGGTCCGCTCTCGGCGACGACCACCCGGACACCCTGGCGAGCGGTCACGAGCTGGCGGTCGCGCTCAACGGCACCAGGCTCCTGGCCGAGGCCCACGAGGTCGCGTCGGCCGTTCACGAGGCGCGCACACGGGTCCTGGGCCCCGAGCACCCCGCCACTCTCTCCACGCTGCGCGTCGTGACGGCCTCCCGGCCCACCGGAACCTGACCGCCGCCCCCCGGCTACCCTTCCCCCGTGACCATCCAGGACTACGCCACGTACATCGCGGGACTCCCCCGTGTCCTCGTCGGGGCCGCCGCGCTCTTCCGGGACGCGGCGGGGCGGGTCCTGCTCGTCGAGCCCAACTACCGCGAGGGGTGGGCGCTGCCGGGCGGGACCGTGGAGTCGGACGAGGGCGAGACGCCTCGGCAGGGGGCGCGCAGGGAGACCCTCGAGGAGATCGGGCTCGACGTCGAGCCCGGGCCGCTGCTCGCGGTGGACTGGGTGCCGCCGGGGCCCGTGCGGCCGCGGCCGCCGCTGGTGGCGTACCTGTACGACGGCGGGGTGCTCGGCACCGAACAGCTGAAGTCTGTCAGGCTGCAGGAGGCGGAGCTGCTCTCCTGGCGGCTGGTGGCCCCCGAGGAGCTCGCGGAGTACCTGCCCGGCGAGCTGGGCCGACGGGTCGCCGCCGCGCTCGACGTACTGGCGCACGGCGGTGGCCCGGCTGAGCTGGAGAACGGGCACCGGGTCGGCTGACCCGGCGCGTCCCCGGGTCTGGGAAGTGCGGCCCCCGGATCTCAGAAGAGCGCGTCCTCGGCCGCCCCCGCCGCCCCTCCCTCGAAGGCGAGCAGCCGCTGCTTGCGGTCGAGTCCGCCGCCGTACCCCGTCAGGCTGCCGTTGGCGCCGATGACGCGGTGGCAGGGGACGATGACGCCGATCGGGTTCTTGCCGTTGGCGAGTCCGACCGCGCGCGAGGCGTTCGGTTTGCCGAGGGCTTCGGCGAGTTCGCCGTACGTACGGGTCTCTCCGTACGGGATCTGCTGGAGCCCGTGCCAGACCGTGCGCTGGAACGGCGTGCCGTCGAGCCGCAGCGGCACGTCGAACTCCGTCAACTCCCCGGCGAAGTAGGCCTCCAGCTGACTGATCGCCTCGCCGAACGGCGCCGGATCGCGGTCGCCGAAGGTCTCCTCGGGCGGGCGGTGCCGCTGCTCGGTCATGTAGAGACCGCTGAGGACGCCGTCGGTGGCGACGAGCGTGAGGGGCCCGTAGGGGCTGTCGATGAGGGTGTGCAGGCGTTCCATGAGTGATGTCCCTTACGCGGGGATCGAGTTGATCGGATGGTCGTCGATGGCCCACAGGTACTGGACCGCGTAGGCCCGCCAGGGCCGCCAGGCGGCGGCGCGTGCGGTGAGCGCGGCGGGGGTGTGCGGCAGGCCCAACTCCTGTGCGGCACGCCGGATACCCAGGTCGGAGGGGAGGAACGCGTCCGGGTCGCCGAGCGCGCGCATCGCGATGACCTCGACCGTCCAGGGGCCGAAGCCGGGGAGCTCGGTGAGGCGGGCGCGGGCCTCGTCCCAGCCGCTCTCCACGCCGAGGCGGAGGCTGCCGTCGGCGAGGTGACCCACCAGCGTCGTCAGGGTGGCCCGGCGGCTGCGGGGCAGGGCGAGGGACTCGGGGTCGAGCGCGGCGAGCTCCTCGGGGGTGGGGAAGAGGTGGGTGAGGCCGCCCTCGGGGTCCTCGACGGGACGGCCGTGCGCGGTGACGAGGCGGGCCGCGTGGGTCCGGGCGGCGGCGGTGGACACCTGCTGGCCGAGGACGGCTCGTACGGCGAACTCGGCCTCGTCGACGGTGCGCGGCACGCGGCGGCCCGGGGCCTTGTCGACGAGCGGCGCGAGCAGCGGATCGGCCCTCAGCTGGCCGTCGACGGCGGCCGGATCGGCATCCAGGTCGAGCATGCGGCGGCAGCGGCTGATGGCGATGGTGAGATCGCGCAGGTCGGTGAGGGAGAGTCGGCAGCCGATGTGGTCGGGGTGCGGGGTGAGGGCAGCGACGCCGTGCCCGTAGGGGAGGCTCAGGGTCCTGCGGTACGCCCCGTCCCGCCACTCCTCGACTCCGGGCACTGCGGTGGCGATGAGGTGCCCGAAGAGGTTGTCGGGGTTGAGGGGCGCGCGGAACGGCAGCCGCAGCGAGAGGACGCCGCCCGCGCCCCCGGACGGCACGGTCCCTGGCCCCGTCGTGCCGGTGCCCTTCGGCGCGCGGGCGCGCAGCTCCCCCGGGGCCAGCGCGAAGACCTCGCGCACCGTGTCGTTGAAGGTGCGGATCGAGGCGAACCCGGCGGCGAAGGCGATCTCCGCCATGGGCAGTGCGGTCGTCTCGATGAGCAGTCGCGCGGTCTGGGCGCGCTGGGCGCGGGCGAGCGCGAGGGGTCCGGCGCCGAGCTCGGCGAGCAGTTGCCGCTCGACCTGCCGGGTGCTGTAGCCGAGGCGGTCGGCGAGGCCGGGGACGCCGTCGCGGTCGACGACGCCGTCGCTGATCAGACGCATGGCACGGGCGACGAGGTCGGCCCGCTGGTTCCATTCGGGGGAGCCGGGGCTGCTGTCCGGACGGCATCGCTTGCAGGCCCGGAAACCGGCCTGCTGGCAGGCGGCGGCGCTCGGGTAGAACGTCATGTTCTCGGCCTTGGGCGGCACGACCGGGCAGCTGGGACGGCAGTAGATCCGCGTGGTGACGACAGCCGTGAAGAACCAGCCGTCGAAGCGGGCGTCCTTCGACTGAACGGCGCGTACACAGCGCTCTGTGTCGGTGTGCATGCCTCAAGCTTCGCGGATTCCACCCGGCCACGGCTGGCGGAAATCCGACATGGACGTCGCCCGGCCAGGGGCGCGGCGCACGTCCTACCGCTCCACTGCCGCCGCGAACGCGTCGTACGCCTCTTGCCCGAACAGCACGAACCGCACCTCGTCGAAGAGCGCGGGGTCCGCGGCCTCCCGGACCGTGGAGACGGCGATGCGCGCCGCGTCCGCCAGCGGCCAGCGGTAGACACCGGTGGAGATCGCGGGGAACGCGACCGTACGCGCGCCCAGCTCGGCGGCGACGCGCAGCGACTCGCGGTGGCAGGAGGCGAGGAGCTCGGAGCGGTCCTCGGTGGCGGACCAGACCGGGCCGACGGTGTGGATCACATGCCCGGCGTCGAGCCGCCCCGCGGTGGTCGCGACGGCGCGTCCGGTGGGCAGGCCCTTGCCGTAGTGCGCGGCGCGCAGGCGGCGGCAGTCGGCGAGGATGTCGGGGCCGCCGCGCCGGTGGATGGCGCCGTCGACGCCTCCGCCGCCCAGGAGCGAGGAATTGGCGGCGTTGACGATGGCGTCGGCGTGCTGCTGGGTGATGTCGCCCTGGACCAGGACGATGGGCACGGTCACGCCTGGCTCCTGAGGCTGCGCCACACGGCCTTCGCGGCGTTGTGCCCGGACATGCCGTGCACGCCGGGGCCCGGGGGCGTCGCGGACGAACAGATGAAGACGGCGGGATGCGGGGTGTTGTACGGCGAGAGGGAGAGCTTGGGACGCAGCAGCAACTGCAGCCCGCTCGCGGCGCCGCAGGCGATGTCACCGCCCACGTAGTTGGCGTTGTGCGCGGCGAGCTCGGGCGGGCCCGCCGTGGCGCGCGCGAGGACGCGGTCGCGGAAGCCGGGGGCGAAGCGCTCCAGCTGCCGCTCGATGGCGTCGGTGAGGTCGCCCTGCCAGCCGTTGGGCACATGGCCGTACGCCCAGAAGACGTGCTTGCCCGCCGGGGCGCGGGAGGGGTCGACGACGCTGGGCTGCACGGTGATCAGGAACGGCGCGTCCGGCGCCCGTCCCTCGCGCGACGCGGCGTGCAGTGCGGCGCCGATCTCCTTGCTGCTCGCGCCGACCTGCACGGTCCCCGCGGTGCGCGGCTCCTCGGCGGTCCAGGGGACGGGGCCGTCGAGCGCGTAGTCGATCTTGAAGGCGCTTGCGCCGTACCGGTACCCCGCGTAGGCGCGGCCGAGCCCGGCGATCCTGGCCAGGGCGGTCGGTGAGGTGTCGAAGACGTAGGCACGGGCGGGCGGCAGGTCGTCGAGCCGCTTGACCTCGTAGTCCGTGTGGACGGTGCCGCCGAGGTCCTTCAGATACGCGGCGAGGGCGTCGGAGATGGACTGCGAGCCGCCCCGGGCGAGGGGCCAGCCGCGGGCGTGCGCGGCCAGCGCGAAGACCATGCCGACTCCGCCGGTGACGATGCCGTCGAGCGGGGCGATGACGTGCGCGACGAGCCCGGCGAACAGCGCGCGGGCCCGCTCGTCGCGGAAGCGCCGCATCAGCCACGTCGACGGCGGCAGGCCCGCGAGGCCGAACCGGGCGAGGGTCACGGGGTCCCGCGGCAGCGAGCTCATCGGCAGGGACATGAAGTCCCTCAGCAGCACGTCCCACTTGGGCAGGAAGGGCTCGATCAGCCTGCGGTACGCCCCCGCGTCGCGCGGTCCGAAGGAGGCGGCGGTCTCGGCGACGGAACGGGACAGGACGGCTGCGGTGCCGTCCGGGAAGGGGTGGGCCATGGGCAGCGGGGGCTGCAGCCACTCCAGTCCGTACCGGTCGAGGGGCATGGTGCGGAACGCCGGGGAGTTGATGCCCAGCGGATGGGCGGCGGAGCAGGGGTCGTGCCGGAATCCGGGGAGCGTCAGCTCCTGGGTGCGCGCGCCGCCCCCCACGGTGCTCTTGGCCTCGAAAACGGCCACGGAGAAGCCGCGGCGGGCCAGCTCCACGGCAGCGGTGAGACCGTTCGGTCCCGCCCCCACGACGACGGCATCAAGCATCGACGGCACCTTCGGACTCCTTTGTCAGCCGATGGCCTCTGCCGCCCAGGATAGGCGGGCGACCTCCGCCCTCCCTCGAGCCCCTCTCAGGCGCCCGCCGCGAGCAGGTCGGCGACCCGGCGGGCGGTGGCGGCGTCGCGGGCCGCGGTGAAGGGCAGGGCATTGCCGCCGCCTATCCGGAACGGCTCCCCCGTGAGCGTCAGGTCGGCGCCACCGGCCTCCGCGACGAGCAGCAGTCCGGCGGCGTGGTCCCAGGCCAGCTCCCACGAGAAGGCGACGGCGTCCAGCTCGCCCCTGGCGATGGCCAGGTACTCGAGCCCGGCGGAGCCGCAGGGCCGCGGGCGCACGCCGTCGATCACGAGTCCCGTCAGGGCCCGCTTCTGGTCCTCGGTGGTGAAGTCCGGGTGCGAGGTCGCCACCTCCACGTCCGTGCCGGGTGCGGGCGAGCCCGCCACCAGCCGCTCTCCGTTCAGCCACGCGCCCTGGCCGCGGACGGCGACGGCCATCTCGTCCAGCACCGGCGCGTACGTCCAGGACGCCTGCACCTCGCCGCCCACGGCGAGGGCGACCAGCATGCAGAACCCCGGGTTCCCGTTCACGAACTGTCGCGTTCCGTCCACGGGGTCGACGATCCAGACCGGGGCGTCTCCGTGTATCGCCTCGTACGTCGACGGGTCGGCGTGCACCGCTTCCTCACCGACGACGACCGACCCCGGGAGCAGCGCGGCGAGGTCGGCGGTCAGCTGCTCCTCCGCGAGACGGTCGGCGACGGTCACCATGTCGTGCGGGCCGCTCTTCTCCACGATGTCGCCCTCTGCGAGCTGCCGGAAGCGGGGGGTGACCTCCGCCGCGGCGGCCTTGCGGAGAGCCTCTTCCACGTCGCGTACACCGTGCGTCAGAAAATCTTCGATCATGCCCCCCATGAGAGCACGCCCCACTGACATCCCGTACGCCCCCGGAAAACACCCCCTGAACTCCCGGGAAACCCCTGGGGGCGCCCCTCCCGAGGCGCCCCGCCAGTTCACCGGCCCACCGCGTACCCCTGCATCCCCCGCGCATTGGCCCCCGCCGACAGCACCCCGCTCCCCGCGTCCCGCGCCACCGCGCACAACCGGCCCTCCGACCACGCGCCCCCCACCGTCACCACATGCCCCTTCCGCCGCAGCTCCTCCACTACCGCGGGATCCGTGCGGGACTCGACCGTGAGGCTTCCCGGGCGCATTTCGCGGGGGTGGAACGAGCCGGGGAACGACTCCGTGTGCCAGTTGGGCGCGTCGATGGCGCCCTGGAGGTCGAGCCCGCCCCGTACCGCGTCCCGCATCACCATCCCCAGGAAGAAGTGCACCTGCCACTGGTCCTGCTGGTCTCCCCCGGGCGTACCGAAGGCCACCACGGGCACGCCGTCCTTCAGCGCCATGGAGGGGGACAGCGTCGTGCGGGGGCGCCTGCCGGGGGTGAGCGAGTTCGGGAGGCCCTCCTCCAGCCACGTCATCTGGAGCCGCGTCCCCAGCGGAAACCCGAGCTCGGGCACGACCGGGTTGGACTGCAGCCAGCCGCCGCTCGGCGTGGCGGACAGCATGTTGCCCCAGCGGTCGACGATGTCGACATGGCACGTGTCGCCGCGCGTCCCCCCGTCCCCGGCCACCGTCGGCTCCCCCGCCCCGGCCGCCGCCGTACCGCCCCACACGTCCGCCCCCGGGGCATCCCCCGAAGCCACCGCGAGCGCATGCGCGGAGAGCCGCGGCTCGCGCCCGCCGGGCGACCCGGGCCGCAGGTCGCGCGACGCCTTCTCCCCGATGAGCCGCCGCCGCTCCGCGTTGTACTCGGCGGAGAGCAGCTCACGCACAGCGGCCCCGACAGACTCGTCGTCCCCGTACCAGGCCTCCCGGTCCGCCATCGCCAGCTTGCAGCCCTCGACCAGGAGGTGGACGTACTCGGCGGATCCGTACTCCGGAAGCTCGTCGACGTCCCCCGGCAGCAGCGCGAACTGCTGCAGGAACGCGGGACCTTGACTCCAGCCCCCGGCCTTGCACAGGGTCCAGCCGTTCCAGTCGTACGTGACAGGGGCCTCGTAGGAGGCCGCCCACCCGCGCAGATCCTCCGCGGTGAGCGTCCCCACGTGCCGCTCACCACTCGTGTCCATCGTCGGCCGCCCCGCCTGCCGCACGAGCGCCTCGGCGATGAATCCACCCCGCCACACCTCACGCGCGGCCTCGATCTCCGCCACCCGCGACCGATCACCCTCCCCACCAACCGTCTCCGCCTCCGCCTCCGCGATCAGCCGCCGCCACGTCGCAGCCAGCGCGGGATTGCGGAACAGCTCGCCGGGCCGCGGCGGCCGCCCGCCGGGAAGGTAGACCTCGGCCGACGAGGGCCACTCCCGCTCGAAGAGTTCCCGTACCGTCGCCACGGTCTCGCCGACCCGCTCCACGGGGGCGTGCCCGTCCTCCGCGTACCCGATGGCGTACTTGAGGACGTCCGCGAGGGACTTCGTGCCGTGGTCCCGCAGGAGCAGCATCCATGCGTCGAAGGCGCCGGGCACCGCCGCGGCGAGCGGACCGGTGCCGGGCACCAGGTCGAGCCCGAGGGAGCGGTAGTGGTCGACCGTCGCGCCCGCGGGCGCGCACCCCTGACCGCAGAGCACGCGCACCTCTCCCCCCGCGGGCGCGAGGATGATCGGCACCTCGCCCGCGGGCCCGTTGAGATGCGGTTCGACCACGTGCAGGACGAACCCCGCGGCGACCGCGGCGTCGAAGGCGTTGCCTCCGTCCTCCAGGACGGCCATCGCGGACTGCGAGGCGAGCCAGTGGGTGGACGACACCATGCCGAAGGTGCCCTGCAGGGTGGGGCGCGTCGTGAACATGATCGGCAGGCTAACTTCCGGCGCGCTGCCGGTCGACGGTCGGGCCACGGCGCCCCACGGGTCAGGGCACGAAGAACGCCTCGATCCGGTCCGCCCCCGTCCGCAGGCCGGTCAGCCGCTCGACCCCCGGCGCGTACGCCCCCGGCCGCGGCGACCATCCGGGCCCCGCGATCAGCACGGCGGGATGCGTCCGGGCACCCCGCATGCCCCACTCCGCCTCGGTGATGAGGTGCACCAGCGCCCGGTCCGCGGTGTTCCGCGAGTGCGCCCAGAGCACCACGGCCGAAGGACCGATGCGCCGGACCGCCTCGTACAACGCCTCCGCGGGCAGCGCGGCGCCGAACATCCTTGTGGGCACGCCCCGTTCGGCGAGGACGGCGGTGAGCGCTTCCAGCGGGAGGGTGTGCTGCTCCCCCGGAACACACGTGAGCAGCACCGGCCCGACGGGGCCGCCGGATCCGCCGGAACCCACGGGCCCGACAGGACCGAGAGGCGCCGACGTACCGCTCACGACACCCGCGCCCGGCGCCCGCCGCAGCGCGGAGGAGACGTGCCAGGAGAGGAGGTGCTCGACCTCCACGTACCGCTCGCCGGACGACGCCCACTTGCGCCCGATGGCGTGCAGGGCGGGCGCCATGACCTCCTCCCACCCCATGGTGTAGCCGTACTCCCCCACGGTGGAGCGCAGTTGCGTCTCTACCGCGGGCGAGTCGAGCCGTACCGCCGCTCGGGCGAGACCCCGGCACTCCTGGCGTACGTTGCCGAGCGAGAGGGCGCCGGAGTCACTGCCGCGCCGCGGGCGCGGAATCTCGGCCGCGGTCTCCTGCAGCGCCGAACGCGCGGCCTCGGCGGGCGGCACGCCCAGCGCGGTCAACCGGCACATCTCCTCCACGCGTCCCACGTCGTCGGGGCTCCAGCGGCGGTGGCGGCCCTGTTCCCGCTGGGCGGGCCCGATTCCGTAACGCCGTTCCCAGGAGCGGAGCGTGGTCGGCGCGACGCCCAGTCTTCGGGCGACGCTCCCCGTGGTCAGCGCGGCGTCCGCTCCTGTGGTGGGCGCGGCATCCGGCATCGGCGCCCCGACGACATCGCCCCGCCGGGCGGTGCCCGGCATCCGTGCAGCTCTCATCCCGCGACGATACGACGCACAATCGCTGCAAGTTGTCGCCTCTCACTGACTGTCACCAATCTGGGGTCAACTCCGGCCCCTGCACGAGGAGTACGCATCATGGTGGCGGTCGACATCACGTTCCCCGAGGACCTGCTCGGGGACGATCAGCTCGCGGCAGGCGTCGCCGCCGGTGACGAGCGCTGTCTCTCGGCGGCCTACCGCCGCTGGGGGCGCCTCGTCCACCGGCTCGCCGGGCGCGCCCTGGGCGAAGGACCGGACGCGGAGGACGTGACGCAGCAGGTGTTCCTCGCCGCCTGGCGCGGTCGGCACGGGTACCGGCCGGGCGCCGGTGGCCTGGCGGGCTGGCTGGTGGGCATCACGCGGCACAAGGTCGCCGACACGCTCGCGGCCAGGACGCGGCGCGCCGTGCTCGTGGCGGCCGTCGGTGCCCGGCAGGGGGCGCCTTCCGTCGGCGGGCCCTGCGCCGAGCAGGTGCTTGACCGCATCCTCGTCCAGCGCGAGCTCGCGAACCTGCCCTCTGCGCAGCAGTTGGTGCTGCGGCTGGCGTTCTACGAGGACCTGACGCAGTCCCAGATCTCCGAGCGGACGGGTCTGCCGCTCGGCACGGTCAAGAGCCACATGCGGCGCGGTCTGCGCGCGCTGCGGGAGGGGTTGACGCCGGAGGGCCCGCCGGTGCCGGGCGCCGCGCAACCGGTCTGCGGACAGCGCATCCGTTCCGCACCGTCGGCGTGAAGTACCGGGCATCGACCCACCCCTCCCGCCCCTCTGCCCTTGCCCCCTTTGGAGGAAGACGAATGGAAATCTCGGGTGCCCGCATCCTGGTGGCCGGGGCCACCGGCGTTCTCGGCGGTCTCGCCGCGTGCGCGCTGGCGGAGCGCGGCGCACAGCTGGCGCTGGCCGGTCGCAATCACGTACGCCTTGCGGCTCTCGCACGCGACCTCGGCGGGCCGCCCGCCCGCTGCTTCGAGGCGTGCGACCTGGACCAGTGCTCCACGCTGGGGCCGTGGGCGGAGCGTGCGCTTTCGGGGCTGGATGGGGTGCTCGTGACGGTCGGGGCGGCGGGCTACGGCGCGGTGGAGGACGTGTCGAACGCGATGGCAGGGCATCTCCTGACGGTCAACGCGCTGTGTCCCATGGCGGTGCTGAGGGGCGCGGCTCCGGTGGTGGCGGACAAGGGGTTCCTCCTGGCGATGACCGGAGGGGTGCCCGGCCCGGCGGGCCCGGACAGCGCGGACGGCCTCGCGGGCAGCGCCGACTACACCGCGTCCAAGGCGGCGTTGAGCGGCTGGCTCGGCGTGCTCACCGAGGAGCTCGCGCCGCGGTCCGTCGCGGTCCTCGACATCCGCTCGCCGCGCCTGGACACCGGTTTCACGGAACGGCCGCTCATCGGCCGCCCGCCCGCCCTGCCGCCGGGGGCCGACGCGCTGAAGGCGGTGTACTCCCTGATGGACAGCATCACATCGACTTGATGGGCGGCGTCACTCCGACCCCGCCCCGACCCCGTCACTCGATACCCCGAGCCCTCCTGAACCGGTCGAGCCCCTCCGACAGTTCGACGAGCGGCTCGGGGTAGTCGTACCGCGCGCGCTCCTCCCCGGACAGCTTCCACGGCTCGTGGACCGCGGCGCCGCGCAGGTCGGCGAGTTCGGGCACCCAACGGCGTACGTACGTGCCGTCGGGGTCGTAACGCTTGGCCTGGAGCACGGGGTTGAGCACCCGGTTGGGGCGGCTGTCCGTGCCGGTCCCGGCCACCCACTGCCAGTTGAGCTGGTTGTTGGCGAGGTCGCCGTCGACGAGGAGCTGCTGGAAGTACCGGGCGCCCACCCGCCAGTCGACGTACAGCGTCTTGGTGAGGAAGCTCGCGGTCAGGAGTCTGCCGCGGTTGTGCATCCACCCCTCGTGCCGCAGTTGGCGCATGGCCGCGTCGACGACCGGGTATCCCGTGTTCCCCTCCTGCCACGCGCGGATGTCGCGGTCCGCCGACTTCCCGGAGCGCCAGCGGTCACCGCGCGTGCGGTAGTCGGCGGCGGCCGCTGCCGGGCGGGCGGCGAGCACCTGGTGGTGGAAGTCGCGCCAGCACAGCTGCCGGACGAAGTCCTCGGCGCCCTGGGACGACCGCTTGCGGGCGGCGTGCACGAGTTCGGCGCAGGACAGCGTGCCGAAGTGCAGATGCGGCGAGAGCTTCGAGGTGGCGTCGGCCGCCAGGGCGTCGTGGTTCTCGGTGTACCGGTCGATGCCGTTGCGCAGCCAGGCCCGCCAGAGGGCACGGCCGACGCTCTCGCCGCCCTCGGCGAGGCCCGGTGAGAGGCCGTCCATCTCCTTGCGGGAGGGGTACGAGTGGGAGCTGACGTGGTCCGGGACGCGCACGGTGCGCGGGGCGGCGAGCACGGGCCGCACGCCCTTCTCGGTCCAGCGGCGGAAGTACGGGGTGAAGACGGCGAAGTGGTCGGAGTTGGCCGGGGTCACGGATCCGGGGGTGACGGCGGTGACCACGGCGTCGTGGACGTACAGGCGTCGGCCGTCCCGCTCCAGCGCCTCGCGCAGCCGCCGCTCGCGGGCGTGCGCGTACCGGCTGACCCCGGCCGCCATGTGGACCTCGTCGGCGTCCGCCGCCTCGACGACGGAGCGCACCTGTTCGACGAGGTCGCCCTTGCGCACCACGAGCCGCCCGCCGCGGTCCCGGAGCTGACGGTCGAGGTCGGCCAGGCAGTCGGCGAGGAACGCCTCCCGGTTCGGTCCCGCGTCGCCCAGGTCGGCGATGGCCCGGTCGCGGACGAAGAGCGGCACCACCGCGTCCGCGCCGGTGACGGCGGCGCGGAGCGGCGGATGGTCGTGCACCCGCAGATCAGAGGTGAACAGGACGACCGAGATGTGCATGGTGCGGACTCCAGTGGGCCGGGTGTTCCTTCCCCCTGTCCTTCGGACGGTCGGCCGCCCACGGATGCGCCGTCCGGTGCACGGTCCCCCGCACGGCGCACACATCGGGGACATTCCCGCGCTCGGCTAGCGTTGGGGGACGATTCGGAAACATCGAGCCGAGGGCGTTGTGTCCCGCGGGCCTGGAGGAAGCACGGTGCACGGTGAGTACAAGGTTCCCGGCGGCAAGCTCGTCGTCGTGGATCTGGACGTCGAGGGCGGCGAGCTGCGGAACACCCGCGTGGCCGGTGACTTCTTCCTCGAACCCGACGAGGCGCTCGACGCGATCAACGGCGCGCTGAACGGCGCCCCCGCCGACACGGACGCCCCGGGCCTCGCCGCCCGCATCGACTCCGCGCTGCCCGAGGGCACCGTCATGTACGGCCTGACGTCGGAGGGCATCGGGGTCGCCGTCCGCCGCGCCCTCGCACACGCGACGGACTGGACCGACTACGACTGGCAGCTGATCCACGAGGAGCCGCAGCCGCCCGCGCTGCACATGGCCCTCGACGAGGTGCTGACCCAGGAGGTCGCGGCGGGCCGCCGTCCGCCGACCCTGCGCGTGTGGGAGTGGGCCTCGCCCTCGGTGATCATCGGCAGTTTCCAGTCGCTCGCCAACGAGGTGGACGCGGAGGGCGCGGCCCGGCACGGCATCGACGTCGTGCGCCGGATCTCGGGCGGCGGGGCGATGTTCGTGGAGCCGGGCAACACCATCACGTACTCGCTCTCCGTCCCCGACGCCCTCGTCCAGGGACTCTCCTTCCAGGACAGCTACGCCTATCTCGACGACTGGGTGCTCGGCGCCCTCGCCGACATGGGGATCAAGGCGTGGTACCAGCCGCTGAACGACATCGCGACGGACGCGGGGAAGATCGCGGGTGCCGCGCAGAAGCGCACGGTGGCGCCGGGCGGCGCGCCGGGCGCGGTGCTGCACCACGTGACGATGTCGTACGACATCGACGCGGACAAGATGCTCGAAGTGCTGCGCATCGGCAAGGAGAAGCTCTCCGACAAGGGCACGCGGAGCGCCAAGAAGCGGGTCGACCCGCTGCGCCGTCAGACCGGGCTGCCGCGCGAGGCGGTCATCGACCGCATGATCGACTCCTTCCGCGGCCGTTACGGCCTTGCCGAGGGGAAGGTCACCGACGAGGAGATGGCGCGCGCCCGGGAGCTCGTGCGGACCAAGTTCGCGACCGCGGAGTGGACGGCCCGCGTGCCCTGACCGTGCCGCGCGGCTGCTTCAGCGGTCGTCCGACGGGCTCTTCTGCCATGCCGTCGTGCCGAGCATGCCGGTCTCGCCGATGTCGAGGCCGCCGTCCGGCTCGATGGTCTGCCTCGGTGTGCCCTTGGCGGGGCCTATCTCCACGTAGACGCCGCTGCCCCGGCGGGTGGACGCGTCGACGGCCGAGTACCGCCACACGAGCGAGGTGTACGCGGACTCCCCCGGCCGGAGCACGATACGGCGCGGCCCGGGGTCGTCCATGGTGGTGACCGGCTCCGTGCCCTTGAGCACCGTCACGTCGAAGAGTTCGCGGTCCAGGCCGCGGACGCGGATGTCGGGGTAGCCGTCGACCTCGCGCGCGCCGTCACCGCAGTTGGTCATCGTCACGGACATCGCGCGCAGCCCCATGGCGGCGGTCACCATGCCGGGCGACATGGTGACGCCCGACTTCGGGCAGCGCGGGGTGTTGTCGGGCTCATCGGGCTCATCGGGCAGGCGGGCCGCCGGAGTGTGCGTGGCCGGTGCGGGCGGCCTCGCCCCCGAGGACGGCGGCCGCCCCTCCGGGTTCGTCTCGCGCTCCAGCTCCTCGGAGAGTCCGCAGCCCGTCAGGAGCAGGGCCGTCGCCACAAGGGCCACGGCCTGTCTGAACGGTCCGGATACGACGGTGACGGTCACGCGGGGATCATTCCATGGCCATGGTTACGAGAACTCCGGGACGATCGCGGAGCCGTACGTGTCGATGACGTCCTCGCGCGCGTCGTGCATCGCGTACAGCGCGAACTGGTCGACGCCCAACTCCCGCAGCTCACGCAGCCGTTCGAGGTGCGCTTCGACGGGGCCCAGGAGACAGAAGCGGTCGACGATCTCGTCGGGCACGAAGGCGGTGTCGGGGTTCCCGGTGCGCCCGTGGTGGCTGTAGTCGTACCCCTCGCGGGCCTTGATGTACGCGGTGAGAGCCTCCGGCACCATCGAGGAGTGCTCGCCGTACTTGGCGACCAGATCCGCCACGTGGTTGCCGACCATGCCGCCGAACCACCGGCACTGCTCGCGGGCGTGCGCGAGGTCGTCGCCGACGTAGGCGGGCGCGGCCACGCAGATCTTGACGTCCGCCGGGTCGCGCCCCGCGTCGGCGGCCGCGTCCCGCACGGCCTTCACCATCCACTCCGTCAGATACGGGTCGGCGAGCTGCAGGATGAATCCGTCGGCCTTCTGCCCGGCGAGCGCCAGCGCCTTCGGGCCGTACGCCGCCATCCACACCGGCAGTTTGCCGTCCTTGACCCACGGCAGCCGCAGCGTCTGCCCGCCGATGTCGGTGCTGCGCCCCTCGGCGAGGTCACGGATGACGTCGATCGCCTGGCCGAGCCTGGCCAGGGTGTTGGGCCTGCGTCCCGCGACGCGCATCGCGGAGTCGCCGCGCCCGATGCCGCAGACGGTGCGGTTGCCGTACATGTCGTTGAGCGTCGCGAAGGTCGACGCGGTGACCTCCCAGGTCCTGGTGCCCGGGTTGGTGACCATGGGGCCGACGGTGAGCCGCGTGGTGTGTTCGAGGATGCGGCTGTAGATGACGAACGGCTCCTGCCACAGCACGGACGAGTCGAAGGTCCAGCCGTAGCGGAAGCCGTTGCGCTCCGCGCGCCTCATCAGCCCGACGACCTCCGAGGCGGGCGGGTCGGTCTGCAGTACGAGTCCGAAATCCATGGCCTTCGCTCCTCACTCCGCTCGCGCACCCTCGTCCGAGGAGGGACAATCCTCGGCTTGTCGCGGGGGCTTGGCAAGAGGGACTCGGCGCGCGTCCGGCTACGGTTCGGGGCGGCTCAGAGCCTGTGTCATGACCCCGGCCGATGTCATGACACAGGCTCTCAGAGCGCCATGGCGGCCACTCCGTCCGTCGCGGAGTCCAAGTCCTCGTGGGTGGCGGGGCGGATCCGGCCACGGTCCAGGGTGACGATCTCGTCGGCGCCCGCGAGGCCCGCGCGCTCGTGGGTGACCAGGAGCGTGGTGCGGCCGCGGGTGGCGTCGAGGATGTCGGCGAGCACCTCGGCCGCGGTGTCCGGGTCCAGACCCTCCGTGGGTTCGTCCAGGACGAGGACGGGCGGGTCGGCGAGGAGCGCGCGAGCCAGGAGCAGGCGTCGGCGCTGACCGCCCGACACGGTGGCGCCGTCCCCGCCGAGTACGGTCTCCCAGCCCTGCGGCAGCGACTCGATCCAGTCCAGGATCCTGGCCCTGCGGGCCGCCTCGCGCAATTCGGCGTCGGTGGCGTCCGGGGCCGCGAGGACGAGGTTGGCGCGGATCGTGGCGTGGAAGACGTGCGCGTCCTGCGTCATGCCGGTGATGGCGCGGCGGGCAGCGGCGCCGGTGCAGGCGCTGAGTTCGCGCCCGCCGACACGGATGCTGCCCGCTTCGTACGGCACGAACCGCATGAGGGCGGCGATCAGCGTGGATTTACCGGACCCGCTGGCCCCGATGAGTACCACTCGACGACCTGCCGGCAGATGCAGGGTCGCGCCGTCCAGGGCCGGGGGATTGTCCTGGAGGTGGCGGACCCGCAGGTCGGTGATGGTCACGTCGAGCGGCTCGTCGGTGGGCAGCGGGTCCGGGGCTTGTGGGTCGGCGACGGGCGCCGGGGTGTCGAAGAGGTCGGCGAGGCGCTGTGCGGAGGCCCGGACCTCGACGAAGCGGCGGGCGGCGGCGGGCAGCGGCGCGAGCGCCTCGAAGGAGACGAGCGCGAGGACCGCGAGGACGGTGAGCTGCACGGCGGGCAGGTCGCCCGCCGCGTGGGCGCGGAGCGCGAGCCAGGTGACGCCGACCGTCGCCACGGCCTGCAGCACCAGCACCATGGCCTGGGCGAGCGAGGTGGTCAGCGCCTTGTGGCGCTCCAGCCCCGCGATCCGTGCCGTGATGCCGCGGGCCCGGTCGTGGGTGCGGCCACGGGCGCCGTAGGCGGCGAGGTCGGCGGCGCCCTGGGTCAGGTCGACGGTGACGGCGGCGAGTTCGGCGCGCGCCGCCTTCTCCACGCGGCCCGCACGGCGGGACAGTACGAGCACCAGGGCGGGCACGACGATGCCCGCCACGGCGAGCAGCGCACCGAGCAGCAGCCCGGCGCCCGGCAGCAGCACCATGACCGTGCCGGTGGCGGCCGCGGCGACCACGAACGCCGCCGTGGCCGGGATCATGACGCGCAGCAGCAGGTCCTGTGCGGCGTCGACGTCGTCGACGAGGCGGGTCAGCAGGTCGCCGCTGCGGAAGGCGGGGGTGCCCGCGGGCGCGAGCGGCACCAGCGCCTCGAACACCCGGGCGCGGAACCCGGCGACGGCCCGCAGCACGCCGTCGTGGCCGAGGAGCCGGTCGGTGTAGCGGAGCACCCCGCGGCCGAGGGCCAGGGCCCGCACGGCGACGATCGCGACGCTGACCGCGGAGAGGGGCGGCTGTTCGGCGGCGCGGGTGATGAGCCAGGCAGCGGTGGCCATCAGCGCGGCGGCGGCGAGCTCGCTCCCGGCCGCGGCGAGGGCGGCGGGCAGCAGCCTGCGCCAGTACGGCAGGAGGTGGTGCAGGAGGCGGGCGGTGGGGCGGGGGGCGCGGGCGCGTCCGGGGGCGGCGGCCTTGACGACGTACGAGGTCATGAGACCACCAGCCTTTCCGAGGACGCCGGTGCGAGCGCGGGCGCGGGATCGAGGTCGAGGGAGGGTGTCGGGGCGGCTCCGGGGAGGGAGACGGCGCCCGCTCGTACGGTGACGATCCGGTCGGCGTGCGGCAGCAGGCTCGTGCGGTGGGCGACCACGATCGCGGTGCGGCCGCGCATGAGGGCGACGGTGGCGCGCGTGACGGCGGCCTCGCTCTCGGGGTCGAGGTGGGCGGTCGGTTCGTCGAGGAGCAGCACGGGGGCGTCCTTGAGGAACGCGCGGGCCAGCGCGATCCGCTGGCGCTGACCGGCGGAGAGCCCGGCGCCGTGCTCGCCGAGCACGGTGTCGTACGCGCGGGGCAGCTCCTCGACGAAGAGGTCGGCGGAGGCGGCGCGGGCCGCTTCCCGTACCTCTGCGTCGCTCGCGTCGGGGCGGCCGAGGCGGATGTTCTCGGCGACGGTCCCCGCGATCAGGTGCGGGCGCTGCGGCACCCACGCCACCTGGGTGCACCAGTCGTCGGGGTCGAGACCGGCGAGATCGGTGCCGCCGGCCTCGACCCGACCCGACGCGGGGGTGACGAAGCCGAGGAGCAGCGAGAGCAGCGTGGACTTGCCCGCGCCGCTCGGGCCGACCAGGGCGACGTGCTCGCCGGGGCTGATGGTCAGGGAGACGTTGCTGAGGGCGGGCTCGGTGCGGCCCGGGTAGTGGACGGTGACGTCGTGGAGGGTGAGTTCCGCCGTGCGGGCGTCGGGCGCGGCGGCGCGGTCGGCGTCGGCCGGGGAGGCGTCCTCGTCGTCGAGTGCGGTGAAGACCCGTTCGGCCACCGCGATGCCCTCGGCGCTGTCGTGGAAGGCGCCGCCCATGGCGCGCAGCGGCAGATACGCCTCGGGGGCGAGGAAGAGCACGACCAGGGCGGTGTGCAGGCCGACGTCGCCGTGCAGCAGCCGCAGTCCGACCGGGACGGCCACCAGGGCCACGGAGAGGGTGGCGACCGTCTCCAGGACGAGGGAGGAGAGGAACGCCACGCGCAGGGTCCGCATGGTGGCCCGCCGGTGGGCCTCCGCCATCTCGCGGACCACCTTGATCTGGTGGCGGTCGCGGCCGAAGGCGCGCAGCGTCGGCAGTCCGGCCACCACGTCGAGGAAGTGGCCGCCGAGGCGGGAGAGCAACCGCCATTGGCGGGCGGTGCGTTGGGCGGTGTGCATGCCGACCAGCGCGCCGAAGACGGGGATCAGCGGCAGGGTGATGACGATGATCAGGGCCGAGGTCCAGTCGGTCCAGCCGACCCAGGCGACCACGGTGAGGGGTACGACCGCGACGGCCGCCATGGTGGGCAGGTAGCCGACGACGTAGGGGTCGAGGGCGTCGAGGCCTCGGGTGAGGAGCGTGGCCGTCTCGCCGTGGCGGCGGTCCGCGAGGCGCAGCGGTGCCGTCCGCTGCAGCTGTCCGGTGATGCGGTCGCGCAGGGTGGCCTTGGCGTCGGCCGCGGCGCGCTGGGCGAGCGCGCCGCGGACCCAGGTGAGCAGGGCGCGCAGGGCCATGACGGTGCCCAGCGCGGCCAGGGTGCCGGTGCGGATCCCGTGTCCGGCGAAGCCGTCCGCGAGCGCCGTCGCCAGCAGGACGGCCTGGGTGACGATGAGCCCGGCGCCCGCCAGGGCCAGCACCGAGGAGTACGTCATGTGGCGCCGCAGTGCCGGGATTTCCCGCATCAGTCGGCGTTCGACGGGCTTCATCGTTGGGATCCCTCTCTTTGCTTTCCGGGGGTCAGAAGTAGCTGGGGTGGCGCTGGCCCGTCCGCCCCCGGAAGGCCCACCAGCTCCAGAACTGGTAGGCGAGGATCGTCGGGATCACCAGGACCCCGAAGCCGCTCAGGATCTTCAGCGTGGCGTCGTCCGTGATGGCGTGGTCGATGTCCAGACCCGCACCGGCCCCGGTGGTCAGGAGGTACGGGTAGTGACCGGCCCCCAGGAGCAGCACCGGCAGCGCGGTGGCGCAGCAGGTGGCGGCGAACGCCAGGACGTTGTGGCCGCGGCTGAGGTACCACCAGGCGGCGGCGAGCGCGGCCACGATCAGGGCGGCGATGATCCACGACGTGGTGCGGTTCGTCATGTCGGCGCCCGCGCCGAAGACCGTGAGGAGTAGCGCGAGGGCTCCGACGGCGGCGACGCCGACGAGCAGGTTGGCGGCCATCTTGCGCGCCTTGGCGGCGAGTTCGGGCTCGGAGCGCAGGGCGACGAAGGTCGCCCCGTGCACCGCGAAGAGCAGTGCGGCGGTGACGCCGCAGGCGAGCACGAACGGCGAGAACACCTCGCCGAAGCCGATGTGGAAGCTGCCGTCGGCGCGGCGGGGCACGCCGTGGAGCAGCAGCCCCACGACGAGTCCCCAGCACACGGCAGGGACGGCGCCGCCGACCACGATCAGGACGTCCCACGCCCCGCGGCCGCGGGCGCTCTGGGAGCGCCGGCGCAGCTGGACCGCGGCGTTGCCGAGGACCAGTCCTGCGAGGATCGACACGATCAGCGGGTACAGGCCGGACAGGAGGGTGCCTTCGAGGTGCGGGAAGGCACCGAACATGACTCCGGCGAAGGCGACCAGCCAGACCTCGTTGCCCAGGAAGAACGGCGCGATGGCGTCGAGGGCGGCGTTTCCGCTGGTGCGCTTCTCCTCCTCACCGTTCCGGCCGAGGAAGGGGTGCAGCATCTGCGCGCCGTAGTCGTAGCCGCCGAGTACAAAGTACCCGGCGAGTAGCAGGCCGAGTAGGGCCAGCCAGACGGTCTCCAGACTCATCTCGCTCAACTTTCCGTTACAGCAGGGGGTTCATCTCGGGGGGGTGTGCCGGGTCGGCCCGGCTCAGAGGGCGGGTACCGGCTGCTTCTCTTCGGCGCTGCCTCCGGGGCCCTCGGGGAGGTCGTCCGGCAGTGGCTCGCTGACGCCGAGCTGTGTGGCGTCGGGGCCGCGGATGGCGAACTTCGTGATCAGGGTCCAGTTCGTCACCGCCAGTGCGACGAAGATGGCGATGAAGAGCACGCAGGACAGCAGCAGCGAGGTCTTCCCCACGTGGGACAACGCGTCCTCGACCGTCAACTCGCCGTACACGATCCACGGTTGGCGGCCGACCTCGCGGACGATCCAGCCGCCCACGGAGGCGATGAAGGGGAAGGGGATGGTCGCGACGAGGATCCACGAGGCCCAGCGCCAGCGCATCAGCCGGTCCTTCCAGAGAAGGATGAGGGCGATGAAGGTGATGGTGGACACGGTGTTGCCGATGAGCGTCATGAGGTCCATCGAGACCCGCATGGTGTCCTGCCAGGGCACGTAGTTGCCCGGACCGTGCTCCTTGACGAGCTGGGCCTGCAGTTCGGCGACGCCGCTGTTCTCCAGGACCGCGTCCTTCATCGGCTGGGTGCGCTCGATGATGGGGCGCTGCATCTCGCCGACGATGACGACGAAGAAGGAGGCGACCGTCGACACCCAGAGCCCCAGCTTCAGGGAGGGCCGGAAGAGCTCCCTCTCCTCGGTGCCCCGCAGGAAATGGAATGCGCTGATTCCGGCGATGAAGACACCGCCCGTCGTCAGGGCACCCAGCGAGAGGTGGAAGAGGGCCATCAGGGCACTGGAGTTGGTGAGCAGTGCCGCGAAGTCGGTGAGGTAGGCGGCGCCGTCGCGCACTTCGTAGCCGACCGGGTGCTGCATGAAGCCGTTGGCGATCAGGATCCAGTACCCGGAGAGGTACGCGGTCAGGGCGACCAGCCAGATGAGCGTGACGTGCACGCCTCTGCGCAGTCGGCCCCAGCCGAAGATCCACATGCCGAGGAAGGTGGACTCGGCGAAGAAGGCGATGAGGGTTTCGAGAGCCAGCGGGGCACCGAAGACGTTGCCCGCGAACTTGCTCAGGCCGCTCCAGCTGAGCCCGAACTGGAACTCCATGACGAGGCCGGTGACGATGCCGACCGCGTAGTTGATGACGTAGAGCTGGCCCCAGAAGCGGGTCATTCGCTCCCGGACTGCTCTCTTTTCGGGATCACGGGTGAACGCGGCCCGGGTGTGCATGATCGCGACGATGGGGACGAGGCCCATGGTGAGGATCACGAACAGCCAGTGGATGCCGGTCGTGGCCGCGAACTGGAGTCGGGCCAGATCCGCAGCGCTCATGATGCGACCTTCCTGGGGGGACGGTGGCCGGTTGGACGGCTGGAGGGTTCGGTTTCGGTCGGTGGCGGGTGGACGGGTGGGGCCGCCGCTTCGCGTGTGCAGGTGCCGGGCGCCGTTGCCCGCCATCTGTGCGGTGACCTCGACTAGAACCGTAGAGAGGATTCCTTATGCAATCCAAGACCGGTTTTGCCATGTGATGATGTCCCGGAAGGCATAAGTGAAGGTGGATCATGGATCTTCTGCAGTTGCGCTACTTCCAGGCAGTCGCCCGTTACGAGCACATCAGCCGTGCAGCGGAGGAGCTGCACGTCGCCCAGCCCTCCCTCAGCCGCACCATCGCGCGCCTGGAGGCCGAGCTCGGCACCCCCCTGTTCGACCGGCAGGGCCGCCGCATCCGGCTGAATCAGTACGGCGTGGTGTTCCTGCACCACGTGGACCGCGCCCTGAGCGAGCTCGACGACGCCCGCAGGGTCCTGCGCGACGCCCGCGACACGGCATTCGGCCGGGTCAGCGTCGCCTCGGAGACCCTCCTGACGATCACCCATCTCCTCGGCAGCTTCCGGGCCGCCTACCCCCGCGCCGACGTGCGGCTCTACCAGTCGAACGCGGAGGAGATGGACCGCCAGCTGCGCGCAAGGGAGGTCGACTTCTGTGTGGCCTCACAGCCCCTGACCGGCACGAACCTCGAATCGATCGAGCTGGCCCGCGAGGAGGTGCTGCTCGCCGTCCCGCGCGGCCACTGGCTCGACGGACAGGAGAGCGTGACGATCCGTGAGATCGCCGCCGAACCCTTCGTGACGACCCGCCCCGGCCAGTGGCAACGCACGCTCCTCGACCGGCTGTTCGCGTCCGAGGGGCTCACGCCGATGCTCTCCTGCGAGGGCGACGAGCCGGGCGCGAGCCAGGACATGATCAGCGCGGGACTGGGCATCGGCCTGATCCCTGCCATTTCCCGCCAGGCCGGAACCGACTCCCAAGTCCCGGTCGCCTGGGTGCACTTGAACGCGCCGGACTGCTCCCGGGTACTCACCCTGGTGTGGAGCCGCGACACCTACCTGTCGGACGCCGCAGTGAAGTTCCGGGAGTTCACCACCAGCAGGCCCTTCATGACGCACCGCCTGCCCGATCCCCGCCGCGGACGTGGGCCTCGACCCTGAGGTTCCCAACCGGTCCTGGCTTGGCCGGATTCGGTTTGGTACGCTCCAACCGCTGCCACAGCCCTAGTCCAGGACGTCGCGTGTCCCGACGACCAGCGTGTGACGGCGAGTCGACAGGGGTGTCGCCGTTCCCCCGATCGGCCGTCGGCGCGCCATCTCCACCTTCCGTTTTCCACTTGCCAGGCATCCGTTCCACGGACCCGTCATCGAGCGCGTCCGGATGCCATCGAGGAGTTCCGTCATGCCCAAAATCACGTACGTCGCCGTCGACGGGAACCAGACCGCGATCGACGTCCCCGTCGGCACCAGCGTCATGCGCGGCGCCGTTTTCAACGACATTGACGGCATCGTCGCCCAGTGCGGCGGCAACATGCAGTGCGCCACCTGCCACGTCTACGTGGACGAGACCACCCTCGACAAGCTGGAGCCGCCGAAGGAGCGCGAGGACGAGATGCTCGACTTCACCGCGTGCCCCCGCAAGCCCAACAGCCGGCTGAGCTGCCAGCTCAAGTCCAGCGAGGCGCTGGACGGCCTCATCGTGCACACCCCCGAGCGGCAGAACTGATGACGGACCACGCACAGCCCGATTCGGTCGTCGTGGTGGGGGCGGGCCAGGGCGGTTACCAGACCGCGGCGTCCCTGCGGGAGCGCGGCTACAAGGGCTGCATCACACTCATCAGCGCCGAGGACGCGCTCCCCTACGAGCGTCCGCCGCTGTCCAAGGCGTACCTCAAGGGCGAGGCGGACGAGGCCATGCTGTGGCTGCGCCCCGCGACGTACTACGTGCGCCAGTCGATCGACCTGATCTCGGGCACCGTCACGAACATCGACCCTGCCGCGCGCTCGGTGCGGCTGGCCGACGGTTCCACTTACGACTACGGCCACCTCGTCCTCGCCACCGGCGCCACGCCCCGCACGCTCGACGTGCCGGGCAAGGAGCTGCGCGGCGTGCACACCCTGCGCACCGCGCAGGACGCCGTGGTGCTGCAGGCTTCGCTGGCCGGGGCGCGGCGCGCCGTGGTGGTGGGGGCCGGGTTCATCGGTCTCGAATTCGCCGCCGTGGCGCGGGAGGCGGGCGTCGAGGTGACGGTCGTCGAGGCGCTCGACCGCCCGCTCGCCCGGGTCGTGTCGGCGCCGACCGCGGAGCACTTCACGCGGCTGCACCGGAGCAACGGCACGGAGCTGCTGTTCGGGCAGGGCATCAAGGCGCTGCACGGCGACAGCCGTTCGAGCGTGACGGCGGTGGAGCTGGCCGACGGCAGCAGGCTGCCCGCCGACCTGGTCCTGGTCGGCGTCGGTGTCACCCCGCGCACGGAACTGGCCGCCGCGGCCGGTCTCCCGGTGAACGGCGGAATCATCGTCGACGCCCAGCTGCGGACCGATGACCCGCACATCTCCGCCATCGGCGACTGCGCGGCATTCCCGCAGGTGCGTTCCGGAAATCGATTCCGGCTCGAATCCGTGCAGAATGCCGTCGGGCACGCCCAGTCGGTCGCCGAGCGACTGGCCGGAGCACCCCGCGCATATGACGAGCTGCCCTGGTTCTGGAGCGATCAGTTCGCCACGACCGTGCAGATCGCGGGATTCAACGAGGGGCACGAGAGCGAGGTGGTGCTCGGTGACGACCCCGACGCCTTCTCGGTGCTCCTCTTCCGCGGGAAGGATCTCCAAGCGGTCGAATCCGTCAACCGGCCCACGGACCACATCGCGGCACGCCGTCTCCTGACGCAGGGCACGACCCTGACGCCCGAGGAGGCCTCGGTGCCGGGATTCAGCCTCAGGGAGCACCTCCGGAGCCTTGCCGGACGCGGGACGGAGGCGCCGGTGCCGCTGTGACGGCGACGGACGCGCGCGACTGGAATTATCTATTCCGATTTCCCGTCGCGCGCCACTCCGTTGTCAGGAAATTGTTTCTTTATTCTTTTGCGGTCCGACCTTTGCAGTCCGACCTTGTAATCTTTGAATGTGTGCCCCGAGTCAATTCCGGCATGCCGCTTCGCGGTTGATCGCCGCACGTCGTTCATGCGGAAAAAGTCCAAACGGTATTGATTTATTTTCCTGTGCCCTGCAGGATCGAACAAGGCCAACGGGGGGCCTTGAGTGATGTTGCGTGCCCCCCTCCTTGAATTGTCTGCCATTCGCAGAGGGGGCACTCGTGCTCGGTAATTTCTGCCCGAGCGATCCGGTGTACGACAACACCGCCCCCGGCGACGCCACCGACGCGTGCGCCCGGCCCCCTCTGACGCCGGGCTCGGCGTCGTTCCAGCCGGATTCAGTTCCGATCAAAGATCGATCGCGCATCGTGGGCATGGTCCCGGCCGGACCCGTCCGGGCCACGAGCACCACCGCCCCATGAACCGCCGGGCCGGCGTCCTCCCCCGAGCGTCGGCCCGGCACCTCAACCGTGGAGAACTGATGCACAACTACGTAGTGGTCGACGCGTTCGCCCGAGAGCCTCTCACCGGAAACCCGGTCGCGGTGTTCTTCGACGCCGACGACCTGAGCGCCGAGCAGATGCAGCGCATCGCTCGGGAGATGAACCTCTCGGAGACCACGTTCGTACTCGGCCCCAAGCAGGGCGGCGACGTACACGTGCGGATCTTCACGCCCGTCAACGAACTCCCCTTCGCCGGGCACCCGTTGCTGGGCACCGCCATCGCGCTGGGGCAGCGGACCGACGCGGACCAGCTGCGGATCGAGACCGCCATGGGCGTGATCCCCTTCGAGCTGCAGCGCGTCGGCGGGAAGGTCGTCTCGACGAGCATGCGCCAGCCGGTGCCCGTGTGGGAGCCCTTCGACCGCGCCGACGAGCTCCTCGAGGCGCTGGGCGTCCGCGAGTCGACGCTGCCGGTGGAGATCTACCGCAACGGCCCGCGGCACACCCTGGTCGGCTTCGAGAGCTTCGAGGCGCTGTCGAAGGTGGACCCCGACCACCGCGCGCTCGCCAGCTTCCCCGACATGGCGACGAACTGCATCGCAGGCTCCGGGACCACCTGGCGCAACCGCATGTTCTCGCCCGCCTACGGGGTCGTGGAGGACGCGGCCACCGGCTCCGTCGCCGGACCCATCGCCATCCACATCGCCCGGCACGGCCTCGCCTCGTACGGGCAGCGCATCGAGATCACCCAGGGCATCGAGATCGGGCGCCCCTCCCCCATGAGCGCACTCGTCCAGGGCGAGGGCGACCAGGTCGAATCCGTCGAGGTCTCGGGCCACGGCGTCGTCACGATCGAAGGAATCATGCATGTCTGATGTACGGCGTTCCGAGACGCTGACCGGCACCGTCGAGGTGGCCTTCCCCGAGTTCAAGGCGCCGCCGGTGGAGCCGCTGGGGCTGTTGGCGGACTGGCTGAAGGCGGCCACCGAGCAGGGCGTGCGCGAGCCGCGGGCCCTCGCCCTGGCCACCGCGGACCCCCAGGGACGCACCTCGTCGCGGATCCTGGCGGTCAACCAGATCACCGACACCGGCATCGTGTTCATCACCCACGCGGGCAGCCAGAAGGGCCACGAGCTGGCCGCCAACCCGTGGGCCTCGGGCGTGCTGTACTGGCGCGAGACCAGCCAGCAGATCACCGTGGCCGGGCCGGTGCGCCAGCTGCCGCGCGCCGAGGCCGAGGCCCTGTGGGCGGCCCGCGCGGTGTTCACCCACCCGATGTCGACCGTCTCCCTGCAGAGCGAACCGCTGCGCGACCTGGACCACCTCGAGGAGATCCGCGCCCAGGCCCTGGCGCTGGGCGAGCCGCCGCGCGCGCTGCCCTGCCCGGACACCTTCGT
>NZ_JBWKAP010000003.1:0-838875 GCF_056437465.1 Streptomyces sp. NPDC042371 | reverse complement strand
CGACCACCAAGTCAAAATCCGCGGCCACCGCATCGAACTCGGCGAAATCGAAACCACCCTCACCCAACACCCCCACATCACCCAAGCCGCGGTCACCGTCACTGCCACCGGCGACGCGCCGGGTGGCGCACGGCTCGTCGGCTATGTGGTCGCGGCGCCGGGGTCGTCCCCTTTGGACATCGACGACGTACGCACCCGGTTGGCCGCCCGGCTCCCGGACCACATGGTTCCGTCGGTCCTGATGTCCCTCGACGGGCTGCCGCTGACCGCCAACGGCAAGCTCGACCGCAAGGCCCTGCCCCGGCCCACCGCGCCGACCACAACCACGACACGGCCGCCGCGCACGCCCCGCGAGCACACCCTCTGCCGCCTCTTCGCCGAGATCCTCGACACCGACACCATCGGCATCGACGACAACTTCTTCGACCACGGCGGCCACTCACTCCTCGCCACCCGCCTCACCAGCCGCATCCGCACCGAGCTCCAAACCGAAATCAACATCCAGGCGTTCTTCGAGAACCCCACGATCGCCGCAGCCGGGGTGTGGCTGGAGGCGGGCAAGCAGGTCAGGCCTGCCCTGCGTCCCATGCCCAGGCCGGAGGTAGCAGAATGATTCCCCTGTCGTTTGGCCAACGTCGGTTGTGGCTGCTGGACCAGATGGAAGGTCCCGGCTCCACGTACAACGTGCCGCTCGCCCTGCGCATGCACGGCACTGTCGACCACGCGGCCCTGGAGGCAGCGCTCAACGATGTGATCGAGCGGCACGAAAGCCTGCGCACGCTCTTTCCCAGCAAGGATGGCGAGCCTTTCCAGCAGATCCTCGCCGCGCGGCAGGCCCGGGTCGGGCTGCCGGTCGTCGAGTCGAGCACGGCCGAACTCGCGGCACGGCTTGCCGAGTTCGGCCATCGCCCCTTCGCCCTGGCGACCGAGATCCCGATCCGTGCCGCGCTGTTCTCCTTGGACTCCTCCGCGGCGCGGTCCGTGGCGGAAGGGGGCCAAGGAGAGCGCTCTGCCCATGTGTTGATGGTGCTGGTGCATCACATCGCTAGCGACGGGTGGTCGCTGGCCCCGCTGGCTCGCGACCTGGCCACCGCCTACACCGCCCGCACCCGGCACGCCGCGCCCCGCTGGGAACCCCTCCCGGTCCAGTACGCCGACTACACCCTGTGGCAACGCCAACTCCTGGGCGACGAGAGCGACCCCAGCAGCCTGGCCCACCAACAGCTCGCCTACTGGACCAACGCCCTCGCCGATCTTCCCGAAGACCTCGCCCTCCCCTACGACTTCGCCCGCCCGGCCCGCGCCACCAACCAGGGCGCCACCGTCCCCCTGACTATCGCCCCGGACCTGCACCAGCAGCTGACCACCCTGGCCCGCGACAACGGCGCCACCCTGTACATGGTCCTGCAGAGCGCCCTCGCCACCCTCCTCACCCGGCTCGGCGCGGGCGACGACATACCTGTCGGATCGGCCATCGCCGGGCGTACGGACGACGCACTCGACGACCTGGTCGGCTTCTTCGTGAACACTCTGGTCATGCGGACGGACACCTCGGGGGATCCCTCGTTCCGCACGCTGCTCGGCCGGGCACGGGATGCGGGCCTGTCCGCCTACGCGCATCAGGACCTCCCGTTCGAGCGGCTGGTCGAGGTCCTGCGGCCGAGTCGTACCGTGGCCAGGAGTCCGCTGTTCCAGGTGATGCTCGTCCTGCAGAACGCGGGTGAGGCCCGGCTGTCCCTGCCGGGGCTGCGCGTCGAGGCGGAGCCGGTGGAGGTGCGCACGGCGAAGTTCGATCTCACCCTCGATCTGGGCGAGCGCTTCACTCAGGAAGGCAGGCCGGACGGGGTCGAGGGCGTCCTCGAATTCTCCACCGACGTCTTCGAGCGGGAGACGGCGGAGCGGATGGTCGGCTGGCTGACGCGGATCCTCGAACAGGCGGCCGCAGCTCCGCGGACGCCGCTGAGCGCGTTCGAGCTGCTCGCACCCGAGGAGACCCGCCGCATGGTCGTCGAGTGGAACGAAACGGGTAGCAGGGCCGGAGCGGCGAGCGTCGTCGACCTCGTCGAGGCGTGGGCCGAGCGGACCCCTGATGCCGTGGCCGTCACGGACGCGGGAACCGTGCTGTCGTATGCCGAGCTGAACGGGCGCGCGAACCAACTCGCCGACTGGCTCGTCCGGCGGGGCGTGCGCACCGGGGCTCCGGTGGCGGTGCAGATGGAGCGCTCGGCGGAGCTCGTGGTGACGCTGCTTAGCGTGCTCAAGGCCGGGGGCGCCTACGTGCCGATGCACCCAGGCTTCCCGTCCGCGCGACGTCGGCACGTACTGGCCGATACGGGCTGCTCGTTGCTCCTGACGGACTCCGCGGCACGCGACGCGCTGGCGGCGGAGCTGACGGACGGGACAGACCGCGACGTCGATGTCGTCGCCGTGGAGACGCTTGAGCTGTCCGGCCTTTCGGCCGCGGATCCCGGGATCTCGCTGCACCCGGATCAACTCGCCTACGTCATGTACACCTCCGGCTCGACCGGTGTGCCCAAGGGAGTGGCCACCCGCCACCGTGACGTGGCGGATCTCGCGGTCGACCACCGTTGGGGCGACGCCCACGCGCGGGTGCTGCTGCACTCGCCGCACTCATTCGATGCCGCCACATACGAGCTGTGGGCGCCGTTGGCCCGCGGCGGTGAGATCGTCGTCGCTCCTCCGGGACAGCTGGACGCTCCGGCCGTCCGACGGCTGACGCACGACCACGGCGTGACGGCGATGTGGGTGACGGCCGGGCTGTTCCGGGTGCTGGCCGAGGAAGATCCCGAGTGCTTCGGCCGGCTGCGGGAGCTGTGGACGGGCGGGGACGCCGTGTCCCCGGTCGCGGTGCACCGCGTGCACCGCGCGTGCCCCGGGCTGACCGTCGTCAACGGCTACGGACCCACCGAGACCACCACCTTCGCCACGTCCCACCGGATCGCACGGACCGACGAGCCTTCGGCCACCGTGCCCATCGGCCGCCCGCTGGACGGTACGCGCGTCTACGTCCTTGACTCCGCGCTGCGCCCCGTCCCCGTCGGGGTGCCGGGTGAGCTGTTCGTTGCGGGGGCCGGGCTTGCCCAGGGCTACGTCAACGATCCCGCGCTCACCGCGCAGCGCTTCGTCGCCGACCCCTTCGGCCCCGTGGGTGGCCGGATGTACCGCACCGGCGACCTGGTCCGCTGGGACGGTGACGGTCGGCTGCACTACCTGGGCCGCACCGACCACCAGGTCAAGGTCCGCGGCTTCCGCATCGAACTCGGCGAGGTCGAGGGCGCCCTCGCACAGCAGCCCGGCGTCGCACAGGCCGCGGTGGCGGTCACCGGGGACGCCCACGTCGGCAAGCGGCTGGTGGGCTACGTGGTCCCGCAGTCACCCTCGCTCGACAGGGAACTCGACCTGGACGGCGTCCGCTCTCGGCTTGCCGCCCAGCTCCCGGACTACATGGTGCCGTCGGTGCTCGTACCGCTCGACCGGCTCCCGCTGACCGCCAACGGCAAGGTTGACCACCGGGCGCTGCCCACCCCGGACCTCTCGCCCTCCGGCACCGCCGTCGCGCCGCGCACTCCGCGCGAAGAGCTGCTGTGCGCCCTGTTCGCAGATCTGCTCGGCCTCGAACAGGTCGGCGCCGAGGACAACTTCTTCGATCTGGGCGGCGACAGCATTCTGTCCATCCAGCTGGCCAGCCGCGCCCGCCGTGCTGGCCTCGCAGTCTCCGCCCACCACGTCTTCCGGCACGGCACGCCCGCGTCCCTGGCCGCCGTCTCGGACACGGTGGACGGTTCGGAGAAGGAACCCGATGACGCGGCGTACGGCGAGGTCCCTGCCACGCCCATCGTGGAGTGGCTGCGGGAGAACGGCGGCCCCGTCGACGGCTTCCACCAGTCGGTTCTGCTGCACACGCCCGCCGGGCTCGACACCGCCACCGTCGCCGCCGCACTCCAGGCGGTGCTCGACCGCCACGACATGCTCCGGGCCCGCCTGGACGACTCCAGGAACGGCGCCGCGTGGACCTTCCAGGTTCCGCCACCCGGTGCCGTCCGCGCCGAGGACTGCCTGCACGCCCTTGCGGCCGGGCACCTGGACGCGGAGAACCTCACCGGGGAACTGGCGCGCGCAGCGGTCGCCGCGCGCGAGCGGCTTTCCCCTAGGGACGGGGCGATGCTCTCCGCCGTCCTGCTCAACGCCGGACCGGAGCGACCGGGTCAACTGCTACTGGTCGCCCACCACTTGGTCGTGGACGGCGTCTCGTGGCGCATCCTGGTCTCCGACGTCATCGCGGCGGTCACGGCCCTGCGGCAGGGGGCGAAGCCTGAGCTGAACTCCGTGGGGACGTCGTTCCGACGCTGGTCCCAGCGCCTCGGCACCCTCGCGTCGCACCCCGACCACGTCGCCGAGGCCGACCGTTGGCAGGAGGTGCTCGCCTGCCCAGACCCGTGGCTCGGCCAGCGGGACCGCGACCCGTCCGTGGACGTGCTCGGCGCGGCGCGGACCCTGTCGATGACCCTCGACGCCGACACCAGTGCGGCGCTCCTCGCGGACGTGGCACCGGCCTTCCACGCGGGAGCCGACGAGGTGCTGCTGACCGGCCTCGCGCTCGCCGTCGAGCAGTGGCGTCGCACCCGCGGCCAGGCGGCGGGCACCGGACTGCTCATCGACCTGGAAGGGCACGGCCGTACGGAGGAAGCCGTGGGCGGGGCCGATGTGTCGCGCACGGTGGGCTGGTTCAGCAGTCTCTACCCCGCCCATGTTGACCCCGGCCTCACCGGCTGGGAGGACCTCGACCCCCGAGGTGAGGAGCTGGGCAGGGCGCTCAAGCGCGTCAAGGAACAGTTGCGTGCGATACCGGGCAAGGGTCTCGGCTTCGGTCTGCTTCGCCACCTCAACCCCGGCACGCGGGCGCGGCTTTCGGCCGCGCCCCCGCAGCTGTGCTTCAACTACCTGGGGCGGGTGGCCGCGACCGGCGCCGCCGACGGGTGGGGTCTCGACAGCGGCTTCACGGTACCCGACGGCGACACGGACCGGCCCCTGGCCCACGCTCTGACCGTCGACTCCGTCGTGACCGAGGAGGCGCACGGGCCGCGGCTGACCGCTACGTGGACCTGGCCCGGCGGCCTGCTGTCCTTGGAGGAGGTCGACGGTCTTGGACGGATGTGGTTCGCGGCGCTGCGTGCGCTGGCCGACCACGCCCGACGGCCTGGATCCGGTGGCCACACGCCCTCGGACATGCCCCTGGTGCGCATCGGCCAGGAGAATCTGGACCGGCTGACGGTGTCGTATCCGGGACTCACGGACGTGTGCTCCCTCGCACCCCTGCAAGAAGGACTGCTCTTCCACGCGCAGTACGACCTAGAGGGACCCGATGTCTACACCGTCCAGATCAATCTGCCGCTGAGCGGGCCGCTGGATCCACAGGCGATGCGGCGGGCCGCGGCAGCGCTGCTCGCCCGGCACAGCGCGCTACGCGCCGCGTTCTGCGAGACCGGCGAGGCGGAGCTGGTCCAGGTCATCGTGGCCAACGCCGAGGTGCCGTGGGCCGAGCACGATCTGCGCGGCCTGGCAGGACCGGAGCGCGCCGCGCGTCTTGAGCGGCTGCTCGACGAGGACCGGACCCGGCGCTTCGACCTGTCGCGTCCGCCGCTGCTGCGCTTCACCGTGATCAGGCTCGGGCCGCAGGAGTGGCACGTCGTCCTGACCAACCATCACGTGTTGCTGGACGGCTGGTCGACGCCGCTGCTGCTGCAGGAGCTGTTCACGCTGTACGCGGCTGAGTCGACGGGGTCCGCCGAGCCGGGGTTGCCGCAGGCCAAGCCGTATCAGGACTACTTGGCCTGGCTCGGTCAGCAGGACCGGGCCGCCGCCCGGCAGGCGTGGCACCACGCGCTCGACGGGGTGCACGGCCCCACCCGTCTGGCGGCTCTGCCCGCGGGCGGTGAAGCCGTCCACGCCGAGAAGGTCATGGCCGAGCTGGCACCGGAGTTGACCCGCCGGCTCACCGACCGTGCACGAGGCCTCGGTCTTACGGTGAACACTCTGGTCCAGGGCGTATGGGGGCTGCTGCTCTCGCGCCTGACGGGCCGCCAGGATGTCGTGTTCGGAGCGACGGTCTCCGGGCGTCCGCCCGAGCTGCCCGGCGTCGAAGGCATCGTCGGCCTGTTCATCAACACCGTTCCTGTGCGCGTCCGGCTCGACCCGCAGGAATCAGCCGCCCACCTCCTCAAGCGTCTCCAGGACCAGCAGGCATCCCTGATGGCCCACCACCACCTCAGCCTCGTCGACATCCACCAACTCAGCGGCCACCCCACCCTCTTCGACACCGTGCTCGCCTTCGAGAACTACCCCTTCGACGCGGAGGCGCTGCCGTCGGCGGACGCCGCCCTGCGCTTCGGCGAGCCTGATGTGCGCGACGGGGCGCACTATCCGCTGGCCCTCCTCGTGACTCCGGGCGAGCGGCTGCACCTGCGGGCCGACTACCGGCCCGGCGTGTTCACTCCGGAGTCGGTCGGGGCGCTGATCGACCTGCTCACCGCGCTCCTCGACCAGGTCGCAGCCGACACCGACCGCCCGGTGGCGGAGCTGGCCGACACCTGCGATCAGCAGGTGCGCGCGGCCCTGGCCCTGCTGCCCACGGCCGAGGCGGCCCCGGACGGCCCAGTGGTCGCGGCCGCCCCCGCACGGACGCGCCGCCCTGCGCGCACGGAGCGGGAGAAGGTCCTGTGCGGGCTGTTCTCCGAGCTCCTTGACGTGCCCGAGTCCGAGGTGGGCCTCGACGACAACTTCTTCGAGCTGGGCGGCCAGTCGCTCCTGGCGGCCCGTCTCGTCCGCCGCATCCGGAGCACGCTGGACACCGAGGTGGACCTGCGCACCCTGTACGAGGGGGCGACGGTCGCCCAGCTCTGTGAACGGCTCGGCGCCGGTCAGCGGTCCACGGATCTCGGTGTCCTGCTGCCGCTTCGCGAGGGCGGAGAGGGGCCGCCGCTGTTCTGCGTCCATCCGGGCATCGGCATCAGCTGGTCCTACATCGGGCTGACCGAGCACATCGACCGCCAGCACCCGCTGTACGCGCTGCAGAGCCGGGGCATCGCCGAACCCGGCGCCCAGCCCCGGGACATGGCCGAGCTGGTCGACGACTACCTCGCCCAGATCCGCCGGATCCAGCCCGAGGGCCCCTACAACCTCCTCGGCTGGTCCTTCGGCGGGGTGGCGGCGTACGCCATCGCCGAGGAACTACAACGCCAGGGGCAGCAGGTAGCTCTGCTGGCGATGCTCGACTCCTATCCGGCGGCCGCGCTGCCGCCCACGGACCCGCACGAGGCCGAGGAGGGCATCCTGACGGAGCTGGCCCGCCATCTCGGCCACGATCTGGGGGCGTTGGGCATGCGGCCGCCCCGGCGCCGGGCCGTGCTCGACCTGCTCGGCGATGCGGGCGGCGCGGCGGCCGGGCAGGACCGGTCCACGCTGGAGGCGCTCGTCGACTCCGGGGCCAACAACACACGGCTGCTGCACGAGTACTCCCCCGGCGTCGTCCCCACGGACCTGCTGTTCTTCACCGCGGCCCACGATCTGTCCGAGGGCCGTTCGGCCACCGGGTCGTGGCAGCGGCACACCACCGGCCGCATCAAGGAACACCTCGTCAACGCCGGACACATGGGGATGACGGAGCCCGCCCCCTTGGCTGCCATCGGCGAGGTCGTCAACAAGCGGCTGGCCGCAACGTACGGAAACAGGAGCACCACCACATGACCGTGACCGCTGACACCTTCCAGGACATCACCGAGGCCAGACTCCTGCCGAAAGTCGTCCGACTCGGCGACAACCTCTACGGCGCGGTCTTCACCCTGATGAAGCTGGTCCCCGCGCGCTACATCCTGCGCCGGGCCCGGGAGCGGGGTGACCTGGAACCGGACACGGTGATCGTGGAGACCACCTCGGGGACCTTCGGCCTCGCCCTCGCCATGCAGGCCGCGCTGATGGACCGCCGCCTCGTGCTGGTCAGCGACCCGGTCATCGACCGCAATCTGCACTGCCGACTGACCGATCTGGGTGCCGAGGTCGACATCGTCGAGCAGCCCGCGCGGCACGGCGGCTTCCAGGGAGCCCGGCTCGAGAGGCTGAACGCGCTGCGGCAGCGGATGCCCGACACCTTCTGCCCGGAGCAGTACTCCAACCCCGACAACCCCACGTCGTACGCGGCCGTGGCCGATCACCTGTCCGCGGTGCTGGGCCAGGTCGACTGCGTGGTGGGCCCTGTGGGGTCCGGCGGCTCGATGTGCGGCACCGTGCGGGCGCTGCGCGAGAGCACCCCGCACACCACGGCGATCGGTGTCGACACCCACCGCAGCATGCTATTCGGCCAGCCCGACGGGGAGCGGCAGCTGCGTGGGCTCGGCAACAGCCTGATGCCGCCCAACCTCGACCATTCGATATTCGACGAGGTGCACTGGTGCACCGCGCAGGAGGCGTACTCCACCACCCGCTGGGCGCACCGTCGGCACGCTCTGTTCCAGGGCCCCACCAGTGGAGCGGCCCTGCTCGCGGCCCGGCATTGGGCGACTCGGCACCCCGACGCCCAGTGTGTGGTGATGCTCCCCGACGAGGGCTACCGGTATCTGGAGACGGTCTACGACGACGCCTGGATCACCGAGCAGGGGCTGCGGCTGTCCGGGCCGCCCGCCGGACCGGTCGAGGTCACCGACCCTTCGCAGGCGGGCGACGGGTGGAGCTGGTACCGCTGGGGGCGCAGGGACTACGCCTCGGTGCTCTCCGCGTCCGGCCACCGCGCGGCGGAGGTGTCTCGATGAGCGCCATGGGGCGACTGACGGCCACCGTCGGGCTGCGGACCCAGCGCCTGGTGTACGGCGAACTGACCCCGCAGGCCCTGGCCGACGACCTCTCCCTGACCACCGAGATCGACCTGGCCCATGTGGTGATGCTGGCGGAGCAGGGCCTGATCGACGGGCCGAGTGCCGCCGCGCTGCTGCGGCGCATCGTGGAGCTGCGCGCGGACGGCTTCGCCGAACTGCGGGACCTGCCCGCGCCTCGCGGTGTGTATCTGATGTACGAGGAGTTCCTGGCGCGGCAGCTCGGCCGGGACATCGGCGGCAGGCTGCACACGGGCCGCTCCCGCAATGACCTGAAGGCCACCGCGACGGCCATGCGGCTGCGCACGTGGGCGCTGGAGTTCCTCTCCGACGCCGTGCGCCTCGAAGCGGTGCTGCTGGCACGGGCGCGGGCCCATCGCGATGTGGTGATGCCCATTCACACCCACTTCCAGGCCGCCATGCCCGTCACGTACGGCTACTACCTCAACGGGGTGGCATGCGCGTTGGGGCGGGACATCACGGCGGTCCGGCAGAGCCTGACCGGCCTTGAGCGCTGCCCGCTCGGCGCGGGGGCGGTGGCCGGGTGCGACCTGCCGATCGACTCGGCGCGCACCGCGGTGCTGCTCGGCTTCGAGGGCCCCGCCGTGCACGCGGTGGACGCGGTGGCCAGCAGGGACGTCGTGCTCCGCCTGCTGGCCGCGGTCAGCGGTCTGGGGCTCACCTTGAGCCGCCTCGCCACGGATATGCAGCTCTGGAGCAGTGCGGAGTTCGGGTTTGTGACCTTCCCCGACCGTCTGGTCGGCGGCAGTTCGGCGATGCCGCAGAAGCGCAACGCGTTCCTGCTGGAGTACGTCAAGGCCAAGGCGGGCCTGGCCGTGGGTGCCTGGACCGCGGTGGCGGGGGCGATGAAGTCCACGCCGTTCACCAACACTATCGAGGTGAGCTCGGAGGCGGTGGGCGCCGCCTGGCCCGGCCTGTCGGCGGTCTCCGAGTCGGTGCAGTTGTGCCAGTCCCTCGTCGGCGGTGCCCGGCCGGTGCCCGGCCGGATGGAGGAGTGCGCCCGCGAAGGCTTCGTGACCGCGACGGCGCTGGCCAACCGTCTGGTACGCGCGGGCGTCCCGTTCCGCTCCGCGCACCATCTCGTCGGCGACGCCGTACGGCGGGCGGCGGACGAGGGCGGGACGGCACTGGACGGAATCGACCTGCCCGCCGGTGTGCCGCCGGAGGTGGGCGAGGACATCTCTCCGGCCGCGGCCGTGGCGGCCCTGAGCCAGGGCGGCGGTCCCGGTGCGTTCGACGCCGCCTTCGCCTCCGCGCACGCGGCGCTGAACGACCACTTCACCTGGAACCAACGGATGCGCAGCCAACTCGGTCACGCAGCAGGGACGTTGGAGGACAGCGTGTACCACCTGATCACGGAAGCGAGCCGATGAACGACACGCCCCGAAAGACCTGGCTTGCCCTGGTGGAGAGCAACACCACCGGCACCGGCCGCCTCTTCTGTGCGGCCGCCCGCAACCGAGGCCTGCGCCCCGTCGTACTGACCCGCGACCCCGCGCGCTACCCCTATCTGGCCCAGGACGCCGTCGACTTCCAGGTGCTGGACACCGCCGACCGCGATGCCGTACTGAACGCCTGCCGCCGACTCGCCGGCAGCGGGCCGGTCGGGGTCACCTCCAGCTCCGAGTACTTCATGGCCACCGCTGCCGCGGCCGCGGACGCACTCGGCCTGCCCCACCCCGACGCCGCCGCGGTGGCCCGATGCCGCGACAAGGAGCAGCAGCGCGACGCGCTCGCCGGGGCCCGCGTGGGTGTTCCCGCCTACCAGGGCGCCGACGATGCCGCCGGAGCGGTCCGTGCCGCCGAGCTCATCGGGTTGCCGGTGGTGGTCAAGCCGGTCGCGGGCTCCGGCTCGGTCGGTGTGCGCCGCTGCGACAGTCCCGATGAGGTGCGGCAGTGGGCGGACGGCCTCCTGGCCAGCACGGGGGGAAGGATCCTGGTCGAGGAGTACATCGACGGACCGGAGTTCTCCGTCGAGACCTTCGACCGCACGGTGGTCGGCGTGGTCCGCAAACATCTGGGCCCCGAACCCCATTTCGTCGAGACGGGCCACGACTTCGCGGCCACCGCCCACCAGGAGCAGGACGGAGCCCTCCTCGGCGAGACGGCCCTCCGGGCCGTCGCCGCACTCGGCCTGGGCTGGGGCGCGGCCCACACCGAGGTGCGTCTCGGGCGGCGCGGGCCCGTGATCGTCGAGGTCAATCCCCGGCTGGCGGGCGGCATGATCCCCGCGATGATCGAACTGGCCACCGGTGTGGACCTGGTCGACGCGGTGATCGCACGGGCGGCCGGTCAGCCGCTGCCCGGAGTCGTACCGGCCACGGGACACGCCGCCATCCGTTTCCTCTTCGCCCCGACCGAGGGCACCGTCGCCGCCACGCCCGACCTGTCGGAGATACGGGCGCTGCCCGATGTCGCGGCATGTGCCGTGACGACGTCCCCGGGCGATGCCGTGGAGCTCACCAACTCCTTCCGTGACCGCCTCGGTCACGTGATCTGTACCGGCCCGGACGCGGCAACCGCCCGGCGCAGCGTCGAGCGGGCCCTCGCCACGCTGCGCGCGGGCCTGGTCGTGCGCGCCGAGGCGTCCCTCACCTCCGCCTGACCGCCTCCCACTCGCCGTCCCCCGCCGAGCGGCCCGCCGGGCCGCGGCCGCACAAGTCTGAGGAAAGCATGTCGACAACACCGTTCTCGCTGGTCTGCCTGCCCTTCGCCGGAAGTGGTGCCGGTTTCTACCGCGCCTGGAAGGACCTTCCCTCCCACGGCGCGCGGGTGGTTCCGCTCCAGTTGCCGGGCCGCGAGGAGATGTTCCTCGACGACCCGTTCCAGGACGTGGCCCAGGCCGCCGCGACGTTGGCGCCCCGTGCACTCGAAGCCTGCGCGGACGGGCCTCCGATCGTGCTGTTCGGGCACAGCCTGGGGGCGGTACTGGCCTACGAAGTCGCCCGGGAGATGGAACGCATGGGTGCCCCGGCCCTTCGCCAGCTGGTCGTCAGCGGCTCGCCCGGCCCTTGGAACGGTCGCGCCGAGCGGGCCACCGGCCTCGACGACGCGGAATTCCTCGGTCGGGTGAGGGAGTTCGCCGGGTACAGGCACGAGGCCTTCGACGACCCCGACCTGCGGGAGCTGCTCCTGCCGCTGCTGCGGGCCGATGTGGCCATGCACGAGAACTACCAGCCGTCCAACCACGAACCGCTGGCCACCCCGGTCACCTCGCTGCGGGGAACCGAGGACACCCTCGTCTCCGGCGAGCAGGCCCAGCAGTGGCGCGAGGCCACCCGCGGCGCCTTCGAATACCGCGAACTGCCCGGCGGTCACATGTACTTGGCGGACTCTCCCGAGTTGCTGCTGCGCACCGCCGCCGACTGCTGACCTCTACAGACTTCCGGAAGAGAGAAGGAAACGGCATGCTGCTGAAGGGCAAGACCGTTGTCATCACCGGCGCGGCACGAGGGCTTGGCCGCGCCTGCGCCGTCCGGTTCGCCGCTGAGGGCGCCGATCTGCTGCTCCTCGACATCGCCGAGGACCTGGACGGAGTTCCGTACCCGCTGGGTTCACATGAGCAGCTGGCCCAGACGGCGCAGTTGTGCGAGCGCGGCGGCAGCGCCGTGGTCACCGCCGCCGTCGATGTGCGCGACCCGGAGCAGACCGAGGCGGTGGCGGACGACGCGCTGGAGCGGTTCGGGGCAGTGGACGTACTCGTCAACAACGCGGGCATCGCAGCGCCTTCGGGTAAGACCGCACACGACATATCCGAGGCCGAGTGGTCGCTGATGCTCGACACGGACCTGTCGGGTGCCTGGCGGATGACGAAGGCGGTCGCGCCGTCCATGGTGCGACGACAGTCCGGCAGCATCATCAACGTGGCGTCCACCGCGGGTACCGTCGGCTACCGGCACTTCGCGGGGTACGTCGCCGCCAAGCACGGGCTCATCGGGCTCACCAAGGCCACCGCCCTGGACTATGCCCCCTATCGGGTACGGGTCAACGCGCTGTGCCCCGGCTCGGTCCGCGACGACCCGACGGTGGAGGGCCGGATGCTTTCAGAGATCGCCCGCTGTCTCGACGTGCCCGTGGACGGGCACGAGCAGATCTTCATGCGGGACCAGCCCATGAACTCCCTGATCGAGCCGCCCGACATCGCAGGAGCGGCCCTGTGGCTTGCCGGGGACGACTCCCGCCAGGTCACGGGCAGCGTGCTGACCGTCGACGGCGGGTTCACCGCCCGGTGACCGGCTCCGCCCCCTCGCCCCCATCCCTGACGCCACCACTGACAGGAGGCCGCCCATGAACACGGCCCCGTTCCAGCCCGCCGCGCCCCTCCCGACGACTACGCCGCCGGGCCCCGCCCAGCGGCGGCCCAACGGCTGCCACAGCCTCGTGGCCCGCTCCGCGCACCCACTCGACTCGGCAACCGCCCACAGCCGACTGGCCGAGGGCGCCCGGCTGCAGCCCTCGCTGCGCAACGTGCGCCTGTGGGAGACAGCCGTACCCGCCCCGTCCCACGCGCCCACGGCCCAGGACCGGGCGCGCCGCGAGGCACTGCGCCCAGTGGGCTACGGCGGCTTCCCACTGCGCGCCGTTCTCCTGCGGTACGCGGACGGGCTCACCGACCTCGTTCTCGTGGCGGCCCGCTCGGCGGTTCCGCGGGCGACGCTGAACCAGGTCGTGGCGCTCCTGTTTGAAGGACCCGTGGCAGCAGGGAAGATCACACCGGTGACCGCGGCCGCCGACCTCGGCGCCGACCCGGCTCGCCCCGCGCCCTCCTGGGGGTTCGGCGACCCGCACGGCCCGGCTGCCCCGGAGCCGCTTCCTTTCGCTCTGCCCGCCACGGCTGTTCCGGCGGCCCGGCTCCTGACTGCGGCCGCCGCACTCACACTCGCCCGGTACGAAGCGGACGACAGCGTCGAGATCGGGAGGCTCGGCGCGGGGGACGACAGCACGCACGGCACGGTGCTCGTGCACACCGCCAAGGCTCACGGGGCACAAGGCCGTGCCGACTTCCTGGCACAGTTCGACAGCGCGCCAACGCCTTCCGCCGCACGCGTGCTTCCCGCGGTCGGCGTAGAGTTGAGCGAGGCCGGGCCCGGGCGGCAGTACCGCCCCTGCCTGGCTCCGGTGTTCCCCCTCACCCTCCACGGAGAGCGGCAGCCCGACGGCTCCGTCACCGGCAGTTGCTCCTTCGACCCGGCAATGGTGGACGCGCGCATCGCCGCGCAGTTCTGCGAGCACCTCACCCACGTCGCGGCACAGCTCGCCGACGGCCCAGACGCCGACGAGCTCTCGACTGTCCAGCTCATGCCCGACGCCGGAGCCGCGGACGTACTGCGTCTGGGAGGTGCCGGCACGCCCTCGCCCGCCGACGGACGGATCGAGCACAGGCAGATCCACCGCCACTTCGAGCAGGTGGCCGCCCAGCAGCCGGACACCGTCGCCCTGACGGTCGGCGACGAGGAGTTCACCTACCGCCGCCTGAACGAGGAGGCAGAACTGCTGGCGCAGGGGCTGCGCTCACTGGGTTTCGCACCCGGCGGCCGGATCGGCGTCTTCCTCGACCGCGATGCCACCCTCGTGCCCGCGCTGCTCGCCGTGCTCAAGGCCGGATGCGCCTACGTGCCGATGGACGTGCGCTATCCGCAGGAGCGACTGCGATACACGGCCGAGGATGCCGGGCTCGGTGTCGTCATCGGCTCCGCCGGGCAGTTCCCCGTGATCGAGGGCCTGCGGGTGATCAGCCCTCGCGATCTCCGCACGCTGGGCACCACAGCCGCGCCGCAGGCCACGTCGCTCTCCGCTGACGGCGATTCGACCGCCTACGTGATCTACACCTCCGGGTCGACCGGGCGCCCCAAGGGTGTCGCGGTCCCTCATCGCAATCTGCTGTCCCTGATCGCTGCCACCGCTGCGGACTTCGCACTGGACGCCACCGACGTCTGGACGTTCTTCCACTCCAGCGCGTTCGACTTCTCCGTCTGGGAGATCTGGGGCTGCCTGCTCACCGGGGGCCGTCTCGTCGTGGTGCCGTACTGGGTGACCCGGGACACCGACGATTTCCACGAACTGCTCTCCCAGCAGCAGGTCACCGTGGTCAACCAGACCCCGTCGGCCTTCTCCCAACTGATCCGCGCCGATGGCTACCGCCCTCGCGAACTCGCTGTCCGCCTGGTCGTCTTCGGGGGCGAGCCGCTCGACGTACGGATGCTGAACCCTTGGTTCTCCCGCCACTCCCCCAGCCGGTGCCGCCTGGTGAACATGTTCGGCATCACCGAGACCACCGTGCACGTCACCGCCGAGACGATCACACCGAGCCATGTCGCCGCAGGGTCCCGGTCGGTCGGGCGGGCCCTTCCCGGCTGGTCGGTCTCGGTCCGCGACGAGCACGGACGGCTCCTCCCGCCGGGACCGGCCGGGGAGGTCTATGTGGGCGGCGCCGGAGTGGCCAGCCACTACTTGGGCCGCCCGGAGCTGACGGCGGAAAGGTTCATCACCGACGCCACCACGGGCGAACGCCTGTACCGCAGCGGTGACAAGGGCCGGTTGCGGCCGGACGGCCGTCTCGACCACCTCGGCAGGCTGGACAGCCAGGTCAAAATACGCGGCCACCGCATCGAGCTGGACGAGATCCGCTCGGTGCTGCTCGCCGATCCCGCCGTCAGCGCGGCAGCCGTTGTGGTGCATCAGCACGACCTCGCCGACCCCGCCGACAACCGTATCGACGCCTACGTCGTCAGCGCCACGGGCAGCGACTTGCGGGAGGTCCTCGCGGGGGCCCGTCGGATCCTGCCCGACTACATGGTGCCCGCCACCCTCACCGAGGTGCCCTCGATCCCCCTCACTCTCAACGGCAAGCTGGACAGCGCGCGGCTCCCGGCCCCGGAACGCGTCCCGGCGGAACGTGACGCTCAGGAGCCGTCCCCGGCCGTCGGCGCCGACAGCGATGTCGCCACGGAGATTCTCCGCATCTGGAGTCGGCTCCTCAACACGGACGTGCGGCCCGCAGACAACTTCTTCGAGCTCGGCGGCAATTCGCTCCTGGTCATCAAGGCCCTCGCCGACATGCGGGAGTCGAACCTGCCCAAGGTGACCACCCGGCAGTTCTACAGCAACTCGACCGCCGCACAGTTCATCCGGTTCGTCCGCGGTCTCGAGGCCGGGACGACCACTAACCGTGCCTATCGAGACGGCCACGCACGAACGGCGCGGTGACCAAGACGAACAGCGTGAAAAAGGTGAGACGTTGAAGCCCTGGATGGTCGGCGAACCCACCCTGCTGGAGTTCGTACACCGCATACCAGTTGGCACACAGGTCGGTCAGCATGATTCCGCACGTCAGATCGGTTCCCGACCGACGCCCGAGCAGCAAAAGCAGGGCCGCTGCCGTGTCGAAGACCGTCAGCGAAGCCCAGTAGACGTTCAGCCAGTCCGGAGCCCAGTCGTACGTGTAGATCCCACCTCGCAGGAGGTCGGTGAAGTGCGATGCGGCTCCGACCAGGAGCAGCACGGCGACGTAGAGCCACACCAGGGCAACGGTCCATCGTGGGGCCCGGTGCATCCATGCGCTCATGCGAATGATCGTGTCACAGGGCCGGAGCCTCAGAAGGCGACGGCGTCCCGGATCAGCGGGCACGTCATGCAGTGGCCGCCGCCGCGGCCGCGCCCCAGCTCGGCGCCGACGATCGTGATGACCTCTACGCCTGCCTTGCGCAGCAGGGTGTTGGTCTGGGTGTTGCGGTCGTACGTGAAGACCACGCCCGGCTCCAGGGCGACGGCGTTGTTGCCGCTGTCCCACTGCTGGCGCTCCGACGCGTAGACGTCTCCCCCGGTCTCGATCACCCGCATCGAGGAGAGTCCGAGCGCCTTGGTGACGACGTCGACGAACGTGCGTGATCCCTCGTCGGTGATCGAGACCCCGGCGGGGCCGTCGCCGGGGCGGAGCGTGAACGTGTGTACGGCGTCCATGATCTTCGGGTAGAGGGTGACGATGTCGCGGTCGGCGAAGGTGAACACGGTGTCGAGGTGCATCGCGGCGCGCAGTCTGGGCATGCCCGCGACGACGATCCGGTCGGCCGCGCCCTTGTCGAACAGCGCGGCGGCGACCTGGGTGATGGCCTGGCGGGAGGTGCGTTCGCTCATGCCCATGAGGACGACGCCGTTGCCGACGGGCATGATGTCGCCGCCCTCGAAGGCCGCCTGGCCCCAGTCGAGTTCGGGGTCGCCCCACCAGACGGTGGAGCCGGTGAAGTCGGGGTGGAACTGGTAGACCGCCTTCATCAGCAGCGTCTCGTCGTGCCGGGCGGGCCAGTAGAGCGGGTTCAGGGTCACGCCGCCGTACAGCCAGCACGTGGTGTCGCGGGTGTAGAGGGTGTTCGGCAGCGGTGGCATCAGGTATTCGCCCGCGCCGGTGGACTCGCGGACGAGCGCGACGTAGTCGGAGCGGAACTCGTCCGGCAGGTCCGTGGTGGCCAGGCCGCCGATCAGGTATTCGGCGAGCTTTTGCGGCTCCAGCGTCTCCAGGAAGGCGCGGGTGTCGTCCATGAGTCCGAACCCGACCTGATTCGCGGTGATCTTCCGCTCTAGGAGCCAGTCCCTGGCGCCGGGGACGCCCACGGTCTGCGCGAGCAGGTCGTGCAGCTCGACGACCTCGACACCGCGCTGCCTGAGCTTGTCGACGAAGTCGGCGTGGTCGCGCTGGGCGTTCTCCACCCACATCACGTCGTCGAAGAGCAGGTCGGCGGAGTTGGTCGGGGTCAGGCGGCGGTGGGCGAGCCCGGGCGCGCAGACCAGGACCTTGCGGAGCCTGCCGACCTCGGAGTGGACGCCGTAGCCCGGTCCGGTGGTGTCGTTCTCTGTCACGGTGTGCCTTTCCGGAGCGGTCCGGGGGCATAGAGGCCAGGACGCACTGCAGCCACTGCCAGTGCAATTTAACGCTTGCGTGGAAGGTTGTCCTGATATGCACCACCTCGATGCCGGAGCCGTCGAACGCCTCGTCCCCATGTCCGCCGCGATCGACGCGCTGGAGGCCGTCCTCGCCGCCGGGCTCGACCCCGCGGCGGAGCCGGACCGCGGCGTCGTGGACGTGCCCGGCGGCCAGCTGCTGATGATGCCGTCGGCCACGGCGTCGTACGCGGGCGTGAAGGTCGCCACGGTCACACCGGGCAACGCGGACCGCGGCCTCCCCCGCGTCCAGGGCCTGTACCTCCTCCTGGACGGCGAGACCCACACACCGCTGGCCCTCCTGGACGGCATCGCGCTGACGTCACTGCGCACCCCGGCCGTGTCCGGGGTGGCCGTCGGCCAGCTGGCGGTACCGGACACCGGGCGGCTCGTCGTCTTCGGGACCGGGCCGCAGGCGTGGGGGCACGTGGAGGCGGTGCGGGCGGTGCGTCCGGGGCTGCGCCACGTCGACGTGGTCGCGCGGCACAAGGGCCGGATGGCGGACTTCGTCGCCCGCTGCCGTGCCGCGGGCCTCTCGGCGTCCGCGGCGACGGCGGACGCCGTGGCCCGCGCGGACGTGGTCTGCTGCTGCACCACGGCCCGCGAACCCCTCTTCGACAGCTCCCTGCTGCCCGACCACGCCACGGTCGCCGCGGTCGGCTCCCACGAGCCGGACGCCCGCGAGGTCGACGCCGCTCTCGTGGGCCGCGCCACGGTGGTGGCGGAGTCCCGCTCGGTGGCGGCGCGGGAGTGCGGCGACCTGGTCCTCGCCGCCGCCGAGGGAGCCTTCGACATGGCGCGGCTGCACACGCTGGACGCCCTGGTCAGGGGCGAGGTGCGGGCCGGGGAAGGGCGGCCCCGGCTGTTCAAGTCGGCGGGGATGGCCTGGGAGGACCTGGCCGTGGCGGCCGCCGCGTACGAACGGTGGGCGGCGGCCGCCGGGTGAGGTGCCGGGGCCAGGGGCCATGGGCCAGAACCTCAGGCGCTCACCGTCACCGCGTGCCTCACCACCGCGTCGAACAGATACCCCTGGGTGTTGAACACGGTCGTCTCCGGCTGGGTCCGGCCCGTGGAGTCCGTGGCACGGGAGAGGAGCTCGGCAGGGCCCGCCTTGCCGGGCTTCCACGGGGCCGACCAGCGGGTCCAGGAGCCTCGCCGCCCGGGGTCGTGCAGCCGCGCCCCCCGCCAGGACGCGCCGCCGTCCGTGCTCACCTCGACCCGGGTGATCGCTCCCTCGGCCGACCAGGCGCGGCCCGTGAGCCGGTGCCGGGTGTGCGCGGACAGGGTCGCGTTCAGCGGGAGCTCGAAGGCCGACTTCAGGGTCTGCCGGGTCAGCGGAGCGCTGCCCTCGGGCGGATAGGCCTCTCCGTAGAGGCGGTAGAAGTCCGTGTTCCAGGGCGAGTAGAGCGGCGTGGTGGAGACCTCGATGTCGCCCAGCCACTTGATCGAGGAGATGCCCACCCAGGAGGGGGCGAGGAGGCGCACCGGATACCCGTGGTCGGGGGGCAGCGGCTCGCCGTTCATCTCATACGCGAGGATGACGTCGTCCAGCGCCTTGGAGATCGGCATGGGGCGGCGCACACGGCCGTAGTTCGTGCCGTTCGACGTGACGTACTCGTCGTCGAGGCCGCGCGGCATGATGTCCACCGTCCGGCCGGAGAGACCCGCCTTGCGCAGGACGTCGGAGAGGCGTGCCCCACGCCAGTGGGCCGTGCCGATCGCGCCCATGGTCCACGGGGTGCCCGAGCCCGCCTGGCCCTGCTGCGTCTTGAAGAAGTTCCGCGCATTGCCCGCGCACTCGACGAACGCGGTGCGGGTCACCGGCTTGAAGCGCCTGAGGTCCGCGAGGGTGAACTCCCGCGCGCCGCCCGTCAGCCCGTCGCCCCAGATGTTCAGCTTCCAGGCCGCCGCGTCGACGAGGGGGGTCTTCGTGTGGTTGCGGACGAAGAAGCGGGAGGCCGGGGTGGTGAAGCCGGTGTCCGCGAACGCTTCGAAGCGGGCCTCCGCGTTCGTGCCGTGGACGATGAACCACTCCGGCGGCAGGGGCTTGACGATGCCCCCCTCCGCCGCGCCCCCTTCCGCCGCGGCCGCCGGGGCCATCGACAGGCCTGCCGGTACCGCGGAGACCAGGCCCGCGGCGACGGCCAGCTTCAGCATGTCGCGGCGCCCCACCCCTCCGGCGCGGGCCCGTCCGGCTAACCACTGGTTCAATCTGCGTCTGTCGTACGACGCCTCTGATTCCGGGAGTCTGCTCATGGCCTCACGGTAGGAGGCCCGGCGGCGGCACACCGGGTGATCGCCGCCATCTTCACAATCGGCCGGGCGATTTCACGGCGTCGTCGTCGACACGACGTAAATCATCGGATGCTGCGCGTTCGAGCGGTCCACGACCACGTCCAGCGTCGGCGCCGGGTCCTTGTGCTCGTGGGTGAGGCCGTACCAGGGGCCGGGGCCCGTGAACTCCCAGCCGACGACCTTCTGGTCGCGCTTGCTGATGGTGATGTCGTCCGCCTTCAGGGCGCTCTCGCTGGTGCCGATCTGCTTGAGGAACCGCTGCAGGCCCGCGTTGCTGGTGAGGAACTGTACGTAGAGACGGCTGGTGCGCCAGTTGTTCGTCTCGTAGTAGGCGACCTCCTCCGAGTACGGCTGGACCGGCACGTCGTACAGACGGCGCTGCACCTTGGAGGGCCAGCCCTCGGTGAGGCCCGTCGCGGAGTACTTGTCCTCCTTGTCGCGGCCGCTGTTGCGGCTCTGGTTCGCGGAGATCACCAGATATCCGGCGGGCACGCCGATGAGCAGCACGATGATGATCGCCGTCAGCCACCGGCGGCGGATCATGTGGCTGCGGTCCTCGGTCTTGCGGGCCTTGCCCCCCTCCCGCTCCGACGGCTCGGGGGCACCGGGCTGGTCCGGGGACGAGGGCTGGCGTGGCACGGTCATCTACTGGGTTCCCTGGGATGTGCGGTCGTTGGTGCGGCGCGCCTCTGCGTAGCGCTCATAGCGTTCGTAGCGCTCCACGCGGCGCCGGTTGGCGCGGCGGAAGCGGCGGGCGACGAGGCGGGACAGGTCGGCGGCGCCCACCATGCCCGCCTCGGGGCCGAGCTGGGCGCGGGCGATGCGGGCCTCGGGGCGGTAGCCGCGGCCGGTCAGGTGACGGCGGAAGGCGTCGCGGGCCGGGCCGATCAGGAGGTCGTCGGCGGCGCTGACGCCACCGCCGATCACGAAGCAGGAGGGGTCGAGGGCGGCGGCGAGGTTCGCGATGCCGACGCCGAGCCACTGGCCGATGTCCTGGAGGAGCTCGACGCACATGGCGTCGCCCTCGCGGGCCAGCTCGGTGATGAGCGGTCCCGTGATGTCGGGGACGTTGCCCTTCACGCGCTCGATGATGCCGTACGCGACCGGGGAGTCGGCGGCGGCGAGCTCGCGGGCCTCCCTGACCAGCGCGTTCCCCGAGCTGTACTGCTCCCAGCAGCCGCGGTTGCCGCACGGGCAGCGGTGGCCGCCGGGGACGACCTGCATATGGCCGAACTCTCCGGCCACGCCGAACTTGCCGCGCTTGACCTGGCCGTCCTCCAGGATCGCGCCGCCGATGCCGGTGCCGAGGGTGATCATGACCAGGTGGTCCTCGCCGCGGCCCGCGCCGAAGCGCCACTCCGCCCAGGCGGCGGTGTTCGCGTCGTTGTCGACCATGACGGGGACGGCCAGGCGGCCCGAGATGCGGTCCCGCAGGGGCTCGTTCCGCCAGGACAGGTGCGGGGCGAAGAGCACGCGGTTGCGGTCCGCGTCGACCCAGCCCGCGGCGCCGATGCCGACGGCGTGCACGTCGTGCCGGTCGGAGAGGTCGAGGACCAGCTCGACGATGGTGTCCTCGACGACCTTGGGGCTCTTGGACTTGTCCGGGGTCTCCGTGCGGAGGGTCTCCAGGATGTTCCCGTCGGGGTCGACGACGCCCGCCATCACCTTGGTGCCGCCGATGTCGATGCCGACGGTGTTGACGCGGGGCGCCGTGAGGTGCGATCGGCGTTCGCGGGTGCCCACGGTCCGCAGGACGGTGGCTCGTGCGGAGCCGCGGTGCGCGAGGTCGCGGTAGGTGCTCATTGCGGCGATTCTGCCTCACGCTCGCGGGGGCGCGCACACGGGACCCCGGGCGTGGGGGCACTGTTCCCGGTGACCCCGGGCCGGGTAGCCCAGGGGCGCGGGGAACTGCGCGACCAGCCACGGCAGACACGCAGCCGCGTCTGCTCGGTCGCCCCGCAGACGCGTCTGCGGCTTTTCGTGGGCTGGTCGCGCAGTTCCCCGCGCCCCTAAAAGCGGGTCCCGGCCGTCAGGCCGGGCCCCGGCCCTCCAGCTCGTGACGGAGGTCGTCCAGTTCGCTGCCGCCCGCCATCTGGCGGGTCAGTTCGTCGAGGGTGATGTCGTCGCGGGTGTAGCTGCCGGACATCGTGCCGCGCTTCAGGAGGACGAACCGGTCGCCGACCAGGTACGCGTGGTGCGGGTTGTGGGTGATCAGGACCACGCCCAGGCCCGCGTCCCGCGCCGCCGCCACGTACTTCAGGACGACACCGGACTGCTTGACGCCGAGCGCGGCGGTCGGCTCGTCCAGGACGAGGACCTTCGCGCCGAAGTGGACGGCGCGGGCGATGGCCACGCACTGGCGCTCGCCGCCCGAGAGCGTGCCGATGGGCTGGTCCACGTCCCGCAGGTCGATGCCCATGCGGAGCAGTTCCGCATGGGTCGTCTCGCGCATGAGGTCGACGTCCATGCGGCGGAAGGGGCCCACGCCCTTCGTCGGCTCGGAGCCGAGGAAGAAGTTGCGCCAGACCGGCATCAGGGGGACCACGGCGAGGTCCTGGTAGACCGTGGCGATGCCCCGGTCCAGCGCGTCGCGCGGGTTGGCGAGCCGCGCCTCCTCGCCCTCGATCGTGAAGCGTCCCGCGTCGTTCCTGTGCAGCCCCGCGATGATCTTGATCAGGGTCGACTTGCCCGCGCCGTTGTCGCCGAGCACGCAGGAGATCTCCCCCGCGTGCACTTCGAGGGAGACGCCTTCGAGGGCGCGGATGTTGCCGTAGTACTTGCTGACGTCGTCGAGCTCGACGAGCGGCGTGCGCCCGCCCTCGTCCGCGGGGACCGCGTCGGTCTTCGTCATGTCCGTGGTCACTTCGTCGCCTCCGCCCGCTTGCGGACCCAGTGGTTGAGCAGGGTGGCAAGCAGCAGCATCACGCCGAGGAAGAACTTGAACCAGTCCGAGTTCCACTCGGCGAACACGATGCCCTTGCTGACCATGCCGAAGATCAGCGCGCCGACGGCCGCACCGACCGCGGAGCCGTAGCCGCCGGTGATGAGGCAGCCGCCGATGACGGCCGCGACGATGTAGATCAGTTCGTTGCCGACGCCCTCGCCGGACTGCACGGTGTCGTACGAGAACAGCAGGTGCTGGCCGGAGATCCAGGCGCCGAACGCGACGCCCATGTAGAGGCCGATCTTGGTCTTGGCGACCGGGACGCCGACCGCGCGGGCCGCGTCCTCGCCGCCGCCGACCGCGAAGATCCAGTTGCCGACGCGGGTGCGCAGCAGGATCCAGGTGGCGACCACGATCAGGGCGAGCCACCAGAGGATCGTGACCTTGAAGTCGACGCCGCCGATCGGGATCGTCGAGGCGAAGACCTCCTTGGCGGAGGAGAAGCCCTCCATGTCGGAGATCGACTTGGTGGAGACCGTGCCGCTGATCATCTTCGTGAAGCCGAGGTTCATGCCGGTCAGCATCAGGAACGTGCCGAGCGTGATGATGAAGCTCGGCGGGTCCGTGCGGGTCAGCATCACGCCGTTGAAGACGCCGATGGCGAGGGTGACGAGCAGCGAGACGCCGACGCCGACCCAGACGTTCGCCGTCATCTGGTAGCTGAACATCGAGGAGACCAGGGCGGAGGTCGTCACGAGGACGCCCGCCGACAGGTCGAACTCGCCGCCGATCATCAGCAGGGCCACCGGCACCGCCATGATGCCGAGGGTCGATGCGGCGTACAGGACCGTCGCGAGGCTGTTGGCCTGCAGGAAGCTGTCCGCGACGAACGAGAAGAAGATGAACACGGCGATGGCGCCGACGACCGAGCCGAGCTCGGGGCGGCCCATCAGCTTCTTCAGCGGCGAGGTCCTGACGAGGCGCTCGTCGGTCTTGGCGCCCGGGGACGGCGCCGGTGCTGTCGCGGTCATCGGGTTCCTCGCTTCGCGTATTCCTCCAGCTCGGCGGCCTGGTCCTTGGTGATGATCTGCGGTCCCGTCAGGACGGGACGGCCGCCGCCGAGGACGTCGGCGTTGTACTTGTACAGCCAGAGCAGGTCGATGGCCTGGTAGCCCTGGAGGTAGGGCTGCTGGTCGACGGCGAAGCCGAGGTCGCCGGACTTGAGCCCGGCCGCGACCTTCTCGTTCAGGTCGAAGGTGTCGACCTCCGCCTTGCTGCCCGCGCTGTCCGCGGCCTTCACGGCGGTGTCCGCGAAGGGCGCGCCGAGCGTGACGACGGCGTCGATCGCCTTGTCGGTCTGCAGCCGGGCCTCGATGGAGGACTGCACGTCGGGCATGTTGGTGCCGGTCACGTACAGGTTCTGGATCTTGCCGTCGAAGGTCTTCTTGGCGCCTTCGCAGCGCTGCTCGTGGCCGACGTTGCCCTGCTCGTGCAGGATGCAGAGCGCCTTCTTCTTGCCGCGCTTGTTGAGCTCCTCGCCGACGGCCTCGCCCGCGATCGTCTCGTCCTGGCCGATGTGGGTGAGCGCGCCGAACTTCTTGGACTCGGCCGACCCCGAGTTCACGGTGATCACCGGAATCCCGGCCTTCTCGGCGCGGGCCAGGGCGCCCTTCATCGCGTCCGGCTTGGCCAGCGTGACGATGATCCCGTCGACCTTCTTGTCGATGTAGGAGTCCACGAGCTGGGCCTGCTGCTGGGCCTCGTCGTCATGGGCGTACAAGAAGTTGATGTTGTCCTTGCGGGCGGCCTCCTTGGCACCGCTCTGGACGATGTCCCAGAAGGTGTCGCCGTCGCCCGAGTGGGTCACCATGCCGAAGGTCCAGCGCGGCGTGCTCACCGCGGCCTTCCCCTGGGCGGTCGCCGCCTTGCGGGCGTCCTCCGCGCGTTTGCCGCCGGTGCTGCTGCATCCGGTGAGCCCCGCGGTCACCCCGAGCACCGCCACCAGCACGGCGCCCACCGTACGTACCCCTGTCTTCACCCTTGCCACGACGCCGTGCCCTTCTTGCTCTGCTGCTCTGTGCGGCCGGTCCGGATCCCCGGCCCCAGCCGCCCAAGTATCGACCACGCGGATCACGCGTGTGTTCATCGGGTACCGCGAGTGTTCATCGCGTACCGCGTGCGGTGTACTTCTCCAGCTTCGGCACGTCCTTCCCGGTGACGATGGCGGGTCCGGTGAGGACGGGCTTGCCGCCTCCCAGCACGTTGGCGTTGGTCTTGTAGAGCCACAGCTCGTCGACGGAGAGGTAACCCTGCAGGTAGGGCTGCTGGTCGACGGCGAAGCCGACCTCCTTGGCCTTGAGCCTCTTCACGACCTCGGCGTTCAGGTCGAAGGTGTCGACCTCGGCCTCGCTGTCCGTATCCTCCTTGGCCTGCACCGAGTACGCGGCGATGGGCGCGCCGAGGGTGACCACCGCGTCGATGTCCTTGGTGGCCTGGAGCTTGGCGCTGATGGAGGACTGGGAGGCGGGCGCGTTGGTCCCCTCGACGTTCAGGTTCTCGACCGACCCGCCGAAGCTCTTCTTGACCCCTGCGCAGCGCTGTTCCAGCGAGACGTTGCCCTGCTCGTGGATGACGCAGAGCACCTTCTTCCTGCCGCGCTTGTCGAGCTCGTCGCCGACGGCCTCGCCCGCCACGGACTCGTCCTGGCCGATGTGGCTGAGCGCGCCGAACTTCGCGGAGTACTCGCCGCCCGAGTTGATCGTGACGACCGGGATCCCGGCGGCCTCCGCCTTGCCGAGCACGGCCCGCATGGCCTCGGGCTTGGCCAGGGTGACGACGATCCCGTCGACCTTCTTGTCGACGAAGGACTGGACGAGCTCGGCCTGGCCCTTGGCCTCCTTGTCGTTGGCGTAGAGGAACTGGACGTTGTCCTTGCGGGCGGCCTGTTTGGCGCCGCTGCGGACGATGTCCCAGAAGGTGTCGCCCTCGCCCGAGTGCGTGACCATCGCGATCTTGAGGCGGGGCGTGTCCACGCCCGTGCCGCCACCGCCGCCGTCCCCGGACTTGTCCTCGTCGTCCTTGCCGCCGGAGCCGCTGCAGCCGGCCGCGAGTGCGATCACCGCCAGGCAGGCCGTGACGCCCCTCGCCGTGCGGGATGCACGCAGGGTCGTGCGGGATGTACGCAGAGCCGTGCGGGATGTGCGCATGGTGGACCACCCCTCCTCCGGCCGCCTCGGTGCGGCTGGAGGAGTTCTAGCGGGGGGCGCGCGGGAGCGTCAATGGCTTTGTCAGAACATTCTTACGCCCGGGTGCGTGTACGAGGGGCTGCCTACGGTCGTACGAGGAGCTGGAACTCGAAGGAGTAGCGCGAGGCGCGGTAGACGTGCGAGCCGAACTCGACGGCCCGTCCCGTGTCGTCGAAGGTGGTGCGCCGCATCGTGAGCAGCGGGGCGCCGACCGGCTCGGCGAGCAGCTCCGCCTCCTCCGCGGTGGCGGCGCGGGCGCCGACGGACTGGCGCGCGCTGTGCAGGGTGAGGCCCGCCGCGCGCATCAGGCGGTAGAGCCCGGTGGCCTCCAGGCGTGCGGAGTCGAGGTCGAGGAGGCCGGTGGGGAGGTGGTTGCACAGGTGGGCCATGGGCTCGCCGTGCGCGAGCCGGAGCCGCTCGACCAGGTGCACCTCGTCGCCCTCGGCGACCCCGAGCGCCGCCGCGACCTCGGCGGTCGCGGGCTCCAGGGTGGTGCGCAGGACGCGGGTCTCGGGGCGCTGGCCCGCGGCCTCCAGGTCGTCGTAGAGGCTGCTGAGCTCCAGGGGGCGCTTGACCTGGCTGTGCACGACCTGGGTGCCGACGCCGCGGCGCCGCACGAGCAGGCCCTTGTCGACGAGGGACTGGATGGCCTGGCGCACCGTGGGCCTGGACAGGCCGAGCCGCCCCGCGAGCTCGATCTCGTTGCCGAGGAGGCTGCCCGGGGTCAGGGCGCCGCGCTCGATGGCCGCTTCGAGCTGCTGGGCCAGCTGGAAGTAGAGCGGGACGGGGCTGGTGCGGTCGACGCCGAGCCGGAGGTCCACCGTGGGGTCCTGGACCGGCTTGTCCTGAGCTGCTTTGGCGACTGGTTTGGACACGTGGCGAGCGTAGTCCCAGGAGATGATGACGGGAAGTTCTTAAGTTCTGTTGTCCGGACAAAGGATTGACAGGGCGGTCCGGCGTCGCGAGGGTGGGTCCATGCGCATCGGACTGATCGGAACGGGCCGTATCGGCACTTTTCACTCGGCAGCCCTCAGCCACCATCCCGACGTGACGTCCCTGGTGATCGCCGACGCCGACACCGCGCGGGCGACCGCCCTCGCGGCGCGGACCGGGGCGACGGCGGTGTCCTCGGTGGACGAGGTCTTCGCCGCGGGGGTGGACGCGGTGGTGATCACGGCGGCGACCTCGGCGCACGCGGAGCTCATCGGCAGGGCGGCGCGGGCGGGACTCCCGGTGTTCTGCGAGAAACCCATCGCCCTGGACCTGCCGGGCACGCTGGCCGCCCTCGCCGAGGTCGAGGCCGCGGGGACGGTGCTGCAGCTCGGCTTCCAGCGGCGCTTCGACGCGGGGTACGCGGCGGCGCGGGAGGCGGTGCGCGCGGGCAGGCTCGGGCGGCTGCACACCGTGCGGGCGATCACCTCGGACCCGGCGCCGCCCCCGGCCGCGTATCTGCCGCTCTCCGGCGGTCTCTACCGCGACTGCCTGGTCCACGACTTCGACATCCTGCGGTGGGTGACGGGACGCGAGGTCACGGAGGTGTACGCGACCGGCTCCGACGCGGGACCCGCGATGTTCCGCGACGCGGGCGACGTCGACACGGCGGCCGCGGTGCTCACCCTCGACGACGGCACGCTCGCCACGGCCACCGCGACGCGCCGCAACGGCGCGGGGTACGACGTCCGCATGGAACTGGCCGGGGAGCTCGACCAGTTGGCGGTCGGCATGGACGAACGGACGCCGCTCACCTCCGTGGAACCGGCGGGCCCGCCCGCGCCGGTCAAGCCCTGGCCCGGTTTCCTGGAGCGCTTCGCCCCCGCGTACGAGGCGGAGCTAGCCGCCTTCGTCGAGGTCGTCCGGGGCGCGCGGGCGAACCCCTGCGACGGCCGCGAGGCGCTGCACGCGCTGCGGATCGCGGAGGCGTGCGAGCGGTCGCGGCGGGAGCGGCGGCCGGTACGGATGGCGGAGATCTCCGAGGAGACCTCCTCGTACTGAGCTACTGAGCTACTGATCCTCAGGCCGTGGAGAGCACCGTGCCCTGCGCGATCGCGCACAGCGTCTCGGTGCCCTCCTCACCGACCGCGGACAGCTCGCACCGGACCACCGCCTGACGGCGGCCCGAGTGGACGACGGCGGCGCGCGCCACGAGGGCCACGCCGGTCGCGGGACGTACGTACTGGATGGAGAAGCCGGAGGTCAGCACGGCGGGGCCGAGCGTCGTGCCCGCGGCGAACGTGATGCTGTTGTCCGCCGCGTAGGCGAGAACACCGCCGTGCAGGAAGCCGTTCTGCTGGTGGAGCTCCTCACGGATGCCGATCTCCAGCGTGGCCGCGCCCTCGCCGAACCGCGTCACGCGGGCCCGGACGAGACGGCTGAACGGCTGGGCCTCCAGGACCTTCTGGGCCATGGCGAGGTCCAGGGGGTCGGGCAGGTCCTGCGGCGGCTGATCGATGGGCTGGTGATCGATGGGCTGGTGATCGGCGGGGTGCTGGTCGGTGGGCTGCGCGGGCAACGGCTCGGTCCAGGGCTCGGTCATGCCCGACTACTACCACCGGACGGGAAGCTGCCGCATCCCCCTGATCAGAGTCCCCGGCAGCCACTCCCCCGGCGGCCCGTCCGGCGCGAGGTCGGGGCAGCGCTCCAGGAGCGAACCGAGCGCGATCTTCGCCTCGACCCGGGCCAACGGGGCGCCCAGGCAGTGGTGCAGGCCGTGTCCGAAGGCCATGTGGCCCTGCGGGGCGCGGCGGATGTCGAAGCGGTCGGGCTCGGGGAAGCGGTCGGGGTCCCGGTCGGCCGCGGCGAGACCGATCCGGACCACGGCACCGGTGGGTATCACGATGCCGCCGAGCTCGGTGGGCTCGGTCGCGAAGCGGTACGTCGCGCTCTCCACCGGGCCCTCATAGCGCAGGGCTTCCTCGATGGCGCCGTCGAGGAGGGACATGTCGGCGCGCAGCGCGGCCAGTTGGTCGGGGTGGGTGAACAGGGCGTGCACGGCGTTGGCGATCAGGTTGACCGTCGTCTCGTGTCCCGCGATCAGCAGCACGAAGGCCATGGCGCGCAGCTCGCTGGTGGAGAGGCGGTCGCCGTCCTCGTCCCCCGTGGTGCGGATCAGTGCGCTCAGCAGATCGCCGCCCGGGGCCGACGACCGCTTGTCCTCGACCAGTTCGGCGAGATACGCCGCCAGCTCCTCGAAGGCGGCGCGCTCGGCCTCCTGGGTCGGCGACGCCACCACGCCGTTCGACATGCGGCGGAAGGCGGCGCGGTCGATGTCGGGGACGCCGAGCAGCTCGCAGATGACGGTGATCGGCAGTTGGAAGGCGAGCGCCTCGAACAGGTCGGCCCGTCGCGTCCCGGCCGACTCGCCGTGGACGAGCATCTCGTCGAGGAGGTCGTCCGTGATGCGCTGGATGCGGGGCCGCAGGGCCTCGACCCGGCGTGCGGTGAACTCCCGGGTGACGAGGCTGCGCAGCCGGGTGTGCTGGGGCGGGTCGGCTATCAGCAGATGCGTGCCGATCAGCTCTTCCTCGTGGAAGGCGAAGCCCGCGGCCGCGGCGGACTTGGCGAAGCGGGGCTCGCGGAGCGCGGTTCTGCACTCGTCGTACCCCACCACCAGATAGGTGTCGCCGATGTCCTCCGGGGGTGGCAGGCGGACGCGGTGGACGGGTCCCAGGGCGCGCAGGTCCGCGTAGACGGAATGCGGGTCCTCTCTGAATCTCGCGCCGTACGTCACCAGGTCGATGCTCTCCGCCATGTGGTCTCCTCCGGGGGCTCATGTGGCCAACGTGCCGGTCGCGGTGATCGGTTCCCCATAACCGCCCTTATCAGCCTTCTTGATCAGCTGTCCTGATCAGCTGTCCTGATCAAGGAGTCCCGCATCGTGCGCCAACAGGGCGATCTGCACGCGGTTGTTGAGGTCCAGCTTCGTCAGGATCCTCGACACGTGCGCCTTGACCGTGGCGATGCTCAGGAACAGCTGGGCCGCGATGTCCGCGTTGGACCCACCGCGGCCGACCGCGACGGCCACCTCCCGCTCCCGCTCCCCCAGCGCCGCAAGCCGGTCCAGCGCCCGCCGCCTGCGGTCGAGTTGGGGGTCGACGCCGGTCACCTGCGTGATCAGCTGCTGGGTCACCGTCGGCGAGAGCACCGGCTCCCCCGCGGCCACCGCGCGCACCGCCGCGACGATCTCGGCGGGCGCGGTGTCCTTGAGGACGAACCCGGCCGCGCCCGCGCGCAGGGCACGCAGCACCTGCCCGTCGGCGTGGAACGTGGTGAGGACGATGACCTCGGGGGCGCCGGGACGCTTGCGCAGGGCCTCCGTGGCGGCGAGGCCGTCCATCGTGGGCATGCGGATGTCCATCAGGACGACGTCGGGCCGGAGTTCGCCGACCAGCGGGGCGACCTCGGTGCCGTCGCCCGCCTCGCCCACGATCTCGATGTCGTCGGCGCCGCCGAGCATGAAGGAGAGCCCTGCCCGCACCAGCGGATCGTCGTCGACGAGGAGCAGCTTGATCGTTTTCATGACGCCCACGGTAGCCAGGCCTCCAGGTGGAACCCGCCGTCGGGCCCGGCTTCGTGGCCGAGCCTGCCGCCCGCGAGCGAGGCCCGCTCGGCGAGCCCGATCAGGCCCTGCCCCGAGCCGGGCACCTCGGGCACGGGGCCGGGTGGTGCGGGATTGCGAACGGACACGGTCAGGCCCTCGCCGGGGGCGCCCGTGACGGTGACGGTCACCTCGGCGCCGGGGGCGTGTTTGCGGGCGTTGGTCAGGCCTTCCTGGGCGATGCGGTAGGCGGTGCGGCCCAGGGCGGCGGGCACGGCGTCGGGGTCGGCGACGTGGTTGGCGATGACGACCTTCATGCCCGCGTCCCGGGACTCGGCGACCAGGGTGTCCAGGGCGGCGAGGGTGGGCTGCGGGCGCCCTGAGGCGTCCGCCTCGCCGCCGCGCAGGACGCCGATCACCTGGCGCAGGTCCTGCAGCGCCTCGTGGGAGCTCTCCCGGATGACGCCCGCCGCCCGGACGATCTCCTCGCGGGGCGCGTCGGGGCGGAACTCCAGGGCGCCTGCGTGGACGCTGAGCAGGGTGAGGCGGTGGGCGAGGACGTCGTGCATCTCGCGGGCGATGTCCTCGCGGGCGAGCCGCTGGGCCTGCTCGGCGCGGAGCGCGGCCTCGTTCTCGGCGCGGACGGCACGGTCGCGCAGGCTGAGCAGGAGCTCGCGGCGGGAGCGCACGAACATGCCCCAGCCGATGACCGTGCCGGTCAGGAGCACACCGAAGGCGATGGCGATCCCGTAGGACATGCCGGGGTCAGGGCGCAGCCAGAACGTGAGGGGTACCACGGCGATCGAGGCGCCGCCGATCCAGGCGACGTACCGGAACGGCCGGTGCACGGCGAGGGTGAAGAGGGCCACCGCCGCCGCGCCGCCCGCCGTGTCGGAGGCCACCGAGACCGGCACCATCACGAGGGCGAGGCCGACGGGCCAGCGCCTGCGCAGCCAGACCGCGGCACAGGCGAGCGCGCCGAGCACCTGGTCGAACTCCGCGTAGCCCTGGGCGATGTGCGGGTTGTCGGCGACCGCGTCGGCGCCGAGCATCCCGATGAGGACGGCGGCGAGGAAGCAGGTGAAGTCGGCGATCCAGTCGCGGACGGTCCGCCGCGACTTGCGCCCCACGCGGCTCGGGTCGAACTCCCTGGCGACGGCGGAGGGCAGCATCCACGGTCTCCGGGCCAGGGGGCTGCTCAGGGGCGTGGGCTCGTGCTCGCGCCGTCGCGTGGGATCAGTGCCGCTCGTGCCGCTCATGGTCGACAAATCTACGCACCGCAGGCGGTCGCGGACGCTCCTCACACGTGATCGTCTACCAAAGTCGCGCAGGTCCCCGACTTTCGGACCCGTCCGCGGGGAAGATCCTCGCCTCGCGGCGGATGTCCGCGGGGAAAGTGCGGGGCGAGGATCTTTCCATGAAGCAGCTACTGGAGTTTCTCGGTGTGGCCCTGCTGTTCCAGGGCGGTGTCGGCCTGGTCCACAGGCTCACCGGTGAGCTGCGCGGCTGGGGCCTGGTGCAGCGCCTCGGGTTCCTCGACGGCCTCGAGACGTACGCGAGCGTGGCCCTGATCGTGCTGGGCTGCGCGCTGTTCGCCGCGGTGCGGAGCCTGCGGACCGACTGACCGGGTCCGTCGGCTCAGCAGCCGTGGTCGACCAGGTCGAACGACGCGTAGTGGTCGGCCGTGTAGTAGTCCTCCTGGCTCTTCTCGCCGGTGACGATGCGGCGGGCGCCGCGGTCGTCGGAGCCCGGCGTGACGACCGTGTACTCGTGGTAGTAGCTGGCGCTCTGCTTCGGCAGCTCGCCCTCACGGTTCTGGAAGACGGTGCCGTCCTGCGGGTACGGGTAGGGGCCGCCCGCCTTGATCAGGTCGAGGGTGTCGTGCGCCTGGGAGGGCAGCTTGGAGTAGCAGACCTCACCGACCGCGGTGATGGAGTGCGAGACGGAGACGGCGGCGGCAGAGGTGACCGGGGCGGCCGGGGCGGCGCTCGCCGTGGCCGCGACAGGGCCGCCGATGAGGAGGGCGGCGGCCAGGGCGGTGATGCTGACGATTCGTGGGGGGATTCGCATGGGTCCAGTGTGACGCGCGTAGAGGTTGGCGTGTCAATGTCAAGTTGGTGAAATTTTCCGGGAGTTAACCAACCGACGACGGCCCTTCATCCGGGCGACCGGATGAAGGACCTTCGGCGGCTCGCACGCGGAGGGCACACCGTAACCGGCCCCGCCGGAACCTCGGCAAGGATTTACGTGTCCGATTGCCGCCAGCCTCCACCCCCACCGGACGACTTTCATTGAACCCGCAAGCACTTAGTGATGAAGCGAAAGGTTCTGAAATGTCTTCTCTCACCGGCAGGACGGCTCTGGTCACCGGCGGCAGCCGCGGCATGGGCGCGGCGATCGCGCTGCGGCTCGCCCAGGAGGGCGCGGACGTGGCCATCACCTACGTCCACGGCGAGGCGGCCGCGAACGAGGTGGTCACGAAGATCCAGGCCATGGGGCAGCGCGCCTTCGCCATCAAGGCGGACGCCGCGGACGCCGGGGACGCGGCCGGTGCGGTGGACCGCGCCGCCGACGACCTGGGCGGCCTGGACATCCTGGTGAACAACGCGGGGATCGGCGTCCTCGGCCCCGTCACCGATCTGTCGCTCGCCGACATCGACCGGGTCCTGGCCGTGAACGTACGAGGGGTCTTTCTGGCCTCCCAGACGGCGGCCGCCCGGCTCCGCGACGGCGGCCGGATCATCACCATCGGCAGTTGCATGGCCCAGCGCGTCCCCGGCCCCGGCGGCACGCTGTACGCGACGAGCAAGGCCGCGCTGATCGGCCTCAACAAGGCGCTGGCACGGGAGTTGGGCGGCCGCAGGATCACGGCGAACCTCGTCCAGCCGGGCCCGATCGACACGGACATGAACCCGGCGAACGGCCCCTTCGCCGACGCCCAGAGCGCCATGACCGCCCTCGGCCGCTTCGGCTCGGCCACCGAGGTGGCATCCCTGGTCGGCTATCTCGCCGGGGACGACGCGGCGTACATCACGGGCACCGAACTGTCGGTGGACGGCGGTCACGCCGCCTGACGGATCCGGGCCAGGTCCGGGCATGGGTGCGAGGCGCGCCGGGGCTGTCCACCCGGCGCGCCCCACGTTCAGCGGGGGCGGGTCAGCCGCCCAGCTCCTGGTGGCGGGCCGCCAGCTTGGCTGCGCCGTCTTCGGTCAGGGAACCGAACAGGCGGAGGCGGGAGATGCCGCCGTCCGGGAAGATGTCGACGCGGACGTGCGTGCCGACGGCCGGTGTGGGCAGGACGAAGCGGTGGTTGGTGTCGGGCTGCAGGCGGGTGCGGGGCAGGGCCTCGACCCACTCGCCCGACTCGCCGTCGCGTACCGAAAGGGCGGCCCATCCGGCCGAGTTGCCCTTGAGGTAGGCGGTGTCGATCTCCACCGAGCGGATCTCGGACTGCTGCACCAGCTGGTAGCGGATCCAGTCGTTGCCGGTGTCGCGGCGACGGCGGGTCTCCCAGCCGTCGTCCATCTTGCGGGAGCGGCCCGGCTGGATGGTGTTGGTGGCCGGGGAGTAGAAGCGGTCGGACGCGTCCTCGACCTGGCCGCCGTTCTCCAGGGCGACGACGTCGAACGTGCCGAGCGCGGCGAGCCACGCGGGGTCGGCGACGACCTCGCCGTACACACGGAGGCGGGCGATGCCGCCGTCGGGGTGCTGGTTGACGCGCAGGTGCGTGAAGCGCTGCTCGATGTCGACGGCGAAGCCGTTCGCGGCGTGGCCGCCGACGGGCGTGCGCGGGACGATGGTCGTCCACTTCACGTCGTCGGCGCAGAGCTCCTCGGGCGTCGGCGAACCGTCGACGCTGGTGCCCTCCACGGAGACGGCCTGCGGGTAGTTGCCGCGGAAGTGCGCGGTGTCGATGACGATGCCGCGGATGACACCGGGCGCGCCGAGCCGGACGAGCGCCCAGTCGTGGTCGTCCGCGGTGGGCCACGGGTGCTCGGCCGAGACACCGCGCCGACGGCGGGTCTCCCAGCCGTCCATGACCTTGCCCTTGTGGCCGAAGTGCTCGGGGTCGAACACGGCGGGGTGGGCGAGGAGCAGGTTCTCGCGCATCGCGAAGAACTCGTCGTTGGCGGCGATCACACCGGCGCCGAGCTGCCGGTCGGCGAGGTTGGCGTACTGGGTGAAGGGGAAGTCGGCCGTGCGGTAGTCGGCGTAGGGCTCGCCGCCGCCGTAGGGGCTCGCGTCGCCGGTGAAGGAAGCCACAGGGGATATATGCTGCGCCGTCACTGTTTCAGTTGTTCCTTTCCAGAAGGCGGCCTGCGGGTTCACTGAACTCGCCGCCGTGCAGGATGCGTTCGCCGCGCAGCCAGGTGGACTTCACGACGCCGCTGAGGGTCTTTCCCGCGTACGCCGTGACTCGGTTCCGGTGCTGCAGCTCCGCGGGGTCCACGGTGAAGGTCTCGTCGGGCGCGAGGACCGCGAAGTCGGCGTCGCGGCCGACTTCGATGGCGCCCTTCTGGCCGAGTCCGACCAGCTGTGCGGTGCGCGTGGACATCCAGCGCACCACGTCGTCGAGGGAGTGACCGCGCTTCCTGGCCTCGGTCCAGACGGCGGGCAGGCTCAGCTGGAGCCCGGAGATGCCGCCCCACGCGGTCGCGAAGTCGTCGGTCTTCAGGTCGGCGGTGGAGGGCGAGTGGTCGGTGACCACGCAGTCGACGGTGCCGTCGGCGAGCGCCTCCCACAGCAGGTCCTGGTTGCCCGCCTCGCGGATGGGCGGGCAGCACTTGAACTCGCTGGCGCCGTCCGGGACTTCCTCGGCGGTCAGGGTGAGGTAGTGCGGGCAGGTCTCGACGGTCAGCTCGACGCCCTCGCGCTTGGCGGCGGCGACGAGCGGCAGCGCGTCGGAGGAGGACAGGTGCAGGACGTGGACGCGCGCGCCGATCCGCTTGGCGACGGCGATGAGGCCTTCGATCGCCGTGTCCTCGGAGATGCGGGGCCGCGTCTGGAGGTAGTCCGCGTACTTGGGGCCGCTCGTGTGCGGGGCGGCGTCCAGCTCGTGCGGGTCCTCCGCGTGCACGATCAGGAGCCCGCCGAATCCGGCGATCTCGGCCATGGAGGCGGTGAGCTGGTCCTGGTTCAGCTCGGGGAACTCGTCGACGCCCGAGGGCGAGAGGAAGCACTTGAACCCGAAGACGCCCGCGTCGTGCAGCGGCTTGAGATCCTGGACGTTGTCGGGGAGCGCGCCGCCCCAGAAGCCGACGTCGATGTGCGCCTTGGTGCGGGCGACGTCCTTCTTGGTGCGCAGGTTGTCCACCGTCGTCGTCGGCGGCAGGGAGTTGAGCGGCATGTCGACGAGGGTGGTGATGCCACCGGCGGCCGCGGCGCGGGTGGCGGTCCAGAAGCCCTCCCACTCCGTGCGGCCCGGGTCGTTCACATGGACGTGGGTGTCGACCAGGCCGGGCAGCAGGGCGTCGTCGCCGAAGTCTTCGAGGCGTGCGCCGTCCGGCACTTCGGCGTCGTACGCCTCGACGGCCACGATCTTCCCGCCGGACACGGCGACCGATGCGGCCCGGGTGCTCTCCGGGGTGATGACGCGGGTCGAGCGGAGCACCAGTTCCACATCCGCGCCCGCCGTCGCGTCCACGTCCACGTCCTTTTCGGACACCCGCGTCCCCTCTCTTCTGTTCCGCTACACAGACCTTTTGTTTCCGCTTAACGGAATTCAACGTTCTGTTGAAGAAGTTTTCACGCTCGCTCTCATGGCGTCAAGGGTGTGCTTCAGCACCCCGTCGCGCCGGGCGGCGAATCCGACCCGGACTGGACGTTTCCACAACGTGGAATTAGAATTCCACTTGCCAGAACGTAGCTACGCACAACGCGAGCGTTGAGTCTTCGCGGACAACCCCGCGAAGAGGGGGACAAAGGCCCCCTGACCGGCGACGACGGCATGACGAGCAAGAGCCCTCGTGAAGAACCGACCGGTAGGCTGCTTCCTTGCCCGCCAGCACCGAAAGGAACGCGCCGTGCCGACGTCAAGCGCCAGCGACGCCCCTGCTGAAACCGCCGCCTCCAAGACCCCCGCCGCGAGCGGTGGCGTCCAGTCCCTCGAGCGCGCCTTCGATCTGCTCGAGCGGATGGCGGACGCGGGGGGCGAGGTCGGCCTCAGCGAACTCTCTGCCAGCAGCGGCCTTCCGCTGCCCACGATCCACCGCCTCATGCGCACGCTGGTCGCCTGCGGATACGTACGCCAGCAGACCAACCGCCGCTACTCACTCGGCCCCCGCCTGATCCGCCTCGGCGAATCCGCCTCCCGCCTGCTCGGCACCTGGGCCAGGCCCTACCTCGCCCGCCTCGTCGAGGAGACCGGCGAGACCGCGAACATGGCGCTCCTCGACGGCGACGAGATCGTGTACGTCGCGCAGGTGCCGTCCAAGCACTCCATGCGGATGTTCACCGAGGTCGGCCGCCGGGTCCTCCCGCACTCCACGGGCGTCGGCAAGGCGCTGCTCGCGAACACGTCGCCGGACGAGGTCCGCGCGCTGCTCGCCCGCACCGGGATGCCCGCCGCCACGGAGAAGACGATCACCACGCCCGAGGGCTTCCTCGACGCACTCGAAGACGTGCGCCGCACGGGGTACGCGGTGGACGACAACGAGCAGGAGATCGGCGTCCGGTGCCTGGCCGTGCCGGTGCCAGACTCGCCCACGGCCGCGGCGATCTCCATCTCCGGCCCCGCGGGCCGGGTGACCGAGGCGGCTACGGACAAGATCGTGCCGGTGCTGCAGCAGGTGGCGGTGGAGCTTTCGGCGGCGCTCGCCAGTGCGGGGCCGGGCTCCTGAGCCGTGAGCCCTGAGCCGTGAGTCCTGAGTCATGAGTCGTGAGTCGTGCAGTACGACAGCCCCGCCGCTATCGCGGCGGGGCTTTTTTCTGCCCTGCTAGTGGTTCGCCAGGGCGAAGTCCTCCGTCGTCATTCTCCGCAGGGTGCGGCGCATGCCCTTCGGGGCCGGGGGCGCGGGGACGGTGAGGACCGCGCAGGTGGCGTGGGTGTGGACGTAGCGGTGGGTGCGGGTCGTGTGGTGTCTGCCGGGGCGCGCACCGAGGACCAGGAGGTCGTCGGGGTGCGCCGCCAGCTCGCACAGGACGCGGCCGGGACGCCCCCTGATCACCCGGCGCTCGGACACGACACCGGGCGGCGCGCCGCCGAAGACCTCGTCGAAGGCACGGTCGAGGCGGGCCCGCGCCTCGGTCCACCAGTGCCGCGCCCACTGCGGATCCGGGTGGCGCAGATACAGCCCCTCCCCCTCCGGCGGTTCCCAGGCGAGCACCGCCACAAGGACACGGCCCCCGCGCCGCGCCTGCTCCGCCCCGGCCCGCAACGCCGCGAGGCTCGCGAGCGAACCGCTGACTCCCACCACCACCGCTTCGTGCTCCGGCATCGATGCTCCTTCCCCCGGGCCTCACGAGCCAGGCCAAACAAGCCGACTGAAGTGCTACGAACGGCAGTCTGTACGCTGATTGGCCTGGGCAGCAGGGCCAATCGGCAGGAGTTGGCATGGCAGACGCACATGTGGTCCACGCAGTGGACAGGAGGCTGGGCAGCCGTCAGCTGGCCCACCTCCTGACCGGCGCCGTCGGCGAACGCCCCGGCTACCGCGCACTCGCCCACGGCGTGTGCCGCCTGCTGCTCGACGGCCGCATCCCCCTGCACACCCGGCTCCCCGCCGAGCGCGAGCTGGCCTCGGCGCTGGCCGTCAGCCGGGCCACGGTCACGGCGGCGTACGACGTGCTGCGTGAGGGCGGCTACGCCCTCAGCCGTCGCGGCGCGGGCACCTGGACCGAGCTGCCGCAGGGACAGCGGCCGTCGAGCGTGGCGGCGTTCCCGGCGGGCGACGGCGTCCTCGACCTGGCGGTGGCGGCGCCGGGCGCGCCGGAGGCGGAGCTCGGGGCGGCGCTCGCCGCGGCGGGCACGATGCTGGCCGAGCACGCGCCGACGCCGGGCTACCACCCGTACGGCATCCCGGAGTTGAGGTCAGCGGTCGCCGAGCGGTTCACGCGGCGCGGCCTGCCCACCCTCCCCGACCAGATCCTGATCACCACCGGCGCCCAGCACGCGCTGTCGCTGACCCTGGCCCTCCTCGGCAGGCAGGGCGACCGGGTCCTGGTCGAGAACCCGTCGTACCCGAACGCCCTGGACGCGATCCGCGGCGCGGGCCTGCGCGCGGTGCCCGTGCCGGTCACGGAGGACGGGTGGGACGCGGGCCTCGTCGAGTCGTCGCTCCGGCAGGCGGCGCCCCGTCTCGCGTATCTCGTACCGGACTTCCAGAACCCGACGGGCAGCCTGATGCCGCGCGAGCAGCGGGTGCGCATCCTGGAGACGGCCCGCGCCACCGGCACCTGGCTGCTGATCGACGAGACCAACGCCGACATCGCGCTGGACGGGCCGCCGCCCGCGCCCTTCGCCTCGCTCGCGCCGCACGGCGCGGGCGAACAGGTCATCACCGTCGGGTCGTTGAGTAAGACGCACTGGGGCGGCCTGCGGATCGGCTGGGTGCGGGCCGGGTCCAGGCTGATCACCGAGCTGGCGACGAAGCGGGTGCCGAGCGACATGGCGACGCCCGTCATCGAGCAGCTGGTGGCGCTCCATCTGCTGCACGGCATGGACGACGTGCTGCGCGAGCGGCTGCCGCGGCTGCGGGCGCAGCGGGAGGCGCTTACGGCGTCGCTGGCCCGTCATGTGCCGGAGTGGCGTTGGCAGGTGCCGCCTGGCGGGCTCTCGCTCTGGGTGGACCTGGGGCGGCCGATCGCGTCCTCGCTGGCCCGCGCGGTGCTGGCGCAGGGCGTGCGGATCGAGGGCGGCTCCCGGTTCGGGGCGGACCCGGGGACGCACGAGCACCGGCTGCGCATCCCGTACACGCTCTCCGCGGACCTCGCGGAGCAGGCCGTGCGCCGTCTGGCGACCGCCCTGTCGGGCGACCTCCGGCCCACGGTCGACGACACGGTGCGCAGGCACTGGGTGGCGTAGGGCACCAAGCCACTGGACCCCCAGCCCTCCGCGCCGCTCCTCAGCAGAACCGATTCCTCAGCCCTATCGGCCGCTGGGCTCGCCGAACATCTCCACCGCGATGCGCACCGCCGCAAGCCCCGCCGCCAGTGCGCTGACCGAGCCGATCGCACCCGCCACGAGCAGCAGGGATCTGCGCATCCTGGGGATCTCGGGGGCGCCGCCGTACGCCATCTCCGCCAGTGCGGCCAGCTCGTCCTCGGCGATGCCGCGGTCGGTGAACTCGGCCGGATGCGCGGCGAGCTCACGGCGCAGCCGGGCTACGGCGGCGCGCAGTTCGGCCACCCGTGGGTCCTCGTCGCTCCCTGTCACTTGCCTCTGCTCCACGCTCCGCAACACAGCTCCCCCTGCGCACGCCGTCGCACGGCTGTTCTCGTGCAATTCCACTGACTCTCCAGAGGCTGGTCGGGCACCTGGGGGCCGCGGGTCAGTAAACCGTTCCTGATGCGGGATGCGCCACTTCGCACACGCCGTCGGGGCGGGTATCTCGTGTATCCAGGAGTCATGACGACAGAACCGAGGAACGCGCAGGCCGCCGGGGCGGGAGAGGCCTACGGGGCAGGAGAGGTCGTCGGGCTGCTGCTCGCCGCGGGAGGCGGACGGCGTCTCGGCGGACGGCCGAAAGCGCTGCTCGAGCACGGGGGGCGGCCGCTCGTGGAGCACGCCGTGCGGGTGCTGCGCGAGGCAGGCTGCGCGCGGGTGCACGTGGTCATCGGCGCGTCCGCCGACGCCGTGCGCGCGCGGGCCTCGCTCCCCGGCTGCGTGCTGGTCGACAACCCGGAGTGGGAGGAGGGCATGGGCGCGTCCCTCCGCGCCGGTCTCGCCTCGATGGCGGGCACGGGCGCGGCCGCCGCGCTGGTCTCGCTGGTCGACCAGCCGGGGATCGGCGCGGCGGCGACGGCGCGGGTCCGTGCCGCGTACCGCTCGCCCCAGACGCTCGCCGCGGCTGCTTACGACGGGCAACGGGGTCACCCCGTCCTGTTCGGGAACGGGCACTGGGCGGGGATCGGGGCGAGTGCGGTCGGCGACCGTGGGGCACGCGACTACTTGCGGGAGCACGCGGGCGAGATCACGCTCGTGGAATGCGGGGACGTCGCGGAGGCGTACGACATCGACACGGCGGCGGACCTGACCCGCCTGGCGCCGGGCCCCGGCCTCCCGTCCGGCCCCGGAACCCCGGCCTCCGGGGCTTCCTGAGCCCCGGCCCACGTGGAGTGACCGGCATGGCACTCAGCGCCATGTTCTGTCGACGAAGAGAATCTCGACGTCAACAAACCATTGAACTTCCACCATAAGGAAACTAGTATCCACTGACCAGAAGGCCCGTTACCTCGGACGGGGCCCCAAAGCCGTACCTCGGCCCCTGTGGCACCCAGTGCCACCGCGTCTGCCCGGCGGCTCGCCCGGCACCGTCCGTGCAGCTCTCTGAAGGAAGTGACAGGACATGTCCGCACTAGCGCCGTCGCCGCTGGCCATCGTCGACGCAGAGCCCCTGCCCCGGCAGGAAGAGGTGCTCACCGACGCGGCCCTCGCCTTTGTGGCGGAGCTGCACCGGCTGTTCACCCCCCGGCGTGACGAGCTCCTCGCCCGGCGTGCCGAGCGCCGTGCAGAATTTTCGGCGAGTGCCCGCACCTCCACCCTGGACTTCCTCCCGGAGACCGCCGCGGTCCGCGAGGACGACTCCTGGAAGGTCGCCCCGGCCCCGGCCGCGCTGAACGACCGCCGCGTGGAGATCACGGGCCCCACCGACCGCAAGATGACCATCAACGCCCTCAACTCGGGCGCCAAGGTCTGGCTCGCCGACTTCGAGGACGCCTCCGCTCCCACCTGGGAGAACGTCATCCTCGGCCAGCTCAACCTGATCGACGCCTATGAGCTCCGCATCGACTTCACGGACGAGCGCACCGGCAAGTCGTACGCGCTCAAGAGCGCCGACGAGCTCGCGACGGTCGTCATGCGGCCGCGCGGCTGGCACCTGAACGAGCGTCACCTCCAGGTCGACGGCCAGGCGGTCCCCGGCGCGCTCGTCGACTTCGGCCTGTACTTCTTCCACAACGCCAAGCGCCTCATCGAGCTCGGCAAGGGCCCGTACTTCTACCTCCCGAAGACGGAGTCGTACCTGGAGGCCCGCCTCTGGAACGACATCTTCGTCTTCGCGCAGGACTACGTCGGCATCCCGCAGGGCACCGTCCGCGCCACGGTCCTCATCGAAACGATCACGGCCGCGTACGAGATGGAGGAGATCCTCTACGAGCTCCGCGACCACGCGTCCGGCCTGAACGCGGGACGCTGGGACTACCTCTTCTCCATCGTCAAGAACTTCCGTGACGGCGGCTCGAAGTTCGTCCTGCCGGACCGCAACCTCGTGACGATGACGGCCCCCTTCATGCGGGCGTACACCGAACTCCTCGTCCGCACCTGCCACAAGCGCGGTGCGCACGCGATCGGCGGCATGGCCGCGTTCATCCCGTCCCGCAAGGACGCGGAGGTCAACAAGGTCGCCTTCGAGAAGGTCAAGAACGACAAGGACCGCGAGGCGGGCGACGGCTTCGACGGCTCGTGGGTCGCGCACCCCGACCTGGTCCCGATCGCCATGAAGTCCTTCGACGCGGTCCTCGGCGAGAAGCCGAACCAGAAGGACCGGCTGCGCGAGGACGTCAAGGTCGCGCCCGGGGACCTCATCGCCATCGACTCCCTCGATGCGAAGCCCACCTACGACGGCCTGGTCAACGCCGTCCAGGTCGGCATCCGCTACATCGAGGCCTGGCTGCGGGGCCTGGGCGCCGTCGCCATCTTCAACCTCATGGAGGACGCGGCCACCGCGGAGATCTCGCGCTCGCAGATCTGGCAGTGGATCAACGCGGGCGTCGTCTTCGAGCACGCCGGAGAGACAGTGACGGCGACGGCGGACCTGGCCCGCAAGGTCGCCGCCGAGGAGCTCACCGCGATCCGCACCGAGATCGGCGACGAGGCCTTCGCGTCCGGCAAGTGGCAGCAGGCCCACGACCTCCTCCTCCAGGTCTCCCTGGACGCGGACTACGCGGACTTCCTGACCCTCCCGGCGTACGAGCAGCTGCGCTGACACCCTTCACGTATACGTCCACTCGTACGTGGACACTTCGCCCCCGGCACCGCACAGCGCCGGGGGCGAAGTGCGTGGAAGGTTGACCAATCCGGAGCGCGGTCGGCTACGTATCAGAGGTGTACGTCGGCCTGCGCCCTGGAGGATCTGCGCGTGAATGAAGTCGTCCGCATCGGGTCCCGGTCGGCACCCGGCCCCGATCTGCAAGAGCTGCTCGCCCGGGTCGCCCGCGGGGACCAGCAAGCGTTCACCGGTGTCTACGACGCCGTGGCGGGCCCCGTCCTCGGGATCGTGCGCGGAGTGCTGCGCGACCACGCCCAGTCCGAGGAGGTCACCCAGGAGGTCCTGGTCGAGGTGTGGCGCACCGCGCCCCGCTACCGGCCGGACCGCGGCACGGCGATGACCTGGGTGCTCACGCTCGCGCACCGGCGCGCGGTGGACCGGGTCCGCTCGGTGGAGGCGGCCGCGGCCCGTGACCAGAAGGCCGCACTGCTCGCCCGCACCCCGGCGTTCGACGAGGTCAGCGAGGAGGTCGAGGCGCATCTGGAGCGCGAGCAGGTGCGCCGGTGCCTGCGCGCCCTCACCGAGGTCCAGCGCCAGTCCGTGACCCTCGCCTACTACCGCGGCCTGACCTACCGACAGGTGGCCGAGCTGCTCGCCCTCCCCTTGGGCACCGTCAAGACCCGCCTGCGCGACGGCCTCATCCGGCTGCGCGACTGCCTGGGGGTGAGCGCGTGAACAGCGCGGCCGACCTGCACACCCTGACCGGCGCCTACGCCGCCGACGCCCTGGACGACGCCGAGCGCGCGCAGTTCGAGGAGCACCTCGCGCTCTGCCCGTCCTGCGCCCAGGAGGTACGGGAGCTGACCGCGACCGTCGCGCGCCTGGCGCTGGCATCGGCCGTCACGCCCCGCCCCGCCATGAAGGACGAGGTGCTCCGGCGCATCGCCACGGTCCGCCAGGACGTGCCGCGCGGCGAACCGGGTCCGGTGCCGAGCGCCACGCCGCGCGGGGCACACGGGTTGGCCCGCTGGGCCCTTGCGGCCTGCCTCGCCGCGGCCGTCGCCTTCGGCGGCACCGCGGTCTGGCAGCACCAGCGTGCGCAGGACGCGCGCGACGCAGCCCGGCAGGCGCAGGAGCAGGCCAGGACACAGGCCCAGGAGCTCGCGGCGGTGCTCGCCGCGCCGGACGCCAGGACCCGTACCGGCGAGCTCACGGAAGGGGCCAGGGGGACGGTCGTCGTCTCCAAGAGCCTCGACAAGGCCGTGTTCGTGGCCGACGGCATGGCACGGCCGCCGCGCGGCAAGGTCTACCAACTCTGGTTCGACGACGGCGGGTCCATGCGCTCGGCCGGACTCGTGGAGCCGGACCGGTCGGCGGTGACGGTCCTGATGCGGGGCGGAGTCGGCAAGGCGACGGGCATGGGCATCACGGTGGAACCGGCGGGCGGTTCGGACGAGCCGACCTCTGCGCCGGTGGCGCTGATGGACCTGCCCGCCTGATCTCCCCATCGGATGGGGAATCCGGTGGGGAACTGACCAATCCGCACGGCCGTCGGCCTCGGATACCCCATGTGACGACAGAACGGAACCGCCCGAAACCGCGCCGCGACCTGTGGCGGATCGCGGCGGGCGCCCTGAGCGGGGCGCTGGCCGGGTTCGCCGCACTTGCGGCGGCGGAGCTGCTGTCCTCCGCGGTGCGTCCCGAGGCAGGGCCCGTGGTCGCGGTCGGCGGCGCCACGATCGACCGCACCCCCGCGTCCGTCAAGGACTGGGCCATCCGGGAGTTCGGCACCGACGACAAGCTCGTCCTGCAGTCGGGCATCGTCGCGGTGCTTGCGCTCCTGGCCGTCTCGCTGGGGCTCGTCTCCCTGCGCCACCGTCGGGTCGGCACGGCGGGCGTGCTGCTCTTCGGGCTGATCGGCGCCTTCGCGGCGACGTCCCGGCCGGATTCCACCGGTCTCGTGGATGCGCTGCCCTCCCTGGCGGGCGCCGTGGCCGGTGCGGCGCTGCTGTACGTGCTCGCGGGCCTGCTGCGGCCTCGCCCGGCTCCGGTCCCGGTGGGCGGCGCGGCGGACCCGGACGCGGAGGACCCGGCCCCGGCCCAGGGGGAAGCGGAGGACCCGGCCCCGGGAGAAACCGGGTGGGACCGGCGCCGCTTCCTCGTCGCCGCCACCGCGGCCGCGGCCACCTCGGCCGGGGTCGGCGCCCTGGGCCGGGCGTTCAACGCCTCGCGCGGCAAGGGCGCCATCGCCTCGCGCGCAGGCATCGTGCTGCCCGCTCCGGCCTCGCCCGCCTCCGCCGTCCCCAAGGGCGCGCGGCTGCGCGTGCCGGGCATCAGCCCCTTCGTCACGTCCAACGGGGACTTCTACCGGGTGGACACCGCGCTCGTGGTGCCCAAGGTGAACGCCGACACCTGGCGGCTGCGCATCCACGGCAAGGGCGTCGCGCGTGAGCGGACCCTGTCCTTCGCGGACCTGCTGGGGCGCGAACTGATCGAGCGGGACATCACGTTGACCTGCGTGTCGAACGAGGTCGGCGGGTCCTATGCGGGCAACGCCCGCTGGATCGGGGTGCGGTTGGCGGATGTGCTCGCCGAGTGCGGGGTCGAGCCGCCGTCCCGGGGAGGCCCCGCCGACCAGCTGGTCGCCCGGTCCGTGGACGGCATGACCATCGGCACGCCCGTGGACGACGTGATGGACGGCCGCGACGCGCTGCTCGCGCTCGGCATGAACGGCGAGCCGCTGCCGTTCGCGCACGGCTTCCCCGTCCGCATGGTGGTGCCGGGTCTCTACGGCTACGTATCCGCGTGCAAGTGGATCGAGGACATCGAGCTGACGACGTTCGACGCCTACGACCCGTACTGGGTAGAGCGCGACTGGGCCGCCAGGGCGCCGATCAAGACCCAGTCCCGGATCGACACCCCCAAGCCGTTCGCCAGGCCGAAGGCGGGCACGGTGATGGTCGCCGGGGTGGCCTGGGCGCAGCACCGCGGCATCGACAAGGTCGAGGTGCGCGTCGACGACGGCCCCTGGCAGCTCGCGGACCTGGCGTCCGAGGACACCCGGGACACCTGGCGCCAGTGGTCCTTCCCCTGGAAGGCCGCCGCGGGCGGTCACACGCTCACCGTGCGGGCGACCGACCGCACGGGCGCCGTCCAGACCGACAAGCGGACCCGCACGATCCCCGACGGGGCGAGCGGCCGCCATTCGGTGGTGGTCACCGTCGACTGACCCGCCCCCCTCCTCCGTACACGGACCGGAGTCGAGCCGAACACGTGCTCACTCACATCACATCGACACCAGGAGAAGCCATGAACACCACCACCCCCCGCCGGGTCCGCCGCGCCGCCGTCGCCGTCGTCTCGGTCGCCTTTCTCCCCGTCGCCCTGACGGCCTGTTCCGACGACAGCAGCGACAGCGGCAGCAACACCGCCAAGGACAAGGCCACCGCGAGCGCCTCCAAGAGCCCGTCCGACGACATGGGCAGCATGACGGAGCCCTTCGGTCCCGGCTGTTCGTCCGTGCCCAAGGACGGCAAGGGCAGCTTCGACGGCATGGCGAAGGACCCCGTGGCCACCGCCGCGTCGAACAACCCCGACCTGTCCACGCTGGTGACCGCCGTCAAGAAGGCCGGTCTGGTCGACACGCTCAACAACGCCAAGGACATCACCGTCTTCGCCCCGACGAACGACGCCTTCGCGAAGATCCCCAAGGCCGACCTGGACAAGGTCCTGAACGACAAGGCGCAGCTCACCAAGATCCTCACGTACCACGTGGTCGGCAAGCGGCTCGCGCCGAAGGACCTGGCGAGCGGCTCCTACGAGACGCTGGAGAAGTCCAAGCTCACGACGTCCGGTTCGGGAGAGTCGTACAAGGTGAACGACTCGGCGAACGTCGTCTGCGGCAACGTCAAGACGGCCAACGCCAACGTCCACGTCATCGACACGGTCCTGATGCCGAAGATGTGAGACCGGCTGCCGTCAGCCGAGATGGGTCGACCAGTCCTGCTCCGCAGCGGGCTTCCCGTGCAGATCGGGGACGCGCTTCAGCCAGGAGGGTCGGCCCTTCTCGGTGGCGGCGGCGCGCCGGGCGTCGGCGGCCGCCAGCTCGTCGCGGGAGGGGAAGCAGGTGGGCAGCCACGCCGCGGAGGCGCGGGCGCGGGCCAGGAGGTGGTCCACATAAGCCGCGCGCACCGCGTCCGGGGAGTCGAAGCCGGGCTCGTCGGCGAGCCAGGCGTCGGGGACGAGGGCGACGATCTCGCGGAGGGCGTCCTCGGTGACCAGGGGCGCCAGTTCGGCGTCGGCGGCCGCCATGTCCGGGCCGTACGCGCCCAGGGCGTGGTGCTGGAAGTCGTACGCCTTGTCGGGGGCGGAGGCGCCCCAGCGGTGGTGGAAAACGAGGGCGGCGCCGTGGTCGATGAGCCACAGCTTCGGCTCGTGCACGCCGAACGTGGGCCAGATCATCAGGTTCGAACTGTGCACCGTGCGGTCGACGTTCGCGGTGAGGGCGTCGAGCCAGATGACCTTCCCTGCCTCCAGCGGGTCGACGTCGATCGCCTCCGGTGTGAAGTCCGCGGCGCCCGGCAGCAGGTCCATGCCGAGGTTGAGGCCCGCGCTGGCGTGCAGCAGGTCCTGGACCTCCTGGTGCGGTTCGTCGGCGGCGACCGCCGGGTCGAAGTGGACCAGCACGAGCTCGGGGAAGCGCAGGCCGAGGCGGCGCGCGAGTTCACCGACGATGATCTCGGCGACCAGCGCCTTGCGCCCCTGGGCCGACCCGGTGAACTTCACGACGTAGGTCCCGAGGTCGTCGGCCTCGACGACGCCGGGCACGGAGCCGCCGGTCCGCAGCGGGTTCACATAGCGAACAGCAGTCACTTCACGCAGCACACCGGCCACTGTATGCCGAGGTCAGCGCCCCGCACGAGCGGGTTTCCGCGGCGGGCTCGCACATGCCGTCGTGAGGGTCATCAGTGTCCCCGCTCTCCGGAGTCCGGGGCCCCGACGGCTCTATAGGCTGCTCGCGTGGCGTCCATGAAAGATCCAGCACCCGAGAGCAGCGCGGCGACCGACCTGGTGTCGTTCACGGTGCAGTTGCGCCGCATGAACGGCGAGATCAACCGGCTGGTCCACGCGTTCGCCGCCGGTCACGAGCTGCACGCCACCGACGTCCAGGCCCTGGCGCCATCCTCGACGCCCAGGAGCCGATGACTCCGGGACGGCTCAGGGCGCATCTGGGCCTGACGTCCGGTGCCGTCACCGCTTGCCTCGACCGGCTGGAGCGGGCCGGGCCCATCCGGCGCTCCCGGGAGAGCCAGGACCGCCGCGTCGTCCACCTGCACTACGAGGACAGTGCCCGCGCCGCCGCACGGGCCTTCTGCCAGCCCCTCGCGGTGGCCACGGAGAGCGCCCGCACCCGCTTCAGCGCTGAGGAACTCACCGTCGTACTGAGCTTCCTCACGGCACTGAACGAGGAGCTTTCCGACCTGCCCCAGCCTGCCCCGTAGGGGTCATGTTCCTGCTCCGTAGGAGTCACACCTCGGGACCCCCCTGGCCTGCGCGGCCTGACCGCCACCGGTGGCGTCATCACGTCGGCCGGTCTCGTCCTGGCCGCCACGTTCGCCGCCCTGGGCGTGATCCCGCTGGCCTTCCTGGTTCAGATCGCGTTCATCGTCGCGTTCGTTCCAGCAAGGCCTTCGCCAGGACGCCGTCGCCGCTGAGCTCGACCCGACCGTCCCGCACGCCCTCGCCGAGGGTGAGCTCGCCCCGGGCGACGGCCGCGCACGTCGCGGCGTCCAGGGCGATGCGGGCGTCGGGCTCCTCGGGGGCCGCGCCCTCGCCGTACCCCTCCGCGCCCTGGCCGGTCCGCACGTGGAAGCACCCCTCGTCGAGCCGCACTTCGAGCACCCCCGCGGCGCCGAGACCCGCCAGGGACCGCAGCAGCGGCAGCGCGAACCAGTGCGCCCGCACCGCGTCGGTCGGCCTGCGCTCCGCGAGGGCGGGGGCGCCCCAGGCGGCGAGGGCCTTGAGGACCGGCAGCAACTCCCTTCCGCGGTCGGTCAGTTCGTACACGTACGCCGCCGCGGGCGGGGGCAGCTTGCGGCGGGTGCTCAGGCCCTGCTGCTCCATGTCCTTCAGGCGCGAGGCCAGGACGTCCGTGCTGACGCCGGGCAGGTCGGCGTGCAGGTCCGTGTAGCGCCGCGGGCCCGCGAGCAGTTCCCGGATGATCAGCAGGGTCCAGCGGTCGCCCACGGCGTCGAGGCCTCGGGCTGCGGCGCAGTACTGGTCGTAGCTTCGGCGGGGCCGGGCGTTCGGCCGGGGCTGCTGAGGTGGCATGCGACATAGTCTATGCAAGTTGTTGGACTTTCCAAGCGGAGACTTGGTAAAACCAAGTAACACACGTCACGGGAGGCACAGCGCATGGAGTTCCGGCAGTCGAGCAAGCTCAGCGAGGTCTGTTACGAGATCCGGGGCCCCGTCATCGAGCACGCCGACGCACTGGAGGAGGCGGGCCACAGCGTCCTGCGCCTCAACACCGGCAACCCCGCACTCTTCGGCTTCGAGGCGCCCGAGGAGATCGTCCAGGACATGATCCGGATGCTCCCGAACGCGCACGGCTACACGGACTCGCGCGGCGTACTCTCCGCCCGCCGCGCCGTCGCCCAGCGCTACCAGTCGCTCGGCCTGGACGACGTCTCCGTAGACGACGTCTTTCTCGGCAACGGCGTCTCCGAGCTGGTCACCATGGCCGTGCAGGCCCTCCTGGAGGACGGCGACGAAGTCCTCATCCCGGCCCCCGACTTCCCCCTGTGGACCGCCGTCACGACCCTCTCCGGAGGCAAGGCCGTCCACTATGTGTGCGACGAGTCCGCGGACTGGTACCCCGACCTCGACGACATGGCCTCGAAGATCACCGACCGCACCAAGGCCGTCGTGATCATCAACCCCAACAACCCCACGGGCGCGGTCTATCCGAAGGAGGTCCTGGAGGGCATCCTCGACCTGGCGCGCAGGCACGGCCTGATGGTCTTCGCCGACGAGATCTACGACCAGATCCTGTACGACGACGCGGTGCACCACAGCGTCGCCTCCCTCGCGCCGGACCTCGTCGTCCTCACCTTCTGCGGTCTGTCCAAGACGTATCGGGTGGCAGGGTTCCGGTCGGGCTGGCTGGTCGTCACCGGGCCGCAGCAGCACGCGAAGAGCTACCTGGAGGGGCTGACGATGCTCGCCTCCATGCGGCTGTGCCCCAACGCCCCCGCGCAGTACGCCATCCAGGCCGCGCTCGGCGGCCGCCAGTCCATCCGCGAACTCACCGCGCCCGGCGGCCGGTTGCGTGAGCAGCGCGACAAGGCCTGGGAGAAGCTGAACGAGATCCCGGGCGTCTCCTGTGTGAAGCCGAAGGGCGCCCTGTACGCCTTCCCGCGTCTTGACCCGAAGGTCCACCCGATCCACGACGACGAGAAGTTCGTGCTCGACCTCCTCCTCCAGGAGAAGATCCAGGTCGTCCAGGGCACGGGCTTCAACTGGCCCCGCCCCGACCACTTCCGCATCCTCACGCTCCCCTACGCCGACGACCTCGACGCGGCCATCAGCCGCATCGGCCGATTCCTGAGCGGATACCATCAGTGATCCCATCGGTGACACCACCGGTGGAGCCGACCACGACGCCGAGAGCCGGGAGCACCGTGCCGCCCTGTACCGCCTGCGGACAGCCCGTCCAGACCCAGTTCGCCTCGCCCGAACTCGTCGCGCCCATCGTGTACGAGGGCTTCGACGCCGCCGCCGACCCGGCCTGGCCCAGCTCGGGCGCGGCCACCCTCGACGACTACGCGCGCTGGTGCAAGCACCTGTGCGGGCTCACCTGCTTCCGGATGGCGCTCGGCCCGTCCGCGCCGTCCCTCTTCACGCTGCGGGACGGCGCGCTCAAGCGCGGTGCGTACACCGAGGAGGGCGGGGTGATCAAGGGCATGATCTACGCCCCGTTCGCCGAGTACGCCCGCGACGAGTTCGGCGTCGACGCCGAGGTCCACCGGCACCTCTCCGTCGAGGAGATCTGCGCGCTCCTCGACGAGGGGAAGAAGGTCATCGCCTCGGTGCACTTCGAGATCCGCCGCCCGCACCGCCCCTCGCCGGGCCGCGGCGGCCATCTGGTCCTGCTCACCCGGCGCACGGCCGAGGGGCTGCTGCACTTCCACAACCCGTCGGGCATCGACGCCCGCAGCCGCGCCGCCGAACTGTCCACCGAAGAGTTCGAGCCGTTCTTCGCCGGACGCGGGGTGTCGCTGCGCTGACAGGTGGTCACCGGGGCTGCCAGGATGGCGCCATGATGCGTGGAGGCAAGGTCGCCGTCGTCGGCGGCAGCATCGCCGGGTGCGCCGCGGCCCTGGCCGCGCACCGCGGCGGCGCGGACGAGATCACCGTGTACGAACGGGCCGCGGGGGACCTGGCGGACCGCGGCGTGGGACTCGCCGTGCACGACTCCCGCTACGCCGAACTGGAGTCGGCCGGGTACCTGGACGCGGGCATGCCGTGGGTGCAGCTCGTGCGGCGGCGGTGGTACGTGCGTGACGACGCGGCCGCGTCCCCGGTGGGCCGGGAGATCGCCGTGATGCCGTTCCCCTTCCGCACGTACAACTGGGGTCCTCTGTGGCGCGAGTTGCGCGGCCGCATTCCGCGGGGCGTTGACTTCCGCGCCGGATCACCGGTGCGGCACGTGCTCCCCGGGCCCGACGGCGTCGAGGTGACCACCGACACGGACAGCACCCGCCACGACCTCGTGATCGGCGCCGACGGCTACCGCTCCGCCGTCCGCGCCGCCCGCTTCGGCGACGTACGCCCCGCCTACGCGGGCTACCTCGCCTGGCGCGGCGCCTTCCCCGAGGCCCGGCTGCACGATCCGGAGCCGTGGGCCGACGACGACTGCGTATACGCCGTCTTCCCGGGCGGCCACGTGATCATCTACCGCATCCCGGACGGCGCGGGCGGCCACCGCGTCAACTGGGTCCTGTACACCGCGCCGCCCCCGGACCTCGACCTCGGACTCGGCCTCGACCTCCGGCTCACCGGTCCCACGAGCCTGCCGCCCGGCGGCCTCACCGACGCGCTCGCCGCCCACCTCGGCCATGTGGCCGACGACCTGCTGCCGCCCTACTGGGGCGCACTGTTGCGCGAGACGGCGCCCGACGAGCTCTTCCTCCAGCCCATGTACGACTTCACCGCGCCGCGCTGCACGGCGGACCGCGTCCTGCTGGTCGGCGACGCGGCGGCGGTGGCGCGGCCGCACACCGGCGCGGGCGCGGTCAAGGCGCTGCAGGACGCGACGGTCCTGGAGTCCGCCCTCGCCACGGCGGACACCTGGGCGGACGCCCTGGACACGTACGACACCGACCGCACGGTCTCCGGCCGCGCGATGGTGGACCTCGGGCGGCGGCTCGGCGGGGCGCTGGTTCAGGCGACGCCGGACTGGCGGGCGATGGACCAGTCGGCGATGGAGACGTGGTGGAAGCAGGCCGACGGGAGCGGGGCGTTCGGGGGGCGTGTGCTGAAGCGCTGACGCGGCGTTCGAGGGGCGTGCTGAAGCGCTGACGCCGACTCGCGCGCCCCGCTCCTACCCCCGTGGACCTGCGTGCGTGATGCGTGGTCAGGCCGTCGCGCCGGGTGCCGTTCTGACGCCGTTTTGGGGATGCACACCCGAGATCAATAGTATCCGGCGATGATCACAAGACAACGGCCGGCGGCCTGGGCCATCGCCCTGCTCGCCGCCCTGACCGCCGGGCTCGTCACGGCAGGCCCCGCCGCCGCCGATGACAGCGACGAACCGGCACAGCCCTCCCCCAAGGTCGAGCTCGTCCTCGACGTCAGCGGGTCCATGCGGGCCCGCGACATCGACGGCAAGTCCCGCATGGCCGCCGCCAAGCAGGCCTTCAACGAGGTCCTGGACGCGACCCCGGACGAGGTCGCGCTCGGCATCCGCACCCTCGGCGCCAACTACCGCGGCGACGACCGCAAGACGGGCTGCAAGGACACCGAGCTGCTCTACCCCGTGGAGCAGCTCGACAAGGCGGGCCGCACCGACGCGAAGACCGCCGTGGCGACGCTCGCGCCCACCGGCTGGACCCCGATCGGCCCGACGCTCCTCAAGGCCGCCGACGACCTGACGAAGGACGACGACGCCGAGCGCAGCCGACGCATCGTGCTGATCTCCGACGGCGAGGACACCTGCCAGCCGCTCGACCCCTGCGTGGTCGCCCGCGACATCTCCGCCAAGGGCATCCACCTCACCATCGACACGCTCGGCCTGGTCCCCGACGCCAAGACCCGCGACCAGCTGAGCTGCATCGCCGAGGCCACCGGCGGAACGTACACGTCGATCCGGCACACCGATGAACTCTCCGGCCGCGTCAAGCAGTTGGTGGACCGCGCGGCCGACCCCGTGGTCACCCCGGTCGAGGCGAAGGGCGCCGCCCAGTGCACCGACGCACCCGAGCTGAAGTCCGGTCTCTACACCGACCGCGAGAAGTTCGGCGAGCACCGCTGGTACCGCGTGGACGTCCCGGCGGGCAAGGAGCTGCGGGCCTCCGTGAGCGTGGCCGCCGACCGGGCCGTCAACAAGGACTACGGCGTGCTGCTGCGCGCCGAGACGCCGGGCGGCCGTGAGATCGTGCGCGGCCAGGAGTCCGGCGACGGGCGCACCGACGTGATCTCGACGGGGCTGCGGTATCCGACGCCCGAGGCGGACGACGACGAGGAGGAAGGCACGGCTGAGAGCGTCTGCCTGCGCGTCAGCAACTCCTTCTCGGCGGCCGCTTCGGTCAAGACGTCCCCCGGTCTCCCCGTCGAGCTCGCCGTCGACCTGGTGGACACCTCCGACGAGGCCTCTGACGTCGCCTTCTTCGGGCTCGGCCACGGCTGGTGGCTGCTCGGCCTCCTCGTCCTTGTCGGCTTCCTCGCCGGTCTGGTCTGGGGCTGGGTATCGCGCTGGCGCTTCGCGGTCTGGAGGACCAACTGATGCGTACGACACGTGTGGTGCGGCGCTTCGCCGTGACGACCGGCGCGGCCCTGCTGGCGCTGACCGGAGCCGCCGGAGCGGCGACGGCCGACGACGAAAAGCCCGAGGCGGTGACGGAGGCGGGCACGTCCTTCCGTACCGCCACCGCGCTCCGCATCGACCAGGAGGCCACCGCGGAGGCGTCCACGGGTGACTACCTGTACTGGGCGTTCCCCGTGGACACCGGTCAGCGCGCCACCGTGCACGCGACGGTGAAGCTGCCCGACGCCGCGACCCGGCACGCCGCGTCCACCTGGCAGGTCGACGTGTACGACGGGCTGCGGCGCCGTCAGGCCTGCCGACTCGGCACGCCCACGAAGACGGCCGCGCAGGACGCCGCGTCGGTGTCGCTGTCCTGCTCGCTGCGTACCGTCAGGTCCTGGTCGGAGCAGTGGGCGAACGATCCGCTGCCGGGCACGTACTACCTGCGGCTCACCGTCACCGACCTCAAGGCGGACGACCTGGGGCAGCCGGTGCGGGCCGAGGCGAAGGTCACCTCGACCGACGCGGGCGGCGCACAGGCGGTCGACGGGGCGCTCGCGGAGCCGCTGGTGCCGGGCGCGGGCTCGGACAAGCAGACCGCCGCCGCCGTGGAGCCGGAGGACGGCTGGTCGGGCGGCTGGTGGTCGTCGCGCTGGCTCTGGACGGCGGCGGGCGGCGTCCTCGCGGCGCTCGCGGGCGTCGGCGGATACGCGCTGACGCGCGGTTCGGGGCGGCCCGCGCGGGTGCCGCAGGGGATGTAGCGCAGGCGCGTGACGCCCCGCCTGCCGGGTCCCGCCGGGCGCGGGACCCGGGGGGCGTGGCAGGCTCGGTGGTGGCGGTGCCGGACGGCCCGCCACCACCGGGAGAACAGGAACGGCGCGATCATGGGTGATCTGCTCCTCGTCCGGCACGGCGAGACGGAGTGGTCCCTCTCGGGGCAGCACACCAGCTGGACGGACATCCCCCTGACGGACAACGGCAGGGAGCAGGCGCGCTCGCTGGCCCCGCTCATCAGCAGGTTCCGGATCGGGGCGGCGTTCACCAGCCCGCGGCAGCGCTCGCTGGAGACCGCGGAGCTGGCCGGTTTCGGGGACGCCAGGGTGGACCCGGACCTGAGCGAGTGGGAGTACGGCGCGTACGAAGGGGTCACGACCGTCGAGATCCACCGCACCCGGCCCGACTGGTACCTCTTCACGGACGGTGTCGCGCTCGGCCCGCCGGAGCATCCCGGCGAGAGCCCGGAGCAGGTGGGCCAGCGCGCCGACCGCATGCTGGCGAAGGTGGACGCGGCGCTCGCCGACAACGAGGGCAGCGTCGTCCTCTTCGCCCACAGCCACTTCCTGCGCGTCCTCGCGGCCCGTCGGCTCGGCCTGCCCGCGTCGGGCGGCTCGATGTTCCTGCTCGCCACCGGCACCGTGAGCCGGTTGAGCACGGAGCACCGGCGGCACGTGGTGGCGAGCTGGAACCTGCGTCCGCAGCTGGTGAAGTGACGTTTCCCACCGTGTGATCCGCCCGGCCGCAAGCCGACCGTGATCCGCGCGGACGGCATTCGACAGACGCGATGACGATCATCAAGACTGCGGCCATGCGATACGGCGTTAACCTCCTCAACTTCGGCCCCGGCACGACCCCCGACTCCCTCCTCCGGCAGGCGACCGACGCGCGCGACCTCGGATTCGAGTTCGCGATGATCTCCGATCACATCGCGGTGACCCCGGACGTGCACGAGGTCTATCCGGCGCCGTTCTACGACCAGTTCGTGCTCGCCGCGTACCTCGCGGGCCGGGTGCCGGGGCTGCGGCTCGGGACGACCATCACCGTCGTCCCGTACCGGCACCCGTTGCAGACGGCCCGCATGGCCGCCAACATCGACAAGTTGAACGACGCCGGGTTCGTCCTGGGCGCCGGGGTGGGCTGGTCGGCCGCCGAGTACGAGGTGCTCGGCGTGCCCTTCCGCGAGCGCGGCGCGATCACCGACGAGTACCTCACCGCGATCCGCGCCGCGTGGCGCGAGGACCCGACGTCGTTCCACGGGAAGTACGTCGCGTACGACGGTGTGCGCACCGCGCCCGCCCCCTCGACCGAACCCTGCCTGCCCGTCTGGGTCGGCGGCAACTCCCCCGCGGCGCAGCGCCGCGCGGCTCGCCTCGGCGAGGGCTGGCACCCGTTCATGCCGAGCCGGGAACTGCTCGGCGATGCGCTGCCCCGCATCGCGGCGGAGGCCGAGGCCGCGGGCCGTCCCGCGCCGGACCTGGTGCCGCGCCTGCAGATCCGCATCGGAGAGCAGCAGGACGCTCCGGGGCGTCCGCTGGGCCACGGCAGCGTCGACCAGATCCGTGGCGACCTGGAGACCCTGGCCGGTCTCGGCGCCACGGACGTCCTCCTGGACACCTACCCCGGCAGCCCCGCAGAGCAGGCGGGCGCCGACGAGGACCGGCGGGTCCTCGAACTCCTGATGTCAGTGGCACAGGGCACCATCGGTACCAGTTGACGAACCCCGTCGACTGATCGACGGGACCGGTTCGGGGAAGGGGTGCGCGCGGTGAAGCCTCCGACAGCCGCTCAGCGACGGATCATCGAGGCCGCGGACCCGCAGACCGGACGCCTGTCCGGCAGTGAGGCCCAGCTGGCGGGCCTGGTGCGGGCGCGCCTCGCCTTCCGCCATCCCCGGCCGCCGCACGCGTTCTTCCTGACGCCCGCGGGCCATCGGGCAAGGGACGAGGGCGCCGCCCCCGCCGCCACTCCTGAGCCGCCGCCCCCGGCCCCGGCGCCCTCCTCCGGAGTCTTCGCCGCGCGCACCGGCACGGAGACCGAGCCGCCCGGCTCCGAGGGCCCCGCCAGGGCGCGCGAGGTCCGCGGCGCCTGGGAGGGCCTGGTCGAGCTGCGCCGCATGACGAACGCCGACGGCGCCCGGGACCGCCCGTGCGCCTGGGAGCGTACGCATCTGGTGCAGGCGGCGGCACTGGCCCTGGAGGCGGCCGGGTGCAGACCTGCGGGCCCCGGCCGCGAGGGGTACCGGGTCGCCGGGACACCGCAGCCGGAGGCCGTCGCCGTGCGGGAACCGACGCCGGAGGGGATCCGGGGGTGTGCCGCCGCCCTGGAGCGGGCGGGCTGGCAGGTCAGCGAGCACGCGGAGCCGCGCGGGGGCGGCCGCTATGTGCTGGCGTCGCCGCGGAGGGTGTGAGCCTCGGGGCACGTGTCATCGGAATGCCGTACGCAATGGCCGAGTTGAACGCTTCGAGCACGCACCGATGAAGACCGGTCCAGCGAAGGGAACACCGTGACAGAGCCCTACTCCGTGAGCGTCGGCGTCCGTGGGTACGAGACGGACACTCAGGGCCACCTCAACCAGGCCGTGTACCTCCAGTACGCCGAGCACGCCCGGTGGTCGCTGCTGCGTGCGGCGGGCATCGCGCAGACCGACCTCCTGGACAAGGGCGTCGGCCCGGTGGTCCTGGAGACCACCATCGGCTACCGCAGCGAACTCCTCGCGGGCGACGAGGTATCGGTGAGTTGCACGTTCGTGTGGGGCGAGCGCAAGACGTTCGGCGTCGAGCAGACGATCACCAAGGCGGACGGCACGGTCGCCGCGACCGTCTCCTCCGTCGGCGGGCTGCTCGACCTCAAGGAGCGGCGGCTGGTGGCGGATCCGCGCGAATACTTCAGGGCGCTGGCGGCGGACCCGTCGACACTGGGCCTGTAGCCAGCATCCATGTACATGACATCGTTACCCAACCATCCCGATACGTTCACACGCTCGTACGCACATCCGTGCCACTCTCCCGGTGGTTGATTAGTCAACTCGCGTAGACCGCACGCTCATTGGTTCGGGCGCACGGCGCGCGAGGCCACCGGGAAAGGACACACCCCACATGCCCGTCCCGCGCGTACGCCGCTGGAAACCCCTGGCCCTGACCGCCGCCGCGGTGTTCGTCGGCATCACCGTGCCGGCCACCGCCACGGCCACCCCCTCCCCCACACCCGCCCCGGCCCCCGCGGCCGTCGGCGCCTACGACGACACGTACTACAAGGACGCGCTCGGCAAGACAGGGCCCGAGCTCAAGTCCGCGCTGCACACGATCATCAGCGAACAGACCAAACTCTCGTACGACCAGGTCTGGGACGCCCTCAAGACCACCGACGAGGACCCGGCCAACAGCTCGAACGTCATCCTGCTCTACTCCGGCACCTCGCGGAGCAAGAGCAGCAGCGGCGGCGACCAGGGCGACTGGAACCGTGAGCACGTCTGGGCCAAGTCCCACGGCGACTTCGGCACGGCGACCGGCCCCGGCACCGACGTCCACCACCTGCGCCCCGAGGACGTCACGGTCAACAGCATCCGTGGCAACAAGGACTTCGACAACGGCGGCAGCGCCGTCGAAGGAGCCCCCGGCAACCTCACCGACGGCGACTCCTTCGAGCCCCGCGACGCGGTCAAGGGCGATGTGGCCCGCATGATCCTCTACATGGCGGTCCGCTACGACGGCGAGAGCGGCTTCCCCGACCTGGAGCCCAACGACAAGGTGGACAACGGCAGCGCGCCCGCCATCGGCCGTCTCTCGGTCCTGAAGAAGTGGAGCGACGAGGACCCGCCGGACGCGTTCGAGAAGAACCGGAACCAGGTCATATTCGACAAGTTCCAGCACAACCGGAACCCGTTCATCGACCACCCGGAGTGGGTGGAAGAGGTCTACTGACCTCGGCCTGGCGGCTCAGCCGCCGCTGCCGCCGCCACTGCCACCGCCCTCGAACTCCTTGGGCGGTGGCCCCCCACCGGTGTCGGCGAAGAACTGCCAGAGCGTGACGAGGGCGACCGCCTGCGCGACCAGGTAGGCGAGCTGCAGCGAGAAGTACCGCATCTGGTAGATCGACAGCAGCAGCCCGAACCGGCTCTGCCAGAACCGGCGTTCGCCCTGGAAGATGTCGAGGTCCAGGGCGATGCCGGTGAGGGTGAGGACGAAGAGCATCGTCAGCACGACCAGGCCGATGTCACCGTACCCCTGGTCCAGGAAGAAGTACCCCACCGCGCCGACCCCGGCGGGCAGGGCGACGGCCGCGGCCACCGCCAGCGCCTTCACAGGCCCCCGCCGCCCCGGCAGCCGACGCCAGAGCGCGCCCAGCACGAAGCCCCCGCCGACCCAGCACGCCTGCCAGCACACGAAGCCCATCGCCATGTCGGGCAGGCCGAAACCGGAGTACATGCTGGCGCGCCAGTTGTCACCGCGGATCCACCCCGACCAGACCACCACCGCGGTCGCCGGGAGGCCGAAGAGGCAGGCGATCAGGGCGGCCCTACAGCCGTTGCCCCACCAGGTGTCGCGCGGCCCCATCGCGAGCGCCACGTCGACGACCGAGACCCGGGAGGGCAGCCGGTCCGGGGTGCCCGACGCGCTGGTCCACGTGTGGAGTCCGCGTACCTCCTGTTCCAGCAGGCGCCGCTGGAGTATGTCGTCGTCCGACTGGCCCGCCTCCAGCCGTCGCATCATCGCGTGGATCTCGCGGTAGCGGCGGGCGCGGCCCAGGACATCGCGGCGTCGGTGGGCGGTGACGGTGTCGCCGAGTCGCTCGCGGGTCGTCTCCAGGACGTGGTCGAGGACGGTCCGGCTCCTGGCCACGACCGTGACCAGGTACAGCGCCGCCATGTTCAGGAGGAGCCAGACGGGTTCGAGGAGTGCGTTGTTGCCGAAGGAGCCGAGGGCCAGACCGACGATGACGGGGAAGAACAGCAGGAAGAGCCACCGGTCCTCCGGCTCCTCGACCGGCGACTCGGTGGCCCGCGCACCGGCGGCTCGCAGCACGGCCAGGACGACGAGGCCGGTGATCAGCCAGTGGTACCAGAACCACCAGTTCTGGAAGTTCACGGTGAACCAGGTGAGATCTTCCCTGATGTCGTCCAGATGATCCAGGTCGTACGTGGGGTCCCATCGGACGCTCAGCCATGAGATGCGCCGCCAGTCGCGTTCGACCGCCATGGCGTAGCAGGCGCCCATGGCTGCCGTACCGATGACGACCGCCGGTCCGGCGTAACGGAGTCGAAGGTCGCGCGGGCCGTTCGGGGCCCTACGGCTCGGTGGGACGAGACCGCAGTCGCGGGCCGTGCGCCAGACGGCGGCGGCGAATCCGAGGAGGCTCAGCGCCGCCACGCAGCCATGGGCGACGAACAGCGCGTACACGGCTCTGTCCGGTGCACCGACGTGCAGCTCCAATGACGTCGGCAGTCCGAACCGGTGCGGCGCGCACGACACGGCGAGCACGGGCGCGGCCAGGACGGCTCCCGCCCACGCGACAGGCCGCCGCGGCCGCCCGAAGGCGAGCAGGAGCACGGCAACACCGAGAGTGCTGGGCAAGCTGAGGCGCTGCTCGCGGTCGTACCAGTCCTCCTCGCTCGCCAAGGCCCTCGCGAGGCGGTAGAGGACCTCGTCGGCGTTGACGGCGATGACGAGACCGGCCGAGAGCCAGGCCCAGTCGCTCAGCGTCCGCGCCGCCCGCTCCTCGTCTCCGGTGATCCCCGCACGGCGACGCACCTTCCCGGCCGCGCGCAGGAGGATTCCGCACGCCACGAACGTCCACGCCGAGCCGCCCACGGTGCTCACGTTGGCGAACAGCAGCCGGTCGTCCTGCGCCGCGAACGACCGTGGCCACTCCGGTGCGATCCGCACCACGACGGAGGGCGGGCCCTTCTCGCCCTTGGGCCGCCACACCAGTGCGGTGGCGCCCTCCTTGGTGGTCGGCTCCGGCACGGCCGACGCGGCTCCCGGGTCACCGGGGTCCACGAGGATCTTCGTCCAGTCGACGCGGTGGAGACCGGGGGCCGGTTCGAAGAGCAGCCCCCAGCGCGCCACACCTCGTTCCACCCTCCAGGGGCCGAGAGTGAACCACTCGGTGGCATCGTCGATCCAGGAGAAGGTGTCGAAGGTGACTTCGAAGCCGCCCTTCTCCGGCTTCACCCAAGGGCTGCCGTCGGGGCGCCACTCGTTCCACCAGCGCAGCTGGGTCTGGTAAGGGCGGGTCAGGCACCCCATGGCCGTTCCGTACTCGCCGGTGTCCTCGTCCAGCAGAAGCGACTTCGCATGCTCCCAGGACGACGGCACATGGACCCTCAGCCGGGCGGTCACCTTGGTCTGGACGCGTCCGCCGTGCGAGAGCCGGACGGAGGCGCTCGCCTTCGCCTTGTCGAGGCCCGCGGTGTCGCACCCCGAGTCGACCGGGTCCCCGGCGGCCCCCGCCCGGGCAGGCCACAGCAGCGCGCACAGCACCACTACGAGCGTCAGCAACGCCGCACGTGACTTCAACTACCACCCCCAACACCCCAGTTGGCCTAGGAGTCAGTGTCCCCGAGCCCGTCCAGTTCCGCGAGGTCCTCGGCGCTGAGCCGGAGCCCGGCCGCCGCCACGTTCTCCTCCAGGTGGTCCGGCGACGACGTCCCGGGGATCGCGAGCATCGACGGGGACGCGGCGAGCAGCCACGCCAGGGTGACCTGCGCGGGTGTGGCGCCGTGCCGGTCGGCGACGCGGCGGAGTGCCGCGAGGTCGGGTGCTCCGGCGCCGCCGAAGGGGAAGTACGGGACGTACGCGATGTTCCGTGCCGCGCAGTGCTCGATCAGCTCGGCGTGGTCGCGCGACAGCGGGCTGAACCTGTTCTGGACGGCGACGACGGGCGCGATCTCCTGAGCCTCGGCGAGTTGCTCCGGCGTGGCGCCGCTGACGCCGAGGTGGCGGATGAGGCCCTCCTCGCGCAGGGCCGCCAGGGTGGCGAAGCGGTCCTCGCCGGGGCCGTCGCTCCGCAGGAAGCGGAGGTAGACCAGGTCGAGGTGGTCCCGGCCCAGCTCGCGGAGGTTGCGGTGCACGGCCGCGCGCAGCTCCGCCGGGTCCGCGGGGTCCATCCAGCTGCCGTCGGGGAAGCGGCCGGGGCCGACCTTGGTGGCGATCACCAGGTCCTCGGGGTAGGGGTGCAGGGCCCTTCGGATGAGGTCGTTGGCCGCGATGTCCTCGTAGAAGTAGAAGGCCGCCGTGTCGATGTGGTTCACGCCGAGCTCCACCGCGCGGCGCAGCACGGCGATGCCGCGGTCGGGGTCGTGGGCGGGGCCGTCCCAGTGGGCGGAGGGCAGACGCATCGCGCCGAAGCCCATGCGGTGGACGAGGCGGTCGCCGCCGATGCGGTGGTGTCCGGCCGCGGCGGCCGGGGCGGCGTTGCTCGTCTTCGTACTCGTACGCGGGTTGGAGCTGGAGCTGGTGCTGTCCATGGGTGCCATGGCCAGATCCTGCGACGTGCGTCCGGGGAGCGCGATCGCGTGGCCACTTGCTGCCGCCGTTGACCCCTTGCGGGTCGGGCCGCAGACTGTCGCCACCATGCCGAGCACATCCCATACAGATCAGATCGTGTCGCTGCGGGGCGAGCGGGAGCTGGTGCGTCGAGCCGGGGAGCTCATCACCGGCGCCCGCGAGGAGTTCCTGTGCGCGGCGGCGGACCTGGTGACCTTCTCGCCCGGCGTGAACGCCGCGTTCGCCGGGGGCAGGCGCCCACCGCTCGTCCCCGGCGGCCTGACGATGCGCAAGCTGTACACCCCGCGCGCGCTCGCGGACGCCGAGTCGGAGGCACGGCTCGTCCGGATCGCCGAATCCGGGGCGCAGGTCCGCATCACGGCGGCGCCGCTCGCCCACGAGGCGATCGTCATCGACCGGCGCGTGGCGATCCTCGCCGGGGCGCCGGTCCAGGGGGTGCGGACGTTCACCGTGATCCGTACGCCGATCGCGGTCGAGGGCGTCAGGGCGCTGGTGCACGCGGCCTGGGAGACGGCCGCCGACCTCGACGAGTTCCGCCGGACGCGGCCGCCCGCGCTGAGCGAGGAGGTGCGCCGGGTGCTGCGGGCGCTGAGCGCCGGGCACACCGACGAGGTGACGGCGCGCGAGCTCGGCATGTCGCTGCGCACGTACCGCAGGCGCGTCGCCGAGCTCATGACCGCACTTGGCGCGACCTCCCGTTTCCAAGCGGGGCTGCGGGCGCGCGAGTTGGATTTCGGCGTTCGGGACGGGGCGGGCAACTGACCGCGGCGGAGGGCCGTCTAGATTACTGCTTGATCGTTGAACGCTTGACCGTCGAACCGATGGGTACGACGGGGCAGGTACGTTGCCCAGGAGGCTCCCGTGTCAGATCACGACCCCCAGCTCGGCTCAGCCGCTGACATCCGCGCGCGCATCGACACCAGCACGCCGCACTCCGCGCGCTTCTGGAACTACTTCGTGGGCGGCAAGGACAACTACGAGAAGGACAGGGAGCTCGGGGACCACATCAAGGAGATCTTCCCCGGCCTGGTCGACGTGGCCCGCACCAGTCGGCTGTTCCTCGGCCGCGCGGTGCGCCACCTCGCCACGGAGCACGGCGTGCGGCAGTTCCTGGACATCGGCACGGGCCTGCCGACGGCGGACAACACGCACGAGGTCGCCCAGCGCGTCGCCCCGGACTCGCGCATCGTCTACGTCGACAACGACCCGCTGGTCCTCGCCCACGCGCGGGCCCTGCTGACCAGCACGCCCGAGGGCGAGACGGCGTACATCGACGCGAACCTCTACGAGCCCGAGGCGATCCTCGCGGAGGCCTCGAAGACCCTCGACCTGTCCCAGCCGGTCGCCCTCATCATCCTCAACACCCTCGGCCACGTCGCCGACATCGGCCAGGCCCGCGATCTGGTGACCCGCCTCATGGCAGGCCTCCCGTCCGGCAGCCACCTGGTCATCAGCGACTCCACGGCCACCAGCGAGGGCATGATCGCGGCGTCGAACGAGTACAACAAGAGCGGCGCGATCCCCTACTACGTCCGCAGCGTCGACGAGATCGGCGCCTTCTTCGAGGGTCTCGAACTGGTAGAGCCCGGCGTCACCCAGGTCACGCGCTGGCGCCCGGACGCGGAGGACGCGACGGCGGTCGACGCGTACGGAGCGGTGGGCCGCAAGGCGTGAGCTGAGCCGACGCGGTGGAGATCCCCGACCTACCGGCCCGTGAACGCGAGGATCTCGCGGGTCACGGCGTCGGGGTTCTCCTCGGCCAGCCAGTGCCCCGACTTCGGGATCTCGACCGCGCGCGTGACGTTGCGCAGCATCGGCGTCAGGGTCGGCCGGGTGGCGGCGAGTGAACCGGTCGCCGTGAGGAGCAGGGTGGGGGTGTCCGTGGGTGCGGCGGAGGCGTTGTCCCGCTCGTCCTCGTCCAGGCTCCGGTAGAGCTCGAATCCCGCGTGCAGGGTGTCCGGGCGGCCGTAGGTGCGGACGTATTCCTCGGTCTCCGCCTCGGTGAAGGGCGGCCGTGTCCTCGTACCGCCGAATGCCGATCCTCCGTAGGCGACCTGCGTGGAGAACGCCGTGACGTACTCGCGTACGTCCTCCCGGTCGTCCACGAGCTGTTCGGGGATCGCCTGCTGGCTGTTGAAGGCCATGTGCCAGGAGAACGTCCGGTACTTCGCGGCGGGGAGCTTCCGGCCCGGGAGCGGATAGTCCATGTGTACGTAGGAATGGACCCGGCCCGGGAACTGCGAGACGTACTGGGCCCCGACTCCGGCGCCGAGATCGTGTGCCACCAGGTCGAAGTCGTCGAGCCCGATGCGGTCCCGCAGCAGCGCGTGGACGTAGCGGGCCAGCGTCTTCTTGTCGAAGCCGGTCGGGCTTCCCTTGCTGTCGCCGAGGCCGGGGAGGTCGAGCGCGTACACGGTGTGGTGCTTGGCGAGCGTCGGCATGATCTTCCGCCACTCGTACCAGGTCTGAGGCCAGCCGTGCAGCAGGACCAGGGCCGGGCCTTTGCCGCCGGTGACGTAGTGCATGCGTACGCCGCGGACCTTCGCGAATTTGTGCTGGAACGTCGCGTTGAACGTGGTGTCGTCGGGGGCGGGGGTCGCCGCCGCGGCTCCGTCGGCTCCGTCGGCTCCATCCAGCGTGTTCCACCCGGCCGTGCCGCCCACGGCGAGCGAGAGGGCAAGGGCGCCGGATCCGAGGAGCACGCGTCGGCGGTGCGGACGCTTCACGCTGCTTCTGCCGCTTCTGTTTCCGCTTCGAGTGAGTGTCATGGTGCGATCCTCAAGCCGTGCCTTGCGGAACCGCACACTTTTTTGCAGGCTTGCAAAGAGCGCGTTCGTACGGAGCGGGCCCCGTGGAACCGAGTGGAGGCGTCGGCCGGTGACGGAAGACCAGGCGGTGCTGGAGAACGTCGGCCCGCGGCTGCGGGGCTTCCGCAAGGCGCTCGGCCTCACCCTCGCCATCCTGTCGGAGCGCACGGGGCTCACGCCGAGCACGATCTCCCGGCTCGAACGCGGGCACATCCGCCCGACCCTGGAACAGCTCCTCCCCCTCGCCCGCGCCTACGCCGTGCCGCTCGACGAACTCGTGGCCGCACCGACCACCGGTGACCCACGGGTCCACCTGCGCCCCTTCCGCAAGGACGGGCTGACCTTCGTGCCGCTGGGCGTGAAGACGGGCGGGATGCGCGCGTACAAGGTGATCTACCCGCCGATGTCGAAACTCCCGCCGCCGCAGTTCCATGTGCACCCCGGCCGGGAGTGGTTCTACGTCCTCCACGGCACGGTCCAGCTCGTCCTGACCGACACCCGCACGGAGCTGGCGGCGGGCGAAGCGGCGGAGTTCGACACCGCCACCCCGCACTGGATCGGCAACGCCCGGGACGACGTACCGGCGGAGACCATCGCCATCTACGGGCAGCAAGGCGAACGAGTGCACGTCACGGACGTCTGACGAGGACGTCACCGCTCCGGCCCTCCGTTCCCGTTCCCCGTTCCAGTCCCCCGTTCCAGGGTGAAGGTGTCTGCGCTGGTCAGCGGCCGTTCCGGCATTCCTGCGTCCCGTACCACCGGCGTGTTGTGGCGGCCGGGACGGATCGCGGCCCATGCTGTGGATCGTCCGAGCGGCTCGCCGAAACGAGCCCCCTCAGGGACCACTGCCCATTGGCCACTGACCACTCACCGCACCCATGGAGTTCTCGATGCGTTCGCGTCTCGCCGCCCGTTCCACCCGCCTCGTCCTGACCGCCGTGGCCGCCGCGGCCCTCGCCACCACCGCCACCGGCACCGCCCTCGCCGTCGGCGGCCAGAGCAAGGCCCCTGTCGAGCAGGTCTGCGGTACCGCCGACCTGACCTACAAGGTCACCGAGGAGACGCAGGCAGGCGGCTACCTGCTCGTGACCGCCAAGGCCAGGCCCGGCATCACCTGCTACCTGGAGGGCACCATCCCCGCCGCCGCCTTCGGCTCCCACCCCGACCGGCAGGTCGCCCCCGCCGAGCAGGCCGTCACCGACACCATCAAGCTCTCCGGTTCCACCGCCGCCTACGCCGGTATCAACCCCAAGTCGACCAACAACAACTTCGGCGCGGAGTTCGACCGGATGGTCATCGCCGTCGCCGGGGACGAGGAAGGCGCCATCTCCGTCCGGCTGCCCAGCACGACCCTGGTCGACAAGCCGCTGAGCACGAACTGGCACGCCGACCCGGCCGACGCCGTTCCCTTCAGCTGACGCGCCCCGAGCCGTGCGGCCCACCTCCCCCACACCCCCGGGGGGAGGCGGCCGCACGGCTCGGCCTTTCGGCCGACGGGGGCGGTGTCCGCCCCACCACGGCTCCGGTGAGCAGGTGGTTCCCGAGTGGGGTGAGCGTGTGGCGCACGTGATGCCGCTGTCTCGTGCTGGCGATGAGACCGGCGCGGCGCAGCACCGTGGCGTGCTCACTGGCGGAGGACACGGACACGCCCGCGCATCGCGCCAACTCGCCTGTCGTACAAGGGGTTTGGAGCGCTTGCAGGACGGCAGCCCGGGTGTGGCCGAGCAGCGGTGCCAGTCTGGTGCTCGGTGCGGCGGGCGTGTCGGAGCAGAGCGGTCGCGCGGGGTAGACCAGGACGGGCCACAGGGTCTCGTCCAGCAGGGCCACCGGTGTGCGCCGACAGAAGTACGAGGGCACCAGCAGCAGTCCGCGCCCTCTCAGGTACACGTCCCGTTCGACGGGGTAGTCGGCGCACAGGACCGGGGACTGCCAGCCAAGGAGGGGCGCGAAGGACCGCAGCATCTCCTCGGTGCCGAGGCGGCACTGGGTCTCGGTCCGGTGCCGCCGGTCGCCTTCGATGCGGGAGGCGATGTCCCGCCAGCCGGGCTCCAGGACGGAGGCGTGGTAGTCGCGCAGCGCACAGCCCAGGCGGTGCAGGGCGCCCGTTCCCCCCTCGGCGAGTCGCCGGACTCCCGAGGGCAGCGGGTTGTGGCCCGCCAACAGCGCCAATTCACCGCGCAGTTGGCGGCGCGGTGTGGAGAGCACCGCATCGATCCCGGACTCCAGCCCGCCCGAACCCTCGGCGGGCGTGAGGAAATCCGGGAAGTAGCCCCGCGAGGGCATCAGCGGGGACAGCGTTCTCAGCGCACGGCCGCCGCGCGCGCACCTGCGGCGCCGCCAGCCGTCGAGCACCGGTTCCCGGCTTTTCTCGCGGAGTTGCTGCAGGCTCAGGACCGTTTCCCATAAGGGGTCCGGTTCCTCGGCGATCCTGGTGCGGGCCAGATCTCCGGAACTGAAATGAATACGCAGCACGGCATCCCCCGATTGTCCGCTACGGCGTTCATGTGGACGATAGTGGCAAGAACCGTGGTTCCCAAGTACACGTAAGGGTGAGCGAAGTCCCCCCGAGTTTCGGGCAGCGCCGAAAGCCCTGGCCCCAGGCGGGGCGCCGCCGTGTCACCGCGTCAGGGGGACGCGAACCCTAACGCGCAGCCGTAGCTGAACTCGGCCTCCAGGAGGTCGGTGAAGATGCCGATCGGGTCCTCCCAACGCCCCGACACCCAGTCGGCGTTGATGTTCACCGCGAGCAGGTGCGTGCCGTCGCGCGTGCCGTAGACGTACGACCAGGATCCGAAGAGCGCGCCACCCATCCCCCAGAGCGCCGTGCCGGAGGGAAGCATCACGCGGGAGACGCCGAGGCCGTACGTGGAGCGGGGCAGCCAGTCCTGCGTCGGGGTCATGGTGAGCAACTCGCGCTGCTGCTCCGGCCGGAGGAGGCGGCCGCCGAGCAGTGCCGAGAAAAACCGGGTCAGGTCGGAGACGGTGGAGATCATGCCGCCCGCCGCCCAGTACGGAGTCGTCTCCAGTTCCGTGACGTCGTGGACCGGGGCGTCCGGATCGGGGGAGAACAGCTTGGTGTAGTGGCGCGCGTGCGGCCGGGGAAGGGCCGCGTCGGCGCCCACCGGCAGGGAGGTTCCCGTCAGGCCGAGCGGGCGGGCAACACGGTCGGCGATCTCCTCCGTGAGCGTCCGGCCGGTCACGCGCTCGATGATCATCCCGGCGACGACGTAGTTCGTGTTGGAGTACGCCCAGCCCTTCCCCGCGGGGAAGTCCGCGGGGTGCGACATGGCGATCCCGACGAGCTCCGCGGGCGTGTAGCTCTCCTGCGTGCTCAGCGCCGGCTGGTCATGGGTGTGGCTGAAGATTCCGCTGGTGTGGTCGAGGAGTTGGCGGACCGTGATCGTGCCGCCGTCGTGTCCGTTCCCGGCGACCACGCCCGGCAGCCACTGCTCCACCGTGTCCCGCAGGGTCAACCGGCTCTCCGCCACGAGTTGCAGGAGCACCGTGGCGGTGAAGGTCTTGGTGATGCTGCCGATCCGGAACCGGTCCTCGTGCCCGCGCGAGCGACGCGTACGCGTGTCGGCGACCCCCGCCGTGCCGAACCAGTTCCCGCCGCGGTCACGTACCTGAGCAAGAATTCCCGGCACTCCCCCTTCCCGCACCGCCCGATCGAGCACACGCTGTGCGGCGTCGTGACCCCGTCGGGCGGGCGCCACGGGAGTGGCGTCTTCCATGTGAACTCCCCTGATTCTGTGTTCTCTTGTCTTTAGTGACACATGAAAGCTACGTTGCGTACGCGTCCGTCAGAAACGCCGCAGGCCGCGCAACTTCGGAGAACAGGGGAGTTTTCCGGATCTTGTAGCGTTGCCGATGACGGCTAACGCAACGCAGGGCTACGGACGTTGGCGCGGGCCCCAGGGGCGGGAAGGCGGACATGGGCGGCGGGAGACTGACCGCGGAGGACCGGCGAGTCATCGAGGCGGGGCTGTCCGAGGGTCTGGCGTACGCCGCGATCGCCCGTCGTCTGGGGCGGGCAACCTCGTCCGTCAGCAGGGAGGTCGCCCGCAACGGCGGTCCCGGCGCGTACCGCGCGGAGCACGCCGACCGCGCCGACGCCTGGCGGCGCCGCAACCGGCCGCCGCGGCCCGCGGCGCCACGACCCGCCGACGCCGACTGCGACTCGGGCTCCGGTGCGGCCACCCAAACCGACCCCGAGGCCGTCCAGGCGTACGTGGACAAGTTCGCGTCCCTGCTGATCGCTGTCGGGCTGCCCCGCACGGCCGCCAGGGTGCTGGCCTGCCTGGTGACAGCCCCGTCCGGCGCCGGGACCTCCGCGGAACTCACCCGGCGCCTGAAGGTCAGCCCGGCCTCGATCTCCAAGGCCGTGGGGTACCTCGAAGGGCTCGACGTCCTCTCCCGGAAGCACGAGCCCGGCCGCCGCCAGGAGCGCTACGTCATCGACGAGGACGTCTGGCTCCGCGCCTGGCTGACCAGCGCCCACAAGAACGCGGCGTGTGCCGCGGCCGCCCGGGAGGGCGCCGACCTGTTCGGACTCGAAACGCCCACGGGGGCGCGGCTCCGGACGATGTACTCGTTCTTCGCGGGAATCCACCGGAACATGACAGGACCGCCGATCGCGGGGGCCCTCGACGACGCGCTGACCGTACTGGCCGCCCTCTTCCACGCGGCCCGGCCCCTCACGACCGGCGAATTGGCCACCGCGCTCGGCTGGCCGGAGGGGCGGGTCGCCACCGCCGTGGAGGAAGCCGCCGGAAGCGAGCCGCATGCACGGCTCACGCCCGCGCAGCGCGCCGCACTCACCGGGGCGCCGTGACCCCTCCTGGGATCAGTCGTCCAGCGCCTTGGTGACCTTCCCGAGGTCGACGAACTTGAAGTTCGTGGACGGGCGGTCACCGTCGCCGGGAACGTCGTGGCCGTCCTGGACGACAAGGAGGCCGTGCGGGTACTTCTGCCCGAGCGGCTCGTTCAGCGCGGCCGCGCCGTCGCACTCCTCGGAGCCGTCAAGCGCGCCGCCCGTGGGGGTGACGCGGAAGCCGCCCTCGTACTCGTTGTGGTCGCTCAGTTCGCGGTCGTACGCGGCGAAGGTGTTGTCACCCTGGCTGGAGGCAAGGAGATAGCCGTCCCCGCCGTCCTCGTTGACGAGGGTCAGCCCCTCGACGTCGGCCGTGATCCGCTTGCCGCCGTACCCGGGATCGGCGCCCGGAGTGCACTCCTCCGTCTCCTCGTCGTAGACGCCGGGGACCCCGTACTCACGCACCTTGTCGACCAGTTCGGGCTTGCCGGTCAGGTCGGCGCGCAGCCGCCAGATGCCGACGTCCTCCTGTCCGGCGTACAGCGTGCCGTTGTCCGGGTCGACGACCATGCCCTCGACCTGCGGGAGTTCACCCGGCTCGGCGCACGGGCTCCACGAGGTGCCGTTCGGCAGCCGGAACGAGGACGGCAGGTCCAGCGTGCGGACCTTGCGGTACGTGACCTTGCCGCCCGCGGCCGGGAGCAGTTCGAGGAGCGCGACGCTGGTCCGCTCGCGTTGGCTGACCAGGGCGTACGAACGACCGCTCGCCTTGTCCTGCCAGGTCGCGAGGCCGTACGCGGTGCGCTGCTCGTTGATCTCGGCCTGGTCGGCGGAGAAGACGGGCGGGGCGGCGGGGTCGGTGACGTCGGTGAGCGGGCCGCCGGGGCGGTCGCGGTCGATGCGGTAGAAGCGCAGGCGGTCGTGGCCGCGGTCGCTGGTGACGGCGAGGTCGGCGCGGCCGGAGGCAAGCTTCAGACCATGCACGAGGTCAACGTTGTTGAAGCGGCCCGGCGCGTCGTCGGGCCCTTCGGCGGGCGGGGCGGCGACGGACTGGACGGGGCGGGCGTCCAAGTCGTAGGCGCGCAGGCCGCCTTCCTTGGCGGTGGCGATCACCAGGCTGCGCGCCGGGTCGGCGGTGTTGCGCCAGATCGCGGGGTCGTCGGCGTCGGCGTTGCCGCCCGCGTCGTCGTCGTGGAGCACGGGGGTCTCGGCCCGGGGCGTGACCCCCGGCAGCGGGTCGGCGGCCACGGCCGTGGCGGAGGCGGAGCTCGCCGCGAGGACGGTGGTCAGTGCGAGAACGACCGTGCCGATCGTTCGACGGGTCGGACAGTGTCTGGTCACGCGATGTCTCCTCGTTCCGGGAACGGATGGATCTTGCGTGAGACTGGGGCCTGCCGGTGTCCGCGTGGCGTACGCAGCGCGTCGGGTAACACCCCGCCCGAATGTACACAGGGTTAACTCACCCCGGAATCAGGTGCGTTGAGGGGTCACAGCAAGCTCAGCCCACACGGTCTTGCCGACCTTCCGACCGGCGACGCCCCACTCGACGGCGAGCGCCGCCACGATCACGAGCCCTCTGCCCGTCTCCCGGGCGGGGTCCGGGGAGTCGCGCGCCACCAGCGGCAGACCTTCCGCGCGGGCGTCCGCGACCTCGATACGCAGCGTGTCCGCACGCAACGTCAGGCCGAGCTCGAAGTCACGTCCCGATACGCGACCGTGGGTCACGGCGTTCGCCGCGAGCTCGGCGACGATCGCCTCGGCGGCGTTCGAGAGTTCGGTGTCGTACGCGATTCCCCAGCCGTCCAGGTGATACCTGGTCAGCCTCCTCGCGAGGCGGGCACCCCGGGGCGTGGCACTGAAGCGTTGCGCGAAGGTGCGGGGTGCGGCGGCGGGGCGCGCTTGGGTCGACATGGCGGCAACGGTGGCCGTACGCGGCCGGGGGCACCAGGCACGAAACTCGTACGCTGCGTAATTGTACGAGTGCGAAGTGTGGACAGTACGGGTAACCGAACGTGACCATGGGCGCGTTGGCGGGGACCGATAGCCGAGCGTCAGGGGATACCCGTGATGTCGTCAAGTACGACGGGCAGCAATGAGCCCGAACCGACCGATGGACTCAAGGCCTTCGGCGCGGTCCTGAAGAGCTTCCGCAAGCGCGCCGGGTACACGCAGGAGTCCCTGGCTCCCGAGATCGGCTACTCGGCCCATTTCATCGCCTCCGTCGAACAGGGCCGCCGCTTTCCGCCGCCGCGGTTCGTCGACCAGTGCGAGGTGACGCTGGACGCGTTCGGGACGCTGCGACTGGCGGCGAATCAGCTGTCGCGGCAGCGGGGGCTGGCTTCCTGGTTCCGGCGGTGGGCCCTCCTGGAGCAGGAGGCGGTGGCCCTCTCCACGTACGAATGCCGATTGATTCCGGGGCTGTTGCAGACGACCTCGTATGCGCGGACGCTGTTCGTCAACCAGCTCCCCCCGATGGGCGACGAGCAGATCGAGGCGCAGCTTGAGGCCCGGGTCGAGCGTCAACTACTGCTCACGGAACGGCCGAACACGGCGTACAGCTTCATCCTTGAGGAACACCTGTTCCTGCGCCGCATGGGCGGGCATGAAGTCACCATGGAACTCATCGACCATGTCCTCGGTCTCGCCGAGCGCCGGAACATCGAGCTGCAGATCATGCCGGTGGTGAGGGAGAGTCATGCCGGGATGGACGGACCCATGCGGCTGCTGGAGACCCCTGAGAACAGGTGGTTCGCCTACGCCGAGGGCCAGCGCAGCGGCCAGCTCATCTCCGACGCGAAAGAAATCAGTGTCCTACACATGCGGTATGCCAGGATGCGCGCACAGGCTCTCTCGTTCGATGACTCGGTGAGCCTGCTGGAGCAGATGCGAGGAGCGGCATGAGCACCCCCGAACTGGCCTGGTTCAAAAGCAGTTTCAGCGGCGGCGACGGAGACGACTGCGTAGAAGTTGCCCTCGCCTGGCGCAAGTCCAGCTACAGCAGCAGCGGCGACGGAGACTGCGTAGAGATCGCCCCCTGCCCCACCACCATCCACATCCGCGACTCCAAGAACCCCGACGGCCCCCAACTCGCGTTGACTCCCCGCGCCTGGGCGGAGTTCGTGGCGTACGCCGAGGGCCGCTGAGGCACCGTCGTCAGTACTGCGGCTGCGACTGGGGCTCCACCAGTTCCCGTGCCTCCTCATCCGTCGCCACCGAGGGCGGCGAGCCCTCCAGCGGCTGGCGGGCCGTCTCCTTCATCGCGGCGACCGCGATGATGCCGACGAGTCCGGCGAGCATCGTGTAGAACGCGGGCATCAGGTCGTTGCCGGTCGCGCCGATCAGTCCGGCGACCACCAGCGGGGTCGTACCGCCGAACAGCGACACCGAGATGTTGAAGCCGATGGAGAGCGAACCGTAGCGGACGTCCGTCGGGAACAGTGCCGGGAGCGACGACGACATCGCGCCGAGGTAGCAGACCAGGGCGAGGCCGAGGATGAGCAGGCCGGAGAAGACCGCGACCGTGCCGCCCTGCTTGATGAGGAGGAAGGCGGGCAGGGCGAGGACGAAGAAGCCGACCGAGCCCGCCATCAGGACCGGCTTGCGGCCGATGCGGTCGGAGAGGCGGCCGACGGAGTTGATGAGCGCCATCAGGATCAGCATCACGACGACGATCGACATCAGGCCGCCGGTCTCGCCGAAGCCGAGCTGCGTGAGGTACGTCGGCATGTACGACAGGAGCATGTAGTCGGTGATGTTGAACGCCGCGACCAGCGCGATGCACAGCAGCATCGCGCGCCACTGGCCGAAGAAGGAGTCCTTGAGGGACTTCTTGTCGCGCTCGGCGGCCGGTCCGCCCTCCTCCATCTTCTGGAAGGCGGGCGACTCGTCGAGCTTCATCCGCAGGTAGAGGCCGATGAGGCCGAGCGGCGCCGCCACCAGGAACGGGATGCGCCAGCCCCAGGACTGCATGGCGTCATCGCTGAGCAGCATCGTCAGGGTGGTCACGAGGACCGCGGCGACCGTGTAGCCGATGAGGGTGCCGAACTCCAGGAAGGAGCCCCAGAAGCCGCGGCGCTTGTCGGGGGCGTACTCCGCGATGAACGTCGCGGCGCCGCCGTACTCACCGCCCGTCGAGAAGCCCTGCACCATGCGGCAGAGGACGAGGAGGACCGGCGCCCAGAAGCCGATCGAGGCGTAGCTCGGTATCAGGCCGATCGCCAGCGTCGCCGTCGACATCATGATCATGGTGAGCGCGAGGATCTTCTTGCGGCCCACGCGGTCGCCGAGCGGGCCGAAGAACATGCCGCCGATGGGGCGCACCAGGAAGGCCGCGGCGAAGGTCGCCAGGGAGGAGAGGGTCTGCGCGGTGTCGTTCCCTGAGGGGAAGAACTCCTTGCCGATGATGACGGCGAGGTAGGCGTAAACACCGAAGTCGTACCACTCCATGGCGTTGCCCAGCGCGGTCGCCTTCACCGCCCGTTTGACCTGGGCTTCCTCGGTGACGGTGATGTCCGACTGGCGCAGCCGCGGATTCTTGCGTCGGTGGATCGCCCGGAAGAGCGCCCGGTGCCTCGCCACGGCTTCGGGAGCCGGGGGTGCCGGTGTTTCAGGGGCTTCGGGCGCGCTCACTGGTCAGTCACTCTCTCTGTCGGCACCTGGTGGGTCGGGTCGGACGTCGATCAACATTGCCAACCCCGGTACCGGAAAGTGCCCGCTGATGGTCCTTACGAACAGGGCCTCAAGTCCTTGATCACAAGGACTTGAGGCCTGTTTCGCCACAAATTCTCCGGGCAGGCTGTTCAGCGTGCGTACAGCTGCGACCGCGGAATAATCTGCTGCTCCTGGCCGGGGCTCGACCACAGCAGCTTCAGATGCGCCTCACCGGTCTGTTCCGCGTACTCGACCTTGATCGCGTGCCGTTTTCCCGCGGTCAGCCGCACCTGCGCCTTGTCGAGCTTCGGCTCGTGCGGTGTCCAGGAGTCGATGACCAGCTTGCCGTCGACCCAGACGCGGGCCATGTCGTCGGAGACGGTCGTGAGCGTGTACGTCTCCGAGCGGCGCGGCTCGACCGAACCCGTCCAGCGGATGCCGAAGTGGTCCGCGGGGATCGAGGCGGCCGGTGATCCGGTGTACTTCCAGGCGTGGTTGAGGGTGGCGTCGGTGCGGGTGATCTTCGGGGCGCCTTCGAGGTTCGCGTTGTCGAAGATCTCCTGTTTGAGGCCCTTGCCCTGGCCGGGGCGTGCCGTGGGGCCGGGGTCGACCCGCAGCTCGATCACGGTCGCGATGCCGTTCGTGGCGGCGCCCGAGGGCTTGATGTCGTAGCCGTCGCCGGACGCGGTGACCGTCACCTTCTGGTCGCTGCCCAGGGCCCTCGCGCCGCGCACCGCGAAGTCCGTCCGCGCCTTCAGGTGCAGCGTCCCGCCCGCCGCGGGCCACTGCGTGACCGCCGCGTACAGCTTGTCGCCCTTGCGGCTCACGGAACCCCAGGCCGGTTCCTCGACGAGGCCGCCGAAGCGGGCGCCGTAGACCGCGTCGCCCTGGCCCGCCGTACGCAGCCAGTCGCCCATCTGCGCGAGGCGGTCGACGGAGGGCTGCGGGACGCGGCCGCGCGCGTCGGGGCCGACGTTGAGGAGGTAGTTGCCGCTGCGGGAGGTGGTGGCGAGGAGGTTGCGGGTCAGGGTCTGGGCGGACTTCCAGTCCTCGTCGTAACGGGCGTACCCCCAATGGCCGTTGAGGGTCATGCAGGACTCCCAGAGCTGGCCGTCGACCGGTGCGGCGGGGATCTCCTGCTCGGGGGTGCCGTAGTCGCCGTCGACGACGCGGCGCTTGCCGACGCGGTTGTTGATGACCAGGTCGGGGTCGAGGCCGCGGAGGTAGGACTCCAGCTTCTCGCCGTCCTTCGCCGTCCAGGGGTTGTGGGGCTTGTCGGTGTCCCACTCGCCGTCGAACCAGAGGAGCGCCGGGTCGTAGTTGTCGACCAGCTCCTTGAGCTGCGCGTACATGCGCTTCTCGTACTTGGGGAACGTCGCCGGGTCCGCGAAGTCCTTGTCGTGCCAGTCCCAGATCGAGTAGTAGAAGCCGAGCTTGATGCCCGCGTCGTCGGACGCCTTCTTGAGCTCGGCGAGGATGTCGCGGTTCTTGTCGAAGGAGGAGTGGTCGCGCAGGTTCCAGTCGTTGACCTTCGTCGGCCACATCGCATAGCCCTCGTGGTGCTTGGAGGTGATGACGATGTAGCGCATCCCGGCGTCCTTGGCCGCCTTGACGACGGCCTTCGCGTCGAAGTCCGCCGGGTTGAAGTTTTGCGCCTGTTTCTCGTACGCGTCCATGGGGATGTCGCACTCCCGCTTGATCCACTCCGCGTTGCGGCAGGTCGTGCCGTCGGGGCGCTTGTACTCGCCCTCCAGGTTCGAGTAGGCGCCGAAGTGGATGAACATGCCGAACCGGTCCTGACGGAACCAGTTGGTGCGGTCGGCGGTGAAGGGGTCGTCCGACGCGTGGTCGGTGCCGGGGCCCGCGGCCCGTGCGGGCCGCGGAGCCTCGTCGGGCACGGCCGTCGCGGCCGGGACGGCGGCGCCCGCGAGGGCGGCGGCGAGGAGCAGGGCGAGTCCAGTGGCTCTGTGGCGCATGGGGCGGCTCCCGGTGTTCCTGTTCCCTGGGTTGGGGGGTCGCACGGGAACGTAGGGATGAATACATCGGATGTCAATGGGCTGAACTCGCATCTGCCCGCCCCTATTTGACTCTTGGAGCCCATATCGCTCCGATGACTGAGATCCGGAGCGGTGGCGGTTAGAAGCAGGGGGGCTACGGGGGAAGAGACCTCCGGTATGCACCGCGCGCCCGCACCCCCATCCGACCGACGGAGCCCGTATGCCCCTGCACCGCCGCACCTTCCTCACCGGCCTCGCCGGGACGGCGGGTGTCGCCGCCGTCGCCTGTTCCGGCACCACCGCCGACGGCGCGGTCACCGACGGCGCGCCCGCCCCGCGCCGGACCGCAGCCGCCGAGGCCGCCCGGCGCCTGCTCCCCCGCCACTGGGACCAGATCGAGTTCAGGACCGTCCCGAAGAAGGCGGACGCCGAGGACTCCTTCCAGGTCACCGGGCGACGCGGCCGCATCACGGTCACCGCGACCGGCCCGTCCACCCAACTGACCGGCCTGCGCCACTACTTGAAGCACGTCACGCACGCCAACATCACCTGGGCGGGCAGCCGCACCGACCACCTCCCCGACCGGCTCCCCGCACCGGACGCGCCCCTCACCGGAGCGGCCAACACCCCGCACCGCTTCGTCCTGAACGACACCAACGACGGTTACACCGGCGCCTACTACGACTGGGACTACTGGCAGCACGAGATCGACGTGCTCGCGCTTCACGGCTACAACGAAGTCCTCGTGTACGCGGGCGCGGACGCCGTGTACCACCGCGCCTTCCAGGAGTTCGGGTACACCGACGACGAGCTGCGGGCCTGGATACCCGCCCCCGCCCACCAGCCGTGGTGGCTCCTGCAGAACATGTCGTCGTTCCCGCACCCGGTCTCCCGGCAGCTGCTCGACGCCCGCGCCCGCCTGGGCCGCCGCATCTGCGACCGGCTGCGCGACCTCGGCATGACACCGGTCCTGCCGGGCTACTACGGGACCGTGCCGCCGGGATTCGAGAAGAAGAACCCGGGCGCGAGGACCGTTCCGCAGGGCGACTGGGTCGGCTTCGCGCGACCGGACTGGCTTGATCCGCGCACCGGCCACTTCTCGCGCGTGGCCGCCGCGTTCTACCGCGCGCAGGACGAGCTGTACGGCCCGACCACGATGTACAAGATGGACCTCCTCCACGAGGGCGGAAAGCCCGGCGACGTACCGGTCGGCGACGCGGCCAAGGGCGTCGAGAAGGCGCTGCGGACCGCCCACCCCGACGCCACCTGGGTGATCCTCGGCTGGCAGCACAATCCGCCGAAGGCCATCACCGACGCCGTCGACAAGAAGCGGATGCTCGTCGTCGACGGTCTCTCCGACCGCTTCCCGAACGTCACCGACCGCGAGGCCGACTGGGGCTCGACGCCGTACACGTTCGGCTCCATCTGGAACTTCGGCGGTCACACGACGCTCGGCGCCAACACCCCTGACTGGGCAGCCCTGTTCGAGAAGTGGCGCACCAAGGAGGGCAGCACGCTCAGCGGGATCTCCCTGATGCCCGAGGCGGCCGACAACAACCCCGCCGCCTTCGAGCTCTTCTCGGAACTCGCCTGGCGCAAGGGTGACTTGGACCTCGAAACCTGGTTCCGGGAGTGGTCGACCTCCCGTTACGGAGCCGCCGACCCGCACGCCGCGGCCGCCTGGGACATCCTGCGCCGCACGGCCTACGGCACGACCCGCGCCGACGAGTGGGCCGAGGGCGCCGACGGCGTCTTCGGCGCCCGGCCCGACCTCTCGGCGACGTCGGCGGCGTCGTGGTCGCCCAAGAAGCTGCGGTACGCGGCGGCGGACTTCGAGCCCGCGCTCGGCGAACTACTTGCGGTTCGGGCCGGGTTGCGGACCTCCTCCGCGTACCGCCGCGACCTGCTCGATGTCGCCCGGCAGGCCCTCTCCAACCGCAGCCGCGTCCTGCTGCCGCGGATCAAGGAGGCGTACGACGCCGGGGACACCGCCCGCTTCGACGGTCTCACCCGCGAGTGGCTCGCCCTCATCGACCTGCTCGACCGGCTGGTGGCCACCGACTCCCGGCACCTGCTGGGCCGTTGGGTCGCGGACGCCCGCGCGTGGGGCGCCGACCGGGAGGAGCAGGACCGGCTCGCGTACGACCAGCTCTCGCTGCTGACGGTGTGGGGCACCCGCTCCGGCGCGGACGCGGGGCTGCGGGACTACGCGAACCGCGAGTGGGCGGGGCTCGTCGGCGGCCTGTACCGGCTGCGCTGGGAGCGTTACTTCAAGGAGCTGCGGGCCGCCCTTGCGGAGGGGCGCGCCCCCGAGAAGATCGACTGGTACACGGTGGAGGCGGACTGGATCAAGGCCCCGGGCAACTTGGCGACCCATCCAAAGGGCAACACCTACAAGGCCGCGCAACAGGTACGGGCCCACTTGAGTGCCCCTTAAGAGGTGCAAGGCGCTGACCCCGAACACCTCGGCGAGAACGCCCGGTGTGAGGACGTCGAGGACCGGCCGAGCGGATCAGGCTCAGGAGTTCGAAGCGGGCGCGGATGTCGAGGCCGAACAGGGTCGCGCCGCCGCCCAGGTCGATGGCCCACGTCACGCTCAAGTTCCCGAAAGCCAGCCGTACCCCGGTAAGGGGTGGGGCGCATCATGGGCACCTCGCCGTCATCGACCCAGCCGTGAACGCGCGGAACGAGAACCTCTCAGCTCACCTCCATCTCCCCGGTACTGGGTCAACTCGACCTCCACCATCCCCAGCCCTGTTACCCGCTTATGACACAGCGATCTTGAAATGGCCGTCATCACCCAAGTAGGTTCACTGTGCACCGATTTCCCCCCACCAGCCGGCGCCCGGCGCCGGGAGAAGAGATGCCTCATGGGTTCCCACGCTCGCCCCAACCGGCTGCACCGGACCGGGGCCCGGATCGCGACCGTCGCCCTGGTCGGGGCCGTACTCCCGATCACCGCCGGCGGTCTCGCCGAGGCTGCCACCCCCAGTGCCACCCACTCCGTCGATGAGAATGAGCGGACGAGCGGCCAGGCCGCCGGGACCGTCGGGCAGGGACGGGAACAGGGCCGGGGGCAGGGCGCGCCCGACGCGACGGGCCAGGACGCCCCCGTCATCAAGGCCGACCACGCTTTTCTCCTGGACGCCCGCGACGGCAGCCAGGAGCGGGAGATGTGGGCCGGGGCCAAGGCCGACGAGAGCGTGGCGATGGCCAGTACGACCAAAATCATGACCGCCTTCGTCGTGCTCAAGTACCCGGAGCAGCTGGACCGGCAGTTCACGGTGAAGCAGGAGTACCGGGACTACGTCGCGAAGGCCGGTTCCAGCACGGCCGACCTCCAGACCGGCGACAAGCTGACCGCCAGGCAGCTGCTGCACGCCATGCTGCTCCCCTCGGGGGCGGACGCCGCGATGGCGCTGGCCGACAACTTCGGGTCCGGGGACACCATGGACGCGCGGATCGCCGACTTCGAAAGCCAGATGAACGCCGAGGCGCAGCAACTGGGCCTGACGGGCACGCACTTCGACTCCTTCGACGGCATATCGCACGGCGACAACCGCAGCACCGCCCGCGATCTCGCCAAGCTCGGCCAACGCGCCATGCTGAAGCCGGTGTTCGCCGACATCGTGAAGAAGAAGCAGTTCAAGACCGAGGCCCCCGCGGCCAACGGCCGTACCCGCTACTACACCTGGAACAACACCAACGTGCTGCTGAGCACCTACGACGGCGCGCTGGGCATCAAGACCGGCAGCGGCGCGGAGGCCGGCTACGCCGTCGTCTTCGCCGCCGAGCGCGACAACCGCACCCTGATCGGCGCGATCGTGGGGGCCGACAAGGACCGCTTCGAGGACGCCGCCAAGATGCTCGACTGGGGCTTCGCCCACTGACCGGACGGGGCCGGAGAAGGCGCAGCCACCGCCGGCGCCCGGCGCGAACGCGGCTGCCGCGCCACCGGACATTGTCCGGAATTTGACGACAACGCCCTTCGGATAGCACCCTTCCCTGCTGACCTTCGCACCGAGCGGTCCGGCCGCCCGGCACTCCGTATGCGCGCATACGGGCTCGCGCACCGTGACGTGCCGCGCGCCGTGCCCTCGTGTGCGAATCCCCCCTCAGCAAGGAACCTCATGTCGACTTCCCCCGCCCGTACCGTCGCGCCCGCCGACGGCGAGTCCGCCGCGGACGACGACGAAGGCGGCCATACGAAGGAAGAGGGCCACACGGCGGACGCCGCGGCCCCCGGCGGCCATGGACGCACCGACCTCCCCGTACTGGCCGTCAGCGGCGGGCTGCTCACCGCGTTCGTCCTGGCCGCGCTGATCGCGCCCACGGCCACGGGCGACGCCGTGAACGCCGTGTTCACCTTCGTCGCGCGGTGGTTCGGTCCGCTGTGGCAGGTGCTGCTGCTCGCGACGTTCGGCGTCGCGCTGTGGCTGGGCTTCTCCCGGTACGGGAAGGTGCGGCTCGGGGGCGCCGGGGCGCGGCCGGAGTACAGCAGGTTCCAGTGGATCGCGATGATCATGTCGACACTGCTCGCGGGCGGCGGCGTCTTCTTCGCGGCGGGCGAGCCCGTGGAGCACTACATCAACACGCCCCCCTTCTACGACGGCGTCAAGAGCGGCACCCAGGAGGCGGCCGACGCCGCGCTCTCCCAGAGCTTCGCGCACTGGGGCTTCCTCGCCTGGGCCGTCCTCGGCACGCTCGCCTCGATCGTGATGATCCGGGGCCAGGAGCGCGGCATGCCGCTGCGCCCGCGCACCCTGCTGCACCCGTTCCTCGGTGAGCGCGTCCGGCACTCCCGTCTCGGGGCCGCCGTCGACATCGTCTGCGTCATCGCCGTGGTGGCCGGCACCGTCGGCCCGATCGGCTTCCTCGGCCTCCAGGTCTCGTACGGACTCTCCGAGGTGTTCGGCATCTCCGGCGGCTACCCCGTGCAGCTCGGCGTCATCGTCCTGCTGACCGTCGTCGCGGTGCTCTCCGTCGCCAGCGGTGTCGACCGCGGCATCCAGTTCTTCAGCAAGGCCAACATCTGGCTCGCGGTCGCCCTGATGGCCGTCTTCCTGGTCCTCGGCTCCCTCGGCTTCGTGCTCGACTCGTTCCTGGGCGGCTTCGGCCAGTACGTGCGGGACTTCGTGCCGCTGGCGCTGAACCGGGGCGACCACGCGTGGCTCGGCTCCTGGACGGTCTTCTTCTTCGGCTGGTTCCTCGGCTACGGGCCGCTGATGTCCATCTTCGTGGCCCGTATCTCCCGGGGCCGCACCCTGCGCGACCTCGTGGTCTCCACGGCGATCGTCCCTCCGCTGGCCACCATGTTCTGGTTCACGGTGTTCGGTGGCACCGGCATCTTCCTGGAGCAGCGCGACCCCGGCGCGATCTCGGGCCCGCTGAAGTCGGTCGGCATGGACGCCGCCGTCATCTCCATGGCGCAGCGGCTCCCGATGGGTGCGGTGGTCGCGGTCGCGCTGCTGCTGCTGACGATCACGTTCGTGGTGACGACCACCGACTCGATGTCGTACAGCATCGCCTCCGCGGGCACGAGGGCCGGTGAACCGACGCGTGCGGTACGGGCGTTCTGGGCACTGCTGATGGGCGCGGCGGCCGCGGTGCTGATCCTGGTCGGCGACGGGGGCATCACGGCACTCCAGTCGTTCATCGTGGTCACGGCGGTGCCGGTGGGCTTCATCATGCTGCCGACGCTGTGGACGGCGCCCCGGGTGGCGCGTGAGATGGCGCAGGAGCAGGGGCTCGTCCCGCAGGACCGGGGGTGAGCTGTTGAGCTCCACGCCCGCCGCTCAGAACCCGTCTCGGAACCTTCTCAACAGGTTTCGAGACGGGTTCTCAAGGGGCGCGGGGAACTGCGCGACAAGCCACGAAGGACCCGCAGTCCGCGCACAAGGAGCGGCACCCCGAACCGGCCCGGCACGGGGCGCCGCCCACCCGTCAGGCGCGGGGACACTCCTTCCACGCCACGTGATAGATCGTGCTGATGTCGCCGTCCGTAGAGTCCATCGTCATGAAGCTGGACTTCGCGGGGTCGGACGTCCCCTGGTCGACGCGCAACTCCGTGTTGATGTTGAAGTTCCGCTTCACGCCGCACGGCGCCCAGACGAGCTGGGCCCAGTCCGTCGTGTCGGTCGCCTGCCAGTTGTCGTTGTAGACGCCCTTGAACTCATGGCTGATCGAGGCCGTCTGGGGTGAGCCCTGGAAGTAGTACGACGCCTTCTCCGTGCCCTTGGCGCCGGGCTGGAGCGAGGCGTAACCGCGGTAGTCCGCGCTCGCGATCGCGTACGTGAAGCCCGAGGGGACGTGCACGATCAGGCTGAGCTGGCAGTTCCTGCGGAACGCGGTGGGGTCCGCGCCGCCGCCCGCCTTGGCGAGGTAGTCGCTGTAGGTGACGGTGAACGCCGTGTTGTCCTCGGAGACGGCGACGGCCGCGGTGCCCAGGGGGCAGCCCGATCCGTTCACCGTGGCGACCTCGATCACGATCTTGTCGGGGGGCGGATCCTGGATCGACGTCGTGTCCTGCGCGGGGAGCGTCGAGCCGAACAGCGCCACGAGGGCGCCGCTCAGCAGCAGTGCACCGGCCATGGTTCTCCATTCCATTTCTGCGGAGGGGGGTTGGAGAAGTGCCTGTGGTGAGTGGAGCGCATTGCGGGTGCCTGGAGCGGATTGCGTGAGCGAGGGGATCGTATGGACCAATGGGCCGGGGGGACAGAGCGATGTCCGGCCATTCGGAATCCGCGACTCATCCTGTCTTGACGGGTATACGTCACACCGGATCTCTGGTAGGAAACCTTCCTAACAGTACGCGGAACGCTGAACTCCCCCATCTGGAGGCCCTCATGGAGACCCCCCACATACGCCCGCGCACCACCCTCACCTCCCGTCGCACCCTGCTCGCCTTCATGGGCGCCGCGGCCGTGGCGGGCCCGCTGCTCGCCACGCAGTCGGCGGGCGCGTCCCAGATCTCCTCCCTGGTCTCGGCGAGCGGGCTCGACGACCCGGCGAAGAAGGAGATCGCGATGCAGATCGTCTGCAGCGCGGAGAACTCCTCGCTCGAATGGAAGAAGCAGTATCGATACTGCGAGGACATCGACGACGGCCGCGGCTACACCGCGGGCATCATCGGCTTCTGTTCCGGCACCGGCGACATGCTCGACCTCGTCGAGCTCTACACGAAGCGCAAGCCGGGCAACATCCTCGCCAAGTACCTCCCGGCGCTGCGCAGGGTCGACGGCAGCGACTCGCACGACGGGCTCGACCCGAACTTCAAGCCCGACTGGGAGCGGGCCGCCGACACGGACGCGGAGTTCCGCAAGGCGCAGAACGACGAGCGCGACCGCGTCTACTTCAACCCGGCCGTCAAGCAGGGCAAGACGGACGGCATCGGCGTGCTCGGCCAGTTCGCCTACTACGACGCGATCGTCATGCACGGCGACGGCGGCGACTCCACCAGCTTCAGCAACATCCGCAAGCGCGCCCTGCGCTCGGCCAAGACACCGGCGCAGGGCGGCGACGAGGTGAAGTACCTCAACGCCTTCCTCGACGCGCGCGTCTGGGCAATGAAGCAGGAGGAGGCGCACGAGGACACCAGCCGGGTCGACACCGCGCAGCGGGTCTTCCTGAAGAAGGGCAACCTCAACCTGAACACGCCGCTGGACTGGAAGGTGTACGGAGACCCGTTCCACATCGGGTAGTCCAGATGCGCGGGGTGCCGCTGGCACCCCGCGCGCCTGTACTGCCTCTTGCCTCCCGGAGGTTGAAATGGGTACCGTCCGCGCCAACTCCCGTCTACGCGCGTCAACCTGCACCGAGGTGAGAGATCTCCATGTTCCTCCGTACGACTACCACCGTGCTGACCGCCACCGCCGCCCTCCTGTCGGCGGGCGGCCTCACGGCGTCGGCGGCACCCACCGCGGACGGCGGCTGGCAGAAGTTCGGTGACGACATCAAGTCCGGCATCAGCGGACTCGCCCTCACCGGTGGCGGCCACGAGCGCGGTGCGGCCCACGCCCTCGTCGTACGCGACAACAAGAAGCCCGGCGAGAACCGCGTCGCCCGGATCACCTACCGCGCGGGCGCGGGCGCCGACCGCTCCGCCGCCGTCGAGCCGCTCACCTGGACGGGCACCTCGGAGCCCATCGACCTGGAGGCCATCGAGGCGGTGCCGGGCGCCCCCGACGAGTACGTGGCCCTGGCCAGCCGCGGCCTGGCCTACCACCTGAAGGTCACCGGCACGGAGGCCCAGGTCCTGGACACCTCCCCGCTCCCCGCGATCGCCGACGGCGACGACTACGAAAGCTTCGCGCTGACCGCGCGGCACGGAAAGCTGGCGGCGGTCTGGGCGGACCGGGGCGCGGGCAGGAAGCGTCCCGCGACGCTGCACGCCGCGCCCTTCTCCTTCAACAAGTACGGCGAGGCCGACTTCGGCCCGGTCACCACGGCCCGCTTCCGCGCGTCCTACCCGAAGGGCGACGTCCGGCACGCCTCCGACCTCACCGTCACCTCCGCGGGCCGCCTGCTCGTCGGCTCGGCATCGGACGCGGGCGACGACGGCCCCTTCGATTCGGCGGTCAGCGACGCGGGCAAGGTGTCCGTGAGCCGCACGGGCAAGGTACGGCTCGGCATCGACAAGTCCCCCGACGTCCTGCGGAAGTTCAAGGGGCACAAGATCGAGGCACTGGAGTGCGTGCCGGGCACGCGGACGGCGCTGCTCGGGACGGACGACGAGAACGGGGGCGGTGCGGTGCGGAGCGCGGGGCTCTGCTGACGGCAGGAGTCAAGTCGTTCACCGTCACGCCCGACGCCGGGGACCGAGGCAGGCGCCTGCCGCCAGCGCCGCGGCGATGGCGCCGATGAACATCACCGCCGAGACGGACGCCGCGTCCACGACCGCACCGCCCGCCAGCGCCCCCAGTGAGATCGTCGCCTGGAACGACGACGTGAACACGACGGACGCGGCCTCGGGCGTGTGCGGCGCGGCGGTCGCGAACCAGGTCTGGGAGCAGACGGGCACGGCACCGTAGGCGAGGCCCCAGACCAGGAGCAGTACCAGCGCGCCCGCCCTGCTCGTGCCGAGGACCGGCAGGAGCAGGACCGCCGCGGCGAGGAGCGCCGCCGTGCTCGCGAAGGTGATCCTGAGCGCGCGCCCGGCCCACGCCCCTGCGAGGAAGTTGCCGACGACGCCCGCGGCGCCGAAGGCCAGCAGGAACGTGGTGATCAGCCCCGGACTCGCGTGCGTGACGTCTGCCAGGAACGGCGTGACGTACGTGTACGTGCCGAAGTGCGCGGTCACGATCAGGAACGTCACGACGAGCCCGGCGCGGACGCGGCCACTGCCGAGCAGGTCGCGCAGCACGGCGAGGCGGGTGACCTGCTGGGGCGGCAGCGGGGGCAGGGACAGCAGGAGCGCGCCGAGCACGGCGAGTGCCAGCACCCCCATGGCGATGAACACCGCACGCCAGCCCGCGAGTTGGTCGAGCAGGGTACCGGCGGGCACGCCGAGCACGGAGCCGAGGGGAACGGCGGAGAAGATCACCGCGGTCGCCCTGCCCACCCGCTCCGCCGGGACGAGCCGTTCCGCGAGCCCCGCACCGATGGACCAGAACGCCCCGATGACGAAGCCGACCAGGACGCGGGAGACCATCAACAGCCAGTACGCGGACGCGCCCGCGGCCAGGAAGTTCGCGAGGGCGAGTACCGCCATCAGAAGGCAGAGCATGCGCCGCCGGTCGACGCGCGCGGCACTGACGGTGACGGCCGGGGCGGCGACGGCGGCGAGGAACCCCGGCAGGGTCATCATCAGCCCGGACGTACCGTCCGACGTGCCGAAGGTGTCCCCGATGGGGGTGAGCAGACCGATGGGCAGGATCTCGGTGGTGACGATCGAGAAGAGCCCCAGGGTGAGGGAGAGAACGGCGAGCCAGCCGAGGCGGGGCGAGCGGGCAGGGACGGCGGCGGTGCCGGTCGGGCTGCCGACGGGCGGCGCCGAGGTGGGTGTCTGTGCGGGCATGAGGTCGAGTTCAGCAGCGAGCCCGGGGTGGGGTCTGGCATGAATGCGACGTGGATGTGGGGCATGGGCGTAGGGCGTGGGCGTAGGACTTCGGCGTAGGACGTGGGCCTAGGTGGTGAGCCGACCGGTTGCCCGGTCAGGCCGCGACGCCGAGCTCCTTTCGGGTCCGGTGGACGAACTCGCGCGCGGCAGGCTCACGCCGCCACGGGGCCAGGGCCTGGTTGAACTCGCGGACGTAGTCCTTGGCCCGCGAGGACTGGACGCGGGCGAGGATGTCGACGCTGCGACGGCCGAGCTCAAGGCCGTGGTCGAGGTCGCGGGCCTGGAGGTGGGCGGTCCCGACGATGGCGAGGCGCATGCCGACGGAGCGGGTGAACACGCCGGGCGGCATCGCGGCGGCCTGCTGGTTCCAGCCGAGCGCGGCTCTGGGGTTCTTCAGGTCGCGGAAGACCTCGGCCGCGTCTGCCGAAAGGCGGGCGTGGTGGTAGAAGTCGATCCACCCGGGCTCGTCGCCGCTGTGTTCCCGCGCCCGCCCGAGCAGGTCCTCGGAGGCCTTCAGCGCTCGGGAGGCCGCACGGGGGTCGTTCTCGCGGGCGTGGGCCCGGGCCTCGATCAGCTTGGTGAACGCCAGCACCCGGGGGGCGGCCTGCCCCTTGGCCCGCTCGAAGGCGCCCTGGGCCATGTCGACGGCCTCGGACACGAACCCGCGCATGAGGGACTGCATGGCCATCGTGGTCAGCACATAGCAGCCGAGCTGCACGTCGCCGCCCGCACGGGCGAGGCGAAGCGCCTGGATGAAGTGCCGCTGGGCCACCTCGTGCTCACCGACGTCGAAGGCCGTCCACCCGGCCAGCCGCGACAACTCGGCGGTCACGCTGAAGAGCTCGCGGCCGATCCCGTCCGAGAAACTGCCCTGGAGCAGGGGCCCGGCACGGTGGTCGAGACAGTCCGTGACGGAGTTGGCCTTCCAGTTCCCGCCGCCGTACCTGGAATCCCACCGTCGGGCCTCCTCGGCGGCCTCGCGCAGTTCGGCGAGATCTGCCCGGCCCACCTGCTGGCCGCCACGATGGTCGGCGGTCTCGTCCGCCGGGGTGACGAGCCATCGGGTGACGGGGGTGGTGAAGGCGGAGGCGGCGAAGCCGGATCCGGCCAGGAAGTCGCGGCGGTTCACGGAGCTCCAGAACATCGTGGCGACGCGGACGGCGTCGGCGGGGTCTCGCGGGAAATCCAACCCCACATCCGCATCGACCGCCGCCGCCTCGCCCATACCGATCTCACCGAGGCCGACAGGGCGGCCGAGCCGTTCGCCGATGGCCTGCGACAGCAGCTTGGGGACCGGCCATTTCGGCGTCATCCCGCGCCTGCACCAGTTCGCCACTGAGGTATGCGAATAGCCGGTCGCCATCCCGGCGGTGCAGGCGAGCTGGTTGACGCGCAGAGCCAGGGACTTGTGGCTCGCGCCGCTCGCTTCGATGAGCCGGGCCAGGTCCGCGTTGGGCGGACGGGTCCGGCGGGTGCTCGCTGCCACGACTCTCCCTCTGCCGGTGACCGGACCCGCACCGCTCGACCGAGGACGAAGAGCCGTACGCGTTCCGCGTGATGGATCGTTGATGGATCACTGACGATAATCCTGAGCCGTCAGCCGCGGACCGCGTCCGCGAGTTGTGAGCCCCCCTGCGAGCCCTCCCCCGTGACCCGCACGGACCGCTGTGATGAAGGTCCTGGCCACCGCCGCACCTGGCGACCGCCGCACCTGGCCGCCCGGCCCGTCTGGAAGGACACCCTTCATGAAACTCACCGTCATCGGCTGCGGCTATCTCGGCGCCACCCACGCGGCCTGCATGGCCGAACTCGGCCACGAGGTCCTCGGCATGGACTCCGACATCCACAAGGTCGCGGTCCTCAACTCCGGCAACGCCCCCATCCACGAACGCGGCCTCGACGAGCTGCTCGCCCGCCACACCGCCTCGGGGCGACTGAAGTTCACCGCCTCCTATGCGGAGACCGCTGCCTTCGCCGACCTGCACTTCATCGGCGTCGGCACCCCGCAGCGGCCCGGCGAACACGCCTACGACCTCAGCCACCTCTTCTCCGCCGCACGCCAACTCGCCCCCCCACCTCAAGAGCCGGGCCGTCATCGCGGTGAAGTCCACCGTCCCGGTCGGCACGGCACCACGCGTACGCGATCTGCTGCACGCGTACGCGCCGGCCGGGGACGCGGTCGAGGTCGCCTGGAACCCGGAGTTCCTGCGCGAGTCGTCCGCCATCGAGGACACCCTCCGCCCCGACCGGCTCGTCCTCGGCTTCGGGACCGAGCGCTCCTGGGCCGAGGCCGTCCTGCGGCAGTGCTTCGGGAAGATCATCGAGGCAGGTACGCCGACGATCGTGACCGACTGGGCCACCGCCGAACTCGCGAAGTCCTCCGCGAACGCCTTCCTCGCCACGAAGATCTCCTTCATCAACGCCGTCGCGGAGGTCTGTGAAGCCTCCGGCGCCGATGTCACCACGCTTGCCGACATCCTCGGCCACGACGTCCGCATCGGCCGCCGCGGCATGCGGCCCGGGCTCGGCTTCGGCGGCGGCTGCCTTCCCAAGGACATGCGCGGGTTCATGGCACGCGCCGGTGAACTCGGCGCCGACCAGGCCCTGACGATCCTCCGCGAGGTCGACGCGATCAACATGCGTCGCCGCGAACGCATGGTCGACCTCTCCCGCGAGCAGCTCGACGGCAGCCTCGCCGGTAAGCGGATCACCGTCTGGGGCGCCGCCTTCAAGCCGGACACCGACGACATCCGCGACTCACCTGCCCTGGCCGTGGCCCAGAAGCTCCACGGGCTCGGCGCCGCCGTCACCGTCACCGATCCCCGGGCCCTCGACAACGCCCGCAAGGCGCACCCCGGGATCGAGTACGTCGACGACCCGATCGCCGCGGTCCAGGACGCCGACCTGCTCCTGCACCTGACCGAGTGGGCGCAGTACTCCGACGTCGACCCGCAACTCCTGGCCGCCCGCGCGGCGAGCCCGAGGGTCATCGACGGCCGCGGCACCCTCAACGCCCGGAGCTGGCGCCGGGCCGGGTGGACCGTACGGTCGCTGGGCCGTCCCTGACGCCGTTGCCGGCACGTCCACGGCCAGCCGCACGGTGCTACCGTCCCCGGATGTCCAAGGCTGAGATACCCAAAGCTGAGATACCCAAGGCTGAAATCGACGCGCTGACCGCCGAGTTCTTCGGATCCTTCGACAACCGGGGCGGCAAGGCCGCCGACGTCGCCCGGATCCGTCGGCTCATGCTGCCCGGCGGCGTGATCGTCGTGACCGGACCGCAGTACGCGGCGTACACCGTGGAGGAGTTCATCGAGCCCCGCGAGCGGCTGCTCGCCGACGGCCGTCTGGTCGAGTTCTCCGAGTGGGAGATCTCGGCACGGACGGACATCGTCGGCGACATCGCGTGCAGGTTCGGCGAGTACGGCAAGGCGGGGGTCCTGGACGGCGAGCCCTTCGAGGGCGGCGGCACGAAGACCATGCAGTTCGTCCGCACCCCGGAGGGCTGGCGCATCGCGGCGTTCTCCTGGTACGACCGGCCCTGAGAGCCGGTGTCACAACCCCGGCCGGTCAGCCGAGGATCGGTGTCGTCTGGGAGGAGGCGATCCGCCAGGCGTCGCCCTCCTTCACCAGTACGTGCGTGAGCCGCCCCGACGAGGCGTGCAAGGGGGTCACCGACTCGCCGTCGGCCCCCGGCTGCCGCCGGTCGGAGACGTGCTTGATGCTGGCGACGATCGCCACGTCGGCACGGAGGAAGCGGATGTCTTCCTCCTCCAGCGTGGTGACCACGTCGGCAAGCGGTGACGCCAGGGCCTGCCGCATCGCGTCGGCCAGCGTGTCCCGGCCCGCGACACGGCGCCCGCCGAAGTTCACGACCGTGGTGTCGGCGGTGAACAGCGGGATGAACCGCTCCACGTCGCCCTGGAACTCGCTTGCGTCGGCGACCACTTGGCGGATGGCGGCCAACTCGATGGCTTCGGCTGAGGACGTGTCGGTACGCATGGCAGCTCTCCCGTGCGGGTGTGGTGCGGGTCGGCGATCCGGGGCGGATCTCCTGTTCCGCACCCTCAGACCTCAAGGGGACTTGAGGTCAAGCGGCCGGAAGGGCACCGGGGCCCTAGCCCCGGTTCGAGTCGTAACCCCAGCGGGCGTGGCCGTCCTTGCCCATGAAGCACTTCGCGGGGCGGCCGTCGAGGGTGGCGGCGAGGGCGCCCACCGGGGCGCAGGAGCGGCCGAAGCCGACCGCCGGGCGGCCGCCGCCCGTGGCGGGGCGGGAGTGGGTGGGAGTGGCGGTTGGTGTCGGCGTCGGCGTGGCCTTGGGCTTGGGTTCGGGCTTGGGCTTGGGGCCCGGCGTCCGCGTGGCCTTCGCCTCGGGGGACGCGGTCACCGTCACGGTCACGGTCACCGTGGGCGCGACGTCCGGGCGGGTCAGGTCGCCGCCCGTCACCACGTCGCCGATCGCCATCACTGCGAGGAGCCCGGCGCCCGAGGCGACGCACCCCAGGATCAGCTTCTGTCTGCCGTTCATGGGCGGGCCGCCGGTGAGGCGCGGGAGCCGAGGAGGGCCGGGAGGTGCGCTCATCGGCGCACCACCCGCAGGCCCACCGCGTCCTGCTGCTCGACGTCGCTGTCCGTCACGACGTGCAGGGGCACGAACACCACCATCCAGTAGAAGCCGAACAGCCAGCGGCCGGTCAGCGGGAGGAGGCGGGGGCGCCCCGCGTCGGCGGCGCGGACCACGCGCAGGCCCGTCAGCAGCTTGCCCAGGCTCGCCCTGGTCAGGCGGGTGAGCAGGGCGTGGTTCAGGAGGGAGAAGCCGAGTGCGGCGCCCAGTGCCGCGGCCCGCATCGCCGGGGACTGCACACGGACCTCGACCACCCCGTCGGCGGCGGTGACGCCGACCGCCGCCGCGGCCACCAGGCCGCACAGGAGGGCGGTCAGCGCGTCGACGGCGGACGCCGTGAGCCTGCGGGGCGCAGTGGCCGGTCGGAGCGGCCGGGCCGCCGCGCGGGGCTGTCGGGCGGCTGTTGGGGAGGACTGGGGGATCACGGCGCCTCAGCGTAGTCAGGCCGCCCCGGGGCGCTGCGCGCGGGAGGCGGCGACGTCAGTGCGTCACCGCGGGGTCGGGTTCGGCGACGGGCGAACTGTCCTCCGTACCAAGGTGGTTGAAGACCAGGTTGAGGGAGACCGCGAGGATGCAGCCCGTCGAGATCCCGGAGCCGAGGACGATCTGGGCCCAGTCGGGGAACGCGTCGTAGAAGCCGTCGGAGAGGGCGGGGGCGAGGCCCGCGCCCAGTGTGACGACGACGATCAGTGCGTTGTCGCCGCGGTGCAGGTCCGCCTGGAGCAGCGTCTGGATGCCGCTGACCGCGATGGAGCCGAAGAGGAAGAGGCTGACGGCCGCGAGGACCGGCATGGGGACGACCGAGATGAGCGCCGCCGCGGCCGGGCTGAGGCCGATGAGGACCAGGATCGCGCCGCTCAGCGCGACGACGAAGCGGCTGCGCACCTTGGAGATCACGACCAGGCCGATGTTCTGGGCGAACGCGCTGGCGTGGAAGGCGTTGAAGAGCGGGCTGAGCGCGGAGCCGAGGGCGTCGGCGCGCAGGCCGCGGGCGATGGTCTTCTCGTCGACGTCCTTCTCGACGATCTTCCCGAGCGCGATCATGTCGGCGGTCGACTCAGTGAGGATCACCAGCATCACGACGCACATCGAGATGATGGCGGGGATGTTGAACTCCGGGGCGCCGAAGTGCAGCGGGGACGGGATGCCGACCGGGTCCGCGCCGTCCAGCTCGGAGAAGTCGGCGAGGCCCATCGGTATCGCGAGCAGCGTGCCGAAGACCATCGCGATGAGCATGCTGATCTGCTTGAGGAAGCCGCGCGTGAAGCGCTGCAGCAGGAGCATCACGAGGACCGTGGCGCCCGCGAGCCCGATGCTCTTCGGCTCCGGCGTGCCGGTGGCCGAGTCGTCGACGATCCAGTCGTACGCGACGGGGATGAGTGAGACCCCGATGAGGGTGATGACGGAGCCCGTGACGACGGGCGGGAAGAAGCGGACGAGTCGTGAGAAGTACGAGCTGACCAGGAACCCGAAGAGGCTCGACACGATGATCGCGCCGAAGACGACGGGCATGCCCGCCTCGATGCCGCCCTGCGTCGAGATGATCGTCAGCATCACGCCGACGCCCGCGAACGAGACGCCGTTGACGAACGGCAGCCGTGAGCCGATGAAGTTGCCGATGCCCAGGGTCTGGAGCAGGGTGGCGATGCCCGCCATCAGAAGGCTGCCGCCCATGAGTACGGCCGTGTCGCCCGGGGACATCTTCGCCGCGACGGCCACGACGAGCGGGACGGAGACCGCGCCCGCATACATGGAGGCGACGTGCTGGAGGCTGGCGACGAGCATGCGGCCCGGCGGCAGGATCTCGTCGACGGGGTGGACCTCGGGGGCAGTTGCCGGGGCACCGGCGGACTTCTGGTGAGAACTCATGGGTGGCGCTTCTTCCGTCGCGTGACGCCGGAAATCGGCCCCGTTCCGTGGGAGTTCATGAGACGCGGAACAGGGCGGAAGTGTCCGACTGGAAAGTAACTTCCGCCATACGGTCGGCGGCGCCACGACGTTACGTCAGCGCACCCCGACAGCGGAAGACCCTGCGGACCACGAGAACTGCACGTGGGACTGCCCTTTGGTGCCTGGTTCCGCGGGACGCTTCGTGGGCAGACTGGGTGTCTCTGTACCTGAGGAGCCCCGTTGCGCGACCACGACCACGCCAGAACGCACGACGCCGCGAAAGCGCGGACCGCGGCCCGCAGACCCGCGGCCACGTCCGAGTCCGACGCCCCGCTCCAGCGGCTCCTCGCCCTGCAGGGTTCGGCGGGCAACGCCGCCGTCGTCCAGATGCTCCGCAAGGGCGGGCAGTCCGCGGGCCAGGAGCAGCACCAGCACGGCGCGGGCTGCGGCCACCAGGAGGCCGAACAGCCCGTGGTGCAGCGCGCGGGCGGCCAGGACACGACGGCCATGGACATCGACCGGCTGGACTTCTCCGACGCGGAGGAGCTCTCGGACGGGGGCACCGACTCGGAGGCCGGTGAGTACGACTACCCGTCGTTCATGGCCGAGCGCGGCAAGCACCCCCGCTCCACCACGCCGACTCCGCAGGCCGCGGCGGGCTTCGGGGACAGTACGTACGGCATCGACCCCGGCAAGGTGAAGTCGATGCGTGAGGACAGGAAGCAGGGGCGCGACGTACCCCCGCTGCAGTACCGCAAGGACAACGAGCCCCTGTACCGCTGGGACGGCAGGACGCCCGACCAGATCTTGGGCAAGGGCTTCAAGCCCTGGAACGAGAAGCTGCCCGCGAGCCTCCGGCACTATCAGAAGCTGCTGCAGAGGACGGGGTTCGTCAGCACCACCCGCTCCCCCGGCGGGTACGTGCCCGACTGGGCGCGGCAGCCGGACGGGAGCGGCTGGCGCTACGTGATCCACGCGCCCGGCGGCATCGACCTGGTGGACACGCTGGGGACCACGTCCTTCGCCCAGCAGCAGGAAGTCATCTTCTGGAAGGGCATCCAGGCGGGTTACGTCGTCCGAGCGGAGCTGTGCGACGCGGGCGGCAACATCATCAAGGTCGTCAAGAGCGGCGGCGACGACGCGATGGACATCGACTGAGGCGCTGCCGACAGAAGTGGCGCTGCCGACAGAAGTACGTTCCCTCGCGCGGGACCTGACCGCGCGAGGGGACGGTGTAGCTGTGCCGTGAGCCGTAACCGGGGCCTCAGTGCGCTACCGCCTCGCTCTGGCCCTGGCCCTGACCCGGCACCCGCGTCTCGGCGATCGCCCCGCCGCCCTCCATCGGCGCCGTCACGTCGTCCTCGTCGCGGCCCTTGCCGATGTGGTTGAAGACCAGGTTCAGGAGCACGGCCGCCACACAGCCCGTCGAGATGCCCGAGTCGAGGATGATCTTCGCGGTCTCCGGGAACGCGTGGTAGAACTCCGGCGCCGCGATCGGGATGAGGCCGACGGCCAGCGAGACCGCCACGATCAGGACGTTGTTGTCCTTCTCCAGGTCCGCCTTGACCAGCGTCTGGATGCCGCTCGCCGCGACCGAGCCGAAGAGGACGACGCCCGCGCCGCCGAGCACCGGGCGCGGCACGACGGCGATGAGCGAGGCGGCCATCGGGCACAGGCCCATCAGGACGAGGAAGCCGCCGCCGACGGCGACCACATAGCGGCTGCGGATCTTCGTCATCGCGACCAGGCCGATGTTCTGCGCGAAAGCGCTGCACATGAAGCCGTTGAAGAGCGGGCTGACCGCCGAGCCGAGGGTGTCGGCGCGCAGGCCCGCGGCGATGGTCTTCTCGTCGGCGGGACGGCCCACGATCTCGCCGAGGGCGAGCATGTCGGCGGTCGACTCGGTCATCGAGACGACCATGACGACACAGAGCGAGACGATCGCGGCCGCCGCGAACTGCGGTGCGCCGAAGTGGAACGGCGTCGGGAAGCCCACGATGTCCGCGTCGCCGACCGGGCCGAAGTCCGTGACGCCGAACGGGATCGCGATGAGCGTGCCGATGACGAGGCCGAGCAGGACCGCGATCTGCTTCACGAATCCGGTGGTGAAGCGGCGCAGCAGCAGGACGATGACGAGCGTGATGCCCGCGAGGCCCAGGTTCTTCATCGAGCCGTAGTCGTCGGCGCCGGGCACGGGCCCCTGCGCCCAGCCGAAGGCGACCGGCATCAGCGAGATGCCGATGAGGGTGATGACCGTGCCGGTCACGACCGGCGGGAAGAAGCGGATCATCTTCGAGAAGAACGGGGCGGCGATGAAGCCGAGCACACCGGCCACGATCACCGCGCCGAAGATGACCGGCAGCGCGTCGTCCTTGTTGTCGGTCGAATCGACGACCGCGAGCATCGGCGCGACACCGGCGAAGGTGACGCCGTTGACGAACGGCAGCCGGGCGCCGATCTTCCAGACGCCGAGGGTCTGCAGGAAGGTGGCGAGGCCCGCGGTGAACAGGCAGGCGCCGGTGAGGAAGGTGAGTTCCTTGGCCGAGAGGCCGATGGCAGCGCCGACGATGAGCGGCGGCGCGACGACTCCCGCGTACATGGCGGCCACGTGCTGGAGGCCGGTCGTCGCCATCTTCAGGGCGGGGAGCTTCTCGTCGACGGGGTGTATCGCCCCGTCGGTGCGTATGGACCCGTCGTCGGTCTCCGGGTCGGGGGCGGCACCTGGGCCGGTGCCTGGGGTGGTGCCTTGCTTGGTGAACCTGGGCTGAGTGGCCACTGTGGCTCCTCCGGTTGTTTTCCGGTCCCGGCGGGCCGCCGGCACTTTTCGCTTCTGGGAGGTGGTGCGTGGTGCAAGGACTTGCTCTGTATGCGGTTGTGGGAAATGCGCCCAGGTAGTACTGACCGCCCCGGGAACGTGAAGCTTTGGGCCACGTTCCCGGGGCGGCACTTGAGCAGCCCGCTCGGCTGCTCAAGTCCGGTCAAGGGCCGTCCCCCCTGACCGGAGTTCTTGGGGTCAGCTCTCGGCGGCGATGCGCGCGAGACGCTGGGCCTGCTCCCGTGTGGAGCGGGCGATGGCGTCCTCGTCGGCGTGCAGCAGGATGCCGTTCTCGACGACCGGCTTGCCGTTGACGAGGGAGAGGGTGACCGGGGCCGCCGCGCCGAAGACGATCGCGGTCACCGGGTCGGCGATCGAGGCGTGTCCGATGCCGTCGATCTTCCAGAGCACCAGGTCGGCGAGCTTCCCCGCCTCCAGGGAGCCGATCTGCGTGGCGCGGCCGAGGACCTGAGCGCCGCCGTACGTACCGAGGCGAAGGGCCTGACGGGCATTCAGGGCGGCCTCGCGGTGCGCGCCCAGACGGTTGATCAGCAGGGCGTTGCGCAGCTCGGTGTGGAGCTCGCCGGACTCGTTGGAGGCGGTGCCGTCGACGCCGAGGCCGACGGGGACACCGGCCTTGAGCATGTCGGGGACGCGGGCGATGCCTGCCGCGAGGCGGGCGTTGGAGGAGGGGCAGTGCGCGACGCCGGTGCCGGTGCGGGCGAAGGCGGCGATGTCGGAGTCGTTCATGTGGACGCAGTGCGCCATCCACACGTCCTCACCGAGCCAGCCCGTCGACTCGAAGTAGTCGGTCGGGCCCATGCCGAACAGCTCGTGGCAGAACTTCTCCTCCTCGACCGTCTCGCTGCCGTGCGTGTGCAGGCGCACTCCGAGGCGGCGCGCCAACTCGGCGCCCTGCTTCATGAGTTCGGTGGAGACGGAGAAGGGCGAGCAGGGCGCGACGGCGACCTGCGTCATCGCGTCGAAGGACGCGTCGTGGTGCTTCTTGACGGTCTCCTCGGTGGCGGCGAGCGCGCCTTCAAGGGTCTCGACGGCGAAGTCCGGCGGCAGGCCGCCGTCCTTCTCGCTGCGGTCCATGGAACCGCGGGCCAGGGTGAAGCGGACGCCCATCTCGGAGGCGGCACGGATGATGGAACCGGAGAGGTCACCGGAGCCCTGCGGGAACACGTAGTGGTGGTCCATGGCGGTGGTGACTCCGCCGCGGGCCATCATGCCGAGGGAGCCCTGTGCGGCCGCGTACGTCATCTGCTCGTCGATGCGCGCCCACGTCGGGTACAGCGCCACCAGCCAGTTGAAGAGGTTGTGGTCGGTGGCCAGGCCCCGGGTGATCCACTGGTAGAAGTGGTGGTGCGTGTTGACCAGGCCGGGGGTGACGAGGTGGCCGGTGGCGTCGACACGGCGTACGACGTTCGCCAGGCCCTCGGGGGCCTTTCCGGCGCCGATCGACTCGATCTTGTTGCCCGCGACGACGACGTAGCCGGACGCGTACTCCGTGTCCTGGGCGTCGACCGTCGCGATGGCGGCGTTCTCGATGACGATGCGCTCTACGGCGCCTTCCGGGGTTGCCGAGGTTGCCATGGTGCTTCCTTTGTCGGTGAGTGGCGATGGGGGTCCCCCCTGCTCCTTCAGAGCTTGGGGGAGGGCACGGCATGACCCTAGGAAGATTTGAGTGCCGCGGCGGTGGAGCCACGGGTGCCGAGATGGTGAAAGAAGAGGTTGAGCGATACCGCGACGAGCGCACCGGCGCTGATGCCGGAGCCGAGCACGGTCTGCGCCCAGGCGGGGAAGTCCGCGTAGAAGGTGGGCGCGGCGAGCGGGATGATGCCCGCTCCGAGCGCGACGGCCACCAGGATGATGTTGGAGCTGTCGTCCAGGCCCGCCTCGGAGAGCGTACGGATGCCGCTGACCGCGATGGAACCGAAGAGGACGATGCCCGCACCGCCGAGGACCGGCATGGGGACCACGTTCACGACGGCGCCGAGCACCGGGAAGGCGCCGAGCACGATGAGCGCGCCGCCCGCGACCGCGACGACGTAGCGGCTGCGGACCCGGGTCAGCGAGACCACGCCGACGTTCTGCGCGAAGGCTGAGGTCGGGAAGCCGCCGAAGACGGGGCCGACCAGGGTGGCGATGCCGTCCGTGCGCAGGCCGCGGGTGATGGTCTTCCCGTCGGTCTTGCGCTCGCAGATCTCGCCGAGGGCGAGCATGCCTGCCGCGGACTCGGTCATCAGGACCAGCATCACGATGCAGAGCGAGAGGATCGCGGCGGGCTGGAAGACGGGGGCGCCGGAGGCGAACGGCGTGGGCAGGGCTGCCAGCGGGGCCGTCTGCACCGAGGTGAAGTCGGCCATGCCGAACGGGATCGCGGCGAGCGTTCCGATGAACATGCCTGCCAGCAGGGCGACTTGCTTGAGGAAGCCGCGTCCGAAGCGCTGGAAGAGCAGGATCACGACGAGCGTGAAGGCGGCGAGCGCCAGGTACCTCATGTCGCCGAACGTCGGGTCGGTGTCGTCGCCGCCCTGCGCCCACTTCACGGGCACGGGCATCAGCGTGACGCCGATGAGCGTGATGACGACGCCGGTGACCAGCGGCGGGAAGAAGCGGAGCAGCTTGCCGAAGAAGGGTCCGACGGCGAGGCAGAAGACGCCCGCGACCATCACCGCGCCGTAGATCGCGGGGAGTTGGTCGCCCTTGGCGTTGGTCTCGGCGATCGCGAGGATGGGTGCGATGCCCGCCGAGGAGGCGGCGTTCACGAACGGCAGACGGTTGCCGACGAAGCCTTTGACGCCGAGGGTCTGCAGGATGGTGGCGAGACCGGCGATCAGCAGACCGGCGGCGATCAGCCGGGTCTGGGCCACGGTGTCCAGGCCGCAGGCCTGGCCGATGATGAGCGGAGGGGTGACCACGCCCGCGTACATGGCGGCGATGTGCTGGAGCGCGGCGGGGACGAGCCGCGAGGGGTGGAGCTTCTCATCCACCGGGTGACAGGCGGCAGGTGACTCGCTGTCAGCTATGTCCGATGGGGTGGAACATGGACCTTCTGCAGGGTCCTTTGCTGGCTGTGCCATTGCGGATGTTCCCTCCGGTGTGGCGCGCCCCCGCCCACTGCGGCGGGGCGGGGGCGCGCATCCCGCGTCAGAGGTTGGTCATGTCGACCGGGATCTTCGGCTCGACGCCGTCCCGCAGGATCGTGGCCTCGATCAGGCCGTACGGGCGGTCGGCGGCGTAGTAGACGGCGCCGTCCTTGGCTTCGTTGTCGAGGCCGAAGGACGAGAGGTCCTGACGGAAGTGGTGCTTGTTGGGCGCGGAGAAGCGGATCTCGTCGATCTCGCTGCGGTTGTTGATGACCCGCGAGCCCATTTGGTACAGCGTCTGCTGCAGGGAGAGGGAGTAGGTCTCCACGAAGGCGTGCAGGATGTGCTTCTTCGCCTGCTCGTACGACCGCTCCCAACTCGGCATGCGCTGCTCGTCGTTGGTCCAGTTGTGCCGCCACCAGGTGGACAGGGAGGTGGCGAGGATGCGGTCGTAGTCCTCTTGGAGGGTCGTGTACTTGTCCTTGATGTAGCCCCAGAACTCGGAGTTCGTGGAGTTCATCACCGTCAGGTCCTTCAGACCCGAGAGGATCTCGAAGTTCGCGCCGTCATACGTTATCTGGGCGACCCGCGTCTCCTGGCCCTTGCGGACGAAGGAGTGCTTGACCTCGTCGGCGCCGATGAACTTGGAGTTGCTGTCGGAGCCGCCGATGCGCTCCCAGCTGTACTCCTCGATGCGGATGCGCGCGCGGTGGATCGAGGGCTGGCTGTCCACGAAGTGCCGGGCGAGGTGGATGCCGTACTGCTCGGCGGACTCGATGCCGTATTCCTTGGCGAACGCGAAGCAGGTGTTCTTCGTCGTGTCCGTCGGCAGGCAGTTGGCGTTCGAGCCGTTGTAGTGGACGTCGTCCAGGTCGCCGGAGAGGGCGACCGAGACGTTCAGGTCCTTGATGTGGTGGGTGTCGCCGTCCCGCGTGATCTTTACGACCCGGTTCTCAGCCTTGCCGTACTGGTTCTGTCCCAGAATGGTGGGCATGTCTGCTAGCTCCCTCGGTAAACGGAGTAGCCGAACGGGTTGAGCAGCAGCGGTACGTGGTAGTGCTCGCCCGGCTTGACGGCGAACGTGATCGCCACCTCCGGGAAGAACGCTCCGGTCGCATCGCTGTCCCGATTCGCGGGGGCGTCCTGCTGCGCCTCGGCTTGCTGGTTGTTCTTGGTCAGGAAGTACGCCTCGGTCTCGAAGTCGAGACGTACGTGGGTGGTGCCTTCCGGCAGGGCCGGGAGATCCTTGCAGCGGCCGTCCGCGTCGGTGGCGCTGCCGCCGAGTGCCTTCCACTCCTCGCCTGTACCACTGCGGGCGGACAGGGAGATGGCGACGCCCTCGGCGGGGCGTCCGACGCTGGTGTCCAGGATGTGGGTGGACACCGAGGCGGTGGTGGCGGTGCTCATGCGTCGCTTCCTTCTTCTACGAGGCGGGTCAGCCGGATGCGGTTGATCTTGCCCAGTTCGCTGCGGACGATCTCCCGCTCCGCCTCCGCCCCGTGCTCGATCCGGATCTTGAGCTGACCGAGCATGAACTCGGCGGTCGCGCCGGTCGCGCAGATCAGGAAGACGTGACCGAACTTCTCCTGGTAGGCCAGGTTCAGTTCGAGCAGTTCGGCCTTGAGCTCCTCGGAGGCCCCGGCCATCCCGCGCTGTTCACGGGCGGAGGTCGGGTCCCCCGGCTTCGGGCGGCCGATCGGCGGGTGCCCCGCCATCGCCTCGGCCAGATCCTCGGCGGTGAGCTCGGCCATGGCGGCGTCGCTCGCGGCGAAGAGGGCTTCGACGGTGGCGTAGGGACGCTGGGCAAGCAGCTTGCTTCCCCAGGCCGAAGAGGCACAGGCCTCGTGGAGGGCGGCGGTGGCCGCGGCCTCCTCCAAGGCGTTGAACCGGGTGAGACCCGGCGTCTTACTCGAAGTCACGGGGAGCCTCCGTGGCCTTGTGCTGGACGGGCTGCGGAACAGCTAAGACCTTCAACAACACCGCGTCAACAGTTTGTTGAAATAACTTGAACAAAGAAGCCGTCACCCGGCAATACGGGTGACGGCTCGGCCGCTCAGAGTGACGGCAGGGACGGCGGAGACGGGCACAGCAGGGGCCCACGCCGGTCGGGTTCATTCACCCTTGGCGGCGTTCTCCCTGTTCAGGTAGTTGTACACGGTGAAGCGGGAGACCCCTAGGGCGCCCGCCACAGTCTCCACGCCGTGCCGTACGGAGAAGGCGCCGCGCGCCTCCAGTATCCGTACGACCTCCTGCTTGGCCTTGCGGTCCAGCTCCGACAGGGGCCGCCCCTGCTTCCGCTCCAGGGCGAGCAGGATGTGGTCCAGGGAGTCGGCGAGCTGCGGCAGCCGCACGGCCACCACATCCTCGCCCTCCCAGGCGAGCACGACGTCGTCGGTCCCGGCCTGGTCGGGCGGCATCATCTCGCCGCCCATGGCGTCCACCAGCGGCTTCACCGCGGTGACGAAGGGGTCGTCCCCGAAGCTGGTCACTTATCCGCCTCCCCCGGACCGGCCGCCGCTCCCGGCTCGCCGATCACGTTGACCTGGAGCGAGACACGGGTCGCGCCCGCCCCCAGGGACCGGCGCAGCATCGCATCAACGGCAGTAAGCACCGCGTCGACGTCGCCCTCGGCCGTATTGCCGAACGGACCTACGTCCACGGTGTCCAGCGGGGCCCCCTGAATGACCTCGCGAGCCACCAGCGCATGCGCCGGGGCCTCGTCGAGATCGAAGGGTTCGGTCGTGAACTCCACTCTCAATCGCACGCGCAACAACCTAATGCCGCCGCCGGAATTTTCGGCAGTCCCCTCTTGACAGCTTCCGCAGATCGGAGGCAGTCTTCCACCAGACAGAAATGAACTTCCGCAATACGGAAGGAGCGCGGAAGCCCCATGGGATACTCCGACCAGCGCTTCAATGTGAACCTGTCGATCCTCTTCACCGAGCTCCCGCTCCTGGAGCGCCCCGCGGCCGCCGCGAAGGCGGGCTTCGGCGCGGTCGAGCTGTGGTGGCCCTGGGTCGACGCCCCCACCCCCGAGCAGTCCGAGCTCGACGCCCTGAAGAAGGCGATCGAGGACGCGGGCGTCCGGCTGGTGGGCCTGAACTTCTACGCGGGACAGCTGCCGGGCCCGGACCGCGGCGCCCTGTCGATCCCCGGCGAGGAGAGCGCGAAGTTCCGCGCGAACCTCGCGGTGGCGGCGGACTTCGCGAAGTCCCTCGGCTGCACGGCGCTCAACGCGCTGTACGGCAACCGCGTGGACGGCGTCGACCCGGCCGTCCAGGACGAACTCGCCCTGGAGAACCTGGTGCTCGCCGCCCGCGAGGCGGACCGCGTCGGCGCGATCCTGCTGATCGAGGCGCTGAACAAGCCCGAGTCGCCGCTCTGCCCGATCGTGAGCGCGCCCAAGGCGATCGAGATCGTGGACAAGGTGAACGCGGCCACCGGTCTCGGCAACGCGAAGTTCCTCATGGACCTGTACCACCTGTCCATGAACGGCGAGGACCTGCCGTCGGTCATCGAGCAGTACGCGGCCAAGACCGGCCACGTGCAGATCGCCGACAACCCGGGCCGCGGCGCCCCCGGCACGGGGTCGCTGCCCCTCGAAGGCCTTCTCGACCAGCTCAAGAAGGTCGGTTACGAGGGCTGGGTCGGCCTGGAGTACAAGCCGGGCGACGCGCCGAGCGCGGAGGCCTTCGGCTGGCTGCCCGCCGAGGCCCGCGCCGCGCGCTGAGCGCCAACTCAACGTCGTACGAAAGCAGTTAGAGAGGCACCCTCATGAGCAACCTTGCTGATTCCTCCCACCCTGCCCGCCCGGCGATCGCGTGGATCGGCCTCGGCATCATGGGCTCGCCCATGTCCGAGAACCTGATCAAGGCGGGTTACTCCGTCACCGGCTTCACCCTCGAGCAGGACAAGCTGGACCGCCTGGCCGCGGCCGGCGGCACGGTCGCCAAGTCCATCGCCGAGGCCGTCAAGGACGCCGACGTCGTCGTGACGATGGTGCCCGCCTCCCCGCAGGTCGAGGCCATCGCGTACGGTCCTGACGGCATCGTGGAGAACGCGAAGTCCGGCGCGCTGATCGTCGACATGTCGTCGATCACCCCGCAGACCTCCGTGGACCTGGCCAAGGCCGCCAAGGAGAAGGGGCTGCGCGTCCTGGACGCCCCCGTCTCCGGTGGCGAGGCCGGTGCGATCGAGGCCGTGCTCTCCATCATGGTCGGCGGCGAGCAGGCCGACTTCGACGAGGCCAAGCCGCTCCTCGAGGCGCTGGGCAAGACCATCGTGCTGTGCGGTCCGCACGGCTCGGGCCAGACGGTGAAGGCCGCCAACCAGCTCATCGTCGCCGTCAACATCCAGGCGTGCGCCGAGGCCGTGGTCTTCCTGGAGAAGTCCGGTGTGGACCTGCGGGCCGCGCTCGACGTCCTGAACGGGGGACTTGCGGGCTCGACCGTGCTGACCCGCAAGAAGGACAACTTCCTGAACCGGGACTTCAAGCCCGGCTTCCGGATCGACCTGCACCACAAGGACATGGGCATCGTCACCGACGCCGCCCGCAACGTCGGTGCGGCCCTGCCCGTCGGCGCGGTCGTCGCCCAGCTCGTCGCCTCGCTGCGCACGCAGGGTGACGGCGGCCTCGACCACTCCGCCCTGCTGCGCTCCGTCGAGCGCCTCTCGGGCGCCGAGCTCTAAGCCGCACCACCGGCGAGAGCTCCTCTCGAACTTCCGGGCCGTGGCGGCGCTGACACCTGTCCTGTCGCGCCCAGGCGTCGCCGCGGCCCGGAACTCCATCATCAACTTCAACAAACTGTTGACGTAGCAGTTCAGGGGTCCTTACGCTCCGAACACCTCAGCAGTCACAGCACGGAAGGTCACGATGTCGAAGCGCGTGCTTACGACCGAGTCCGGCGCCCCCGTCGCCGACAATCAGAACTCCGCCACCGCCGGCGTCGGTGGCCCGATCCTCCTCCAGGACCAGCACCTGCTGGAGAAGCTCGCCCGCTTCAACCGTGAGCGCATCCCGGAGCGTGTCGTGCACGCCCGCGGCTCCGGTGCGTACGGCTACTTCGAGGTGACGGACGACGTCACCGGCTTCACCCACGCCGACTTCCTCAGCGAGCTCGGCAAGCGCACCGAGGTCTTCCTGCGCTTCTCGACCGTGGCGGACAACCTCGGTGGCGCGGACGCGGTCCGTGACCCCCGTGGCTTCGCGCTGAAGTTCTACACCGAAGAGGGCAACTACGACCTCGTAGGCAACAACACGCCGGTCTTCTTCATCAAGGACCCCATCAAGTTCCCGGACTTCATCCACTCCCAGAAGCGCGACCCCTTCACGGGCAAGCAGGAGCCGGACAACGTCTGGGACTTCTGGGCGCACGCCCCCGAGGCGACGCACCAGATCACCTGGCTCATGGGCGACCGCGGCATCCCCGCCTCGTACCGCCACATGAACGGCTACGGCTCGCACACCTACCAGTGGACGAACTCGCAGGGCGAGGCCTTCTTCGTCAAGTACCACTTCAAGACGAACCAGGGCATCCGCAGCCTCTCCGCCGAGCAGGGCGCCGAGATCGCGGGCACGGACCCGAACTCGCACCAGACGGACCTCCTGCAGGCCATCGAGCGCGGCGTGAACCCGTCCTGGACCCTGCACGTGCAGATCATGCCCGCGGCGGACGCGGCCGAGTACCGCTTCAACCCGTTCGACCTCACCAAGGTGTGGCCGCACAAGGACTACCCGCTGCAGCGCGTCGGCCGTCTGGTCCTGGACCGCAACCCCGACAACGTCTTCGCCGAGGTCGAGCAGGCCGCCTTCTCCCCGAACAACTTCGTTCCGGGCATCGGCCCCTCCCCCGACAAGATGCTGCAGGGCCGCCTGTTCGCCTACGCGGACGCGCACCGCTACCGCCTGGGCGTCAACCACACCCAGCTCGCGGTGAACGCCCCCAAGGCGGCGAAGGCCGACAACTACGGCCGCGACGGCCTCATGGCGTCCAACGCGTACGGCCGTGACCGCAAGAACTACGAGCCCAACTCGTACGACGGCCCCGCCGAGACCGGCACCCCGCTGTCGGCCCCGCTGGCCGTCAACGGCCACACGGGCACGCACGAGGCCCCGGCCCACACCAAGGACGACGACTTCTTCCAGGCGGGCGAGCTGTACCGCCTGATGTCGGAGGACGAGAAGTCCCGTCTGGTGGCGAACATCGCGGGCGGCCTCTCGCAGGTCTCCCGCGACGACGTCATCGAGAAGAACCTCGCCCACTTCCACGCCGCCGACGCCGACTACGGCAAGCGCGTCGAGAAGGCCGTCCGCGCCCTGCGCGAGGACTGAGCGAGCAGGCAACACCCAGGCTGCGCCGGTGGGTTGACGGGAGGTCGACCCACCGGTGCTGAGCCCGCACCGCCACGGACCCGGATGAGGGGTGGTCCCGTGCGCACCGCGGGCAGTCCGCTCACGCGGACAGGCACGGGTCCGCGGCGGCTCTGTGAGCCAGTGCGGTGGTAAAGGTCCGGCGGCTTCCTTCTCGACCTGAGGGAGGGGAATCCCCGTTCCATCACAGCCGCCGCGGTCCCCGCCGAATCCCACGAACTCCGTCCGGCAGCGCGTATGCATGTTCCGCCAGTCGCGCGCGGTCGGACGGCTACAACTCCACAGCCCCACAGGCCACTTCACGGCCCACGAGGCAGCTGAGCCAGAGCGGCGAGTACGGGACGGTCCCCGTACTCGCCGCTCTTCTGTGTGCGCACCTGCCGCCCCTGCGTGCGTGCCGGGTAGCCGGGGTGCCTGCCGCCCTGCCGCGTGCCGCCCTGCGCCGCCGCGTGCCGCTCTGTGCCGCCCTGTGCCGCCCTGACGTCGGGTGCCTCCGCAGCCCTGCCCTCCCCCTGTCGGCCGCTGCTGAGCTCGTGCGCGCACGACGAAGGGGCGGTCCACCCCGCCGGGTGGACCGCCCCTCTGAGTGCTGTGGTGGTCGTCAGACCTTCAGCGGACGGATCGCCGTGGGCGCGTGGCCCGGCTCCGTTGCGATCTCCTCGAACTCCTTGACCGCGCTGATGTCGGCGGTGGGGCTCATGGAGATGTTCGTGATGCGCTCCAGGATCGCCTCGACGACGACCGGCACCTGGTGCTCCTGCGCGAGCTTCTTGGCCTGCTCGAAGGCGGCACCCAGCTCGTTCGGGTCGGTCACGCGGATCGCCTTGCAGCCGAGGCCCTCGGCGACCTTGACGTGGTCGACGCCGTAGACGCCGAGCTCCGGGGAGTTCTGGTTCTCAAACTCCAGGTTGACCTGGAAGTTGATGTCCAGGCCGATCTGCGCCTGGCGGATCAGGCCCAGGTACGCGTTGTTCACCAGCACGTGGACGTACGGGATGCGGTGCTGCGCACCGACCGCCAGCTCCTCGATCATGAACTGGAAGTCGTAGTCGCCGGAGAGGGCGACGACCTGGGTGTCCGGGTCCGCCTTCGCGACGCCGAGCGCGGCCGGGATGGTCCAGCCGAGCGGGCCCGCCTGGCCGCAGTTGATCCAGTGGCGCGGCTTGTAGACGTGCAGCATCTGGGCGCCGGCGATCTGCGAGAGGCCGATCGTGGTGACGTAGCGCGTGTCCTTGCCGAACGCCTTGTTCATCTCCTCGTAGACGCGCTGCGGCTTCATGGGGATGTTGTCGAAGTGCGTACGGCGCTGCAGGGTCTCCTTGCGCTCCAGGCTGGAGGCGACCCACGCCGACCGGTCGGGCAGCTTGCCCGCGGCCTTGAGCTCCTTCGCGACCTGCACGAACAGCTCCAGGGCCGCCTTGGCGTCCGACGCGATGCCGTAGTCAGGGGCGAAGATCTTGCCCAGCTGCGTCGGCTCGATGTCGACGTGCACGAACTTGCGGTCCTTGGTGTACACGTCGAGGTTGTAGCCCGTGTGACGGTTGGCCCAGCGGTTGCCGATGCCCAGGACGAAGTCCGACTCCAGGAACGTCGCGTTGCCGTAGCGGTGGCCGGTCTGCTGGCCCACCATGCCCGCGTTCAGGTCGTGGTCGTCGGGGATGGTGCCCCAGCCCATCAGGGTCGGGACGACCGGGGTGTTGGTGATCTCGGCGAACTCGACCAGGAGGTCGGCGGCGTCGGCGTTGATGATGCCGCCGCCCGCGATGATCAGCGGACGCTCGGACTCGACCAGGAAGGTGATGGCCTTCTCGATCTGGGCACGGGTCGCGGTCGGCTTGTAGACCGCCAGCGGCTCGTACGTCTCCGGGTCGAACTCGATCTCCGTCTGCTGGACGTCGATCGGCAGGTCGATGAGGACAGGTCCTGGACGGCCCGAGCGCATCAGGTGGAACGCCTGCTGGAAGATGCCGGGGACCTGCGCGGCCTCCAGGACGGTGACGGCCATCTTCGTGACCGGCTTGGCGATCGTCGCGATGTCGACGGCCTGGAAGTCCTCCTTGTGGAGCAGGTGCGTCGGCGCCTGGCCCGTGATGCAGAGGATCGGGATCGAGTCGCCGGTCGCGGAGTACAGACCGGTGATCATGTCGGTGCCTGCCGGTCCCGACGTGCCGATGCAGACACCGATGTTGCCCGGGTTGGTCCGGGTGTAGCCCTCGGCCATGTGCGAGGCGCCCTCGACGTGGCGGGCGAGGGTGTGGTCGATGCCACCACCCTCCTTGAGCGCCTTGTAGAAGGGGTTGATCGCGGCGCCCGGCACACCGAACGCGTTGACGACGCCTTCGCGCTTGAGGATCTCAACTGCCGCGCGGGCAGCGGTCATACGAGCCATGGGGTTCTCCTGCTTCGACAGCTTCGACAGCTCTTCGGCTGCCGGATTCGGCTGGCGGATCCGGCTCCCGTCGCGCCCCGCGGTGAGCTTCTGTTTCCGCATTGTGGAAATTCAGTTCTGCTATACGGAAGCAATGTATGCGGGCATGCCGGACAGCGTCAAGAGAGATCGGCGGAACGGCTCCGTGGAACCCGGCGCCGGGGCGTTGACCCAACTGGCAGCAGTCGGCCATCGCTTGGGTGGAGGATGGGGAGAGACCGATGGTGGCGACGGTGACGGAGAGTGGCGTGCCGATGGTCCCGACAGTGCCGATACGGTGCCCGGAGTGCGGGCGCGAGCATCTGTACGCTCCCCCGTCCTATCCCTGCGCGTGCGGCGCCCCCGTGGCCCCGCCGGTGGCCAGGGGCGCGACGGTGGCCCAGGTCACGGACCGGACCTGGGCGGACGAGTGGGTCACGGCGTGCTGCGGGGCCTGCGGCCGCGAGGGCCACTGGCCCCGGCCGGAGCTGGACTGCGCTTGTGGGGCGGTATTACGTGTTCCGGTGGCCGGAACGGTGGAGGGGACGGGGGCGGAGGCAGCGGAAACGGCGGCTGAGCACCCCGCCGACGAGGACGCGCCGCCCGGCAGCCCGACGGCGCCGCCCGGCCTCCCCTCCCACATCCCGCTGCCCCGCACCGCCCCGCGCCCCCGCCCCGCCTTCCGCCCCGTGACGATCCGCGACGCCCGCGATGCCGTGACCGTGGCCGCCCTGTACCTGCGCTGGCTCGGCTACCTGAACACGCGCAGCGCCGCCCGACGCCCGCCATCGGGGTCCCGGATCGCCGCGCGCGGCATGCTGGCCCAGGTCGAGCCCGCACTGCGGCCCACCACCCTGCGGGACATCGAATGCCTCTGGCTCACCGCGATGACGGAGGCGGGCGACACACCCGTGACGTGCGCCTTCTTCTCCCTCGCCGGGTACACGTCCGGCGCCCGCACCCGCGCGGACACCCTGGGCGTCCCCCTCTTCACGATGGACGCGACCGGCACGCCCCAACCCATCAACAGCGCGGCGGACGAGCTGGTGGCCGCGGGGGCGTGACCGGGGGCTACGGACGGGTGAGGGGCCGCCCGGCGCCGGGGCGTGCGGCGCCGCGCAGGTGCACCACGTGGCGGGTCAGCGCCAGCGTCGCAAGCAGGGCGACCAGACCGCACACGCCCGGCCAGCCGAAGGCTCCGTACGCCTGCACCGACAGCCAGGAACCCACGCTTCCGCCCAGGTAGGCGCAGGTCATGTAGGCCGTGTTGAGACGGGCCCGCGCCTCGTCGCTGAGCCCGAATATCCGTACCTGGTTGGCGACCGTGCCGGACTGCATCGCCACGTCGAGCAGCAGCGTCCCCACCGCGAGGGCGGCGAGCCCGACGGCCCCGCCGATGCCGCCCGCGAAGAGGACGGCCGACGCCACGAGGACCGCGACCATGCAGACGAGATTCACCGCGTCGGACCCCCGGCGGTCCACCTGCCGCCCCGCCACCGGCGTACAGAGCATGGTCGCCGCGTTGACCAGCGCGAGCACGCCGACCGCCGACGCGCCGAGACCGTACTCGGGTCCCGTCAGGAGCAGCGCGACACCGGTCCACAGAGCGGAGAAGCCGCCGAAGATCATCGCCTGGTAGAAGCCGGAGCGGCGCAGGTCGGGCTCGGTGCGCAGCAGCCGCAGCGACTCGGCGAGCAGGGCGGGGTAGCGCTGCCGGGACGGTGCCGTCGACCGGGGCAGCGCACGCGCCAGTACGCACGCGATGACCAGCGCGATCACCGACGTCATCAGGTACGGGGCGCGCCAGCCGAGCCACTCCCCCACCGTGCCGCCGAAGACGCGGGACAGCAGCATCCCGCCGATCGAACCGCTGAGCAGCGTGCCCGCGACGGCGCCGCGCCGTTCCTCGGGGACAAGACCGGCCGCCGTCGGCGCGATGACCTGCGCCACGACGGTGGTGACACCGACGAGGACGCTCGCCGCGATCAGCGGCGAGATCCCCGGCGCGGCGGCCGCGCCGAGCAGGCCGAGGCCGGTGAGGGAGAGGAGCGTGACGATGAGCGTCCGGTACGGGATGCGGTCGCCGAGCGGTACGAGGAGGAAGATGCCGCCCGCGTACCCGAACTGGGTGGCGGTCACGACAAGCGCCGCGGTGTCGGCCGATACGTTCAGGCCGTCGGCGACCAGCGGGCTGACGGCCTGCGGGAAGTAGACGTTCCCGACGGCGACGCCACAGGTGACGGCGAGCAGCAGCACCATGCCCCGGCTCAGACCGGGCGGTCGCGGCCGCTCCGCGCCGGTCGCGGCCCCGACGGCCCCTGCCTCTTCAGGACCACCGGCCTTGGACAGACGCACGCTCACCCCATGGAATCGACGGAAGGGCCCTGCTGACGGACCGGCCCACGATCCCCGGTCGGCCCCCGGCCGCACAAGGGGTTTTGGCCGGGGCATACTCGGCCCCATGCTCATCCGCCCCGCCACCGCCGCCGAACTGCCCGCGCTCCAGGACATCGAGCGGGCCGCGGGCGAGCCGTTCCGCGCCCTGGGCATGGCCGCGATCGCGGACGACGAGCCGTTCACGATCGAGGAGTTGGACCGCTACCGCCGGGCGGGCCACGCCTGGGTCGCCGTCGACGAGGGCAACGACGGCAACGGGGACGGTGATGGCTCCCCGGCCGCGTATCTGATCGCCGACCCCCTCCCCGACGACCACGCGCTCCACATCGAGCAGGTCACCGTGCACCCCCGCGCCGCCCGCCGCGGTGTCGGCCGCGCGCTGATCGCGTACGTGGCGGACCGGGCCCGCGCGGAGGGTGCGACCGCGCTGACCCTGACGACCTTCACCGACGTCCCGTGGAACGCCCCGTACTACGCCCGCATCGGCTTCCGCCCGCTCGCGGACGCCGAGCTCACCCCGGCCCTGCGCAGGATCCGCGCGCACGAGGCGGAGCTCGGCCTGGACCGCTGGCCCCGCCTCTGCATGCGCCGCGACCTCACCGGGGCCGCCGCCGTCACTCCCCGTACCGCTCCCTGAGCTCGATCTTGCGCACCTTTCCGGAGACCGTCATCGGGAAGGCCTCCAGGATCCGCAGGGCGGCTGGGATCTTGTAGTGGGCCAACTTCCCCTTGCAGTAGGCCTGGAGCTCCTCCAGCGTGAGGACGTCGTCGGGGTCCCGCACGATCACGCAGGCCAGCGGCACCTCTCCGTACCGCTCGTCGGGTACGCCGACCACCTGCACGTCCGCGACCTTCGGATGGCCGTACAGGAACTCCTCGATCTCCCGGGGGTAGATGTTCTCGCCACCCTTGATGATCATGTCCTTGATGCGGCCGACGATCTGGACGTACCCGTCCTCGCGCAGGACCGCGAGGTCCCCGGTGTGCATCCAGCGTCCGGAGTCGATGACTTCGGCGGTCCGCTCGGGCTCGTTCCAGTAGCCGAGCATCACGCTGTACCCGCGCGTGCACAGCTCGCCGGAGGCGCCGCGCGGCAGCGTCACACCGGTCGCGGGGTCGATGACCTTGACCTCGATGTGGGGCAGGACCCGGCCGACCGTGCAGGTGCGGCGCTCCAGGTCGTCGTCGCGGCGCGTCTGCGTGGAGACGGGCGAGGTCTCGGTCATGCCGTAGCAGATGGAGACCTCCGCCATGTGCATCTCGGCGACGACCCGCTTCATCACCTCGACCGGGCAGGGCGAGCCCGCCATGATGCCGGTGCGCAGCGAACTCAGGTCGTACGTCGCGAAGTCGGCGAGGTTGAGCTCGGCGATGAACATCGTCGGCACGCCGTACAGCGAGGTGCAGCGCTCCCGCTCGACGGCGTGCAGCGTGGCGACCGGGTCGAAGGACGGGGCGGGGATGACGATGCACGCGCCGTGCGAGGTGGCGCCGAGGTTGCCCATCACCATGCCGAAGCAGTGGTAGAAGGGCACGGGCAGACAGACCCGGTCCTGCTCGGTGTAGCCGACCGTACGGCCCACCCAGTAGCCGTTGTTGAGGATGTTGTGGTGGGAGAGCGTGGCTCCCTTGGCGAAGCCGGTGGTGCCGGAGGTGTACTGGATGTTGACGGGGTCGTCGAAGCTCAACTCGGCTTCACGTGCCGCCAGTTGCTCTGAACCGACAGAGGCGGCGGCGTCCAGGAGCGCGTCCCACGAGCCGTCCCCGATGTAGTGGACGGCGCGCAGTTCGGGGCAGCGGGGCCGCACCTCGTCGACGAGCGCGCGGTAGTCGCTGCTCTTGTGCGCCAGGGTGGCGACCAGGACGGAGACGCCGGACTGGTTGAGGACGTACTCCAGCTCGTGGGCGCGGTAGGCCGGGTTGATGTTGACCATGATGGCGCCGATGCGGGCGGTGGCGTACTGCACGAGCACCCACTCGGCGCAGTTCACCGCCCAGATCCCGACCCGGTCCCCCTTGGCGACGCCCGCCCCGAGGAAGCCGCGCGCCAACTGTGCGACGGCCGCGCCGAATTCGGCGTACGTCCAGCGCGTTCCGGCCGCGACGTCCACGAGCGCGTCCCGGTCCGGCCAGGCGGTCACGGCCCGGTCGAGGTTCTGGCCGATGGTGTCGCCGAGGAGCGGCGTGCCGCTCGTGCCGTGCGCGTAGGAAAGGCGGTGGGAGATCTCGCCGGGCTGTGCGCTCATCGGAAGTCCTCCTCGCGGTACTCCGCGTCCGAACCCGCGGCGGTCGCCTCGCGCAGCTCGATGCGGCGGATCTTGCCGGACACGGTCTTGGGGAGCGAGCCGAACTCCAGGCGGCGCAGGCGCTTGTAGGGGGCGAGCACCGCGCGCGAGTGCTCGAAGAGCAACTTCGCGGTGTCCGGGCCCGGTTGGAACCCTGCGGCGAGCACGACGTACGCCTTGGGCACGGCGAGCCGCACCGGGTCGGGCGCGGGCACGACCGCGGCCTCGGCGACCGCCTCGTGCTCCAGGAGCGCGCTCTCCAGCTCGAACGGGGAGATCTTGTAGTCGGACGCCTTGAAGACGTCGTCGGCCCGGCCGACGTAGGTGATGTAGCCGTCGGCGTCGCGCGAGCCGATGTCGCCGGTGCGGTAGTAGCCGCCCGCCATCGCCTGCGCCGTACGCTCGGGGTCGCCGTGGTACCCGGCCATCAGGCCGACCGGGTCCGTCCCGAGGACCAGGGAGATCTCCCCCTCCGCCGCGCCCGGCGCGCCGGTCACGGGGTCGAGGAGCTCGACGGCGAAGCCGGGCGTGGGGCGGCCCATCGAGCCGGGCTTCAGCTCCTGGCCCGGCGAGTTGGCGACCTGCACGGCGGTCTCGGTCTGCCCGAAGCCGTCGCGGATGGTGACGCCCCAGTCGCGCCGCACCTGCTCGATGACCTCGGGGTTGAGCGGCTCACCGGCCGCGACGACCTCGCGCGGCGGGGTGCGCAGCTGGGTCAGGTCGGCCTGGATGAGCATGCGCCACACGGTGGGCGGGGCGCAGAACGACGTGACGCCCGCCCGGTCCATCTCCGCCATGAGCCGTCCGGCGTCGAAGCGCGCGTAGTTGTGGATGAAGACCGTCGCCTCGGCGTTCCACGGGGCGAAGAGGTTCGACCAGGCGTGCTTGGCCCAGCCGGGCGAGGAGATGTTCAGGTGGATGTCGCCGGGCTTGAGGCCGATCCAGTACATCGTCGCGAGGTGGCCCACGGGGTACGACACGTGGGTGTGCTCGACCAGCTTGGGCTGGGCGGTGGTGCCCGAGGTGAAGTAGAGCATGAGGGGGTCGTCAGCGAGGGTGATGCCCTCGGGCTCGAAGACGTCGGGGGTGGCGGTGATATGGGAGGCGGCGGCGTCGGCTCCCGCGTAGGAGGTCCAGCCCTCGCGCTCGCCCCCGACGACGATCCGCGAGTAGTCGCCGGGCACGTCGTCGAACTTCGCGGTGTCCTCGGGGCGCACGACCACGTGCCGGGCGCGGCCGCGGTCGATGCGGTCGCGCAGGTCGACGGGGCCGAGCAGCGGCGTCGCCGGGATGACGACGGCGCGCAGCTTCATCGCGGCGAGGGCGATCTCCCAGAGCTCGGCCTGGTTGCCGAGCATGACGACGATGCGGTCACCGGTCCGCACGCCCCGCGCACGCAGCCAGTTGGCGACGCGGTTCGAGCGGGCGGACAGCTGTGCGAAGGAGAAGCGTGACTCCGCGCCGTCCTCCTCGACGATGTGCAGGGCCGTGCGGTCGTTGCCCTGCGCGATCACGTCGAACCAGTCGAGCGCCCAGTTGAAGCGCTCGGGCCGTGGCCAGGCGAAGCCTTCGTACGCGGCGGCGTAGTCCTCTCGATGCCGCAGGAGGAAATCCCGTGCGGTACGGAACTGCTCCGTGGCGCTCGTGCCGTCACTCGTCATGTGCACCCCTAGTCGCCCGCTCTCGCGGTGGATCACGCTGCTGGTCGTGCTGATGCTCGTACCGTCGCTCGTACTGCCGTACTCATTGCCGTACTCATTGCCGGACGCTACGGAACATCGTGTAATTCGTGAGGCGGATCTCACTACCCCCGGACGGGGGTGTCTGTCACGAGGTGAAAGGGCGGGCGCGTGTCGGCTGACGGCGGCGAGACGGTGGAGATGCGGGCCGCTCTGCTGCGGCTGTGCCGCGGCACGGGGCTCCCGGTGGCGTTCGGCGGACTGCTCGAAGGGTCGCGCCAGGTGCGCATCGGCGAGCTGATCGGCACGGGTACGCGCGCCCTGCAGGGCCTCGCCATCTCGTCGGGGAACGGCCTCGGCGGCAAGGCGGTCGCCCTGTCACGGCCCTGTGCGGTCACCGATTACCACGTGTCGCGGCACATCAGCCACGAGTACGACGCGGCGGTGGCGGCGGAGGGCCTGCGGTCGGTGCTCGCGGTGCCCGTGGTGGTGCGGCGCCGGGTGCGCGGGGTGCTGTACGGCGCGCTGCGCGCGGCCCAGCCGCTCGGCGACCGGACGCTGTCGGCGGCGGTGGCGGCGGCCCGTGACGTGGAGCAGGCCCTGGTCGTACGGGACGAGGTGCGGTCGCTGCTCGCGGCGGCCCGGGAGGCGGCGGGGCCGGAGGCGGGGCCCGGTCCCGGGCCGGGGGCGTGGGAGCAGGTCCGGGAGGCGCACGGTGCGCTGCGCGCGCTGGCGCCCCGCGTGACCGACGCCGTGCTGCGGGCCGAACTCCTCGTGGTGTGCGGTCGGCTGGAGTCGGCGGCCACGGCCACGGTCCCGGAACGGGCCCGGGACCGCCCCGTCGCCCTCGCCCCCCGCGAGGTCGACGTCCTGTCCTGCGTGGCCGCGGGCGTGACGAACGCGGCGGCCGCCGAGCGGCTCGGGCTTCGCCCCGAGACCGTCAAGGGCTATCTGCGCTCGGCCATGCGGAAGCTGGGGGCGCACACGCGCTTGGAGGCGGTGGTGGCGGCGCGCCGGGCGGGCCTGCTTCCGTAGACCCGGCGACCCGACTCGACTCGCCCCGGCCCGACCCGACCCGACCGACCCGGCGTGGGGTGGGGAGGTTGGGGGCTCTACTTGTCGGCGGTCAGCTCCCCGGCGGCGCCCCAGCCGTCGGTCGGCGCCCCACGGCGCAGGACGAGACCGGCCGGAGCGACCGCGAGGAAGCGTATGCGCGCGGCGGCACCGGACGCCGCCCACCAGGACGCCGCCACTCCGGCAAGCCATCGCTCCGAGGACGTCACTCGCGTACCCCCGCAGCCCCCAACGCCCCGCGGCGCAAGGCGAGACCGGCCGGAGCCACCGCCGAGAGCACCGCGAGCAGCGCGCAGGCGGCCAGGACCGTCGCGAGTGTCGTCCACGGGATCGCCACGGGCGTCCACACCGAGAGCAGGCCCAGCGCGCCCCACATGCCCGCCAGGTTGAGCCCGGCGACCAGTGCCCCCAGCAGTCCGCCGATCATGACCACCATCAACGCCTCCGCGCCCACCAGCCGCAGCACCTGCCACCGGGTGGCCCCGGCCAGCCGCAGCCCCGCCAGTTCGCGGAGCCGGTCGGAGGTCGCCATGACCATGGTGTTGGCCAGGGAGATGCCGGTGTAGAGGAGGGCGATTCCGAGGACCATGAAGAGGCCGAGGCGGGTCGTCCGGTTGGTCTCGGGGCGCATCGCCCGTACCCAGGCGTCCGTGGTGCGTACCTCTCCGCCCGACGCCCGTACCGCCTGCCGCAGACCCGCGGCCACGGTGGCCGGGTCGGCGCGGTCCGAGAGGCGTACGTCGACTCGGTCGACGGGTGCCGTGGGGGCGTTGCGCGGGGTGACGTAGGCGCCGTTGTCGCCGGTGCCCGTGGTCATGACGGCGGCGATCCGCAGGGACTTCCTCGTGCCGTCGCCGAGCCACACGTCCACCCGCTCGCCCACGGTGTGCTCCGCCCATTCCTCGTTGACGATGATCGAGTCGTCGTCCAGGTCGCTCACCTTCCCCGCGGCCAGCGGGAGTCGGGCCGTTGCGGCGAGCGGTTCCGGCTCGGCGGCCCTGGCGTCGGACCTGATGAGCGCCACGCCGTCCTCCAGGACGTACACGGCGCTCGACGAGCTCGCCGAGATCTCGGTGCCGGGCACGGCGCGCAGCCGCTCCAGCGCCGCCCCGTAGAAGCCGGTGTCGCCCGCCTCGCCCGCCTCGCCCGCCGGGGTGACCACGAAGTCGGCGGCCGTCCGTTCCCGCATCTCGGTGGCCTTCGCCTCGCCGAGGGTCGCGGTGGCGCCGAGCAGCGAGCCCGCCAGCGCGACCGTGACCAGCACGGGTGCCGCGACGGCTGCGGTACGGCGCACTCCGGCGGCCGCGTTCTCCCGCGCCAGCATCCCCCCGGCGCCCGGCAGTCGGGCAGGCAGCCAGGCGATCAGCCTCGCCATGGGCCCCACCAGTACCGGAGCGAGCAGCGCGACCGCGGTGATCAGCAGCATGGGCCTGCTCACGTAGGTCTTGCGCTGCAACAGGTCGCCCGGGCTCGTCACCAGGGCCAGGACCAGCGTCACCACTGCGGCGGCCAGGAGAACCGAGCCGACCAGCCAACGCCCCCATGTCATCGCCCGGGTGTCCACGGACGCCTCGCGCAACGCCTCGGTCGGCCCGGTGCGCCCCGCCCGCCACGACGCGGCCAGCGCGCCGCACAGGGCCATGAACAGACCTGTCCAGAACGCCAGGTGGTAGGGCCAGCTGTACTCGCCGATGGTGAACCAGCGGGGCGCGAGGCGCTCGTGGACCGCCCACTCCGCGAGCTTCGGCGCCCCGTAGGAGCCGAGCACGCAGCCGACTGCCGAGGCGAGCACGCCGACCACCAGCGCCTCCGAGAGGACCATGCGGCGGATCTGCCCCGGGGTCGCCCCGGCCGTGCGGAGGAGTCCGAACTCGCGTCGCCGCTGCGCCACCGCGAACGCGAACGTGGAGGCCACCACGAACACCGACACGAATCCGGTGACGCCGCCTGCCGTGCCGAACATGGCGTTCATCGCGGTGAGCGCCTCGCTGTCCCGGTCGGGGTCGGCGTCTGCGTACCGACGCGCGTCCCCGGTGAGAACCCGGACGCCTTCGCTGCCGCGCACCGCCTCGCGCACGGCCGCCGCGTCGGCGTCGACCACGAGTTGGAGGCTGCGCGGCGACAGTTCGGCGGCGCGGGCGTCGGTGTGGAACACGGCGTTCTCGAAGCCGAGCGCGGCCACGGTTCCGACGACGCGCACCGTGCCGCCGCCGGTGCGCAGCCGGGTGCCCGGACGGGCCCAGTCACCGCTGACGACGACTTCGTCCGCGGCCTCGGGCGCGCGTCCCGCGTCGAGCTCGTACGGCGCGAAGGCCGCGGTGGACCAGGGGTGGCCGACCAGATCGGTGGGGCCGCCGTCGGCGCGCACGGCGAACGACCGGTCCTGGACGACGGTCCCGAGGCGGCGCAGCTTCGCGACCGTGGCGTCGGGCACGGCGCGGGGCTGCGCGAGCTGCTGGGTCTTCTCGGTCTTCTCGGTCTTCTGGTTCTTCTGGTTCTTCTGGTTCTTCTGGGTGCGGTCGTCGATCGAGGCGGGCACCTTGAGGGTGTCCTGTCCCTTGACGACGACCAGCGCGGCGGCGAACCGCTCGGGCCCCCGGTGCGGCGCATCCTGCGAGGAGGCCAGGGCGAGCCCCATGACGGCGATCAGGGCCACGCCCAGGGAGAGGGCGACGAAGCTGCCGACGAGGGTGGTCCAGCGGTGGCGCAGGGTGCGCAGCACTGCAATCAGCACGGTGCCGCCTCGAAGTTGGCCTCAAGCTTCGTCACGTGCGCCGCGATGTCCCCGGCGACGGCTCCACGCAACTCGCCGTTGACACGGCCGTCCACGAGGAAGACGACCCGGTCCGCGTAGGAGGCGGCGACGGGGTCGTGCGTGACCATGACGACCGTCTGGCCGTCCCCGTCGACCATGCCCCGCAGCAGCGTCAGCACTTCGCGGCCGGTCCGCGAGTCGAGCGCACCGGTCGGCTCGTCGCCGAACAGCACGTCGGGCCGGGTGATGAGGGCGCGGGCGAGGGCGACCCGCTGCTGCTGACCGCCGGACAGCTCCGTCGGCCGGTGCCGCGCCCGGTCGCCGAGTCCGACCCGGTGGAGCACCTCGCGCACCTGCGCCTTCTTCGGGCGGCGTCCTGCCAGGCGCAGGGGCAGGGCCACGTTCTGTTCGGCGGTCAGCGAGGGCAGCAGGTTGAACGCCTGGAACACGAAGCCGATGCGCTTGCGCCGCAGCAGGGTCAGCCTGGTCTCGCTCAGCGCGGTCAGCTCCGTGCCACCCACGGCGACCGAGCCCGCCGTGGGCCGGTCCAGGCCCGCGGCACACTGCAACAGGGTCGACTTGCCGGACCCGGACGGTCCCATCACGGCGGTGAACGTCCCCCTCGGGAACGCCAGCGACACGTCGTCGAGCGCGGTGACGGACGTACCGCCCGAGCCGAACCGTCGCGTCACGGACCGCAATCGGATCGCGTCGTCGCCCATGTGTCCCTCGCCCATGTGCCCCTCGCCCATGTGTCTCTCCACCAGTACCTGCTCCTCGGCTCGTGACGGCTGCTCGTGACGGCTCGTAGCGGCTCGCTCGTCGGTGCCCTTACGAAACCGCGGAAGCCCCTCGTCACGCAGTACGGCGGGAACGAGACCTGGGGTAGGGCCAGGCATACCCCTGATACGGACCCTGCCCCGATGTCACCGCCCCGCCGAGGCCACTTACGGTCATGCACATGCATCCTCGGAACGTGTGGCAGGCCATGTCCCGGCCGGGCTTCCTGCTGTCGGCCTGGCCCTGGCGCTCCGCCGCGTATCTGCTCACCGGCGCGGTGACCGGCGTCGCCACCCTGGTGGGGCTCGTGGTGCTCGCGACGGTCTGCGGGGCGCTCGCCCTCGTCCTGGTGGGGCTGCCGCTGCTCGTCCTGATCGCCCTCAGCGGGATCCCAGTGGCAGCGGTGGAGCGGCGCAGGCTGCGCCTGATCGACCGCGACCCTATGTCCGGCGGTCACCAGGTGCCTGCCACGCCGGGGCTCCGGCCCTGGCTGACCACGCGGCTGCGCGAGCCGGTGACGTGGCGGGAGCTCGGCTATGCCCTGCTGTTCGCCGGGCTGCTGTGGCCGGTCGACGCCGTGGCGATCGTGGTCGCCCTGTTCCTCCCCCTGTCCGTCGTCGCCACGCCCCTCCTCATGGCCACGGTCGGCGACGGCCACGAGGCGAAGGTGCTCAAGCAGTGGACGGTCACCACTTGGCCGACCGCCTTCGGCATGGCCGTACTCGGCCTGCTCCTGCTGGCCCTGGGCGCCTACGTGCTGGCTGCCACCGCCGGCGCCCGCGCCGGTCTGACCCGGCTGCTGATCAGCTCCCCCGAGGGCGAGCTCGGCGCCAAGGTGGTCGAACTGGCCCGCTCCCGCGCCCGGTTGGTGGATGCCTTCGAGGCCGAACGGCGCCGGATCGAGCGCGATCTGCACGACGGCGCCCAACAGCGCCTCGTCGCCCTGTCGATGACCCTGGGCCTGGCAAGGCTCGACGCGCCATCCGGCCCGCTCGCCGACCAGCTCACCAAGGCCCACGGCGAGGCGGGCAAGGCGCTCGCGGAGCTGCGCGAACTCATCCACGGCATCTACCCGAAGGTCCTCACCGACTACGGCCTCCAGGCAGCGGTCGCCGACGCCGCCGACCGTTGCGCGGTCCCCGTCGACGTAGACCTCGAACTGCCGGGCCGCCCGGCACCGGCGGTGGAGTCCGCGGCGTACTTCGTGGTCTGCGAGGCGCTCGCCAACGTCGCGAAGCACAGCGGGGCGGAGCGTGCGCGGGTCAGCGGTGGCCATCGCGACGGGCGCCTGTTCCTGGAACTGCGCGACGACGGCCGCGGCGGCGCGGACGCCTCGGCGGGCAGTGGTCTCACCGGCCTCGCGGACCGGGTGTCGGTCCTGGATGGCAGACTGGCGCTGACCAGTCCGCCGGGTGGGCCGACTCTGTTGCGAGTGGAGTTTCCTTGCGAGTTGACCAGGGCGGGCGACCGCTCCGCGTAGTGCTGGCCGAGGACAGCGTGCTGCTGCGGGAGGGGCTCATCGGCCTGCTCGACCGCTGCGGCCACGAGGTGGTGTCGGCCGTCGGCGACGCGCAGGCGCTGGTGACCGCGGTCGAGGAGCACGCCCCCGACATCGTGGTGACGGACGTCCGCATGCCGCCCGACTTCCAGGACGAGGGCCTGCACGCGGCGGTGCGGCTCCGCGAGAAGCGCCCCGCACTCCCCGTCCTGGTCCTCAGTCAGTACGCACAACGGTCGTACGCCGCCGAGCTCCTGGACTCCGGCGACGGATCGGGCGTCGGCTACCTCCTCAAGGACCGCGTCGGCCAGGTCGAGGAGTTCGTGACGGCGCTGCGCAAGGTGGCGGAGGGCGGGACGGTGGTCGACCCCGAGGTGGTGCGCCAGTTGCTGCGCCGCCGCCGGGACCCGCTGGAGCAGCTCACCCCGCGCGAACGCGAGGTGCTCGCGCTGATCGCCGAGGGCAAGTCCAACGGCGCGATAGCCAGGGAGCTCGTGGTGTCCGACGCCGCGATCGGCAAGCACATCGGCAACATCCTCACCAAGCTGGACCTGCCCCAGACAGACGAGACACACCGCAGGGTGCTGGCGGTCCTGACGTACCTGCGGGCCTGACGTACTTGCGGGCCTGAGGGTGGGCACAGCGGCCGGGACGTACGACATCAGGCGTCGATGACGCTCCCGAAGCGGATGTCGTACGACGAGGACGTCTCCGCGACCCGCGTCAGCATCCGCTCCGCCTCCCGCACCAGGTCCTCCCGCTGAGCGCGACCGAGCTGCGGCCCGAACGGCTCGATGGTGAGCACGGCGACCCCACTCCTAGCATCCTCCACCACCCTCCACACCCCCGCGAGAAACCCGTCGAGCAGGAAGACGCAGTAGGGCTGATTCCCCTTCCACGTACGGCCCTTGTAGGCGTCGGGGATGACGCGGGTCCGGTCGGCGTGCGAGAGGAGGAGGTTGTCGTACTCGGGGAGGAAGCGGGGCGGGGCAGGGGTGTCGGGGTCGGGGCGCGGCGCGTCGGGCAGGTCGAAGAGCTCGACGCCGTTCTCGTCGCGGAAGGTACGCAGCCGGGGCCTGAGCCGCTCGAAGACCTCCCGCAGCCGGGTGAGGCGGGCCCAGGTCTGCATGTCCTTGACGGAGGCGGGGCCGAAGGCGGCGAGGTATCGCAGGACGGCGTCGTCGAGGGAGGCGCCACCGGAGGATCCGGCCGACTCGTCGTCACCGAGCCACTGCCCGACCGTGGTGAGCGCGACCTGCCCGCCGCGCCGCCACAGTCCGCGCGGGGTGACCTGGACGAGCGGCAGCATGCAGCGGGCGGCGACGGCGAGGGACTGCGGGTCGGCGTCGGGCCACCGCACGAGCAGCACCTCACGGAGCTGCTTCATCGTGCGGGGCTCCGCCTCGACGGCCGCACGCGCGATCCCCGCGAGCTCCGCCAGATCGACACCGACGAGCCCTTTCCTGAACCCCGCCAACTCCCGCTCGCGCGCGTCCTGGACGAGCGGCCGCAGGGTGCGGGCGTCGGCGGCGGTGTGCAGGTGGATGGTGGAGCGCAGGGTGACGATGCGGACCAGCTCGCGCGCCTCCAGGAGCCCGGAGAGCTCGGCGGGGTCGAAGTCCGCGAGGCGCGCGGCGAGGGCGTAGTAGGGCGGCTTGACGTTCTGCGCCTGGAGGCCGACGAGGTGGGTGACGGCGTCCTGCACCGAGAGATCGTGGGAGCGGCGCAGGAGGAGCTGGCGGTCGAGGGTGGCGCGGTTGAGAGCACGGGGGCCGAGGACGGGGGCGGGGGCGGGCGCGGGCTTGGTGGCGGGGCCTGCCGGATCCGAGGCCGTCGTGTTCTTCATGGTCGGCACGTTAGCGGGAGTTACGGACACATACGGTCCGCAACTCCCCCCCTCCTCGCCCCGGGGCCGCCTACGCGCCGCTGCCGCCCCGCACCAAGATGGACACATATCCTGCTCGGACCCACAGAACCGAATCCCCCAAGACCACCCACACCCCTCCCGTACTCCCCCTCCCCCCTCCTCCCCTCCTCCCCGATCGAAGGTGGTCGCCATGACGGAGCGCCGAGCTCGCCCCGAACCGCCCGCGAACACCCGAAAGCACGCGTGGCGCCGCGCGACGCGCCCCCCGACGCCCCCGCCCGCCGCGAACACCGCGGAGCCACCGAGGAACCCGACCACGCCACCGGAGACCCCCTCCACCCACAGCGTCGTCGAGGCGTCCCTGTACCGCGACGGCGTCCGTGTGGCGACGCCCGCCTCCCTGGCGGACACCTTCCGCGAACTGCGCGAGCAGCCGGACGGCATGGCGTGGATCGGCCTCGCACGCCCGACGGAGGCGGAGCTCCTCTCCCTGGCCGCCGAGTTCGACCTCCACGAGCTGGCGCTCGAAGACGCGATGGAGGCCCACCAGCGCCCGAAACTGGAGCGCTACGGCGAGACACTCTTCGTCGTCCTGCGAGCCGCCCGCTACCTCGACGCCCCCGAAGAGGTCGACTTCGGCGAACTGCACCTGTTCGTGGGCCCCGACTTCGTCATCACGGTCCGCCACAGCGCCGCCCCCGACCTGTCCGGCGTCCGCCGCCGCATGGAGGAGACCCCCGACCTCCTCAGACTGGGCCCGGAGGCGGTGCTCTACGCCATCCTCGACGCGGTGGTCGACGGCTACGTCCCGGTCGTCGCCGGTGTCCAGAACGACATCGACGAGATCGAGACCGAGGTCTTCCGCGGCGACCCGGAGGTCTCCCGCCGCATCTACGAACTCTCCCGCGAAATGGTCGAGTTCCAACGCGCGACCCGCCCCCTGGTCAGCATGCTGCACTCCTTGATGGCAGGCTTCGCGAAGTACGGCACGGACGAGGAACTCCAGCGCTACCTGCGCGACGTGGCCGACCACGTCACCCACACCAGCGAACGAGTCGACGGCTTCCGCCAGGCCCTGACCGACATCCTCACGGTCAACGCGACGCTGGTGACCCAGCAGCAGAACGCGGAGATGCGAGCGCTGGCGGAGGCGGGCTTCGAACAGAACGAGGAGATCAAGAAGATCTCGTCCTGGGCGGCCATCTTGTTCGCACCCACGCTGGTGGGAACGATCTACGGCATGAACTTCGACGAGATGCCGGAATTGCACTGGACGTTCGGGTATCCGTTCGCGATCGGCCTGATGGCAGTGGTCTGCGTGAGTCTGTACTTCATCTTCAAGCGGCGGGACTGGCTGTAGCGGGGAGCCAGTAGGCTTGCTCGACTTCGCGTACGCGAAGGGTTCAGAAGGGCTCTCCCGGCCCCCTGGGGAGAATCTGGGGAGAATGCGCGGCGCTGGGGAGCGGGCCATCACCCGCCGCACGTCATTCGCCGTTGGGTGTAGCTCTCCCCGGGAGACGCCTGCGGTTCAGACCGTGAGGTCGTAGTCGTGCTGGTCAGAGGTGGAATAGAGCCGTTCGTGCTCGCGGGCGAGATGGAAGGCGAAGTAGGCGTCGAGGGCACCGTTGTCCTTCACCGCCCGGAGTTTGAGGACGGCCTCGGCGCCGCTCAGCCCCCACCTTGCCCCGGTGATCTCCAGACGGTCGCCGATGAGATGCCTGCATGCGCCCTCGATCGGGCCGGTGGCGATCGGCCAGCCCTCGGCCAACGCGGTCTCGTAGCAGAGTTGGTCAAGGTGGCCGCCCAGGTAGCGGACGCAGGTGGCTGCGGCTTCGCGTTTCGCTCCGCGCAGGCTGACCCGCTCCGCCTGCGCGGTGGTCTCCGCGGCTGGCCCGGCCGTGGAGGATCGTGGTCAGATGCCCGGCGACCCAGGCTTCGGCTGCCGGGGTGCCGGGCCGGTGGAAGCTGTGCGCGGCAGCCCAGACGCACTCGCTGACGTGCACGATGTCGAGCAGGACCTACACGGGGATCCCGCGCCGGTCGGCTTCGGCGCGGATCGGGTCGAGTTGGTGGCGGGCGCCGTCGACCAGGACGACCCAGGTCCGCACGTGGTCGCGGTCGCGGGCCTGGGCCGCCGCCTCCCGCGCCTCCAACCCCCGATCAACGACCCCATCAGCGTCGCCTCCTCCACCCACACGGTAGAGACCCGACCACGCCGCCGCCCCTCATGCGCAGTCGTACGTCAGCCCGCCCGCTCATAGGTAAGGACGGTCTTCGGGTGGTTGCCGATCTTGCGTAGGCGCAGCGGGCCATCCGAGGACTTCACGTCGAAGGAGTACTCGGTCTCCTCCGGCGGGCAGTTGACGGTCCTGGTGCCCTGATCGAGCTTGAAGTTGCTCATGGACAGATCGTGCTGGTCGATGCCGGAGACAGTCGCGCTGCCCTTGCATCGCGGGCCGGTTCGGGACTCGATGACCACGCGTGCGCGTCTGCCCGACTCGACCTGGTGAAGGGTCAGCTGCTGACTGCCGTCCCTGGCTCGCCACCGGCCCACGAACCAGGGGTGGATGGGCTTGTACTTCGTGGCCACCCCGGCGAATCCGGAGCCTTTGCGCCAGGTCAGCGTGGTGGTTTCCAGCATGCTGGGATCGACGAAGTCCACTCGGGCGCCACCTTCGCGGATGCGGGCCTTCGGCCAGGCGATGGTGTTTTTGGTCGGGTCGGTGGTCCAGGAGGAGAGGTCCCCGGTGGCGACGGCCGCGATCACCTCTTGCGGTTCTTCGCCGTCCCTGCAGTACGCGCCGAAGCCGGCCGCGAGCCACACGGTGTCCCGGTACGCCTTTGCCCTGATGCCGTGGCACGGTTTGGTGCCGGTCTCATAGACCGTCTTCCGGGCGGACCAGGCGTCGTCAGAGGCGTGGCGATGCTGTGCCTCCAGGCCGCGGCGAGTGAAGCGGAGGGACACCTGCCGGCCGTCGGACAGTTCGAGGACGGTGTGGTCGTCGTCGTCCTCGACGACCCGTGAATCAGGCTTGTCCTCGGGTTCGCGGTGGGACTTCGTGTGCTTCGCGCTGCCGGACGGTCCCTTGTCCGATTGCTCGGCGCAGCCGCCGACGGCTGCGCCGAGCATCAGCACCGCTACCGCCCACGCCGCTGCGCTCTTCGTTCTCATGCCGTGTCAGCTCCCCTGTACGCCGCGCCGCGATGCCCGGGCCGGTGGGTGGCACGAACTCGGCGATGCTAGTCGGTGGGGGGCCCGCCCCGCTCGGCCCCCGGCACGGTGCGGCCCCGGCGGTTCCGTCACTCGTCGAGGACGGCGGCGACCGCACCCGGGCCCGGGCCACCGCCTCCCGCGCCTCCAACTCCCCGATCAACGACCCCATCAGCGTCGCCTCCTCCACCCACCCGGTAGAGACCCGACCACGCCGCCATCACCCACAACCACGATCTCCCAGCTCAAACCATCGGGGCCGCCCCCGGAAGAGAGCTACACCCTTCGCCGTTTCCTGCGTGGCTCACCCCGGCCCTCCCCGGCTGTGCCGAACCGTCACCGACGGTATTGACCGACCAGGATGTGGACAGGAAGGGCCGCGCCACTGTGCGGGAGATCAGGCACCGCATGTTGCAGCAGCCCAGATCAAGGACCTGGTCCGCTCGGCGGATCGGCTTCCTGGCTCATCCCCGATGCTCGCTCGCGCAGCACCGCCCGCAACTCGTGCCATGCGCGCACGACAGCGATCAGGTTCGTCAACACGACACGGGCTTGGGACAGCAGAAGCCCCAAGAGACCCAAGAGCGCGAGGATCCCCAAAGCCAAGGTGGCCCATGTCACCACGCACCCCTTCCCGTTGGCCCCATGACACGCGAAGCACCTGGGGTCACCGGCCCACCGTCTTGGTCCGCATACTCCCGTCGCAAGAGATCAAAGTCTGCACGGCAAATGAGGCATTTTGTGATCTTCACGCCGAAGATCACTCGCGGGCCGTCTGCCGCAGGGCGCATGACCGCTTAGTCACGTTGAGGCGCTGATGGAGCGGTGGGCGGCGAGCGGGGAAGCCCTGGGAGGGCGCTATTCCTGGTCCTCGGACGGCCTCATCGTCCGCGACGCCGGCATCAGCAACATGGCCCAGGTCCTCACCGGTCTGATCGAGAACGGGGAGTTCACGCAGATCCTTCAACGCCTCGACGACTGACCCCACCCAGCCCGCACGTCTCATTCTGAAACGATCAGTAAAGCACTACTTCTCGACTGACAGAGGTGGGATGTTGAGGCCAGGGTTGCTGCATGGGCCGCGGAGATGTAACGAATGCGGAGTGGGAACGCCGTGAGTCGGGCCCGGTAGGTGCTGACCTCCTGCGGAGAACCTTTGGTCACGCTTGTGTCCTGCCAGCCGATGGTGCCATGGCCTGAGTGGCCTTTGCCTCTGCCTCTGCCTTCCGAGTCGTGAGCATGATTGCTTACCCTGCTCTAATGAAACTTACGTTCGGGCGAAGATGGCGTCTTCTCGGGTTCTCCCTCGGGGTGGCCATAGCGTCATCGGTCCTCATGCCGGTCCAGTCGGCTCAGGCCGCAACCGGCCTGGAGCCGTTCAACACAACCTCTCAACTCACGCGTATCGGTGCGGACAACACGGACCTCATCAAGTCGGTCGAGGCCACCTTGGGTGCGGACAAGGTGGCCCCGGTCACCGAGGTCCTGGGCGGACGCACGGGCCGTGCGAACCTCTGCCACGGCACCGGAACGAACTGGGCCCTCAAGATCGATGGGTTCTGCTGGGACGAAGGCGACGACAAGAGCGGGTACACCGATGAGCCCATCGGTGGCTGGATGCCCCAAGGCTTCGCCGGAGCGCACGCCGCCACCCCCGACGGGCTGTATGCGGGCCGGCATCTCTATGCCACCTCCTGGTACTTCGGCAAGCTCCGCAACGACGACGCAGGCGAGGAGTACACGCGGATCTCGATCGCAGAGTCCACCGGTGACCGGGTCACCTACGGACACATCGCGCTCGTAGAACCGACAAGTGGCGGCTTCAAGGAGCTGAAGTACAAATCGCATGCGGACGGTGTCGCCTGGTACGGCGACCGGCTGTTCGTCGCCAACGGTGTGGAACTCCAGGTGTACGACCTGACACACATCTGGCGAATGGACGACACGACCCGTGCCGACACCGGCTTGATCGACGGCAAGACCTCTGCCCGCTTCCACCGTTGGGCGCTGCCCCTCGTGGCCCGCTACAGCACCTACACGAAGGCGGGCGAGGATCCCACCAAGCCGTTCCCGGGCGCGAACGACCCCCGTAGTTGCGGACCGACCAACGGTGAACTCTGCCTGAGCACGTTGAGCGTCGACCGTTCCGGCAGTCCGAGCCTGGTCTCCGCGGAAAACAGGAGTGGCGCCGGCGCGCGCATTGTGCACTGGCCGCTGGCGAACCTGGGCGCCGGCGCACCCACGCACGTGCCCGCACGGCCGGTGGGGTACACGTCACCGGTGTACAAAATCCAGGGCATCGCCACGGACGGCACCGACTACTACATGAGCGGCAGCTGCCCGGACACCTGGCCGGGATACAAGACCTACTCCTGCATTCACGTGGCCAAGTCTGGTGAAGCTCCGCACGTCAAGGCTCAGGCGCCGCCGCTGACCCAGGGGCTGTCCTGGGATCCCCATGCCAAGCGACTCTGGGGCGTCAACGAAGCGCTCAAGGACGCGAAGGGCAACGGGCGCCGCGTCGTGTTCTCCCTCGACCCCCACGCCGGGCGGACCGTCGACGGCTGGGGCTGGCTCGCCAACCACAACCGCCCCGGCTCGGTGTGCGCGACGCCGCAGAGTGAGGACACCGCCAACGGAACGCCCGTCACCGTGTGGACCTGTACTGGGGCAGAAAGCCAGCGCTGGGCGTTCAAGGACGGACGCATCGTGCACAAGATGAGCGGTAAGTGCCTTACCCCTAAGGGCGACGCCAGTGACGTCGACGGCACCGTCCTGACCCTGTGGACTTGCAACCCCGCATCCAGCAGCCAGAAGTTCAGCCCCGGAGCAGGCGCCATCGTCAACAGCTCCGGCAAGGCCATCACGCCCAAGGGCAATAAGTTCACCAACGGAGCGTGGCTTACCCTGTGGACCGCCTCCCCTGATCCGGCACACCCTGACCAGCGCAACGTACTTCAGGAGTGGGCCGTCAAGGGCTTCTAAGCAGCCATACCTCGACCGGTCATGGAGCGTGCAGGTCGAACAGACCTCCTGGCCGGGTGATCTCCCCGTTGTACGCGTGTGAAGGCAAGGCCTCTTGGTAGCCCGGGAATGCGAATCTAGCCGAGCGGCGCCAAGGGGCCCTGTTGTCGCCTGTGCATGCGGTCCGGTCTGTCAACTTCAACGCCTTCTTGGCACAGAACCCGGAGGCAGAAACGGAGGCCCGGCCGGTGTATGCGGCGGAGCTGCACATGCGTCTGCGAGAACCACGCGGGCACCAGGGCCGGAAGATTCCATCGCAGGGCCAGAGCCGCCCTGGTGGCCCGCGGGAGGCGCTCCGACCGCTCGGCGGCGTGCCCGCTTGGTCTGAGCCGAGGCGCCGGTGACGGAGGCCACGGTCTCAAGGCCGAAGTGATCGTTGCCGAAGTACCGGTAGCGGACCAGGTCGATCGAGTGCCGGTGCTCGCGTACGGCGCGGGCGTCGTAGCGGGTGAAGTCTCCGGCCCCGCAGATCAGCCGGGGTGCGCTCCACAGGATCTGGGACGCGGCCGTCGCCCCGAGCCGGTCGCGGACCAGGTTCTGGAGGGCGTGCTTGTGGCTCGTCAGCCAGGCCATGTAGTACAGCCCTTGGTTGATCACGCCCGCGTCGGTGCCCCGCTTGGCCTCCGGTGCGGCCGACTCAGCCGCGCCGGAGGAGCCGCACGGGCATGAGCCTTCGGGTGTGGCTCTTCTGTAGGGACCCTATGAGTTGCGGTGTCCGCGCACAGAGCACGTCCCGCGAGTTCGAATCAGAGGTGTACTTCCGTCCACCTGGTGTGCCTCTCACGCAAGTCGACGGCCGACAAGTCGCCGCGCCCGAGGTCGTGGTAGTTGGGAAGCCAGGTCTCGACGCTGCGGTAGGAGTTGCTGAGTGCGAACAGATCCCACAGGGCGGCATCGGCCACCGCGACTCCCGCCGCCTCCTCGTACGCAGACAGGAAGATCTCGGCGGTGTCCGGGCCGTGCAGCAGCGCCAGATCTAGCCGACACCAGCTGACGTCGAAGCCACGAGGCGCGAGGGAGGCCCCCGACCAGTCGACCACGCCGGTGAGCGTCTGCTGCTGCCACAGGACATTGCCCGACCAGAAGTCATAGTGCGTCAGCACCCGCTGCTGCTCGGCGAGCCGATGGCCGTGAGTTGCCACCACCGTCGCCGCGGGACCCCGGTCGCCGGTCCGTGCTGATGCAGCCAGGGCCGCGCCCGTCCCGTCGCGCAACCCGGAAAGTCGTGCAGTGGGCGTGGAGTGGATGCGGGCCAGCACACGGCCGAGCTGGGTTGCTGCCTCCGCGGGCGGGACGTTCGTGATGTCGGCGTTGCCGGGGATACGCGTGATCAAGACGGCGGGTGCGCCGTAGCGACTCCCGTCGGGGTCAGCGTCGACCAGTCGTGGGGCCCAGCCGTCCAGACCCTCCAGCGCCGCCAGGACACCCGCCTCGTAGCCGGGTGCCGGGTCGCCCGGCGGGAAGCGACGCAGCACCAATTCCTGCTGCGGCGGCCCGATGTGCAGCAGGTGCGTCGTGGCATGGGTCCCGCCGGCAAGTCTGCGCACGCAACGCGCTGTCGCGCCGGGAGCGACGGCGCGGGCGGCCTGGGTGAGGGCGGATGGCGGAGGTGTCTCGATCACCAGGGCATCCTCCGTGATCCACCTGCGGAACGCACGGCGTTTTGCATTGGGTGCAGCTCATATGCAGCCCCAGTGTGAGTTGGGGTGTGGGGGTGGGGCTGGGCTGGCGTGCTGAAGGTTGAGTGAGAACCGTCCGGATTGGTTTCGAGCGGGGTGGCTGGCGGTCTGGCCGGGTGGTGTGTCAGCTTCGGTGAGAGTGTCGGCTGTTGTCCCAGATGGCTGTCCGCGTCTACGGTCCGCTCCCCAGCCAGCACCCCGCAATGGTGACGGCGAGTGACGCATGTGCACGATATGAGAAACTCGCCGCACCTCGCCCGGGGACATATTTGCACTGCAAATAGAGCCCCATCCTGGGGGGAATATGGGGAGTTTGAGCGCCGCTGGGGAGCGCGTGGGGAGAATCGGCTAGATAAAACTGCACGAAACTGAAAGCCCCTGAAAGATCTCCTCACGCAGGCCAGAGGGCACGCCAGGGACAAAACCCCAGGTAGGTGGGGTATACGAGAGGATTTCAAGAAGATCTCTTCGTGGGCGGCGATCCTGTTCGCCCCGACGCTGGTCGGCACGATCTACGGCATGAACTTCGAGACGATGCCGGAGCTGAAGTGGGCAGCGGGGTATCCGTTCGCGATCCTGCTGATGGCGGTCGTGTGCGTGAGTCTGTACTTCATCTTCAAGAGGCGGGACTGGCTGTAGCGGGACCCAAGAGACTTGATCAACTTCGCGTACACGAAGGACTCCGAGGTGCCTTGAACGAACTCGTTCGGTCGTTCCTCGCCCCTGAAACCCCGAGGTAGTTGGTCCGTCGACGCAAGGAAGCCCACGGGAACGGCAGTGAGGTTCGGGCTCGTCGCCACGATCGATGCGTGAGCGGACCGTACCCCACAGACTGTTCCCTGGTGAATCACGCATCAACCCGCACCGCCCCTGCCCAGGCGGCCACGGACCGGAGGGGGGCCGCCCGGACCCACCCGGACGGCCTCCTCCAGGCTCGAAGTCCAGCTCGCCTTCCCCACAGCCCTCGACCCCGTCGTGTGGGGCACCGAGACCTCCATGACCGCCGAAGCCTCGCCCCTGCGGACCCCGCCCGTCCACAGCGACGACGGTGAACTGAGGCAATCCACTTGGATCACGGCCACGCCCACCCTCCATGCTCGGTACCGTCTTGAGTGGAGGTTCCGGGCACGGCCCGAACACAACACGGAACAAGGGGACTTCAGGTGATTGACGTGCGGCCCAGCCAGCAGATGCGAGACCTCGGAGTCGTCCAGCACGGCGCCGGCATCCTGGCCGAACCGGCCCGCGCCTTCACCCTGCCCGACGAGCGCGACGAAGCCGAGCGCATCACCGACGAGTTGTTCGCCGCCATGGAACGGATCGGCCAGGTCCACCCCTTCTCCAAGGGCATGGGCATCGCCGCCCCGCAGATCGGAATCGGCCGCTCCGCAGCCGTCGTCCAGCCGCCCGGCGACGCGCCCGCCGTCATCCTGCTCAACCCGAAGATCACTGACCGCTCCGACGAACTGGACGAGCAGTACGAAGGCTGCCTGAGCTTCTTCGACGTCCGCGGACTCGTCCCCCGCCCCCTGAAGATCACCGTCGAGACCACAGCCCTGACCGGCGAGACCGTCACCACCGTGGACGAACGCGGCCTCGCCCGCCTCATCCACCACGAGATCGACCACCTCGACGGCCTGGTCTACACCGCCCGCATGTGCACCGGGGTCGAGCCGATCCCCGTGGAGGAGTACCGGCAGACCGGCAGGGCCTGGGCGTACGAGCAATAGCCGTCAGCTTCACGTGGAGGCCGAGGCACGGGCTCGCGCTCTACCAGCGCCGCGGCGTGCCCGGCGCCGCCGAACTCGCCAAAGATCGCTGGCCTTCGCCAGCTAGACGTCAACGAGGGCAGGGTGCCGGAGTTCCGTATACGTGAGAAACCGCGAACCCCGTTCGGACACCGCTGAGCGCAGCCGACAGCCCTGCCCTCCACACCTGCCAGGCTTCCCACTGGCGCGTGCGGAGGGATCACCGCCCCCGCCTGAGGGCCACTTTGGTCGGGCCCCCAGGCGGAGAACCGGCCTCGCCGCACGGTGGCCTTTTCTTGAGTCCCCGCTGCCCAGGTCACCCGTCCGGCGATCTGCACGCCTCCGGAGAGGTCCGCCGGGATCTCGGCCCTACCGCCATCTGTCCGGCGACCGCCGTCCCCAAGCCCACGGTGACCCGCAAGCTCGCCGTGATGGGGCCGGGGAGGCCCTTCGGGGGCTATCGGGTCCTGAAGCGGCGGTAGAGGTTGCGGGCCACGTGGACTCCCGGGCCGCCGAAGCCGACGATGTCGACGCGGCCGTCTCCGGTGATGTCGGTGAGGAAGCGGGGGTGGCGGCCGACCCGCCAGGCGCCCGCGTCGTCGTTGTACCCGAAGCCCCGGCACACCAGCTGGGCCTGCTCGAACCGGCCGTCGCCGGTGCCGTGCGACACCCAGACGCCCTCGTTACCGAAGCCGACGACGTCCGGGTTCCCGTCTCCGGTGACGTCGGCGAGCAGCCGGAGGTGCTTCGCGCCCGTCCATCCCTGGGCGTGCCCGAAGTCGTTCAGGACGAGCTTCGGGGGTTCGAAGGTGCCGTCGCCGAGCCCGCGGGCGACGACGACTCCCTGCGGGCCGAAGCCGACGATGTCCAGTGATCCGTCGGCGGTGGTGCTGACCAGGAACCGCGGGTGCTCCTCGGTCGAACTCCAGCCCTGGTCGACGCCGAATTCGTCGAGGACGTACAGAGGCTCGGCGAACGTCCCTTCCTCGTCCTGGAGGGAGACCCAGACGCCGTCCTCGTGGCAGCCGACGATGTCGAGCCTGCCGTCGCCGGTGGTGTCGGCGAGGAAGCGGGGGTGTTTGTCGGCGATCCAGCCACCCGCCTCCTCACCGTGGCCGAACGCGCGGAGAGCGGGTTCGTCGCCGATCGGCGCGAACGCCCCTTCCTCGTCCTGGAGGGAGACCCAGACGCCGTCCTCGTGGCAGCCGACGATGTCGAGCCTGCCGTCGCCGGTGGTGTCGGCGAGGAAGCGGGGGTGTTTGTCGGCGATCCAGCCACCCGCCTCCTCACTGCGGCCGAACGCCTTGAGGGCCGGCTCGCCGCCCGCGGGCGCGTACGTCCCGTCCTCGTCCTGGGGAGAGATCCGGACTCCGTCAGCGGCGAGCACGACGACGTGGGGGCTGCCGTCACCCGTCGTGTCCGCGAGGGTCCACAGGTCCGCGCCGTTCAGGGAGGGGGCGGGCTGGTGCAGGACGCGCTCCACGTCGTCGAACGTCCCGTCGCCTCTGCCGGACGCCGCCACAGCCCCCTTCTTGAGGTTGAGCCCGACGACGTCCTGTCGTCCTGTTCCCGTGGTGTCGGCGAGGAACCGCGCACCGATACCGGCCCACCAGCCCGGTTGCCCGCCGGGAGGGCGCTGGGAGCCGTCGGTCTTCCACTTGCCGGCGCCCTGGTCGCTTCCGAACTGTTCGAGGACCAGCAGTACGTTGCTGAAGGAGGGGGTTGCGTCGGGTGCCGGCCGCAGCGCGGCCGAGTCGGCCAGCCGCCAGGACTGGCGGCCGTTCCAGTGGCTCAGTGGTGCCCACCGGAGCACCAGATCGCTGGTGCGCTCGGGCTCGACCGTCACGAACCGCCAGCGCTGGCTCTCCGCGTTGTCGTCGTACTCGCGCAGGACGACGATCCGGGGGTCGTCCTTTCCGGGTTTGTCCTCGCCGGGGTCGGCGAGGTCGAGAACGGCGCCGTCGGTCACGTCCTCGATGAAGTAGAGGCCCGCTTCGCCCTCGACGGGGACGACGTGCCACTGCTGGCTCTTCTTGCCGACGGAGGCTTTGGACTGGCGGACGCCGCCGTCCGCGGTGGCGGGGGTGTCGAGCACCTTGCCGCTGACCGCGTTGCGGATCACATACGCCTGGTCGTCCTGCGCGGGGGTGATGTGCCACCGCTCCGGGGGCGGACCGTCATCGGGGACGTCGCGGACGACGAGCGCCCCGGCCGCGCTCGGCGCGGACCCGGCGCCGAGGGTCTGCCCCGTGGCGACGTTGACGATCTCCAGCTTCAGTTCTTCCGTGGGCACGGGCATCGTGGTGCCTCTTCCAGGCGGTACGGGCAGGGGCTCAGGACGGGTGTGACCCAGCGGGGGCCGCGGATCACGTGAAGATGTGGTGGTACGGGACGTTCCACTCGCTGGGCAGCCGCGGGTAGAAGGTGTTGATGACCGTGCCGGTGAAGTCCCCGCCCCAGTTGTGGGTGAGACGCGCCTCGCCGGTGGCCGTCACCGTGTGGTCCTTGAACCCGAGGATGGTGTCGGGGTGGGTGATCGGTACGAACGTGATCCCGCCCCACGGCGTCACCGTGACGACCCAGAGCTGGGTGTCCTCGGCCGCGCCGTTCTTACCGCGCCACTTGTCCCCGACGTCGCCGGGGAGGCCGACCCGAAGAACGTCGTTCGGGTCCTTGGGGGCGTCCTGGTGGACGGTGATGCGCCTGCGCTGCGGCTTCGGAGCACCGTCGTCGCCGCGCCCGGCTTCGGCTTCGGCCACGCCCGCGGGTGGGGGTGTCACCTGGCCCGCCGCACTCTCGATGAAGTACAGCGGTCGCTGCCCGAAGAAGCCGCCGGGGGTGATGTGCCAGAGGTGGCCCTGCGCCTCCTTGGTCTCCGGGTCGAGCGCTGTCGCCAGCTCGACCCCCTTGTCGTGGATTTCCCCCTTCAGCTCGGTGGGCCGCAGGTAGCCGCCGTTGAAGGCGTGGACGAGCATGACCGGCCGGTTTTCGAGCAGTGCTGCCACGATCGCGTTGTCGTAGCTGTTCACCGCCACCGGGCCGCCGACCACCAAATTCGCCATTGCCGTGCGCTCTTGGGTGTACATCGCGGAAACCTCGCCTGTTCTTGAAGTGGAGAAAAACGCGGGAGAACAATATGCCGGGAACTCGATACCGATTAAGCACGTGGCATAACCACGCGGTCAACAGTCCGTGATCGAAACGACCTCGAAAAGCGAATGCGTGACCGAGGCAAATGTTCTCAAAACCGGCAAGGCCCCAGGTCACACCACCCGTTGGCGTGAATTCAGGAAGCCTTCCAGCTGATGGCTGGTCGTGGAATGCGAGTCCCCATCACCCGATTGAGCGTGATGTACGGCGGGCCCTTCTCGGGCAATGGAGCCCGTGCTAGCTTAATTTTTCGGGACGTGTGCAGATTCCTGTTTGCATTCGCCGAGCGCGGTTTCGGCCACATTAGTCGAGGACAGAAATTGCCTTCCAACGCGTACAACCTGGAACGGGCCAAGCGCCAGCCACTGACCAAGAAGAACATGCGGGAACTCGACATTCATCGGACCTGGGAGAGCATCCTGGGCCACCCCAGCCTGGTCTACGTCGACGACTACGGTGTGCGGCACAAGCCCGTCGGGTTCTCCATGAACAAGTTGAAGTTCGGCGACTTCGCCGGCCGCTTGGCGTTCGATCTGGGATGGCTCGCCTACATGAACCTCGGGGAGCCGCTGATCGAGGAGCGGCGCAACATCACCCAGCCCCCACCCGACACGTTCTCCTCACGCACCTACGTCAACCGCAGCAAGGAGTCCCAGATGGGCTTCACCGACTCGGTCGATTTCACCGTGTCGAACGGGGTCACGTGGTCACTCACGGGGGACACCAAGCTCACCTTCGGCGGCAGCGTCAGCGCGCAGCTGGGGCTGCAGCTTCAGCTGCAGCTCGGGCTGAACCTCCAAACGCAGCTCCAAGCACAGCTCAAGAACGAGATCACCGGCAAGAACACGAACACGATGACCAGCAAGAACAGCAAGGACAGCGTGGGGATGGACAACGCGAACGCCGTCGACATGGGCACGACCAACGGGGTGACGAACACCGCGTCGGGCTCGGTGACGGGCTCGACGTCGTTCACGACGACGGGCAGCGCCTCCGGCACCGCGGGGCTCAACGCCTCGTTGGCGCAGGGCGTCGCGGCTTCGGTCGGCGGTTCCCTGACCACCGGCTGGGCCTCGAAATCACAGATCTCCGGCACGGTCCCCGCAGGCTCCCGCGTGGAGACGCTCGTGACACAGCGCCGCACCCACAAGCAGTACACGTACGAGATCCCGGTGACCTTCTCCGGGTTGCTCGCGGTCGAGTACAAGGTGCCGGTGCCGGTTCTGTCTCCCCCGCAGCGCGATGACTCCCCGGGGCTCAGCCGAGTGGTCGCCCGCGACATCAGCGACATCGGCCTGGCAGGCGGCGGCTTCCGCATGAAGGGGCTGGCCGAGGTCGTCTCAGCCCTGGAGGTCCATCACACGATGTTCGACAGCGAGAGCCTGACGGGCAGCCAGCGGGCGCTGTACAAGAAGCCCTGACCGGGCAGCACGGCCACGACGACGACAGAGGTGACGACCATGGTGTTCCAGAACATCTTCAACTCCGCGAGCAACGGTGCGCGGCTCTTCTCGGTGACCACCGACCGCGAAAGGCCGCAGCCGGGAGCGGGCGTCGACTTCGAGGACGCCGACGAGTTCACCTATGACGACACGAGCACGAGCCTGTTCACCAGCGCGATCCACGGGGCTTCCTCCCGGGCGAAAGTCGTGCGGGAGCAGGCGCCCGAAGCGCGGGTCGTGCTGGGTTTCCTCGGCGCCTTCATCCAGACCAGCCGACAAGGTGCCGACGCCCAGGCCGCGTACGCCCAGGACCCCAGCTCGGTCTCTGCGGCGGCGGCCGCCGGCATGCGGCAGTCGAGTCAGACGGTGAAGGGTGACAACGACCTCAAGAATCCGGTGAAACCGGAAGACATGCCGACGAAGGACAAGTGCACGAATCCCAAGCCGCCCACCCCCAAGGCCGAGGAGCCCAAGGCCCCCGAGGCGAAGGCCAAGAAGCCGGACAGTTCGGAGTAGCGTCCGGGCAACGAGGGGTCAGGAGCGGGTTCCCGCTCCTGACCCCTCGTTTGTGTGTCACACGGGCAGCAGCTGCCACTGCCGCTCGCGGTGGTCACCCTCCGACCCGTACTGCTTGATCGCCGCGGGGCCGTTGGTGCCGACGCGCAGGAGCAGACCGCTGTGGCGGTTCGCGATCTCGTACACCTGCGGGGTGTCGGCCACCACGGACTCCACCGGGATCAGCCTCCACTGCTGGTGGAGTGCGTCCTCGCCCTCGTAGGCGCGCTGCGCGACCGCCGCCCCGTCCGCTGTTCCCGCCCCGACGACCTCCAGGACCTTGCCACTGCGCGCGTTCTCGATCGTGTACAGGACGTCGCCGTCTTCCTGTCCCGCCACGACCAGCCGCCACCGCTGGTGAGCCCTGGTGGAGGCGAGAGCCTGTGTGATCTCGGCCCCGTCCCTGGTGGACTCCCGCAGCACCCCCATCCGCAGCCTGCTGCGAACGTTGGCCCAGGAGGCGACCGTGCCCGAATCGGGCAGCCCGGCCATCTTCGCCGACGGGATCTTCCGGATCCGGCTGTTGCCGTAGTCGGCGATGTAGAGGGTGTCGACGCAGTCCACAGCCATCCCGTACGGGCCGCTCAACTGGGCCGAGATGGCTGGGCCGCCGTCACCGTCGGAGCCCTTGGTGCCCGTGCCTGCGACCGTGCTGATCTTCCCGTCAGCCGTGACCTTCCGGACCCGGTGGTTGGCATGGTCGGAGATATAGAGGGTGCCGGTGCTGTCCACCACCACCGCCAAGGCGTTGCTCAGCTGCGCCTCTGTGGCTGGGCCTCCGTCACCATCGGAGCCCTTGGTGCCCGTGCCTGCGACCGTGCTGATCTTCCCGTCGGCCGTGACCTTCCGGACCCGGCAGTTGCCGGCATCGGCGATGAAGAGGTCGTCCGCGCCGTCCACCGCCACCCACCACGGAAAACTCAGCTGAGCCTCCGTGGCTGAGCCGCCGTCACCGTCGGGGCCCTTGGTGCCCGTGCCGGCGACCGTGGTGATCTTCCCGTCAGCGGTGACCTTCCGAATCCGGTGGTTACCCCGGTCGGCGACATAGACGGCGTCGGTGCTGTCCACCGCCACCCCATACGGCCCGTTCAGCTGGACTTTCGTTGCTTGGCCGTCGTCGGCGCCAGGGCCCTTGGTGCCCGTGCCGGCGACCGTGGTGATCTTCCCGTCAGCGGTGATCTTCCGGATCCGGTGGTTCTCGGAATCGGCGATGTAGACGGCGCCCGCGCTGTCCACCGCGATCCCGCGCGGCGTGTTCAACAGGGCCTCGGTGGCCGAGCCGCCGTCGCCGCCGAAGTTCGCGGTGCCCGTGCCGGCGATGGTGGTGATCTTCCCGTCAGTAGTGACCTTCCGGATCCGGTGGCCGTTGCGGTCGGCGATGTAGAGGGCGCCGGTGCTGTCCACCGCGACCCCCGCCGGGTTCTTCAGCTGGGCTGCAACGGCCGGGCCGCCGTCACCGTCGAAGCCCGACTTCCCGGTCCCCGCGAATGTTCTGATCGGAGGGGCGTAGTCCTCGTCACCTGTGGCTGCCGCCTGGGTATTGCTCATCGCCATCCCTTCACCGTTGACCGACCGCCCACCACAGACGGTCAGCGCTTGATTCCACATAGTCAGAAGGGCGTCAGGGGCGGCAAGTCCACGACCGAGTGGTTTGCGGAGCACGGGGGCACGGCATCGCACCGGACCGGCAGTCGACCCGCCGACACCCAGAGGTGACGAAATGGCGCGGCATGCGAGGTAATGGGGCATATGTCCAAGACACTTATGCGGTGCCTGACACTGACATGCCGCGCCTCTGGATGAGACACGAGTCCCGGCGGACCGAGCGACGTGCCGCTCTGGCCCCCGAGGACGCCCGCGCATTGATCGGGAGGGGGGTGCACCTGACGGTCGAGGAGTCGCCGCAACGCGTCTTTCCCGTCCATGAGTACGCCGATGCCGGTTGTGCGATCGCACCGCAGGGCAGCTGGGCGAGCCGTTGCCCCGCGACGGACTACGTCCTGGGCCTCAAGGAACTGCCTGACAGACCCTCGGAGTTGACCCACCGGCACATCTTCTTCGGGCACGCCTACAAGGGGCAGATGGCGGCACCACGGCTGCTGCGGCGCTTCGAGTCGGGCGGCGGCACGCTGCTCGACCTGGAACACCTCGTCGACGCTGAGGGCCGCCGGTCGGTGGCCTTCGGCTACTGGGCGGGCTACGCGGGCGCCGCGCTGGCCGTTCTCCAGCACCGGCACGAGCTGACGGCGCCGCTCGCCTCGTCGTCCCAGGAAGAACTGCGCGAGCAGCTGACCCCTGACCGGCGCTTAGGCAGCGTCACCGCCCTGGTGATCGGAGCGGACGGGCGGTCAGGGCACGGGGCCTGCGACGCGCTCAGTGCCGCCGGTATCGAGCCGACCCGCTGGGGCCCCGAGGACACCAAGAACCTGGACCGTGACGCGCTGCTCGCGCACGACATCCTCGTGAACGCCATCGCCAGCCGTCAGCCCGTACCGCCGTTCCTGACCAAGGCCGACCTCGACCACGAGCAGCGGCGGCTGTCCGTGATCGCCGACGTGACGTGCGACGTGGGCTCCGACCTCAACGCCCTGCCCGTCTACGACCACGCCACCGACTGGGCCACCCCCGTACGGCGGCTTCGCGAGGATCCTCGGCCGCTCGACATCATCGCCGTCGACAACTTCCCCTCCCTCCTCCCGGCCGAGGCCAGCCGCGCCTTCTCCGCCGGCCTGTGGCCCCTTCTGCTGTCGTTGCGGGAGGGCTCAGAAATCTGGGACCGCTGCCTTGAGACGTTCCGTCGTGCTGTCGCCTCACTCGGCGAGCGGGGCTGAACGGCCCAGGGCCCGTACCGGATCGACGCCGGGGAACTCGGCGCGCCACAGCGCGTAGAAGGCCGCCTCCTCCTCGGCGTCACCCGTGGCGGTCCGTGCGGGCCCCGCCCCTGTCAGCCCCGCTGTCAGGACGCCCTTGGCCCCGGATCCGTGGCCGAACTGGAGCTTGCCGCGGCGCAGGATCTCCTCCGGCAGCCAGCCCGCGAAGGCGTCCCGCAGCAGCTTCTTCTCCTCGATGCCCGGGCCCGTCTTCTTGTGCTCGGGCGGGATCGAGAGCGCCAGGTCGATGACGTCCCGGTCGAGGAACGGCACCCTGGCCTCAAGGCCGTACGCCATCGTCGTACGGTCGCAGCGCTGCAGGTTCTCCCACTGCAGCCCTTCCACGATCGACACCAGCCTGGCCTGGAGGGCGTCCGGGGCCAGGAACGGCTCACGGTGGCAGTCCGGATAGCCGGCGAACAGCTCGTCCGCGCCTTCCCCGGTGAGTACGGCCCGTACGTGCCGGGAGGCGTACGCGGCCAGGAGCAGGTTCGGCACCGCGCTGCGCACCAAGTGCACGTCGAAGTGCTCGATCGTCCGCACCGTTCTCGGCAGGGCGGCCACGGCATCCTCGGGGGTCATCACCACCTCGTGGTGTTCGGTGCCGAGGTACTCCGCGACCACGCGCGCGGCCAGCAGGTCGGGGCTGTCGGGCGTACCGACCGCGAACGTCGGGAGCGGGCGGCGGTGCCCGTGGCGCTTCGCGTACTCCGCGGCCACGGCCGTGACGATCGCCGAGTCGAGGCCGCCGGAGAGGAAGACGCCGATGCCGACGTCGCTCATCATCCGGTCCTCGACCGCGGTGACGATCGTCTCGCGCACCGCCTTGAGCAACGTCTCGTCCCACTGGCCCGGAGCGGTGGACTCCGGAGGGCGCCGAGCGGGGCGCACCCTGGGAGGGACGGCGTCGGCGAAGCGGACCAGGCCGCCCTGCCGGGACCAGCAGCAGCCCGGCGGGAAGCTCTCCACCAGCGGACGGTCGGCCGGGTCGAAGGCGCGCAGCTCGCTGGCGAACAGGACACAGCCGTCCTTGCGGGCCCAGTACAGCGGTTTCACTCCCAGAGCGTCGCGGGCAACGAGGAGCGAGCCGGTCTCGTCGACGTAGGCGAGCGTGAACATGCCGCGGAGCCGGGTCAGTCCGGCGGGACCGTCCACGAGCAGCACGTGCAGGGCCGCCTCGCTGTCGGAGTCCGTCGTGAAGCGTTCCGTGCCCAGTTCCTCCCGGAGGTGGAGGTGGTTGTAGATCTCGCCGTTGGCCACGAGGCGGGAACGGCCGTCCGGCCCCACGAGCGGCTGGTGGCCGCCGGGCGGATCCATGATGGCAAGCCGCTGATGGCCCAGCCAGACGTCTCCGCAGTGCATCTCTCCCATGTCGTCCGGGCCGCGGTGCGCGATCCGGGCCAGCATCTCCCGGCAGAGCGGGACGTCGACCTCGCCGACCGCCGCAACGATTCCGCACATGGTGGGACATCCTCCTCGAAGCTCACGGCACTCGAAGCTCACGGCAATGGGGCGAAGACTCGTACCGAGACTCTTTTCCCCTGCCACGGCGGCAGTCCGTGGTGCCGGTCTTCTCACCCCGGCCACCGGCGCAAGTTCGTCTCCGAGTCCAGCCGATGCCCCGCGCCCCTGGTCGCGGGGACACTCAAGGGTCCGCCCGTTACAGCCGATGGGCTGGCACCGGGCGGATCCATGCCCATCAGGCGAAGATGACCGAGCGCACCTTCAGCCGCTCCGAGCCGCCGCCCGTGTGGGGGCGCAGGGAGAAGAAGTCGTCTCCCTCGCAGTCGGCGTTCAGGAAGACCACCGCCGTCGCGTCCGTCCGATTCTTCGGGGAATACCCGGGGAGCTGATCGTTGGACCCGACGCCGTAGAGGTTGATGCACTCGCCACTTGGCGGGTTGTTGAGGAAGCCGACCGCCTCGAAGCCCTCATCGGTCAGGTAGGTGTACCGGAACTGCCCGTCGGCAGCGCTGGCAGATGTGGGGGCCGTCAGAACAAGCGCGAGAGCTCCGAGAGCGACGGCTGCGGAACGAAGACGCATAAAGCAGGCTCCTGAGAAGAACGGGCATATGGGACGCCTGAGTCTGTCCGTTGACGGTCTGCATCACACGGGGTCACTTTGAGTAAACGATTCTCCGTGCCCCGTTCGGCCCGCAGGCAGGCGTCCTGCCGCTTCGCAGGGGGCGCCAGCCGACTACCTGCCCCCCACTCATCGGCACTCCAGTGCAACCGCTGTGGTCTGACCGTTCCAGCCGAGCGAGGCTCGCTCGCGCTCTACTGCTCTGCCGATTGCCAGGTCACCATGAACAACTTGGCGCAGGCGAAGCGACGCAAGGTCGAGCGCGCGGAAGCGAAGCAAAACCGACAGTGCGCGGTCTGCGGCCAACCGATCGAGATGCGGGAGCACGGTCTCCGCAAGTACTGCGGTCACGGCTGCTGGTATCGCGCCAACTACATCCCCAGACCGAAAGCCGATGCCTGTGCCTGGTGCGGTGACACGATGTCCCACCGCCGGGCTGACGCCAAGTTCTGTTAGGGGCGCACGGCCAACCGGTTCGTCGCGCTCGCCCCGCCCCCGTTGCTCTTGTCGCCACGCTCACCGCGTGGAAGGAGCTCGTCACGTGTCGTTCTCACGCAGGAAGGTCTCAAGTCGTTCGGCGAAGCCCGGTGCTGCGGCGACGAAGTGACCGGCGCCTGGATGCACGCTGCGCTCGCCACCGAGCGCATCCGCGAGGGCGTCACAGATCCGTTCGAGCGCGGCCGAGTGGTCTCCGGACGTGACGAGCACAGGGATGTCAGCATCACGGATCGCGTCGAGCTGTGGGTGCGCCTCGCTGGTCGGCCGGCCACCGTGCGCCCGTCGAACGCCGGCGACCACGCCCTCGGGAAGCGGGCCGTCGCCGATGGGCGCACCCGTGAGTCGGAGGAACTCGCGCAGTTGGGTCGGAGCTGTGTCCATACCGTGGGCGAGGACCGTATCGCCGAGGCGCTCGAGCCGTGCCACCTCGGGATCGTCAGGGACCAGGTAGTTGAGCGGCGGCTCGATCAGAGTGAGTGAGCGCACGCTGCCCGGCGCGGCAGCGGCTGCGATCAATGTCCCGAGGACTCCGTAGGAATGGGCGACGACATGCGGGCGGCCGATGAGCAGCGGCGCCAGGTCCAGGGCGTCCATCGCGAAGTCCTGACGCTCCTGCGGTGGTGGGCTCGGCGGATAGCCGCGGCGGTAGACGTATGCCAGCGTCCACCGGTCGGCCAGTGGAGCGACGGGGCCCCACGTCGTCCGCGGGCCTGCACCGCCGTGCACAAGCAGAACCTCCGGCCCAGAGCCATCACGTACCACCACGATCTCGCTCACAAGGCGAGCGTAGCGGCGCACGGTGGGCCACGGTCCCGCATTCGACGAGCGGGCGGCCCGACCCCATTGATTGCTCAACCGAGTGGCGAACGAAGGGCAGGACTGGCGACTTCAAGAATCGCCGTCAACCGAAGAACGCTGCCCAACACTCAACGCCCGTACACAGTCCAGGTGTTGACCACCATGGATTGTCAGTGGCCGTCGCTACTGTCGAATGTTGTGCCGAGGAACACCCGGCCCCGCCTCAGGGGTGCCGCATCCGCCCCCGCCTTCACCAGCGAGGTTCTGTGACCTACGTACGCCCTCATACCCGCCGCGACGGAACGCCCGTCAAAGGCCACTACCGTCGTCAACGCCCCCGCACCACCACAACGCGGACGACACCCCGACGCACCGCCCCGCACCTCACTCCCGTGCCGCGGCCCCGCCCCATCCACAACGGACCCACGACCTACGTCTCCACCTACTACCGGGCAGACGGCACCCGCGTGCGCGGGCACCTGCGCGCTGTCAGGCCCCGTACCGTCGCCGTGGCGGCAGGCAGCGGAGGCGGGGTCATCCTGCTGATCCTCCTTCTGCTGGCACTGGCCAGCGGCCCGGGCGACAGCAGCAAGACACCGACGCGCACAACGCCATCGCAGTCCACATCGGCACCGGCCCACCACAGGTAACCCTCGATGCGCACCCCTAAGCCCTCATCATCAGCCGACACGATCCCGGCGGCGCTGATCCGGCCAGGGCAGACAGCTTGGGAGTGAGCAGTTCCAGAGCCTCCTCCCAGCGGAAACGGTCAGCCCCGCCGCCGGCCTTTGGCTTGTGGGGTTCGTATGAGCCGATCAGGACGTCCATGTCGCGCAGCCGCTCCAGGCTCTGGCGGTACGGGGGACGGGCGGCCTGGGCCGAGTTCAGGTACGGGAAGGACTGCCGTGGGGATGCCGAAGCCGTACGCCTCGCACAGGATGCCCAGCGCCAGGGTGTCGGAGATCCCTGCTGCCCACTTGTTGATCGTGTTGAACGTGGCCGGGGCCACCGCGATGGCATAGGCGGGCGGCAGCGAGCGTGGGTCTCCGGGTGAGCGCCATGCCGAGCGGATCGGCCTGCGATGATGACGGTGTGCCAGAGCCAGGGACCACTGCCGTCGTCATTGTCTTGCCCGATGCCGCTCCGCTCCTCGACGCGGCGTGGCGTATCGACCCGGCGCTCGTACGTCGTGGGGTGCCGCCGCACGTCTCGCTCCTCTACCCGTTCGTGCCGGTGTCGGCGCTGACAGACCAGGACGAGGAGGGCGTGCGTTCCCTGGCTGCGAGATTCCCGGCGGCTGATCTGCTCTTGGAGGAGGTCGTGACGGCGCCCGGCTTCGTCGCCGTCGCCGTTCCGGGACTTCAGGCGATCGTCGATGCGTTCCACGCCCGGTGGCCCGGGTTGCGCCCGTACGACGGCCGCTTCGGGGCGCAGCCCGCCGCCCATGTCACGGTCGCCATGGGTGCGGACGACCCGACAGCTGCCGCCCGCGTCCGTGCTGCGATCGGCAGTCTGCTGCCGCTGCGCACCCGTGCGGCGGCGGTCCAGCTGGTGGTGCTGACGGAGGAAGGCTGGCAGCCGGGATTCACCGTGCCGCTCGGTGTGCCGGACGGGCCGTAAGCACGGGCCGTAAGCACAGCCCGCCCGTCCCTCGGCCCCCGGCGTCGGCCGTCATTGGCTGAGGGGCGATCCACCCTCCCTGATCCCCGATCCCTGATCAGCGGCGGCCCGCGGTCAGGATGACGAGGAACTGGCCACCGCCCGCCTCGATCCCCGCGGTCACCGGCACCCCCGGCAGCAGCCGGGAGAACCGGTCCACCAGCCAGTCCGCCGCCTCCTGGGCGTCCTTCCTGGTCGGACAGCGGCCCACCATCTCGCGGCCCCCCTTGCGCGCCAGCCTGTCGGCGACGGTGATCAGCGGCGCGGGTTCGACCACGTACAGGCGCTCCGGCCAGGCGATGACCACCTTGACCGCACCCTTGCGGCTGTTGCACCCGCGGTGCGCGAGCCGCTCGGCGACCTTGGCCTTCCGGTCGGCGGTCCGGCTGTCGACACTGGGCCCCCGCGGGTCGTTCACCGACTCGTCGGGGTCGACCGGTTCGTCACACACCCAGCAGCGCCAGCCGTCGCGCTCGGCCACATCATCGAGAAGACTCATCCAGGCAACCTAGCCTGCGCGGCGCGTCGTCCGTGACGTGGACGGTGGTGATCCCCAGCACGACGGGCAATACGACGCGCTCCAAGGCGAGCCGGATCGTGGTGCGCCTCGTCAGTCGCTTCTCACTTGTGCCCGGCGGATGCGAGAGAGGTCGCCACCTCTCGTACCAGCCGCTTGGTCCGTGCTTCGTTGTTACCCGCGCTGACCCCGATGACGTAGCGGCCTGACACCACGGTCGCGTGGGCGACCGGGCTCTGTTCGAGGCCTGTTCGGTACGTGTAGAGGTGGACACCGGGCCGGGGAGTCGTGATCCCGGCGGTCACACATCTGGTCTCCAGAGGGGGGTCGCAGCCCCAGGGCAGGGCATTCGACACGTAGGTTCTGGCGGCCTTCGTGTCGGGCGCCACCCAGCGCACGGTGACGGTGAAGATGTCGCTGTCGGAGCCGGCGGCGGATTCCGTGGCGAAACGGCAGACGCTCGGGTGTGGAAGTCTGGTGCCGAGGATGGTGCGGCTCTTCTTCACCGGCAGCTGGATGTAGTCCTTGCCGAGCCGCGCCAGAAGACCGGGGTCGACCAGGCGGCAGGCGTCGGGCCAGTCCGACCGCTCGACTCCCCCCAGCGCAGCCGGTTTTGTGGCGTCCATGTCGCGGTGAGCGGGCCGCAGAGCCGTGTAGCGCGTACCGCCGCGCTCGTCGCTGCGGACGATGAGCAGGTCTCCGCTCACTCCCGCGATCGCCCCGGCCACCGGCCAGGGAACAGTCGCGGTGTGCTTGCCCTCGAGGTCCGTCAGGCGGCTTGCTCCCGGTCCTTGGAGGCGGGCGTCTCCGACCGACCAGCGAACGTCGCCCCAGTACGCTCCGGCGGTGAACACCTGGCCGACGACGGCCTCACTGGTCACGTAACTGATGGCTTCCGAGCGCTTTTGGCGCCGCTCCCACCGGGTCCGCCCGGTGTCTGCCCGCACCGCGCGCAGGACATTGCCCGCCGTGACGTACAGCGTCCCGTCCGTCTCTCCGTCCAGCGCAAGGTAGTCCCCCGGGTCAGCCTGCTGCCGCAGGAGCTGCGCGCCCGACTCCGTGAAGATCCAGACTCTGTCGTCGATGGTCACGCCGATCGCGTGGCGGTCCACGACGAGCCTGGCGATCTGCCGGTTGCGGGCCAGCTTCTTCTTCCATACGAGGTGACCGTTCTCCGCATTCAGCACCTGGAGTTCCGCGATCTGGCCCGGGCAGTGGCGCAGCAGGACGACGCGGTTCGCCGTCGCGTCCACCAGGGGCGCGGAGGGCACCTCGCCGGGGCGGGTGTTGTCGCACGCGGTGTACGCCGGCATCCGCTCCCGCCAGCGGGCTGCGCCGGTACGCGGAGCCAGGCCCGCCAGCCAGTCGTCGGCCGCCTGGAGGACGGGGCCCGAGTCCGGCAGCACAGCTGTGTTCCGCAGCCAGGTGTAGTCCCGGTCCTGCCCCGTGATCGGGCTCGCCGTGCGCCGCCACAGCCTCCGCCCGGTCTCGGGGTCGAACATGCTCAGGGAACCCTTTCTGGCCCCCCACTCCTCGGCCAGCTGCCCGCCGCCCGAGAAGCCGACGGGCGTGAAGTCGGCCGCAGAGCCGTGCAGTTGGGAGAGTCTGCGGCCGTCGCGCGTGTCCACGAGGGTCACCTTCTTGCCCTGCGGGACGGCCAGCAGCCGGTCGTTCAGCGGAGCCGCCAGGTCCGCGACGTCCAGCGCCCTTCCCTCGCTGCGGAACGTCCACGCCACCTCCAGCGCGTTGGGGCGTTCGAGCGGCTTCGGTGACGTACCGCCGTCACCGACCAGTAGCGCCAGAAGGCTGAGGGCGAGCAGGATTCCGCCCCCGGTGTACCAGGCGTAGCGGGCGCGCGCCCTCGTCGGTCTCCTCATTGGTCAACACCCCTTTCGCTGAGCCGCGGGCAGCCACGTGCACGGCTGCGGCTGCTCGACCCGGCGGTAGCCGCCGTCGGCGGACCCCCAGTAGACGACCCCGTACCGCTTGGAGTAGCCGGTCACCGCGTACCGCCCGCCACTTGGGGCACGTACCGGGAGCGTGTGCTCCGTCCCGTCCTGTACGTAACGGATCAGGAGCCCGAAGGCGCGCGAGCCTTCCTCGGCCCGGAAGGTCGCCGACAGGTTGACCTGCTCGCCCGGTCGCAGCGTGATGACCTTGTCCTTGAAGTACCGCTGTGCGGAGTTCTCGCCGGTACGGAAGACGGGTTCCGGATCGTCCATGTCCGCGTACAGCTGGATCTTGGGCTCGCCACCGGCGCCCGGTTCACACAACAGCGTTCCGGAGAGCGGCAGTCCGGGTTCGGGCGACTTCGGTCTGACGTCGATCGACGTGATGGTCAGCGAACGCGCGCCGCCTTCGAAGGTGATACCGATGGTCAGTTCACCGGCTCGCGCTCCTTTGTTGCGCCGGATCACCGCGTTCGCGTCGCCGCCGGAGACGAGTTCCGCCCGGTCCCGCGGCGTGGACACCTTGTCCGGCAGGGCTGTGCAGCCCTCCTCATTCTCCTGTCTGGCGGTCACGGCGAACGGAGCTGCGTCACTGTCGCCCGACGCCGCGCTCGGCTCGGATTCACCGCCCAAACCGACCAGTTGGAGGGCGAGTGCGGTGAGCACGGCACCGACAACGGGAAGACCGACCCCGATCCAGAGGCCTCTCCCGTGCCGCTTCCACCACGGCTCCGCGGACTCCGGCCGAGCCGTCCTCGCAGTGCGCGCCGTCCGCGTACGCAGGGTGGTCCGGTTTCTCATCTCTCCCCCTGAGTGATGAACCCATTCTGCCCACCGGACCCATGGGGCACACCGCGCGCCGGACCTGCCGAGATCCCACACCTAGGGCAGACCTTCGCCCTGGCCGCCGGACACCCGGCCCCCGGCGACACGCCGACCGACACCGCCGATCTGAACGCCTTCCGCCAGGTTGTGGAACGTGCGCCGCGGTAGTCGTCCGGGTGCCGGGAGCGTGCGGCCGGTCAGTCCTCCGCGTCGCGGACCAGGAGTGCGATCTGCACCCGGTTCTCGACCGCCAGCTTGGCGAACAGGTTGCCTGTGTGTGCCTTGACGGTCGCGATGCCGATGTGGAGCCGCTCGGCGATCTCGGGGTTGCCGAGTCCGTCCGCGATGGCCCGGGCGGTGTCGAGTTCCCGTCCGGTCAGCGCGGACAGCTGTTTCCGCGCGGCCAGGCGGGACGAGCGGCGGGTCTCGGAGGACTGCGGCCCGGTGGCCGCGGCGATCACTCGTGCCGTGGCCGCCGGGGACAGCACGGGGTTCCCGTCCGCGACCGTCCGCACCGCGTCGAGGATCCGGGCCGGAGGCGTGTCCTTCAGGACGAACCCGAGGGCTCCGGCGCGCAGCGCGCCGAGGACCAGGTCGTCGGAGTCGAACGTGGTCAGCATGAGTACCCGGGGCGGCGTCGGCCGGGCGAGGAGTTCCCTGGTCGCGTCGAGACCGTCACGGCCGGGCATCCGGATGTCCATCAGCACGACGTCCGGCCGCCGCTCTTCCACCACTGAGAGCGCGGCGTCCCCGTCGGCCGCCTCCGCGACGACGGTCAGGTCCGGTTCGCCGTCGATGACGAGACGTAGCGCCAGCCGCACCAGTTGTTCGTCGTCGACGATGACGACACGCACCGGCTCCCGCTCGCTCTCCACTCAGCTTCTCTTCTCGTGATCGTGGTCGTGGTTCGGCCAGGGTAGTTGCGCGGTGAGGACGTATCCGCCGTCGGGTGTGGGGTGGTGGTTGAGTTTCCCGTCGGCGAGGGTGATGCGTTCGGCCAGGCCGAGCAGGCCGAACCCTGAGGCCGGGGGTTGGGTACTCGTCGCCTTGGCGGTCGTCGTCTTGGTGGTCGTCGTCTCGGTGGCAGCGGAGTTGTGGACCCTTGCGTGCAGTTCGTTGCCGGGTGTTCCTTCGACGGTGATGTGTACGCGGGTGCCTGGGGCGTGTTTGGCGGCGTTGGTCAGTCCCTCCTGGATGACCCGGTAGCAGGTTCGTCCCACGACATCGGATGGCTTTCCCGTCACCGTGGTGGTGAGCATGACGTCAAGGCCGGAAGCGCGGGCGTCGGCCACCAGCTCCGGGATGCGGTCCAGGGAGGGCTGCGGCGGTTCCGGGTGGTCCGGGGTCGCGCGGAGCACGCCGAGGACGTCTCGTAGTTCTTCCAGCGCCTGGTGGGAGCCGTCGGCGATGCCACGGATCAACGTGCGGTTCTCCTCGGCGGTGAGGTTCCCGCGGTGGTCAAGCACTCCGGCCTGCATGGCGACCAGGGAGATCCGGTGCGCGAGCACGTCGTGCATCTCTCTGGCGATACGGTTCCGTTCCTGGGCCCGTGCTTGTGCCGCACGTGCGGCTTGTTCCCGTTCCGTGCTCTCTGCCCGCTCCCGCAAGGACTGCAGCTCGACGCGGCGCGCGCCGATGGCCACGCCGATGGCCACCGCGATGCCCGCGCTCAGCGCCGTCAGTGCGAGTTGGAGCCAGATCGTGCCGGGCGGGATCTCGATCGGGTAGAGCACGAGGGTGAGTTGTGCCGCGGCCACGTAGCCGAGCGCGACAACTCCGATCTGTGCCGGACGGCGACGAGTGGAGAGGGAGCACAGAGCCAGCAGCGCGGCACCGATAGCGAGTACCGAAGCACCCGCGGCAACGGCGAGCGCCATGGCGACGGCGAACGGGAACCTGCGGCGCCACAGGAGCACCGTCAGACAGCCGAGTGCCACCAGCGGATCACCGGTGACGAACCAGGAACACGTGTCGGCCGCGCACCCCCGCGGCAGCGCCGTAGCGGTGGAGATCCAGAAGGCGATGCCCAGGGCCGCAGCCGCCACCAGCCGCCATGCCTGCTGCCACACCCCGAGCCGCGGTGCTACGTCCGTGTCCATCCGATCATTGTCGCGAAGCCGTGCGGCCGGTGCAGCAGCCCCAGGGACAGTCCCGGCCCCACCCAGAGTCGGATCACCACTTCGACTTTGGTCGAAGGTCACTCGACCCGTTGGGCCGATGTGCCGGTGATCCCGGATGAACAGACTCGTATCCACCACCCGGACCGTTCCGGCGCGCGACCTCGCGCGTCACCCCAGTCGCCCCAGGAGGACACCAGATGCGCAAGACCTTGTCCCTCGCTCTCGCCGCCACCGCAGTCGCCGCGGCCGCGATGTCGGGAGCCTCGGCCGCGGCAACTCCGGACGCAGTGACGGCCACGCCGGACTCCCTGAAGTGGGGCCCGTGTCCGAAGAAGGCAGGTCCGCAGAAGGGAGGGGCGCCGAGCGCCGACACGCACCGTCTCGAGTGCGCGACCCTCGACGTCCCGCTGGACTACCGCGCCCCCGAAGGCCGCCAGATCGAGATCGCCGTCTCCCGGCTGGCGAGCAAGGACCCTTCGAAGCGCCGCGGTGTGCTGCTGACCAACCCGGGCGGCCCCGGCGGCTCCGGGCTCGACTACCCGGCCGTTCTCGCAGGCGCCGGGCTGCCGAAGGACGTCCTCGACTCCTACGACGTGATCGGCTTCGACCCGCGCGGTGTCGGCCGCAGCACGCCGGTCACCTGCGACCTGACACCGCAGCAGCAGGCGCGCGGCAACTTCCCGCCGTACGCGCACACCGCGGCCGACGTCGCCAAGGAGGCGCCGCGCGCGCGGGCCATCGCCAAACGGTGCGCCACGTCCCGGACGGCGTGGATGCTGCCGCACACCACCACCGCGAACACCGCGCGCGACATGGACCGGATCCGGGCGGCGCTCGGCGAGCCGAAGGCCTCCTACCTCGGTGCCTCCTACGGCAGCTACCTCGGCGCGGTGTACACGACGCTGTTCCCCGGGCGCAGCGACCGGATCGTGCTCGACAGCAACATGGGCCCCGGCGGCTACGACCGGGCGAACTTCCGTCTGCTCGGCCGCGGCATGGCGGACCGGTTCCCGGACTTCGCGGCGCACGTGGCCGCGCACCCCGAGTACGGTCTGGGCACCACGCCGAAGCAGGTGACCGCCAAGTTCTTCGAACTCGCGAAGCGGCTGGATGCCGAACCGGTCGGCGGCATCGACGGGACGCTGTTCCGCGGGGTGACGTTCGATCGTCTCTACGTCGACGGACTCTTGCCCCAACTGGCCAAGGATTGGCAGGCGTTGGACAAGGGCAGGCCGCTGCCGCCTCCGCCGCCGCTCCAGGAGAACCTCTTGGCCAGTCATTTCTACGTGACCTGCGGTGACTCGCGTTGGTCCGGCAAGGTCCGTGACTACCAGCGCAGCGCCGCGACCGACCGGCTGAAGTACCCGATGCTGGGCGGGAGCACCGGAAGCATCAAGCCCTGCGCGTACTGGCCGGACAGCCGGGTCGAGCCGCCGGTGCGGATCGGTGACCGCGGCCCGTCGAACGTACTGATGGTGCAGAACGAACGCGACCCCGGAACCCCCCTGGTCGGCGCCGTGAAGCTGCGGCGGGCCTTCGGTGACCGGGCCACGATGGTGACCGCCGACCAGGGCGGGCACGGTGTCTACCCGTTCGGTCGCAACATGTGCGCGAACAACTCGGTGACGGCCTTCCTGGCCGACGGACAGCGCCCGGCCAGGGACCTTGCCTGCGCGGCGGAGCCGAAGAAGTGACGGGAGATGTCACTCCTTCAGGCTGTAGAAGTGGATGGGTGTGTTCGGCTTGAATCCGATACGCGGGTAAACCGGGGCCCCGGCGACCGTCGCGTGCAAGGTGGCGCGGGTCAGGCCGGTGGCCCGGGCGCCCTCGTGCAGTGCCTTGCGTGTGACCGCCTCGCCGTATCCCTTGCGCTGCCAGTCCGGGTCGGTGGCGACGAAGGCGACGAAGAGGCGGCCAGCCGCTTCGACCGTCGTGGCGCACGCCACCGGGACGTCGCCGCGCATGGCCAGGTAGGCGTACATCTCGCTCTTCCAGCGCGCGGATCCGACCAGGCCGTCGCGGCTCTCCTCCACGGGGAACCCGTAGGCGCGTGACTGGAGGTCCGCGTAGGCCTGCAGGTGCTCGTCGGTGCGTACGCGTACGAACGTCAGGTCGGGGTGGGCCGGGTCGGGGACGGGCAGCAGGTCTCCGGCCATGCCCGTGCCGGGGAAGGCGTACTCCAGACCGGCCCGCTCGGCCGCCGGGGCCAGCGCGGTGCGGGCCTCGTCGTCGAGGAGGTCCTCGAAGAGCCACAGGAAGCCCGGGTGCTTCTTCGCGCGCATGATGTCCGCCGCCTGAGTCAGGCGCTTCGCGACGAGATCGGCTCCCGCTCCCGGTTCGGTCAGAGTGATGCAGTTGTAGAACGAGAAGCTGCAGTCGGCCCAGCGGACGGCGATGCCGGGGAGGTCGCGCACGTCCGCGTCCGCATCGCGGTCGAGCACCATGGCGCGCCAGGCCACGGTGAGTTGCTGTGCCGATTCGATGGACTCCGTGGGGCCGGTCACCGTACTCCCGTGGGGCGTTGAGGTCGTGGAGGGGGCGACACGCGGTGTCGCCGACATCAGATGATGCCCTCGTACTGCTTGTCCTCGGTGGAGGAACTGGAGCGGGGCACATGGTACGAGTCGCGTCCGAAGCGGCGCCACAGGGCGGCGATGAGGAAGGCCACCACTACGGCCACGGGGGTGTAGTTGAAGGTGGTGGCGGTGACCGGGCTGCTCTGCGGCAGCAGGAACAGCACCGTCACCGCGGCCGCCCACACCACCGCGGTCCAGCCGATCGGACGGCTCCAGCGGCCCAGGTTCCAGGGCCCCGGGGTGAACCGGTCGCGGTGGATGAGTCGCAGCAGCACCGGGATGGCGTAGGCCGAGGTGAATCCCACGACGGAGATGGCGGTCACCGCCGCGAACGCCGTTGAGGAGTACAGCGACGGCAGCGCGAGCACGAAGGCCACGGCGACCGCGAGCCAGACCGCGTTGGCGGGGATGGCGGTGCGGCGGCTGAGCTTCTTCCAGCGCGTCGATCCGGGCAGGGCGCCGTCGCGGGCGAAGGCGTAGATCATCCGGCTGGCGCTGGCGGTCACGGTGTAGCCGCACAGGAACTGGGCCACGATGATCACGAGCAGCAGAGCCTTGGCCGCCGCCATGCCCAGTGCGTCCAGGAGGATCTGCGCCACGGGTACGCCGGTCGGTCCTGCCAGGGTCGCGGTGTAGTCCTGGATGGCGAACAGCAGCGTGGTCAGCAGGATGCCGCCGGCGATCCAGGACACCGCCACCGAACGGAAGACCCCGCGAGCCGCGGCGACGGAGGCGTGGTTGGTCTCCTCGCTCAGGTGGGCCGAGGTGTCGTACCCCGCCAGGGCGAAGACCGGCAGCAGCATGCCGAGGAGGATCACGTACGCCGGGGCGCCCCAGCCGGTGTTGTTGGTGAACTCGGAGAACACGAAACCGGCCGACTGGTGGTGGGAGGGCACGAGCGCCAGGGAGCCGATGATGACGACGGCTCCTGCCAGGTGCCACCACGCGCTGATGGACGTCAGGATGTTCATCAGCCGGGTGCCGAAGAGGTTCAGGACCGCGTGCAGCGCGAGGATGACCGCGTAGATGGCCAGCAGGGAGCCCGAGCTCGCCGTGTAGTCGAACTGCAGGTTCAGCCACGCTGCGGTGAACGTCGCGATGCCGAAGTCCTGCGCGGCTATTCCGCCGAGCAGGCCCAGGAGGTTGAGCCAGCCTGTGTACCAGCTCCAGCGCTCGCCTCCGAGCTGGCGGGCCATGTAGTACAGGCCGCCGCTCGTGGGGTAGCGGGAGGTGATCTCCGCCAGGGCCGCGGCTAGGCACAGCACCAGGGGCCCGACGGCGAGCCACCCCCATGTGATCACCGCGGGGCCTCCCGAGTTCAGGCCGTAGCCGAACAGGAGCAAGGTCCCCGACATGATCGAGATGACCGACAGGGAGGCCGAGAAGTTGCCGAAGGCCCCCATCCGGCGGTGCAGTTGCTGGGTGTAGCCCAGCGACTGGAGGAGGCGCGCGTCCTCACCGTCGTCGTCGACCGGGTTCGGCTGCTGGCGCGGTGCTCTTACCGAGGTCATTGGTTCTCCGCACAGGAAAGCTGAAATGGGGGGATGCAGGTGAGGTGGCTGCCGGGCCACCGGCGGGCCGTGGTGGCGCCCGCCCGTGGGACCGGGTCGGCGGTCACGGGTGTCTTCCCGTGTTCCGCGGGTGGGATCTCCGACAGGCGACGCGGTCCTCCTCGAATGCCCTCCGCCACTGACCCTCGGGGTGCCGGGAGTCGAACTGCCACGGGGCAGGAGTGGCGAAGTCGCCGATGGCATCGAACACTTCGGACGCCCACTGGGCGAAGCCGCCCCTCGCCAGGGCGTAGGCGAGGTAGTTCAGATCCAGCTGGGAGCTGGTGGCCGGATCGCACTTCTGGAACCAGCCCTCGAATGCCTGCGTGATGGCACGGGTGGTGTCCTCCCTCGTCCACAGGAGGTTCAGCATGACCTCGGCGCCGCTGTCCTGTCGCTCCCGGTGCTCCTGCACACGGGCATAGAGGGGCAGCAGGAGCAGGGGCGAGTCGGGCGGCGAGAAAGAGACCGTCCAGCGGGCGAAGTCCGTCGCGACCGCCTGGTGGCCCGCCGGGCCCGGGCGGGCCTGGAGCGCCTGGGACATGCGGTGCCAGGCCTCGCGGTTGAACGGATCCCGTCGGTGCACTTCCCCGAGCAGGCCCCACGGCCCGCCGGGCAGCAGATACTCATGGGGCGGCGGAGCCACGTGGTGCTCCGGGTAGCGTCCTGTCGTGTCCGCTTCGGCCAGGGCGAGGCGGCAGATCCAGGGCACCGAGTCGTCGGGGTTCCCCTCGCCCGCCTTGTGGCACGCGTCGCGGGCCCGGGCCACCAGTTTCTCCAGGTCACCTGCCCGCCGGTAGTCACGCGCCCAGTTCTTCCGGTGGGCCTGCAGCACGCGTTCGGTGGCGACCCTGGCGTACATCACCCGGGCAGCGAGGCTCTCCGGTTCCTCTTTCAGCCACAGCTCGACAACGTTGGCCTGAGCCGCGACGACCCCGAGGACCTGGGTGCGGGACGTCCACTGCGGCCAGGTGCCCGTCCGGGCAAGGACCTGCCGCATCTGCATCCAGTAGCCCGCCTGGATGTCCTGCACCGCCGCATAGAGGTCTGCGTCTCGGCCGACCGGGTTCGCCCGGCCCGCCGGGTTCGAACTCTCCATCAGCGTCCCTCTCGGCCCGGCCGCGCGGGGCGTGCTCTGCGGCGGGTCGCCTGCCGTCCGCTGCCGTGAGCACTGCGGCTCGCCGGGTGATGTGAGCACGACACCGAATGGTGTGCACGGGCGGCCATAGGCGGAAGGACCCTCGGGGCAGTTGGGACGGGGTGGCACGGTCGTGCGGTGGACAGGACAGCGGGGTGGGCCGACGAACGGTACGGAGGCGACCGCTGGCGCAAAACGGGGACGCCAGCTTTCGCTCTTGGCCGATAGCGAGTGCCTCAGAGGTACTTAAGTGCCTGGAGAGGCGCATGACCAGAGAATCCCAAGATTGTTGGGTAACTCAGCTGCAGTTTTCAGCCACGCGGCAAGCGGGCGTCGCCATCCGTGACCGGACCCGCCGACCGCGGCACTCGGAGGGTCCACCACCGAGGAGCGAAGGCGGACGGAAGAGGACGGAAGCGGGCGGACCGCTGGCGTGCGGGCGGATGACTGCACACGATCCGGGCCAGCTGTGCGGTCCTACGACGGAACACTCGGCCGCTCGGCGCGGGCGCGCCCGGTTCTTCGTGGACGCCGATGCCGCCCGTCGCGCCGGGCCACCGCCATCCACCGCAGGCGGGCCATCAACTTGCTTGTAGAACAGGCATGTTGAGGCGGGTTGATGGCGCACCTGTGCCCTCAGGGGCAGTGTGTGCGGGCGTACGCGGGTGTCCCGGTGGCGTTCTTCAAGGCTCTGGATCATTCGGCTAGTTCGATTCGGTGGTCACTGACTGTGATCAGATGCCTTCATGGGCGAAATGGGCGACCGTTCCCGGGTGGTGCTCCTCCGGAGCACGACGTACCGAGCGGGCCAGTCCGTCACGCCCGTCCGTCGTCCGAAGTCGGCGATCCGGTGGTCGAGCACCGTGAACCACGGCGACACCGCGTCGAGGAAGGCCTCCTCCGTGGTCCAGGACGGTCCGCGCGACTGGTCAAGGGCGTCCTCCTCGTTGAGCGCGGCCGCCCCGACATGTACCCACAGCCCGCCCGTCCGGCACAACCGGGACATCGACTCCGCGAACCTCCGACGCTCATGGTGCGTGGGGCAGGTGTGCAGCACACCGCGGTCGAGGACCACCGGGAACGGGTCCAGGGGTACGTGGCCGGTGACGTCCAGGACCTCGTACCGCACCGCCGAACCGGCCGGAGCGCGGCGCCGGGCCTCTTTGATCGCCTGGGCCGAGAAGTCGCAGCCCGTCACGGTGTACGAGCGGTCGGCGAGCCAGCGGGCGGTGGTGCCGAGGCCGCAGCCGACGTCCAGCACGTGGGCCGGGGGCGGGGCGTGCTCGGCCAGGAGTTCGCCGAGTGCCGGATGCGGTTCCTCGTCCCATCCGGCGTTCGTGGAGTCGTAAGTGTGGTCCCATTCGGCCGCGTTGAGGGAGCGCAGCGGCAGGGCAGCTTCTTCGTCAGGCATGTTCCGTCACCCCACGACCGGCCAGCGGGTGATGCGGGAGGGCAACCACCACAGGAGGGAGCCGACTTGGTGGACCAGGCCTGACTTCGTGAACGCTTCAACCTCCCGCTGGCGGAAGTCCGAGACAGGGGCGCCGTCCAGGAGCGATGCCAGCTTCGCTTTGTTGATCTTCCGCATGATGACGCGCCGTTGCTTTCCCAGGCGCAGGTCGGTGACCTCGATGAAGCCCGTGCCCCGCCGGTAGCCGCACTTGTTCATGTGGAACGTGGTGCGCCACTGGTCGAGGACGGCGTCACCGTCGGGGCCCGCCAGCGAACGCGGCGGGTACAGGTGGCTGAACAGCCGCCACCGTTCGGTCTCGGCGCCTAGGTCCAGGTCCCACTCGACGGAGAGACCGTGTCCCGTCAACTCCCTTACGTGGCTGAGCCCGCGGACCGCCTGCCGGTCCTTTTCGAGGTCGTCCTGGCCGAGGATCAGGGGCTCTGGGAGGGCGACATGCCGGGCGCCTCGCGCGACCAGGTCCGAGACGGTTTGGACGGGCGTGTTCTCGTACCGCTCCTCCCCTATGTATATGCCGTCCCTGGTGCGCGTCTCTTCGTCGCGTTCCCGCCAGGACCGGAGTGCCGTCGCCGCGGTCGCTTTCGGAGCGCGGTCCGCCGATCCGTGGCCGTCCAGCAGTGCGGGCACCAGTGCCGGACTGCCGTCGCGCGTCACCCAGCGCATCAGGTCCTGGTTGGCGGCATGCGGGACGACGTGCACGGCCTGGCCACCGTCCTCGAAGAGCAGTCCCAGCGTGCGCCAGCGGGCGAGCAAGGCCGACAGGTCGTCCGCCGACCGGTCCTCCGCGGCGACCTGACTGTCGTCCGCCCTGAGCTTCTTCAGCAGTACGTCGCTTGTGCAGGGCTGTTCCAGCAGGCGGAACGCGGCCATCTCCCAGGGGTCCTCGATGACCCGCGTCCGCCAGGTGAAGCCGGGGCGGGTGTTGGTGAGGACTATGGAGTCCGTCAGGTCGCACTGCGTCAGCCGGCCCCGGGGGAACTCATGGCGCCAGGTCTCGACGGCCTTCTCCAACCGCTCCGCGTGCGTGGTGGAAATGCCTTGGTGCGCCGCGTCGAAGACATAGGCCATGTCGCGGAGTTCGGATTCCGGGAGGTCGTAGATCACCGCGTAGTGCGCGGCGGGCCGCAGGTCGCCGAAGCCGAGTTCCGGGCGGTTGAAGTAGGGGCTGAAGCGTTCGATGGCTATGCGGGTGACCCCGTTGGGCGGGGCGAGGTGGTGGATCGCGGGGAACTGGTCGATGACCGCGTCGTAATCCTCTTCGGTCTCGTCCGGGAAGCCGAAGAGGTAGTTCCACACGACGCCGAGGCTCACCGACTCCGCGTCGCGCATCATGCGGACGTTCTGGCAGCCGGTCACGCCTTTGTCCATCAGCTTCAGCACACGGCCGTTGAGGCTTTCGATGCCGGGCTGCACGTAGTGGATTCCGGCGGCTACGAGGGAGGCGAGCTGTTCGCGGCGCATGTTGGACTTGATCTCGTAACTGATGCGCAGGTCGCAGTCGGCCTCCGCGAGCCTCGGGACCATCGACCGCAGGTAATTCATGTCGAGGATGTTGTCGGCCACGGCGACGTTGAGCACCTGGTAGCGCTCCGTCATCGCGAGCAGTTCCTCGACGAACCGGTCCGGGCTCTTGCTGCGGAACTCCATGAACGAACCGTTGAGCCCGCAGAAGGTGCAGTGGTGCTTCTGCCCCCACCAGCAGCCGCGTGAGCTCTCCACCACCAGATGAGGCTCGGCCATGGCTCCCGCGCGGGACGCCGCGTGCTGCTCGAAGTAGTCCGTGTAATCCGGTGTGACCAGTGCCGACGCAGGCAAAGGAGCCGCGCTCATGGCGTTGGCGTGCGACGTGCCGTCCGCGGCGCGCCAGCAGAGCCCGGGAATGTCCGCGGGGCTCGAATTGTCGCGAAGACTGGAGAGGAGCCGCGTGAACGACAGCTCTCCCTCGCCGCGATTGACGTAGTCGATGAACGGGAAACCGCGGTGGAGCGCGGCGCCCTGAGGCCCGTCACAATTCCCGCCGCCCAGCACCACACACACTTCGGGTGCCGTCTTCTTGATGAGTCTCGCCGCCGCGAGCACGGCGCTGTTCTGCGCGAACGTCGTCGAAAAGCCGACGACGTCGGGCCGGTCGGCGAGGATGCGGGTGACCAGGGATTCGATGTACTCGGGAGCGAGCGCGTGCAGTTCTCGCCCCTTGTTGAGCATGTCCCCCGGGACCGCTCCCGCCACGAGGTCCGCGAATTCGGTGTTGCGCCACTGCGGATCATCGTACAGAGCGGAGGAGAAGATCCACTCGCTGTAGCCGGTGAAGTAGGAGTCCCAGCAGAAGTTGTACTCCTCGCGCGTCAGCCCTGCCCGCTCGGTGATCCAGTCGAGGTAGTCCAGATTGGCGTTCACGACGTCGACGCGACTGTCCGGGAACTCGTCCGCGACGCGCTGCTTGAGAATTCCCAGGGCCAGGGAAGGAAAGTCGATCGAGGCCCAGGGCATGTTGACCAGCGTGATGTGCACCGTGTGACTCCTTCAGCGTGACGGACGCGTTGCCGTGAGCGGTTCGTCGCACAGGGCGTACAGGGCACCCACGTCCGCGGCGGCGAGTTTGCCGAGAAGGGACCGGCCCTGCGCGCTGGTCGCGATCAGGGGCCCACCGGGCGCGGCGCTTCGGGTCACATGATTCTTCGGCAATGAGTAGACCTGTTCCCGTACCGGATCGGCCAAGAGGGTGGAGCCGCCGCCCGGACCGCGCAGGTCGAACCTGGCCGGAGCGCTCCGGATCCAGGGGTGGGGGCGCAGGGCGATGCGCTTGGCTGGGGGCTGATCTGGGGTTTTGCTGACCTCCGTGGCTTTGGCGGCCCCGCCCCCAGCCGCCGAGATCCGGCGCATCCCGTACTTGAGCCGCTTGAGCATGTCGGGGCGTCCGGGGCCGCCGACGACGGTGTGCCGCCTGCCCACCCTGCCGCCCAGGTAATTGAGTTCGCGGTTGTCGGCGAAAGAGGCTGAGCTGTCGTCGAGGACCACTCCGAAGCGGTCCGGCTCGGCCACCAGGCGGGTTTCCGGCTCGGCCACCATGAGCTCGAAAGCGTCAATGGCGAACTTCTCCCGATTGCGCTCCAGGAAGCGGAGCGATTCCTCGGCCTCCTCCTCCGTCTCGTCCAGCAGGCCACCCATGACCGAGAGGTTGACCCGGATGTCCGCTGCCGCGAGGTTGTCGAGGATGGCTTGGAAGTCCGCGGCATCGACACCCTTGTCCAGCTTGTCGAGGAGTCGCTGTGTGACGCCCTCGTAGCCGACGGCCATTCCCTCGCAGCCGAGTTCGGCCAGCTCTTTACAGAAGGCCGCATCGAGCAGGATCGGTTCCAGCCGGTTGCGTGTATTGAAACGGACGTGAAGGCCGCTCTCGCGCACCAGCCGCATGGCCCTGGCGAGCAGTCGCAGATTGGTGTTCTCGTCGACGACGGTGACGAAGTCGATTCCGGTGCTCTCCACGATCCGGCGTATGGCGTCCGCGAGTTGCCTCGGGGAAGCCTGCTGGTAGGCCCCGCGTTCGAGGGACCGGTTGCCGTAGGAACAGAAGATGCAGCGTCCCCAGTAACAGCCCACGCAGGACACCATGGAGAGGACGACGGTGTCATTGAGGTAGGAGTGCACCTTCAGCCCGCCGTAGTCGGGGGCGCCCACGTCCTTGAAGTGGAGCGTGGGCATACGGGTGGGGGCCGTCGCGCCTTCTCCGGGGCTCAGCCACCTCATCCCCGGCACATCGGAGCGTGCGGTGTTTCCGGTGGTGAGATGGGCCAGCCAGCGCTCCAAGGGCTCTTCGCCCGCCGTGACGCAGAGCGCGTCCACCGCTGTACGTACCGAGGTCATCGCGGCCAACTCGTCGTGGCGCAGCATGACCTGCTGTCCACCGAGGCAGATGGGTAAGCCCGGGTGCCGGAGCCGTATCCACCGGGCGATCAACAGCGCCGGTGCCAGCTGGCTGAAGAAGGCGACGGATATGCCGACCGCCCTTGGCGCGGACTCGTCGAGCGCGTCCGTCAGCAATTTGTGCAGCTTCCGGGTCGCGAAGTCGAGAGAGCCGAGCTGCGTGTCCGAGAGGCTGAGCACCGCACGGTCGAGTGCGTCGAAGTCGTCCCACACCTGCGACAACGGCGATTCGCGCACCATCAGTTGGGCGGCCTGCCGGGCCAGTCGCACCGCGCGCACGGGGCCGAGGCCGGGCGCCGGGTCCTTCGTCAGGACGAAGTCGCGCAGCTCGCCGAGATGCTCCAGGGCGGCATCGGCCACCGCCGCCCGGTACCAGGTCGGCAGGTCCTGCGCCGTGTCCAGAGCGGCGGCCTCCCGCGTGAGCGCCGGGCCGTCCAGGAGCCGATGGACCAGTTCGATGCTCAGATCGACCTGATGTGCACTGAAACCGGACCGACGGACGTGACCGGTGAGATAGGGCAGACTCAGATACGGAAAGAGAGTTGCCTCGGTGAGCGGCGGAAAGAGCAGCAAGAGATCCATGCCATCCGTCCTGATCCGGACGGATGGAGCCGACCGGGTGCGCGAGGTGCTGGAAGTCCGAATCGGCCCGCAGAGAACCGAAGGAGCTCACAAGGCGCCCACTCCGGCAGCGCGCAGGGCGCAGGGCGCAGGGCGCCGGAGAATGCGGAAGATCTTGTGAGCTCCTCGCGAAGCCGTGCGGCCGGGCCGGTCAGCCCCCCGATATCTCCGAGGAACGGTCCGCGTTCTTGGCGATGTAGTTGTAGGCCGTGGACGAACCGCTGACTTGCAGTTCGTCCATCTCGAGTACTTCGAGTTCACCCAGGTCGCTGTCGACCTCGGTGCTCATCTGGATGTCCATGGAACCTCCATACGCGAGTGGAACACGAAACAGGAGTAGCCTTGTGGGCCTTCTGTCCTGGAACAGGCTCCCTGTGCGGTTTCATCACGGTCAAGAGCACTATTGAGCCATGGTCAGCCGGTCCGCCGCGAGCGCGTCGAAATCGGGGAACTTCAAAGCGATGTCGCTGCCGGTGAAGTTGCCGACCCACCCGTCCTCGTCGTGAAAGAAGCGAATGACGGTGTACGAGGGTGCAGCCCCCATGTCGAACCAGTGCTTGGTCCCGCGCGGCACCCCCAACAGGTCCCCCGCCTCGCACAGCACGGCATGCACTTCGCTGCCGACGTGCAGATAGAAGGCCCCGGCGCCCGCGACGAAGAACCGCACCTCATCGTCGTGGTCATGCGTGTGCTCGCTGAGGAACTTCCTCCGCTCGGCCTTGGCGGTCAGCCGCCACCCCAGGTCCTTGCGCGGGCGCAGCCCCACGACGTCGATGGTGGCAAAGCCCTCGGCGGCGGCCAGGCCGTCCACCTCGTCCCGATAGGCGCTCAACACCGTTGCGGGGTCCGGGTCTTCGGGCACGTCGGCGCGGAGTGCCCACTGCTCGTAGCGGACGCCCGCGGGGGCCAGCGCGGCGGCGATCTCACCGGGCTCGACGGTCCGGCGTACGACCGTGTCGGGGCCGGCATCCGACCACGTGATCAGCAGGGTCACGGCGCACTCCTCAAGGGCAGCGACAGGGCCAGGTAGTCGGGGTAGGTGTGCGGCAGGCCGGGGGCCATCTCCAGCACCCGCACGGGGTCCTCGACGGAGGTCTTCTTGAAGCCCGCAAGGCGGTAGACCGTGTACATCGCCTTGTTGACGTCCGTGGGCTTGAAGTCGGCTGTCAGACGCACCTGTTCGGCCTCGGCCGTCTGCGCCAGATAGCGCAGGATGGCGCCTCCGACGTTGCGGCCCATCACACGGCAGGACATCAGGAACAGACGGATCCGCCACTCCTCCGCCGTCTTGCCGACCAGGGTGAGGCCGATGGTGCCGTACGTGCCGAAGCGGTCCGAGAGCCGGGCGACCAGGAGTGTCTGGTCCGGCCGGTCCATCAGCTCGCGCAGCTCCGCCTTGGAGAAGGTCAGGCCGGTGGTGTTGAGCTGGTGGGTGCGCTCGGTGAGTTCCGCGGCGCGTTCCAGGTCCTCGGGGGTGGCGACCTCGATCGCGAGGCGCATGTCCAGCGACCTGAGGAACTCGACCTGCGGGCCCGCGAACGACTTCTCGTAGGCGGTGCGCTCCTCCGCCTGCAGATACAGGGTGCGCCGGGCACGCCCGTCCTCGGTCACCGGCCGGGTCAGCTCCGGGCGGTCGAGCAGGTCCGCGGTCTCGACGGCATCCACACACCGCACCTGCGGGTGTACGAACTCGACCTCGGCCCGCTCGAAGGCTGAGTCGTCCACGAACATCAGCGTGTCCAGGCCGATGTTGAGCCGCTCCGCGATGCTCTGGATCAGCCCCGACTTGGGCTGCCACGAGACGTGCGGGACGAGGAAGTAGTCGCGGATGCCTAGGCGTTCGAGTTCGTCGAGGGCGGCCTTCTCGTCGTTCTTGCTGGCGATCGACTGCAGGATGCCGCGCTCGTCGAGCGTCTCGATCAGCTCACGGACGCCGGGGCGCAGCTTCACTCCGGGGCCTTCGGAGAGTATGCCCTCCCACACCGTGTCATCGAGGTCCCAGACGACACACTTGACCAGCTCACTCGGCACTGTCGGCTCCTGCTTCGAAAGGATATTGCGGGTGGCGCCTGCGCACCCGGAAGCGCTGCAGGCTCTCCTCGGCGAGAAGGTCCTGCAGCAGTTGCGTGCTGCCCTCGATGATCTGCATCACCCGTGCGTCGCGCACCCAGCGGTCCACCGGGCCGCCTTCCACCATGCCTGCCGCGCCGTGCAGTTGGGCTGCCGCGGCCGAGGCCCGGTCCGCCGCACGGGACGCCGCAAGCTTGGCGGTGAGCACGTGCTGGATCAGCCAGTCGTCCTGGGTGTCCATGGCCCGCGCCGCCTGCTCGCACAGGAGCCGCGCCGCCTCGGTGTCGAGCACGGCGTCGCTGACGAGTCCACGCACGAGCTGCAGATCGATCAGCCGCCCGCCGAACTGCTTGCGGCTGCTGGTGTGGCCGATGATCGCGTCGCAGCACGCCTCGGCGATCCCGAGGGAGCCGTACGCGACACAGAGCCGCCCCAACGACAGTGCGCTGCCCGCCACTTGGGACACGCCGAAGCCGGGGCGGCCCACCATGCGGTCGGCGGGGACGCGGCAGCCGTCCAGGTGCAGGTCGGCCAGCATGGCGCTGCGGAAGCCGCTGGTGGGCCGGCTGGGGACCACCGTGACGCCCGGGTCGTCCCGCTGGACGAGGAAGGCGACGCTGCGGTCACCGTGCTTGGCGAAGACCAGGAAGCAGTCGGCGAGCTGGCCGAAGGACAGCCAGCGCTTCGTGCCGTCCAGACGCCACACGGTTTCCGCCGCACCAGTGGCTGCCACACCAGCGTCCGTCACACCGGCGCCTGCCGCACCGGCATCTGTCGCACCGGATCCTGCCGGGACCTCCTCCGGCGTAGCCGTCGTCCCCACGGCCCCCGCGTCGCTGCCCGCGCCGTCCTCGGTGAGGCCGAACGCCCCGACGAGTTCACCCGCGGCGAGACGCGGCAGCAGCCGCTGCCGAACGGCCTCCGACCCCCAGCGGCTCAGGCTCGCGCACACCATTCCGTGCACGGTCAGCAGACTCTGCAGCGACGCCGAGGTGCGGGCCACCGCCCGGCTGAGCTCGCCGTACCGCTGGTGGCTCAGCGGCCGTCCCCCGTACTCCGCGGGCACCATCGCGGCCATCGCACCGGACCGGACGACCGCCGCGAGGGCGTGCTCGGGCACCGCCTTCGCCGCCTCGATCTCGTCGGCCAGCGGCAGCAGCAGCCGTCCCAGCGCGGCCGCGTCCGGCGGCGGCTGGCTCATGCCTGTTTCCCCTGCACGAACCGCACGATGCTGTCCAGCGTGTCGAAGTTCTCGATCTCCAGGTCGTCGTCGTCGATGTCGACGCCGAACTCCTTCTCGAGGTGGCTGACGAGCGCAACGGTCGCCAGCGAACTGAGCACCCCACCGGTGATCAGCTGTATGCCTTCCAACTCGGCGGGGTCGTCCACGTAGCGCGACAGGAAGTCGAGAACACGGGATCGGACGGCTGCGTCCTCGTAGACGGCGGTCACTGCAACATCACACTCCAACTCACATGGTCGAACAGGGCGGTGGCGACGACGCTCAGGGCGTCACCGCTTCCCGCGCCACTTCTTCTCAAGTCGGCTGATCTGGCTCTGGCTGAGGTTGACGAGGGAGAGGTCCGACGGCGTCCTGCCGACCGCGTCGGGCCCGTCGGCGTGCGCGGCCAGCGCCTTGAGGTGAGTGATCCAGCCCTCGCCGAGCCGCTCCACGTCCCCGCGCGTCAGAACGTCGCGCGGCCACGACCACGTCGCGGACAGCTCCGGTCCTGCCGGGCCCTCCGTCGTCGCCGCGTTCACCATCAGCGCGTGCGTCAGACCCATCCGGGGGTCGAGGCCACCCGTGGGCGTACCGCCGCTCACCTGCTGCCAGTCGCCCTCGGGGTGGGAGCGGCCGAGGCCGACCCGCCCGAAGTAGTTGAACGCCACCTGCGCGCCGGGCAGCGCTGCGAGACCGGGCGCGGTCTTCGGGTTGAGGTAGCGCAACAGGCTGTACGCGATCCGCCGCTCCGACGCGGCACGCAACTGCTCCTTGACCCGCTGCAGGACCCGCCCGGCGGCCGGACCGCCGCGCCGGACCTCGCCCCAGGACACCCTGCCGGTATCGAGCCGCACCGGGGCGACGGCCGTGAACCAGCCCACCGTCCGCGAGGTGTCGGCGCCCGCGAACAGGTCCTCCCGCCCGTGCCCTTCGACATCGACCAGGAGGGACGTCGCACCGGCGGCACCCGGCTCACCGCGCGCGAGCCGCCACTGGTTCACCGCGAGCAGGAACGCCGTCACGAGTGCGTCCTCGACTCCGGCGTGCAGCGTGCTGGGCACCCGCGTGAGCAGCGCCTCCGACAACTCCACCGGAACCGTCACGCTCAGCGAGTCGAGTCGCGCCGCGGTGTCCTCGCCCGGAGTCGGCCTGCGACGGCCGAGGGGAGGTTCGGGGTCGGACAGGGCATCGGTCCAGTGCTGCAGGGAGTCCGTGGTCTCCGGTTCGCCCGCGAGCGTCTGGAGCTGCTCCGCCCAGCGTTTGAAGGAGGTCGGAACCGGTGCCAGCTCCGGAGTGCGGCCGCCGAGCACGGCCGCTCCCGCGGCGGCGAGGTCGGGCAGCAGGATGCGCCAGGAGACGCCGTCGACGACCAGGTGGTGGATCGTCAGGAGCAGGCGGCCCGGCTCCTGAGAGCCGTGATCGAACCAGACGGCCTGCAGCATGACTCCGTCGCGCGGCGCCAGACGGCCCTGCGCCTGCGCGGCGTGCTCGGCGAGCAACTGCTCACGCTCGGCCGCCGTCGCGTCGGCGCAGTCGACCCGGGTCAGGGCCGCGTCGGCCGTGAGGGCCTGCGGGCTCCCCGCCGGACGGACGGACAGCGCCCAGTCGTCCTGGACACCGTCCCCCGTCAGTCGGGCCCGCAGGAGGTCGTGACGGTCGATGAGGGCCGTCAGGATGTCGACAAGTCGCTCGCGCCCGACACCTGCGGGGACCTGCACGAGTCGTGCCTGGAAGAACGCCTCGTACGTGTGCTCGGGCTCGACGAGCCACCGCATGATGGGCGTCAGCGGAACCGAACCGGTTCCGTCGTCCGCCTCCGACGCGCTCTGGCTGCCGCCGACCGTCAGCATTCCCGTTCTGTGGGCGAGCTGCTTAGCGGTGTGGTGCCGGAAGACGTCCCGCGGTGTCAGGTCGAGGCCGCGTTCGCGGGCCCGGCTGACCAGGACGATGGAGCTGATGCTGTCGCCGCCGAGGGCGAAGAAGCCGTCGTCGACGCCTACGCGGTCGGGGTCGAGCCCCAGGACGTCGGCGAAGAGGTCGGTGAGGGCCTTCTCCTGCGGGGTGCTCGGGGCGCGGGTGCGGGTGGCCGGCGCGTAGTCGGGTGCGGGCAGCGCCTTGCGGTCCAGCTTGCCGCTCGGCATCAGCGGCAGCGCGTCCAGGACCATGACGGCGGACGGGACCATGTAGTCGGGCAGTCGTTCGGCGACGGCCTTCTTCACCTGGTCGACGTCCACGACGTCATCGGCCACGACATAGCCGACGAGGCGCCGGTCGCCGGGCCGGTCCTCACGGATGACGGCAGTAGCACTCACGACGCCGGGGCACGCGGTCAACGCCGCCTCGACCTCGCCGAGCTCGATCCGGAAACCGCGCAGCTTGACCTGGTCGTCGGTGCGCCCGAGGTAGCGCAGGCTGCCGTCGTTGTTCCAGGCCGCGAGGTCACCGGTGCGGTACATGCGCGACCCGGCGGGCCCGTACGGATCGGCGACGAAGCGCTCCGACGTCAGCCCTGGGCGGTTCAGATAGCCCCGTGCGACACCGGCCCCGGCCACGTACAACTCACCCGGCACCCCGGGCGGCACCGGAGACAGCCCGGCATCCAGCACATACGTCCGTACGTTGGCGATGGGCCCGCCGATCGGCGGCACCACCGCGCCCGACAACGGCTCACTGACCGTCGCGCACACCGTGGCCTCCGACGGCCCGTACGCATTGAACATCCGTCGCCCTGCCGACCAGCGCCCCACCGTGTCCGGGTCGCTGGCCTCGCCCGCCACGATCAGCGTCATCGCGGACGGAACACTCGCCGCGTCCAGCACGCTCAGCGCGGACGGCGGGAGGGTGCAGTGGGTCACGCCCGCGTCCACCAGGACGGACGTCAGTGCTTCCCCGGGCATGAGCCGGTCCGAGTCGGCCACCACGAGCGCGCCACCCGTCAGCAGGGCGGTGAAGACCTCCGACGCGGCGGCGTCGAAGCTCGGCGACGCGAACTGCAGCACGCGGCTGCCCGCACCGATCCCCCACTGGCCGCTCTGCGCGAGTGCAAGGTTCACCAGGCCCGCGTGGTGGGCCACCACACCCTTGGGCGTGCCGGTCGAACCCGACGTATAGACGAGGTACGCGGGGTGGGCGGGGTCCAGTGGTGTCAGGCGGTCGGCGTCGGTCGGGTCGGTGCCCTCCCGTGCGGCCAACCGGGTCTGGAGGGCGGGGTCGTCGAGGTGGAGGGTGGGGGTGCCCTCGGGCCAGAGGTCGCTGGTGGTGGCGTCGGTCAGGACGAGGGCGGGGCGGGCGTCCGCCAGCATGAAGCGGATGCGGTCGACCGGGTAGGCGGTGTCGATGGGCAGGTAGGCGGCGCCTGCTTTCAACACCGCGAGGAGTGCGGTGATCAGGTCGGGGGACCTGGGCAGGGCGAGGGCGACGATGTGCTCGGGGCCGACGCCCTGCTGGATCAGGTGGTGTGCCAGTTGGTTGGCGCGGGTGTTGAGTTCGGCGTACGTGAGGTGGGTGCCGTCGGCGATCAGCGCGATGGCGTCCGGCGTGGCCGCGGTCTGTGCCTGGAACAGCTCGGGCGCCGTGGCGCGGGGAACCGGCGCGGCGGTGTCGTTGTGCTCCTCCAGGATGCGGTGCCGCTCGTCGCCCGACAGCAGCTCGATCGACCCCACGCGGCGCTCCGCGTCGGTGGCGACGCTCTTGAGCACGCGGATGAGCCGCTCGGCCATGGCGGTGACCGTGGCGTGGTCGAACAGGTCGGTGCGGTACGAGATCACACCGCTGATCCCGTCGGCGGTGCCGTCGGCGTCGCGCTGTTCGATGAGGTTGACGGACAGGTCCATCCGGGCGGCTTCGACCCGGACGGTGCTCGGCGTGGCCGTGACCCCGACGAAGTCCGGTGTGGTGCGCGGGATGTTGTTGAAGGCGAGCATCACCTGGAACAGGGGATGGTGGGCCAGGGACCGCGTCGGGTTGAGCGCCTCGACCAGGGTTTCGAAGGGGATGTCCTGATGGGAGTAGGCGGTCAGGTTCGTCGCGCATACCCGGTCGAGGAGTTCGGCGAAGGTGGGGTCGCCGGAGAGGTCGGTGCGCAGCACGAGGGTGTTGACGAAGAAGCCGACCAGGTCGTCGAGTTCCTCCTCGCCCCGGCCCGCCACCGGCGTGCCCAGGGGAATGTCCGTGCCCGCGCCGAGACGGTGGAGCAGCACGGCGAGGGCGGACTGCAGCACCATGAACACGGTGGTCTGCCGTGACCGCGCGAGTGCGACCAGGGCCCGGTGCGCCTCAGCGTCCACCGCCACCGGCACCGACGCGCCCTCGTATCCGGCCTGCTCCGGATAGGGGTGGTCGGTCGGCAGCTCCAGGCGCTCCGGCAGCCCGGCCAGAGCCTGCTTCCAGTAGTCGAGCTGGGTGGTCAGCACACTGTCGGGGTCGTTCTCGTCGCCCAGCACCTTGTGCTGCCACAGGGTGTAGTCGGCGTACTGGACCGGCAGCGGCGCCCACGACGGCGCGCGGCCCGCGCGTCGCGCGGCATAGGCGGCACCCAGATCACCGGCCAGGGGGCCCATCGACCAGCCGTCACCGGCGATGTGATGGATCACCAGCGCGAGGACGTGCTCGTCGTCGGCATTCTCGACGCTGAACAGAGCGGCGCGCAGCGGCAGTTCGGTCGCGAGGTCGAAGGGGTGGCGGACGGCGCGGTCCACCGCGCCGGTCAGCTCGGCTTCGGTGACCGTCTCCACGCTCACCTCGGGCTGCGCCTCCGCAGCCGGGCGGATGTCCTGGTACGGGCGGCCGTCGACGTCCGGGAAGACCGTGCGCAGGGCTTCGTGCCGCGCCACCACGTCGTTCAGCGCGGCGCGCAGGGCATCGACGTCCAGGGCACCGGACAGCCGCAGGACCACCGGCACGTTGTACGTCGCGTTGGGCCCCTCCAACCGATACAGGAACCACAACCGGCGCTGCGCGAACGACAACGGCATGCGGTCGGGGCGCGCGGCGGGCGCCAGCGCCGGACGGTCGGCCGGGTGCGTCGTCGCTTCCAGCGTGCGCGCCAGGGCGGCGATCGTCGGGGCCGCGAACAGGTCGCGGATGACCAGGTCCACTCCCATGACCGCGCGGATGCGGCCGATGAGGCGCATGGCCAGCAGGGAGTGCCCGCCCAGTTCGAAGAAGCTGTCGTCCACACCGGCCTGGTCGACGCCGAGGACGTCCGCGAAGAGGGCGGCAAGGATCTCCTCACGCGCGTCCCGGGGAGCCCGGGACGAGGCGGACGTACTGCTGTAGTCGGGTGCGGGCAGCGCCTTGCGGTCCACCTTCCCGTTCGGCGTGAGAGGCACTACGCCGATGGGGACGACGGCCGCGGGGACCATGTGGTCGGGCAGCCGTGCGGCGACCGTCTTCTTCACCTGGTCGATGTCGACGGCGTCGCCGTCGGCCACGACGTAGCCGACGAGGCGTCGGTCGCCGGGGCGGTCCTCGCGGATGACGGCAGCGGCAGCGCGGACACCGGGGCAGGCCGTCAACGCCGCCTCGACCTCGCCGAGCTCGATGCGGAAGCCGCGCAGCTTCACCTGGTCGTCGGCGCGGCCCAGGAAGCGCAGGGTCCCGTCGTCGTTCCAGGACGCCAGGTCACCCGTGCGGTACATGCGCGACCCGGCAGGGCCGAGGGGATCGGCGACGAAGCGCTGCGCGGACAGCCCGGGGCGGTTCAGATAGCCACGCGTGACACCGGCCCCGGCGACGTACAACTCCCCCGGCACCCCGGGCGGCACCGGAGACAGCCCGGCGTTCAGCACGTACGTCCGTATGTTGGCGAGCGGGCGGCCGATCGGCGGCACCACCGCCCCCGACAGCGGATCGCTCACCGTCGAGCACACGGTGGCCTCCGACGGCCCGTACGCGTTGAACATCCGCCGGCCCGCGGACCAGATCCCCACCGTGCCCGGGTCACAGGCCTCGCCCGCCACGATCAGCGTCATCGCCGCCGGAACGGTCGCCGTGTCCATCACGCTCAGCGCCGACGGCGGGAGGGTGCAGTGGGTGACGCCCGCGTTCACCAGGACACGCGTCAGCGCCTCGCCGGGCGTCAGGTCCACCGGATCCGCCACGACAAGTGCCCCGCCCGCCAGCAGGGTTCGGAAGATCTCCGAGGCCGCTGCGTCGAAGCTCGGCGACGCGAACTGCAGCACGCGGCTCCCTGCGCCGATCCCGTAGTGCTCGCGCAGCGCGAGGGCGAGATTCACCAGGCCCGGGTGGGGGACGACCACGCCCTTGGGGGTGCCGGTCGAGCCCGACGTGTAGATGACGTACGCCGGTTGCTCCGGCGCCGCCGCGCCGAGTCGGTCCGCGTCCGTCAGATCAGCGGGCGACAAGGCCGCCAGGCGGCTTTCGACCGCCGGGTCGGTCAGCGAGACCACGGCGCATTCGTCGGAGGCTCCCGCAGGCGTGGCGGCGGATTCCGAGTCCACCAGCATCACGCGCGGCCGGGAATCCTCAATCATGAAACGAATGCGCTCCGCCGGATACTCCACGTCCAGTGGCAGGTATGCGGCACCCGCTTTGAGAACGCCCAGCACGGCCACGATGAGTTCCGGCGACCGCGGCAGCGCGAGCGCCACCAACTGCTCGGGCCCTACGCCCTGTTCGACCAGCAGCCGCGCGACACGGTTCGCCCTGGCGTTCAACTCGGCGTACGAGTACGCGACGCTGCCGTCCGCCGTCACCAGCGCCGCGGCATCCGGAACCTGCGCGGCCTGCGCCTCGAACCGGGCCGACGCCGTGCCCTCCGGCACCCGCACCGCGCGACCGCTGCCCCACTCACCAAGGACACGCTCGCGCTCATCGGCGCCGAGCAGGCTGACCGAACCGACCGGCTGGTCCGGGAGTGCTTCCGCCATGCGCTCCAGGAAAAGCAGGAACCGCTCGGCGTGGGCGTCCATTTCCGCCCGGCTGTACATACGGTCGTTCGCATCGAAGTACACCTCGATGCAGCCTTCGTGTTCGCCCTCGTAGAAGACGAAGGAGAAGTCTTCCGTGTGGCGCTGCGAGAGGCTGCTCGTCTTTGCCGGGTGACCGTCGAAGCGAATGTCGTCATCGAATGGCATGACGTTGACGACGGGTCCGTGGGGAAGGTTATCCCCCGACATCCGAATGCGTTCGCGGCGCAGATCTTCCATGCGGAAACGGCTGTGCCGCGAAGCCCGGGTCGTCTGCGCCCAGACTTGTCGGGCCAGTTTCTTCAATGGCAGTTCCGGCCGCACCGTGATGAATAGCGGGACAACATTGACCGTCATTCCCGGTGTATTCCGCTCGACCTCGTCCAGACGGCCGGACAGCGGGAGTCCGACGGATATCCTGCTCTCTCCGGTGGCACCGCTGACGTATGCGGCGGTCGCCGTCACCGCCAACACCGAGAGGCTGACACCGAGTCCGGCGGCGGCGGAACGCAATTGATCCGAAAGGCCCGCACTGAGCGTGGTCCGCCTGCGGAGAATGTTCTGCGGCGTGCGGTGAGGGCGGCCGGAGAGCGTTACCGGATCGGGGGCGTCCCGCAGACGCTTGAGCCAATAGCGGCGGTCGTCCTCGTACTCTTCCGAATCCCGATAGGACGCCTCGCGCGCCACCAGATCACGGAACGGAGAGAGCGGGGTCCCGCTGTCCGGACGGTCCGCCATCGCGTCCGAGTAGAGCTGGGCGGTGCGCCGGGTGATCAGCGCGGAGCTCCAAGCGTCCATGATCACGTGGTGGTAGCGACTGTACAGAATGTGGCGGCTCACACCGACCGTGAGCAGGGCCGGAGCGTACAACGGACCCTGTCCGAGGTCGAACGCGGACTCCACGTCCGACGCCATCCATGCCTCGGCCGCCGCGCCCGGATCTTCCTGACCGGTGAAGTCCAGTCGCCGCACGGCCACCTGCTCGGCGCGGCCGGGAATCTGGAACGGCCCTTCCGGGCCCTCCGCAACGACGAGCCGAAGCGTTTCCGCTTCCGCGAGTGCCGCCCCGTATGCCTTCTCGAGAATCTCCGGATTGATCGGTCCGTGGATTTCGACCCGCTCGCCGACATTGTAGACCGACGACCCGCGCCCGAGCGAAGCGGAATACCACACTCCTGATTGGGCAGCCGTCAGGGGCCATAGCTCATCCATCGGACCAGTCATCCAAGTCCCCCGCAGTGACATGCATCCACCCCGACACTCGCCGGGCGTCCACATAATCACACATCGCGTCAACCGACCCCGGCTGCATTGTTTGCACCGCCATCCGACACATCCGCTCTGGAAGGTTCGGGCAGGACGCCCCGCTCTGCGGCTTTACGTCCTGGCGCATTATCCAAACCAAAGCCGCGACCTGCATCGGACACCGTTGTGACGGGCGTCACATGTACAGGTCCGCAGCGACGGTTGTAGTGTCCCTTCAACTCATGGCTCCGATACGGGGGGAGCACTGTGAACGGAGGAGGGGCCGTGGAGACATTCCTCAGGGGGACACCGCGGGCACATCTGGCTCAGCGACGGGTTATTCCCTGGCGACTCGGATGAACAAGTCGAGCTGACATTCTTTCCCAACTTCTTGGGCCACACTGACGACACGCGCCCTCTTCTTCTTTGTGCGCGACTGCCCAAGACATTCATAACCGGTGTGTGCGGCACACCGACGCCCAGTTTCCCGCTCCCTCGATCCGGCGCGGGAATCAGCGGGCGGACGGCCGCAACCCGGTTCCGGTGAAGTGGTCACGCGCACTGTCAATGGGCTTCCTCGGCACGTTGCAGCGCCTGGTACGGAGAGTGGATCAACCTTGTCGCATGACCTTGAGGACATCTGGCCGCTGTCTCCGCTGCAGGAGGGGCTGGTCTACCACGCCCTTGCCGACAACGAGGGGCCGGATGCCTATGTCGTGCAGCTGATCCTCGACTTCGACGGCGCCCTGGACGCCGGGGCCATGCGCGCGGCCGGTCAGGCCCTGCTCGACCGGCACGCGAACCTGCGCGCCGCGTTCTGGGTGGACGACCTCGACGTGCCGGTCCAAGTCGTGGCGCGCGAGGTCACGTTGCCGTGGACAGAGGTCGACCTCACCCATCTGTCGCCCGGCGAGACCGAAGCCGAACTGCGGGCGTTCGCCGACACCGAGCGGGCCCGCCGCTTCGACCTCGACAGTCCGCCGCTGCTGCGCATGGCGCTCATCACGCACTCCGAAGGCGACAACTCCCCCGCGGACGACCGCAGCAGAGTGGTCATCACCCAGCACCACGTGCTCGTCGACGGCTGGTCGTCGTCCCTGATGGTGCGCGAACTGCTCGCCCTGTACGACGCCAAGGGCGACGACAGCGTCCTCCCTCCTGTCACGCCCTACCGCGAATACCTGGTCTGGCTCTCCGAGCGGGACCGCGAGGGTGCACGCGAGGCCTGGACCCGCGCACTGACCGGCGCGGAAGCCACCCAACTCTCAACGGAGGCTGCTCCCGCCGGTACTGACGTCCTGGCAGCGGCCTTCCCGGAGCGCTTCGTCGCGCATCTCCCGCAGGAGACCACGGCCTCGCTGCAGGCCCAGGCCCGCCGCCTGGGCGTCACCCTGAACACGCTCGTCCAGTGCGCGTGGGGTGTGCTCCTCGGCCGGATGACCGGTCAGGACGACATCGTCTTCGGCGCCGTGGTGTCCGGGCGGTCGCCGGAGATTCCGGGCGTCGAGAGCATGATCGGCCTGTTCATCAACACCGTGCCGGTCCGGGTGCGACTGCGTGCCGAGGACACGTGGGCCGACCTGGCCGTGCGGGTGCAGGACGAGCAGGGGGCGCTGCTGCCGCACCAGCACCTCTCCCTGACGGACATTCAGCAGGCGGCGGGACTCGGTGACGCCTTCGACACGGTCATGGCCGTGGAGAACTTCCCCGCCGACCGCGACACCTCCGCCGACCGCCGGGCATCCCGCCTCACGGCCACGGCCACGCAGGGGCGCGACGCCACCCACTATCCGCTGAGCCTTGCCGTGTCACCCGGTGAAGTCCTCAAGCTGCGGCTGGACTTCCGCACCGACCGATTCGACCACCGCACGGTCGGCACCATCGCCGGGCGCCTGATGCGACTGCTGAGCTCCGTGGCCGAGGATGCGGGTCAGCGGGTCGGGTCGGTGGAGCTGCTCTCGGCCGATGAGCGCGGGCGGGTGGCAGACACGTGGGCCGCCGGTCCGGTGGTGGAGGTGCCGCAGGAGACGGCACCCGCCATGTTCGCGGCACGAGTTGCGCAGGCGCCGGATGCCGCGGCGCTGGTGGCGGCGGATGGCAGCACCGTCTACTCGTACGCCGAGTTGGATGCGCGGGCGAGTCGGCTCGCGCGGCTGCTCGTGGAGCGGGGCGTGGGGCCGGAGCAGGTGGTGGCGCTCGCGTTGCCGCGCTCGCCGGAGCTGGTCGTGGCCGTGCTGGCGGTGTGGAAGGCCGGAGCGGCGTACCTGCCGATCGACACCGGGTATCCGGTGGACCGGATCCGCTTCATGGTCGAGGACGCCCGGCCCGCGCTCGTGGTGACGGACGCGACGACCATGCAGCTGTGGGCACAGGGCACACCGGTCGTGCGGCTCGACGATGCGGCCGTTCAGGCGGAGTTGGCCACTCTGTGCCCTGCGGATCTGGCTCCGTGTACGCCTGCGCACCCTGCCTATGTCATCTACACCTCCGGGTCGACGGGCATACCCAAGGGCGTCGTGGTCACCCACGCGGGCCTGGTGAGTCTGGTGGCGGCATCGGGGCCACGTCTGGGTGTAGGACCCGGCAGTCGGGTGCTGCAGTTCGCCTCCCCCAGCTTCGACGCGGCCACCTGGGACTGGAGCCTGGCACTGCTGTCAGGCGCGGCACTCGTCGTGGCCGACACGCAGGAGCTCGCCCCCGGCGACGCCCTCGCACGCGTACTCACCGACGCGGGCGTCACGTACTGCATGGTGCCGCCCTCCGCGCTCGGCGTACTGGACGTGACACAGGTCCCCGAGACGATGACAGTCGTCGTGGGCGGCGAAGCCTGCGGACCCGACGTAGCCGAACGCTGGTCCGCGGGCCGACGCATGGTCAACGCCTACGGCCCCACGGAAACCACCGTCTGCGCAACCCTGAGCGAACCACTCTCGGGCGCGGCGGTACCGCCCATCGGCCGCCCCATCGGCAACGTACGGACGTATGTGCTGGATGCCGGGCTGTCTCCGGTGCCGCCCGGGGTGCCGGGTGAGTTGTACGTGGCCGGGGCCGGTGTCGCACGGGGCTATCTGAACCGCCCAGGGCTGACCGCGCAGCGCTTCATCGCCGACCTCTACGGGCCCACCGGATCACGGATGTACCGGACCGGGGACTTGGTGCGGTGGAACCAGGACGGCACCCTGCAGTTCCTGGGGCGCGCCGATGACCAGGTCAAGCTGCGCGGCTTCCGCATCGAACTCGGTGAGGTCGAGGCGGCATTGGCCGCAGGCCCTGGTGTCCGGGCCGCCGCTGCCATCCTCCGCGAGGACCGCCCCGGCGACCGCCGCCTCGTCGGCTACGTCGTGGCCGACGAGGTCGTCGACATCGACCAGGTCAGGAAGACCGTCGCCGCACGGCTCCCCGACCACATGGTCCCCGCGGCCGTCGTCACCGTCGACGAACTCCCCCTCATGCCGAACGGCAAGCTCGACCGCAAGGCGCTGCCCGCACCCGACTACAGCGGGACGTCCACCTCCTCCCGGGCCCCGCGCGACGCGCGTGAAGAGATCCTGGCCGGACTCTTCACCGAGGTCCTCGGCCTCGACCGGATCGGTGTCGACGACAGCTTCTTCGATCTGGGCGGGCACTCCCTGCTGGCCATGCGTCTCATCGGCCGCGTACGCGCGGTGATGGGGGTGGACCTGGCGATACGCGACCTCTTCGCGGCGCCGACGGTCGCCGCACTCGCGCGCACGGTGGAAGCGACGACGAACCCCGCCGACCGCCCGGCGCTGGCGCCCGCCGCGCGCCCCGACCGCATGCCGTTGTCGTTCGCGCAGCGCAGGCTGTGGTTCCTGTACCGCATGGAGGGGCCCAGCGCGACGTACAACGTGCCGGTGGTGCTTCGACTCTCCGGCGCCCTCGACACGCAGGCTCTGCTTGGCGGGCTGAACGACGTGGTGGCGCGGCACGAGGCCCTGCGCACGGTCTTCCCGGACACGGACGGCGAGCCGTACCAGGACATCCGCCCCGCCACCGAAGCTCAGCTCGAAGTGAGCGTCGAGACGGTCACCGAAGCGGAGCTGACCGGTGCGGTGGACCACGCCGTCCGGCACCCCTTCGACCTAGCGTCCGAACTGCCCCTCCGCGCCGCCCTGTTCACCGTCGAGGACGCCGTCGACGAGCACGTCCTCGCTCTGGTGATCCATCACATCGCGGGCGACGGCTGGTCCATGGGCCCCCTCGCACGCGACCTGGGCACCGCCTACGCGGCCCGTTGCACGGGTGGCGCTCCGGAGTGGGAGCCGCTGCCGGTCCAGTACGCCGACTACACCCTCTGGCAGCACGAACTCCTCGGCGCCGAGAACGACCCCGACAGCCTGCTGTCCGCCCAGCTCACCCACTGGAAGGACGCTCTGGCCGGGCTCCCCGACCGCATCGACCTGCCCACCGACCTCGCCGAGCGGGCGTCCGGCGACCGACGCGGGGAAGTGGCGGAGCTGTCGTTGACCGCGGATCTGCACGCGGAGCTCGTCCGGGTCGCCAAGGGGCAGCGCAGCACCGTGTTCATGGTGCTGCAGGCCGCCCTGAGCGTGCTCCTGCACCGCCTCGGCGCCGGGACCGACATTCCGATCGGCACGCCGACGGCAGGCCGGGCCCAGCAGGAGCTGGACACCCTCATCGGCAACTTCGTCAACACGCTGGTGCTCCGCACCGACCTGTCCGGCGACCCCACCTTCACCGAACTCCTCGACCGCGTCCGCGAAAGCGACCTCAACGCCTACGCCCACCAGGACGTGCCCTTCGAAAGCCTGGTGGAGGCGCTCAACCCGACCCGCACCACGGACCACCAGCCGCTGTACCAGGTGATGCTCACGCTGCAGAACCACGAGGCGCAGCAGCTCGACATCCCCGGGCTGAGCCTCACGGCCTCCTCCTGGAACACGCAGGCCGCGCGCCGGGACCTGACGCTGACCCTGCGGGAGCGGTTCGGCCCGGACGGTGCGCCGCTGGGGATCGACGGGGCCCTGCAGTTCGACGCGGGCCGGTTCTCGCGGGAGCGCGTCGAGGCCATCGGACGCTGGTTCCGGCAGGCCCTCGCGAGCCTCCTCGACGACCCCGAGCAGCACGTGGGGTCGGTGGACCTGCTGTCGTTCGCGGAGCGGCAGGAGATGCTCCGGACGTGGAACGACACCGCTGTGCCCGCCGGGCCCGGCACGGTTCCTGAGCTGTTCCAGGCGCAGGCCGCGGCCACGCCGGACGCCGTCGCCCTCATCTCCGACGGCACGCAGCTCACGTACGGCGAACTCAACACCCGCGCCAACCAGTTGGCGCGTCACTTGGTCCAGCAGGGCATCGGCCCCGAGCACATCGTCGCCCTCGCCCTGCCCCGCTCGCCGGAGATGATCACGGCTCTGCTCGCGGTGCTGAAGACAGGTGCCGCCTACCTGCCCATCGACACCACGTACCCCGCGGAGCGCATCCGCTACATGGTCCAGGACGCCCGCCCCACCCTCGTCCTGACCGACACCACCACCGCCCACCTCTGGGCCGAGGGCACTGCCACCGTCCTCCTGGACGACCCCGCCCTCCGGACCCGCACAGCGGCACTCGACCCCACCAACCCTGCCGCCACCCCTGACCCCGCCCACCCCGCCTACGTCGTCTACACCTCCGGCTCCACCGGCACCCCCAAGGGCGTCGTCGTGCCGCACGCGGCGGTGGCCGACTATCTGCGGGACACGAGCCGTCGTTACCCGGGGGCCCGGGGCGTGGCGCTGCTGCACACGTCCCTCTCCTTCGACCTCTCGATCACCGCGCTCTTCACACCGCTCGTCTCGGGCGGCCGGGTGGTGCTCGCCGAGCTGCGGGACGGGCTCGCGGACACCGCGGAGACGCGTGCGCTCGGCTGTGACTTCCTCAAGGCCACGCCCAGCCACCTGGCGCTGCTCGAAGGCCTCCCGGAGGAGGTCTCCCCGCGCAAGGAGCTGCTGCTCGGCGGTGAGGCGCTGCTCGGCGAGACGCTGCGCAAGTGGCGCGACCGGCACCCCGACGTGACCGTCATGAACGTGTACGGGCCGACCGAGGCCTCGGTGAACTGCACCGAGTTCAGGATCGAGCCCGGCGACGAGGTGCCGGACGGGCCGGTCCCGATCGGCCGCCCGATGGCCAACACCCAGGTGTACGTCCTGGACGCGGGCCTGCGTCCGGTGCCGCCCGGCGTGCCCGGCGAGCTGTACGTGGCGGGCGTCGGCCTGGCGCGGGGCTATCTGCGACGGCCCGGCCTCACCGGGCAGCGTTTCGTCGCCGACCCGTACGGGCCCGCGGGGTCCCGGATGTACCGCACCGGCGACCTCGCCCGCTGGAACGCCGACGGCACCCTCGTCTACCTGGGCCGCGCCGACGACCAGGTGAAGCTGCGCGGCTTCCGCATCGAACTCGGCGAGATCGAGGCCGAGTTGACGCGCTGCGCCGGGGTCGCGCGGGCGGCCGTGGTGGTGCGCGAGGAGCAGGAAGGGGACCGCCGCCTGGTCGGTTACGTCGTCCCGGAGGCCGACGGCGGCGTCGACCCCGCGGAGGTGCGGGACCGTCTCGCGGCGCGGCTCCCGGAGTACATGGTGCCTGCGGCGATCGTCGTCATCGACGCCCTGCCGCTCACCGCCCACGGGAAGCTGGACCGCAAGGCCCTGCCCGACCCCGACTACCTCGCCGACTCCGGTGGCGGCACCGGAAGGCGGCCGGACGGGGCGCGGCGCGGCCCGCACGAGGAGATCCTCACCGCCCTGTTCGCCGAGGTCCTCGGCATCGATCCCGAGCGGGTCGGCGTCGACGACAGCTTCTTCGACCTGGGCGGGCACTCACTGCTGGCCGCGCGTGTGATAGGCCGCATCCGCAGGGCCATGGGCGCACAGCTCGGCATCAAGGCGTTCTTCGACTCCCCGACGGTGGCGGGCCTGACCCGGCAGCTCGGCGGCAGCCCCGAGGCGCGCCCGCCGATCGTGCCCGTGGCGCGTCCGGAGCGGATGCCGCTGTCGTTCGCGCAGCGTCGGCTGTGGTTCCTGTACCGGTTCGAGGGGCCGAGCGCGACGTACAACGGCGCCGCGGTGCTCCGCATCTCCGGCGCGCTGGACGCGGAGGCGTTGCGGGCGGCGGTGGGTGATGTGGTGGCGCGCCACGAGGCCCTGCGCACGGTCTTCCCTGAGACGGACGGCCAGCCGTACCAGGACGTACGCCCGGTCGCCGAGGCGCGGCCGGTGGTGGACGTCGAGTCGGTCACCGAGGCGGAGCTGAGCGGTGCGGTGGAGCGTGCGGTGCGGTACGCGTTCGACCTCGCGACCGAACTGCCTTTCCGCGCCGCCCTGTTCACCGTCGAGGACGCGGTGGGCTCGGTGGACGCCGTGGACGCCGTGGACGCTTCGGGCGGCGAGCACGTGCTTGTCCTGGTGATCCATCACATCGCCGGTGACGGCTGGTCGGTGGGGCCGCTCTCCCGCGACCTGAGCGCGGCCTACGCTGCCCGGCGCGGAGGCCGTGCCCCGGCATGGACGCCGTTGCCGGTGCAGTACGCGGACTACACCCTGTGGCAGCGCGAGCTCCTCGGCGACGAGAACGACCCGGAGAGCCTCCTCGCCGCGCAGGTCGGCTACTGGCGCGACGCGCTGGCCGGGCTGCCGGAGCGCATCGCCCTGCCCACCGACCACCCGTATCCGGAGCAGGCGGGGTTCGAGGGCGGTGTCGTTCCGGTGCGGATCGAGGCCGGGCTGCATCAGGCTCTGGTCGACCTCGCGCGGTCGCGCCAGACGACCGTCTTCATGGTGTTGCAGGCCGCCCTGGGGGTGCTCCTGCACCGGCTCGGCGCGGGCACGGACATCCCGATCGGGACACCGGTCGCGGGACGGGGTGAGGAGGAGCTGGACGACCTGGTCGGCTTCTTCGTGAACACGCTCGTGCTGCGCACCGACCTGTCCGGCGACCCGACGTTCGCCGAACTCCTCGACCGCGTCCGCGAGAGCGACCTCAACGCCTACGCCCACCAGGACGTGCCCTTCGAGGGCCTCGTCGAGGCGCTGAACCCGACCCGGTCCCTGGCCCACCACCCGCTCTTCCAGGTCATGCTCGGCCTCAACAGCAACCCACGAGGCGAACTGGCCTTCGCCGGGGCGAAGGCGACCCCGCAGGAGGCCCGTATCCGGGCCGCGCGGATGGACCTGACGGTGCACCTGGCCGAGCGGCAGGGCGGGGGCGACGCGCCGGGCGGTATCGACGGGTCCGTCGCGTACCGCACGGATCTGTTCGAGCAGGCCACGGTGACCGCGCTGGTGGAGCGGCTGCTGCGGGTGCTGCGCGCCGTCGCGGACGACCCCGGTCAGCGCGTCGGCTCCGTCGACGTGCTGTCCGAGGGCGAGCGGCACCGGGTGCTCGAAGAGTGGAACGACACGGCCACCGCGGTACCCGCTGCCACGGTGCCCGAGCTGTTCCAGGCGCAGTCCGCGGCCACACCGGACGCCATCGCCGTAATCGCCGACGGCACCCACCTCACGTACGGCGAACTCAACACCCGCGCCAACCAGTTGGCCCATCACTTGGTCGAGCAGGGAGTGGGCCCCGAGCACATCGTGGCCCTCGCCATCCCCCGGTCCCCCGACCTGATCACCGCACTCCTCGCCGTGCTCAAGGCGGGCGCCGCCTACCTGCCCATCGACACCGGCTACCCGGCGGACCGCATCCGCCACATGGTCCAGGACGCCCGCCCCACCCTCGTCCTGACCCACACCGCCACCAGCGACCTCTGGGCCGAAGGCACCCCCACCGTCCTCCTGGACGACCCCGCCTTCCACACCCGGACAGCGGCACTCGACCCCACCAACCCCACCAACGCACCCGACCCCGCCCACCCCGCCTACGTCATCTACACCTCCGGCTCCACCGGCACCCCCAAGGGCGTCGCCGTCCCGCACTCCGGGGTCGTGAACCGGCTGAGCTGGATGCAGTCCGAGTACGGGCTCGGGGCCGACGACCGGGTGCTGCAGAAGACACCGGCCGGGTTCGACGTGTCCGTATGGGAGTTCTTCTGGCCGCTGCTGCAGGGCGCGTCCCTGGTCCTGGCAAAGCCAGGCGGGCAGAACGACGCCCGGTACCTGGCCGGTCTCGTGGCGAGCGAGGGCGTCACCACGGCGCACTTCGTGCCGTCGATGCTCGACGCGTTCCTGAACGAACCGTCGGCCGGGCGCTGTGTCTCCCTGCGGCGGGTGTTCAGCAGTGGCGAGGCGTTGCACGCCCATCTGGTGACGCGCTGCCACACCGTGCTGCCCGCCGCGGATCTCCACAACCTGTACGGGCCGACGGAGGCGACGGTCGACGTCACGTACCACCCGTGCGCCGTGGACAGCGACCCTCGTGTCGCTCCGCCGATCGGGCGTCCGATCGCGAACACGCGGGTGTACGTCCTGGACGCCGCGCTGCGACCGGTCCCGCCGGGTGTCGCAGGCGAGCTGTACCTCGCGGGGGCAGGGCTCGCGCGCGGCTACCTGAACCGGCCCGGGCTGACCGCGGAACGGTTCCTCGCCGACCCGTACGGGCCCGCCGGATCGCGCATGTACCGCACCGGTGACCTCGCGGCCTGGAACAACGACGGCAGCCTGCGCTACCTCGGACGCACCGACGACCAGGTCAAACTGCGCGGCTTCCGCATCGAACTCGGCGAGATCGAGGCCGTGTTGAGCACTGACCCCACCGTCGTGGCCGCCGCTGTAGTGGTCCGGGAGGACCGGCCCGCCGACCACCGCCTGGTGGGATACGTCGTACCCGAGAGCGGCAAGGCCTTCGACCAGCAGGAACTGCGAGGCCTTCAGGACCGGCTCAGGCGCGCACTGCCCGAGTACATGGTGCCCACCGCCCTCGTCGCCCTGGACGCCCTGCCCCTGACGCCCAACGGAAAGCTGGACCGCAAGGCCCTGCCCGCACCCGACTACACCGGCGCCACCGCCCCCACCCGGGCTCCGCGCAACGGCCGGGAAGAGGCGCTCGTCGGGCTCTTCGCCGAGGTCCTCGGCCTGGAGTCGGTCGGTGTCGACGACAACTTCTTCGCCCTCGGCGGGCACTCCCTGCTCGCCACGCGCCTCATCGGCCGCATCCGCACCGTCGTCGGCGCGGAGGTCGACCTGCGGACGGTCTTCACCAAGCCGACGGTGGCGGAGCTGGCCGAGCACCTGGAGAGCCAGGGCGGCGCCCGGGCCAGGCCCAGACCCAAGCTGCGGCCGCGGTCGCGCGGGACGACGTGAGCACGGCCCGGCCGGTGGCCGGAGCAGCACGAGTCGAAGCAGAACCAGCCGAAGCGGTACGAGCCGGAACGGGCGCGAGCCAGGACAGCGGGACGTCCGTGGCGCCGGAGCCGGAAGTCACAGGGAACAGAGGAGAAGCGACGTGAGCAAGTCGAGCGACTGGACACCCCATGTGGTGACGCCGGACACGGCGGGGGTGGCGGCGGACCACGCGGGCCTGCTGGCGGCGATCAGCGACACGGCGAAGACCGCCGAGCTGCTCCTCGCGAACAAGGCCCTGGTCTTCCGCGGCTTCGGCACGTCCCAGGAGCAGGTCGGCTCGGCGCTCGACCTGCTCCTGCCGAACCGGCTGGCCTACGTGCACGGCAACTCGCCCCGCACCAAGGTCGGCAGCAACGTCTACACGTCGACCGAGTACCCGGCCGAGTTCACCATCTCCATGCACAACGAGCTGTCCTACGCCCGCCGTTGGCCGTCCCGGCTCGCCTTCTACTGCGAGCGCAGCCCGGAGAGCGGGGGCGCGACGCCGGTGGTCGACGGCACGTTGTGGCTGAGCTCCCTGGACGAGGAGGTCAGGGCCGCCTTCAGCAAGGGCATCCGCTACACGCAGAACCTGCAGAGCGGGGCCGGGTTCGGCAAGAGCTGGCAGGACACGTTCGAGACCTCCGACAAGGACGAGGTGGCGGCGCACCTCGCGGACGCCGACGTCTCCTGGGAGTGGAAGGCGGACGACAGCCTGCGGATCACGCAGCTGCGCCCCGCCACCGTGCGGCATCCGGTCACCGGCGACGAGGTCTGGTTCAACCAGTTCGACCAGTGGCACCTCGCTGGGCTCGACGCCGACACCGCGACGATGCTCTCCGAGCTGATGACGGAGGACGAGCTGCCGCAGTCGGTGACGTTCGCCGACGGCACCCCGATTCCCGACGAGTACGTGGCGCACGTCCGTGACAACGGTCTGGCCGCTGCCGTGGACGTGGACTGGTACGAGGGCGACCTGCTCCTCATCGACAACGTGGCCGTGGCGCACGGCCGCCGCCCCTACACCGGGCCGCGCCGCGTCCTGGTCGCCATGTCCGGGTGACCTGAACCTGCCGGAACCGGGCCCGGGTCCGGGTCCACATCGCGCGGGACAGACCGGCGCTGAAGCTGCTGCTATGACACGAGGGGAACGCAAGAACACATGGTGCCGTTGTCGTATGCGCAGCGTCGGTTGTGGTTCCTGTACCGGTACGAGGGTCCCAGCGCGACCTACAACGTGCCGGTGGTGCTGCGCCTGTCCGGTGCCCTGGACGTCGATGCGCTGCACGCCGCGCTGAACGACGTGGTGGCGCGGCACGAGGCCCTGCGCACGGTCTTCCCGGACACGGATGGTCAGCCGTTCCAGGACATCCGCCCGGTCGCCGAGGCGCGGCCGGTGGTGGACGTCGAGACGGTCGCCGAGGCGGAGCTGAGCGGTGCGGTGGACCGTGCGGTGCGGTACGCCTTCGACCTGGCGACCGAACTTCCGCTCCGGGCGACGCTGTTCACCGTCGAGGACGCGGTGGGTGCGGTGGACGCCGTGGACGCCGTGGACGCTTCGGGTGGCGAGCACGTGCTCGTTCTGGTGATCCATCACATCGCCGGTGACGGCTGGTCGATGGGGCCGCTGATCCGTGACCTGAGCACCGCCTACGCCGCCCGTTGCGCGGACGCCACTCCCGCGTGGGAGCCGCTGCCGGTGCAGTACGCCGACTACACCCTGTGGCAGCACGAGCTCCTCGGTGAAGCCGACGACCCCGACAGTCTCCTGTCCGCCCAGCTCACCTACTGGAAGGGTGCGCTGGCCGGGCTGCCGGAGCTCATCGACCTGCCCACCGACCGCCCCTACCCGGAGCAGGCGGGGTCCGAGGGCAGTGCGGTCCCGGTGCGCATCGAGGCCGGACTGCACCGGGCTCTGACCGACCTCGCGCGGTCGCGCCAGACGACCGTCTTCATGGTGTTGCAGGCCGCCCTGGGCGTACTCCTGCACCGGCTCGGCGCCGGAACCGACATCCCCATCGGCACCCCGGTCGCGGGACGAGGTGAGGAGGAACTCGACGACCTGGTCGGCTTCTTCGTCAACACGCTCGTCCTGCGCGCCGACCTGTCCGGTGACCCGACGTTCACGGAGCTCCTCGACCGCGTCCGCGAGAGCGACCTCAACGCCTACGCCCACCAGGACGTCCCCTTCGAGAGCCTGGTGGAGGCGCTGAACCCGACGCGGTCCCTGGCCCACCACCCCCTCTTCCAGGTCATGCTCGCCTTCAACAATACCCCGCGCGCGGCCGTGGAGTTCGGCGGGCTCAAGGCGTCTCCCCAGGCCGTCCGCCTCCAGTCCGCCCGGATGGACCTGTCCGTCAGCTTCGCCGAACAGCACGACGCCGACGGCGCCGCCGACGGGATCAGCGGTGTGATCTCGTACCGCACCGACCTGTTCGACCACACCACGGTCACCGCCCTGGCCGAGCGGCTCATCCGCGTGCTGGAGAGCGGTGTCGCCGCCCCGGAGCGGCGCGTGTCGTCGTTCGACGTGCTGTCGGGCGACGAGCGGCGCCGGGTCCTGGAGGAGTGGAACGACACGTCCACGCCCGAACTCGCAGGTACCGCCGCCGAGTTGTTTCAGCAGCGTGCGCTGGCCCTGCCCGAGGTGAGCGCGCTCGTCGCCGACGGCGTCCCCGTCTCGTACGCGGACCTCAACGCCCGTGCGAACCGTCTGGCCCGGCTCCTGGTCGAGCGGGGTGTCGGCCCCGAGGACATCGTGGCGCTGGCCATCCCCCGGTCCGCCGACCTGATCACCGCGCTCCTCGCCGTACTCAAGGCGGGCGCCGCCTATCTGCCGCTCGACACCACCTACCCGGTCGACCGCATCCGCTTCATGCTGCGGGACGCCCGGCCGGGCCTCGTCCTGGCCCACTCCGGCGCCCGCGAGCTCCTGTCGGAGCAGGACGACACGGCCGTCGTCGTCCTCGACGAACCCGCGGTCCGTGAGCACCTCGCGGGCCTGGACGCGTCGGACCTCACCGACGCCGACCGGGTCGGCACCCTGGACGTCGCGCATCCGGCGTACGTCATCTACACCTCGGGATCGTCCGGCACGCCCAAGGGCGTCACCGTCCCGCACCGGGGCCTCGCCAACTTCGCGCTCGCGCAGAGCGAGCAGTGGGGCATCGGTGTCGGCTCCCGAGTGCTGCAGTTCCTGTCACCCAGCTTCGACGCCGCCGCGTCCGAGTTCTTCACGGCCCTGCTGACGGGCGGCACGCTGGTGCTCGCCGACGCGGACCGCCTCACGCCAGGGCCCGATCTCCTCGAACTCCTCCGCGCCGAGGAGATCACGCACTGCACGCTGGTGCCGTCGGTCCTGCGGGTGCTCTCCGAGAAGTCGCTGCCGGGCACGTTGACGCTGATCGTCGGCGGTGAGGCCTGCGGTCCGGAGATCGTGGAGCGCTGGTCCGCGGGGCGGAAGATGTTCAACGCGTACGGGCCGACGGAGATCACGGTGTGCGCGACGTTGAGCGAGGCGCTGTCGGGGGCGGTGGTGCCGCCGATCGGACGCCCGATCGCCAACGTACGGACGTACGTCCTGGACGAGGGCCTGTCCCCGGTGCCGCCCGGGGTGCCGGGTGAGTTGTACGTGGCCGGGGCCGGTGTCGCGCGTGGCTATCTGAACCGGCCCGGGCTGACCGCGGGACGTTTTGTCGCCGACCCGTACGGGCCCGCCGGGTCACGCATGTACCGCACCGGGGACTTGGTGCGGTGGAACCCAGACGGCACGCTGCAGTTCCTGGGCCGCGCCGACGACCAGGTCAAGTTGCGCGGCTTCCGCATCGAACTCGGCGAGATCGACGCCGCGTTGACCGCCTGTCCCGGCGTCCGGGCCGCCGCTGCCGTCATCCGCGAGGACCGGCCCGGTGACCGGCGCCTGGTCGGCTACGTGGTGGCCGATGACGTCGTCGGCATCGACACCGGTATCGACGTCGACCAGGTGAAGAAGAGCGTGGCCGCGCGGCTGCCGGAGTACATGGTGCCCACGGCCGTGGTGGTCCTGGACACGCTGCCCCTGAGCGCCCACGGAAAGCTGGACCACAGGGCGCTGCCCGTGCCCGACTACACCCGCGCCACCCCGACCCGGGCCCCCGGCACCCCACAGGAGCAGGTCGTCGCCGAGCTCTTCGCCGACGTCCTCGGGCTCGACGCCGATCAGGTCGGCGTCGACGACGGCTTCTTCGCCCTCGGCGGCGACAGCATCAGCTCCATCGTCCTGGTCACCCGCGCCCGCGAACGCGGCCTCGACCTCACGCCCCGCGACGTCTTCAAGGACCAGACGCCCGGAGCGCTGGCCCGCAGGGCGCGGCCGATCGGCGACGGGGACGGGCACTGCGGAGGCGGCACCGACGTCGACGTCGACCGCTCAGGAGTGGGCGCGGCACCGCTGACGCCCGTCATGCACTGGCTCCTCGAACCCGGCCACCCCGTCGACGGCTTCAACCAGTCCGTCTTCGTACAGGTGCCGGGCGGCATCGGCCGCGGGCAGCTCGGCGACGTACTGCAGGCGCTCGTCGATCACCACGACATGCTGCGGGCCCGACTCGTGCGGGACGGCAGCGACGCCGGTACCGACGCAGGTACGGGTGCGGGTACGGGGGCTGACTGGATGCTCGACGTCCCGGCCGCCGGTGCGGTGCCGGTCGAGCCGCTCCTCACCCAGGTGGTGACCGCCGGTCTCGACGACGAGCGGCGGCATGCACTCCTCGTGCGGCACGCGGAGCAGGCCCGCGCACGGCTCGCCCCGCACGACGGCGTCATGCTGCAGGCCGTCTGGTTCGACAACGGGCCCGAGGAGCCGGGCCGACTGCTCCTGACGATCCATCACCTGGTGGTCGACGGGGTTTCCTGGCGGATCCTGCTGCCGGATCTCGCCGTCGCGGGAGCAGCCGTACTCGCCGGACGGACACCCGAGTTGGCGCCGGTCGGCACGTCGTTCCGGCAGTGGGCCCGCAGGCTCACGGAGCTGGCCCGCGAACCCCGGACCACCGCGGCGCTGCCCCAGTGGACCGACATGCTGTCCCGGCCCGAGCCCCGCCTCGGACAGGACGCGGAGGACCGCTCCGCGCACGGCACCGCCGACACACTGGCCTCGCTGCGCGTGAACGTACCGGCCCGGCTCACCGAGGCGCTCCTCACCCGCGCGCCCGCCACGCTGCACTCCACCACCAACGAGATGCTCCTGACCGGGCTCGCGGTCGCCCTCGCCGACTGGCGCGACGACTCCCGGCACACCGGCACGCTCATCGACCTGGAGGGACACGGCCGCCAGGACGACCTCGCGAAGGCCGACACCTCCCGCACCGTCGGATGGTTCACCAGCACGGCGCCGGTCCGGCTCGATCCGGGCACCGTACCGGCCGCCGAGCTGCACACCGGCGGACCCGCGGTGGGCCGCGCGCTGCAACTGGTCAAGGAGCAGCTGCGCGCCGTCCCCGACAGCGGTTTCGCGTACGGACTGCTGCGCCACCTCAACCCGGAGACGGCCCCCGCCCTCGCCGGTCTCGCCGCCCCCCAGGTCTCCTTCAACTACCTCGGCAGGTTCGCGGTGCCTGCCCCCGGCGCCGACGCCACGGCCGCGGACTGGCAGCAGGTGCCCGGCAGCCCGTCGCTCGGCGGTCTGGACCCGCGGATGCAGGCCCCGCACCCGTTGATGATCAATGCGGTCACCGTGGACTCCGCCGACGGTTCCCGGCTGAGCGCGACCTTCAAGTGGCCCGAGGCCCTCTTCACCCACGACCGCGTCCAGGAGCTCGCCGACGCCTGGCTGGCCGCGCTCGCCGCACTCGGCACGCACGCGGAGGGCTCCGCGCCCGCGGGCCGGACCCCCAGCGACCTCGACCTCGTCGACCTCACCCACCACCAGGTCGCCCGCCTCGAGGAGCAGTACCCGGAGCTGGCCGACGTCTGGCCGCTGTCCCCGCTCCAGGAAGGGATGCTCTTCCACGCCCTCGCCGACGGCGCGGAACCCGACGCCCACGACGTCTACACCGTCCAGATGGCGCTCCGCCTCGACGGCGTCGTACACGGCGATGCCCTGCGGGCTGCGGCCCAGCGCATGCTGGAGCGCCACCCCAACCTGCGAGCGGCGTTCTGCCACGAGGGTCTGGACCGGCCGGTGCAGATCGTCGAGAACGGTACGCAACTGCCGTGGCAGGACGTGGACTTGCGCGCAGGCGTCGACTCCGCAGCCGACGCCGATGCCGACTTCGGCGTCGACTCCGGCGTCGAAGCGGCCCTGGACGCGTTCCTGAGCGAGGAGCGGGCGCGACGCTTCGACCTGGCGCGGCCGCCGCTCATGCGGTTCGCCCTGGTCCGCCTGGGCGAGGACCGTCACTGCCTGGTCATCACCCAGCATCACATCCTCACCGACGGCTGGTCCTCCAGCCTCCACATCAATGAACTCCTCGCCCTGTACCGGCTGTACGCGGACGGTGGCGACGATTCCGTCCTGCCCAGGACGACCCCCTACCGCGACTACCTGACATGGCTCGTGGAGCGCGACCGGACCGCGGCGCACGACGCCTGGGCCGAGGCGTTGGCGGGGGCCGAGCCGACGTACGCGGCGGCGGTCGCACCCTCGGCGACCCCGGGTACCGCGCCCCTGCCCGAGCGGCTGGTGTCCCACCTGGACGCGGACACCACGACGGCACTCGACGCCCAGGCACGCCGCGCCGGGGTGACCCTCAACACCCTGGTGCAGTGCGCGTGGGGTGCCCTCCTCGGCCGGACGACCGGTCAGGACGACGTGGTCTTCGGCGCCGTGGTGTCGGGGCGGTCGCCGGAGATCCCGGGCATCGAGAACATGATCGGCCTGTTCATCAACACGGTTCCGGTCCGGGTGCGGCTGCGTGCCGAGGACACGTGGGCCGATCTGGCGGGGCGGGTGCAGGACGAGCAGGGTGCGCTGCTGCCGCACCAGCACGTGTCTCTTACGGAGATCCAGCGGGCGGCCGGTGCGGGTGGTATCGGCGGCTCCGGTGGTACGGGTGGTCTTTTCGACACCGTCGTCGCCTTCGAGAACTACCTGTCGCCCCGTACCGCCCAGGCGGACACCGACGGAGGTCTGCGGGTCACCGGAGCCACGGGCCACGACGGCGCCCACTACCCGCTGAGCCTCGTCGTCGTCCCGGGCCCCGAGCTGCGGCTGCGCCTCGACCACCGCACGGACAGCTACGCCTCCCCGGACGCGGAAGCACTCCTCGACCGTCTCGTGCGGATCCTGACGGCGATGTCCGAGGATGCGGGGCAGCGGGTCGGGGCGGTGGAGCTGCTCTCGGTCGATGAACGTGAGCGGGTGGCAGACACGTGGGCCGCCGGTCCGGTGGTGGAGGTGCCGGAGAAGACGGCGCCCGCCATGTTCGCGGCGCGGGTCGCACAGGCGCCGGATGCCGCGGCGCTGGTGGCGGCGGATGGCAGCACCGTCTACTCGTACGCCGAGTTGGATGCGCGGGCGAGTCGGCTCGCGCGGCTGCTGGTGGAGCGGGGCGTGGGGCCGGAGCAGGTGGTGGCGCTCGCGTTGCCGCGCTCGCCGGAGCTGGTCGTGGCCGTGCTGGCGGTGTGGAAGGCCGGAGCGGCGTACCTGCCGATCGACACCGGGTATCCGGTCGACCGGATCCGCTTCATGGTCGAGGACGCCCGGCCCGCGCTCGTGGTGACGGACGCGACGACCACCTCTCTATGGGCTCAGGAAACGCCGGTCGTGCGGCTCGACGACGCCTTTATCCAGGCGGAGTTGGCGGCCTGCGACCCAACAGATCCTGTCGCATCCGTGACCGGGCCCGCCCATCCTGCCTATGTCATCTACACCTCCGGGTCGACGGGCATACCCAAGGGTGTCGTGGTGACCCACGCGGGCCTGGTGAGCCTCGTGGCATCTTCCGCACCCCGCCTGGGTGTGGGACCCGGCAGCCGGGTCCTGCAGTTCGCCTCCCCCAGCTTCGACGCGGCCACCTGGGACTGGAGCCTGGCACTGCTGTCAGGCGCGGCCTTGGTCGTGGCCGACGCACAGGAGCTCGCCCCCGGCGACGCCCTCGCACGCGTACTCACCCACGCGGGCGTCACGTACTGCATGGTGCCGCCCTCCGCGCTCGGCGTACTGGACGTGACACAGGCCCCCGAAACCATGACAGTCGTCGTGGGCGGCGAAGCCTGCGGACCCGATGTGGCCGAACGCTGGTCCGCGGGCCGACGCATGGTCAACGCCTACGGCCCCACGGAAACCACCGTCTGCGCAACCCTGAGCGAACCACTCTCGGGCGCGGCGGCACCGCCCATCGGCCGACCCATCGGCAACACACGGACGTACGTCCTGGACGCCGGACTGTCCCCCGTACCCCCCGGCGTGCCCGGTGAGTTGTACGTCGCCGGAACCGGCGTCGCCCGCGGCTATCTCAACCGGCCCGGACTCACCGCGCAACGCTTCATCCCCGACCCGTACGGCCCCACCGGATCGCGCATGTACCGCACGGGTGACCTCGCGGCCTGGAACAACGACGGCACCCTGCGCTACCTCGGCCGCGCCGACGACCAGGTCAAACTGCGCGGCTTCCGCATCGAACTCGGCGATATCGAAGCCGCGTTGACCGCCTGTCCCGGTGTCCGGGCCGCCGCTGCCGTCATCCGCGAGGACCGCCCCGGCGACCGCCGCCTGGTCGGCTACGTCGTGAGCGACGGCGGCAGTCACGCCGAACCGGCCGCCGTGCGCGCCCAGGTGGCCGACCGCCTGCCGGACTACATGGTCCCGTCCGCCGTCCTGGTCCTGAACGAACTCCCCCTCATGCCGAACGGCAAGCTCGACCGCAAGGCCCTGCCCGCACCCGACTACAGCGGCACGTCCACCTCCTCCCGGGCCCCGCGCGACGCCCGCGAGGAGATCCTCGCCGGACTCTTCACCGAAGTCCTCGGCCTCGATCAGGTCGGCGTGGACGACAGCTTCTTCGATCTGGGCGGGCACTCGCTGCTGGCCATGCGTCTCGTCGGCCGCGTACGCGCGGTGATGGGAGTGGACCTGGCGATACGCGACCTCTTCGCGGCGCCGACGGTCGCCGCCCTCGCACGGACGGTTGCGGTACCGACGAGCCTGGCCGCGCGCCCCGCGCTGAAGCCCGCCACGCGCCCGGAACAGACACCGCTGTCCTTTGCGCAGCGCCGGTTGTGGTTCCTGTACCGGCTGGACGGGCCCAACCCGACGTACAACGTGCCGGTGGTCCTGCGCCTGTCCGGTGCCCTGGACGTCGATGCGCTGCACGCCGCGCTCAACGACGTGGTCGCGCGGCACGAGGCCCTGCGCACGGTCTTCCCGGACCACGACGGCCAGCCGTTCCAGGACATCCGGCCCGCCGCCGAAGCCCGCCCCGAAGTGAGCGTCGGGACGATCACCGAAGCGGACCTGGCCGGTGCGGTGGACCACGCCGTCCGGCACCCCTTCGACCTCGCGACCGAACTGCCCCTCCGCGCCGCCCTGTTCACCATCAAGGACGCCGTGGACGAGCACGTCCTCGCCCTGGTCATCCACCACATCGCGGGCGACGGCTGGTCCATGGGCCCGCTGACCCGCGACCTCAGCACCGCCTACGCGGCCCGGTGCGCGGGCGGTACTCCCGCGTGGGAGCCGCTCCCCGTCCAGTACGCCGACTACACCCTCTGGCAGCACGAACTCCTCGGTGAAGCCGACGACCCCGACAGCCTCCTGTCCGCCCAGCTCACCCACTGGAAGGACGCCCTGGCCGGGCTCCCCGACCGCATCGACCTGCCCACCGACCACCCCTACCCGGAGCAGGCGGGGTCCGAGGGCGGTGTGGCCCCGGTGCACATCGAGGCCGACCTGCACCAGGCCCTGACCAACCTCACGCGGTCGCGCCAGACGACCATGTTCATGGTGCTGCAGGCCGCCCTGAGCGCACTTCTGCACCGGCTCGGCGCCGGAACCGACATCGCCATCGGCACCCCGGTCGCAGGCCGTGGCGAGGAAGAACTCGACGACCTCGTCGGCTTCTTCGTCAACACCCTCGTCCTGCGCACCGACCTCTCCGGCGACCCCACCTTCACCGAACTCCTCGACCGCGTCCGCGAGAGCGACCTCAACGCCTACGCCCACCAGGACGTCCCCTTCGAGGGCCTGGTGGAGGCGCTCAACCCGACACGGTCCCTCGCCCACCACCCGCTCTTCCAGGTCATGCTCGCCTTCAACAACACCCCGCGCGCAGAGCTGAAGTTCGGCGGTCTCGATGCCTCGGCGCGGCCCGCGGGCTACCACGCGGCGCGCACGGACCTGGCCCTGAGCCTGGCCGAACGGCACGGCGAGGACGGTTCCCCCGACGGGATCCTCGGCTCCCTCACCTACCGCACCGACCTGTTCGAGCAGCACACGATGAGCGCGCTGGTGGAGCGGCTGCTGCGGGTGCTGCGTACGGTCGTGGCCGATCCCGACCAGGGCATCGCCTCCGTCGACGTCCTGTCGGACGACGAGCGGCACCGGGTGCTCGAAGAGTGGAACGACACGGCCGCCGCGGTGCCCGCTGCCACCGTGCCCGAGCTGTTCCAGGCACAGGCCGCCGCCACGCCGGACGCCATCGCGCTGATCGCCGACGGCACCCACCTCACGTACGCCGAACTCAACACCCGCGCCAACCAACTGGCACACCACCTGATCCAGCAGGGCGTCGGCCCCGAGCACATCGTCGCTCTCGCCCTGCCCCGGTCCCCCGACCTGATCACCGCACTCCTCGCGGTGTTGAAAGCAGGCGCCGCCTACCTGCCCATCGACACCGCCTACCCGCTCGACCGCATCCACTTCATGCTGGCGGACGCCCGCCCCACCCGCGTCCTGACCGACACCACCACCAGCGACCTCTGGCCCGAGGGCACCCCCACCCTCCACCTCGACGACCCCGCCCACCACACCCGCACCGCAGCGCTCGACCCCACCGACCCCACCACCACGCCCGACCCCGACCACCCCGCGTACGTCATCTACACCTCCGGCTCCACCGGCACCCCCAAGGGCGTCACCGTCCCGCACCGAGGTCTCGCCAACTTCATGGATGACATGAGGGGCCGGATCGGTGTCCGGGAGGGGGACCGGTTCCTGTCCGTGACGACGATCGCGTTCGACATCGCCGGGCTGGAGATCTACCTGCCGCTCCTGTGCGGCGCCGGGGTCGTGCTGCCCGGTGCGACGGTGGAGAACGAGCCGCTCGCCATGGTCCGGCTGATCGCCGATGCCGAGGTCACCGTGGTGCAGGCGACGCCGTCGCTGTGGCGGGAGTTGGCGGCGACGCCCGGCGCGACGAGCCTCGGGCTGCGCCGTGTGCTGGTGGGCGGCGAGGCCGTCTCCTCGGCCCTGGCTGAGACGCTCTGCGAGGTCGGCCGGGCGGTGACGAATGTGTACGGGCCCACCGAGACGACGATCTGGTCGACGGCGGCCGAGCTGACCCGTGGCGATGTCGGAGCCACTCCGTCGATCGGGCGTCCGATCGCGAACACGCGGGCGTACGTCCTGGACGCCGCGCTGCGACCGGTCCCGCCGGGTGTCGCAGGCGAGCTGTACCTCGCCGGGGCCGGGCTCGCCCGCGGCTACCTGAACCGGCCCGGGCTGACCGCAGAACGCTTCGTCGCCGATCCGCACGGGCCCGCCGGATCGCGCATGTACCGCACCGGTGACCTCGCGGCCTGGAACAACGACGGCAGCCTGCGCTACCTCGGACGCACCGACGACCAGGTCAAACTGCGCGGCTTCCGCATCGAACTCGGCGAGATCGAGGCGGCGTTGACCGCGTGCCCCGGCGTCGTGAGTGCTACTGCCGTCATCCGTGAGGACCGGCCCGGCGACCGACGCCTCGTCGGCTATGTCGTGGCCGATGACGTCGTGGACGTCGACCAGGTGAAGAAGGCCGTCGCCGAACGACTGCCCGAGTACATGGTGCCCACCGCCCTCGTCGCCCTGGACGCCCTGCCCCTGACCCCCAACGGAAAACTGGACCGCAAGGCACTCCCCGCACCCGACTACACCAGCGCCACCGCCAGCACTCCCACCCGCGCCCCCAGCACCCCGCACGAGCGGATCATCGCGGGCCTCTTCGCCGAGGTGCTCGGCGTGGATGTCGCCCGGGTCGGCAGCGACGCGAGCTTCTTCGCGCTCGGCGGGCACTCCCTGCTCGCCATGCGCCTCATCGGACGGATCCGTGCCGCCCTCGGCGCGCAGTTGCGGCCCAGGGACTTCTTCGAGGCACCCACCGTGGCCGGGCTCGCCGGGCGGCTGCGCGGGGCGGCGAAGGCACAGGGCGATGTCCTGCTGCCGCTGCATCCGGAGGGGGATCGGGCGCCGGTCTTCTGCGTCCACCCCGCGGGCGGGCACAGCTGGGGGTACTACCACCTCAAGGACCATCTGCCGCCCGGCCACCCGCTCTACGGCCTCCAGGCCCGCACCCTCCTGCAGGGCGCGGAGCCCCCGGCGACGCTCTCGGCGATGGCCGCGGACTACGTGGAGCAGCTGCGCTCCGTGCAGCCCAGCGGGCCGTACCACCTCGTCGGTTGGTCGTTCGGCGGACTCGTCGCCTTCGAGATGGCCACGCAACTCCAGGAGCAGGGCGAGGAGATCGCGCTCCTGGCGCTCCTGGACGCCTTGCCCGCCGCGGCGAAGGACGGCGTCGAGCCGGTGCCCGCGGACGAGGACAGCATGCTGCGGATGATCGCCGCGAACGCCGGTTACGATCCGTCCGCCATCACCACCGTCGGCGCCGACGAGCCCCTGACTCCGGCCGCGTTGAGCGCGTTCTTCCAGCAGGTCGGCGCGGTGATGGCCAATCTGACGCCGGACGACCTGCGTACCTTCGCGCACACGCTGCGGCACAACGCGGGCATCGGCGCGGCGTTCTCGCCCGGCGTGTTCCGCGGCAACCTGCTCGTGCTGACCGCGGGCCTGGGGCGGGACGGGTCCCGGACCGCGCCCGACAAGGGACTGGACGCCTGGACGCCACACGTCGACGGACGGGTCGACGAGCACCAAGTCCCCTGCTCCCACGACGACATGTTGCTGCCGAACGTCCTGAAGCCCGTGGGCGAGGTCCTCTCCCGCACCCTTCAGAACCTTCCCCTGCAGAACTTTCCCCTGCAGAACCTCCCCTCCATCAAGCCCTCAAGGAGCTGACATGACGAACCCCTTCGAGAACCCGGACGGCACCTACCTGGTGCTCGTCAACGACGAGAACCAGCACTCGCTCTGGCCGGTCACCGTGGACGTGCCCGCGGGCTGGACCACCGCGCACCCGAGCGACACGCGCGAGGCCTGCCTGCGCTTCATCGAGGAGAACTGGACCGACATGCGCCCGCGCAGCCTCGCGCAGCGCATGGCCGACAAGTAAGGAGAGAGGGAAGAGCGTGGGCTCCCCGACCGCCCGTCCCGCTGCCGGCTACGACCGTGCGCGGCACGGCATCCACAATTTGCGCCGTGCCGAGGTCATCGCCGACCCCGGGCTCTACTGGAAGGCGATTTCCGAGCTTCCGCCCGTCTTCTACGACGAGGTGGGAGGCGTCTGGGTCTGTTCCGGGTACGCCGAGTCGGTCGAGATCCTCGCCAACCACCGGGCGTTCTCGTCCGCGCGCCACCACTCCCCCGACGACCTGGCGGCGCGCGGCATGAGCGGCATCGTGCCGACCGCCGAAATGCTGTCCGCCCAGTTCCTCTTCAACGATCCGCCGGACCACACCCGGATCAGGAACGCCCTGCGGGGCGAGTTCTCACCGGCCGGTCTGCAACGGCACGACGACGTCCTGCGGGCGATCGCCCACCGGGTCCTGGACACACTGCCCGACGCCGGAACCATCGACCTGGTGAAGGACTTCGCCGAGCGGCTGCCCGAGCACCTGATGACCCATCTGCTGGGCATGCCGGGCCGCGGCGCGGAACTCACCGAGTGGGCCGACGCGTACGAGCGCCTGCTCAGCAGCGTCTCCACCTTTCCCAGCCGGGCCGACCTGGAGACGGTCCCGCTGCTCGACAAGGCGCTCGCCGGGCTGCGCGAACTAGCCGCCGAACGCCTCGCCGCGCCCGGCGACGACCTCGTCTCCACCCTGGCGACGGCCCTGCGGGACGACTTCGCCGCGGATCCCGCGGAGGAACCGCCCGCCGAGCTGCTCCACCTCGTCGCCGCCAACGCGATGGTCCTGGTCGCGGGCGGCTACCAGACCCTGACGCACCTCGTCTCCAGCGGACTGCTGCTGCTCGCCGACCACCCGGAGCAGCTGCGGCAATTGCGGCAGGACCACTCGCTCGCGGATTCCGCCGTGGCCGAGGTGCTGCGGATCGACGGGTCGAGCCAGTACGTGGGGCGGCATGCCGCGCGCGACATCGAGATCGGCGGGGCGCGGATGGCGACCGGGGACGGAGTCCTCGTCCTGCTCGCCGCGGCCAACCTCGACCCCCGCAAGTTCACCGACCCCGCCGCCTTCGACATCGCGCGCAGCGAGGGCCGCCACCTCGGGTTCGGCTCCGGTCCGCACTACTGCCTGGGGGCGCCGTTCGCCGAACGTCTGGCGCGCTGGGCGATCCTCGGGTTCGTCGAGCGCTACGAGCGGTTCGGTCTGTCGCCGACCGAGGCGGACCCGGTGGAGTGGGGGCCGCACTGCAACACGCGCTCCCGGCACCGGGCCATGGTGCTCGTCGGCCGTACGGTCGAGACGGTCGAGAGCGAGTCGCCGGAAGGCCGCCTTCCCTCCGCGGTCCGCACCGTGGACGCCCGAGCGGTCGACGCCCGAGCGGTCGACGCCGTGCCCGCGGCCAAGGCGGTCACCGATCTCGAACGGCACCAGATCGTCGCCGAGTGGAACGACACCAAGGCCGACGACGACGGCGCCGCCCAGGTCTGCTGGCAGCTCCTCTTCGAGGAGCGGGCCCGGCTTGCGCCGGACAGCACGGCGGTCGAGGACGAGGGCGTCGTGTACTCGTACGCGGACATCGACGCACTGGCGAACGGGGCCGCGCACCGGCTGCGTGAGCTGGGCGTGGAGCCCGAGACGGTCGTCGCGATCAGCATGGAACGCTCCGTGCGGCTGGTGGTCGCCATCCTGGCCGTGGCCAAGGCCGGGGGCGCCTTCCTGCTCGCCGCCGCCGACTGCCCCGGCGAGCGACTGCGGACCATGCTGGAGCAGACGTCCGCGCGGCTCGTCATCGCCGACGACGCCACCGGGGACCGGATCGCGGCCCTGGACGTCCCGGCGGACGTCGTACGGCTCGATCCGGCCGTGCGCGCCGCCGCCCCGCCGATCACCGGCGTCGGACCGGGCAACACCGCCTACATCGTGTTCACCAGCGGCACCACCGGCCGTCCGAAGGCCATCGCCAACAGCCACGAGGCGCTGACGAACCTGCACATCGCGCAGCGCACGGTGTTCCGGATCCGGCCGCAGGACAGGGTGCTGCAGTTCCTGTCGCTGAACTTCGACGGCTGCATCTCCGAGGCCGTCCTGGCGCTGCTGTGCGGGGCGACGCTCGTCGTCGCGCGGGCCGCGCAGCTGACCCCCGGCCCCCCGCTGCTGCGGCTGCTGCGTGAGCGGCGGGTGAGCGTCGCCATCATGACGCCGTCGGTGTGGGCGGCGCTCGGCCGCGATCCGCTGCCCAACCTGCGCATCGCGGCCTTCGCGGGCGAGCGGCTGCCCGGCGCCCTGGTCCGCCGCTGGACGGCGCAGGGCCGCAGGCTCCTCAACCTCTACGGTCCCGCCGAGGCGGCGGTCTGGACGACCTGGCACGAGTGCTCCGGCGACGAGGACCCGCCGATCGGGCGTCCGGTCGCGGGCAAGCGCGTCTACGTCCTGGACGAGGAGCAGCGGCTGCTGCCTGCCGGAAGCCCGGGCGAGCTGTACATCGCGGGGATCGGGGTCGGCCGCTATCTCGGGCGCCCCGACCTCATGGCCGATTCGTTCGTGCCGGACCCCTTCGCGGGGCGGCCGGGACGGTTGATGTACCGGAGCGGTGACCTGTGCGTCTGGCGGGAGGACGGCTCTCTGGAGTACGTCGGCCGCCGCGACCGGCAGGTGAAGATCCGGGGTCAGCGGGTCGAACTGTACGAGGTGGAGCGGGTGTTGGAGAAAGCACCCGGGGTGTCCTCCTGCCACGCCGTCGAGCGCGACAACCGACTGCACGCCTACGTGGTGCCCGAGGGGCCGGGTTCCTGGGACGAGGCCGCGGTACGTCGCCATCTCGCCGAGCGGCTGCACGGCGGCATGATCCCGGCGGTGTTCACCGTCACGGAGCAACTGCCGATCACCTCGATCGGGAAGGTGGGGCAGCGGCACGAGACGGCTGCCGTGCCGGTGGCCGAGGTGTCTGCGATACCGGTGGTGCCCGTAGTGCCTGCGGTGCCTGCCGCGACCGCGCCGGACGCCGACGCGGGGTCCACCCACGTCACCTGGGAGCTGGCTCAGCTGTTCTCGTCGTGCCTGCGTGTGCCGCAGGTCCACGTGAAGCTGGACACCGACTTCTTCTCCGCGGGCGGCGACTCATTGGCCATGGCCGAGTTCATGGCGGCCGCCGAGGACCGCTTCGGCATGGTGATCGACATCCAGCGACTGCTCGACGAACCGACCCTGGCCGGACTTGTGCAGCTTGTGAGCGAGGGGCGAACGGTTCAGTGAACGACGGAACGACGCAGGCCGGAACAGCGCGGGCGCGGCCGGTGATCAGTACGTGGGGGGACGGGACGGACACGGCTGCCCGGCCCGTGGTGATCGTGCACGGCTCGGTGGACCGCAGCGACACGTTCCGCCGCGTGGTCGATCAGCTGCCGGGCCGTCCGGTCCTCGGCTACGACCGGCGCGGCTGGGGCGCGTCCCGCCCTCTCGGTGGCGCGGACGTCGACTTCCAGGTGCACGTGCACGACCTGCGCGCGGCTCTGGCGGAGCTGGACATGGCACCGGTCGTGCTCGGCCACAGTTACGGCGCGCTGGTGGCCATGGCCGCCGCGGCCGCCGACCCGTCGCGTGTCGCCGGGATCGTCGCCGTCGAACCCCCGGTGCGCTGGCTGCCCTGGTGGCCCGCCGACGACCCGTGGGAGCGGACCGTGCGCGACGCCGCCGCCCAGGGAGGTCCGGAGCAGGCGACGCGGGCCATGCTCGCCGAACTCCTGGGCCCCGCAAGCCGGTTGCACCTGGCCCGCGCCCGTCCTTCCGACCTCGCCGCGGACGGGGCGGCCCTCATCTCCGAGATGACGGACCCCACGGTCGACGCTCCCGCGTTCGACCCGCTGACGTTTCCGCTGCGCACCGTGGTGGCGGCCGGATCGCGGTCGGCCGCGCACCACAGGGAAGTGGCACGACGGCTCGCCGAGCTGCTGCCGCACGGCCGGTTCGCCGAGATCGCCGGTGCGGGTCACGCCGCGCACGTCAGCCATCCGCAGGAACTGGCCGAACTGGTACGAGAGATCGACATGATCGAGGAGCAACACGCATGATGCCCAGCGCACTTGAGAACGCCGTCTACGGACTGCTCTCCACTCCGGTGCTTCACACCGCCGTCGAGCACGGGGTGTTCACCTCCCTCATCGAGGACGGCCCGGGCACCGTCGCTGTCCTCGCCGAGCGCCTCGACATCGACGAGGACACCCTGGACCGCATGCTGCTCGTCCTGACGTCCCTCGGCGTCGTCACCCGCGCGACGGACGGCGCATACTCCCTGACGTCCGACGCGGCGCCGTTCCTCGACCCCCGCAACAGCCGGTACCTGGGCGGCTTCATCAAGCACCTCACGCTGGAGACCCAGGGCCGCCTCGGCCGTCTCGACACCTACCTCGCCAAGGGGAAGCCGACCTCGGAGGCGTCCCCGTTCGACGACGTGTACCGCGACGCCGAGTCGCTGCAGGACTTCATGCGCGCCATGTGGGACCTGAGCTTCGGCGCCTCGCAGGAGCTGGCCGTACTCGCCGGGATGGCGGGGACCAAGCACCTCGTGGACGTCGGCGGGGCCACAGGACCGTTCGCCGTGGCGGCGCTGCTCAGCGAGCCCGCGCTGCGCGCCACCGTCTTCGACATGCCCGCGGTGGGCCCGCTGGTCGGCGAGGACGCCGAAGCACGACCGGTCGCCGACCGGCTCGACTTCGTCGGCGGCGACTTCTTCGCGGACGAACTCCCGCAGGGCGACTGCCTCGCCTTCGGCTACATCCTCTCCGACTGGGACGACGACACCTGCGTCACGTTGCTGGAGAAGGCGTACCGCGCGTGCCAGGCACCTGGCCGGGTCCTCATCATGGACCGCCTCTTCGAGGACGACCGCAGCGGTCCGCTGGCCACCGCCGCGATGAACCTCGTGATGCACATCGAGATGGCCGGGAAGCACCGGACGGCCGCCGAGTTCGTCGCCCTGCTGGAGCGGGCTGGGTTCGGCGACTGCGAGGTGCGGCGGTCCGGCGGCGAGAAGCACGTGGTCATCGGCCACAAGAGGTAGCCACGGTGGGCGGCTGAGCCGAAATCCCGGATGGGCGAACAGTTATGCAGCGGAATGGAGCTTCCTCATGAATGGCGCACCGCAACACGGGCACAATCTCCTGTTTCTCTGGAGCCCTCCGCGGAGCCTTTCCACCGCCTTCTTGAGAATGATGATCCAGAGAGGTGACCACCTCGTCGTCCACGAGCCCTTCTCCAGCCTCGTGGTGCAGGGGTACGCCATCGTGGAGGGCGAGAAGATAACCGACCAGCGTGAACTCCTGGACACGCTCCAGGAGATTTCGACGCGCCGCCGGGTGTTCGTCAAGGAGACGACGGAGTACCGCTACGACATCGTCGACGCCCCGGACTTCCCCAAGATCGGCTGTCACACCTTCCTGATCAGGAACCCGGAAGCGGTGATCTCGTCGCACTACGCGATGAAGCCGGACATCACCTGCTCCGAGATCGGTTTCGAGTACCAATTCGAGATATTCCGCACCGTGCGCGACAGCATCGGGGCCTGCCCCGTGGTCTTCGCGGCGGAGCAGCTGGCCGCCGCGTCCGACGCGGTGGTCCGTGACTACTGCGACCGGGTCGGCATCGATTTCATGGAGTCCGCTCTCTCGTGGGAGCCCGAGAACCGGGACGAGTGGAGCCGCACCAGGGAATGGCACGCGGACGCGGCGCGGAGCAAGGGGTTCAACTACGTTCCTCGCGTCTATCAGGACAGAGTCGAGAACAATGCGACGCTGGCGTCGTACTACGAGTACCAGTTCCCCTTCTACGAGCGCATGCGGTCCTTCCTGGCAGACCGGTCAGGATGACATTCCCGCGGTCAGCGTGGTGCCGTCGCTCGGGTCGATGAGGATGAACGAGCCGGTGCGGCGCGAGTCGGCGTAGGAGTCGATGGGCAGCGGCTCGGCGGTGCGGATCCGCACCCGGCCGATGTCGTTGGCGACCAGCTGCCCCGGGTTGGGGTGCGGAGACAGGTCGTCGAGCGTGAGCCGGGACGCGATGTCCTTGACGATCGCCTTGACCGTGCGGGTGCCGTGCTTGAGCAGCACCCGGTGTCCGACGGTCAGCGGCTGGTCGGCCACGTGGCACACGGTCGCCGTCACGTCCTGGGTGAGTGCGGGCGCCTCCTTGGTCGGCACGATCAGGTCGCCGCGCGATACGTCGACGTCGTCCTGGAGCAGGATTGTCACCGACTGGGTCGTCCATGCCACGTCGACCGGTTCACCCAGCAGGTCGATGCCGGAGATCTTCGTGGTCCGGCCGGACGGCAGGATCGTGACCTCCTCGCCGACACGGAAGGTCCCGGCCGCGATCCGGCCCGCGTAGCCGCGGTAGTCGGAGTGCTCGGCGGTCCGCGGCCTGATCACGTACTGCACGGGCAGCCGGGCGGAGCCAGGCGCCAGATCGTCGCCGACGGGCACGGTCTCCAGGTGTTCCAGGACGGTCGGGCCGCCGTACCAGTCCATGTGCTCGGACGGCTCCACCACGTTGTCCCCGGCGAGCGCCGAGATCGGGATGGCGGTGATCTCCGGGACGCCCAACTCTCCTGCGTACGCGGTGAATTCCTCGGCGATCTCCGCGAAGGCGGTCTCCTCGTACGCGACGAGGTCCATCTTGTTCACGGCGAGGACGACGTGCGGGACGCGGAGCAGGGCGGCGATGGCGGTGTGGCGGCGGGTCTGCTCGACGACGCCGTTGCGGGCGTCGACCAGGATCACCGTCAGCTCGGCGGTGGAGGCACCCGTCACCATGTTCCGGGTGTACTGCACGTGGCCCGGCGTATCGGCCAGGATGAAGCGGCGGCGGGGCGTGGCGAAGTAGCGGTGGGCGACGTCGATGGTGATGCCCTGCTCGCGCTCGGCGCGCAGGCCGTCGGTGAGGAGTGCGAGGTCCGGGGCGTTCTGGCCGCGGCTCGCGGAGGCGCGCTCCACGGCCTCCAGCTGGTCGGTGAGGACCGACTTGGAGTCGTGCAGCAGCCGTCCGACGAGGGTGGACTTGCCGTCGTCGACGGAGCCCGCGGTGGCGAACCGGAGCAGGGTGGTGGCCGGGAGCACCTCGGACGCGGTGCTCTGCGCTGTCGTGGTCGTCCGCGCCGTCGTGGTCGTCTGCGCTGTCGTGGTCATGGTTAGAAGTACCCCTCGCGCTTGCGGTCTTCCATCGCGGCCTCGGAGAGCTTGTCGTCGGCCCGGGTCGCGCCCCGCTCCGTGATCCGGGACGCGGCGATCTCGGCGATCACGGCGTCCAGCGTGGTCGCGTCGGAGTCGACGGCGCCGGTGCAGGACATGTCGCCGACGGTCCGGTAGCGCACCCGGCGCCTCGCGACCGTCTCGCTCTCCTTGGGGCCGCCCCACTCGCCCGCGGTCAGCCACATCCCGGAACGCCGGAACACGTCACGCTCATGCGCGAAATAGACCCCGGGCAGTTCGATGTCCTCGCGGGCGATGTACTGCCACACGTCCAGCTCGGTCCAGTTGGAGAGCGGGAAGACGCGGACGTGCTCGCCGGGCGCGTGGCGGCCGTTGTACAGGTTCCACAGCTCGGGGCGCTGGCGGCGCGGGTCCCACTGGGAGAACTCGTCGCGCAGCGAGAACACCCGCTCCTTCGCCCGCGCCTTCTCCTCGTCACGGCGTCCGCCGCCGAACACCGCGTCGAACTTCTCGCTCTGGATCTTCTCCGTCAGCGGCAGCGTCTGCAGCGGGTTGCGGGTGCCGTCCGGACGCTCCTTGAGAACACCCCGGTCGATGTACTCCTGCACCGACGCGACATGCAGCCGCAGCCCGTGCTCGGCCACCACGCGGTCCCGATAGGCCAGCACCTCGGGGAAGTTGTGCCCCGTGTCCACGTGCAGCAGCGCGAAGGGGATCGGCGCCGGTGTGAACGCCTTCAGCGCCAGATGCAGCATGACGATCGAGTCCTTGCCCCCGGAGAACAGCATCACCGGGTTCTCGAACTCGCCCGCCACCTCACGGAAGATGTGCACCGCCTCCGACTCCAGCACGTCCAGGTGCGAGAGGAGGGGTGCGCCGCCGGTCGGCAGCTCGGCGGTGGTCGACGTAACTACGGTCATATCAGCCCCCGTTCGGTGAGCATGAGGTGGATGCCGTCCGCCGAGACCGAGACCGGCTCGCGGTGCGTGTGCAGCCGCAGATCCGGCCGCTCGGGCGCCTCGTACGGGTCGTCCACCCCGGTCAGTCCGCGGATCGCACCGGCGGCCTGCTTGGCGTACAGCCCCTTCACGTCCCGCACCGAGCAGACCTCGACGGGCGCCGCGACATGAATCTCCAGATACGGGATGCGCGCGAGGTCATGGCGCAGCCGGACGCTCTCCCGGTTGGCGCGGTAGGGCGCGATGACCGGCACCAGCACGATGACGCCGTTGCGGGCGAGCACCTCGGCGACCATGCCGACGCGCCGCACGTGCGTGTCGCGGTCCTCGCGGGAGAAGCCGAGCCCCGTCGAGAGGTTCGTGCGGAGCTCGTCCCCGTCGAGGACTTCCACCCTGTGGCCCTCCGCCCGCAGCCGGAGGGCCAGCTCCTGGGCGACGCTGCTCTTTCCCGCGCTGGGCAGTCCGGTGAGCCACACCGTGAAGCCCGAGGGGCGGCGGACCCGGGCCGAGGGCGGGGAGGAGACGACGAGCGGCGTCTGTTCGGGAGCTGACGGGCTGCTCCCGGCACGCCGTCCGGCGGAGGCCGGAACCGTATCGAGGATCGCTCGTGCGAGCCCCGCGGCCTGCTGCCGGATCTCCGGAACGGCGGTGGTCTCCCACAGTTCGCCGCGCCGGTGCGCGCCGAGCGTCCACAGCGAGCGGTATCCGTCACGGGAGCGCAGCTGCCCCTCGGGCGTACCGGCCAGCCCGATGCCCAGCGGCCCCGGCACGGCCAGCCCCGACGACAGCAGACAGGCGAGCAGGGGGTCGGAGGAGTCGGCCGGGCGCAGACCCGGCCCCGAACAGTCCACCACCCAGCCGACCCGCACGGGTTCCGAGCCCGTGGGCGTGACGGTCAGCGCGTCCGGATCCAGCCGGGTCTCGGCGGCCTCGCCCACGTGCAGGCGCAGGCGCCGGGCGGTCCTGAGCCGGGTGACCGCCTCCGCCGTCTGCGGTGCCATCCGGTGCCGGAGCACGTTCCACCGGGGCCGGTCGGTGCGCAGGAACTCCGCCCGCTGCTCCTCCCCCAGCGCGTCCCACAGGCGGGCGGTCAGCGGCCGCAGGCCGTCGACGGCCGGACGCCAGTCGCCGTGTGCGCGCGTCACCTGTCGGACGTGCCGCACGACCGCCGTCCGCAGCCGGGGCAGCGGCAGCCCCTCCAGGGGCTCCGCGGGCGCCACGGGCGGCAGCGGAGCGACGGCGTGGGCGTGGGGCAGCAGGCCGTGGCGGGACAGGACATGGATCGTACGACCGGGGCGGGCGAGGGTCAGAGCGACGTCCACGGCGGTGAGGCCGCTGCCGACGAGCAGCACGTCCGCCTCGTCCGCGAGCGGCCCCGCCAAGGCGTCGGGAGCCCAGGGGTCGCCCACGAACCGCTTGGAGGCGCGGAGTTCGGGCGACGCCCAGCGGGCCCGACCGGCCAGCGGGCCGGTCGCGAGCACCACGCTGTCGGCGTCGATGCGGGTGCTGTCGGCGAGGGCCACCTGGGCGAGGTCGCCGTGCCAGGCGCAGGCCGTCGCGCGTGTGTGCAGCCGCCGGAAGGTCACCAGGCCTGCCGCCCGTTCGACGGAGGCGGCCGAGGTGGCGGCCAGATAGTCGCCGTAGTGGCCCCGGGGGACGAAGGAGCGGGGGTTCGCGGTGGGGTCGCGGTGCCGGACGAGCCAGTCGACGAAGTGGTCGGGCCGGTCCGGGAGGCAACTCATGCCCCCCGCGGGGACGTTGAGGAGATGCCGCGGGTTGTCCGTGGCGAAGGCCACGCCCGCGCCGGTCAGCGGGCTCGGGTCGACCACCGTGATCTCCACCGGCTCGCGCCGCCGGACCGCCTCGTCTGCAGCATGGATGACGACCATGGTTCCGGCGGCTCCGGCGCCCAACACCACTAGTCTGTGCGGGACTTGTGCGCGCGTGCTGGGCATCTGCACCTCCGCAGAGATTGTCCACCAATTCGATAGGTTATATGTCAGGGGGTGGACCCAGCGCTCCCAACGGTTCGTCAAATGACAGAAAGCAACGGTAGGTTGACCTAAAGCGACCTGACGTGGCCCCGACCGACCTACGGAGGCTGGTTCGCATGCGGATCACGGCCCGGACGGACTATGCGATACGGGCGATGGCCGAACTCGCACGCAGTCCGCAGTCACCGCAGAAGGCCGAGCAGCTCTCCGACTCCCAGGGCATCCCGGTGCGTTTCCTGCTGTCGATCCTGCGCGAGCTGCGACAGCACCGCCTTGTGCACAGCACCCGCGGCCCCGACGGGGGCTACCGGCTCGCCAGGGCGCCGGAGGAGATCTCCATCGCCGACGTCATCCGTGCCATAGACGGTTCGCTGGCGAACTTCCGCGATCTCAAGCTCAGCGACCTCAGCTATCCGGGCCCGGCGGCCGCGCTGCCGGACGTGTGGCGTGCGGTGCGCGTGAGCCTGCGCCAGGTCCTGGAGCGCGTGACGCTCGCCGACCTGGCGGACGGCGAGCTGCCGCCCTCGGTCCAGCAGCAGGCACAGGAGTACCGCGAGGACGTGCGGTACCCGTCCCAGCCGGGCTGACCCGGCACGGGCTCAGGCCGCCCTGTCGTCGAGGTCGCCGCGGCGCCCCTCGCGGTGCTGTCCGCTCGACCCGGACTGCCGGGAGCGTCCGCCGTGGCCGGAGACCAGGCGCAGATGACGTCGATGGCGCCCGTGGGGTGGGGAAGAGTCCGAGTCGAGCATTCCCTCGACCCGGTCCATGCAGATCAGCAAGAGACCCATGACGGGCAACAGCAATAGAGCGACAACCAGCATCTGCGGCAACCTCCCCGCGACGTCCTCTACCGGGTGCCCCTCTTCCGCGCCTTAACCGGCCCTGAGATGTGAAGGTCCCGCAACGCCGCCCAGATGCCTCTCTTTACGGACGGCACCGGAATCACGTTTCATCGACGCCGCCGCGAGCATGTGGTCACCACGCGTTACCCAGACTCATGCTGAGACCGCTCACGGCGGAGAGGAACCGTGCGATGACCGACAGACTCCCGGCCTCCGGGACCCCGAAAAGCCACATCCCCGTCGCCCGTCTCCTGGACTGCGCGGTGGAGGGCAGCGACGGCTCGATCGGCACGGTGGACCCCGTCTCAGAGGAAGTGGCGCCCGACCACCTCGTCGTCGACACCGGCGGGACACTGCTGAGCAAGAAGGTGCTGCTGCCCCTCTGGGTCGTCTCGCACGTCGACGAAGCGACCCGTACCGTGCACGTGCCTCACACGAAAGAGCACGTCAGGGCCGCCCCTCGATTCGACAGGGACCTGCGGGTCACCGACCCCGGTTACCGGGCGCACATCGACGAGCACTATGCCGACCGCCCCGGAAGCTGACTCCCCCGTGAGCCGGGTCGGCCGAAAGAAACCTATAGTTTGCGGGTGTATTCGCGAATAGACCGCAGCTTGGAGCGCGCCCCGTGGCGTCGGCCACGGGTGCTCCTGTGGGCCGGGGCGGGTGTGGTGGCCCTGGTGATGCTCGTCGCGCTGGAGGTCGCCGCCCGTCACTACGGCGGCGTGCCGGGGCCGATCACCAATCAGGCGCGCGAGGTGCTGTTCCCGCCCAAACCGGGGCCGCTCTACGGCGGTCTCGCGCTGATGATGGTGGTGCTCACCTGGCGGCAACGGTTCATCGCGGCCGGTGCCGCGATCGGCGTCGACGCCGTCTTCGTGCTGGTGCGGTGGGCGGTCGACGCCGACGTGCCCGAAGGCCAGTTCTTCGGCAACGGTGCCCTCTGGGCCATGCTGGGCTGCGCGGTCTTCGCGATCACCCGCCGTACCGGCGCGGAACGCATCCTGCTCCTGAAGGGCGTCGGGCTCGGCCTGCTGCTCGTGGCGGGCCGCAAGACCGGTGACACCTGGCTGCTGATCACGGCGAAGACCCGCCCGACGGTCCTCGACCCGTACGTGGCCGTCGCCGATCACGCGCTGGGCAACCCGTCGTGGCTGGCGGGCCGCCTGCTCAAGGCCAGCGGTTCGATCCCCACCCACGTGACCGACCTGGTCTACGCGCAGCTCGCCGTGGCCGCGGTCGCCGTCGCCCTCTACCAGCTGCGCAACGTGGCGGCCGAAGGACGCTTCCCGCGCCACCACCTGGTGCGCACCTTCCTGGTCATCGGCCTCGTCGGACCCGCCGTCTACATGATCTTCCCGGTGGTCGGGCCGATCTTCGCCTACGGCCCCGGCACCTCGGGGACCGGCGGTGTGGAGTGGGCAGTGTCCAACCTGTGGCCGCACACGCCACCGCCGATCAGCGCCCCGCACCCGGTGCCGTACGACGGGATCACCCCCCGCAACTGCATGCCCAGCCTGCACACCGCATGGGCCGTCGCGATCTTCGTCCACTCCCGCAAGGGCTCCCGCCTGCTGCGGTACGCGGGCACCTTCTGGCTGGTCGCCACGCTCACCGCCACGCTGGGCTTCGGCTATCACTACGGCGTGGATCTGATCGCGGGCGTCGTCTTCTCGCTCACGGTCGAGGCGGCCCTGCGCACGTTCGACCGCGGCTGGGACCGGGCGGGCGTCCGGCTGGTCGCCTACGGCACCGCCGTCCTCACCGCGCTCCTGGTGTCGTACCGCTATCTGCCGATGGAGATGGCCGAACACCCGTGGGTGTCCGGACCACTCGTCGTACTGGCGATGGCCTCGGTGCTCTACGGCTATCTGCGGACCACCCGGGCGTGGGACGCGGAGCCCGCACCGGTGCCGCCGCCGCGGCAGGCAGGGCCCCAGGCGGAGTCACAGCCGGAGTCACAGACGCAGCCGCCTGCGCCCGAGCTCGTCTGAGTCACTTGGTCGGCGGCCTGTCGTGCCGCAGGTCGTCGAAGAGGCGGGCCGATTTCTCGGCGTCCCACTTCAGGACGTTGCCCTTGGACGTGGGGATGCCGATGCCGGACACGGGCACGTTCAGCCGCCTGCCGTGTCCGCCCGAGACGCTCTGCACGGCGCGGAACATCCTGCTCAGCTCGGGCAGGCTCATGTCCTCGTCGACGATGAGCGTGTCGAGCCCGGCCTGCGCGGCCGGACCGATCTCCCTGGGGTCGAAGAGGATGTCGGGGCGGGCGGCCTGGTGGGCGAGGGTCGACAGCAGCTTCTGCTGGTTCTTCGACCGGCCCAGGTCGCCCTCCCGCTCCTGGTGCCGCTGGCGGACGAAGGCCAGCGCCTGCTTGCCGTTCAGGGTCTGACAGCCCTTGCGCAGGTCGGCGCCCGACTTCTCGTCCTTGATGTCCCGGTCCAGGCACATCCGTACGCCGCCGATGGCGTCGACGATGTTCACGAACCCGGCGAAGCCGATCTCCGCGTAGTGGTCGATGCGCAGGCCGGTGGTCCGCTCGATGGTGTGCGCGAGGAGCTCGGGGCCGCCGTAGGAGAAGGCGGCGTTCAGCTTGTCCCCCTCCGGGCGCTTCGTCTTGCCCGTCGTGGTGTCGAGGCGGCCGGGCAGCGTGACCCAGGAGTCGCGCGGCAGGCTGACCATCGTGGCGCCGTTGGACCCGGTGTGCAGCAGCATCATCGAGTCGGTGCGCCGCCCTCCGCCGCCACCCGCGTGCAGGTCCTTCACGTCGGTCTCGGAGAGCCCGTCGCGACTGTCCGAGCCGACGATGAGGTAGTTGGTGCCCTCACCGGGCGGCGGACGGTCCCCGTACGCGCCCAGGTCGACGTCGCGCTGCAGCCTGGTCTCGGCCCAGCCGTACGTACCGCCCACCGCCACGACCACACCGGCGAGCAGGACGAGCACCACCCGCCGCAGCCTCCTGCGCTTCTTCGGCTGGCGGGCGTGGGCGCGGCGGGGCCCGTAGCGGGAGCTGGGCCGCTCGGCGAACCGCTCCCGCGTGACGGAGCCGTCCGCCCCCTGCCCCGCCTCCCCTTCGTCTCCTTCCGTCCCCGCGGTGAACTCCGCGGTCCCTTCCGTTCCTTCCCTCATGTGCGACTCCCTTGGAGGCTCCGGCGCTCGTCCTCGGGCGGCGAGGGGGGCGGCGCTTCGACCAGATACGGGTCGGCCGTGCCCGCCCGCTTCATGCTGTGCCACTTCAGGCGGGTGCCGAGCAGTGCCGTGATCACGGAGTGGATGACCACCAGGTACATCAGCTGCCGGTAGACGAGCTGCTGGAGCGGCAGCGCCCACAGCACGCGCAGTCGTTCGCGGTCGAGCCGCAGCGCGTACGCGGCGGTGACCAGCTGGACGGAGAGGAACCCGAACCAGACGAGGGCGGCCTCCACGGGGTCGCGGAACACCGCGCCGAAGAGGGCGAACATGTCGACGACCGGCGCGCACAGCGGCAGCACGATCTGGAACAGCGTGACGTAGAGCATCACGCGACGGCCGAAACGTCCGGCGGGCCCGAGCTCCGTGACCGCCCTGCGGTGCTTCCACATCGACTGGAGGGTGCCGTAGCACCAGCGGTAGCGCTGGCGCCAGAGCTGGCGCAACGTGGTGGGCACCTCGGTCCAGGCGACCGCCGACTCCGCGTACACGACGCGCCAGCCCGCCCGCCAGAGCGCCATCGTGAGGTCGGTGTCCTCGGCCAGGGTCTCGTCGCTGACGCCGCCGACGCCCATCAGCGCGTCCCTGCGGAAGGCGCCGATCGCGCCCGGCACGGTCGGCATGCACTCCAGGACCTCGAACATCCGGCGGTCGAGGTTGAAGCCGAGGACGTACTCCAGGTGCTGCCACTTGCCGAGCAGGCGGCGCCGGTTGCCGACCTTGGTGTTGCCGCTGACCGCGCCGACCGCCGGGTGGGCGAGCGGCTGGACCAGCCGGGCCAGCGCCTCGGGCTCGAAGATGGTGTCCGCGTCGACCATCACGACGATGTCGTGCCGGGCGTGCGCAAGGCCGGTGTTGAGGGCGCTGGGCTTGCCGCCGTTGGGCTGCCGGATCACCGTGACCCGGGGGTCCTCGATGTCCTCGGCGATGTCGGCGGTGGCGTCGGACGAGCCGTCGTCGATGACGATGATCTGGAAGTGCGGGTAGGTCGAGGCGAGCAGTGAGTACACGGTGGAGGCGATGCCCGCCTCCTCGTTGTACGCGGGCACCAGGACCGTCACCGGGTCCCGCACCTCCCGCAGCCGTGGCGCCCCGGGCCGGTACCGGTGCAGCCTGCGCACGTGGAGCCGGGCGAACACCGCGAACAGGAGCATGCGCAGGACGCCGAGTACGCCGGTGAGGGTCAGTGTCCACACCATCACGGTGAGGAAGGCGTGCCCGAGCTGCTGTGTCCAGATGAGGCCCTCGCCCTTGATCTCCTGGACGACCGGCACCTCGTCGGCGAAGGAGGGCCTGCCGAGGCCACCGCTGATGGTGGTGAACCGTTTGACGCGGTGGTCGTTCAGCAGGTCCTGGGCCTCGTGGAAGCCCAGGTCGGTCTGGCTGTGCTGGGTCACCACGCCCCGCCACGGCTTGCGGTCCTTGTGGTCGGACGCGGCCACCAGGTATCCCTGGTCGGCCGCCCGCTTCGCGGCGGGCCACTGGGGGCCGCAGAGCGTGTCGGCTGCCGTGGTGTGCGGCAGCCGCAGCAGGGTGGTGTTGATGCCGACCGTGCCCGCGAGGGCGCTCTGGGTGAGGGACAGTTCGAGGCGTGCGCGCAGCGGCGACGCGACGCCGAGGTCACCGCCGCTGTACGTGTACGAGCCGATCTCGTGGCCCTCGTACAGGATCCGTCGCATCAGCTCGGGGTGCTTGGCCGCGTCCTTCCCGTACACGAAGAAGGTCGCCTGCGCGTGGTGTTTGCGCAGCAGGTCGAGCAGGCGCGGCGTCCACACCGGGTCGGGTCCGCCGTCGAAGGTGAGCGCGACGGTTCCCGGCGGCATGCCCGCGGTGGTGACGCCCTTCGGGCCGAACCGCAGCAGCGGCTTGCCGTCGTCGGCACTGCGCGGGATCGGCCGGGTGCACAGCGGTTTGGTGCGCGCGGCGTCGACCTGGTGGGTCGTCCACCCCTCGAAGAGCAGCGCGACGGCAACCACCAGAAGGACCAGCAGAAGCACGAGCCAGTGTCCGCGCGGCGGCCGCCGGACATCGGCACGCCGGCTCACTGCGCCGCGCCTCCGGCCGGCGGCTGAACGGATCTCCCGGAGGGAGGCTTGCGGTGGTGGCCGTCGTTACCGGCGGGGGCGCCGGGCGCCGGTACGTTCCTCGTGTCCGTTCCTGTCGTGCTCGGGGGGTGTGTGCCGACGGGGGTTCCGAGGTCGCTGATCAGTGTGCCTGCGAACAGCAGGTAGCCGAGGCAGCCGCAGCCGACGAGCAGGGCCATGCCTTGGAGGGTGCGCCTGCGCCAGCCGGACTCGTCGATGAAGACGGGGAGTTGCGGCGCGGCGGCGGCCTCGGGGCGCTGCGTCATCGGCGCCGCGCGTGCCGCGACCGTCCGGTGCGGCATGCGCGGCGGCGCGTCGCCCGCCGTGTGCGGCGGGCAGGGCTGTGCGGACGACCATCGCCCGTCGTGCGGTGTGCTGGCTATGTGGGGGGTGCCTTGCACTGGTGCTCCTGATCTGCGGCCGCGCAGGCGCGACTCTTTGTGTGGGGGGTACGGGCCCGGGGGCCCGCCGTACTGCTGGTGTAGCGCACACGTGAGACGTCGGAAGCCGCATTCCGGTGCCGTGCCCCTTCCCGGGTGGGGCCGGGTGGGGCCGGGGAGGCCGGTGTGCGGCCCGTCGGCCGTCACGCAGCCCCCGACCCTACTCGGGCACCCTCCTGCCACGGCAACAGGCAGCCAGAGCAGGACAGTCGGGCGAATCGCCGCAGATCAGGCCAGATGGAGCCGTTATGTCAGGCGAAAACGGAGGCGGCAGATCGCCGCGTCTGTGTTCTTGCGCACGGCGCGGGCGACGACGGCGCCGCGCCGGTTCTGCAGGGTCCGCTGCCAGAGGCGGGCCGGTTCCGTCTCGGGGATGAGGACCGTGATCCGGATGCCGGGGCGGGTTGCATGGATATGTCGGACGTACGCCGCCACCGGGCCGCCGACCGAACGGTGCTCGGAGGGGAGTTCGACCAGGTCGACGCCCGGATTCCACAGCTCCCAGTCGCGGCGCAGCGCCGCCGCGGCCTCGCGGTCCTCGCGTTCGCCGTACGTCACCGTCACCGCGCGCACCTCGTCGCCGATCGAGACCGCCGTGTTCAGCGCCTCACAGGTGAGCTTCGACAGGCTGCCGACCGGCACGATCACCAACGAGCGGGCGCGGCACGGCGGTTCGGGCACGCGGCCGATGCCGAGCCGCTCACCGATCCTCGCGTACGCGCGGTGCACGGTCTCGAAGGAGAGCACGAGCAGCGGCAGCGCGACCACGATCAGCCAGGCCCCGTCGTGGAACTTCGTGGCGGTCACGACGACCGCGCTGACGCCCGTGAGCAGCGCGCCGAAGCCGTTGAGCAGTGCCTTGCCGCGCCAGTTCGCACCGCGCTCGCGCCGCCAGTGCAGCACCATGCCGGTCTGCGCGATGGTGAAGCCGACGAAGACGCCGATCGCGAAGAGCGGCACGAGCGTGTTCGTGTTGCCGCCGGAGAACAGCAGCAGCGCGGCGGAGACGGCGGCGAGCGCGAGCACACCGTGCCGGTGCACCTGGCGGTCGGCCTTCAGCGCGAAGACGTGCGGCAGGAAGTTGTCGCGAGCGAGCAGCTCGAGCAGGACGGGCAGGCCGCCGAACGAGGTGTTGGCGGACAGCGCGAGGAGCACCATGGTCGCGAACTGGATGACGTAGAAGGCCCAGTTGTGCCCGAGGGAGGCGTCCGCGAGCTGGGCGAGGACGGTGACGCCTTCGACCGGGTGCAGGCCGAAGCGGGAGATGAGCACCGCGAGGCCGATCAGCATCGCGCCGAGCAGGGCGCCGAGGACGATCTCCGCGTGCTGGGCACGCCTGGCCCGCGGTTCGCGGAACGAGGGCACGGCGTTCGCGATGGCCTCGACGCCGGTCAGCGCCGAGCAGCCGGAGGCGAAGGCCTTGAGCAGGAGCAGGGCGCCCACTGTGGTGGCGTTGTCCGTGAGGACGGCGGCGTGGCCTTCGGCTGCCGCGGTCGAGACGGGTCCGTCCCGGAACAGGCCGACGGCGATCAGGGCGAAGATCGCGACGACGAAGACGGCGGTGGGGGCGATGAAGATCTTCGCGGACTCGACGATGCCGCGCAGGTTCACGGCCGTGATCAGGGCGAGCACCACGAGGCAGATCAGCAGCCGGTCGCCGTACAGCTCGGGGAAGGCCGAGGTCAGCGCGGCGACACCGGCGGTGACGGCGACGGCGACGTTCAGTACGTAGTCCAGGACGAGGGAGGCCGCGGCGACGAGGCTCGTGCGGCGCCCGAGGTGCCGCTTGGCCACGGCGTAGGAGCCGCCGCCGTCCGGGAACGCGGCGATCACCTGGCGGTACGAGGCGACGAGGACGGCGAGCAGGCCCGCGATGGCGAGCGTCACGGGAAGGGTGAACCCTAGGCCGTGACCACCGGCCACGGCGAGCACGAGGACGATCGCCTCCGGCCCGTACGCCACCGACGCCAGCGCGTCGAGGGAGAGCGCGGCGAGCCCGGTCAGGGCGGTGAGCCGGTGCTTCTCGCCGGAGTCCGGCGCCGCCTCCGCGGTGGCCGCGGTACCGGACCCGGCTGTCAGGACGGACATCTGCGCGCACTCCTTCACGGAGCCCAAGGCCCCCACGAACCCCGACGGCCCCTCGCGGGCACGTCGTGGGCAGGTGCCCTCAGGTTCCGTCCGCCGGTGCCCCCGGGAGCCCGTCCCTTACGGGTCCTTCATGCCGCGGGGGCCGTTCCATACGGACCCCTGACGGGGCGGGCGAGGGGGACGGGGCGCGGCCGTCAGGAGTACTGGAAGTAGCAGTGGACGGTCGTGCCCAGGGCCGGGTCCGTGTGGACCCGGACGAGGTCGGCGAGCACGTGCACCAGGAGGAGGCCCCGCCCCCCGCGCTGATCCCTGGAAGGGGGGCGGCGGCCCGCGAGCGGATCGGCGAGGACACCGGCGTCCCGGACCTCGAAGACGACGTGGCCGTCCTCGGCCCAGATCCGCAGCGCGCCCGAGCCCCCGCCGTGCACCACGCTGTTGGTCGTCAGCTCGGCCACGACCAGCGCGAAGTCCTCCAGGCGGGACTCGGGCACGCCGAGCTCGGCGGCCCGGAGGATGGTGAGATGCCGCACCTCGGACAGCGAGTGCCGCGCGTACGACACCCGCGGAACGCCGCGGGGGGCCGCCAGGGGCTGGTTGTAGCGGGAGACCACCGCTTCGGGCGCGTAGGCCGCGCTCGTGTCGTGCTTGCCGGACCGGATGACCGTGGGGTGGGTGGCGTGGGCGTCGGCCAGGACCGCGTCCGGCAGGCTCGTCTCGTCGTACGGACAGAGAATCGTCGCCTCACGCCCCTGGAACGCCAGGTTGATGAGTGCTTCGTGCTGCACGCAGGCGGGGTACTCCGTCGGGGTGCGACCGGCCCAGATGGGCTCGCCTATGATGCGCACCCGTCCGTGGGGGTGGGCGTCGGCGAAGGCCCGCAGCACGCGCGGGATGATCCGCCCGGGGTTGCGCCCTGCCTGCGCCATGTCGAGCAGCCGCACCTGCGCGGCCCGCTCCCCCAGCGCGTCCCTGATGAGTCCGAGATTGCCCTCGGGGACCGCCACCGCCACCGCTTCACCCGCGTCGAGCCCCTCGCGGACGAACGGCACGGTGCCCGCCAGGTACTCCTCCCGGTCCCCGTAGAACAGCGCCGGGTGGACGAAGGGATCGGTCCGGGGCGTGGCACTCATGGGGCGGGACACCTCGATCGCTGATGGGACGGTGGCCCATTGTCTCCCACCTGGCTTGAAAGAACGGCGAGTTGAAGTAGAACGGCTGCCCGCCACAGCCCGGAGCAAGGTCAGGGCCTGATTCAGCACCATATTGAGAAAATTAACTCCGATGCGTTGTCAGCTTAAAAAACTCAAGGTACAAATGAATCGCAGACGCGACATCGAGAGCGAGGGAGCCCAGGGTGGAGTGGCAGGAGCTGACGGACCTGACGCAGGGACGGCCTTTCGTGGTCGAGCGGGCCCGGCTCGTCGACAGCGGCATCGCGATCGAGGGGCAGTTCGAGCCTCCGCAGCTGGCCCGGCTCAGCATCGAGGACCAGGTGTTCATCGCCGCGTTCGTGCGGTCGCACGGTTCCATCAAGGAGATGGAGCGGACCTTCGGGGTGAGCTACCCGACGGTCAAGTCCCGGCTGAACCGGATCTCCGAGCAGCTCGACTTCGTCGAGACCGACCCGGCACCCACCGGCACCACGGGCGCCGCCGACGTCGTCGAACGGCTGCGGCGGGGGGACATCAGCGCCCAGGAGGCACTGGCCGAGCTGGAGGGCTCCCCGTGATACCGCAGCTGGTGACGGTCCACTGGCGCCGCTCCTCCGACGGCCGCCGACGGAGGCTGTACGTCCCCGTCGTGCCGGTCGCACTGGTGCTTTCGCCGCTGCTGCTGCTCGCCGTGCTGGGCGGAGTGGTCGCGTGCGTCGTCACCGGGGTGCGCCCCGTGGGCGCACTGATCGGCGCGGGACGGCTGCTGTGGGCACTGCCCGGCACCCGGTTCGAGATCGAGGACGGCCCCATGGCCTTCCTGGTGAGCGTCAGATGAGGCAGAGCAGATGAACCGGAGGGGAAGAACAACGATGAACGAGCAACGCCGCCAGATCCTGGAGATGCTGGCCGAGGGCAAGATCACGGCGGACGAGGCGGAGCGGCTGATCGGCGCCCTCGAACGCGACAGGACCGAGCCGCCGACGGGAGCCGCGCCCCGCCCGAAGTCGCGCGCCAAGTACCTGCGTGTGGTGGTGGACGCCGCGGACGACCTCGGCGGCGACGGGCGCAGCCGGGTCAACATCCGGGTCCCGCTCCAACTGCTGCGCGCCGGGGTCAGGCTCACCAGCCTCCTCCCTCCGGCGGCGCTCACCAAGGTCAACTCGGAGCTGGCCAGGTCGGGCTTCCCGATCGACCTCGCCGAACTCAAGCCGCAACACCTGGAGGACCTCGTCGACCAGCTCGACGAGGTCACCATCGACGTCCAGGACGCCGACTCCACGGTGCAGGTCTTCTGCGAGTGAGCACGAAGCACGGTGGTACGGATCAGCCCCCGTGATGGGATAAGATCAATATCGCCTCCTCAAGCCGGACTTCCGGTCGGGGGACAGGCGTTGGTCGTCCAAGGAAAGACGCCCCGCTTCCTGCGGGGAAATGCAGGTGCAAGGCCTGCCCAGCGCTCCAGACAAGCCCTGGACTCCGTACGTGGGAGTCCGGGGCTTCTGTCATATCGCCCCTTGGCTCACCGCGGCCCCCTCAGGGCCTCCCCCGGGCGGCCGCCCGCCCTCGTACGGCGAAGCACGAAACAGCGCAGGCAGGGAAGCAGAACAAGGGAACGCAAAAGGGAACGCGAGGCGGCATCCGCGTCGCCGACGTGCAGGCAAGACAGGCAAGAAAGAGCAGCCCTTATGGACAGTTCACCGTCCGCCGCCCACGGAACGCCCGCCCTGGCACCGCGCGGCCGCAAGTCCGGCGCCGACGCCCCGTCGACGTGGGCCCTGCGGCGCACCGCTCTGCGCCGCACCCCCGTGTCGATGTGGGACGACGACGTGTCGGACTGGGCGGCGGCACTGACGTACTACGCGATCCTCGCCCTGCTCCCCGCGCTGCTCGTCACCGTCAGCCTCATCAGCCTGGTCAGCCCCTCCACCACCCAGGAGCTCATCGCCGAGGTCACGGACTGGGCCCCCGCCGAATCGGGCCGCTCCCTGCACCAGGCGCTCAGCGACATGGCGGACGCACGCTCCGCGGCGCTCACGGTGGTGATCGCCGGAGCGGTCAGCGCGCTGTGGTCCGCGTCCAGCTACGCGGCCGTGTTCCGTCGGGCACTGCACGCGATGCACGGGGTCGAGGACCGCCGTCCCGTCTGGCGCAAGGGGCACCGCGTACTGATGACCGCGGTCATGCTGCTCGCCCTGCTGGTCGCCAGCGCGCTGCTGCTCGTGCTCAGCGGTTCCGTCGCCGAGAGCGTAGGGCACGGCATCGGCCTCGGTGACGCCGGTCAGACCGCGTGGACCGTCCTGAAGTGGCCCGCGCTGGTGTGTCTGGTGGCGCTGCTCGTTCTCGTCCTCTTCCGCAACGCCCCGCCCGAGGCCCGCGGCTGGCATCACATCCTGCCCGGCGGGCTGTTGTCCGCCCTGCTCTGGCTGGTCTCCTCGGGCCTGTTCACGCTGTACGCGACCGTGTTCGGCACCTACGGCAAGCTGTACGGCTCCCTCGCGGGCATCGTCGTCTTCCTGGTGTGGCTGTGGGTGTCCAACCTGGCGCTGCTCGCCGGGGCGCAGTTCACGGTGGAGGTGGAGCGCGCCCGGGCGGCCGCTGCTGCATAGGAATCCCATGAGGCATCAGGTGGCCCTCTCCGGGTACGGGATCAGCGGTTGATGCCACGAGAGGGACTCGCATGGACACATCCTTGGAAGCGCTGCTCGACCGGGTGCAGGAGCGTGGAAGTTTCACCAGTCGCCAGCAGGCGGCGGGCGCCGTCGAGAACGTGCTGGTCGTCCTGGGCGCGCACCTGGTGGGCGACGACCGCACCGACCTGGCCCGGCTGCTGCCCGACCGGTGCGGGGACCTGCTGGGCGAGGCCGAGCCCGCCGATCAGCCGTTGTCCGCCGCGGAGTTCGTCGACGCGGTGGCCGCGCGGACCGGGGACGATACGGCCGGGGCGCGCCGCGCCGTCACCTCCGTGCTCGGCACGCTCGCGGACGTGGCGGACGACGCGCTGCTGCGCCGCATCCTCACCCAGCTCCCGCCCGGGCACGCGGGACTGTTCGGCCGCATCGAACCGGTCTGAGGCACGGCCCTTTCCTGGAACCCCCTGGAGGCGCTGATGGCACGAACAGGACGTTCCGAAAAGACCCGGCGCGCGGCTCCCCTGCCGCCGTCGGCCCGGGTCGCGATCATCTTGGCGGCCTTCGCCTGCATGGTCGGCTTCGCCGTGGTGCTCGCCCGGCTGACGCTTGAGCCGTCCGCGAGCTCGGAGGCGCTGACCCACAGCAACTTCACCCCGGGCGACTCCATCGACGCGTACCTCGCGCAGCCCGCCTTCCGCGACACCGTCAAGCAGCTTGGCGGGAACATCCTGCTGGGTGTGCCGTTCGGCGTGCTGCTGCCCGTGGTGCTCCCCCGCACGCGCGGACTCGTGCGCGTGGGGATCGCCACGGCGGCGACGATGGTGCTGGTCGAGCTGGCGCAGGGCGCGTTCGTGACGGGGCGCACCTTCGACATCGACGACGTCATCCTCAACACGGCGGGGGCGCTGCTCGGCTACCTCGTGCTGGGGCGTCGCCTGGGCCGGGCGCTGCATCCCCGGCGGCGGCACTGGTGGCACCGGTTCACCCGGCGGAACGCGGTCGACGCCTGACCGGCGGGCTACTCCGAGAGACGGCCCATGCCGAGGCAGTGCAGGGTGGCGGCGGACCGGGGGCAGGCGCCGCGTACGGCGAGGGAGCCCCCGACCTCCCTGAGGGCCCGCAGGGTGCCGAAGAAGACGCCCGCGCCCTCCCTGGCCAGGTAGGTGACCTCGGAAAGGTCCACGATCAGGTGGCGGCAGCCGTCCTGGACCAGGTCGCGCAGTTGCGCGGCGAGGGAGTCGGCCTGGCGGGAGGTGATCTCGCCGCGCAGGCTCACGCGGACCAGGCATCCGGTGACGAGGACCCTCGCGATGCCCGCGCGGCGCAGCCTGCGCGCCGTGCCCGGGCTGGGCAGCCACGGCGTCTTGTGCGTGTGCGCCCGCTCGGCGGCCGCGGCCGCGATCGCAGGATCGCCGTCCGCCGCGGCATCGCCCTCGGGCGCGGGGGCAGGAGCGCGCTCGGGAGTGGCAGCGGGAGCGTGTTCAGGAGCGGGAGCGTGATCTGAAGCTTGCACGGGAGCAGACCTTCCGGCGGGATGCCGCCTGTCGGCCGAGGCGGGCCGAAAGGTACTTCTTTCATACGTCTATACCACGCTGGCCAGGGGCGCCGCCATAGGGGCCTCGTACGGCCTCACCTGCCACTGCGGCCCCCACCTGCGAAGATGCCGCCCGCCGCGGTTCGCCGATCGGAGCCGTTCACAACATTGGTCTACACCACTAGCCACCGGCGGTGAGTTCACCGCTGAGCCTCTCGTGGATCTCGGCGCTCGGCCGGTTCAGGCCGATGATCTCGACGGTCTTGCCGCGCTGTTCGTACTTGGTGGTGATGGCGTCGAGCGCGGCGACCGTGGAGGCGTCCCAGATGTGCGCGGACGAGAGGTCGATGACGACCCGGTCCGGGTCCCCCGCGTAGTCGAACTGCGTGACGAGGTCGTTCGACGAGGCGAAGAACAGCTCGCCGGTCACCGTGTGGACCACGCTGCCTCCGTCGGGGGCGGTGGCAGAGGTGACGTTCGTGAAGTGGGCGACGCGCCTGGCGAAGATGACCATGGCGGTGATCGTGCCGACGACCACGCCGACGGCGAGGTTGTGGGTGGCGACCACGCAGACGACGGTGATGACCATGACGGCGAGCTCACCTGCGGGCATCCGCCTGAGCGTCTTCGGGGCGATGGAGTGCCAGTCGAAGGTCGCGAAGCACACCATCACCATCACGGCGACCAGCGCCGCCATCGGGATGTCGGAGACCACCGGCCCGAAGACGACGCACAGCACCAGCAGGAACGTGCCCGCAAGGAACGTGGAGAGACGGGTGCGGGCGCCGGAGACGCGTACGTTGATCATGGTCTGGCCGATCATGGCGCAGCCGCCCATGCCGCCGAAGAACCCCGTGACGATGTTGGCGATGCCCTGGCCGACGGACTCGCGGGTCTTGGAGGAGTGGGTGTCGGTGATCTCGTCAACCAGCTTGGCCGTCATCAGGGACTCCATCAGGCCGACCAGCGCCATGGCGAGCGCGTAGGGGGCGATGGTGGTCAGGGTGTCCAGCGTGAACGGCACGTCGGGCAGGCCGGGCACCGGCAGGGACGAGGGCAGCTCGCCCTTGTCGCCGACGGTCGGCACGGCGATGCCCGCGGCGACCGTGATGGTGGTCAGGACGACGATGGAGACGAGCGGCGCCGGAACCACCTTGGTGACTCTCGGGAAGAACACCATGAGCGCGAGACCGCCGGCGATCAGCGGATAGACGGGCCACGGCACGTCGTGCATCTCCGGCACCTGCGCCATGAAGACCAGGATGGCGAGGGCGTTGACGAAGCCGACCATCACGCTGCGCGGCACGAACCGCATCAGCCTGGCGACGCCGAGCGCGCCGAGGGCGATCTGGAAGACACCGGCCAGGATGACGGCGGCCACCAGGTAGCCGAAGCCGTGCTCGCGGTTGAGCGGGGCGATCACCAGGGCCACGGCCCCGGTCGCCGCGGAGATCATCGCGCGGCGGCCGCCGACGACGGAGATGGTGACGGCCATGGTGAACGACGCGAACAGGCCGATCGCGGGGTCGACCCCGGCGATGATCGAGAACGAGATCGCCTCGGGGATCAGGGCCAGGCCGACGACGAGACCCGCGAGGATCTCGGTGCGCCAGACCTTCGGGTCGGACAGCCAGTCGGGGCGCAGACCGCGCAGCCTGGCGGCAGGGGACGGCGCGGAGGGGGTGGGCGGCGCGGAAGGCGTGGGCGTGGGCAAGAAGGGCTACCTGTCGTGCTCGGGCGTCGGTCTCCGCCCGGGGGCGTCGTCGGCCCCGACACGGCTCGGAGTCGCGGGAGGAGAACATCCCGCGAGGGGGGCGGGGACAGCGCTGGGCCGTCCCCGAAGGTCTCCCACCCTATCGCGGGGACATCACCAGCCCCTGCGGCCACCGCCCTCCCTCAACGACGGCTGCGTACCAGCAGATAGAGGAAGTACGGCGTGCCGATCACCGCGGTCATCAGCCCCGCGCCGAGCTGCGCCGGTGCGATCACGGTCCGGCCCACCAGGTCGGCGGCGCACACGAGGAGGGCGCCGAGGAGCACGGCGACGGGTACGACGCGCACGTGCTGGCGGCCGACGAGCGCCCGGGCGGCGTGCGGCGCGACGAGCCCGACGAAGCCGATCGTGCCCGCGGCGGCCACGGCGGTGGCGCTCAGCAGGACGCTGAGGAGGAGGAAGCCGAGGCGGCCGCGGCTCAGCCGCAGGCCGAGCAGCCGTGGGGTGTCCTCGTCGAGCGACACGAGGTCGAGTTCGGTGCGCCGGACGACCGCGACGGTCAGGCCCACGGCCAGCACGATCGCGAGAGGCACCACGTCGGGCAGGGTCCGCCCGTAGGTGGAGCCCGCGAGCCAGGTGAGCGCCTTCGTCGCGTTGAACGGGTCGGTGAGGATGATGAGCATGCTGATGACGGCCGTCGCCCCGGTGCCGACGCCGAATCCGACGAGGACGAGCCGGTTCTGCTGGAACCCGCCCCGCGCCGCGAGGCCGAAGACGAGGAGCGCGCTGACCGCGGCGCCCGCGAACGCGCCGCCCGCGATGGTCCACGACCCGGCCGCGGGCACCGTCGTCACGAGCAGGACGGCGCCGAGGGCGGCGCCGTTCGTCACGCCGAGTACGCCCGGCTCGGCGAGCGGGTTGCGCGTCACGGCCTGGACGAGGGTGCCTGCGACGGCGAGCGCCGCTCCGGCGAGCAGGGCGGCGAGGACGCGCGGCACCCGGGTGTCGAGCACGAAGGAGACGGTCTGGCCCGCTCTGCCCTGCGCCCAGTTGATGACGTCGCCCATCAGCAGCTTGCTGTCTCCGACGAGGACGGAGGCGATGACCAGGCCGACGAGGGCGGCCACGAGGACGGCGGTCGTGCCGATGAAGACGCCCCGGCTCCGGATGCGCAGCCGTTCGGGCGGGGCGGCACCGGCCGAGTCCCGCACCCGCGCGGCCATGACGACCAGGAAGACGGCGCCGACCAGGCTGGTGACGACGCCCGTCGGCACGGCGACCGCCACGTCGGACGGCACGACGGCGCGCAGCAGCACGTCGGAGCCGAGCACGAGGGCCGCGCCGGTGAGCCCCGCGGCCGGGAGGCTCACGCGGGAGCGGGTGAACCCCCGGAGCTTGCGGGCGAGCGGGCGCACGAGGGCGGGGGCGCACAGGCCGACGAAGCCGATGGGGCCCGCGAGGGTGACGGCGGACGCGGAGAGCAGCGCGGCGAGCACGACGGCGGTGACGCGCGTGGCGCGGACCGGTACGCCGACGCCGCGCGCGGCGTCGTCACCGAGTGCCAGGGCGTCGACCTTGCGGGCGAGCAGCAGCAGACCGGCGAGGCCGACGGCGGCGACGGGTGCCATCTGCAGCACGCCGTCGAAGCCGTTCTGCGCGACGCTGCCCTGGTTCCACTTGTAGAGGCCCTCCGTCTCCTGCGGGTACAGCAGGAGCAGGCCCTCGGTGACGGCGGTGAGGCCGAGGGTGAGCGCGCTGCCCGCGAGGACGAGGCGGACCGTGCCCGCGCCGAGGCCGGAGAGGCCGAGGACGACGGCCGCCGCCGCGAGGCCGCCGACGAACGCGATGCCGGAGGAGGCGAGGAAGGGCAGGGAGATGCCGGTGGCGGCGGCGATGCCGAGCGCCGCGTACGAACCGGCGTTGACGGCGAGGGTGTCGGGCGCGGCGAGGACGTTGCGGCTGACGGCCTGCAGCGCGGCGCCCGCCATGCCGAGTACGGCGCCGACGAGGAGCCCTGCGGTCATGCGCGGCAGCCGGGAGGCGATGACGACGGAGCTGTCGGCCGGGTCGGCCCGCCCGGTGAGGGCCTTCCAGATCTCGGGCGCTCCGACGGCGGCCGTGCCCTGGGTGATGTCGACGACCGCGAGCGCGGTGACGAGGAGGAGCAGTGCGGCCGTCACCGCGACCGCGCCGGTCCGGGACGCGGCTGCCGACGGACGGGTGGCGGGGGTGGTTGCGGTGACGGCCATGGTGCTACTTCTTCAGCGCCTCGACGACGGAGTCGACGTACTGCTTCATCGACTCGGTGCCGCCGAACATCCAGATGCCGTCGGGCAGCCGGTGCACGTTGCCCTTCTTCACGAACGGCAGCGACGTCCACACCTTGTCCTTCTTCAGAACGCCGGAGAACGGGTTGCTGCCCTTGTCGTCGTCGTTGCCGATGTAGGCGAAGTGCACGTCGTCGTCGAGCTTGGTGAGGCCCTCGACGTCGGTGGCGCCGAGGCCGTACGCTTTGTCGCCCTTGACCGTCCAGTCGTTCTTCAGGCCGAGCTTCTTGTTGACGGCGCCGATGAGCGAGCCGTCGGTGTACGGCCGGATCGAGGTCTGGTTGCCGGTGACGTAGCCGTCGGCGAAGGCGTACTTCGCGCCGCGGCGGCCCGCGTCGGCGAGCGCCTTCTTGCCCTCGGCGAGCTTCGCCTCGAAGTCCTTCTTGAGCTGCGTGGCCCGCTCGGTGGTGCCGGTGGCCTTGGCGAGGAGGTCGAGGTTGGCGGTCATCTGCCCGATCGGGTCCGCGGCGTCGGCGGGCCGCAGGTTCAGGACCGGGGCGATCTTGCGCAGCTGCTTCACGGCGGCGGCGGGCAGATCGGTGGTCGCGATGATGAGGTCGGGCTTCAGGGACGCGATGGTGTCCATGCTCGGCTCGCCGCGCGTGCCGATGTCCTTGGGGTCGTTCTTCAGCGGGGCGGCGGTGTCCCAGGCCTTGTAGCCCTTGACGTCGGCGACGCCGGTCGGGGCGACGCCCAGCGATATCAGGCTCTCGACGGCGTTCCACTCGGTGCCGACGACCTTCTTGGCGGGGCCGTTCTCCAGCTTCACCTCGGCGCCGGTGCCGTCGGTGAGGGTGAGGGACCCGGCGTTCTTCTTCGCGTCGTCGGCGGCGGGCTCGGTGGTGCCGCAGGAGGTCAGGGCGAGGGCCGCGGCGGTGGCGGCCGCCGCGGTGATCAGGAGGCGTCTCATGAGGTGGTGCTGAGCCTTTCGCTTCGCGAGTGGTGGCGGCCCATGGCGCGGGTGCGCAGGCGGCCGGTGAGGGGGTCGGAGTCGACTTCGATGCGGATGCCGTACGTGTCGGTGAGCCGCTGCGGTGTCAGTACCTCTTCGGGGCCGCCGTCCGCGACGACCCGCCCCTCGTCGAGCAGGAGGATCCGGTCGGCGACGGCCGCGGCCTGATCGAGGTCGTGCAGGACGGCGCCGACGGCGATGCCGTGGTCGTCCGCCAGGTCCCGCATGAGGTCGAGGAGTTCGACCTGGTAGCGGAGGTCGAGGTGGTTCGTGGGCTCGTCGAGCAGGAGCACGCCCGTTTCCTGGGCGAGGCATCCCGCGAGCCAGACGCGCTGGAGCTGGCCGCCGGACAGGTGCTCGGCGCCGCGCTCGGCGAGGTCGGTGACGCCCGTCATGGCGAGCGCGCGGTCCACCGCGGCCCGGCCGCCCGGGTCGGCCTTGCCCCAGCGGCCGCGGTGCGGGTAGCGGCCGAACTCGACGACGTCCCGCACGGTCAGGCCGCTGGGTGTGGGGCGTCCTTGGGTGAGCAGGGCGACGTGGCGGGAGAACGCGCGGGGGCTCAGCGCCAGGCCGTCGGTGCCGCCGTCGATGACAAGCTCCGCGGTCCGTGCGCGCTGCAGCCGCGCGAGGGTGCGCAGCAGGGTCGACTTGCCGCTGCCGTTGGGCCCGACCAGGACGGTCACTTCGCCAGGGCGCAGCGTCATCGAGGCGTCGTGGACGACGTCGACGCCGTCGTACGCCACGGTGACGCCCGTGGCCGACAGTTCATGACCCGGGGGGCGCGGGGCCGCTGCGGTCTCTTCACCTACATGCACGCAGCAGAGGTTAGCCTAACCTAATCAAGGTGTGAAACAGGCCTCCGTTTACGGGACACAAGGGGGTATCCGGCCAGTTCGACCGCCCGGTAAATGCTTGGCATGCCGTCGCGGGCGGTCGGGATACTGCACCGATGACCCGCACCGCGCTGTCCCCACCGCTCCGGCCCCGCGCCCTGGTGCCCGGCGATCTCGTCGTCATCGCGTCACTGTCCGGACCTCTCCACAGCGGGTACGAGCCCGACCTGGAGCGGTCGGTGACCGTGCTGGAGCGGATGGGATTCCGCGTGCGCCGGGCGCCACTGCTCGAAGCGGGGCGCCGCCACTGGTGGCACGCGGCCCCGCCCGCGGAGATCGCCGCGGAGTTCAACGCACTCCTGCGCGACCCCGAGGTGCGTGCCGTCATCGCGCACGACGGCGGCGGGGCGGTGCTCGGCTACCTCGACCTGATCGACGTCGACGCGATCGCCGCCGACCCCAAGCCGATCCTCGGTTACAGCGACATCTCGCTGCTGCACCTGGTCCTCCACTCGCGCACGGGCCTGGTCGGCTTCCACGCCGACCTGGCCACGCCCGGCCTCGGCGGGGCATGGCAGACCGCACCCGAGGCGCGCAGAGCGGAACTTGAGAAGCTCTACTCGACGCTGCTGACCAGCACGGAGCCGATCGGCGCACTGCCTGCGAGCCCCACCCGGGAGTGCTGGCGCGCGGGTCGCGCCGAAGGCGTGCTCATCGGTGGGCTGCTCAATCGCATCGCGCTGACGCAGGCGACGCGCTACGCCCTGCCGCTCGAACGGTTCGACGGCGCGGTGCTCTTCTGGGAGGAGATGGGCAGTCAGGCGGCGCACGTGTGGAGCTATCTGCAGGTGCTGCGGCACAGCGGCATCCTCGACCGGATCTCCGGCATGGTCGTGGGCGTGCCGCGCGAGATCCACGGCCTCGGTGGGCCCGACGCGTCCCCGACCCTGCCCGAGCTGGTCCTCGACGTCCTCGGCGACCGCGACATCCCGGTCCTCGGCAACGTCGAGTTCGGCCACGCGGGCCCGAACCTGCCGATGCCGGTCGGCATCCGCGTCGCCCTCGACGCACGGCAGCGGAGCCTGTCGCTGCTCGAACCCGCGGTACGAACCGCTCAGGGTGAGGCCTCGACCCGGCCGTGAGGGCGGCCGGTCGGAGCCTGTGCCATCACCCCGGCCGGGTGGGGTGATGACACAGGCTCTCAGGCGAGGTACGCCAGCCGGTCGCGGCTCACGGGATGCGCGAAGCCGTCGCCCGCGGCCCAGCGGCGCACCTCGTCCACGGCGCTTTCGGCCAGGCGCCGCCACTCGTTGCCCAGGGAGCCCGCGAGGTGCGGGGTGAGCAGGGCGTTGTCCGCGGACCACAACGGGTGCTCCGGCGGCAGGACTTCGGGGTCCGTGACGTCGAGCACGGCACGGATGCGGCCCGCGGTGACGGCTTCGGTGAGCGCGTCCTGGTCGACGATCGGGCCGCGTGCCGTGTTGATGAGGACGGCGTCGGGGCGCATGGCGGCGAGGAGTTCGCGGGTGACGAGGCCACGGGTGGCGGGCAGGAGCGGCGCGTGCACGCTCACCGTGTCGCTGAACGTGAAGAGGTCATCGAGCGCCACGAGCTCCGCGCCGAGTGCGGCGGCCTCCTTCTCCGACACGTACGGGTCGTGCAGCAGCACCCGCAGGTCGTGGGGTCGCAGCAGTTCGATGACGCGGCGTCCGATGAAGGAGGCGGAGAGGATGCCCACCGTACGGCGGTAGTTGCCGGTGCTGCGCGATGTACGCACCCAGTCCACCCTCGTGCGTGCGGTACGGAAGTCGCGGGCGCTCTCCAGGACGCGCTTGTTGGTGAGCAGGATCATCGCGACGGTGTACTCGGCGACGGGCAGCGCGTTGGCCGCGGCGGCCGAGGACACCTCGATGCCGCGCTCCCAGCACGCTTCGGTGACGTGGCCGCGGATGGAGCCCGCCGTGTGGACCACGGCGCGCAGGTTCGGGGCGCCCGCGAGTACCTCGGCGGTGAGCGGCGGGCAGTCCCAGCCGGTGACGAGGAGTTCCGTCCCGGCGAGGACGGCCCTCGCGCGTTCGGTGCCGAAGTCGTCCAGCGGGGGAGGCGGTTCGAGGGTGGTCACCTGCCGCAGGGCGGCGAGGGCCGACGGCTCCAGGACGGCGTCGGCCGCCCTCCGCGACATGGCGAGGGCGGCTCTGGGCCGCTGGGACGGTGACATCTTTCTCCTTCTCGGTACGGGGAGAAGCTCGAAGCCCGGTGCGGGAGGAGTCGTCGTCCCCTCAACGAGGCGCCGGGGCCTGTGCCTGTGCCTGTGCCTGGGCGTGGGTCGGCCCCGGTACTTGCGCCTTCGCGTTCGCGTTCGCCTTCGCCGTACTCTCGCGCACCACCAGCCGCGTAGGCACCAGGTCCGTCCCGGGTGTCGCAGGCGTCCGCTCGCGGATCTGGCGCAGCGCCTCCACCGCGCTCCGCCGGCCCACCTCCGTGAAGTCCTGGTGCACCGTCGTCAGGGGCGGGATGAAGTGCGCAGAGTCCGGTACGTCGTCGAAGCCGACCACGCTGATGTCCTCGGGGACGGACCTGCCCCGCTCGTGGAAGGCGCGCAGGAGACCGAGCGCCATCTGATCGTTGGCGGCGAACACCGCTGTGCAGTCCGGGAGTTCGGCGAGTGCCAGGCCCGCCGCATAGCCCGAGTCGGCCGACCAGTCGCCCCGCACCGGCTCCGGGACCCGGCGTCCGGCCTCCTCCAACGTGGCGCGCCAGGCGCGGGCGCGCCGCTCGCTCGCGTAGGACTCCTCGGGCCCCGCCACGTGCCAGACGGTGTCGTGGCCGAGGTCGAGGAGGTGGCGGACGGCGAGGCGGGCGCCGCCCACCTGGTCGGTGTCGACCACGCGGTAGCGGTCGCCGGAGTCGGTGTCCACGACGACGACGTGCACGCCGGGCGGCAGCGTCACCGTGCCCGCGTCGAGCAGGTGCACCTCGATGAAGACGATGACGGCGTCGACCGCCAGCTCGCCCATCCGGGTGAAGGCGCCCAGCACGTTGTCCTGGGTCGGCACGTCGATGGGGATCATCGTGATGGCGTACCCCTCGGCGGCAGCGTGGGTCGAGATCGCCCCGACCGTCTGGCTGCGGCCGGTGGCGGAGAGGTTGAGGAGGATGACGCCGATGGTGTTGAACTGGCCGTAACGCAGGGCGCGGGCCGCGCTGTTGGGGCGGTAGCCGAGGTCGCGCATGGCCTCAAGGACCTGCTCGCGGGTGGCCGCGACGACGCCGGGGTGACCGTTGGACACCCGGGAGACCGTCTGGGAGGAGACGCCCGCCCGCTTCGCGACATCGGCCATGGACACGCGCTGCTTGCGCCGACCGCCGGGGATTCCCGAACCGCCGCGCTGTGCGCCGCCGTGAACGGGAAGCGGACTTCCCCGTTCGCTCAGCCCCATCGCCCCTCCTCCTCCGTCCCACGGACACCGCGTGGAACTTTACGTGTGAGAAACCTTGACCGGCCGCTGTGACGGGTGCCACCGTACGCGCTACCGAAGTTTACGTAAACATCGCGGTGTTGACCCCACCGCCACCCCCACACCCAGCTCACCCCGAAGCCTCCGCCGCCGCGCGGGCCAGGCCATGTTTACGTAACCACGCTCCCCCGCACCACGTACGAAAGGGAACACCATGGCCATAACCCGGCGTCAGGCCCTGCTGATGGGCACCGCCTTGTCGGTGTCGCTGACCGCGGGCGCCTGCGGCTCCTCCGACGAGGACGGCCCGGGTGCGGAGCCCCTGTCCGACGCCGACCTGCGGGCCGCGCTGAAGGCGGGCGGCAGCATCACGGTCTGGTCCTGGGACGAGCCGATGAAGCCGGTCGTCGCGGACTTCATGGCCAAGTACCCCAAGGTCGAAGTCGACTTGGTCAACGCGGGCACGAACACCGACGCGTACACCGCGCTGCAGAACGCCATCAAGGCGGGCAAGGGCGTGCCGGACATCGCCATGATCGAGTACTACGCCCTTCCGCAGTTCGCCCTCGCCAAGTCCCTCGTGAACCTGCGGGAGTTGGGCGCCGACAAGCTGAAGAGTGCCTTCACCCCTGGCCCCTGGAACGCGGTGCGCGCCGGGACCGACGGCGTGTACGGGCTGCCGATGGACTCGGGCCCGATGGCCCTCTTCTACAACAAGGAGGTCTTCGACAAGCACGGGATCAAGGTGCCGAAGACCTGGGAGGAGTACTTCGCCGCGGCCGGGAAACTGCACGCCGCCGACCCGAAGGCGTACATCACCAACGACACGGGCGACGCGGGGTTCACCACGAGCATGATCTGGCAGGCGGGCGGCAAGCCCTACTCCGTCGACGGCACCCGGGTCGGCGTGGACTTCGCGGACACGGGCAGCAAGAAGTTCGCCGAGTCCTGGCAGCGGCTCATCGACGACAAGCTCCTCGCGCCGGTCACGTCGTGGAGCGACGAGTGGTACAAGGGCCTCGGCGACGGCAGCGTCGCCACGCTGGTGATCGGCGCGTGGATGCCCGCCAGCCTCCAGTCCGGCGTCAAGGCCGCCGCGGGCAAGTGGCGCGTGGCGCCCATGCCGCAGTGGGAGAGCGGGGCGGGCAAGTCCGCCGAGAACGGGGGCAGTTCACTCGTCCTGACGCAGGCGGGCGCCAAAAAGACCCTCGCGTACGCGTTCCTCAAGTACGCCACCGTCGGGGCGGGCGTACAGACGCGCATCGACGAGGGGACGTTCCCCGCCACCACCGAGCACCTCGACTCCCCCGGCTTCCGGGACAAGAAGGTGGCGTACTTCGGCGGCCAGCGGATCAACCAGGTCCTCGCCGAGTCCGCGCGGCAGGTCGTCCCCGGCTGGTCCTACCTGCCCTACCAGGTCTACGCGAACAGCGTCTTCAACGACACCGTCGGCAAGGCGTACGTCGGCGGCACCAGCCTGCGGCAGGGCCTCAAGTCCTGGCAGGACGCATCGGTCAAGTACGGCAAGGAACAGGGCTTCACCATCCAGTAGCCCCACGTCCAGCCCAACAACCGAGGAAACACCATGGCAACTGTGCAATCCGCGGCCGCGGGCCCCCTTCCCGTGCGCACGTCGCGCCGCTCCTGGACCGGGTGGGGGTTCATCGGACCGTTCGCCCTCGTCTTCGCCCTCGTCTTCCTCGCCCCCATCGCGTACTCGGTCTATCTGAGCCTCTTCCAGGACCGGCTGATCGGCGGCACCACGTTCGTCGGGCTCGACAACTACCAACGGGCCTTGCAGGACCGCGAGTTCTGGGAGGGGGTCGGCCGGGTCGGGATGTTCCTCGCCGTGCAGGTGCCGATCATGCTGGGCATCGCGCTGGTGGTGGCGCTCGCGCTGGACAGCGGCCGACTGTACGGAAAGAGCTTCTTCCGGATCGCGATCTTCCTGCCGTACGCCGTGCCCGCGGTGGTCGCCGCGCTGATGTGGGGCTTCCTCTACGGGACCCGGTTCGGCCTGGTTGGGGACCTCAACGAGGCCCTGAACACCGCCCTGCCCGACCCGCTCTCGCCCGGCCTCGTCCTCGCCTCCATCGGCAACATCGTCACGTGGGAGTTCGCGGGCTACAACATGCTCATCTTCTACTCCGCGCTGCGGGTGATCCCCACTTCCCTCTACGAGGCGGCGGAGATCGACGGCGCCGGGCAGCTGCGCGTCATCACCGCCATCAAACTCCCCGCGATCCGGGGCGCGTTGGCCATCGCCACGATCTTCTCGATCATCGGCAGCTTCCAGCTCTTCAACGAGCCGAGCATCCTGCAGAACCTGGCGCCGAACGCCATCACCACCTCGTACACGCCGAACCTCTACACGTACTCGCTGTCGTTCAACGGGCAGCAGCAGAACTACGCCGCGACCGTCGCCATCGTCATGGGCCTGATCACCATGGTGGTCGCCTACGTCGTCCAACTGCGCGGCATGCGAAAGGCAGCGTGACCCATGGGCAGCCCCACCACCGTCACCTCCGAGGCCGGGCCCGTCCCCCCGCGGCGCGGCGCGCCCCCGGCCCCGCGGCTGCGCACCCGGCTGCGCGCCGACCCGCGTGCCCGGCGGGGGCACAGCGTCGCCCGGCCCCGCCGCAGTGTCCTGCTGACCGCGCTCACCGGCCTCGTGGTGGTGTACTCGCTGCTGCCGCTGGCGTGGCTCGTGATCGGTGCCACCAAGTCGCAGAAGGGCCTGGCCTCGTCGTTCGGGCTGTGGTTCGGCGGCGACTTCGCGCTGTGGGACAACATCGCCGAGACGTTCACCTACGACGACGGCGTCTTCACCCGCTGGCTCCTGAACACGCTGCTGTACGTGGTCCTCGGCGCGGGCGGCGCCACGGTCCTCGCGGTGCTCGGCGGGTACGCCCTCGCCAAGTTCGCCTTCCCCGGCAAACGCGCGGTGTTCGCCGTCGTCATCGGCGCGGTCGCGGTGCCGGGCACCGCCCTCGCGATCCCCACATTCCTGATGTTCAGCGAGATGGGTCTGACCAACACCCCGTGGGCGGTCATCATCCCGTCCCTGATCTCGCCGTTCGGCCTCTATCTGATGTGGGTCTTCGCCACCGAGGCCATCCCCACCGAGCTGATGGAGGCCGCCCGCATGGACGGCGCCGGTGAGCTGCGCATCTTCTTCAAGGTCTGCCTTCCGCAGCTGGCCCCCGGCACGGTGACGGTCCTGCTCTTCACCATGGTGCACACCTGGAACAACTACTTCCTGCCGCTGATCATGATCAAGGACCCGGACTGGTATCCGCTGCCCCTCGGTCTCAACTCCTGGAACGCGCAGGCCGCGACCGCCGGTGGCCAGCCCGTCTTCCATCTGGTGATCACCGGGTCGCTGATCACCATCCTGCCGCTCATCGCCGCGTTCCTGCTCCTCCAGAGGTACTGGCAGTCGGGTCTCGCGGCGGGCAGCGTCAAGGAGTAGCTCCTCCCCCTCCCCCCTCAGGCCCCCACGAACACCCCCGTAGCCGAAGGAAAGATTTCGCATGCCCGCACTGACCACGACCTCCGACGGCTTCCTCCTCGACGGCGAGCCGTTCCGGATCGTCTCCGGCGCGATGCACTACTTCCGCGTCCACCCCGCCCAGTGGACCGACCGGCTGCGCAAGGCCCGCCTGATGGGCCTCAACACCATTGAGACGTACGTCCCTTGGAACCTCCACCAGCCCGACCCGAACGGCCCGATCGTCCTCGACGGCCTCCTCGACCTGCCCCGCTATCTGCGGCTGGCCCACACCGAGGGCCTGCGCGTCCTGCTGCGCCCCGGGCCGTTCATCTGCGCCGAGTGGGACGGCGGCGGGCTGCCCTCGTGGCTCACCGCGGACCCTGACATCGGATTGCGCAGCAGCGACCCCCGCTTCACGGACGCGTTCGACCGCTACCTCGACCAGCTGCTGCCCGCGCTCCTGCCGCACATGGCCGCGTCCGGCGGTCCCGTGATCGCCGTACAGGTGGAGAACGAGTACGGGGCCTACGGCAACGACACCGCCTATCTGAAGCACCTGGAGCTCGCCCTGCGCTCGCGCGGGGTGGCGGAGCTGCTGTTCACCTGCGACCAGACCGACCCCGCGCACCTGGCGGCGGGCACCCTGCCGGGCACGCTCGTCACCGGCACCTTCGGCAGCCGCGTCGCGCCCTCGCTGGCCCGCCTCCGGGAGCACCAGCCGGAAGGGCCCCTGATGTGCGCGGAGTTCTGGATCGGCTGGTTCGACCACTGGGGCGAGCCCCACCACGTGCGGGACGCGGCCGACGCCGCCGCCGACCTCGACCTGCTGCTCTCCGCGGGCGCCTCGGTCAACATCTACATGTTCCACGGCGGCACCAACTTCGCTTTCACCAACGGCGCCAACCACGACCACGCCTACTCGCCCATCGTCACCTCCTACGACTACGACGCCCCGCTCACCGAGTCCGGCGACCCCGGCCCGAAGTACCACGCCTTCCGCGAGGTCATCGCCCGCCACGCACCGGTGCCGGACCGGCCGGTACCGGCCCCGAGCCCCAAACTCCCCTGCACCGAGGTCGAGTTCGGGCGCCGAGCGCCGCTCCTGCCGTACGCGCACGTCCTCGCCGAAGGCGTGCGGTCGGAGCTGCCCGTGACGATGGACGAGCTCGGCCTGCGCGCCGGATACGCGCTCTACCGCACCACCGCCCCCGAGGCGGGCGACGGACTGCTGTGCTTCCCCGGCGGTGTCGGCGACCGCGCCCAGGTCTTCCTGGACGGCGCCCCCGTCGGCGTACTCGAACGCGAGCGGCACGAGGAGACCCTGCCCGTCCGGGTGCCGCGCGCGGGCGCGGTCCTCGACGTGCTCGTGGAGAACATGGGCGGGGTCAACTACGGCCCGCGGATCGGCGCCCCCAAGGGCCTGCTCGGCCCGGTCGACCTGAACGGCACGGTCCTGCACGGCTGGGACTGCCATCCCCTGCCCCTCGACGACGTGTCGGCGGTGCCCTTCACCACCGACACGTCCACCACCGACTCGGTGCCCGCCTTCCACCACGGCACGTTCGACGTGACCGTCCCGGCCGACACCTTCCTCGCCCTGCCCGGCTGGACCAAGGGCCAGGCCTGGGTCAACGGCTTCCACCTGGGCCGCTACTGGAACCGCGGCCCGCAGCGCACCCTCTACGTCCCCTCCCCCGTCCTGCGCCCGGGCTCCAACGACGTCGTCCTCCTGGAGCTGCAGGCCACCACCGGCAGGCGGGCGCTGCTCACGGACACCCCGGACCTCGGCCCCGTGGCGCCCTGAGCCGCCCCCGCCCCCGCCCCGCCCCCGCCCCGCCCCTGAGTTTCCCCCCACCCGAGAGGAAGCCCGATGTTCCGACGTGCACTCAGGCCAGCACTGGCCGCATGCGCAAGCGTGCTCCTGCTGCTGACCGCCTCGACCAGCGCGGAAGCCGCACCGGTCACCGTCACCAACGCGACGCAGTTCCCCGACACCGGCGGCAACGGCGTCCACGCCCACGGCGGCGGCGTGCTCAAGGTCGGCTCGCACTACTACTGGTTCGGTGAGAACCGCAACGCCGACAACACCTTCAAGGCGGTCTCGGTCTACCGCTCGACCGACCTGAAGACCTGGGAGTTCAGGAAGAACGTCCTGACCCAGGCCAGCGACCCGGAGCTCGACGTCTCGTACATCGAGCGGCCGAAGGTGATCTACAACAAGGCCACCCACAAGTTCGTCATGTGGATGCACAAGGAGAACGGCAAGGACTACAACGAGGCCCGCGCCGCCGTCGCGGTCTCCGACACCGTCGACGGCGACTACACCTGGAAGGGCAGCTTCCGGCCGCCGAGCGGCACCACGTCCCGCGACCAGACGCTGTTCCAGGACGACGACGGGGCGGCGTACCAGATCACGGCCACGGAGAACAACGCCGACCTGCACATCTACCGGCTCGACGACGACTTCACCGGCTACGACAAGCAGGTGGCCAACCCCTGGCCCGGCCAGTGGCGGGAGGCTCCCGCCCTGTTCAAGCGGGACGGCGTCTACTTCATGCTGACCTCGGGGACCAGCGGCTGGAACCCCAACCAGCAGAAGTACGCCACCGCGGAGAGCCTCGCGGGCCCGTGGAGCGAGATGAAGGACGTCGGCAACGACACCGCCTACGGCTCGCAGACCGCCTTCGTCCTTCCGGTGCAGGGCTCATCGGCCACCTCGTACCTCTACATGGGCGACCGCTGGGGCAACTCCATGGGCGGCACGGTCAACGACTCGCAGTACGTCTGGCTGCCGCTGACCTTCCCGACCAGGACCACCATGGACCTGCCGTGGTACCCGCAGATCTCCCTCGACACGGCCACCGGATCCATCGACGGCGTGGGCGGCGACGCCCGCCACAGCCTCGCCGCCCGGCACAGCGGCAAGTGCGTCGACGTGTCGGGCGACTCGGCCGCCGACGGCGCGGAGGTCGTCCAGCAGGGCTGTGACCAGGGGCTCAACCAGCAGTGGCGGTTCGAGGACGCGGGCGGCGGGTACGTCCGCGTCCTCGCCCAGCACAGCGGCAAGTGCCTGGACGTGGCCGACGAGTCCACCGCCGACGGCGCCACCGTGCACCAGTACCGCTGCACCTCCGGCGCCAACCAGCAGTGGCGGTTCGAGGAGCGGGGCGACGCCGCCTACCGGCTGGTGGCGCGGCACAGCGACAAGTGCCTCGCCGTCGCCGACAAGTCCACGGCGGACGGCGCCCGCCTCGTGCAGGAGACCTGCGGGGACGGCGCCAGCCAGCAGTTCGAGCGCCGCCCGACGGCCTGACCTCCGAGCCGATCGACACCCCCCGAGAAGGGAACACGATGGCACACGGAACACGCCTCACACACCGCACACGCCACACACGTCGTACGCGGCTGCTCACGGCCCTCGGCTCCACGGCCCTGGCCACCACGACCGTCCTCGCGGCGGCCCCGCCCCAGGCAGCCGCTCCCCCCACTGTCACCGTCCAGCCCGATCCCTCCCGTGCCCAGGAGGAGTTCGAGGGCTGGGGCACCAGCCTCGTCTGGTTCGCCAACGCCACCGGCGACTATCCCCCGGAGGTGCGCGAGAAGCTCGCCGACCTCGTCTTCGGCGACAGCGGGCTCGGCCTCAACATCGCCCGCTACAACATCGGCGGCGGCAACGCCCCCGACGTGCGGGACTATCTGCGCCCCGGCGGGGCCGTCCAGGGCTGGTGGCGGGCGCCCGCCGGAACCACCCGTGAGGACACCGACTGGTGGGACCCCGACGACCCCGCACACTGGAACCCCGACGCCGACAGGACACAGCGGTGGTGGGTCGACCGCATCAAAGGCGACATCGACCACTGGGAGACGTTCAGCAACTCACCGCCCTGGTTCATGACGGAGAGCGGGTACGTGTCCGGGGGCTTCGACGCCACCGAGGACCAGCTCAAGGAGGAGTCCGTCGGTGATTTCGCCGCGTACCTCACGGGCGCGACCGAACGCCTGGAGAAGGCGCACGGCATCGAGGTCGACACGATCGCCCCGTTCAACGAGCCCAACACCGACTACTGGAGTACGTGGCTGGGGTCCGACTCGCAGCCCATCGGCGGACGCCAGGAGGGCGCCCACATCGGCCCCGAGCTCCAGCAGAAGGTGCTCCGCGCACTCGCCCCGAAGCTGGCGAAGTCCCGTACGGACGCGAAGATATCGGCGATGGACGAGACCAACCCCACGCTGTTCGCCCAGAACTGGAACTCCTACCCCGCCGAGGTCCGTGGCCTCGTCGACCGGCTCAACGTCCACACGTACGGCACCGAAGGCCGCACCGCCGTGCGGGACTTGGCGAAGGAGGCGGGGAAGCCGCTGTGGATGAGCGAGGTCGAGGGTGAGTGGGATCCGGACGGGCAGGACTTCACCGACATGAAGTCCGGGCTCGGCCTGGCCCAGCACATGGTCGACGACCTGCGTGAACTGGAGCCTTCCGCCTGGGTGTTCTGGCAGCCCGTCGAGGACTACAACAACATGAAGCCCGGCGGGGAGAGCGAGAAGGGCGGCAACTGGGGCAGCATCCAGCTGCCCTTCGACTGCACCGCCAAGGACACCCTGAAGACCTGTCCGATCAGGACCAACACCAAGTTCGACACCGCCCGCAACTTCACGCACACGATCCGGCCGGGCGACCGGCTGGTCACGGTCGACGACACGTCGAGCGCCGCGGCGGTCCGCACGGACGGGGGCGGCGCCACCGTGGTCCACGTCAACTCCGGCGGGGAGGAGCGGTCGGTGACGGTGGACCTCTCGAAGTTCTCCCGCGTGTCGCCGGACGCCACGATGACGCCGGTCGTCACCAGCGCGGGCGGGGCACTGGAGGAGCGGGACCCCGTCCCGGTGACGGACGGCCGGGCCACCTTCACCGTTCCGGCCGAGTCCGTCACCAGTTTCGTCGTGGACGGCGTTTCCTGACGACCGTCAGGGCTGCTCCATGACGCTCGCCCAGGACCAAGGGGCGGCAGGGCTGCCGTCGAGCTCCACGCCGTGCGGAAGGCAGGGCTCGACGGGCAGCATTCCGGCGCCGCGCGCCCACCGGGCGTACTCGTCCGCCTGCGGGGCGCCCGCTCTGCGGAGGGCGGCCACGAGCGCTTCGTGGCAGCTCTCCGTGGCCCAGCCCCGGTCGATCTGCCCGAGCGGGTCGCGGCGCAGGACCTCGTCGACGGCGTCTACGGCCCCGGCCGCGAGGAACTCCTCGATCAGACGGGCGACGCTGTTCATGTGCGTCAGTTCGGCTCCCGCGGCGGCCCGTCGGATCAGGACCGCGCGCGCCTGCGTGAAGCCGTGGGCGGTCAAAGTCTTCAGCAGGGTACTGATGGCGTAGACGTCGGTGAGGGCGACCGCGGCGGCCGCCCGGTCCGCGATCTTCCGGGCGGCCTCCCTCCTGCCCGCCGCGCACAGGGTGTCCACGAGGCCCGCGAGCGCTTCCCGGCCTTCGTAGTCGACCGCGTCGAGCCCGTCCAGGAGGCCGCGGTCGAAGAGGACCTGCACCGCCTCCGCCTGACCGACCTCCGTGAAGGCCCAGAGCACGAACTCCATGGCGTCCACGCTCGGCCTCTCGACGTGCTCGGCGATGTGCCGGGCCAGCCGGGCGGCGGCGTCCTCCGCACCGGCCAGGGACAACTCCCGGACCAGGAAGAACGTCTCGTCCGCAGGAGTGTGGGCGAGCGCCGCCGCCATCAGCGGGGCAAGGGCCCGTTCCCCGCCGAGCTCCCACAGCAGCACGACGACCACACCGACGGAGTCCGGTTCGGTGAGGGTCACATGGGAGACCACCTCCGACGCCAGCGCCTCGAACTCGGCCTCCGCGCCGACCGCGAGCAGCACGCACAGGAGCCCGCGCAATTCCTCCGGGTCCTCGCAGAAGAGCCCGGTCACCGGCTGCCGTGCCAGCACCCGGCGTACGAGCTCGGGCCTGCCGGTGTGGTGGAACAGGTCGAGCAGCGACGCCATCGCCTCCGCGTCCTCCAGGTCGGCCCCCTCCGCCACGCGCTCGGCCAGCACGGCGAACTCGTCCTCGGCCCCCAGCTCCCGGAGCGCCACGAGGAACCCGCAGAGGAAGGACGCGACGTCGAAGAGGTCCGGGTGGCCGACGACGTCGATGTGGCGGGCGGGCGAGCGGCCGAGCAGCGTGCGCACACCGTCCTCGTCCCCGGCCTTCCTGAGCACCTGGAGGAGCCGCGAGACGGTACCGACGTCGGTGAGCCCGGTCCGGGCGGCGGGGTCGAGAGCGAGCAGGTCGCGCACGGCCCGCTCCGCCCCGGCCTGCTGCAACGCGCCGATCAAATACGGGAGTTCGTCCGGATCGAGGTCCACCGCCCCGTCCACGATGCGAGCGGCCAGGACCGCCGCCGCCCGAGACTCACCGACGATGCCGAACACGTCCAGGAGCCGGGTGGTGTGCCACGTGTTCGTCAGGTCCGCGTGAGTGGCGGCGCGGTGCGCCAGCAGTCCGACGACGCGCCGTGCGGGCCGCCCCGCGGTCGCCTTCGCGAGGTGCGGCAGCACCCAGACGATTCCCTCCGTGGCGGTCCGGTCGACGTGGGCGGCCAGGGAGTCGACGAGGGCATCGACGACTTCGGCCGTGACGCCGACCTTCGTCAGGCGTTCGGCCAGCTCGCCGACGGCCTGCACGTCCGCCGGGTCGGCGGCCTCGACGAGGCGCCGCGCGAGCGTGTCCAAGGCCTCCTGGTCGCCTGATGCGTGCAGCGCCGCAAGGAGCTCGTTCACGGCCCGGTCGCCCGACGGACCCACGTGCGCGGCGGCCCAGACGGCGGCTCGCGCGGCGTCGGGGTGTCGCCGGGTGCGCTCGACGATACGTACGCACGCGTCGTCACTGCCCGCGAGCGCGGCCCGCCGGTCGAGCCCGAGGGCGTACCGGAACAGTCCGCGCCGCCAGGCCGCCGCCTGGAGCCTGTGCAGGTCCTCGGTGTCGTCCGTGTGCCGGACGAGCGCCTCCCACAGGGCCGCGGTGCCCGGCGGGGCCGCGTGGGGCGGCGCGGTGTGCTGGAGGAGGTAGTCGGCGGGTTCGTAGCGGGGCCTGGCCCCGGCGGACTCCCGCACTGCGCGCAGCGGGGTGAGGGTGCTGCGGATGTCGGCGCGCGAGCCGTCGCCGCGCACGCCGTCGGTCAGCGCCGCCAGGTCGGTTGCGGCCCAGTCGGCGCGGGAGGCCCGGTGGTGCGGGGCGAGGGCGGCGTCGGCCGCCGCCGCGAGGAGTTCGCCGCCGAGCGGCGTCTGGTGGCCGAGCCTGCGGGCGCCGAGGGCGGCGGTGACCAGGGCGTGCTCGCGCGGGGTGAAGTGCCCCTCGGGACCGCTCACATATGCGTCGAGAAGTTCGGGCCCGCCGCTGAGGTGCTGGACGACCTGTCCGTCGGCCGCACCGGCCCGCCCCGCGGAGTGGAGCCGGGCGTCCTCGCGGTCGCGGGCGAGTTGCCGCCACTGGTCGAGCTCTTCGGGGGTGAGGGTGCGCGGGACCGTGAAGTGCCGGGCGTGCGCTCCGGTGAGCAGGACCCGGGTGTGCCTGGACGGGTCGTCGTCCCGTCCCTGGGCGGTGAACTGACGCCAGTACGGGTCCTTCCAGAGGGCGGCGACGGCGACGATGCCGGGCTGCTCCTGGAGGACGGCGGTCAGCGCGACCGCGGCGTCGTCCCCTTCCCGGTCGAGCAGGATCCGCTGCACCTCGTTCAGCCACAGCACACACCCTTCGCCCACCTCACCGCGGGCGATCAGGTCGAGCAGGGCGCGGGCGGTGGGCGGCCGGAGCAGCCTGTGGTCCGGCGCCACGGCCAGGACCGCTTCGTACAGGGCCCGCGTCTTGCCGGTCGACGATTCGCCGGTCAGCACGCCCAGGGCGGAAGGGCCGCCGGACGCGGCGGACTTGAGGTGCTCGCGAAGGGCGCGGTCGTGGGTGCGGGGGAGGTAGGGGGTGAGGGTGGGTGGGGTGAGTGGTGTGGGGGACGTGGGCGGGGTGGGTGGTGCGGCGGGGCGGCCGGGCAGGGGCGCTTCGCGGACCTCGAGCAGCCAGGGGGTGAGGTCTCTGGCCGTGCGGTGGGTAGTGGGGGCTCCGGGGGTGGGAGGGGATCCGTGTCCGGCAGACGCATCGTGGCCCGAAGCCGCACCGCGTCCGGCAGACGCATCGTGGCCCGAAGCCGCACCGCGTCCGGCAGACGCATCGTGGCCCGAAGCCGCACCGTGTCCGGCGGACGCCCGCCCACACGCTTCGTTCGTGCGCTCGCGCTTCCACTCGTCGCAGGCCTCGTCCAGCAGGTTCCGCAGGGCGCGGCCGGGCGGCGGCTCTCCCGACCACTCGGCCCAGAGGCCCGCGAGCGCGACGACCCGGTCGTGGCTGCGTGGCTGGGGGATGCTCATGGCTTCCGGCTCTTCGGGCGTCCAGTCGTTGATCCGCTGGCCGGAGAAGCCGGGTGCGCCGCCGCGGCCCGAGGCCTTGAGTTCGCGCTCCACCGTGGCCTGGGAGTCGGAGAGCCCCTGGGCGCGCCGGGCAGCCTCCGCCCTCGCGCGCAGCCCGCGCAGGTGTGCCCACAGCCGCTGTCGAGCCGAACCCATCGCCCCGTCCCTCCCCCGTGCGTGCCGACGCCCGTTCCAGCCGGATCGGGTGTTCCGGGTGCCGGTCCGTGAAGGCGCTGGCCAGCAGGATAGTTCGCCGGGCGCGCCCGGTCCGCCCGCTTCGCCCGGGAGTACGGGGCGTGGGAGCCGGGCGGCCGCAGGGTGATGCCACCGGCCGCGCACGAGGTGCGGCCAGGGGCAACGCCCCCTTGAGGAGCGGAGGTTCGCATGCCGTACGAAGGTGATGGCGACGGGAGAACGGGAGAGGGCCGCCACGACCCCGTGGAGGAACGGAACCTGCCCCTCTGGTCGGCGGCCCGTCGCCACGCCGTCCTCAGCGTGGCCGACATGTCGGGGCCTCTTCTCCTCGTCATCGCCGACTGGTGGGTCCGTATCCACTGAGCCGGTGGATTGTCCGGTTCCGGCGGCTGGAGGGCGGGCGGCCGGGCCGGACAATGAGGGGCGGGGGTGGTGACGGTGCCACGGGGAGAGCGGCCGCTGGAGGACGACGGTGGCGAGCTCACCGGATTCGCCGCCGACCTGCGGCGGTTGAGGGAGAAGGCGGGCAGCCCCCCGTACCGTCGGCTGGCCCGCGACGCCCACTACTCCTCGACGACGCTGGCGGACGCGGCGGGCGGCCGCAGGCTCCCCAGCCTGCCGGTCACCCTCGCCTATGTGCGGGCGTGCGGCGGGGACGTGGCCGTATGGGAGGCGAGGTGGCGTGCGCTCGGCGCCCGGCTCGCGGCCACGGACGACCGTACCGGCGAGCTGCCCGGCTCCGATGATCCGGAGCAGCGCGGACCGTACGTGGGACTCGCCGCGTTCCAACCGGAGGACGCCGCCTGGTTCTTCGGGCGGGAACAGCTCACCGACGACCTGGTCGGGCGGGTGCGTTCCCGGCGCTTCCTCGCCGTGTTCGGCGCGTCCGGGTCGGGGAAGTCCTCGCTGCTGAGGGCGGGACTGCTGCCCCGTGTGCGGGACGGCGCGGGGGCCGGGAGCGGGACCCGCTGGACCACCGTGCTCTTCGCACCCGGCCCCCACCCCCTCGAAGAGTGCGCCGCACGCCTCGCCGCCGTCACCAACGGCTCCCCGACCACCCTGCACACGGACCTCGTGACGGATCCACGAGCCCTGCACCTGACCGTGCTCAAGGCGCTGGCCGACCAGCCCGACGACGCCGAACTCCTCCTGGTCGTCGACCAGTTCGAGGAGATGTTCACGCTCTGCTCCGACGACCGGGAACGCACGCGGTTCATCACCGCCCTGCTCACCGCCGCCCGGACGCCCAACAGCCGGACGCGCGTCGTACTGGGCGTGCGCGCCGACTTCTACGCCCGCTGCGCACAGCACCCGGAGCTCGTGGAAGCCTTGCGCGACGCCCAGTTGCTGGTGGGCCCGATGACCACCGACGAGCTGCGCCGGGCGATCAGCAGGCCCGCCGCGCGCGCCGACTGCACGGTCGAGGGGGCGCTGCTCGCCCGCGTGATCGCCGATGCCACCGGTCGCGCCACGGTGCTGCCGCTGGTCTCCCACGCGCTGCGCGAGACCTGGCGGCGCCGCCGCGGGAACACGCTCACGCTCGCCGGGTACGAGGCCGCGGGCGGCATCCGGCACGCCCTGGGCCAGACGGCGGAGGCGGTCCACGCCGGTTTCGACGACGGTCAGCGGCGGCTGGCCCGCACACTCCTGCTGCGCCTCGTCGCGGTCGGCGAGGGCACCGACGCCACGAGGCGGCGACCGGCCCGCGCGGACCTGGACTCCCTGGGCCTGGCAGGCTCAGGACCCGCGGACGTGCGGACGGTGCTCGACGCGCTGGCCAGGGCCCGCCTGATCACCCTGGACACGGAGACGGTCGAGCTCACGCACGAGGCCCTGCTGCAGGCCTGGCCACGGCTGCGGCACTGGATCGACGAGGACCGGGCGGGGCTGCTGCTGCGCCAGCGGCTGAGCGACGCGGCGACCGCGTGGGACCGCGAGCACCGCGACCCGGGCGCGCTGTACCGCGGCACGCGCCTCGACGCGGCGGAGGACTCCTTCGCCCCCACCACCTCCGCCGATGGCGCCTCCGGCAGCGCCCCCTCCAGGGACAGTCCCTACGTCGTCGGCACGCACCCCCACCCCGAACTCACCACCCTGGAGCACGACTTCCTCGCAGCCAGCACCGCGGCCCGGGAGCGGGAGCGGCTCGCCGAGGCGCGCACCACCCGGCGGCTGCGGCGCTTCACCCTCGCCCTCTCCGTCCTCCTGCTCCTCGCGCTGCTCTCGGGCCTGCTCGCCTGGGACCAGTACCGGACCAGCGAGGGCAACCGGCGCGAGGCCGTCGCCGAGCAGCGCAGCGCCCTGTCCCGGCAGCTCGCCGCGCAGTCGGCCGCCCTCCTCTCCGCCGACTCCGACCTCGCCTCGCTCCTCGCGGTGTACGCCTACCGGATCCGCCCCACCGCCGAGGCCACCGCCGGTCTCTTCGCCGCGGCCTCGCTCCCCTTGCAACAGCGCATGGAGGGGCACCGGGGCGAGGTGAAGGCGGTGGCCTTCAGTTCCGATGCCCGGACCGTGGCCAGCGGCGGCAAGGACGGGACCGTACGCCTGTGGAACAGCGTGACCGGCAGGCAGAGCAGAGTGCTGACAGGCCATCAAGGCGCCGTGACCAGCGTCGCGTTCAGCCCTGACGGACACACCGTGGCCGGTGGCGGCGCCGACGGAACCGTACGGCTGTGGAACACGGCCACCGGATCGTCACGCGCCCTCGCGACCGGCGGCCATCGGGGCGAGGTGAGAGCGGTGGCGTTCAGTCCGGACGGGCGCACGGTCGCCAGCGGGGGTGATGACGGCACCGTACGACTGTGGGTGGCGGCCTCCGGCGAAGAGCGGCGCATGCTGAAGGGGCATCAGGGGGCCCCGCAGACCGTGGCGTTCAGTCCGGACGGGCGCACGGTCGCCAGCGGGGGCGACGACGGGACCGTACGGCTGTGGGACACGGCGACCGGCAAAGGGCACGTCCTGCGGGCCGGGCGACGCAGTCCCGTCGCGACGGTCGCGTTCAGTCCCGACGGCCGTACGGTGACCGGCGGCGCCCGCGACGGCACCGTACAGGTGTGGACCGTGGCCACCGGCAAGGAGCGCGGCACGCTCGCCGAACGCCGCAGGGACGCCGAGTCGGTGGCCTTCAGCCCCGACCGCCGTACGGTGCTCAGTGGCCAGCACGACGGCACCGTGCGGCTGTGGGACGCGGCGACCGGGTCGCTGCGCGCGGTGCTGGCCGGGCACCGGGGCTCGGTGTCCGCCGCCGCGTTCAGCCCGGACGGGAGCACGGTGGCCAGCGGCGGACGCGACGGCACGGTGCGGGTGTGGGCGGTGGCGACCGGCAGGGAGCGCGTCACGGTGACCGGTCGGCAGGGTGCCGTGCGGTCGGTGGCCTTCAGTTCGGACGGGCGCACGGTGGCGGGTGGTGGCGCCCGCGACGGCACCGTACGGGTGTGGGACGCGGCCAATGGCAGGACGCGGCGGGTGCTGACGGGACATCAGGGGATCGTACGAACCGTGGCGTTCAGCCCGGACGGGCGCACTCTCGCCAGCGGCGGCGATGACGGAACCGTACGGCTGCGGGACGCGGCGACCGGTAGGACGCGGGAGGTGCTGACTGGGCATCAAGGCGCTGTGTATTCCGTGGCGTTCAGCCGCGATGGGCGCACCGTCGCCGCCGGTGGCAAGGGTCGCGGCGGTGGAGACGTACGGCTGTGGAACGCGGAGACCGGCGAGCCGCGCGGCGCCTCGTACGGGCAGCGGGAAACCGTTTGGTCCGTGGCGTTCGGAGCCGACGGACACACCGTCGCCGTCGGAGGCGACGGCGGAACCCTTCGGCTGTGGGACGCCGCCCGGGGCAGGACCCGCGTCCTGCGCACCGGCACCAAGTCCCCGGTACGGAGCGTGGCGTTCAGCCCGGACGGGCGCACCGTCGCCGGAGGCAGCGAGGACGGCACGGTGCGGCTCTGGGACACGGCCACGGGCACGGCCCGCGCCACACTGACCGGGAACCGCCGCGGCGCCCAGTCGGTGGCGTTCAGCCCCGACGGGCGGACGGTGGCCGGTGGGGACCGGGACGGCACCGTGCGGCTGTGGGACGCCGCGACCGGGCTCCAGAACTCCGTCCTGGCCGGGCACGAAGGCGCCGTGTGGTCCGTGGCGTTCAGCCCGGACGGACGGACCGTCGCCAGCGGCGGCGAGGACGGCACGCTGCGGCTCTGGGGTGTGCTCCGGGGCACGGGCGAGGCCGTCGACCGGATCTGCCGCTCGCTGCGCCGGGATCTCAGCCGGGGGGAACGCGCCCGCTACCTCAACGCCCCGGACGGCGAGTGGCCCCGGCGGGCCTGCGCGCACTGACACCGTCGGCTGCCGGAGGACCACGCCGCTTGGAGCTTGTTGGCCGGTGCCTGTTGTCCGGAGCTTGTTGTCCGGTACCTGCTGTCCGGTGCCTGTTGTCCGGAGCTTGTTGTCCGGAGCTGCGCGTCCGACCCCGGACAACCCCGTACCGGTAGAAGCAAGGGTCATGACCTCCCTGACCACCGCACCCCCTGCGCCCCGGCCCTCGCCGGACCGGCCGCCCCGGAGCCGACTGCGGTTCTGGCGCTCGCCCGTCGGCCAGCCCCGGTGGGCCAGGCCCGCGCTCCTCGGCATCGCCGGTCTCGCCGCCCTGCTCTACACGTGGAACATCACGAGCAGCGGCTTCGCCCCGTACTACTCGGTGGCCGCGCGCAGCATGTCGGTGAGCTGGGAGGCGTTCCTGTTCACCGGCCTCGATCCGTCCGCCACGCTCACCCTGGACAAGATCGGCGGCTTCCTGTGGCCGCAGGCGCTCTCGGCACGGGTCTTCGGCTTCCGCGCCTGGGCGCTGACACTGCCCCAGTGCGTCATGGGCGTGATCTCCGTACTGGTGATGTACCGGCTGGTGCGCCGCTGGCAGGGGCCCGCCGCCGGGCTGCTCGCCGCGGGGCTGCTCACGGTGACGCCCGTGGCGGCCTCCATGTTCGGCCGCGCGATGCTCGACGGCTCGGTCACGATGTGCCTCGTGCTCGCCGCCGACCAGTACCAGAGGGCGGTGCGCTCCGCTCGGCTGCGGTCGCTGCTGCTGAGCGCGCTGTGGATCGGGCTCGGCTTCCAGGCGAAGATGATGGAGGCCTGGATCATCGTGCCCGCGCTGTGCGTCGGCTATCTCGTGGCGGCGCCGGTCCCGTTGCGGCGCAGGATCGGCCAACTGGCCCTGGCGGGCGTGGTGATGTTCTCGGTGTCGCTGTCGTGGGTGGCGTTGATGACGTTCACGCCGGAGCGCGACCGCCCGTACGTCGACGGCTCGACGGACAACAGCGCGGCCGCGATGGTCTTCGGCTACAACGGCTTCAACCGGCTGCACGCGGGATTGATCGACGGGGCGGCCCCCACCCGCAGCAACGGGCTCTGGGGCAACGGCGGGGCCACCCGCACACCCCCGGCGACCGGCAACGGCACGGGGCGGAGTGGGACAGGCAACCGCACGGGACCGGACGGGACAGGCAGCCGCACGCGACCGGACGGCACGGGCACGCGACCGGACGGCACCGGCAGCCGCACGCGACCGGACGGCACCGGCAACCGCACGCGACCGGACGGCACGGGCAACCGCACAGGGCCGGACGGAGCGAGCCGGGAGAAGGGCGGCGTGGCACCGAAGCCGTCGGGCGGCCCCTCCGGGAAGCGATCGGCCGCCGCCACCGCCACCCCCGCCGGAAACCAGATCAACCCGAAGTCCCCCTCCAGGACGGCCCTGTGGCTCAAGCTCCTGCGCAGCCCCCGTCTGACACCCCAGATCGCCTGGCTGTACCCGCTCGCGCTCATCTCCCTCGCACTGGGGCTCGCCCGGCACCGCAAGGCCTCCCGCACCCACCCGGGCCGAGCCGGTCATCTGATGTGGGGCACGTGGCTCATCACCGCGGCCGCCGTGCTCAGCGCCCTCGGCAACCTTCCCCACACCGCGTACGTGGCCGTCCTCGCGCCCCCGCTCGTCGCGCTGTCCGCCGCCGGAACCGTCACTCTGTGGCGCTCCCACCGTGCCGCGGCGGCCCGGGGGACGGCACGCGTCTGGATCCTGCCCGCGGTCGTCGTGGTCGAGGCCGCCTGGACGGTCCATCTGGCCCGGGTACACACCGGCTTCACCCCCTGGCTGGTCCCGCTGGTCGTGGTGGCCGCACTCGTCGCCGTCATCGCCCTCGGCCGCTTCCCGAAGACCACGGGCAGGACCACCGGCAGGACCGCGCACAGGATCGCGCTCGGCGGCCTGCTCGCCGCAGCCGTCGCGATGTTCGCCGCACCGACGACCTGGTCGCTGTCCGTACTGAACGAACGGTATGGAGGAAGCGCGGTCGACGCCTACGCCGGGCCGGGCGCCGACACCCGAATCTCGACGGGCACGGGCACCGTACGCGCGGCCGACGTCAAGGTCCGCACCTCCCTGACGCCCGATCAGCGCAGGATCCTCGAATACATCGAGTACGCCGAGAAGCGCGGCGGCTCCGCCAAGTACACGCTGTCCACCGAGACTTGGGAGGTCTCGGCCCCCTACATCTACGCCGCGGGAACGCCGACCCTGCCGCTCACCGGACTGCACGCCCAACCCGTCACCCTCTCCGAGTACCGGCACCTCGTCGCCACCGGCGACCTCCGCTTCGCCCTGGTCACCGACGAGGGCACGAAGACGTCGAAGATCAGCGCCTGGGTCGCGTCGGCCTGCGCCGAGGTCGAGCCACGGACGTACGGAGCGACCAACAGCGGCAAGGCACCCCCGCAGACCCTGTACCGCTGCGAGCCCTCCGACGCCACAAGCCGCTGACCCCAGCGCCACCGACCGGGGGAGGAGCGGTGGCCGTCCCGGCGACATCCGCCGGCACGGTCACCGCACCCCGCGCTCACCGAGACCTCGCCGTCACCGCACCCGAAGCCGCCGCAGGCACACCCTTCCGCGCCATTCGAACATCCGGCCGCCCCATCGTTCGCGTGGCCGGATCGTCGTGACGGAGCGGGAAATATCCGCCCCGATCGGGGCGCCCCGCAGGGGCGGCAAGGCCTCCCCCCAGGCCAGGTCCGAGGTTGGCAGAAAAGGCCTTGCATCGCCGGACACCCGACTCCGGTACTGCCCTTTTGCCTATCTGCAGCGCACATGCCCAAGGCATGCTGTCCGAAAAGCGAGGAGCCCCCCTGGAGCCCCTGAAGCCTACGGATGCGGGTGTGACGACTGTTGAGTGACGAACCATCAGATGGTCCGCGCTCCCTTTCGGACAGAACTCAGACTTTCGATTTCTCGATTAATGGACGACGCCTACGGTGGTCGCTGTGGGGGCAGGCACTGACCATGCCGGGAGATGACAGCTGCGCAGAACTCTTCGAGGGGGGAATCCGTGCGGCTTGCGCCGAACGCGCGCCGCTGGGAAAGGAAGTGCCGTCCGGTTTGATCAGCCGGACGGCAAGCCTTTGCGGTGCCGCCGAAAAAATGCCTGCCTCGCCCGGTCGGCGCACACCGGAACAACCATGTCGGGTACACGGGGGATTTCCAAGGGGGGACCCTAGTGACGGAATCTCGCTCGAGTGATCCCGGATCGGAACGGAGTGGCTTACTGTCCGATCAGAGCGCACTCCTGCTGGACGCTTTCGATCCGCAGCAGTTCCGGGAGAACTCGGAAACAGCTCTCGCGAAGCTGGAGAAACACCTGTCGGACATCTCGATCAGAGGCCTCGAGCTGATCGAGCCGGCCAGGCTCTCGCAGGCCGCGAGGGCCCTCATGACAACCGAGCACGACAAGATCGCCGCCTTCGACGAGGAGAGGCTGGCGGGCATCATCGACCTGTACATCCGGACGGGGATCCAGGTCCACTCCCCCGGGTACATGGGGCGGCAGTTCTCCGGAGTCGTACCGCTCGCGGGCGTCATCGACTTCGTCAGCTCCGTGGTCAACCAGCCGTCCTCGTTCTACGAGGCGGGCCAGTTGCCCAACGCCGTGGAGCGGATCATGGCCGACGAGCTGAACCGCTTCATCGGCTGGGACCCGAAGCGCTTCACCATGATCACCACGTCGGGCGGCTCGCTCGCCAACCTGACGGCGCTGCTCGCGGCCAGGAACGAAAAGCTGCCCGGGTACTGGTCACAGGGCGGTTCAGCAGTGCGCGGCCAGCCCCGGCCCGCCATCGCCGTGGGCGCCGACGTGCACTACAGCGTGGCGCGGGCGGCCGGTGTGCTCGGCATCGGCGACGCACAGCTCGTGCGTCTGCCGCTCAACCGGCAGCAGCAGATCTGCCCCGCCGAGGTGCGCGCCACCCTCGAAGCGGCCGAGCGGCAGAACCTCAAGGTGTTCTGCATGGTCGCCTCCGCGGGCAGTACGTCGGTGGGCGCCTTCGACCCGATCGACGAACTCGCCGAGGTGGCCCGGGAGAAGGGCATCTGGCTGCACGTCGACGGCGCGCACGGCGCGAGCCTGCTGGTGTCGGACGCGCTCCGCGACAAGCTGCGGGGGATCGAGAAGGTGGACTCCCTGACCTGGGACGCGCACAAGATGATGTTCGTGCCATCACCCTGCACGATGCTCTTCTACCGAAACAAGGAGACCGCCCTCTCGGCATTCCGGCAGAAGGCCAGCTACGTCTTCGACGAGGAGCAGGACGTCTATACCGCCTTCGACAGCGGTGGAAAGAACTTCGAGTGCACGAAGCGTCCCATGATCATGACGCTGTGGGCACTGTGGGCCATTTACGGACGGGCCCTGTTCGCGGAGAAAATCGAGTATCTCTGCCAGTTGACGCAGGAGGCCCACGACGTCGTAAGGGCCGACCCCGACTTCGAGACCCTGCACCGGCCGGAAGCCAACATCCTGTGCTTCCGCTACCATCCGGCCAACCTCGAAGAGAAACTCGGCAGACGGCTCGACAAGAAGGACGTGCACCATCTGCAGATCGCCATCAGGAACCGCATCAAATTCGAGGGGAACTTCTTCATCTCGAAGGTGAACCTCGACGGGGTGGCGGCGCTGCGCGTGGTCATGATGAACCACCAGATCACCGGCGAGCATTTCAGAATGCTGCTTTCCGAAATCAAAAGGACGGCGCAGGACCTGCTCGACGGAGAAGAGGGTACAGAAAAAGCGTAGAGGGGACGGATGTTGAGTACATCTCACGCTTCACAAGCACCTCATGTTCCACTGCCCGCGCCTGCTCCCGGCGGCGCCCGCGAACTGGCCAACTGGCTCATCCCCGACTGGGAGCTGCAGCCGGAGTCCGTCGAAGCCGTCACCGTGCTCCCCTCGTTCGCGAGCAAGATGCGCGAGTGCGAGCGGGTCTGCCAGACGCTGTACAGCGAGATCCCGCACGAGATCCAGGACGCGGTCGTGCTGCGCCGCCTCCAGCAGATGGTGAACACCGTGCTGCTCAACCCGCTGTGGCGCGAGCGGCTGCGCGGCGCCGGTATCGGGCACGCTCCCGCGACGTACGAGGAGTGGCAGCGCATCCCGCTGTCGGACAAGGACGTCCAGCGCGACTTCTTCATGGACTCGCGGCCGGGCATGGTGGTGCCCCTGACCCGCGGCGAGTTCGAGATCGTCGCGAGCGGCGGCACCAGCGGCGGCAGACCGCTCGAAGTCGTCTACTCCCTGCGGGAGTTGAAGGACACCTATGAGATCGCGGGCCGCTTCATGGGGGCCTACCAACTCGCCCGGCATCTGGCGGGCAGCGATCCCAAGTGGCTCTTCACCACCCTGGCCGACTACCAGATGTGGAGCAGCGGCACCATGGTCGGCGGTGTGCTGCAGCACGTGCCGGGTGTCAACTACGTCGGCGCGGGCCCCGTCACGGCCCCGGTGCTTGATCACATGTTCTCCTACAAGGGCCCGAAGGCCCTGATGGGGATCTCGGCGGGCATCGCGATCCTCGCCGAGCTCGGCGCGGGCATGCGCCAGGAGTACCGCGACAGCTTCCGCGTCGCCCTGTACGGCAGCGGCGTGCTGCCGCAGCGCAAGCGGGTGGAGCTGCAGGCGCTGTACCCGAACCTGTCGATCCTCAGCTACTTCGCCGCCACCCAGGCGGAGACGATCGGCCTGCAGCTCGATGCCGCGTCACCCCATCTGTCCTCGGTGCCGGGCCTGCACTTCATCGAGATCGTCGACGAGGAGGGCCGCCAGGTCCCCGAGGGCGAGGAGGGCGAGCTCGTCGTCACGCGGCTGCACGCCCACGAGACGCCGCTGCTGCGGCTGAAGCTGGGCGACCGGATGATCCACCGGCCGCGCACGGACGGTCCCGGCCTCAAGACCCGGCAGTTCGAGTTCGCGGGCCGCACCGGGGACGTACTGCACCTCAACGACAGCCAGTACTCGGGAGCGCGGGCCTATGCGGCGCTGCGCGAGGAGCTGAAGGCCGCCGAGGTGGTGGACCTGGACGCGGTGGCGCACGACATCCAGTTCGTCAACCACCGCGAGGGCAGGACGATCACCCTGTACGCGGCGGTCGACGACGTCATGGGTCTGACCTACCGCGCCGACACCGTGCTCGGCCCCTACGGGCTCCAGCAGGTGTTCGTGAACGCGCTGCCGCGCGCCCTCTCGCTGTTCAACCACGGCGAGGCGAACGCCGCGTCGATCGAGAAGACCGGATACACCCTCCAGCTCAAGTTCGTGCCCAGGCTGTCCGCGGAGATCGAGCGGACCGCCGTCGGAAAGGTCCCGCTGGTCCGGGACCGCGGCTAGGCAGGGAATGGAATGAACAGGAGCGGTATGAAAACGCAGGTGAACATCATCGCCGTCGTGGACGTCATCGGAGCGCTGTCGGTCAAGTCACTGCTCGACGGCAACCTCTGCATGGTGGACGACGGAGCCTTCGACAGCACCCATCAGGGCACGGCGGACCTCGTGACCGTCGTCAAGCCCGGCCAGGTCGTGTCCTGGACCGCGCTCGCCCTGGACCTGCAGACGCCGGTCGAGATCAAGAACATCTCGTTCGCACCGGCGAACGGGCACAACGGCGCGGCCGCGTCGGGGCCCGCCATGACCCCGCCCGGGGCCGCGGGCGCCGGATCTCAGGGCCAGTCGGCTCAGGGCCAGGCGCCTCAAGGGCAGGCGGCTCAGGGCCAGTCGGCCCACGGACAGTCGGCGAACGGCCGGGAGGAGGACGGCGACAAGCTCGACCTCGACGTGTGGACCGGGGTGGTGCCGCACTGGATGACGCCGGGCGTGCCGTACCAGTACCGGCTCGAGCTCCAGATGTACGAGGGCTCCAACAGCGTCATGTCCATCGATTCACCCGCGTTGATGTGTCAGTAGCGGCCGGCACGACGACGGCAAAGCCGGGAACGACGACGAAGGCGGAATCATGCCCCAACAGTTGGCGATCATCGTGCTCGTGGACGTCGGCAACGCGCTGGCGTCCAGCACGCTCGAAGGCAACACCTACCTCTTCGACAACATGAAGCTGCACGGCTCCGACAACCAGGGGACCAGCGAGCTGGTGACCGCGATCAACGGCTCGTACTGGCGGGACGGTTCCCAGGCCAGCGAGCAGGTGCTCAACTGGCTGCCGTACAGCCTGGGTTCCATCCCGCCGACCGTGCCGCGCGGCTACGAGGTCGAGCGGGCCCGGCAGACCGACGAGGACGCCCTCGCCGAACTGCAGGAGCTGGCGGCCAAGTCGACGGTGCCGAGCGCCGACGCCGCGACCGAGCTCAACCGCATCCGGCGGAGCGTGGGCACCCGGGTCAAGACGACGCGGCGCACCCGGGGCCGGATGTCCGGGCAGAAGATCGTCGACGTCATGGGGCAGGTCGTCACCGAGGACGCGACGGCCGCGGCGAGCTACCCGGCGCCGGTGATCACCGACATCTACGGCGAGGCCGTGGACTCGAAGATCATGTATCCGGCGGAGTACGGCTCGCCGGACATGGTGACCGACGGCTGGTACTGGTCGGCGTCGGTCGACACGTCCCGCCCGGGGACGTACTCGTACATGATGCGCATCCAGCTGCACAAGCTGGTGCAGACGAACGGCGAACTCCGGTGGGACCCGGTGAACCTGACGTGCGCGTCGGCCCTGAAGATCACCTCGGAGCCGCGGCGCAACGCCTTCACCAAGGCGGGCATCGGCCAGCTGCCCATCCCCCCTGGCGCGCGCCCCGGCCGCGACGCCTGAGCCACCACCGGAAGAGGAGGAACGCATGACCACCAAACCGAGGCGGGAAGCGGCCGTGAAGCGGCCCATCTCCATCACCGCCGTCGTCGACGCCGTCGGCGCGCTCGCGGCAGGCAACCTCAACGGCCATCTGTACATGTACGACACGAACAAGTCCGGCGGGTCCACGGGGTTCGGCACCGAGGAACTGCAGACGAAGGCGCGGCGCGGGGACCAGATCCTGTGGAACTGTCTCGCGCTGGAGTGCGAGGCGTTCGTCGCCATCGACGACATCATCATCGACAGCGAGATCTGCGAGCCGGAGCGGAAGGTGTACCCCGGCACCGACGTCGCGTACTGGACCGGGACGGTGAAGAAGGACGCCGGTCCGATCACGTACCAGATCAAGTTCAAGCTCGGCACGAGGGACGAACCGATCACCACCACCCTGTCGTCGTCCCTCGTCGGCTAGGGACCGGGCAGTCATGACGGTGTACGCGAAGGAGGCACGGTGAGCACCACTACGCGCAGCGGCGTGGAGAAGCAGAACCCCGGTCAGCTGAACTCGGTCCAGCTCAACATCGTGACGCTCATCAACATGGAGCGGGCGGCGTCGACGGGTTCGCTGAGCGACTCGATCTACATGATGGACAACAGCATCGGCGGCAAGGGGCAGGGCACGTCGTCCCTGGAGACGGTGTGCAAGCAGGGCCAGGTCATCAACTGGATCGTGCGCCCGATCGACATGGAGAAGCGCCTCGACGGCACCTGGCCGCCCATGCCGAAGATCAACAACATCGTCTTCCTCGACACCGAGCTGGGCGACGAGGAGCACGTGGCGGAGCGGCGGATCTTCAACGAGCTGAAGATCTACGGGATGCCCGACCGGATGCGGGACAAGTACACGCCCGTCTACTACTACTGGGCGGGCACGGTGATGAGCACCGCCAAGCCCGGTCTGTACCGGTACCGGCTCGTGATGGAGCTGGAGCAGGAGAACAAGAAGGAGCGGCTGTACCTGAACACAGCCATCCACCCCTCGATCCGGGTGATTCCGGTCTGAACCCGTCCTGACCTGGGCTTCCCGGTAGCGGATGGCGCTATGAATCAGGTGTATACGCCCTGTGTATAGTGGGCGCATGCCCCCCATGAACACGCCATCTTCCTGCAAGACGACGCACTCGGCCAAGCGGTTGCGTCGCACCGCCCCCGTCCTCGCGGCGGGGGCGGCTCTCGCCCTCGCGCTGACCGGGTGCACCAAGCTCGACACCACCTCGCCGAGCACCGTGCGCAAGGACGGCGCGGCGGCGAAGGCCGCGGACCAGGGAAAGTTCGGCACCGTCGACTGCCGCAAGGCCAAGTGCGTGGCGCTGACCTTCGACGCGGGCCCCAGCGAGAACACGCCCAAGCTGCTGAAGATCCTCAAGGAGAAGCAGGTCCACGCCACCTTCTTCACGCTCGGCAAGAACCACATAGAGAAGTACCCCGAGCTCGTGAAGCAGATGGACGCCGAGGGGCACGAGGTCGCCAGCCACACCTGGTCGCACAAGATCCTCACGAAGATCGACGCGAAGGAGGCGCGCAGCGAGCTGGAGCGCCCCAACGACGCGATAGAGAAGCTCATAGGCAAGAAGCCGACGCTGATGCGCCCGCCGCAGGGCCGCACCAACGACGACATCAACAAGCTCTCCAAGGAGCTCGGCCTCTCCGAGATCCTGTGGTCCGTCACCGCGAAGGACTACACGACCAATGACTCCAAGCTGATCGAGAAGCGGGTCCTCGACCAGACCGAGCGGGACGGCATCATCCTGCTGCACGACATCTACAAGGGCACCGTGCCCGCGGTCCCCGGCGTCATAGACGGCTTGAAGAAGCGCGGCTACGTCTTCGTGACCGTTCCCCAGCTCCTCGCGCCGGGCAAGGCCGAGCCGGGCAAGGTCTACCGCTAGCGTCTGGCACGCTCAGAGGCGTGGCCATCTTCCAGATCACCCGAGACACCCCCCTGCCCGCCGACGAGGCGTGGCGACGGCTGACCACCTGGGAGCGGCACGGCGACGTCGCCCCGCTCACCCGCATCACCGTCCGCACTCCCCCGCCCACCCACGTGGGCACGGTCTTCGTCGCGCGCAGCGCGCTGGGGCCCGTCGGCTTCGACGACGTGATGGAGGTCGTCGAGTGGTCTCCGCCGGACGGCGCCGCGCCGGGACGGCTCCGCCTGGAGAAGCGCGGGACGTTCGTGACGGGCTGGGCGGAGATCGAGGTGTATCCCGCCGCGGGCCGGGGCTCCGCGGTGGTGTGGCGTGAGGACCTCCGCGTGCGGTGGCTGCCCGCGGTGTGCGACGGGGTGCTGTCGTCCGTGGCCCGGCGGATGTTCGGCCGGGCCGCGGACCGGCTCATCGCAGCAGGACCGGCACCGCGCTGAAGCCGTCCGCGATGAAGGACTCGACGGGCCGCGCCGCCCGCGCCTCGTCGAGCCGCAGCGCGGGGAACCGGTCGAACAGCGCGGGGAGCGCGATCGCCGCCTCCCTGCGGGCCAGCGGGGCGCCCACGCAGTAGTGCACGCCGTGCCCGAAGGCGAGGTGCTCCTTGTCGGCGCGGGTGATGTCGAAGCGGCCCGCGCTCTCGCCGTGCCGCAGCGGGTCGCGGCCCGCGGTGGATTTCACGCCCGGCAGGGTCGATGACGGTGAGCTGCTCTTCCATGCACCGATCGTGACGCGCGGAGGCAAAGGGCAGCTAGAAGGGACGTGGACACGTGTCGCGCAACCGCACCCTCAGGCGACCGACCCGATCCGCCCGGAGAGCTCGCGCGATCCGTCGTGGTGGATGGGGGTGTGCGCGCCGGTGAGGGAGACCCCGGTGCCGCCGCGGCGGTTCGCCACGATCTCCGCGGCGATCGACAGGGCGGTCTCCTCGGGCGTACGGGCTCCCAGGTCGAGGCCGATGGGCGAGCGCAGACGCGCCAGCTCGATCTCGGTGACGCCGATGTCGCGCAGGCGTACGTTGCGGTCCTCGTGGGTGCGGCGCGATCCCATCGCTCCGACGTAGGCGACGGGCAGCCGCAGTGCCAGTTGCAGCAGCGGCACGTCGAACTTGGCGTCGTGGGTGAGGACGCAGAGCACGGTGCGGCCGTCGACCTCCGTGCTCTCCAGGTAGCGGTGCGGCCAGTCGACGACGATCTCGTCGGCGTCGGGGAAGCGGGTGGGCGTCGCGAAGACGGGCCGGGCGTCGCAGACGGTCACGTGGTAGCCGAGGAACTTGCCCATGCGGACCAGTGCCGACGCGAAGTCGATCGCACCGAACACGATCATGCGGGGCGGCGGGACGCTGGACTCGACGAGGACCACGAGCGGCTGACCGCACCGCGAGCCGTCCGCGCCGATCTCCACCGTCGTGGTGCGTCCCGCGTCGAGCAGGGCGCGGGCCTCCCCCGCCACCGTGCGGTCCAGCTCTGGGTGTCCGCCGAGGCCGCCCTCGTACGCGCCTGCCGTGTCCGTCGTACGGACGAGGAGGGCACGGCCGAGGAGTTCGGCGGGCCCGGACGTGACCCGGGCGACGGCTGCCGCCTCCCCCGCGGATGCGGCGGCCAGGGCGGCGGCGAGCACCGGTCTGGCCGCGGAGTCCGCGCGGACCGGGGTCACGAGGATGTCGATGATGCCGCCGCAGGTCAGGCCCACGGCGAAGGCGTCGTCGTCGCTGTATCCGAAGCGGTCGAGGACGGTCCCGCCGTCCTCCAGGGACTGCAGGCACAGTTCGTAGACAGCGCCCTCCACACATCCGCCGGAGACCGAGCCGATCGCCGTGCCCTCGCTGTCGACGGCGAGCGCGGCGCCGGGTTGCCGGGGCGCGCTCCCGCCGACCGCCACCACGGTGGCGACGGCGAAGTCACGTCCCTGCTCGACCCACCGGTTCAGCTCGTCGGCGATGTCCAGCATCTCGGCCTCCTCAAGGCTCTACGGGTGTGCGGAGGGCTCAGCGCCTCAGTGGACGCCCAGCCATCCTTCGATGGGGTTGAGGGCGAAGTAGACGATGAAGATCACCGTCAGGCCCCACATGAAGGCGCCGATCTCGCGCGCCTTGCCCTGGGCGATCTTGATGGCGACCCAGGAGATGACGCCCGCCGCGACACCGGTGGTGATGGTGTACGTGAAGGGCATGAGCACCACGGTCAGGAAGACCGGGATGGCGGTGGCGCGGTCGGCCCAGTCGACGTGCCGGGCGTTCATCATCATCATCGCTCCGATGACGACGAGCGCGGCGGAGGCGACCTCCTGCGGCACGATCGCGGTGAGCGGCGTGAAGAAGAGGCAGCCCGCGAAGAACAGGCCGGTGACGACGGAGGCGAGCCCCGTGCGGGCACCCTCGCCGACTCCGGTCGCGGACTCGACGAAGACGGTCTGTCCTGAGCCGCCCGCCACGCCGCCGATGGCGCCGCCTGCGCCGTCGATGAACAGCGCCTTGGACAGGCCCGGCATGCGGCCCTTCTCGTCGGCGAGGTTGGCCTCGGTGCCGACGCCGATGATGGTGGCCATCGCGTCGAAGAACCCGGCGAGGACGAGGGTGAAGACGATCATGCCGACGGTCATCGCGCCGACTTCGCCCCAGCCGCCGAACTCGACGTCGCCGATGAGCGAGAAGTCGGGTGACGAGACCGCGCTGCCGTGCAGTTCGGGGGCGCCGTTCGCCCACTGCTTGGGGTCGATCACGTCGAGGGCGTTGAGGACGACGGCCACGACGGTGCCCGTGATGATGCCGATCAGGATCGCGCCGGGGGTGTTGCGCGCCTGCAGCATGAAGATCAGGAGCAGGGTGCAGGCGAAGATCAGGACGGGCCAGCCCTGGAGTTCGCCGGTGGGGCCGAGACTGAGCACGGTGGCCTTGCCGGGGTGCACGAAGCCGCCCTTGACCAGGCCGATGATCGCGATGAAGAGACCGATGCCCATGGTGATGCCGTGCTTGAGGGCGAGCGGGATCGCGTTCATGATCATCTCACGCAGCCCGGTGACCACCAGGAGCATGATCACCACGCCGTACATCACGCACATGCCCATGGCCTGCGGCCAGGTCATCTCGGGCGCTACCTGCGAGGAGATCACACCGGACACGGAGAGTCCGGCGGCCAGGGCCAGCGGCACCTTGCCGACGAAGCCCATCAGGAGCGTGGTGACCGCCGCGGCGAGCGCCGTCGCGGTGATCAGGGCCTTCTGGCCCATGGTGTCCCCCGCCGCGTCCTTGCCGGACAGGATCAGGGGGTTGAGCAGGACGATGTACGCCATCGCCATGAAGGTGGTGATACCGCCGCGCACCTCACGCGCGACCGTCGATCCCCGCCGGGATATGTGAAAGTACCGATCGAGCCAAGACCTGCCGGCCGGGACGCGCGAGCCGGGGCCCGCGTCCTCTGCGGTGGTCTTGGGCTCCACTGACGACTGGGTCATGGTGCCTACTCCCAAGGTTCACAGGGGCACCCGCGGAGTCGCGGGATTTGGGATGGTGCATTGGCTGCACGACCCGGGGGACGGCCCGAGACGAACGACATCTCCCTCGAAGGAGACGGGAGTTGAGCTCCGAGCGGTGCGGTCGGCGGAAGTGTGACGTTCCTGGCGGGCACACACCGCTCGGAGAACCGTGCGGATCCCCGAGCGGGGGGATCGGTCCCTCAGTGAGGGATCACGTACCGGTGAGGTGTTCGGGACGCACCGGCGTCTTGTTGAGCTCGAGGCCCGTCGCGTTCCTGATCGCCGCGAGGACGGCAGGGGTGGACGACAGGGTCGGGGCCTCGCCCATGCCGCGAAGGCCGTAGGGCGCGTTGGGGTCGGCCAGTTCGAGCACGTCGACCGGGATGGTCGGCGTGTCGAGGATGGTCGGGATGAGGTAGTCCGTGAAGGAGGGGTTGCGCACCTTCGCGGTCTTCGGATCGACGATGATCTCCTCCATCACCGCGACGCCCAGGCCCTGGGTGGTACCGCCCTGGATCTGGCCGACCACGGAGAGCGGGTTGAGCGCCTTGCCGACGTCCTGGGCGGTGGCCAGCTCGATGACCTTGACCAGGCCGAGCTCGGTGTCCACCTCGACGACCGCGCGGTGCGCGGCGAACGAGTACTGGACGTGGCCGTTGCCCTGACCGGTCTTCTTGTCGAAGGCCACGGTCGGGCGGTGGCGCCACTCGGCCTCGATCTCGACGGTCTCGCCCTCGAGCAGCTCGGCCAGGTCCGCGAGGGCCTCGCCGCCGTCGGTGACGACCTTGCCGCCCTCCAGGAGGAGTTCGGCGGTGGCCCACGCGGGGTGGTACGAGCCGAACTTGCGGCGGCCGATCTCCAGGACCTTCTCGCGGACGAGCTCGCAGGAGTTCTTGACCGCGCCGCCGGTGACGTACGTCTGACGGGACGCGGACGTCGAACCGGCGCTGCCCACCTGGGTGTCGGCGGGGTGGATGGTCACCTGCTGGACGCCGAGCTCGGTGCGGGCGATCTGCGCGTGGACGGTGATGCCGCCCTGGCCGACCTCCGCCATCGCGGTGTGCACGGTCGCCACCGCCTCGCCGTTGATGACCTCCATGCGCACCTTGGCGGTGGAGTAGTCGTCGAAGCCCTCGGAGAAGCCGACGTTCTTGATGCCGACCGCGTAGCCGACGCCGCGGACGACGCCTTCGCCGTGCGTGGTGTTGGAGAGTCCGCCGGGCAGGGCGCGGACGTCCGCGCCCTCGCTGGACTCCCACTGGCGCTCGGGCGGCAGCGGGCGGGCCTTGACGCGGCGCAGGATCTCGGCGACCGGGGCGGGCGAGTCGACCGGCTGTCCGGTCGGCAGGAGCGTGCCCTGCGACATGGCGTTGAGCTGGCGGAACTCGACCCGGTCCATGCCCACCTTGTCGGCGAGCTTGTCCATCTGGGCCTCGTAGGCGAAGCAGGCCTGGACGGCACCGAAGCCGCGCATCGCGCCGCACGGGGGGTTGTTCGAGTAGAGGGCGATCGCCTCGATGTCGACGTCCTCGATCACGTAAGGACCGACGGACAGGGACGAGGCGTTGCCCACGACCGCCGGGGAGGCCGACGCGTAGGCGCCGCCGTCCAGGACGATCTTGCACTTCATGTGCGTGAGCTTGCCGTCCTTGGTGGCGCCGTGCTCGTAGTAGAGCTTCGCCGGGTGGCGGTGCACATGACCGAAGAAGGACTCGAAGCGGTTGTAGACGATCTTGACCGGCTTGCCGGTGCGCAGCGCGAGGAGGCAGGCGTGGATCTGCATCGAGATGTCTTCACGGCCGCCGAACGCGCCGCCGACGCCGGAGAGCGTCATGCGCACCTTGTCCTCGGGCAGGCCGAGGACCGGGGCGATCTGTTCGAGGTCCGAGTGCAGCCACTGGGTGGCGACGTACAGGTCGACGCCGCCGTCCTCGGCCGGTACGGCGAGGCCGGACTCGGGGCCGAGGAAGGCCTGGTCCTGCATGCCGAAGGTGTACTCGCCCTTGACGATGAAGTCGGCCTTCTTGGCGGCCTCTTCGGCGTTGCCCCGGATGATCGGCTGGTTGTGCACGATGTTCGGGTGCGGGACGTGCTCGATGTACTCGTCGGTGCGGTCCTCGTGCACGAGGACGGCGTCCGGAGCGGTCGCCGATGCCTCGTCGGTGATGACGGGCAGTTCCTTGTACTCGACCACGATCTTCGCGGCGGCACGGCGGGCGGTCTCCGGGTGGTCGGCGGCCACGAGGGCGACCGGCTCACCGTGGTGGCGGACCTTGCCGTGGGCCAGGACCGGGGTGTCCTGGATCTCCAGGCCGTAGTTCTTCATCCCGGCCGGCAGGTCGTCGTACGTCAGGACGGCGTAGACGCCGGGCGTCTTGAGGGCCTCGACGGTGTCGATCGACACGATCTCGGCGTGCGCCACGGTGCTGCGGAGCGTCTGGCCCCAGAGCATGTCCTCGTGCCACATGTCCGAGGAGTAGGCGAACTCGCCGGTGACCTTCAGGGTGCCGTCGGGGCGGAGCGTGGACTCGCCGATGCCGCCCTTGTTGTGCTTCTGGGTGACGTCGGTGGGCGCGCCCGTGGTGGTCTTGGTTCCAGCCATGATCAGACCGTCTCTTCCTGACGGGCGGCCGCCAGGCGTACCGCGTCGAGGATCTTCTCGTAACCCGTGCAGCGGCAGAGGTTGCCGGAGAGCGCCTCGCGGATGTCGGCGTCCGACGGGGACGCGTTGCGCTCCAGGAGCTCGTCGGCCGCGACGAGCAGACCCGGGGTGCAGAAGCCGCACTGGACGGCACCGGCGTCGATGAACGCCTGCTGGATCGAGGAGAGTTCGCCGCCCTCGCCGGTCTGGCCGTCGGTGACCCTGTCAGCTGGACGAGCCTGCCACTGGCGGGCCTCCTGGAGGGTGGTGCCGCCGCAGACGGAACCGCAGGCGCCGCCCGGGTGGGACTCGTCACGGTGCTTGGCGTAGTCCGCCAGGCCCTCGACGGTGACGACCTCCCGGTCCTGGACCTGACCGGCGGCGACCAGACACGAACACACCGGTACGCCGTCGAGCCGGACGGTGCAGGAACCGCACTCGCCCTGCTCGCAGGCGTTCTTGGAGCCCGGGAGCCCCATGCGCTCGCGCAGCACGTACAGAAGGGACTCGCCCTCCCACACGTCGTCCGCTTCCTGCTGACGGCCGTTGACCGTGAAGTTCACGCGCATTATGCGACTCCCTCAGTGCTGCGGCCCTCGCCGCGGTACGACTCCCAGGTCCACCCGAGCGTGCGGCGGGCCATGATCCCGACGGCGTGCCGGCGGTAGTTCGCCGTGCCGCGTACGTCGTCGATCGGGTTGGCCGCTCCGGAGGCGAGCTCCGCGAACTGCTTGGCGATCGAGGGGGTGATGATCTTCCTGCTGTCCCAGAAGCCGCCCTCTTCGAGCGCCGCGTTCAGGAACTCCTCGGCCGCCTTCGCCCGAATGGGGGTCGGCGCCGCGGATCCGATACCGGTCCGCACGGTCCGGGTCTCGGGGTGCAGCGCGATGCCGAAGGCGCACACGGCGATGACCATCGCGTTGCGGGTGCCGACCTTCGAGTACTGCTGCGGGCCGTCCGCCTTCTTGATGTGGACGGACTTGATCAGCTCGTCCGCGGCGAGGGCGTTGCGCTTCACGCCGGTGTAGAACGCGTCGATCGGGATCAGGCGCGAGCCCCGCACGGACTCCACCTCGACCTCGCAGTCGGCGGCGAGCAGCGCCGGGTGGGCGTCGCCCGCCGGGGATGCCGTGCCCAGGTTGCCGCCGACGCCGCCGCGGTTGCGGATCTGCGGGGAGGCGACCGTGTGCGAGGCGAGCGCCAGACCGGGCAGCTCCGTGCGGAGCTCCTCCATGATCCGGGTGTACGGGACGGAGGCACCGAGCCGGACCGTCTCCTCGCCCACCTCCCACTCGCTCAGCTCGCCGATGCGGTTGAGGTCAAGCAGGTACTCGGGTCGACGGTGGTCGAAGTTGATCTCGACCATCACGTCGGTGCCACCCGCAATCGGCACAGCCGTGGGGTGCTCGGCCTTGGCGGCGAGCGCCTCCTCCCAGCTGGCGGGGCGAAGGAAGTCCATGAGGCTCTCTTCTTCTTCGTATCGAGGGTCTTTCGCTTCGAGGGACGGGAGCATTCCGTTCCGGCCACTCGGGCCGTTGGTCCCTCGACTGCTCGTTCATGTGCTGTTAACGCGGAGTGGGCCAAGTACACCGCTCGCTCGTCCGATGGGGTCAGTCACCGAAACCATGAAGGAGTTGGCTGGCCAAGGCGCGCGTCTTGTAGATTCGTATGAAGAACGGGCCCCAGTAACCTCGCGGGTTCCCCCCGGAAACCCCGAGCCCGCGGCGGCACGGAGCCCCGGCGCTACAGAGCGCACATGTTTGTACACACCATTCGAGACAGATCGGCGGCGACGACACCATGCGGCTGCGCGCACTCCTGGACACCGACGCGCTGGGCCTGCGGCTGCTCGGCGGCGAGGACGAGCTGGACCGCACCGTGCGCGGTGTGATGACCACGGACCTGCGGGACCCCAGCAGGTACCTGGCGGGCGGCGAGCTGGTCCTCACCGGCCTCGCCTGGCGCCGCGACACCTCGGACACGGAGCCCTTCGTACGGATCCTCGCGAGCGCGGGCGTCGCCGCCCTGGCCGCCGGTGAGGCCGAGCTGGGCGCCATTCCCGACGACATCGTGGATGCCTGCGCCCGGCACCGCCTGCCGCTCTTCGCGGTCAACGAGTCCGTGGCCTTCGCGACGATCACCGAGCACGTCGTGCGCCAGGTGTCCGGCGAGCGCGCCGGGGACCTGGCGGCCGTCGTCGACCGGCACCGCCGCCTGATGACCTCGGGCCCGGCGGGCGGCGGCCCCGACGTCGTCCTCGACCTGCTCGGCACCGACCTGGACCTGCGGGCCTGGGTGCTCTCGCCCGCGGGGCGCGTGATCGCCGGGTCGAGCGCGGCCGGGATCGCCCTGCCCGCGCCGCTGTGCGCGCGGCTCGCCGGGGAGCATCTGGCGGCCGTCAGGACGGGGCGGCGCGGCCCGCACCGGGTGACGGTGGACTCGGTCACGTACTCGCTGTTCCCCATTCGGACCAGTGGGCGGGGAGCGGCCGGCGCCTCGCGTGACGTGCGCGAGTCGGTGCTCTCCGACTGGGTGCTCGCGGTGGAGGCCGACGCGGGCGACTGGCCCGAGGAGCGGCTCGACCTGCTCCAGGGCGTCACCCAGCTGATCGCGGTGGAGCGCGACCGGCGCGACGCGGCCCGCACGGTGCGCCGCAGGCTGGCCCAGGAGGTCCTCGAACTGGTCCAGACGGGCGCTGCGCCCGCGGAGATCGCGGCCAGGCTGCGCGTCGCCGCCCCGGTGCTGCTGCCCGGTCTCGGCACGGCTCCGCACTGGCAGGTCGTGGTGGCCCGCGTGGAGTGGGAGGGCGGGGAGATCGACGGCGGTCCCGTCGCCCAGTCGCTCTTGGAGGAGATCCTCGTCGACCCGCAGGCGTCGGGCCCCGAGCCCTCCGACCGGATCGCGGTCGCCCACACCGGCGACGAGGCGATCGCCCTCGTACCGCTGCCCGCGGTCCCCGGCGAGCACGAGGGTCCCGAGACGGGCCTGCTCGCGGACTCGCTCCTCGCGTCCGTCCGCGACCCGCTGGCGGCGGGCCTGGACGGCGACGGCCGCCTCACGCTGGGCGTCAGCGCGTCCGTGCACTCGGCGGAGGGGCTGCGCGGCGCCTTGGAGGAGGCACGGCACGCCCGCCGGGTCGCCGCGGCACGCCCCGGCCGGGTCTGCGCGGCCGGGCACCAGGAGCTGGCCTCGCACGTCCTGCTGCTGCCCTTCGTGCCGGACGACGTGCGCCGGGCGTTCACGGCGCGGCTCCTGGACCCGCTGCGCGAGTACGACCAGCGCCACCGCGCGGAGCTCATCACGACCCTGGAGGCGTTCCTCGACTGCGACGGCTCGTGGACGCGCTGCGCGGCGCGGCTGCACCTCCACGTCAACACGCTGCGCTACCGGGTGGGCCGTATCGAGCAGTTGACGGGTCGTGATCTCTCGCGCCTCGAGGACAAGCTCGATTTCTTCCTCGCGCTGCGCATGAGCTGAGGTCATCCGGTACGGGCCCGGTCTGCGGCGACGAACCGCCGACCGGGCCCGACCCGTTTCCCGGCCCACCCTTTGTGAAATCTTTCACCCAGCCTCTTGGCCCGGCGCCGCGATCCATGCTGAGATTCGCCCACGACTCAACAGCTCAATGGTGTGCTCGGGGAGGGCAACGTGGCGCATACCGCCATGTCTGGTACCGGAACGACTGCAGAGCACGATCCACTCCAGACCGCGGTATGGCGGCTGCGCTCGCGCGGCTGCTGGACCGACGCTGCGGCGCTGCTGGCCTCGCGTGCCGGGGCCGCGGCGGCACTCCAGAGGACGGCGCTCCTCGTCGAGCGGTGCCTGTTCACCGGTGACGGCTGGGGCGAGGCGGAGGACGGCCTGCGGACCGCGGAGGCGCTCGCCGAGGACGACGACGACCGGGGCGCCGCGGCCTGCGAGCGGGGCCAACTGGCGTACGCCTCCACCGTCTTGAACGTACGCGACCGGGCCGACGAAGCGCGTACGGCGCTCGGCAGGGCGGCCGCGCTGCTCGCCCCGAACGCCCCGGGGCGGCCCCTGCTCGACTTCCGCCGCGGACTGATCGCGGAGCACATCGCGGACTCGCCGCAGTCCGCGAAGGCGGCGTACCGCAGGGCGCACGCTGGCGCCACCGCGCACTCCGACCCGCTACTGCTCTCCTTCACCTGGCGTCATCTGGCCGGACTCGCCCTGCGGGACGGGGAGTTGGCGGAGGCGCGGCACGGTTTCACGGAGTCCCTGCGCATCCGCGAGGAGCTCGGCTATCTGGTCGGCACGGCTCCCGCGCTGGCCGCCCTCGCGGAGGCGGAGCCGGAGCCGGAGGCCACCCGCCTGCGCGCCGAGGCCACCCGCCTCTTCCGTCTCCTGGGCGGCGTACCGTCCTGGCTGGCCCAGCACCTGCAGCCACCGGCCCCCGCGGTCTGACACCGCCCGCAGCACCGCACGGGCGCCCGGCTCTCAGCCCGAGGCGCCCGTGAAATGTTCCTGGACCAGGGAGGCCACCACGGGCAGGTCCTGGGCGGCCAGGGCGTCGAGCAGGGCCATGTGCTCGGCCGCGTCCGCCACCAGGTCGGCCCGGCGTCCCGCGACGGGGCCGCTCGCCAGGGGCCACTGCGACCGGCGGTGCAGGTCGTCCGCGACCTGCACCAGCTGCTGGTTGCCGGAGAGGGCGAGCACGGCGCCGTGGAAGGCGCGGTCCGACTCGGCGTAGCGCGCGAGGTCGCCGCCCGCCGCCGCCGTCGCGCTCGCCTCGGCCAGCGGCCGCAGCTCGGCCCAGCGGGCCGCGGGCACCGTGCGGGCGAGCCGCAGCATCACCGGCACCTCTATCAGCGCCCGCACCTCGGCCAGCTCGGCCAGCTCCCGCGTGCCGCGCTCCACGACCCGGAAGCCGCGGTTGGGGACGACCTCTATGGCGCCCTCTGTGGCCAGCTGCTGCATCGCCTCGCGGACGGGCGTCGCGGAGACGCCGAAGCGCTCGCCGAGTGCGGGCGCCGAATACACCTCGCCGGGCGCGAGCTCGCCGCCGACGAGGGCGGCCCGCAGCGCGGCCAGTATCTGGCCGCGCACGGAGCTGCGCCGGACCGCCTGCCGCGTCCCCGCCTGTGCGGGCACCCGGACGCGCGGCGTCCCCGCGGGGACAGCCCCCTCGCGTGCTCCGGTCTGCTCCACGACGTGCGCCCGCCCCGCTTCTGATCACTGTTGATCGCTATTGATTGCTGTGAAAGGTACGAGAGGCACCATAGGCGGACACGACCGGAGTTGAAACCTCGATCACGTCGGGTAAGGTAAGGCTAACCTGCTATCGATCGCGATTCGGTGGTCCCCCGCATGTCCGTCCCCACCTTGGCCGCACCCGCCCAGGGCGCCCCCAGTGCCGTAGCGGACTCCTACGCCCGCCTGGGCGAGGTGTACTCCGGACTGCGCATCACCGAACTCGGTCACGAGGAACAGGCCCCACAGGGCGGCGGCTGGGTCACCGCCGCCCGGCTCGCGGAGGGCGGGGCCGACCTCGACGCATTCCTGGCCTGGGACAACGCACAGGTCCTCAAGGACTACGGCGTCCAGCCCCGCCCGGACGTGGTGGCCAGCTTCGGTCTGCACCGCTACGCCTGGCCCGCCACCCTGCTCATCACGGTCCCCTGGTTCCTGCACCGCCGCGTCCCCCGCTTCCCGGTCGCCGACGTCTCCTTCCAGCGCACGCTCGGCCGGATGGCCGTACGCACCGCCGGTTTCTCCTGTCTGCCGGACGACCCGGCCGCGGCCCTGCCCGGCGCGCACGTCGTGCCGGACGAGGATGCGCTGCGCGCGGAGGTGCGGGCCGCGGTCGCCGAACACCTCGGCCCGCTCCTGGACGGCTTCGGCCCGCGGATGCGGCGCCGCTCGCGCGCCCTGTGGAGCGTCGCCACCGACGAGATCGTCGAGGGCCTCTGGTACGTCGCGCACCTCCTCGGCGAGGAACAGCGGGCGATGACGGAGCTGGAGCAGCTACTGCCCGGCGCCACCAAGCCGTACGTCGGCACGGCCGGGTTCCGGGAGCTGACGGGTCCCAACGGCGAGGCGCTGCCGACCCGCGACCGGGCGAGCTGCTGCATGTTCTACACGCTGCGCCCCGACGACACCTGTGTCACCTGCCCGCGCACCTGCGACGCGGAGCGCATCGCGCGAATGAGCGCGGACGCCGCGGCGACCGCTTCCGCCTGATTCACCCTGCCGTCCGGACCCCCCATTCGTCCGAACCACCCTTTCGCGCACGTTTAATCGAACTCAACACCCGGCGCTGCTCCGCGAGTTCGAGCAAAAGTACGCCGTGCGTGCTCCCTTGCACTCCCTTGGCGGCCTCTTGCCCCGAAACCCCTTGAGGGCCATCGGGGTTGAGTCAATATGGCGCCCGATACGCCCTACCGCGATGCAAGGGACCCCCAGATGAGACTGACCGACATATCGCTGGACTGGCTGCTTCCGGGTGGTGTCCTGCTCCTCGGCCTGCTGGTGGCGGTTGCGGTGGTCACACGCGGCAAGCGAGGCCACGCGAAAGCAGCCAAGGGAAGCGAGAGCGACGACTCGTGGGAGCGCAGCGAGGAACGCCGCAGACGCAAGGAAGCCATCTACGGATCCGCCTCCTACGTGCTGCTGTTCTGCTGCGCGGCCGTCGCCGCGGCGCTCTCCTTCCACGGCCTGGTCGGCTTCGGCCGACAGAACCTCAGCCTGACCGGCGGCTGGGAGTATCTGGTCCCGTTCGGCCTCGACGGCGCGGCGATGTTCTGTTCCGTCCTCGCCGTGCGGGAAGCCAGCCACGGTGACGCGGCGCTCGGCTCGCGCCTCCTCGTGTGGACGTTCGCGGGCGCGGCCGCCTGGTTCAACTGGGTCCACGCGCCACGGGGAATGGGCCACGCGGGCGCTCCGCAGTTCTTCTCGGGAATGTCGCTCTCGGCAGCGGTCCTCTTCGACCGTGCGCTGAAGCAGACCCGCCGGGCCGCGCTGCGCGAGCAGGGCCTGGTGCCGCGACCGCTGCCGCAGATCCGCATCGTGCGGTGGCTGCGCGCGCCCCGTGAGACCTTCGGCGCCTGGTCGCTGATGCTCCTCGAAGGCGTACGCACCCTGGACGAGGCCGTCGAGGAGGTCCGGGAGGACCGGCGCGAGAAGGAGCAGACCCGGCTGCGCAGGCGCGACCAGGAGAAGCTGGAGCGCGCGCAGCTCAAGGCCCTCAGCCGGGGCCACCGGAACTGGCAGGGCCGCGGCGGCGGCCGTCAGGTGGAGATGCAGGCCGTCGCACCGGCCGCCGGGTCCGCGCAGGTCGGCGCGGACCCTGCAATAGCGACGCAGGAAGAGCTGCCGGTACGCTCCCGCCCCTCCCTCCAGGCCGTCAAGAACGGCCCTGACGGCACGACGCCCGCCACCCCCGTCACCGTCGACCTGACGGCCGAGGACGACACGCAGGCCCTGCCCCGGCTCGACTCGCTGGAGCAGAAACTGAAGGACCTGGAGCAGCAGTTCGGCTGATCGCGCCAGGACCGGGCGGCGGCGGCAGGCTCAGGCCACGCCGCCGTCGTCCAGCTCGAACCACACCGCCTTCCCCACTCCGTGCGCCCGCACGCCCCACGAGTCGGCGAGGGACTGCACCAGGATCAGGCCCCTGCCGCTCGTACCGTCGTCGGCGTTCGGTACCCGCGGCTCGGGGCGGCGCCCCACGAAGTCGCGCACCTCTACGCGCAGACCGCGCGGGCCCACGGTCGCCGTGACGACCGCGTCGTGATCCGTATGCACCAGTGCATTCGTGACCAGCTCACTGGTGAGGAGTTCGGCCACGTCGGATCTTCCCGGTTTGCCCCAGTGCCGCAGAAGCTCCCTCAGAGCCTTCCTGACCTCGGACACCGCACGCAGATCCGATCTCCCCAGCCGCCGCGTGAGCTGACCCCGGTCGGGCTCGCCCCGCGCTTCACCGGTTCTCTCATTCCGTACCTTCGGCGAAGAGGCCCCGACGCTACCGGGACCGCCCCCTTGTGACTGCCTCGTCATGACCCCCGCCCACAAAGCGATGTCTCTGCCCCCCTGCTCGAACAGCTTCTCGGGATGCATGCCCCGGGCCGGTCGAGGCACGCTTGTCGAATCATCAACCACTGGTGGGGGGTGCATCCGGGAGTTGGGGGGAAGTGAAGCGGTGGACCCCACTGTCGAGCGTCCCGAGGAGCACGAGTGCACGACGACAGACTGCTGGTGGAGGGCCGCCTGGAGCGGGCCCTGCGCCAGTTCATCCGTCCCGCCCAGTACGCGCGGCGCACGCCGCTGACCCTCTCCGTCTGGCATGCGCCAGGCGAGCCGGTGCCCGTCGGGGCCGCGCTCGAAGCGGAGTACGAGCCCTTCGAGACCGGCACGGAGTGGGGAAATCCCTGGTCGACCAGTTGGTTCCGGATTCAAGGGCAGGTGCCCGACGCATGGCGGGGGCACCGGGTCGAGGCCGTGATCGATCCCGGGTTCACCGGGGACGGACCCGGCTTCCAGGCGGAGGGGCTCGTCCATGACGCGGCGGGCGTCCCGCTCAAAGGCATTCACCCGCGCAATCGGCATATTCCCGTGGCCTCCCCCGCTCAGGGCGGCGAAACGGTGCACCTACTTCTGGAGGCGGCGGCCAATCCCGCCGTTCTGCACGACTTCGTGCCGACACCCCTCGGCGACGTACTGACCGCAGGCAATACCCCGATCTACCGATTCGCGTCTGCCGACCTCGCCGTACTGGACGAGGACGTATGGCAGTTGATCATCGATATCGAGGTCCTCTCCGAGCTGATGCAGGAACTGGACGCCGACCGTCCGCGTCGGCACGAGATCCTGCGGGCCCTGGAGGACATGCTCGACGCGCTCGATCTGCACGATGTGTCGGGCACGGCCGCCGCGGCCCGCGCGGAGCTCGTCGACGTACTGGCGAGGCCCGCCCACGCGAGCGCCCACCGCGTATCGGCAGCCGGGCACGCGCATATCGACTCGGCGTGGCTGTGGCCCCTGCGGGAGACGGTACGCAAGGCTTCGCGCACCTTTGCCAATGTGACGGCACTGGCCGGCGAGTATCCGGAGCTGGTCTTCGCCTGTTCGCAGGCCCAGCAGTACGCCTGGGTCAAGGAGCACCAGCCGCACATCTGGGAGCGCATCAAGAAGGCGGTGGCGGACGGCAACTGGGCTCCGGTCGGCTCGATGTGGGTCGAGTCCGACGCCAACATGCCGGGCGGCGAGGCGCTCGCGCGGCAGATCACGCACGGCATGCGGTTCTTCCGCGAGGAGTTCGGCGTCGAGACGGAGGAGATCTGGCTGCCGGACTCCTTCGGATACACCGCCGCGTTCCCGCAGCTGGCGAAGCTCGCGGGCATCCGCTGGTTCCTCACGCAGAAGCTGAGCTGGAACCAGTCCAACAAGATGCCGCACCACACCTTCTGGTGGGAGGGCATCGACGGCACCCGCGTCTTCACCCACTTCCCGCCCGTGGACACCTACAACTCGCAGTTCCACGGCGCCGAACTGGCCCATGCCGAGCGGAACTTCGCCGACAAGGGGCGTGCCTCGCGCTCGCTGGTGCCGTTCGGCTGGGGCGACGGCGGGGGCGGGCCCACCCGCGAGATGATGGAGCGGGCGCGGCGGCTGCGCTCCCTGGAGGGCTCGCCGCGCGTCGAGATCGAGAAGCCCTCGGCGTTCTTCGCGGCGGCCGAGGAGGAGTACGGCGCGCAGGCCCCTGTCTGGTCCGGCGAGCTGTACCTGGAGCTGCACCGCGCCACGTACACCACGCAGGCCGCCACCAAGCGCGGCAACCGGCGCAGTGAACACGCGCTGCGCGAGGCCGAGTTGTGGTGCACGGCCGCCGCGGTGCGCGATCCCGCGTACGTCTATCCGTACGACACGCTCGACCGGCTGTGGAAGACCGTGCTGCTGCACCAGTTCCACGACATCCTGCCGGGCTCGTCGATCGCCTGGGTGCACCGCGAGGCGCGCGACACCTACGAGCGCGTCCTGGCCGAGCTGGACGAGATCACGGCGTCGGCCGTGCGTTCGCTGGGCGCGGGCGGCCCCGCGGCGCTGAACGCCTCGCCGTACGCCCGCAGCGAGGTCGTCGACCCGGGGGACGGCACGCTGGTGCGCGTGGACGTGCCCGCGCTCGGCACGCAGAGCCTGGACGCGGCCCGGGACCCCGGGGCCGGTGCGGTCGCGCACACGACCGGCGACACGATCATCCTCACCAACGAGCATCTGAGCGTCACCGTCGACGCCGCCGGGCTGCTCGCCTCCGTGCGGGACCTGGACGAGGGCCGCGAGGTGCTCGCCGCCCCCGGCAACCTCCTCCAGCTGCACCCCGACCACCCCACGCACTACGACGCCTGGGACCTCGACAAGCACTACCGGCGCAGGCACACCGACCTCACGGACGCCGAGTCCGTCGAGCTCGTCGAGGACGGGCCGCTGCGGGTCGCGGTGCGGGTGGTGCGGGCCTTCGGGGAGTCTCGGATCACGCAGGAGATCCGGCTCGCGGCGGGCAGCAGGCGCCTGGACGTCGTCACGGACGTCGACTGGCGGGAGTCGGAGAAGGTCCTCAAGGCCGCGTTCCCCCTGGACGTGCACGCCGAACGGTCGGCGGCCGAGATCCAGTTCGGTCATGTGCACCGCCCCACCCACGCCAACACGGGCTGGGACGCGGCGCGTTACGAGATCTGTGCGCACCGCTGGCTGCGGGTGGCCGAGGAGGGGTACGGCGTCGCGCTGCTCAACGACGCGACGTACGGCCACGACGTGACGCGCGCGGAGCACGGCGGCGCGCTCGGCACCACCGTGCGGCTGACGCTGCTGCGGGCCCCGCACAGCCCGGACCCCGAGACGGACCAGGGCACGCACCGGTTCACCTACGCGCTGCTGCCCGGCGCGGGCACGGGCGACGCGGTGGCGGAGGGGCTCGCGCTCAATCTGCCGCTGCGGGTGGCGGACTCCCCCGTCCTGCCCTCGCTGGTGGCCGTCGACCACCCGGCGGTCACCGTCGAGTCGGTGAAGCTCGCCGACGACCGCAGCGGTGACGTCGTCGTACGGCTCTACGAGTCGCGCGGCGGACGGGCCGCGGCCACGCTCCGCACGTCCTTCCCCGTGGCCCGGGCCGAGGTGACGGACCTGCTGGAACGTCCGCTGCACGAGGCGGAGGCGGGCGAGACCGGACTGGCCCTCGCGCTGCGGCCGTTCCAGATCGTCACGTTGCGGCTGCGGCCCGCCTGAGACCGCCCGGCGTGCCGGGGCCGAGGTGGAAAGGACTCACGGCCTCGGCACGTTCCGCAGGTTCGAGCGGGCCATCTGCAGCATCCGGCCCACCCCGCCGTCCAGCACGATCTTGCTGGCGGAGAGGGCGAAGCCGGTCACCATGTCCGAGCTGATCTTGGGCGGGATGGAGAGGGCGTTCGGGTCGGTCACGATGTCGACGAGGGCGGGGCCCTTGTGCGCGAAGGCGTCCTTGAGGGCGCTCGCGAGCTGCTTGGGCTTCTCCACCCGCACGCCGTAGGCCCCCGCGGCGCGGGCGACGGCGGCGAAGTCCGGGTTGTGGTTCGCCGTGCCGTAGGACGGCAGCCCGGCCACGAGCATCTCCAGCTCCACCATGCCCAGCGAGGAGTTGTTGAACAGGACGACCTTCACCGGCAGATCGTGCTGGACGAGGGTGAGGAAGTCGCCCATCAGCATCGAGAAGCCGCCGTCGCCCGACATCGAGACGACCTGCCGCTTCCGGTCGACGAACTGGGCGCCGATCGCCTGCGGCAGGGCGTTCGCCATCGAGCCGTGGCTGAAGGAGCCGATGATGCGCCGCTTGCCGTTCGGGGTGAGATAGCGGGCCGCCCAGACGTTGCACATGCCGGTGTCGACGGTGAACACCGCGTCGTCGGCGGCGAGGTCGTCGAGGACCGATGCGACGTACTCGGGGTGGATCGGGACGTGCTTCTCGACCTTGCGCGTGTACGCCTTCACCACGCCTTCGAGCGCGTCGGCGTGCTTCTTGAGCATCTTGTCGAGGAACTTGCGGTTCGACTTCGGCGAGATGCGCGGGGTCAGACAGCGCAGGGTCTCGCGCACATCGCCCCAGACGGCGAGGTCCAGCTTCGAGCGGCGGCCGAGGTTCTCCGGGCGTACGTCGACCTGGGCGATCTTCACGTCGTCCGGCAGGAAGGCGTTGTACGGGAAGTCGGTGCCGAGCAGGATCAGCAGGTCGCACTCGTGCGTGGCCTCGTAGGCGGCGCCGTACCCCAGCAGGCCGCTCATGCCCACGTCGTACGGGTTGTCGTACTGGATCCACTCCTTGCCGCGCAGGGCGTGGCCCACCGGAGACTTGATCTTCTCGGCGAACTCCATCACCTCGGCGTGCGCGCCCGCCGTGCCGCTGCCGCAGAACAGGGTGACCCTGTCCGCCTCGTCGATCATCGCGGCGAGCTGCTCGATCTCCGCGTCGCCGGGGCGCACGGTGGGGCGGGAGGTGACCAGCGCGGTCTCCGCGGCCTTCTCCGGAGCGGGCTCGGCCGCCACGTCGCCGGGCAGCGACACGACGCTGACGCCGCTCCGGCCGACGGCGTGCTGAATGGCGGTCTGCAGCAGCCGCGGCATCTGCTGCGGCGTCGAGATCATCTCGCTGTAGTGACTGCACTCGCGGAACAGCTGGTCCGGGTGGGTCTCCTGGAAGTACCCGAGCCCGATCTCGCTCGACGGGATCTGCGCGGCGAGCGCGAGCACCGGGGCCATGGAGCGGTGCGCGTCGTACAGGCCGTTGATCAGGTGGAGGTTGCCGGGGCCGCAGGAGCCCGCGCAGGCCGCGAGGTTCCCGGTGATCTGGGCCTCGGCACCGGCCGCGAAGGCGGCGGTCTCCTCGTGCCGCACCTGGATCCAGTCGATCTCCTTGGTGCGGCGGATGGCGTCCACGACCGGGTTGAGGCTGTCTCCGACGACTCCGTACAGGCGCTTGACGCCCGCGCGGACGAGGATGTCGACGAACTGCTCGGCGACGTTCTGCTTGGCCATGCTGTACGCACCTCTCGACGCTGGTGAACCGTGGTTCACCCCGGGTGACCCGTGGACCAGGACTTCACTCGTCCTTCTGCTCGGTCGTTCCTCTGGTCCATGAATTCACAGGTGCGGCGGTCATGCCTCCCAGACGGCGGCGGCCGTCCGGTCGTCGGCGTACCCCTTGACCCGCACCTGGACGTCGGCCAGGAAGGCGGCGAGGCCGGGCGGGCCGCCCTTCTCCCATCTGCGGGTGAGGTGTTCGGCGAGCTCGGGCTCGCCGCGCAGCGGTTCGGCGAGGCCGCCGCTGCACAGGACGAGCGTGTCACCCGGGCGGGCGACCGAGGCGCGGAACCGGAAGGGGTCGCGGGGCGGCTCGGGAGCCGGTTCGTAGGGGCTCGGGGGTGTGGTGATCCCCAGGTCCATGGTGAGCCGGTCGCTCTCCGGGGGCGGTGGGGGCGGCGAGCCGAAGCCGACCACGGCCTCGCCGGTGGCGTCGGCGACGCGCGGTTCGATGTCCTGCCACTCGCCGTCGCGCAGCCGGAAGAGGCCGCCCGCGCCGACACCGAAGAAGACGCGCGTACGACATCGGGGGTCGGCGGGCAGGAGGAGGCACCGCAGGGACGCCGTGTACTCGTCCGGCTCCAGGCCCAGGTCGGCGGCGTGCGCGCGGAGCTTGCCGAGGCTGCGGTCGGTCAGGCGGTGCAGGCCCGACTTCAGGTCACCGCGCCGGGCGGCCCTGATGTCCTCGGCGAGCCGCCGGTGGCTGCGGCCCACGGCCCTGCCGATCCAGTCGCAGGCCTCGGCGGCGGCGCGGTGCGCGCCCGGCGTCGCGCGGGCGCCGGTGGCCATGGCGACGAGCACCAGGGCGTCCTCGCCGGTGCCGAAGCGGGCGGTGAGCAGGGCGTCGCGGCGCGGCTCGCCCCGGTACCTCGCGGAGTCGCCGCGCACGGACGCGGCGCGCAGGGTGCCCGCCCCGTACCGCGCGCCGTCCAGCACGGTGTCGGCGACGAGGTCCCCGAGGTCGTCCGGGTCGGCGGCGGGCAGCACGGTGGGCTCGGGCTCGTAGGTCGGCGGACCGTCCCCCACGTATCCGATGCCCTCGGCGTCGCCGCGCGGCTCCGCGCCCTCGTCGCCGCGGAAACCGGGCCTACCCGCCGACAGCGCCGACAGCGCCGACAGCGCCATGGTCGCTCCGTCGGCATCGGGCCCGCGCGACGTGGGCTCGCCGCCGCGGGGCTCTTCCGTCGACGCCGCGGAGTACCCGCCCCCGTTCCCGCCCCTGCTCCCGCCCGCTCCGGCCGGGAAGGTCACCGGGCCACCGGGAGCGGTGGGCGGTGCCCAGGGGGCGGGGGCGGTGAAGGTGGGCGGGGTGTGCGGGACGCGGGGCGGCCCCGCGGGTGCCGGGGGCTCGGGGGCGCGCGGGGCGGGGAAGGGTCCCTGCACGGCGTCCGCCGCGGAGGCGAACCTGTCGTCGAGGGTGTCCGGTGCGGGGGCCGGACCCGTGTCCGGCGCGGCGTCGTCGTACAGCTGTCCCCACCAGTCGTCGTCGCGACCGCTGGGCCTGTCCCCCTGCTGGCTCATGCCCCTAATTTTCCACCGCGGAGGCCGTACGAAAACGGTGCATCCGGAAATTCCGGCCATCTCGGCGACAACGGGGACCGCCGGGCGGGCCCACCCCCCACGGGAGGACCGCCCGGCGGGGCCGGTGTGACTAGCGCACGTCGTAGGCGCGAGCCACTGTCTGTGAGACGGAGTTGCCATGGGCGTCCGTCAGTTCGGTTCTGAGCCAGACCTGCTTGCCGGAAGCGCCCGTGTGGTTCACGGTCGCGCTCCACTTTCCGCTGTGTTCGGCGGTGGTCGCCGCCGTCCACGTCCGGCCCTCGTCGTACGAGTACGACAGCTTCGCTTTCGTGAGCGCGCCGGGCTCGTACCCCGCGTGCCCCGTCACGCCGATTTCAATCCGCTGTCCGTCCTTCGCGGGCAGGGTCTTGAGTCCGTCCTCCGCGAGGGCGTACCGCGGGAAGAGCATCGGGATGCCCTGCGAGGCGGCGTTCTCGTCGAGGTGCGAGCGGAACGACCAGGTCGTCTCCGTCGACGTCGACCGGTGCCACACCCGCGAGCCGATCTTCGCGGTGGAGAGGGTGAGTTCGTACGCGGAGTCCTCGGCCGGGACGCTGAACACCCCGGAAGGCCAGCCGGACTCCCCCACGGCCTCGCCGTTCCGCTTGAGCCGCACGGAGCCGATGTCGCCGAAACTCCCCTGGATCCCGCCGTGTTCGGTGTCGGCCCAGAAGCCCGGGGCGACCCCGATCAGGTTCCCCTGGCGCTCACCGGCGAGCGCGGGCCTGCCCGCCGCGTCGCGCGGCGTGCCGGGCGTCAGGACGCCGTCGTACCAGGTCTCCGTGCGGCGCTCGCCCTTCTTGTACGTGCGCACCGGGTCGATCATGAACTCGCCGTACGGGAAGCTGCTGGACACCTGGTGGCCCCAGCCGGTCGTGCCCGCCGAGTAGTACTCGGTGCGCTTGCCGGGCGCCGGGACCGACGCGAGGTCGCCGAAGTAGATCTCGAGCCCGGTGGGCCGGACCGCGGAGGGCAGGTCCACGTAGTCCGTGGCCTCGCCCATCGCCCGGTACGTCGCCTCGTTCGTGGCGAGGTCCTTGTCCCGCACGCGGTAGGTGCGGTCGTCGCGGATCTGTCCCGTCTCGGGGAACGCGAGGTTGTAGACGTAGGGACTGCTGGCGGTCGCCCGCCACGTCAACTCGGCCTTGCCCGCGGACAGTCGGGACAGTACGTGCGCCGCTTCGTCCGGCTGGATGCCGAGCACCGGCAGCGGGGAGCCGGTGAATCCGGCGGACGGGTACCAGCGGCCGGGTGCCGCGCGGTGGGCGAGGACGGCGACCGCGCCTGCCTTCTTCGCGTCGTTGGCCACGGCGGCCACGTCACCGCCGTCGGGGGCCTTCACCAGGGCGATCTTCCCCTTGACGCCCGCGGCTTCGAGCTCCTGCGCCGTGCCCGACTTCGCGTCGACGACGGCTGCCCTGCCCGTGCCGTCGAGGTTGGCGGAGCCGGTGGACGCGGTCAGCGGGTGCAGCTTCTTGCCGCCCACGACGGCGAGTTCGGAGATCTGGGGCGCCGCGGCGCGCCAGTAGCTGCCGGACTCGAAGGTGCCGTCCGCGGGCTTCCCCTCGACGGACTGGTAGTAGGAGCGGATGGTGCGCGGTCCCGCCGCGGTGCCCGCGTGCAGCCAGTTGTCCTTGCCCCAGGTGCGGGCGAAGGCGAGGGTGGCGCCGCGCACTTCGGATACCTTGTCGGTGCGGACGGCGAGGCGGTGCGCCTTGCGGGCGTCGAGCGTGATCGTGGTGTCCTTCTTCACCTCCACCTGGGGGCGGGCGAGGTGGGCGAGGGAGTCGGTGAGCTTCTGGTTGCCGCCTTCGGCGTCCCGGGTCTCGATGAATCCGGTCAGGAAGTAGGAACCGGGTCGGACCTGGTACGTCTGGTCGTTCGCGCCCTCGTTGAAGCGCCGCTCGCCGGAGGCGGTGTCGGTGCCGATGAGATCCACGGATGACGAGCCGTCAGCGGGCTTGCCCTCGCGGTCGATCAGCTTCACACGGAGGCTGACCGTCTCCGGCTGGACGTAGAGGGAGAAGGGCGTGGAGACGCGGGCGCCGCCGTCTGCCGTGGCCAGGACGCGTCCCGTGACGTCGCCGTACTGGGCGCGCTTCAGGTCCGCGTCGGGGGTGATCTTCAGCGGCACCTTGACGGTGGCCCCCGCGGGGACGGCCACGGAGCGCTCGCCGAGCTTCGCGACCCCGGAGCGGACCGCGGAGCCGTCGTTGCCGGTGACGCCCTGGAGCGACAGCTTCAACTTCACCGCCTTGTCGGTGGTGTTGGTGTAGGGCACGTCGACCGTGGTGCGGTCCGAGGAGTCCTGCGGCCAGCCGAAGCTGCCGCCCTGCACGGCGGGCGAGCCGAGCACCTTCTGGTCGATGGCGGCCTTGGCGTCGAGGCGTCCGCCGCCGGTCTCGCGGGCGTCACCGGGGATGCGGCTGTCGGCGGACGACACGAGCGCCGCCTTGATCTGCTGGGCGCTCCAGTCGGGGTGGCGCTGCTTGACCAGGGCGGCGGCGCCCGCGACGTGCGGGGTCGCCATCGACGTACCGCTCATGGTCTGGTACGCGTGGAGGCCTCGGCCGCCCGCCGCCGCGGCGGAGATGCCGACGCCGGGCGCGGCGATCTCCGGCTTGAGCGTGTGCGAGCCGTACGCGGGCCCGCGGCTGGAGAAGGGGGCGGTGGTGTCGTCGCGGTCGACGGCGCCGACGGTCAGGACGCCGGGCGCGCAGCCCGGCGAGGAGACGGAGTTGAGGGAGGGGCCCGTGTTGCCCGCCGCGATGACGAAGAGGGTGTTCTTCGCGGACTGTGCGAGCTCCTCGGTCGCCGTGCTCATCGGGTCGGTGCAGTCGGTCTGCGCCGGGTTGCCGAGGCTCATCGAGACGACGTCGGCCTTCTGGTCGACGGCCCACTGCATGCCCTCGATGATCCACGAAGTGGCGCCGGAGCCGCTGTCGTTGAGGACCTTGCCGTGCAGCAGCTCGGTGCCGGGCGCGACACCCTTCTTCTTGCCGCCGCTCGCCGCGCCGGAGCCGCCGACGGTGGAGGTGGTGTGGGTGCCGTGGCCCTGGCGGTCCTCGGTGTCCGGGGAGTCGGTGAAGTTCTTCGTGGCGCCGATGCGGCCCTTGAGGTCGGGGTGTTCGGCGTCGGCCCCGGTGTCGAGGACGGCGACCTTGGTGCCCTTGCCGTCGTAACCGGCGGCCCAGGCCTCGGGGGCGTGCACCTGCTTGGTCGACCTGTCGAGGGTGGCCTCGACCTTGGCGTCGAGCCAGAGCTTCTTCAGATCGCCCGCGGCACGGGACTTGGAGTTCGTGATCTCCGCCCAGAAGGCGGCGGCCTTCTTCTTGTCGGCCTTCAGGGCGACGCCGTCGACGGGTTCGAGGACGGGGCCGCGCTCGGCGCCGCGCGGGGTGGCGGGCACCGCGCGGGCGACGTCGACGGACTTGTCGTACACGGCGATGAGCGGCAGCTTCTTGGCGTGCGCGTCGTCGTAGCCCTGGCGGACGAGCCCGGTGACGTTGAAGAGCTCCTCGTCGACCAGGCCGGCGGCGATGGCGTGGACCGCGCCTTCGGGGTAGACGTACAGGTCCTTGCCGGACTGCCGCGTCTGGATCAGCGGCGCCGTGCCGTCCTCGGCGGGCAGCGCGGTGGCCCCCGCCCCGTTCCTGCCGTCGGATCTCACCAGGATGCGGTCGCCCGTGACGAGGGTGACGACGGAGCTTCCCCCGTCCCGTGCGGCACCCTGTGGCGCGGTCCCCGTCAGCGGCGGTCGTTCCGGCACGGCCGCACGTGGCTCGGCCACGGACGGGGCGGCCGCGGTGACGGCGAGGGCGACGGCTGACGCCGCCCCCAGTGCCGTACGCGAGATCGGGCGCATCGCTCTCCCCAGGGTTGGTGGGCATGCAGGTGGTGGGCATGCAGGACCGCAGGCCAATAGGGCCCAAAGGCCGCATAAGCGGCCGCGGTTGGTGCTGCGGTGGCGTCACCTTGGCAGAGAGACGGGTGGTGCGGGGATGATGGGCCGGGGCGGGTTTACGCCGTGGCTGTTTCCCGCCACGACGCCGTCCGAACGGAGCCTCGGGGAGGGACGTCGCCGCATGCTGGCAGCGATCGGGCTGGACGAGACGCACGAGTCGGCGTACCGGGCGCTGGTGTCGGTGGGCGCCGCCGACGTGGCGGATCTCGCGCGCAGGCTCACCCTCGGCGAGCCGGAGACCGAGCGGACGCTGCGCCGCCTGGAGCGGCACGGCCTGGCCGCGCAGGCGTCCGGCAGGGCGGGCCGCTGGGTGGCGGCGCCGCCCGGCGTCGCGCTCGGCGCGCTCCTCACCCAGCAGCGGCACGAACTGGAGAAGGCCGAGCTCGCGGCGACCCTGCTCGCCGAGGAGTACCGCGCGCAGGCCACCGAGCCCACCGTCCACGACCTGGTCGAGGTGGTCACCGGGGCGGCCGCCGTCTCGCAGCGCTTCCTCCAGCTGCAGCTGGGCGCGAGCGCCGAGGTGTGCGCGCTGGTGACCGGCAGCCCCGTCGCCATCACCGGCACGGAGAACAGCGCCGAGGAGCAGGCCACGGACCGCGGCGTGCGCTACCGCGTCGTGGTCGAGCGCACGGTCCTCGACCTGCCGACGGGACTGGTGGAGCTCTCGACGGCGATCGGCCGCGACGAACAGGTGCGGGTGGTGGACCGCGTCCCGACCAAGCTGGTGATCGCCGACGGCACGCTCGCGATGGTCCCGCTGACCTCGCGCACGGCGGAACCCGCCGCGCTCGTCGTGCACGCGAGCGGCCTGCTGGAATCGCTGACGGGCCTCTTCGAGGCGGTGTGGCGGGACGCGCTGCCGCTGCGCATCGGCGAGGACGGCAGCACCCTCGCCGAGGACGCCCCCGAGGGCCCCGACGGCACGGACCTGGAGATCCTCTCCCTGCTCCTCGCCGGTCTCACGGACGCGAGCGTCGCCAAACAGCTCGACCTGGGGCTGCGCACGGTGCAGCGCAGGGTGAAGCGGCTGATGGAGCTCACCGGCGTGACGACGCGGCTCCAGCTGGGCTGGCACGCGTACGAAAGGGACTGGGTCGCGCGACGGCAGCAGCCGCTGCCGCTACCGGGTCACCCGGACCAGGACTAACCTGACCTGCGGTTTCGCCGGATCTGCGGCACCCTGGGCAGATGGGAGCATGGGAACTCCTGCTGGTCGGCGTGGTGATGCTGCTCGGCCTGTGCGGAGTGCTGGTGCCCGGCGTGCCCGGGGCGTGGCTGGTGTGGGCCGCGGTCCTCTGGTGGACGCTGCAGGACCCGAACGGCCTGGCCTGGGGCATCCTCGTCGGCGCGACGGTCGTGCTGCTCGCGGCACAGGCCGTGCGCTGGCAGCTGCCGCCCCGACGGCTGCGCGAGAGCGGCGCGACGAGCCGGATGGCGGTTTTCGCCGGGGCGGGCGCGCTGCTCGGCTTCTGCGTCCTGCCGGTGATCGGGGCGATCCCGGGGTTCATCGGCGGGATCTACGCCGGGGAACGGCTGCGGCTCGGCGGCCACGGCGAGGCGGTGGCGGCGACGCGGACGGCGATGCGGATGGGCGGGGGCAGCGTACTGACGGAGCTGTTCGCGTGCCTGCTGATCGTGGGGGCTTGGCTGGGGGCGCTGGTGTGGGGCTGAGCCCGGCCTTTCTCACCGGCCGTCGGGGTGGGCCTCTTATGAACCCGCTGAACCCGCTGAATCCGCTGAACCCGCTGAACCCGCTGAATCCGCTGAATCCGCGAGGACGAGGTGGTGCAGGGCGTAGGAGCGCCATGGGCGCCATGCGTCCAGGACCGGCTCCGGTCCGCCCGGCAGGGCCACGTCCGGGTCGCCGAGTGCCCGCATCCGGATGACCGCGGCCGTCCGCGCGTCCAGGCCGGGCAGGGCGCGGAGCGTCGCCTCCGCGTCGTCGCGGTCCGCGCCCGCGTCCAGGCGCAGGGAGCCATCCGCGAGCGCCGCGGCCAGCGCGCCGGGCGCGCCCGGTTCGGCGGTCAGCGCGGCCGGGGCGGGGAAGGTGTGGGTGAGACCGCCGCACAGGGCGTCCAGCACCTTGCCGTACCGCTCCACGAGGCGTTCGGCGCCCGCCCGCCCCACCAGCGCGCGCAGCGCGAACTCGTCGGGGTCGGCGGTGCCCGGCGACCGCAGCCCGGGCCTGGCGGCGACGAGCGGGGCGAGCCGGGGGTCGGCGGCGAGCCGCTCGTCCACGGCGTACGGGTCGGCGTCCAGGTCGAAGAGGCGGCGCAGGCGCTGTACGGCAGTGGTGAGGTCGCGCAGGTCCGTCAGGTGCAGCCGGGCGTCGAGCCAGCCGCCGCGGTGCACGGCCTCGCTGCCCGAGCCGGTGCCGGGGCCGGTCGTGGCGTCGTGGTGCGCCTCCTGGACGGCCACGATGCCCGTGCCGTACGGCAGCCGGAGCGTACGGCGGTAGGTGCGGGCGCCCCGGTCGCCAGTGACCTCCTCGATCCCGGTGACCGCCTCGTGGGCGAGCAGGTCGAAGACGGCGTCGGCGCGGTAGGGGCCCCGGTGGGCGAGGCGCAGCGGGATACCGGCGGCGGGGGTGGCGCGGGCCGTGCCGCGGCGGGGGGCGGCGGCACGCAGGGCGGTCGGCGTCAGCGCGTACACCGCCTTGATCGTGTCGTTGAACTGCCGGACGCTGGCGAACCCGGCGGCGAAGGCGATCTCCGTGACCGGCAGGTCCGTGGTCTGCAGCAGGACGCGGGCGGTGTGGGCGCGCTGGGCGCGCGCCAGGGCGACGGGGCCCGCGCCCAGCTCGGCGGTGAGCTGGCGCTGCACCTGCCGGGCGCTGTAGCCAAGGCGCACGGCGAGCCCCGGGACGCCCTCGCGGTCGACGACGCCGTCCCCGATCATGCGCATGGCGCGGCCCACGACGTCGGCGCGCACGTTCCAGTCGGCGGAGCCGGGGACGGCGTCCGGCCTGCAGCGGCGGCAGGCGCGGAAACCGGAGGTCTGGGCGGCGGCCGCGGTGGTGTAGTAGCGGACGTTCTTGCGCTTGGGGGTGACGGCGGGGCAGCTGGGGCGGCAGTAGATGCCGGTCGTCTCGACGGCGAAGAAGAACTCCCCGTCGAAGCGGGCGTCCCTGCTGCGCACGGCTTCGTACCTGGTCTCTTCATCGATCACGCCTCCATTGTGAAGCCGCGACGACGCCCGGGCTGGCGGATTTCAGACACGGAGTACCCCCACCGAGCACCCGCACACCCGCACACCCGGGCACCCGGGCACCCGGGCACCCCAGCCGCAGCCCCAGGGGCGCGGGGAACTGCGCGCCCAGCCACAACGCACCCGCAGCTCCCCACGCCCCCAGCCCCCCAGACCCCCAGACCCCCACGACCCGATCCGCCCAAGCTCAGCGCACGCGCCCCCGCTTGGCCTCCATCGCAGCCCGCCCCTCCGCCCCCCGCAACCGCCACTGGCGGCGCAGCTCCGCGCGGGCCCGGGCATCCGTCTTGGCGACGATGCGCTGGTTCTCGCGGATCAGCTTGCGGTAGCTGTCGAGGCGGCGTTCGGGAAGCGTGCCGTCCTCGACGGCGGCGAGCACCGCGCAGCCGGGCTCCGCGTCGTGGGCGCAGTCGTGGAACCGGCACCGGGCCGACAGTTCCTCGATCTCGGAGAACACCTGCCCGACGCCGCTCTCGGCGTCCCACAGGCCCACTCCGCGCAGCCCCGGCGTGTCGATGAGGACGCCGCCGCCGGGCAGCAGGACGAGGTTGCGCGTCGTCGTGGTGTGGCGGCCCTTGCCGTCGACGTCACGGATCGCCTGGACCTCCATGATGTCGGCCCCGGCGAGCGCGTTGGCGAGCGTCGACTTGCCCGCGCCGGACTGGCCGAGGAGCACCGACGTACCGCCGGAGACGACGGCGGCGAGCACGTCGACGCCGTCCCCGGACGTGGAGCTGACCGGCAGTACCTGCACGCCGGGCGCGGCGGTCTCCACGTCCTCGACGAGATGGCCGAGCGTGACGGCGTCCGGCACGAGGTCGGCCTTGGTGAGGACGACCACGGGCTGGCCGCCGGACTCCCAGCCGAGCGCGAGGAACCGCTCGATCCGTGCGAGGTCGAGCTCCGCGGCGAGCGACACGGCGATGATCGAGTGGTCGACGTTGGCCGCGAGGATCTGGCCCTCGGACCGCTTGGAGGAGGTGGAGCGTACGAAGGAGGTGCGTCGCGGCAGATACACCTGTACGTAGCGGGGGTCGGTGCCGTCCGCGTCCACGGCGACCCAGTCGCCGGTGCACACGACCTTCAGCGGGTCGCGCGGGGTGACGAACTCGGTGTCGGCGCGCACGGTCCCGTCGGCGGTGATGACGTCGCACTGCCCGCGGTCCACCCGGACGACGCGCCCGGGCACCAGACCTTGCGCCGCGTACGGCGCGAACTCGGCCTCCCAGTCCGCGTCCCAGCCGTACGGGACGAGGGGGTGCGAGGAGGTACGAGAGGAAAACGGAGAAAGAGAAGAGGAAGACAAGGGGGACCCTTCACAGGGGTGGCCCCGGCATCCGCGCACGCTGTTCGACGCGGAGAGAGATCAGGTCAGCCGGTGACCACGGAGGTGGACTTGATGAACTTCCGAATGCGGGCAGTGCCCATCGCAACGACAGCCATCGGTCAACACCTCCAGATCTGCTCGGCCGAACCGGGCGGCCGGACGACCGCCTGGGAACACCCAGAGCTTAGCGACACCCCCACCGGGACCACCACCGCTTTTTCCGCCGCCCCGATTCCCGCACCGGCGCACTGACTGACTCCCCCCATGCCAACGTCGCGGCGGCCCGGCACCGCACGAGCGGCCTGCCGAGCGGGCGGGCCACATCGACGGAACACGCGGCCGCCAATGGTTCACTTCCCTTTCAGAGGGCCCTTTCTTCGCAGCATTCACTCTGGTGAGCGTGATCTGCTCCCGGAAATAACCCCAGGGCGACGCACATTCGTCCGGCAATGAACTGTTGCCGCGGAAATGCCGTCGCTACGCTGCCTCCCACGTTCCCGGACGGGGGCACAACTGGGGAACAATGGGGGGCACATGGCGATACCCGAGACACCCGTGGGGTCATTGGGTAAGCAGGACCGAGCCGCGACGCGGCGCTTGTGCGCAGGCGTCTACATGGACGCCCAATACCGCACCGCCGTCATCCAAGAGGTCTACAACGCGCGCAAACGCCGCGTCGCACCCTCCTACGGCTACGATCTCGTGCCCGTCCTCGCGCACGCCTGGCGCGCCTGGTGGCTTTCGACCGTCACGGACGCCCTGATCCTCGCGATCTTCTGCACGGCGTACGTCGTTCAGCCCATCGCCGCGTTCTTCGCCACGACGGTGCTCGTCGACCTCGCGCTCCTCGCCCCGATCGCCACACGCCTGCCCGGCCGATACGGTGCGCGCGGCGCCGCCGATGATGATGACGACCGAGCGCATCCTCCTGAGTCTCTGTCACATGCCCATGAAAAAGGCCTGGTTGTCGCGGCACTGGCCACCGTCGTGGCTGGTGGTGTGCTGGTCGCGGACGACGGGGCGCGCGGGTTCACCGCCGCCGCCCTGATCGCCGCGGCCCCCTGCGTCGTACTGGCGGCGTCGGGGATCCTGCGCCAGCTCGCCCTGAACCGGCTGCGGGCACAGCTGGCCGCTGAGCAGCCCATGCGGACGAGCCGACGGCTCTCCGTCATCGACGGCCAGCAGCGGCACCCGATGGTCGTGTACAGGGCGAACACGCCGTTCATCGGCAGCGGCAGGCACCTGGGGACCTGGTCCTTCGCCCAGCGCCTCGTCGAGACCAAGGGGATCGGCGGCGAGAAGGACGTGGAGTTCGCGAAGAAGCCGTTCCCCACCTGGGACCTCGTGGAGGAACTACGCCGGGCCATCACCGCGTTGGGCACGGAGGACGACCCCGAGACCAGGCTGCCGGGGCTCATGGTGAACGACTCCCTTTTCGTGGAGGGCCGTTACGCGCAGAGCTACGCGAGTGAGCTGAAGGCCGCGCCGGACACAGCGCTGGTGCGGCGCATGCTCGACAGCCCCACGGAGACCGCCCGTCACTATCTGACCTGTCGGGTCGAGTCGTGGGGCGGCGACCTGGTGACGACCATTTTCGTCCATGTGTCGCTGCAAGGGCGCACGCTCTACATCGAGTTCACCACCCGCGGCCTCGCGCCGACCCGGCTGGAGTACCACGCGGTCGACGTCGTGGGCAGGACGGGGCGCATGGCAGTGGTCCGCGCCGCCTTCACCGGCGTCCTGCACCTTCCGTCGGCCGTCCGGGCCCCCTTCCGGCTGCTGAGCGCCGCCGCGCTGCTGCTCGGGTCCGTCGGCGCGGCACCCGACGCGACGGCGTCGAGCCTGAAGCGCGGCAACAACATCGGTGCCGAACTCAGCGCACGGGAAATGGCCTCCATCGAGGCGGACGAAAGCTATTTCCAGACCTTCGACGTCGCCAAGCACGCCAAGGTCATCGAACGGCGCTTGCTGGCCACGGTCGGGGAATTCCTCAGGGAACACGGCGTCGACACCACCGAGTTCATGCAGCGGGCCACCGCCATTCTCAACAACGGGATCATCAACTCGGGTTCCGGGAATGTCGAGTTGGGGGACACAGCGATGGGTGAGAACACCAGCGTCTCCAAGTGACGGATCGAATGGGGGGATTCCGGATGAGCAATTACGGGATCGAGAACAGCGGCTCCGGAAACGTGACCATCAAGGGGCCGGCCGTCATGGGTGTGGGCACGAGCGTGACCCAGCACGGCGTCGCGCCCGGGCCCGCCGAGGACCGAAGCGTGCGGGAACAGGTCTGGGACGCGGGCGTGGTCACCGTGCTCAGCGTGGAGACCCGCGCCGTGATCGACGCGCTCTCGAAGTGGGGCGCCCACGCCGTGACACGCACCCGGCAGGGCGTCGTCTTCCACGAGTTCACCCACGACACCGGCGAAGGCGACGAGCGAACCGTGCGTGTGACCGTCACCCAGTCGCTGCTCCCCGGGCAGCACTCCGCAGGGAGCGCGGTCGAGGAGCTGCGCAGGGCGTACGCCCCACGCCTGATCGTCCTGGTGGGCATCGCAGGCTCCATCCATCCGGACGCTCGCCTCGGCGATGTCGTCGTCGCGCAGGAGGTCATCCACTACGAGCCGCGCAGGGTGACATCGGACGGCGTCCTGCGCCGTGGCCGCGCCCACACCGTGACGGCAGGTGTCCAGCACGCCGTCAACAGCTTCTTCACGGCCCACGGCGAACCCTGGGCGCTGCCCGAGTCCCCCGGCCACCGGGCGGTGCGCGGCCCGATCGGGTCCGGCGAGGCCGTGCTCGCCGACGTGGGGGCCGATGAGCGCCGCTATCTGCGCGCGTACAACGACAAGATCCTCGCCGTGGAGACGGAGGGCGCCGGGCTCGCGACGGCAGTGCACGCGGCCCTGGGCGGGGCGGACGCCGCGCAGGCCTGGCTCGTGGTCCGTGGGATCTCCGACGCGGCGGACTCGCAGAAGGACGACAGCCACCACGAGATCGCCAGCAGGAACGCGGCGTTCGTGTTCGGTTCGCTGCTGCCCCATCTCACGTGAGGGAGCCGCAGCGAGCGTGAGGGAGAGGGATGGCGGAACCGGAAGAAGTGACGCGGGGGCGTGTGCTCCTCGTCGAGTACGAGCAGCTGAAGGCCGAGCAGAAGAGCCGCATCACCCTCCGGGACAACCTCATCTACGCCATGCTCGCCGCCACCGCCGCGGTGATCGCCGCGACGATCCCGTCCGCCAGCAGGACGGCACTGCTCCTGCTCCTGCCACCCCTCTCCGTGCTGCTCGGCTGGACCTACCTGGTGAACGACGAGAAGATCTCCGCCATCGGGCAGTACATCCGGACCGACCTGACCCGCCATCTGACCGACGCGGTCGGGGGTGACGGCGTGCTCGGCTGGGAGGCGGCGCACCGTCGGGACCAGCGGCGCGGGAGCCGCAAGAAGCTGCAGCTCGCCGTGGACCTGCTGGCCTTCTGCGTCAGTCCCGCGGCCGCCCTGACCGTCTTCTGGATCCACGGGCATCTCACCGGGCTGCTGGTCACGGTCTCCCTCGTCGAGAGCGCGGCCCTGGTGGGGCTGGGGATCCAGATAGCTCTCTACGCCGACCTCGGCCGAAGCTGAGCGACGGCACCCCGCCCCGCCTCCGCCCCCGGGCCCGCCCCCGGCCACCGCGCCACGAACACGAACTCCCGCCCCGGCCGGTCCGGGGCGTCGCGAACCTCGTCGACCATGTATCCCTGCGTGGTCAGTTCCGCCTCGATCTCCGCGCGCTCGCGGAAGCGCAGCGTGGAGTCCGATGTCAGTACCTCTCCGGCGCCGTTCCCTTCGTCGTCCCCGGCGAAGGCGTAGGTCCAGCGGTACGACACCAAGGGGCCTTCGACCGCGGTCGTCTCGACCCAGGTCTCGATCGAGCCGGTGCCCGGGATCTTTCGCATGCCGTGCGAGGCCTCGCGGTTCCAGTTCTGCCAGGCGCGTTGGGCGGGGACCCGGGTCTCGAACACCAGGTGTCCGCCCGGCCGCAGCGCGTCGCGGGCGGCCCGCAGGGTCTCCCGCCAGGCGTCCGGGTCGGTGATCTGCTGGGCGACGTTCGCCGTCATGGTGACCAGGTCGACCCGCAGCGGCGGGAGCGCCGTCGCGTCGCCGTGGATCCAGCGCACCCGGTTGGCGCCCGGCTTGGCGCGGGCCACGTCGAGGGAGGCGGCGGCCGGGTCGACGCCGACGACGTCGATGCCGCGCCCGGCCAGCCGCAGCGCCAGGACCCCGGTGCCGCAGCCGATGTCGAGGACGCGGCGCGCGCCGAACTCCGCCGCCATGTCGACGTACGCGTCGAGGTCGGAGCGGTCGGGGTCGAGGGCGTCGTTGAGCGCGGCGAGGCGCGGGTTCGCGTACTCGGCATCCGTCGTGTCCGTCGTGTCCGTGCCGCGAGGGGAAGCGGGCTGCCGTGCCGCGCGCCACTCGGGTGCGAGCACCGACCAGAGTTCGGTGTCCTGCCGTACGCCCCGATAGGGGTCGTCCTCGCGCTTGAGTCCTTCGCGGGTCATGCCGAGCCGCTTGGCGACGTTGACGCTGGGTGTGTTCTCGGGGGCCACCAGCCACTCCACCCGGTGCATGCCGCGCACTTCGACCGCCCAGTCGACGACGACGCGCACCGCGCGGGTGACCAGGCCGCGTCCGGCGGCGTCCGGTTCCAGCCAGCAGCCGACCTCGCAGGTGTCCGTCGCCGTGTCGAAGGCCCGGAGGAGGACGCCGCCGACGAGTCGCCCTTCGAGCCGGATGCCGTACAGGCGGCCGGTGTCGGCGGCGGCCTTGTCGGCGAACACCTGGAGCCAGGCGCGTGCGGAGGCCAGGTCGGCCGTGATCCCGGGGAGTCCGACGTAGCGGCCGATGTAGTCGCGGCCGCGGTCCATGTGCGCGAGGAACTCCTCGGCCTGCCAGGGTTCGAGCGGCCGCAGTTCGGCTCCGTCGCCCAGGGGTATCGCGAACATCATCGTCCTCCACAGTGGCCGCGCGGTCGCTCCGAATCTTCGCACGGCGGTGCGCGTACTCGGCCGGAATTGTTTCCTCCGGCAGGCCTCAACGGCGGCTGTGGGGCGGTGACACGGCCACGAAGCCGCCTTGTCGCGCCCGCGGAGTCATAGACGCAGAGAGGTTGAGCGGAGGGACCTGTTCCGGACAGATCCCGCGCGTCAGCGATCTGGCCGGTCTTGTCGTGGACGAATTAGTTGCCTCAGCCATCCAATGGGGACGGATCAGGGACGAACTGCGCTTGCGAGGTACTTCCATGACGGAGACAACGAACCCCATCGAATCCATCGCCTTCCCTCAGGACCGCACCTGCCCGTACCACCCGCCGACCGCGTACACCCCCCTGCGCGACGACCCACCGTTCTCCCGCGTGAGCCTCTACGACGGCCGCTCCGCGTGGCTGGTCACGGGGCGGGCGGCGGCCCGTGAGCTGCTCATCGACCCGAGGCTCTCCGCCGACCGCGAGAACGAGGCCTTCCCCGTCTCGACCGAACGCTTCGCCCGGCTCCGCGACCGCCGCATCGCCCTGCTCGGCGTCGACGACCCGGAGCACAACGTACAGCGCCGCATGCTGATCCCCAGCTTCTCCGTCAAGCGCATCGCCGCCATGCGCCCGCAGATCCAGGCGACGGTCGACCTGCTCCTGGACGCCATGGTCGAACAAGGCCCGTCCGCCGAGCTGGTGAGCGCCTTCGCGCTGCCCGTGCCCTCGATGGTGATCTGTGCCCTGCTGGGGGTGCCCTACGGCGACCACGAGTTCTTCGAGGAGCAGTCGAGACGGCTGCTGCGCGGCCCCACCGCCGAGGACACCCAGGCGGCACGGGACCAAATGGACATCTACTTCTACGAGTTGATCGACAAGAAGCGCAAGGAACCCGGCGACGGACTGCTCGACGAACTGATCCAGGAGCAGCTCGCGTCGGGCGCCGTGAATCCGGAGGAACTGGTCAGGCTGGCCACCATCCTGCTGATCGCCGGGCACGAGACCACCGCGAACATGATCTCGCTCGGTACGTTCGCGCTGCTCCAGCACCCCGACCGGCTGGCCGAACTGAAGGCCGGGCTGCGCGCCGATCCGCCGCTGATGCCGGGCGTGGTCGAGGAGCTGCTGCGCTTCCTGTCCATCGCGGACGGGCTGCTGCGGGTGGCCAAGGAGGAGATCGAGACCCCGGCAGGCACCATCCGCGTCAACGACGGCGTCGTCTTCGCGACGTCCCTCATCAACCGCGACGGCACGGTCTTCGAGGGCCCCGAGGACCTGGACTGGCACCGCCCTGACCGGCACCACCTGGCCTTCGGCTTCGGCATCCACCAGTGCCTCGGCCAGAACCTCGCCCGCGCCGAGCTGGAGATCGCACTGGGGACCCTCTTCGAACGCCTGCCGGGGCTGCGGCTCGCGGCGCCCCCGGAAGACATCCCGTTCAAGGCGGGCGACACGATCCAGGGGATGATCGAACTCCCCGTGACCTGGTAGGGGCAGGCCATGGAGGTGACGACGATTCACGTCGAGAAGGACCGGTGCGTGGGCGCGGGCATGTGCGCGCTCACAGCGCCGGGCATCTTCACCCAGGACGACGACGGCCTCAGCGAGGTGCTGCCCGGGCGTCAGGACGGCGGTGGCGATCCGCTGGTGCGGGAGGCCGCGCGGGCGTGCCCGGTGCAGGCCATCAGTGTGGACGGGACGGCCAACTGAGTCTCCGTCACACAAGTGTGTGGTGCGGGAGCTTCACTCCTGCAGCGTCACCGTGAAGCTCCTGCCGTACGCGTGATGGGAGTCGACCTCGATGCGGGTGCCACCGGGGGCCCTGCTCACCCGGATCTCCGGGTCCCCGGTGGCCTTCCGCAGAGGGCGGCCGCGGAGCAGGACCGTCACGGTGTCCCGGTCCATCGTCGGGTCGGACACCGCGACGCGCACGGCTCCGTCGCCACCGCGCTGGACGATCACCGACGCGGGGCCGTGCACGCGCAGGTCCGCGGTCTCGTGCCGTCCTTGAGTGAAGGTGTTGGCGGCCGTCAGGCGGAGCCCGGTGTGCGTGACGGCTTGCAGGTGACCGGAGTTGGCGAGGACCTTGAGCGGCCCATGGCGGTGGGCGCGCAGCAGGGCCTCTCCCGCGTTCGGCACCAGCGCGTAGGCGAGGCGGGCCGGTCGCGCACCGGCCGCCCCGTCGACGGTGACGCCGAGGACCGAACGGGTCACGGCCGTATCGGAGTTGGCGGCGCGCACCACCCGGCGGCTGCGGGTGACCTCGTCCAGGGCGACGCGCACCTTCGGCGTGTCGAGGAAGACGTATCCGACGGCGGTGCCCTCCGTGGTGTTGGCGTAGCGCAGCCAGCGCAGGTCGGCGGTGCCGGGCCCGGTCCAGGGGCGGCCGTCGCGGAGCGCCCCGGTGAGGGAGATCCGGTCACCGGCGGCCGCGGCGCGGGCGTCGACGGTCGTGGTGACGGCCCGCCCCGCGCCGTCACCGACGTCGGCGGCGAGCACCACGATCTCGTCGTCAAGCAGGAACCACGACTTCGTCGCCGTCGCGGCCCGGTACACCACGAAGTCGTCGGGCAGCAGCGCCTGGTCGCGGTACGCCACGTCGCTGGACTGCGCCATCCCCGCCGCGCCGTACGCGCCGAGGACGGCGCCGCCCGAATAGGGATTGGTGCCGCGCGGGAAGTAGACGTACGTGTTCTGCGACTCGGAGGACGACGTGAAGTGGAGGGGATGGTCGGGGTTGTCGTAGTACTGCTTGCCGTACAACTCCGGTACGGTACGCCGCTGTTCGACGGGTGCGGTGACACCGGCGAGGCCGTACGGCGAGACCGTCGTGTAGTAGTCGACGCCGTACGCCCGGCTCTGGTCCTGCCCCGACAGATAGAGGTAGTACGCGCCGTCGCCCTGGAACCACGGCATGAGGTTCTCGCCGCTCATGTACTCGTACTTGCTGATCCGGTCGGAGCTCCGCGCGAGCGCGAAGGCGTAGCCCGGTCTGCGGTGCACCGTCCTGTCCATGGCGTTGAACGCGACGCTGCGCGCGGCGGGGTTGAGGTCGGCGGGCGGCACGGCGGTGTCGTCGAGGATGTCGGCGTACCGCACGACGCTGAGGGGCGAGACGAAGCGGGCCGGGTCGAGCGGGGCGCGCGAGGTGGCCCTGACGTGTTTGACATAGCTCTTGAGGGCGGTGGCGGTGGCGCCGGACGCGAGTGAGGAGAGGTCGACGACGGCCTCGACGACCACCGCCACGTCGGTGTATCCGGAGTCGGGGCGCGACACCGCGCGGCCCTTCACGATCTCCATCATCCAGCCCTCGAACACCAGCGGGGCGAAACCGTTCCGCACCCACCCGTACACGGTCGGCACGAGCTCCTCGCCGTGCGCGAAGCCGGTGCCGTCGAGGATCTTGAGGGTCTGCACGACGCGGGTGAGCAGGCCCTTGCCGTACGAGCCGGTGTACGCGACGGACGAGTGCTGGATGAAGGAGCCGTCCGCGTAGTGGCCGTCCGTCACCTGGTGGTTCAGGTGGTACGGGTCGATGGTGGCGAAGACCGTCAGCTGATCGGTGAGGGCCTTGCGGATGCGGGCCTCGCCCGGCTCGCCCAGGAGGGCGCCCTGCAGGATCCGGTTGGTGGTGATGTCGGCGAGGTTGGCGCCCGTGTGGAAGCGCGAGTCGAGGTCCACGTCACCGTCGATGCCGTTGCGCAGATAGGCGTCCATGGAGGCGACGTAGGTGGGCAGCAGGTCGGGGCGGTGGGCGGAGACGGCGTCGGCCAGCAGGACGAAGACCTTGCTGACGTGCTGCGATATGCCGATCTCCCAGTGGAACCAGTTGCCGTAGTAGCCCTTGGACTGGTCCCCGTAGTAGCGCTCGTACAGCCAGGCCAGACCGTCGAGCACCCGGTGCTGCACGGCCGTGCTGCCGTACAGGTCCGGGGGAAGGGCCGGGGTGCGGGTGGCGAGGGCGATCTCGTACAGCCTGCGGAAGGCGGTGTTCAGGTTGGCCTCGTCGGTGCCGAGCACCAGACCGGCGAAGAGCTCGCCCTCACCCGCGTCGTCCATCGCCTTCAGACCGGCCCGCGCGGTCCGCTCGACTGCCGCGAGCTTCGCGGCGGTCTCCGGGCGTACGTTCGATTCGACGGTCCCGGCGAAGACGGCCACGGTGTTGGCGACGAGCCGGGCGCGGCCCTCCTCCCCCGCGGCGGCGTCCGCCGGTCCTGCGGGGACCACCGCCAGCAGTCCGGCGGCCGACAGGGCGGACAGCAGGCGTCTGCGGGTGAGCTCCATGGCGGCCTCCAACGGCGAGGTGCGGGGCGGTCCGGGAGTGCGGGGCGGATTGCGGGACGTCCGGGGAGCGTTCGGGGGGCGTGCGGCGTGCGGAGTCAAGCAGACGCCCCGACCGGCGACAAGGGTCCCCGGCCCCGGCGCGTCCCGCCCAATTGATAGCGTCCGTTCCGATCATGGTGCCGTGCACGGGGGAAGGGGAGCGCCATGCCCGAGATGGGCGCGCCGCGCATCCGCAGGCGCACCTGGCTGGTGGCCGCTCTGGTGGTGACCTTGCTGGCCGCGTCGTCGGTGACCTGGTTCGCGGTGTCGCGGGCCGAGGAGCGTGAGGACACGCTTGACGCCAACCGTGAGCTGGTCGCGCGCGGCTGTGCGGGCCTGCTCCGGGAGGAGTTGTACTCCTCCGCCCCGGATGACGAGCGGGGCGTACTGGACGCGTACGGAACGTTCCTGGAGCCCGGTCAGGAGAGCCGCGCACTGCTGGACTGCACCCTGGCCCATGTGGGCGACGGCGGCGCATCGGCAGCGCGGGTGCAGGCCCGGGTGCGGGCGGAGGCGGTGCCCGACCGCACGTCCCCCGACGGCGTGACGGGCGACTTCGGCCTGCCTCTGCCGCCGAGCGCGACGGGCAGCACGGGCGCCGCGGACCGGTGGGGCACCGGCGCGGCGGCGTCGGCCTCCCTGCTCGTCGACTGCCCGAAGGGGCTGGACGGGCGCGGCCGTTCGGTGCGGGACCTGCTCGTGTCGGTGGAGCTGCCGTCCGATGCGGACGAGGCAGACGACGCAGACGACGCAGACGAGTACGACGTCCCGAAGTCCGAGCGGATCGCCGCCGCCCGGACGGCCGCGAAGATCGCCAACTGGGTGTCGCGCAAGCAGGGTTGCGGGAGCGAGCCGCTGCCCACCGAGCCCGGCGGCGCCCCGGCGAAGGCGCCGGAGCTCTGCGCATGGCTCTCCCCCAAGGGGCTGGGGTCGACACCGGGCAAGTGGTCCTACGGCGGGAACGACTCGGTGTACAACCGGCGCACCGGCGCCTGCGGCGGGCAGTGGGAGGACACGGCGGGTTCCCCCGGCCACCTCACGGTCAAGGCGGCGGGCGCGCAGAGCTGGTCGGGCGTCCTGGCGGGCGGCGCGTACGACGAGTACGCCGACGATTCGCTGGTGCCCGACCCCAGGAATCCCGGCCCCGGGACGGCCGCGCACGACAAGCCCGTGACGGTCGAGCAGTCGGGCGACGACCCGCAGCTCGCCCTGTGGGCCCGGTCCGAGTGCGTGGCGGGTCCGACCTATCACCGCGTGTCGGTGACCCCCGAGTTCGACTTCGACTACGGCCCGGAGGAAGGCAAGGTCGTGCTCGAACCCAAGGACCAGCGGCGCCTTTCGCGGAAGGTGCACACCGTGCTGGACCGCTATCTGGCGGCGCCCGACGGGTGGCCCCGGCGTTCGCAGTGCCACGACACGAAGATCATGGGAGAGGTGGCGGAGTGGCGCGGGCGCGACTGAGCTGGCAGACGACGACCGGGCGTGTCGTCCTGTCGTCCTGTGGGGCGCTCGTCGCCCTGGCCCTGATCGCGGGCGGCTACTACTGGTGGGGCGGTCCGCGCGAGCACCGCATGGCTCAGCAGGTGCTCGACGAGGCGTGCGAAGGCGTGCTGCCCTCGCGCGAGCTGCGGGACGTGCTCGGGGACGGGCCGTTCGAGAAGAAGCCCGGCCGGGTGGACGTGCTCCTTGCGGAAGAGGACGCGGACAGCGACCGGGCCAAGGAACGCACGGTCACCTGTGGCGTCACCGGCGACGGCGTGCCCGTGGCGGGCGGCAACTCGAACAGGGCCGAGGTCCAGGTCACCGTGCAGAGCGTGCCGCAGCGGCGCGGTGACGAGACCGGCGTGGACCCCGCGTCCGTACGTGCCTTCGAGAGGGGACCGACGTACCCGCAACCGGCGGTCGAACTGCCGCCCGTCGGGCTCGGCAACGGCTGGCGGGGCCTGTTCACGACCGCCGAGTCCGACGGCAGGAGCCAGACCCACAGCAGCAGCGCCACCGTGACGACGCTCCTGGACTGCGCCAGGGACCGCGGCGGGCTCCTCGTCACCGTCGAAGCGGGGGACCAAGACGTCACGCTGGACGACCCGCGCCGCCGGGCCGCTTTCGCGCGGGTCGCCACGGGGACGGCCGCGAAGGCTTCCGAGAACTGGGGGTGCGACGCCGAGCTGGGCAAGCCGCCGCGCACGGTGGCGCTTCCGGTGAACGCCGACGAGAGCGTGCCGGTCGCCGACGCGTCCGGGACCTGCCGGGGCGTCCCCGGCCGGGGCGCGCGGCTCTCCCGGGCCTGGGAGTCCGCGCGCGCCGCCAGCCCCGTCGAGGTGTGCGTCGTGGCGGGCGACCGGCCCGAACCGCCGGGCACCGGGCGGTCGGACGACACGCCCCGCTACCACCTCACGGCGTCCTACGGCCCGTACGCGGAGACCGATCGCCTCGCCTACGAGAAGCGCCACGGTCAGTACACGGAGAAGCCTGGTCCCGGCGAGGCCGAGTCGGGACGGCTGGTGGACGGCGGCCACTGGGCGAGCGCGGCCTGCCGGGACGGGAGCGGCCCCGCGCTGTTCATGGTGCGGGACAAAGGGGCGTGGCGCGAGGACCGGACCGGCTCGTACGACAAGAAGCGCAAGAAGCCGTCCGCGGCCGACCTGGCGTACGAGCGCGCCGCGCTGAAGGAGTTCGCGGAGCGCTCGGCGCGGGCCCACGGCTGCGGGACTCCGGAGCTCCCCTGAGGCCCCCACGTAAGCCACCGCGGGCGCTCACCCCTGTCGGGTACCGCTCCGCCCCGCGATGTGCCGCGGCGGTTCGATGGCCGCGGGCAGCAGCGGATCCGGCACCGGCGCGCCCCACGTGGCCGTCAGCGGCAGGTTGCCCGCCCAGATGCCGAGGGCGGCGTCCGGGCCCGTGCCGTCGTCCGGCGGGCCCGCCGCCACCTTGACCGAGGCCTCCGCCAGGGAGAGGGCGAGCAGGGTGGTCGCGGCGAGCTCCTTGCGGCTGGGGCGGCGGGCGTAGTCCCACTGGCCGGGCGTCGCGTGCTCGGTGAGCAGCCGCAGTCCGCGCAACTTCTCTTCGGGGTCGGTCACCTGGCGCGGGACGCCGTGGATCATCGCGCTGCGGTAGTTGACACCGTGCTCGAAGACCGAGCGGGCGAGGATCAGCCCGTCGATGTGCGTGACGGTGACGCAGACGGGCGCGTCGGGGTCGGCGGCGAGGCTGCGGCTGGCGACGGAGCCGTGCAGGTAGAGGTGGGTGTCGTCGCGGCCGTAGACGGTGGGCACGACCATCGGGCGGCCGTCGACCAGGACGCCGAGGTGGCAGACGAAGCCCGCGTCGAGGACGGCCTCCAGATCGGCGCGGTCCAGGCTGCCCTGCTCGCGCAGGCGGCGGTGGCGGGTGCGGTCGGTGACGGGCAGGGTCGCGGGGAGCGCGGCACCGTTTCGCTGCTCATGGTGATCGTTCACGTCGCGCCAAGCTACCGATACCGCGCACAGATGGCCATAGTTCTACGGAATTCGTCGTACGACACGCGGCACAGCACGATATGCGCAGTACACGCGTCACGCGTCCAAGCCCGCCCCGAAGAATCCAACGACTGCCACCACTGGAGGATGGCGGGCTCCCGCCCCCGCGAGGTCTCATGGAACCCATGGAGCTTCCCCACCACGAGGACGTGTCCCCCGGCACCGGCAGCCTCCCGCCCCGCGCGTGGTACGCGACGTCGGACGCCGCCACCCTCTCCCTCAACGGCCCATGGCGCTTCCGTCTCTCCCCCACCGCCGACACCGAGGACGACACCTTCGCCGCCGACGGATACGACGGCGGGGCCTGGGACGAGATCGCGGTGCCCGGCCACTGGGTGCTGCAGGGCCACGGCGCGCCCCAGTACACCAACACGCACTATCCGTTCCCGCTCGACCCGCCGCGCGTGCCCACCGAGAACCCCACCGGCGACCACCTGCGCACCTTCGACCTGCCCGCCGACTGGCCGCGCGACGGCGCCGCCGTCCTCCGCTTCGACGGCGTCGAGTCCTGCGCCCGCGTCTGGCTGAACGGCACGGAGCTCGGCGACTTCAAGGGCTCCCGCCTCCCCCACGAGTTCGCCGTCGGCGAGCTGCTGCGCCCCGGGGGCAACGTCCTCGCGGTCCGCGTCCACCAGTGGTCCGCCGGTTCGTACCTGGAGGACCAGGACCAGTGGTGGCTGCCCGGCATCTTCCGTGACGTGACGCTGCTGCACCGGCCCGAGGGCTGCGCCCGCGACTTCTTCGTCCACGCCGCCTACGACCACCGCACGGGCACGGGCACGCTGCGGGTCGAATCGGACGTCCAAGGGCGCGTCACCGTCGCCGAGTTGGGCATCGACGTGGCGACCGGCGAGGAGGTCGCCGTCACTGTGGAGCCGTGGACGGCCGAGACGCCCCGGCTGTACGACGCGACGTTGGCCACGCCCGGCGAGCGCGTCCCGCTGCGCGTCGGCTTCCGCACGGTCGCCGTCGAGGACGGCACCATCAAGGTCAACGGCCGCCCCCTGCTCTTCCGCGGGGTGAACCGCCACGAGTTCCACCCGGAGACGGGCCGCGCCCTCGACGTCGAAACGATGCGCGCGGACGTCCTGCTGATGAAGCGTCACAACGTCAACGCCGTCCGCACCAGCCACTACCCTCCCCACCCCGCCTTCCTCGACCTCTGCGACGAGCTCGGCCTGTGGGTCGTCGACGAGTGCGACCTGGAGACCCACGGCTTCGGAGCCGTCGGCTGGCGCGCCAACCCGGTCGACGACGACCGCTGGACGCCCGCCCTCCTGGACCGCGCGGCCCGCATGGTCGAGCGCGACAAGAACCACCCCTCGGTGGTCCTGTGGTCGCTCGGCAACGAGTGCGGGACGGGGCGCGGCCTGACCGCGATGGCCGACTGGATCCGCGCGCGCGACGACAGCCGCCTGCTCCACTACGAGGGCGACCGGTCCTGCGCGGACACGGACGTGTACTCACGGATGTACGCGGACCACGCCGAGGTCGAGCGCATCGGCCGCGGCGAGGACGAGGGACCGGAGAAGCGGCGGCGGCTCCCGTTCCTCCTCTGCGAGTACGCGCACGCGATGGGCAACGGACCCGGCGGGCTCAGCGAGTACCAGCAGCTGTTCGAGACGTACGACCGGCTGCAGGGCGGCTTCGTCTGGGAGTGGATCGACCACGGCATCGCGCACCCCGCGTACGAGTACGCGTACGGCGGCGACTTCGGCGAGGAGCTGCACGACGGGAACTTCGTCTGCGACGGCCTCGTCTTCCCCGACCGGACACCGTCCCCCGGGCTCGTCGAGTACAAGAAGGTGATCGAGCCGGTCCGCATCGAGGGCGACGGTCCTTCCGGCACGGTCACGATCACCAACCTCCACGACTTCGCCGACCTCTCCCACCTCCTCTTCACCTGGTCGTACGAGAAGGACGGCACGACGGTCGCCGAGGGCGCCCTCGCGGTGCCGCAGGTCGGCCCCGGCGAGCGCGCGGAGGTCCGGCTGCCGTCCCCGCCGCGCCGGGACCCGGACGCCGAGACCCAGTGGACGGTGCGGGCCTCGCTCGCCGAGGACACGGCGTGGGCGGCGAAGGGGCACGTGGTGGCGTGGGCCCAACTGCCCGTCGAGTACGGGATGATCCTGCCCGTGCCCGGTGGCGCGAGGCCCACCACGGACGCGGACGGCAGGCGGATCACGCTCGGCCCCGCGTCCTTCGACGCCCGCACCGGCGCCCTCCTCGCCCTGGACGGCCGCGAGATCACCGGCCTGCGCCTGGACGTGTGGCGGGCCCCCACCGACAACGACAACGGCATGCCCTGGCGCCCCGAACCCTCCGTGGCCGCCCGCTGGCGCGCACTCGGCCTGCACCGGATGCACCACCGCGTCGACGCCGTCGAGCCGACCGACGAGGGGCTGACCGTGCGCACCCGGGTGGCGCCCGCGGCGAGCGATCTGGCGCTGCGCACGGAGTACCACTGGGCGTCGAACGGCAGCAGGCTGCTGCTGCGGATGTCCGTGACGCCGGAGGGCGACTGGACCGTGCCGCTGCCGCGCCTCGGCATCCGCTTCGGGCTGCCGGGCGCGGCGGGACGGGTGCGGTGGTTCGGCGGCGGGCCCGGCGAGGCCTACCCCGACACGGCGGCCGCCTCGCTGATCGGCGTCTGGGAGTCGGACGTCGACGCGCTCCAGACGCCGTACGTGCGCCCGCAGGAGAACGGGGCCCGCGCGGCCGTCCGCTGGGCCGAGGTCGGCGGGCTGCGCGTGGAGAGCGACGGCGCCCCCGCGTTCACCGCCCGCCGCTGGACCACCGAACAGCTCGACGCCGCCCGCCACCGCACCGACCTCACCCCCGGCGACACGGTCTGGGTCAACCTCGACATCGACCGGCACGGCATCGGCACCCAGTCGTGCGGTCCCGGCGTCCTGCCGCAGTACGAACTCCGCGCCACCCCCCGGCCTTCGTCACTGAGCTGCATCTTCTCGGTGGTGGACGGCTGAGCGGCCCGGCCCTCACCCCGTGGGGGCCAGCCGCTCCCGCAGGAACTGGACGACCCGCTCGCGCGCGGCGTACGCGGGGTGCCCCGGCACCTCGCGCACCTCCTCCGTGAGCACGGAGTGCGCCGACTTCGCGAACCCCGTCTCGTTGCCCGGCGACGAGTCGAGCTCGATGACCTCGAACGCGTCGCCGAAGTGGCGGCGCAGGGTGGCGAAGCGGTCGCGCGGGACCATCTTGTCCTCGCTGAAGCGCAGCCCGAGCGCGCACAGGCCCTCGTTCTTGGTGCGGGCCACGATCGTGTCGAACTCGTCGCGGGACATGCCGGGGTCGACCCGGCGCGCGGCGCTCACCGGGAGCGGCAGCGAGGGCTGGCTGAGCACGGGCGCGAGGACGACCTCGTCCGTGGCGGCGGCCAGCGCGAAGCCGCCCGTGAAGCACATGCCGATGACGCCGACGCCCGGACCCGGCGTGCGGGCGGCCAGGTCGCGGGCGAGGGCGCGGAGGTAGTCGGCGAAGGGGCGCCGGGCGTTGGTGGCGAAGGCCCGGAACTCGGAGGCGACGCAGACCCGGCCGGCGACGCCCAGGGCGTACGGTACCGAGATCGGACGGCCCGGCTCGCCGAACGGGGACGGGATCGCGACGGTGAAACCCTGCTTCACCAAGTGCTCGCCCAGGCCCAGGACTCCGGGGTGCACGCCCGGGATCTCTGGAACCAGGACGACCCCCGGGCCTGTCCCTTTCTCATGGACATCATGGGTGAGACCGGCCCCGGTGAACGGGGCCCTGTTCCATCCTGTGAGATCCGCCGTCGGTTCCGAATCCCGCACGGTGCTCACTCCCTTTCGTCTCAAGTGTCATATGGGTAGGTGGAGTTCATGCCTACAGCACGCATGCGCGCAAGCACAGACCCCGCCGGGCATCCCGTGCCACCCGAACCGCCTCCCGACCCGCCGTCGGGGCGGATGGTGACGTGGCTCGGGCGGTTCGGTCCCGTCGCCGTGGGCTATGCCGTGTTCCAGGCCCTGGTGGGGCTGCTGCCCGACGCGCTGTTCGGGGACACGGCCCGCTATTCGCTCGCCGTGGTCAGCGGGCTCGGGACGGGGATCTCGGCCTGGCTGGCCGCCGCGCTGCTGCGGGCCAGGGGTGCGTCCGGCGACGGGCACACCGGCGGTCCGGACGGGGTGCCCTCGCCGCGCCGCCCGCTGCCGGGAGCGGCGCCCGGCGCGGCGGGACCGGGAGCGCCGGGGCCGCTGCCGGGGCTCTCCGCCGCCACGTACGCCGCCCTCGTCGAGCGTCTGACGGTCTTCGACGACCCGCCGCACGGCCGCCTCACCGGCTGGCCGCACGCCCTCGACGAACAGCCGGAGCCGGTACGGCCGACGCCGACCGGTACCGCGTACGGACTGCACATCGCCCTCGAACTCGGCATGCCCGACGGGCGGTTGCGCACCTCCGAGCTGGTGGAGACGCTGTGGCGGCTGCGGCTGCCCGAGGGCGGCTGGGCGGCCCGCTCGCAGGGCACGGTGGGGCGCCCCGAGGTGACCGCGCTGGTTCTCGGCGCGCTCGCGCGGGCGGGTGCGGAATCCCGGCTCCTCGCCACCGAGGCGGAGCGCTGCACGGAGCGCTTCACCCGCGAACTGGAGCCCTCGGGGGCGGAGTTGACCCACGTGGTCACCACGGTCCTTCGCGGACTGCTGCGCGCCGCGCCCGGCTCGCCCGCCCTGCCGGTCCTGCGGGACGCGCTCGTCGACGGGGCCGTCACCGATCCGGCGCGCGGCCACCGGCGCTGCTGGGGCTCCCGGCTCACCCCGCCGCGCGGCAGGACGGTGGCGCCCTCGGCCGTGCACACGGCGCAGGCCGTCGTCGCCCTCGACCGGGCGGCCCGGGTGCTCGGCGAGGACGCGAACGCCCGCGCCACGCGCGAGGAGGGCATCCGCTGGCTGCTCTCGTGCCCCGGGCCCGCGCACGACGGCTGCGAGGACCTGGAGAGCGGCCACGAGACGGTCCGCAGGCCGCACCCCGTCGACGCGTCGCGCGCCGAGGTGCTCGCCGTGCGGCACTTCTCGGCGGCCTGGGTGGTGCGGGCGCTGCTCACTCCGGACGCGTCCGCGGTCGCCGCCGACGAGGACAGGGCAGCGGTCTGGCAGGAGATGCTCGCGGGTTCGGCCGCGTCCGTGTGGCGGCAGCAGGACAACGGGATCTGGACGTGGGAAGGGGACGATCTCGCCTACCCGCTGTGGATGACCTACCAAGGCCTTTCGGCGCTGCGGGCACATGCCGTATGGATGTATCAGCCGGGTGGCTGAGCCCCTGGCGCGGGGCGGGTGCGCGGACGAGGGGGAGAGTGCATTGGGTGGTCGGCACGTCCAGGACGCCAGGCGGCTCCTGGCGGAGTCACTGGCCGGTCCCGCGGGTGACGAGCTGGTGCGGGAGGCCCGCGCCGCCGTCGCCGAACTGGGCGCCCCGCGGCGCCTGTTGCCGCTCGTGCGTGAACTGGCCACCGGCATCGGCGACCCGTCGGGGTGCGCGCTCCTCTCGTACCGCCACGTCCTCGGCTTCGACAAGCTGCTCCTGATCGACGGCGGACCGCGGCACATGCTGCGCGCGCACGTGTGGCACCCGGGCCGCGGCACCCGCGAGGACATCCACAACCACCGCTCCCCGCTCGCCTCGTACGTGGTGCGGGGCACGCTCGGCATGGAGCTGTACGAGCCCGCGGATCCCGGTGTGGACGAGGGCGTCGCCACGTCCTGGTACCGGGAGTCGTTGACGGGCGAGCAGGGCGACTGGCTCCTGGAGCCCGCGGGCGGCGCGCGGCTGCGTCTCGCGCAGAGCGCGCAGTACACGGCGGGGAGCGGCTATGCGCTGCCGCCGCACGTGCTGCACCGCGCGTGGTGCGCCTCGGCGCGGCCCGCGGTCACGCTGTTCCTGGAGACGGGGGCGGGGCGGCGGCGGTACACGGATGTGTTCGCGGGGTCCGGGGCCGCGGAGGGGGCTCACACGGACGACACGGACGACACGGCCGCCACAGACGACACGGCCGACGCGGCGGGGCGTGCGGTGGCGAAGAAGCCTCTTGAGGTGAACGACTATCTGGCGGAGCTCTCGGCGCTGGCCGGGCTGCTCGCCGACGGGCCGATGGACTAGCTGAAGGCCTGGCGGACGATCTCGCGGTTGTAGTCGTCGATCCGGACGGTGCCGAGCTCGGCGGGGTCGAGCCAGCGATGGTCCTGGTCGGGCATCGGCAGGACCACGTCGAAGGTGAGGGGCCGGACGAGGAAGTTGTCCTGCCAGTTCTTGACCTCGTGCCCGTGATAGGTACTGACGAAGGAGGATTCGCCGACCTTGCGCAGGACCCTGCCGAGGAGTCCCGTCTCTTCCTTGAGCTCTCTCAGGACGCCGTCCCGTGGACTCTCGCCGGGCTCCAGCTTCCCGCACGGCACGCCCCACACGCCGGGCAGGAACCGCTCGGTCTCGCTGCGACGCACGAGCAGCACGCGGCGGCGGAACACCACGACAGCCGCCGCGAGCCGGTTGTCACCGGGATAGTCCATGTCCTCCAACGTAGCGGGGAATCGGGGACCGTGACAGTCACGGCAGCGGCTCGTCGGCCACCGGTTCGCGTTCTCCCTGGTCGAGGCGGAACGGAGGGTAGACGTCCGTCAGCAGAGTGCCGTAGGCCACCACCCGCGCGCCCCAGCGGTGCAGTCCTACGTTGAGGTCGTACATGCCCCTCGGGTAGTGACCGCGGAAGAGCAGCACCACGCCCGCGTACACGGCGAGCAGCCCGGCGAGGCCGACGTTGAAGCGGTAGGCGCCGGTGATCAGGGAGAGGACCACGAGCTGCGGCAGGACGAGCAGCCACCACTTGACGAGCACCAGACCGCGGGAGAGCCGCTCCGGACGGTCGATCTCCAGGTGCGCGGGATAGTCCGGCACGTCGTGGAGCGAGAAGGGCGGATAGCGGTCGGTGCCGAGCACGCCGTACGAGTAGTACTCGACGCGCCAGGTCCAGCGCAGCACGCCGACGTTGAAGTCGAAGAGGGCGCGCGGATAGCGGGCCGTGATCAGGATGGCGACGAACGCGACCACGGTGACCAGGAAGAACGCGATCCAGAGGAAGGCGAGGACGAGGTAGTGCGGGATCGCGAGGAGCCACTTGACGAGCCACAGCCAACGGGACGGCGCGGGGTCGTACTCCGCGCGGAGCCGGACCGGCCCCGCCAGGCGCTTGTGCAGTGAAGGAGGCGCGGACGACACCATGGCGATCATCTCCCTGGCGGGTACGGGACCGCACCCGCTCTCTCCTTGTACGGCCGGAAGCCGCCTTCGACAAGAAGAGGCACCGTGTCCGTTTCCTTCAAGACCGGGTGCGGGACCGCTGCCTACGCTGCGGACATGAACAGCACACCGACAGCACCCACCCCCCGATTCGACCTGATCGGTCTCGTCGTCTCCGACCTGACCGCCACGCTCGCCTTCTACCGCAGGCTCGGCCTGGAGTTCCCCGACGGGGCCGAGAGCCTGCCGCACGTGGAGGCGGCGCTCCCCGGCGGCCTGCGCATCGCCTTCGACACGGAGGCGACCGTCCGCTCCTTCCACCCGGACTGGCAGCCGCCCGCTGGCGGGGGCCGGATCGGGCTCGCCTTCCACTGCGGGACGCCCGCCGGGGTCGACGCGGCGCACGAGGACATGACGGCCGCCGGGCACGCGAGCGAGCTCAAGCCGTTCGACGCGCCCTGGGGCCAGCGGTACGCGGTCGTGCTCGACCCGGACGGCAACGGCGTCGACCTCTTCGCGCCGTCGGCGCCCTAGGGACCGCAGCCGAGCAGCGTGCCGAGCGGCGCCCCCGCCAACTCCTTGACGTCTCGGGCCAGATGAGCCTGGTCGGCATAGCCCGCGACGGCCGCCGTGTCCGCGTACGGCATGCCTTCGCGGGCCAGCGCGAGCGCCCGCTGCAGGCGCAGCACCCGGCCCAGCGTCTTGGGTCCGTAGCCGAAGGCGGGCAGCGAACGGCGGTGCAGCAGGCGGGCGTTGACGCCCGCGTCCGCCGCGGTGCGCGCGACCGAGCGGCCCGCGCCCAGCGAGGCGACGATGTGGGCGAGCAGCGGGTCGGGCGGTTCGGCGTCGGCGGCGCGCTCCACGGCGACGGCCTCCAGGACGGCCATCGGGTCGCCCGCGTCGTCCACCCGCTCGGTCAGGCGGCGCGCCTCGGCCGCGGTCCACAGGTCCGCCAACTCCTGGCGCCGGTCCAGGAGTTCATGGGCGGGGACGCCGAGGAAGGCGGGCGCGGTGCCGGGGTAGAAGCGGATGCCGACATAGCGGCTGCCGGGGGCCACGGCCTCCGGAACGTACGCACGGGTGTCCGGGCCCGCGACGAACAGCCTGCCCTCGGTCCACAGCAGGTCCATGCAGCCGTCGGGCAGCACGGGGCGGGTGTCGCCGGGGGCGCCCGTGGCCACGCGGGTCCAGACGACCGCGCCGGTCAGCCGGGACGGCCGCTCCCGGTAGTCGCCGGGCGCGACGCTCTCTGTGGCCACGGGATCCAGGTTACGCCGGGCTCCCCCGGTGTTCCTGCGGGCTGACCCCGTACACCCGCTTGAAGGCGCCGGACAGGGCGAACGCGCTGCCGTACCCGACACGGCGGGCGATGGAGGCGATGGTCAGCCCGCTGTCGCGGAGCAGGTCGGCGGCGAGCGCGAGCCGCCAGTTCGTCAGGTACGTCATCGGGGGCTCCCCCACGAGGTCCGCGAACCGCCGGGCCAGCGCGGCACGCGAGACGCCCGCCTTCGCCGCGAGGTCCGCGATGGTCCAGGGGTGGGCCGGGTCGTCCTGCAGCAGCCGCAGGGCACGGCCGACGACCGGGTCGCCCATCGCCCGGTACCAGGCGGGCGCCTCGGCCTCGGGGCGGGAGAACCAGGCGCGCAGTGCGGCGATCAGGAGCAGGTCGAGGAGCCGGTCGAGGACGACGGCCTGGCCCGGCTCGTCCTTGCCGATCTCCTCGGCGACGAGCGGTGTGAGCGGGCACTGCCACACCTCGCCGGGCAGCACGAGCAGCGGCGGCAGCGCGTCGAGGAGCCGTCCGGTGATCTCGCCCTGCATCTGGTAGGTGCCGATCAGCATCTCCACGGAGCTGTCGCGTCCCTCGCCCCAGGCGCGCGGGCCGAGGTCGCGGTAGCGGGCCACGGGGGCGCCGTCGAGCGGGACGCAGCGCTCCCCAGGCTGGATCTCGGCGAAGGGCGCGGTGGCGGGGTCCCCGGCGCAGGTGTAGTGGTCGGGGCCGCGGGCGATGGCGAGGTCGCCGGGGCGGATGCGCTGGGCGGGGGTCCCGTCCGCGGGGGAGATCCAGGCGTCCCCGCGCACCATGACCATGACCGAGATGGGGGCTTCGTCCGCGATGCGGACGGACCAGGGCGGGTCGAACAGCGCGCGGATCATAAAGGCTCCCCGTGCGCGCGGTCCTTCCAGCAGTCCGGCGAGTACGTCCATGGCGGAAGCGTAGACGTACGCGTAGACGCACGCGTATGGCCGTGAGCTCCTCGGCGATGGTTCCCGGGCCTGCGCGGCAGTTGACTGGCATGCATGACGACGAACACAGCGAACACGGGGAACACGATGGACACGACGGACACGAACATGACGGTTCTGGTGACGGGCGCGACCGGGCGGGTGGGTCGCAGGGTCGTGGAGTCGGCCGAGGCGGCCGGGCTCACGGTGCGGGCGGCTTCCCGGTCCGGCGCGGTGCGGTTCGACTGGACGGACCGGTCGACCTGGGCGGGCGCACTGCACGGCGCCGACGCCGCGCACCTCGCGTATCTGCCGGACGTCGGGGCTCCCGGCGCGGCCGATGCGGTCGGCGCGTTCGCCCGCGAGGCGGTCGCGGCGGGCGTACGGCGGCTCACGCTGCTCTCGGCGCGCGGCGAGGACCAGGCGCACGCGACCGAGCAGGCGGTGCGGGACTCGGGTGCCGAGTGGACCGTCGTGCGGGCCAGTTGGTTCGCGCAGAACCTCAGTGAGGGCCCGCTCCTTGACGAGATGCGGGGCGGGCAGCTGGTGTTCCCCGCCGGTGAGGTGCTCGAACCGTTCATCGACGCCCGGGACATCGGGGACGTGGTGATCGCCGCGCTGACCGGCGGCGACCGGTTCACGGGCCGGACCCTGGACCTCACGGGACCCCGGCTGCTCTCGTTCCGGCAGGCGGTGGCGGAGGTCGCGGCGGCGGCCGGGCGGGAGATGACATACGTGCCGGTGTCCGCCCATGACTACGGGGCGGCTCTCGCACAGTTCGGGGTGCCCGCCGAGGAGGTGGAGTTCCTGATCGAGCTGTTCGAGACGAACCTGGACGGCCGCAACGCGAAGCTCTCCGAGGGGGTACGGGAGGCGCTCGGCCGGGGTCCCAGGGACTTCGCCGAGTTCGCCAAGGAGCAGGCCGAGGCGGGCACCTGGAAGGTGTGAGCGCGGGTTCCGGGGTGGGGGCCGGGGGTGGGGGTGGGCTGGGGCGGGGTCCCGGGGGGGGGACCCCAGCCCGCCCCCGGACCCCGTTCCTCAGTCGCCGGAGGGGTTGTTGCCCCCGGGCCCATTTGCGTTCCGCTTCGCGTGCTTCGGCTGTTTCGCGGGCGTGCGCAGCCGCGACTGCACGTCGTCGGGCGGCAGGAAGCGCGACCAGCGCTCGGGGAACTCGGACGGCATCTCGGGGTCGTCGGGGTCGTCCGGGTCCGTCACCGCCTCGCGCGCGGCGGCCGCGCGGGCCACCACCTCGGCGGCCTGCGCCTCCCTTATGCGGTCGTTGGCGGCGCGTGCCGCGGCCGTGGCGACGGACGGCCAGACCCGGTCGATGGCCGCGTTGACCGCGGCGCCGACCAGGACCGCGAACGCCGACACACCGATCCACAGCAGCACGGCGACGGGCGCCGCGAGCGAGCCGTAGATGGTGGGGCCCTCCACCGTGCTGGTGAGGTAGATGCGGAGCAGGAAGCTGCCGAGCACCCACATCGCGAGCGCGATCAGCGCGCCCGGCATGTCCTCGACCCACGGCGAACGCACCGGCACTGACACGTGATACAGCGTCGTCAGGAAGACCACGGAGAGGATCACGACGACCGGCCAGTAGAGGATCTGGACCACCGTCGTGGAGCCGGGCAGCAGTTTCACCACCGCGTCCGGGCCCGCCACCATCAGGGGCAGCGCGATCGAGCCGATGAGCAGCGCCACGATGAACAGGCCGAAGGCGAGCATCCGGGTCTTGACGATGCCGCGCGCGCCGTCGAGGCCGTACATCACGGTGATGGTGTCGATGAAGACGTTCACGGCGCGCGAGCCGGACCACAGGGCGAAGAGGAACCCGATGGAGATGACGTCGGGGCGGCTGACCCGCATCACGTCGTCCAGTATCGGTTCTGCGATCTGGTGGACGCCCCGGTCGGAGAGGACCGTGCGGGAGGCCTCCAGGATGTTGCTCTGCAGGCTGGTGATGGTGTCCGCGCCGGTCCACCGGTCGACGTACGCGAGCAGCCCGATGAGGCTCAGCAGCAGCGGCGGGACGGAGAGCAGCGTGAAGAACGCCGCTTCGGCCGCGAGCCCCAGGATGCGGTACTCGATGCACGAGTTGACGGTGTCCTTGAGCAGCAGCCAGGCGGTCCTGCGCATGGAGACGTTCCGGTAGAGAGCGCGGGCCCGTTTCCAGCGGCCCGACGGCCGCCCGGGTGTTTCTTTTGCCTGGTGCACCTCCTTACCGTAGCGGCATGGCAGCCAGCACCCACACAGTGACCAACCAGGCTCCGCCCCTGGTGGGATATGACGTATTCACGTCCGACCGGGCCCTCGTGGAGGGGGTGGAGCGGCATCTGGATCCGGCGCTCCTCGATTCCGCCCGTGCCGAGCTCTCGTTGCTCGGCCGGGCCGCGGGTTCCGCCCAGGCACGGAAGTGGGGAGACCAGGCGAACGAGAATCCGCCCGTTCTGCACACACATGACCGTTACGGCAACCGGATCGACGAGGTCGAGTTCCACCCCGCGTGGCACCGGCTGCTCGGCAAGGCCGTCGCCGCGGGCCTGACCACCGCCTGGTCGCGGCCCGGCGGACATCTGCGCAGGGCCGCCGGGTTCCTGGTGTGGACACAGGCCGAGGGGGGCCACGGCTGCCCGGTCTCGATGACGCACGCCGCGGTGCCCGCGCTGCGCGCCGACCCCGCGCTCGCCGCCGAGTGGGAGCCGCGCCTGACCTCGACCGTGTACGACGCGGGGCTGCGTCCCGCGTCCCAGAAGGCCGGTGCCATCTTCGGCATGGGGATGACGGAGAAGCAGGGCGGCAGCGACGTACGGGCCAACACGACGCGGGCGCAGGCCCTCGCGGAGGACGGGACCTATGCACTGACGGGGCACAAGTGGTTCTGCTCCGCGCCCATGTCGGACGGGTTCCTGGTGCTTGCGCAGGCCGAGCAGGGGCTGACCTGTTTCCTGGTGCCCCGGGTGCTCGATGACGGCTCGCGGAACGCGTTCGCCATCCAGCGGCTCAAGGACAAACTGGGCAACAAGTCCAATGCGTCGAGCGAGGTCGAGTTCGACGGGACGTGGGCGCGGCGGGTCGGGGACGAGGGGCGCGGGGTGCGCACCATCATCGAGATGGTGGCGGCGACCCGCCTCGACTGCGTGATCGGCTCCGCTGCGCTGATGCGGCAGGCCGTGGCGCAGGCGGTGCACCACGCCACGTACCGGGAGGCGTTCGGCGGCAGGCTGGTCGACAAGCCGCTCATGCGCAACGTACTGGCCGATCTGGCGCTGGAGTCCGAGGCGGCCACGACGCTGGCGCTGCGGCTCGCGGCGGCCTACGACGACGGGAGCGAGCAGGAGCAGGCGTTCCTGCGGCTCGCGGTGCCCGCCGCGAAGTACTGGGTGACCAAGCGGTGCACGCCGCTGGTCGGCGAGGCCCTCGAATGCCTGGGCGGCAACGGCTACGTGGAGGAGTCGGGCATGCCGCGGCTGCTGCGCGAGGCGCCGCTCAACTCCATCTGGGAGGGCTCGGGGAACGTACAGGCCCTGGACGTGCTGCGGGCGCTGCAGCGCGAGCCGCGGGCCCTCAACGCGTTCCTCCAGGAGGTCGGGAAGGCGCGCGGCGCCGACCACCGTCTGGACGCCGCGATCAAGGACCTGCTGACCGAACTGGCCGACCTGGAGGGCATCGAGGGGCGGGCGCGACGGCTCGTGGAGCGGATGGCGCTGGTGCTCCAGGGGTCGCTGCTCGTGCGGTACGCGCCGCCCGAGGTCGCCGACGCGTTCTGCGCCTCGCGGCTCGGCAGGGACTGGGGCGCGGCGTTCGGCACGCTGCCGCACAGCCTCGATCTGTCGGCGGTGGTGGAGCGGTCCGCTCCCGGCGTCTAGCCGAGGGGGGTACGGGGGTGGTGCTGCGCCGACACGGCACCACCCCCGTCTTTCAGGCCCCTTGAGGAGCGTGAACACCGCACGGGCGGCGTTGGTGTCCAGATTCGTGCACCGTCCGGGCATCGGCCAGGGTTGCAGGAGGTTGCAACTCGCCGTGCCGTCCTCCCGATTCCTCGCCGATGAGGCGCCCGGGGAGGCGCACAGGGGGCACGATGAATTGGCTGCCCCCACACACTGGTCTGGCCGGAAAGGACCCAGTGGTCATGAACGCCCCCTCGACGATAGATCTCGCGCACATGTCCGCCATGGATCTCGCGCACGCCGCACACCTCCTGAAGGGGGTGCGCGACGCCACGCTGTCCGGGCGGCGGCCGAGGGTCCTGCCGCGTCCGGTGATCGGCGACTCGTGGGGGCGGATGCTGCTCGGCGGGGTCGACCCCGACCACGACCACCGGTCCCGGCTGCTGACCGAGGAGGAGCTGGAGGAGCGCCGCCGCGCCTCGCCGCTCATGGAGATCCTCCCCGTCCTGCGCGACGCGCTGGTCTCCGTGGCGGACGCGGCGCAGCACATCATGGTCGTCAGCGACGCGGACGGGCGGGTGCTGTGGCGCGAGGGCAGCGCCGCGGTGCTGCGCAAGGCCGACTCGCTCGGATTTGAACCGGGCGCGGACTGGGGCGAGAACGTCGTGGGCACGAACGGCATAGGGACACCGCTCGTGGTGCGGCGCCCGGTGCAGGTCTTCTCCGCCGAGCACTTCGTGCGGACCCACCATCCGTGGACGTGCACGGGCGCCCCGGTGACCGATCCGCGCGACGGCAGGCTCCTGGGCGTGGTCGACGTCAGCGGCCCGCTGCAGAGCGTCCATCCCTCGACGCTCGCCCTGGTCGACTCGGTGGCCAAGCTCGGCGAGGCGCGGCTGCGGGACCGGCACGTGACGGCGCTCGACCGGCTGCGCGCGGTGGCGGCGCCGGTGCTCGCGCGGCTCGACGGGCGGGCGCTCGCGGTGGACGTGCACGGCTGGACCGCCGCGGTGACGGGCATGCCCCCTGCGGACAGGCTGGCGCTCCCCAAGTCCTTCGGGGCGGGTCACAGCTGGCTCCCCTCGCTGGGCTCCTGTCTGGTGGAGCCCCTGCCCGGCGGGTGGCTGCTGCGCCTGGAGAACCCCGGTGACGTGCCGCGGCCGGTCGCCGCGACCCGCCTCGTCCTGGACGTGAGCAGCCCGCGCCGCTGGACGCTCTCGGTGCTCGGCGGCGCCCACGACTGGACTCACGAGCTGAGCCCGCGCCACGCCGAGCTCCTCTACCTCCTGTGCACGTACCGCACGGGACGCACGGCCTCGGGCCTCGCCGAGGACATGTTCGGCGACCCGGCGCGCACGGTGACGGTGCGCGCCGAGCTCTCCCGTATGCGGCGCTACCTGGGCGGGCTGCTCGCCCACCGCCCCTACCGCTTCCCCGAGGACGTGGACGTCGACGTGATCATGCCGAAGAGCCCGGCGGACCTGCTGCCCCACTCGATGGCGCCCGCGGTCCGCGCGGCGCGGCGGCTCACGGAGCCTTGAGGGCGGCGTGGCCCCCCGATGCGGCACATGATTCTCTGAGCCCCATGAGCATCACTGTCACCACTTGGTCCCTGGAGCAGACGTCGCCGAGCGACCTGCTTCCGGCCGCCGCGCCTGACGGCGACGTCCGGATCGTGCGCGCCGAAGTGCCCTCGCCGGAGTTCAGCCGGTTCCTCTACGCGTCCGTCGGCGGGGACATCCGCTGGTCCGACCGGCTCTCCCTCACCTATGCGCAGTGGCAGAAGCTGCTCGACCGGCCGGGTGTGGAGACGTGGGTCGCGTACGAGAAGGGAACACCGGCCGGGTACGTGGAGCTGGCGGCGCGCGGGGAGAACGGGGACGCGGCGGAGGGTGTCGTCGAGATCGTCTACTTCGGTCTGCTCCCCGCCTTCCGGGGGCGCCGGATCGGCGGCCATCTCCTGTCGCAGGGCGTCGCGCGCGCCTGGGACCTGGCCGAGCGGTGGCCGGGGCTCGCGCCGACCGAGCGGGTCTGGCTGCACACGTGCTCCAAGGACGGCGAGCACGCCATGGACAACTACGAGCGGCGCGGCTTCAAGCTCTTCGACACCAAGGTCGAGCAGGAGGCGGACGTGCCGACGCCGGGGCCGTGGCCGGGGGCCGACCGCGGCTGACGCCCCGCAAGTCGCTGTGACCGACGACACCCTTGTCCACGATACGGGACAAGGGTGTCCGCATTTTGGATAATGCTGGACTGGGCCGAAAGTCCCGTGACACGCTTCCGGCATGGATCGCACTGGAAACGCCTTGGTGAGTCGACGTCACGTCGACCTCGGCCGCATGTCCAGCGCCATGTGTCCGGCTTGCTGATCGACTCAGCACAGCCGCTCCTCATCCACTGAACCCCCTCCCTGCGCAGCGCCGCGCGTACGTCCCCGCATGTGTCCAGCACCTGCGGACGTATGCCATATCCGCAGGTCAGAGCTGCTTTCCCGCTGCCCCGCTGTCCCGAAGGACGTACCGCCATGGCCGCCACGCCAGAAAAGCCTGCCCCAGCCACGCCCCGCCGCAAGGCGAGCCGTCACCGCGGCGAGGGCCAGTGGGCCGTCGGTCACTTCACACCGCTCAACGGGAACGAGCAGTTCAAGAAGGACGACGACGGTCTCAATGTGCGGACACGTATTGAGACGATCTATTCGAAGCGTGGATTCGACTCCATCGACCCGAACGACCTCCGCGGACGCATGCGCTGGTGGGGCCTCTACACCCAGCGCAAGCCCGGGATCGACGGCGGCAAGACCGCGATCCTGGAGCCGGAGGAGCTGGACGACGAGTACTTCATGCTCCGCGTGCGCGTCGACGGCGGACGGCTGACCACCGAGCAGCTCCGTGTGATCGGCGAGATCTCCCAGGAGTTCGCCCGCGGCACCGCCGACCTCACCGACCGCCAGAACATCCAGTACCACTGGATCCGCATCGAGGACGTCCCGGAGATCTGGCGACGCCTGGAGGCCGTGGGGCTCTCGACCACCGAGGCGTGCGGTGACACGCCCCGCGTCGTCCTCGGCTCCCCCGTGGCGGGCGTCGCCGAGAACGAGATCATCGACGGCTCCCCCGCGATCGACGAGATCCAGCGCCGCTTCATCGGCAACCCCGACTTCTCGAACCTGCCGCGCAAGTTCAAGACCGCGATCTCCGGATCGCCGCAGCTCGACGTCGCCCACGAGATCAACGACGTGGCCTTCGTCGGCGTGCGCCACCCCGAGTACGGCCCCGGCTTTGACCTCTGGGTCGGCGGCGGCCTCTCCACCAACCCCAAGCTGGGCGTGCGCCTCGGCGCGTGGGTCCCGCTCGACGACGTGCCGGACGTGTTCGGCGGCGTCATCGGCATCTTCCGCGACTACGGCTACCGCCGCCTGCGCAACCGCGCCCGTCTGAAGTTCCTCCTCGCCGACTGGGGCCCGGAGAAGTTCCGGCAGATCCTGGAGGACGAGTACCTGCAGCGGAAGCTGGCCGACGGGCCCGCCCCCGAGCAGCCCGCGGGCACCTGGCGCGACCACCTCGGCGTGCACCGCCAGAAGGACGGCCGCTTCTACGTCGGCTTCGCGCCCCGCGTCGGCCGCGTCGACGGCACCACCCTGACGAAGATCGCCGAGGTCGCCGAGGCGCACGGCTCGGGCCGTCTGCGCACCACCGCCGAGCAGAAGATGATCGTGCTCGACGTCGAGGAGGAGCAGGTCGACCCGCTCGTCTCGGCGCTCGAAGCGCTCGACCTGCGGGTCAACGCCTCGCCCTTCCGGCGCGGCACCATGGCTTGCACCGGCATCGAGTTCTGCAAGCTCGCCATCGTCGAGACCAAGGCCCGCGGCGCCTCGCTCATCGACGAACTGGAGCGCCGCATCCCGGAGTTCGACGAGCCGATCACCATCAACATCAACGGCTGCCCGAACGCCTGCGCCCGCATCCAGGTCGCCGACATCGGCCTCAAGGGCCAGCTCATGCTCGACGACGCGGGCAACCAGGTCGAGGGCTACCAGGTGCACCTGGGCGGCGCCCTCGGACTCGACGCCGGATTCGGCCGCAAGGTCCGCGGCCTGAAGGTCACCGCCACCGAGCTGCCCGACTACATCGAGCGGGTCCTGAAGCGCTTCGAGGCGGAGCGCGAGGACGGCGAGCGCTTCGCCACCTGGACCGCGCGCGCGCCCGAGGAGGCCCTCAAGTGAGCGAGCGTGCCGCCCCGTTCCACTGCCCCTACTGCGGCGACGAGGACCTGCGCCCCAACGAGGCCGGTCACGGCGCGTGGGAATGCGCGGGCTGCAATCGGGCCTTTCAGCTGAAGTTCCTCGGGCTGCTCGCCCGGGGCGTTCAGCACACCAGCAGTGGAGAGAGCCAGATATGACGACCGCTCAGGATCAGCAGCCGCGCACGGACGACGAGTTGAAGGCACTCGCCGAGCAGGCCGGGCGCGACCTGGAGGACGCCTCCGCCCTGGAGATCCTCCAATGGGCCGCCGACACCTTCGGGGCACGCTTCTGCGTGACCTCCTCGATGGAGGACGCGGTCGTCGCCCACCTCGCCGCGCGGGCCAGGCCCGGCGTCGACGTCGTGTTCCTGGACACCGGTTACCACTTCCCGGAGACCATCGGCACCCGCGACGCCGTCGAGGCCGTCATGGACGTCAACGTCATCACCTTGACGCCCCGTCAGACCGTGGCCGAACAGGACTCCACGTACGGCCCGAAGCTCCACGACCGCGACCCGGACCTGTGCTGCAAGCTGCGGAAGGTGCAGCCCCTGGAGGAAGGGCTCGCGGGATACACCGCGTGGGCCACCGGGCTGCGCCGCGAGGAGTCGCCGACCCGGGCGAACACCCCGGTCGTCGGCTGGGACGAGAAGCGGCGCAAGGTCAAGGTCTCGCCGATCGCCCGCTGGACGCAGGACGACGTCGACGCGTACGTCACCGAGCACGGCGTCCTCACCAATCCGCTCCTGATGGACGGCTACGGCTCGGTGGGCTGCGCCCCCTGCACCCGGCGCCTCCTGGAGGGCGAGGACACGCGGGCCGGCCGCTGGGCCGGAAACGCCAAGACCGAATGCGGGATCCACGGATGACCGCGCCGCAGACCGAGCTGCAACCGACCCGGGAGAACCACGTGACGACCGGAGCCACCGTCTGGCTCACCGGCCTGCCCAGCGCCGGAAAGACCACCATCGCGTACGAACTCGCGGGCCTGCTGCGCGCCGACGGCCGTCGCGTCGAGGTCCTCGACGGCGACGAGATCCGCGCGTTCCTCTCGGCGGGCCTCGGCTTCGGCCGCGAGGACCGGGACACCAACGTGCAGCGGATCGGCTTCGTCGCCGAACTCCTCGCCCGCAACGGCGTGCTGGCCCTGGTGCCGGTGATCGCGCCGTTCGCCGACAGCCGCGAGGCGGTCCGCAAGCGCCACCAGGCGAACGGCACCGCGTACCTGGAGGTGCACGTCGCGACGCCGGTCGAGGTCTGCTCCGTACGCGATGTGAAGGGCCTGTACGCCAAGCAGGCGGCGGGCGAGATCTCCGGTCTTACCGGGGTCGACGACCCGTACGAGGCACCGGACTCGCCCGACCTGCGCATCGAGTCGCAGGACCAGACCGTGCAGGAGTCCGCGGCGGCTCTCCACGCGCTGCTCACCGAAAGGGGTGTCCTGTGAGCGACGCGTGCACGGCCGCCCGGCCGCACAAGACCGCGAGGCCCGCACCTCTGCGCCGTGCAGGCGGAGAAGCGAACGAAAGGGTTGCAGCATGACGACCGTCGCCACAGTGACCGACGAGGGCACCGACAGCCCGTACGCGCTCAGCCACCTGGACGCCCTGGAGTCCGAGGCCGTCCACATCTTCCGCGAGGTGGCGGGCGAGTTCGAGAACCCGGTGATCCTGTTCTCCGGCGGCAAGGACTCCATCCTCATGCTGCACCTGGCGCTGAAGGCGTTCGCCCCCGCGGCGATCCCCTTCTCGCTGCTGCACGTGGACACGGGACACAACTTCCCCGAGGTCCTGGAGTACCGCGACCGCGTGGTCGCCGAGCACGGACTGCGGCTGCACGTCGCGTCGGTGCAGGAGTACATCGACCGCGGCGCCCTCAAGGAGCGCCCGGACGGCACCCGCAACCCGCTCCAGACCGTGCCGCTCACGGAGAAGATCCAGAGCGAGAAGTTCGACGCGGTCTTCGGCGGCGGACGCCGTGACGAGGAGAAGGCGCGGGCGAAGGAGCGGGTGTTCTCGCTGCGCGACGAGTTCTCCCAGTGGGACCCGCGCCGCCAGCGCCCCGAGCTGTGGCAGCTCTACAACGGCCGCCACGCGCCCGGCGAGCACGTCCGCGTCTTCCCGCTCTCCAACTGGACCGAGCTGGACGTGTGGCAGTACATCGCCCGCGAGGACATCGAGCTCCCCGGCATCTACTTCGCGCACGAGCGCGACGTGTTCCAGCGCTCCGGGATGTGGCTGACCGCGGGCGAGTGGGGCGGCCCCAAGGAGAGCGAGACGGTCGAGAAGCGGCTCGTCCGCTACCGCACGGTCGGCGACATGTCCTGCACCGGCGCCGTCGACTCCGACGCCACCACGCTGGACGCCGTCATCACCGAGATCGCCGCGTCCCGGCTGACCGAGCGAGGGGCCACCCGCGCCGACGACAAGATGTCCGAGGCCGCGATGGAAGACCGCAAGCGCGAGGGGTACTTCTAACCATGAGCAACAGCACCACCGAGCCGGTGAAGCCGCTCTCCACCGAGCAGTTGTCGGCCACCACCCTGCTGAGGTTCGCCACCGCGGGCTCCGTCGACGACGGCAAGTCCACCCTGGTGGGCCGCCTGCTCCACGACTCCAAGTCGGTCCTCACCGACCAGCTGGAGGCCGTGGAGCGCGCCTCGGCAAGCCGCGGCGCCGAAGCCCCCGACCTGGCGCTGCTCACCGACGGCCTGCGGGCCGAGCGCGAGCAGGGCATCACCATCGACGTGGCCTACCGCTACTTCGCGACGGCCCGGCGCCGGTTCATCCTCGCCGACACCCCGGGCCACGTGCAGTACACCCGGAACATGGTCACCGGCGCCTCCACCGCCGACCTCGCCGTCGTCCTCGTCGACGCCCGCAACGGCGTCATCGAGCAGACCCGCAGGCACGCCGCCGTGGCCGCGCTGCTCCGCGTCCCGCACGTGGTCCTCGCCGTGAACAAGATGGACCTCGTCGCGTACGACGAGACGGTCTTCGCGGAGATCGCCAAGGAGTTCACCGCGTACGCCGGTGAGCTGGGCGTTCCGGAGATCACCGCCATCCCGATCTCGGCGCTGGCTGGTGACAATGTCGTCGAGCCGTCGTCGAACATGGACTGGTACGGCGGCCCGACCGTCCTGGAACACCTGGAGACGGTCCCGGTCAGCCACGACCTCGCCTCCTGCCACGCACGCCTGCCCGTGCAGTACGTGATCCGTCCGCAGACCGCCGAGCACCCCGACTACCGCGGCTACGCGGGCCAGATCGCGGCCGGTACCTTCCGCGTCGGCGAGTCCGTGACGGTGCTGCCCTCCGGACGGACCTCGAAGGTCACCGGGATCGACCTGCTGGGACAGCCGGTGGACGTGGCGTGGACGCCGCAGTCCGTCACGCTGCTCCTGGAGGACGACATCGACATCTCGCGCGGCGATCTGCTGGTGCCGAGCCGCGACGTCCCAAAGACCTCGCAGGACGTGGAGGCGACGGTCTGCCACGTCGCGGACACCGCGCTCTCCGTCGGCCAGCGGGTGCTGCTCAAGCACACCACCCGTACGGTCAAGGCGATCGTCAAGGAGATCCCGTCGCGGCTCACCCTCGACGACCTCTCGCAGCACCCGGAGCCCGGCCGGCTCGTCGCCAACGACATCGGCCGGGTCAAGATCCGCACCGCCGAGCCGCTCGCGCTCGACTCGTACGCCGACTCGCGCCGCACCGGATCCTTCCTGCTGATCGATCCCGCGGACGGCACGACGCTGGCGGCAGGCATGGCGGGCGACGCGTTCGCCGCGCCGACCGACGCCCCCGCGGAGCCGGTCGCCCCCGCCGACGATGAGGGCTGGGACTTCTGACATGACCTACGTAGACGTATACGCGACGTTCGCGAAGGAGGGCGGCCGCATCGGCAGCGGCGCCCTCGGCAGCGGGCAGGGCGGGGTCGCGCGATGTGCGGAGTGACGCTTTCCCTGCGACGACCCCGGAAACGAAGACCTGCCGATCTCCCGGCCACGACCTGACGGCGTGCGCCCGGGCCGACGAGGGGACCACCTCCCGTGCCTGCTCCACGTACTCGACTCGCCGCACTCGCGGCGCTGCCCCTCCTCGCCCTGGCGCTCGGCGCCTGCGGCTACGGCTCCGACTCCTCCGACGAGGACGGCAAGGCCAAGATCGCCGATGGCGCCAAGAAGATCGACGGCCTGGACAGCGTGAAGATCGGGTACTTCCCGAACCTCACCCACGCCACCGCCCTGGTCGGCAACCAGGAGGGCCTGTTCCAGAAGGAGCTCGGCGGCACGGAGGCGAAGTACGCCCAGTTCAACGCGGGCCCCTCGGAGATCGAGGCGCTGAACGCGAAGTCGATCGACATCGGCTGGATCGGCCCGTCGCCCGCCATCAACGGCTACACCAAGTCGCAGGGCAAGAACCTGCGGATCATCGGTGGTTCGGCCTCCGGCGGCGTGAAGCTCGTGGTCGACCCGAAGAAGATCAAGTCCCTGAAGGACGTCAAGGGCAAGAAGATCGCGACGCCGCAGCTCGGCAACACCCAGGACGTGGCCTTCCTCAACTGGATCGCCGAGCAGGGCTGGGACGTCGACGCGCAGAGCGGCAAGGGTGACGTGTCGGTGGTCCGCACCGACAACAAGATCACCCCGGATGCCTACAAGTCCGGCTCCATCGACGGCGCCTGGGTGCCGGAGCCGACCGCGTCCAAGCTGGTCGCCGAGGGCGGCAAGGTGCTCCTCGACGAGTCCGACCTGTGGCCGGACAAGAAGTTCGTGATCACCAACATCATCGTGCGGCAGGAGTTCCTGAAGGAGCACCCGAAGGTCGTCGAGGCCGTACTGCGCGGCGCCGTGAAGACCAATGCGTGGATCGCGAAGAACCCTGAGAAGGCCAAGGCCGCCGCGAACGCACGGCTGAAGGCGGACTCCGGAAAGCCGCTGCCCGCCGAGGTGCTCGACCCGGCGTGGAAGTCGATCCAGACGACCAACGACCCGCTGGCCGCGACGCTCGACGCCGAGGCGGACCACGCGGTCAAGGCCGGTCTCCTGGAGAAGCCCGACCTCAAGGGCATCTACGACCTCCGTCCGCTGAACAAGGTCCTCAAGGCCGAGGGCGAATCCCCGGTCGACGACGCCGGACTCGGCGTCAAGTAACCCCGGAAGACGACGTTCCCAGGAGGTGACGACCATGGCAACGACCCTCGCCAAGGCCACGGAGGACACCCGCCCCACGGCTGAGCACGCCGCACGGATCGAGCACGTCTCGAAGTCCTTCGGCGGTCCCGCCGGACCTCAGCTGGTCCTGGACGACATCACGCTCGATGTCGCGCCGGGCGAGTTCGTCACTCTCCTGGGCGCGTCGGGCTGCGGCAAGTCGACGCTGCTCAACCTGGTGGCCGGACTCGACGAGCCGTCCGCGGGCGCCATCACGACGGACGGCCGCCCGGCCCTGATGTTCCAAGAGCACGCGCTCTTCCCGTGGCTGACCGCGGGCAAGAACATCGAGCTCGCCCTGAAGCTGCGCGGCGTGCCGAAGGCGGACCGCCGCCCGAAGGCCGAGGAGCTCCTCGAACTCGTCCGGCTGCGGGGCGCGTACGGCAAGCGGGTGCACGAGCTGTCCGGCGGCATGCGCCAGCGCGTGGCGCTGGCCCGCGCGCTCGCCCAGGACAGCCGTCTGCTGCTGATGGACGAGCCGTTCGCGGCGCTCGACGCGATCACGCGTGACGTCCTGCACGACGAGCTGACCCGCATCTGGCGCGAGACGAACGTCTCCGTCCTCTTCGTCACGCACAACGTCCGCGAGGCCGTGCGCCTCGCCCAGCGCGTCGTGCTCCTCTCGTCGCGCCCCGGCCGGGTGGCGCACGAGTGGCGGGTCGAGATCCCGCACCCGCGCCGCATCGAGGACACCGCCGTGGCGGAACTGTCCGTCGAGATCACCGAACAACTGCGTGGGGAGATCCGCCGCCATGGCCAGCACTGAGACGACGACCGGACCGGTCAAGGAGTCCGGCGACGGCCAGGACCTCGCCGGTCTGGAGGCGGGCCTGGACGCGCTGGACTCGCAGACGGGCCCCACCCGCACGCCCGTACGCCAGGTGCTGGTCCAGAAGGTGCTGCCGCCGCTCACCGCGGTGGTGCTGGTGCTGCTCGTGTGGCAGGCACTGGTCTCCTTCGGCATCGTCGACGACCCCAGCAAGCTGCCCTCCCCGGGCGCGGTGTGGGACGAGGTGCGCACGGCCTGGCTGCAGGGCACCCTGCTCGACTACATCTGGACGTCCGTCTCGCGCGGCCTGCTCGGCTTCCTGTTCGCCCTGGCGATCGGCACGCCGCTCGGCCTGATCGTGGCGCGGGTGCGGTTCATCAGGGCGGCGATCGGACCGATCCTGTCCGGTCTGCAGTCCCTGCCCTCGGTGGCCTGGGTGCCGCCGGCCGTGATCTGGCTGGGCCTGAACAACTCGATGATGTACGCGGTGATCCTGCTCGGCGCCGTGCCCTCCATCGCCAACGGCCTGGTCTCCGGCGTCGACCAGGTGCCGCCGCTGTTCCTGCGCGCGGGCCGCACGCTCGGCGCGACGGGCCTGCGGCACACCTGGCACATCGTGCTCCCCGCGGCGCTGCCCGGCTATCTCGCGGGCCTCAAGCAGGGCTGGGCGTTCTCCTGGCGCTCGCTGATGGCCGCCGAGATCATCGCGTCCTCGCCCGACCTCGGCGTGGGCCTCGGCCAGCTCCTGGAGAACGGCCGCAACGCCAGCTCCATGTCCATGGTCTTCCTCGCCATCTTCCTCATCCTCATCGTCGGCATCGCCATCGACCTGCTGATCTTCAGCCCGCTGGAGCGGCGCGTCCTGCGCAGCCGCGGCCTCGCCGGGAGGAGCTGAACCGCCGTGCACCGTCCCGTCCTTCTTCTCGTCGCCCACGGCAGCCGTGACCCGCGGCACGCCGCGACCGTGCGCGCAATGGTGCGCCGGGTGCGGTCGCTGCGCCCGGGACTGCGGGTGGAGACGGGGTTCCTCGACTTCAACGCCCCGACCGTGTCCGGCGTCCTGGAGCGGCTCGCCGCGGAGGGCGTACGGGACGTGGTGGCCCAGCCGCTGCTCCTGACCCGCGCGTTCCACGCGAAGTCGGACATCCCCGCGGTGCTGCGCGAGGCTCCGCCCGCGCTGCGCATCCGGCAGGCGGCGGTGCTCGGCCCGTCGCCGCTGCTCGTCTCCGCCCTGGAGCGGCGGCTCTACGAGGCGGGGCTCGACCCCGCCGACAAGTCCTCGACCGGGGTCGTGCTGGCCTCGGCGGGGTCCTCTGACCCGGAGGCGATCGCAGTGATCGCTGAAATCGCGCGGGAGTGGCGGTGTACCGGTTGGTGCGCCGTGCGGCCTGCGTTCGCCTCCGCATCTCTGCCGCGCACGGAGGACGCCGTGCGCGCGCTGCGGGCCGTGCAGGGGGTGCGGCGGGTGGCCGTCGCGCCCTACGTCCTGGCCCCCGGCTTCCTGCCGGACCGCATCGCGCGGGGCGCCGCCGACGCCGACGTGCTGGCCGAAGTCCTCGGCCCCGCACCGGAAGTGGCGAGTCTGCTGCTACGGCGCTACGACGAGGCGTATGCGCCTGGCACCTGCCCCGTTGCTCCCCTGGCGCGGATTCCCGCACTGGCCTAGCTTGTGGGTTCATGACCCCGAGCCGATCCCGCACGCTGTGGCTGCGCACCGAACCCCTGCACGCGGTGGTCTACTTCGAGGAGCGCTGCCGCGGCCTCGGCAGAGCCGTGGGACTCAAGGGCTTCTGGATGGGGTACTTCGCGGCCCGTACCGCGCCCATGGGGCGGGTCGGCCCCGGGGTGGCGGCCGCCGCGCTCGGTGTCTTCGCGCCGGGCATGGTGGCGCGGGCCCTGCCGTCGGCGTGGGAGTACGCGTCGCCGGATCGGGTCATCGAGGAGCGCGCCCGCGTCACGGCTGCCGCGCTGCGTCAACTGGTGCCGTCCATCGAGGACTTGGCGGCCAAGGTCAACGATCCGCTGATGGCCATGGTGGCGGACGCGCCATCGCTCGCGCGTCCGCTGTTCGCCGCCAACCGCGATCTGGCGCACCGCTCCGATCCGGTCGAGCGGCTCTGGCAACTGGTCACGTGCGTGCGCGAGTTCCGGGGCGACGCGCATGTCGCGGTCCTCGCCGATCACGGGCTGGACGCCCGCGAGAGTCTGGTCCTGGCCGCCGCGACGGACCGGGTGGACGCGGCCGGTATCCGGCAGGACCGGGGCTGGACGGAGGAGGAGTGGGCGGCCTCAGTGGACCGGATGCGCTACATGGGGCTGCTCGACACGTCGGACCGGGTCACCGAACACGGCGTCAGCAAGCGGGAGTTGATAGAGGAGGACACGGACCGCCTCGCGGGGCGGCTGCTCCGCCCGCTGCCCAGGGGGGAGGCGGACGCGCTCCTCACCGCGCTGGAACCGGCGGTCCGCCGCATCCTGGACTCGGACGTCCTGCCCTTCCCGAACCCCATCGGGCTGCCGCGGGTGGCGGGCTGAGCACGACCTGAGCACGCCCGAATCGGCTTGCGGCCCCGTGCCCGCCCCCTTACCGTCACGCCAATGACGCCCGAACTGAGGTCCGAACGCCTCTCCCTCTCCCCCTATGTCGCCTCCGACGAGGCGGACTTCGTCGCGCTCTTCCAGGACGAGGCCGTGGGCCGCTGGTTCGGGGACGGCATCCAGAGCGCGGCGGACGACCGCGCCCTGTTCGGCAGGATCCTCGACCTGATCTACCCGGAGGACCGCTTTCCCGTCTGGGCGGTCCGGCACGAGGGGCGCTACGTCGGCCATGCCGAGGTCAAGCCGTCCCCGGAGACCTGGCTCGACGGCACCGAGATCGTCTACGGCCTGACCAGGGACAGCTGGGGCCTCGGCCTCGGCACGGAACTGGCGCGGCTCCTCACCGCGTACGGGCACGAGACGCTGGGCCTCGCCGAGGTGCACGCGACGGTCGACTCGGAGAACGCCCCGTCCCTCTCCGTCCTCGCGCGCCTCGGCTACGTACGGATCCGTGAGATCCCCGAGGAGGACGGCAGGGTCACCCTGCACCTCACCTCGCGACTCCCCGGGGAGCCCGTCGCACCGGTCGCACCCGTCGCGCCGTGAGGCTCCCGCCCCCGGGAGCTCAGGAGAAGTCCAGGCCGCCGGTGCGGGCGCGCTTCAGCTCGAAGAGGTCCGGGTGGCCCGCGAGGACGCGGAAGCTGTCGAAGAGCCGGGCGGCCTCCTCGCCGCGCGGGATCGCGCGCAGGACAGGCCCGAACCAGACGGTGCCGTCGACGTGGATCGTCGGCGTGCCCACATAGCCGTCGGCCGCCGGGTCCTTGCCCGCGTCGTGACTGCGCCGCAGCGGCTCGTCGTACGAGGCGTCGCGCGCCGCCGCCGCGAGCTCGGCCGGAAGCCCGAGCTCGGCCAGGGCCTGCGCGGCGACCTCGTCGAAGTCCTCGTTCTTCTCCTGGTGGACCCGGGTGCCGAAGGCGGTGTAGAGGTCGCGGAGGATCTCCTCGCCGTGCCGCTCGGCGGAGGCCGCGGCGATCCGGGTGAGGGTGAGGGAGCGGTCGACCAGGTCGCGGTACCACTCAGGGAGCTCGTTGCCCTCGTTGTGGAAGTAGAGGCTCATCACGTGGAAGCGCAGGTCGAGGTCGCGGTGGCGCTCGACCTCCAGGATCCAGCGCGAGGTGATCCAGGCGAACGGGCAGGCCGGGTCGAAGTAGAAGTCGACCCGGGTCGGGGCGTGGGCGGTGGCGTCCGGTGTGGCATCGGGCGTGGCGTCGGGCTTCGTCATGTCTCGACACTATCCAGGCATTGGCTCCCGCTTGTGGGCCATTGGCACCCCGTCCGGCCGGGCCACTTCGTACGGAGCAACGGGGTCACCCGCCCTCGCCGTCGATCTCCAGGGCCAGCTCCGCCACCGTCATCGAGCCCGCGGGCCGCCGCTCACGGGCGAAGGCGTTGGCGACCCTCTGGAGCGCGTCGTTCACCGGTGTGGGCACCCCGTGCAACCGTCCGAGCAGGGCGATCTCGCCGTTGAGGTAGTCGGCCTCGATGCTGCCCGTGCCGCGGTCGAGGCTCTGCCAGGAGGAGCCGCCGCCGCGCGGGGAGCCGTCGAGGGGTTCGAGGCGGATGCGGTCGCCGCGGGTCTCCCGCTGTTCCTCGTCGCCCACCCACACGATCCCGGCGGCGGTGAACGCGGCCTCGCCCTCGGCGCGGGCCCGTGCGTACAGGTTCCGGGCCTCGTCGCCGGTGATCGGCCCGGTGACCGCCTCGATGGAGTTGGCCAGGTTGGCCAGCAGCTTCGCGTACTTCCAGCGGAGCACGTCGGCGACGACGGGCGCGAGGATCCGCGACTTCTCCAGGTCTGCGGCGATCCGGCGGGCGGTCTCGTCCGTGCCCGTCGGGTAGCGGCCGATGTGCAGCATGCCCGAGTACGGGGCGCCCGCGGCGGACACCTCGCCCGGCTCCGTGTGGGAGGCGGGCAGCCAGACGCACACGCCGTACACGTGACGGAAGCGGCGCAGGGCGATGCGTTCGCTCTCCACGCCGTTCTGCGCGCAGACCAGCGGGAGCCGCTCGGCGGCGGTGCCGCCGCCGGTCACCGGGCGTCCGCCCCAGGCGTCGAGGGCCGCGGCGCCGTCCTGGGTCTTGACGGCCAGGAAGAGCACGTCGTCGGGGTCCAACTCACCTAGCTCGGAGGGCTGTTCGACGACGGGCAGCCGGTGGGTGCGGGTTCCCTCGGACGTCCTGAGGCGCAGGCCGCCGCCGCGCAGGGCGGCGGCGTGGGCACCCCGGGCGACGAGGACCACCTCGTGTCCCGCCTCGGCGAGCCGCCCGCCCACGGTGCCGCCGACCGCTCCTGCCCCGATGATGATGTAGCGCATGCCTGACCTCACTCCTCGCTGAACGGCGTGGCCTGATGGAACCAGATCCGCCAGCCGCTCTCCGACTTCCGCCACAGTGAACTGCGGTGGGCCAGGCGTCCGTTGCTGTCCGTGTCGAACGTCAAGTGCACCAGGTCGTCGGCGAGCTGGACGCCCCGCATGCGGGAGACCGTGACGGGGTCGGTGCCGGGCTCCCCGGCCGCCATGAGGACCCGCACGATCGACGCGCGGTCCCACCGGGTGCCCGAGGCGCCGAATTCGGTGAACTCCGGATGCAGCAGGGCACCGAAGAGCTCGGGCGAGACGCGCACCTCGGGGTCGAGGAGCCGCAGTTCGGCCTCGACGGCGGCCTCGACGGCGGCCTCGACGGCAGGGGTGCGTTCAGCCACGGGTCATCTCCTCCAGCCGGGCGACGGTGTTCCAGTTGCGGGTGGTGGCGATGAGGCCCTTGGTCAGGCGGGGCTTCGCCAGCTGCTCGGCGAGCTTGGAGCGGCCGAGGCCGTCGGGGGCGTACAGGTAGAGGGCGCGGTCGCCGAGCCTGAACTCCTCGGGCAGGAAGGCCTGCTGCTCGACGGGGGCGAAGCGGTCCCGGTCGACGGGCCCGGAGAAGTAGGTGACGTGCAGCTGCTTCGCTTCGAGGTCGGCCGCGGGGAACGGGCACGCGTCCGCCACCGCCTTCAGATAGGCGTGGTCGCGCACGAGGACGTCGACGGCGAAGCCGAAGTGCTCCTCGATCGCCGCCCCCACCTCGGCGGCCAGGGATTCCTCGTCCCCGTGGTCCGCGGTGAGGACCGCGTTGCCGCTCTGCAGATACGTCTGCACGCCGCCGTGCCCGAGCCCTTCGAGGAGCGTGCGCAGCTCGGCCATCGGCACCTTCTTGTGGCCGCCCACGTTGATGCCGCGCAGCAGCACCGCGTATGTCTTGATCGCCATACGCACACGATAAAGCGGCCGCCGTGCCCCGTGGGGGTGGGCACGACGGCCGCGGCTCAGCGGGCGGCGAGGATTACTCGACGACCTTCAGGAGCTTGTTGGGCGTGCCCTCGCTCGGGTTGGAGATCTTGTCCGCGGTCGCACCGTCGGTCAGCGCCTTGGCGACGTCCGCGGGCTTGGCGTCCGGGTGACCCGCGAGGTAGACGGCGGCGGCGCCCACGACGTGCGGGGTCGCCATCGACGTACCGGAGATGGTGTTGGTGGCGTCGTCACCGGTGTTCCAGTCGGACGTGATGTCCGAGCCCGGGGCGTAGATGTCCACGACGGAGCCGTAGTTGGAGAAGTCCGACTGCTCGTCGTCCTTGGTGGAGGAGGCGACCGTGATGGCCTCCTTCACGCGGGACGGGGAGCCCTGGCCCGCGTCGGTCGACTCGTTGCCCGCGGCGACCGCGAAGGTCACGCCCGCGTCGATCGCCTTCTTGACGGCCGCGTCGAGGGCTTCGTCCGCGCCGCCGCCGAGACTCATGTTGGCGACGGAGGGGCCCTTGTGGTTCTTGGTGACCCAGTCGATGCCCGCGACGACCTGCTCGGTGGTGCCGGAGCCCTGGTCGTCCAGGACGCGGACGGCGACGATCTTCGCCTTCTTGGCGACGCCGTGCGCGTCACCGGCGATGGTGCCCGCGACGTGCGTGCCGTGGCCGTTGCCGTCGTCGGCGTTGTCGTCGTTGTCCACGGCGTCGAAGCCGGACGTGGCGCGGCCGCCGAAGTCCTTGTGGCTGACGCGGACACCGGTGTCGATGACGTACGCCGTGGCGCCCTCACCCGCGGCGTCCGGGTAGGTGTACTTCTTGTCACCGGCGGTGTCCGCCTGGTCGATGCGGTCCAGGCCCCACGACGGCGGGTTGTCCTGGGTGGCGTCGATGGAGAACTTCTTCGACTGGACGACCTTGCCGACGGCCGGGTCGGCGGCCAGGCGCTTGGCGTCGGTCTCGCTCAGGCCCTTGGCGGAGAAGCCGTTGATCGCGGAGGAGTAGTTGTGCTTGAGCTGACCGCCGTACTCCTTGGCGAGGTCCGACTTGGCACCCTTGTCGGCCTTCTCGTCCATCATCACGATGTAGCTGCCGGCCACGGCACCCTTGGCGTCCAGGCCGTACACCTTGCCCTCGGCGGGGGTGGACGCACCGGCGAACGAGGTCGCGAACACGGTGACACCGACCGCGGTGGCGGCGGTGGCTATCGCGGCGGTGAGCTTCATCGTGCGGGCACGCTTGTGAGTTGCCATGAAGAGGGGTCTCCTCAGTGCTGTGTGGGGGGATGTGGGGGGTTTTATTCAGCTGTCGCCCAAGGGCGTGCCGTGACAACAAGTTCGTTGCGACACCCCTTGAGGCCCGGAAGATCTCCGGGTGTTGGGACGAAACACTGGCGGATTGACGCGCGCAGATCAATACCTTCATACAGCTGTGACTTGTTCAACAAGGTTCCGTAATAACAAACCGGATCTGTAGCACCGGATCGGACATCCCGGGCCACAACACCCCCAACTCGCGGTAACAGTGGGCACTTTGTGCCACACGGGCAACGCCGGTCGGGCTGGGGAGTCCAGCCCGACCGGCGTCGGGAAATACACGTACTGCGCCGCGGTGAGTGTTATGCGGCAGTGGGGACTTTCTGCTCCTCGAAGGAGTCGATCGTCCGCGTGAAGTCACGCGTCGAGAGGAGCAGCTTGTAGATGATGGCGAGTTCGAAGACCAGAAGGAGCGCCCCGGAGACGATCGTCGCGGGCATCACGACATCGAAGAGCGGACCGATCATGAAGACGCCCATCTGGAATTCGATTCCGCTCACCAGGTGCGCGCGAATGCGGTGGCGCAGCAGGAAGGAACGGACCCGCAGATAAGCAGGGAACTTCCGCCGGAACTCCTGGTGCAGGTCGATCACCTGGGCCTTGCGCACCGGTGCCGCCTCCCCGTCGGCACCGGTGGTTTCCACGGCCTCTGGGGCCTCGCCCTCCTCGGGCGGCAGCGGGACGTAGTCCACCGCCTCGCCCGCGGCCCGCTGCAGGTCCTGCTCGATGTCCGCCGAGGGGTTCTCCCGCAGCAGGTCCTCCATGAAGGCGAGCTCCGCCTCGTTCTGCGCGCGCCGCGCCGCCCGCATGCGGGTCTTGATCTGCTTTCGCATGGTGTGCCGGATCTTGAAGATCTCCAGCGAGTTGATGTAGCGCAGGGTGTCGAGCGCGACCACGCCGAGGGCCAGCCAGATGTAGAAGGTGTCGCCGGTGCGGTCGTACTGCCCGGCCATCAGCGCGACGCCGCAGACCATCACGCGGATCCGGTCGAAGACGAAGTCCAGCCAGGCGCCGAAGACGGAGCCCTGCCCGGTGAGGCGGGCGAGCTTGCCGTCCATGCAGTCGAAGATGAAGCTGAGGTGGTAGATGACCGCGCCGAGGGCCAGCCACTTCCAGTCGCCGAGCGCGAAGCACGCCGCCGAGCCGAGGCCGAGGATGAACGCACCCCAGGTGATCTGGTTGGGCGTGACGCGCGTCCGCATCGCGGTGAACCGCACGAGCGGCGTGGCGACCGGGTCGACAAGCAACACGGTCCACCACGCGTCGCGCTTCTTCTCGGTGATGCGGCGCACCTCGGCGAGGGGCGGTATGTCTCGACGCATGGGGGTCAACTTCCTGGCGTTCGGCGAAAGTTCATCCCACGCTAGGAAGTAGTTCGCTCAAGGAACAAGATCTCCGGCGTGCAACCTTTGACCGGGGGTAACGGTCAACCTTGTGGGACGAGTCAATGACTCTGTCAGGACGGTGTTGCGTTACCTGAGCGTTATCGAATGACCGGGCCGTTACCCAATAGCGCCACGGAGCGTTACATCTGCCCGAAGGGGCAATCCTTTTTCTGCCCCAAGGGGCAGCTCCCGCAGTTCCCCCTCGATGAGGTCCGCCGCCCTCTTCGTGCCGCCCTCCGCGGCCATCGCGCCCTGGATCTCCCCCAGCCTGCGGGCCACTTCCGGGTCGTCGACCAGCGCGAGGACGGCCTCACGCAGCGTCGCCGCGGTCGCCTCCGCCATCGGCAGGTGCCGGGCCACGCCGAGCCCCTGGAGCATGTCGGCGTTGCCGAACTGGTCCACGGCCTGCGGCACGGCCACCATCGGCGTCGCGGTGGCGAGCCCTTCCTGGCTGCCGCCCGCCCCGGCGTGCGTGATGAAGGCGTCGGCCTTCTTGAGGACGGCGAGCTGCGGCACCCACGCGTGCACCTCCACGTTCGGGGGCAGCTCGCCGAGTTCGGCCGGTTCGACGTGCTTGCCGACCTGGAGCACCACGTGCCAGCCGGGCAGGTTCCCGAAGGCCTCGACGCACTCGCGGTAGAAGCCGGGCTGCTTGGTGAAGGACGAGCCGAGCGAGACGAGCAGCACCTTCTCCGCACCCGCGGGCCGCTCCCAGTCGCCCTGCGCCGCCCGGTCGCCCTGGCAGGCGCCGACGAACGTGTGCACGTCCTCGTCGACCCGGTCGGCGTGCGGCTGCAGCGCCTTGGGGATCAGCACGAGCGAGCGCGGCGGGCGCCCGACGAAGGGGTCGGGGTGCTGGGTGACGCCGTTCTCCGCCAGCCAGGTGTGGAAGCGCGCGTAGTACGCCTTGCCGCGCTCGGTCTCCTTCAACTCCGCGTACATCGGCTCGGCGACCTCCTCCTCGTACCCGTCCCAGGCGACGAGGTTCGGCGAGAGCGAGATCTCGGGGACGCCCCAGCGGCGGGCGAGGACGCGCGCCGGGTAGGAGGTGATGTCGTGCAGGACGAGGTCGGGCTCGTCGCCCTCGTAGGCGCGGGCCAGCTCGGGGAGTACGGCGATCGCGTCGGCGAGGAACGGCTCGATGTTGTCGATCAGCTCGGTGCCCCACGCCTCCGGGTCGTCGTCCGGTGAGGGCAGCGTCGTGGCGTAGGGCCGCGGCTCGGCGCCGGTCTCGGCGACCTTCTCCGCGAAGGCGTGCGGAATGGCGTACGTGACGCGGTGTCCGCGCGCGACCAGCTCACGGATCACTTCGAGGCTCGGATTGACGTGCCCGTGGGCGGCGATCGAGAACATGGCGATGTGGGCAGGCCGGGATGAGGTCATGCCCCGGACCTTATGCGAGACGAGACGTCTCGTGCAACCTCATTCAGGACCTCACCCAGGACCGCCTGTCACGCCGGACCCTCGACTGCGGCCTCGTTATAACGGAGCAGATAGTCGGCGAACCGCGACAGGTCCGCCCCGCTCCACCCCGCGAGCCGCTCCTGGAAGGCGACCCGACGGGCGTCCCCGACCTGCACGAGGACCTCGTTGCCCCGGTTGGTGAGGTGCAGCACGTGCACCCGGTGGTCGGCCGGATCGAGCCGCCGCTCGACGAGCCCGGCCTTCTCCAACGCCCCCACCTGCCTGCTGATCGTCGACTTGTCCAGCGTGTAGTGCGCGGCCAGATCCGTGGCCCGGCAGCCCCCCTGGAACTCGAGGTGGGCGAGCAGCGTGAAGGAGACGAGCGAGAGCTCGGGGTGCATCCGCGCGGCGGTGGCGCGCGCCCGCCGGGCGAACGCGGTCATCTCCCGCTGGATGACCTCGATGGACTCGTCCCGCACACCGGGCCGGTCACCGTCTCGATCCGTCACGATTTCTCCCTCTCCGCGAATGGTTGTAGAGTACAACACCGAAGAGAGTTGTATATGCCAACCATCTGAGTTGCATATACCAACCACCCCAGGCCAACCACCTGCCGAGTCCCCGGAGACCTTTCATGTCCGCCACCGCGGAACCCGCCCCCCGACTGCGCGACGCCCTGCGCCACGTCCTCCTCCACCTGGTCACGCCCCTGCTGATGTGCCTCGGCATGGGCCTGGCCTATATGGGCGCGTTCGTGACGCCCGAGCCGAACGACATGCCGATTGCCGTCGTCGGGTCGGGCCCGCAGACCCAGGCCCTCGCGCAGGGCATCAAGGACAAGGCGGGCGACGCACTGGACGTGCGCACCCTCGCCGACCGCGAGCAGGCGGTCGACGCGCTCAAGTCCCTCGACATCGCGGGCGCCTACGTCCCCGACGCGAAGTCGCCCGAGCTGATCGTGGCCACCGCCGGGTCCGACATGAGCGCCACGGCGGCCCAGAAGCTCTTCACGCCCATCGCCGCGCGGCAGGGCCTGCCGCTGAAGGTCACCGACGTGGCACCGCCCGTCGAGGACGACCCCACGGGCCAGGGCCTGTTCTTCCTGCTCGTCGCCGTGAGCATCGGCTCGTACGCGTCGGTCGCGGTGCTCGGCGCGGCGGGCGCGGGGCTGCGGATGCGGGCCAGGGCGGGGCTCGTCGTGGGGGTCTCCTTCGCCGTCAGCCTGATCGGCGCGGCGCTCGCGGGGCCGATCTTCCACCTGGTGCACCAGGGCCTGTGGGGCGTGTGGGCCATGTGCTGGTTGTACGCGGCGGGGATCCTCTTCATCGGCATCGGACTGCACACGTTCCTGAAGCGCTGGACGACACTGGCGATGATGGTGCTCTTCGTGATGCTCAACTTCACGACGTCCGGCGGGCTCTTCCGGCCCGAGCTGCAGAACGGCTTCTTCGGCTCCCTGCACGCGTTCTGGAACGGCGCGGGCTTCGTCGAGGGCATCCGCAGCCACCTCTACTTCGGCGGCCACGGTCTGGCCCCGCACGTGTGGACGCTGGCCGGGTGGCTGGTGCTCGGCCTGCTGCTCGTCGCCGTCGCCGGGCTCTGGGAGCGGCGGCAGCGGCCCGCGGCGGCTCCCGCCCCCGCCCGGCACGCGGCCCGGGGGCAGGAGCGAGAGGCCCAGGAGGAGGAGATGGAGGAGTCGGTCGCGGTCTGACGTGCGGGAGGGCGGCGCCACCCGGGGACGGGGTGCCGCCCTGATGTGACGGCCGCACCTGGTCACTACGCATGGGGCGCCGCCCTGATGTGACGGCCGCACCTGGTCACCACCCATGGGGCGCCGCCCTGACATGGTGGCCCCCGGTCACCCCACCCGGCGCACCCCGACCACCACCCCCGCCACTGCCACCGTGCCCGCCGCCGCGGCGAACGCGACGTGCTGACCCGTCAGGACCGAAGGACCGGCCGCCGCAGCCGCTCCGGCGAGGACCGCGGGCCCGAGCCCGCTGCCGATCTGCAGTGCCGTGGCGGTCAGCGCGGACGCCGCGCCCTGGCGGCCCCGCGGGACGCCCCGCAGACCGAGGGCCGTGAGCGCGGGGAAGGTCAGCCCCTGCCCGACCCCGGTCACGACGAGACCCACGAACACCGGCCACCAGTAAGGACTCTGAGACTCCGTCAGGCACCACACCAGCACTCCTCCCCCGGTCAGCAGCAGTCCCGTCGTGAGGACGGCCCGCGCGCCGAGCCGCTCCAGGAGGCGTCCGGCGAGCAGTGCCGTGGCGGTCACGGCCGCGCTGACCGGCAGGACCGCGAGCCCCGACCGGGCCGGTGACATTCCTCGTACGTCCTGCAGATACAGCGGTACGAAGAAGAGCGAGCCGTTCACGCAGAAGTAGAAGACCACCGCCAGGGCCGCGGAGGTCCGCACCGTCGGGATCCGCAGCAGCGCCCGGTCGAGCAGCGCGTCGCCACCGCGCCGCCACCACAGTGTCGCCGCACCGGCCGCGCCCGCCGCCGCGGCGACGGCGAGGAGGCGCCCCGCGCCCCGGTGCGAGAGCAAATCGACGCCGAGGACGACCAGGACGACCGTCGCCACCAGGGCCGCGCCGCCGACGGGGTCGACGCGGCGGTTCCTGTCCGGCGCACCGGGCGGGAGCACGCGTACCGCGGCGAGCGCGGTGAGCAGTGCCGCCGCGCCCTGCACCGCGAAGACGAGCCGCCAGCCCGCCGCTCCGGTGAGCAGTCCGCCGAGGACGAGTCCCGCGCCGTAACTGCCCGCCTGCGCCGAGGCGAAGACACCGAGGGCGCGGGAGCGTGCGGGGCCCGCCGCGTACAGGTCGGCGACCAGCGCGGTCGCCGCCGGAACGGTGATCGCGGCGCCCGCGCCCTGCACGACCCGGCCCGCCGCGACCATCCAGAAGTCGCTCGCGGCCACGGCGGGAACGGCCCCCGCGGCGAGCGCGAGCAGCCCCGCGGTCAGCACGCGGCGGCGCGGAAACCGATCGGCGAGGGCTCCCCCGGCGAGCAACAGCCCGGCAAAGGCGAGCGCATAGCCGCTGACGGCCCAGGACAACGCCTGCGGGGCCGCCCCGAACTCCGCACCGAGAGCGGGAAGCGCACTGTTCAACACGGCGACACTGCCCGCGTCGAGCCCGGCAGCAGCACTCAGGACGAGCAGCGCGAGCGTGGCGGGGCTCGGCGGGGCGGGGGCGGGCTTAGGTGTGGTGGGCTGTGGAGTGGTCGGCTGTGGGGTGGTGGGCTGTGGAGTGCGGGGTGCGGGATTGCTCATGGGTGGCAGCCTTCGCGGGGGCGTGCCGGGGCACCAGGTACCGGTGAGGGGGCTCCCCGGCGGGGGTGGCCCTGTCGGGGCCACCCCCGGGGCTGGCCCCGGCCGATCATCCGCACGGACACTGGGCCCATGACCGCACTTCGGACAACGTCCGCATGACCGCGCACCCCGCACCGGCCCCCGGCTCTCCGCAGGCCCGACCGACCGAGCTGGCACGGTTCTTGCGGACTCGGCGTGCGCGGCTCACCCCTGAGTGCGTCGGGCTGCCGAGGACCGCGGGGCGGCGGCTCGCGGGGCTGCGGCGGGCCGAGGTCGCCGCGCTCGCCGGGATCAGCCCCGAGTACTACACGCGCCTCGAACAGGGGCGCCAGCGCCGCCCCTCACCCGAAGTGCTCGACGCGCTCGCCACCGCCCTGCGCCTGGACGCGGACGGCCGCGGCCATCTGCACAGGATCACGGCGCGGCCCGTGCCTCCGGTGCCGTCCGCGCCACCCCAGGCCCCGCAGGCGGCGCTCGACCTGCTGCGGGCGCTCACTGTGTGGCCCGCCTACCTGGTCGACCCCATGCGCTCCGTGCTCGCCTGGAACGCTGCCGCCGCCTGGCTCGTGACGGACTTCGGCGCGCTCGAGCCGCACCGCCGCAACCTCGCGTGGTTCGCCCTCTGCGACCCGAGGGCCAAGGAGCTGTACACGGACTGGGAGGCGGTGGCGCGCGGCAACGTCCACCGCCTCCGCAACGCCCTCGCCGGACGCACGGGCGAGGAGCCGCTCCTCGCCGAACTCGCCGCGTCCGGCGGCGAGTTGTTCACCGATGCGTGGAACGAGCACGAGGTGCGCGGGCCGAACACCGGCCACAAGCGGCTGAACCACCCGGAGGCGGGCCCGCTGACCCTGGCGTACACCGGCTATCTGCTGCCGGGGCATGAGCGGATCGAGCTGGTGGTGATGACCGCCCCCCAGGACAGTCCCGAACACGCCCTGCTTCAGGAGTTGTTCGGCCGCTGATCGCGCGGACAGGTGTAGTCCTCCCTCGGCAGCTCGCCGGTCAGCAGATAGTCGTTGACGGCCTTGTCGGCACAGGCGTTGGAGTAGCCGACGAACACCGCATGGGTGCGGACCGGGACGGTCACCAGCTTGGAGCCGCGCATCGCCCGGTGCATGCCGAGTCCCTGCTCGTAGGTGGTGCGGGTGTCGCCGGTGGCCTGGATCTGCAGGGCGGGCAGGGCGTTGTCGATCTCGGTGCGCGGCTCGCGCGGCTTCTGCTTCCACCAGCCGCACGGCATCGGCGCGTTGTGGAAGGGTCCGAACACCGGCTGCTTCGGCCGGGCCTTCTCGATGGCCTTGCGGTACCACTCCGCGTTGCCCGGCGCGGTGGTGTCGGCGCACAGGATGGCGAGGCCGCCCCGCCGCGGCGTCGACGAGCAGCCGCAGCGTGCGGGCGTACTCGGCGTTGCCGAAGTCGTCCGTACCGAGGAAGTAGCGGTGTTCATATGCGCCCTTCGTGTTCGAAGTGCGCCGGAGCGGACGCGTACGGGTAGTGGTGCTGCTGCTCAGGCGCGGGCGGCGGGCCCTGCGGCGTGTGGTGGTGTCGGCCCGGTGTCCGGCCAGAGCGGCGGGGCCACCACAGGCCGCGGCCCAGGATCGCGGCCAGCGCGGGCACCAGGACGAGGGAGAGCACGAGCGCGGAGAGGAGGATGCCGAGGCCCGTGGCGAAGCCGATCTCCTGCGTGGCGGGGCTCGCGGCGAGGCTGGCGAAGGAGCCCGCGAGCACGATGCCCGCCGTGGCGATGGCGGGCGCGGTGTGCCGCACCGCCTCGGCCACCGCGGTACGCGCCGGGACCGGCTTCTCCATTTCCTCCCTGATCCGGTCGGTCATCAGGATGTTGTAGTCGGTGCCGAGGGCGACGACGAAGAGGAAGAGCACCAGGGGCAGGGTGAACGACACCCCGGGGCGGTCGAGTCCGTGCTGGAAGAGCAGCGTGCTCGCGCCGAGGGTGGCCACGAACCCGAGGCCCACGGCGATCATCAGCACGACCGGCGCGAGCAGTGAGCGCAGCAGCAGGAAGAGGATCACCGCGATCAGCAGGGCGGCGACCGGGAACACCAGGCGCAGGTCCTTCTCCACGGCCGTCGAGATGTCCGCGAAGATCGCGGCCGTCCCCGTGACGTAGGCGTCCGTGCCCTCGGGCGCGGTGCGCGCCGCCGTCTCCCTGACGGGGCCCGAGACCAGGTCGCGGGCCTGCTGCGTATCGGACTCGACGCTCAGGAACACGTCGACCCGCGCGGCCGTGCGGTCCTTGCTGAGCACCGGCTTCCCCACCTCGCCGACGCCCTCCGCCTTGGCCAGGGAGCGGGTCATGCCGGTGAGCGAACTCGGCTTGATGTCACCGCCGTCGGTGCTCCGTACATAGACGGTGTGCGGGTCGGAGACGCCCGGGGGGAGGCTGCGGGAGATCTGTTCGGCGGTCCTGACGGCGGCGGTCTCGTGCAGACCCTGCTGGTCGTAACTCATCTTGATGCCGACGGCGCCCGCGCCCAGCGCACCGAGCAGCACCAGGCTGCCGACGGCGTACCGCAGCGGGCGGCTGCTCACGGCGTGTCCCAGGCGTGCCGCGATCCCGCCGGTGCGTTCCTTCTTCCAGGCGCGCGCGGGCCAGAACATGCCGCGTCCGAACACGGCGAGGAGGGCGGGCATGAGGGTGAGGCTCGCCAGGAGCATCACGAGTACGGAGATCGCGATGGCCGGACCGAGGACCCGGAACTGGCCGAAGCTCGCGAGGCCCAGCGTCGCGAACGCCGCCACGATCGTCAGGGCCGCGGACGTGATCGCGCTGCCCACCCGCCCTGTCGTCTCGGCCGCCGCGGCCCGTGCGTTCTGCTCGGGATGATTCCGCAGATGTTCCCGGAACCGGAACATCAGGAAGAGGAAATAGTCGATGCCGATGCCGAGAAGCACGACGCCGATCAGTGAGGGAGTGGACGGGTCGAGGTCGATGTCGAAGAGCTTTGCCGCACCGACCACGGCGCCCGAGGCGACACCGCCGATCAGGGCCACCGCGATCAGGGGCACGAATGCGGCCGCCAGACTGCGGAAAACCAGCACGTTCAGCAGGACTATGAGGCCCATCGTCAGGCCGGATACGACGGCCGCCGTGCTTTCCTCGGCATCCGCGTTGTCCACCGTGGAGGCGATTCCGCCGGTGAATCCGACGCGCAGATCCGCGTCCGCGAACTCGTCCTTCGCGTGGTCGCGGAATTTCTTGTAGACGTCCTGCAGACCGGGGTCATTGGGATTTCCGTCGAGCGACACCGTGAGGAGCCGGAAACTCTTGTCAGGGGCCACCGCGCCCGGTGAGACCCGCGGGGTCTGGGAATGGTCCTTCATCAGGGGTTCGGGCTTGTCCGCTGCGACCCTTTCCCGGCCCAGGTCGGCCGCGGTGCCCGCGATCCGCCGCTGATCGGCGGGGGTGAGCTTCTTGCCGTCGTCCCTGGCGACGAGCACGGTCAGCGCGTTGGGGTCGGGCTTGGTCCCGAAATCGTCCTCGGCGATACGCAGCGCCACGGCCGAGTCGTACTTCTTGGGCAGGAAGTCCCCGGCCTGGGAGTCGGTGACGTCGTACATCATGGCGTTTCCCGCGAACGAGAGCGCAGCACCGAGAACGGTCCATACGACGACCGTCAGCCATCGATGCCGGGTGGAGAAAGAGGTCAACTTGCGGATCATGCCAACAGGTCATCACGCGGGGCCCCTTGAGGACGTCGGCCGCCGGAAGGGGACGCACCCGGGACCCGGGTCCGGCACTCCGCCGCAGGCAGTACTCCAGTACTGGGGACAAGAACCGACCCCGCGCCGATCAAACGCCCGGCGGGACGGGATGTAATGGTGCGGAAAGCAGAAAGCAGAGATGGCCCGGCTCGATCAGCACACTGTGGAGGCGCCCGGATGGGACGCGACTTCTTCCCTCCGGTACCACCCGCGGGAAAGGCACGGCCGACCTGGGGCAGTGCGGCGGTCGCCGTCGCCGCGGTGGCGCTCGACGTACTGGCCTACTGCGCGCCCGGCGAAGAGGGGCCGGGGGCACCCGTCACCGTGCCGGGCGTCCTGCTGATCTGCCTCTCCCTGTGCCCGCTGCTCTTCCGGCGCCGGCACCCCCTGCCGGTGCTCGGCGCGGTCCTCGTCGTGCAGCTGGCCGTCAACCTGGGCCTCGCCGTGGACCCGGGCGCGCCGATGTCGAACAGCTACGGCGGCGCCGTCGCGGTGGCGCTCTACACGGTCGCCAGGTACAGCGACCGGCGCGCCGTGGTGCTGGGCGTCGTCGCCACCGCACCCGTGCAGACCGCGCGGTATCTGCACAACGACGTGCCCTTCCTGGGCATGGGCATCACCGACGTGCTGGTCACGCCCTGCCTCATCGTCGCGGTGGGCCTGGCCGTGCGGCAGTGGAAGAGCCAGCTGGACATCAACCGCAAGCTCCTCGCCGACCGCGCGGTGACCGAGGAACGGCGCCGCATCGCACGGGAGCTCCACGACATCGTGGCCCACCACATCACCACCATGTACCTGATGTCCGGCGGCGCCAGGTCGACCATGGACCGCGATCCCGAGACGGCCCGCGAGGCGCTGGTGACCCTGGAGGACTCGGGCCGCACGGCCCTGCACGAGATGCGGCAGCTCCTCGGTGTCCTGCGCAGCGCCGAGGGCCCGGAGGAGACGCCGTCGGAACCGCAGCCCGGGGTGGACGGCATCGAGCGGCTCGTCGCCGACTCGACCGCCGCGGGGCTGCCCGCCGAGCTCCACGTCACCGGGCGGCCCCGGCCGCTGCCGATGACCGTCGGGCTCACGCTCTACCGCATCACCCAGGAAGCGCTGACCAACGCCCGCAAGCACGCGGGTCCCGCCCGCGCCACGGTGCGGCTCGCCTATCTCCCGGACCGGGTCTCCGTCGAGGTGACCGACGACGGCGCCGGTGACGGCAAGGCGCCCGGCGGAAGCGGTGGATACGGTCTGCTGGGCATGCGGGAACGCATCGCTCTGCACGACGGTTCCCTCCAGGTCGGCCGCCGTGCGGAGGGCGGGTTCACGGTGGTCGCGAGTGTGCCGCTGCCCGCCGACACGTACGAAGCCGACGCCCACGGAACCGACGCCCCCGAAGCCGACACGTACAAGAAGGGCGGGACGACCCGATGACCTCCCCCACCGAATCCGACCCCGGCCGGATCACCGTGCTCATCGCGGACGACCAGCCGCTCGTGCGCCGCGGCCTCTCCCTGATCCTGCGCTCGGACCCCGCCATCGAGGTCATCGGCGAGGTGGACGACGGCGAGCAGGCCATCGCGGCGGCCCACGAACTGGGCCCCGACGTCGTCCTGATGGACATCCGCATGCCGGTGCTCGACGGGGTCAGGGCCACCGAGCGCCTCGCCGCCGAGCTGCCCCGGTGCCGGGTCCTCGCGCTCAGCACCTTCGACATGGACGAGCACGTGGTCGGCGCCCTGCGGGCGGGGGCCTCGGGGTTCCTGCCCAAGGACGTCTCCCCCGAGGAGCTGGTGGCCGCGCTGCGCACCGTCCACCGCGGCGAGGCCGTCGTCGCCCCTCGGTTGCTGACCCGGCTGCTCGCCACGTTCGTGGCTCCGGCCCCGGTGCCGCACCCGCCGGGCGCCGACCTGTCCGGGCTCACCCCGCGCGAGGTGGAGGTGCTGCGGCTGATCGCATCGGGACTCGACAACACCGAGATCGCGGGGCAGATGGCGATCGGCGTCCAGACCGTGAAGAACCACGCCACCGGCATCTTCGCCAAGCTCGGCGTCCGCGACCGCGCGCAGGCGGTCATCGCGGCGTACGAGTCGGGGCTCGTGCAGGCGGGCCGGCCCGGCGCCGGGTCCTGAAACCCTGAAGCCCCACAGTCACAGGGTCCTAGCGCTGGTATCTGGCGAGCACCAGGTTCCCGTCCTTCACCAGCCGCTTCCGCAGCTCGTCGAGGTCGATCGCCCCGCTGTAGTACTCCTGGAGCGCCGGGGTCGCGACCTTGTCCTTCCACTCGGGATAGCCGCGCACGGACTGGGCGGGCGCCGGGCGCAGGTGCTCGGAGAGGGCGGTGCCCGCGGACCAGCCGTCCTTCTCCGTGCGCAGGGCCGGGTCCTTCAGCGCTTCCGCACCGGTCGGCAGCATCCAGTCGCCGCGCGCGAGCTTCACCATGCTCTTCGGCTGCAGGAAGAAGTCGATGAACTCGGCCGCCTCCTTCTTGTGCGCGCTGTCCTCGGCGACGGACAGGGTCTGCGGGCTGACGCCCTGCGCGAGCCCTTCCGCACCGGCCGGGGCGGGCAGCACCTGCCAGTCGAAGCCCTTGGGTGCCTGCTGGACGATCTGCTGGCGGTACGAGAAGCCGAGCGGGACCATCGCGTACTTGCCGCCGAAGAAGCCGGGCAGCGTATCGGACCCGCCCATGCCGAGGGTCGTGCCCGATGCGCTCTTGTCGACGTTGACCTGGTCGTGGACCGTACGGGGCATGATCTCGTCGGCCTCGTCGAAGCGGACGTCGACCTTGCCGTCCGCGCCGCGGTGGAACATCTTCCCGCCGGTCGACATGGAGAGGTTGAGCGTGGCGGAGACCGGCTCCTTCAGCGGCCAGGCGACGCCGTACTTGCCGTCGCTGCCGTCGCCGAGCTCCTTGGTGATCTTCCGGAACTCCGCCCAGCTCCACGGCTGCTCCGGCGTGGGGATACGCACCCCCGACTCCTTGAGCCACTTGGCGTTGGCGATCAGGACGCGCGGCTCCTGGAGGAACGGCACTCCGTAGACCTTCCCGTCGAAGGTCGCCGTCTCCCAGCTCCGCTCCGGGATGTCGGACTTGAGGCGCTCGGGCAGGAGGCCGCCGATGTCCGCGAGATACCCGCCGTACGCGAAGTCGGCGAGGTCGTCCGACGCGTCGTGGATGATGTCCGGCGCCTCGCCGCCCTCGAAGGAGGTGAGCAGCTGGTCGTGGACGCTGTCCCAACTTCCCTGGAGGTATTCGACCTTGACGTCGGGGTGGGTGGCGTTCCACTCCTTGACGAGTGCCTTGTTGGCGTCGACGGACTCCTTCTGCCAGGCCAGGGACTGGAACTGGAGGGTGATCTTCCCGTCATCGTCCCCGGAGTCGCCGCCGCATCCGGCGAGCAGCAGCGTGAGAGCGGCGACGGCACAGAACAGCCGCGGTGCCGTGCGCATCAGGCCTTCACCGCCCCCGCCAGCATGCCGCCCGTGATCCGCTTCTGGATGATCGCGAAGATGACGAGCGAGGGGATGGTCGCGAGGAACGCGGCCGCCGCGAGCGGGCCGAGGTCGGCGACGCCCTCCGTGCCGATGAAGCGGTTGAGGATGACCGGCAACGTCTGCTTCTCCGGGGTCTTGAGCAGGACGAGCGCGAAGAAGAACTCGTTCCATGCGGTGATGAAGGCGAACATCGCGGTGGCCACGATCCCGGGCGCGAGCAGCGGCGCGACGACCGAGACGAAGGTGCGGACCTTGCTCGCGCCGTCCACCGCGGCGGCCTCCTCCAGTTCGGTGGGGACCGCGCGGACGTATCCGACGAGCATCCACAGCGCGAACGGCAGCGACCACACCACGTACACCATGATCAGGCCGAGCAGCGAGTTGATCAGGTGCAGGTTCTTCAGGATCAGGAAGAGCGGGATGATGATCAGGACGAACGGGAACGCCTGGCTGATCACCACCCATCCGGTGGCCGCCTTCGCGACGCGGTTACGGTGCCTGGCCATGACGTACGCCATCGGTGTCGCGATGACGACCGCGATCAGGGCCGCGCTGAGCGCCGCGATCAGGGAGTTGCCCGCGGCCCTGAGCAGCGGCTGCTCGTCGAAGGCCTGGCGGAAGTTGTCGAGCGTCGGGTCCTTGGGGATCCAGGTGGGGTGCAGGCTGCCCAGTTCCCGTGCGGGCTTGAAGGCCGTGGAGATCAGCCAGAGGAACGGGAAGGCGAGGAAGACCAGGTAACCGGCGAGTGCCAGGTACTGCGCGGCGCGGGTCGTCTTCTTCGTACGCATCATGCCTCGTCGTCTCCCTTCAGGCGGCCGACGAGGTAGACGGCGAGGATCACGGAGATCACCGCGACCATCACACAGCCCATGGCCGCGGCGTAGCCGAACTGGCCGTAGCGGAACGCTTCTTCGTAGGCGAAGAGCATGGGCAGTCGGGTGCGGCCGCCGGGGCCGCCCTGCGTGAGGACGTAGACGAGGGCGAACGAGTTGAAGTTCCAGATGAAGTTGAGCGCCGTGATGGCGAGGGCGATCGGCTTGATCGCGGGCCAGGTGACCGTGCGGAAGCGGCGCCAGGCGCCCGCGCCGTCCATCGCGGCGGCCTCGTGCAGCTCGCGCGGGGTGTTCTGCAGTCCGGCGAGCAGCGCGACGGTGGTCTGCGGCATGCCCGCCCAGATGCCGACGACGATGACGGCGAAGAGCGCGGTGGCGGTCCCCGTCAGCCAGTCCTTCCCCTCCCCCAGGCCGAGGTTGGAGAGCGTCTCGTTGAGCACGCCCGCGTCCGGGTGGTAGACGAGCCGCCACATGATGCCGACGACCACCTCGGGCATCGCCCACGGGATGATCGCCAGCGCCCGCGCCAGCCAGCGCATCCGCAGCGGCTGGTTGAGCAGGAGGGCGAGGCCGAGCGCGAGGAAGAACTGCGGCACGGTGACGCCGAACGCCCACACCAGGCCGATCCGGAACGAGTCCCAGAACAGCGTGTCGTGCAGCAGGTCCTGGAAGTTCAGGGCGCCGACCCACTGGGTGGGCTCGGTGCGGCCCGCCTGGGAGTCGGTGAAGGCCAGCGCGATGCCGTAGAGGAGCGGGCCGACGCTGAGGACGAGGATCGGGATGAGGGCGGGCAGCACGAGGAACCACGCGCCGTGATCCGCGGCTCCGCGCCCCTGCGTGCCTCTCGCTGACCGCTTCGTTGCGGTCGCCAATGTCACGGGATCGGCTCCTTCGGGCGGCTTGTTCGGGTCCGGCCGCCCCGGCGGCCTCCGTCATCGTGCTGATGTGATCTTGATACGTCAAGCAGCTGCGCGCCCTCGCAAGCCGGTTGGCCTGTGCGAATGCGAGACTGTCGGGCGAACGGGGCAACGGGTGCGGGAGGCACGAGATGGACGAGGCACGGGCGCGGGACGTACTGGACGCGGCGGATCTGCCGGTTCCTGCGGGCGGGGCCCGGCTGCTCGCCCTCGGCGAGAACGCGGTGTTCGCCGTCGGCGAGCTGGTCGTCAAGGTCGGCCGCGCGGCCCCCGAGCTCCTCGCAAGGGCGCGGCGCGAGTCGGCCGTCGCCCGATGGCTGGAGCAGGCGGGCGTCCCCGCGGTACGGGCCGCCGAGCCCGATGCCCGTCTGGTGGACGGCCATCCGGTGACGCTCTGGCACCGGCTGCCGGATGCGGTGCGCCCCGCCGAGCCGCGCGACCTCGCGGCGCTGATCCGTCTCGTGCACGAACTGGACTCCCCCTCCTTCGACCTTCCCCGCCGGGAGCTGCTCGGTGGCGTGGAGCGGTGGCTGCGGCTTGCGGGCGACGCGGTGGATCCGGCCGACGCGGACTATCTGCGGGAGCGCAGGGACGGGTTCGCGGCGGCGGCCGCGGCGCTGAAGCCCCGCCTCGCGCCGGGGCCCATCCACGGGGACGCACTGCCCCGCAACGTCCTGGTCGGCCCGGACGGGCCCGTGCTCGTGGACCTGGAGACCTTCTCCTTCGACCTGCGGGAGCACGACCTGGTCGTCATGGCGCTCTCCCGCGATCGCTACGGACTCGCGCCGGAGGCCTACGACGGGTTCGTGTCCACGTACGGCTGGGACGTGCGGGAGTGGGAGGGGTGCGCCGTGCTGCGGGGCGCCCGGGAGACGGCCAGCTGCGCGTGGGTCGCCCAGCATGCGCCCGCCAACCCGAAGGCACTCGTGGAGTTCCGCCGTCGGGTGGCTTCCCTGCGGGACGGGGACGCCGAAGTCCGCTGGTACCCCTTCTGAGCGGTCAGCCCTCTTCTCGGAGCGGCCACACGCCGTCCACCACCGCGTCCGCCTTCCCCTTCCTGCGCAGGAAGTTCTGGAAGTCCGCGGCCCATTCCGCATACCACTCGATCTGGCTGCGGTGCAGGTCCGCGGGGCCGAGGGAGGCGACCTTCGGGTGGCGGTCGGCTATCGCGCAGGCGAGGCGGGCGGCCGCCTGGGCGTCGGCCGCGGCGTCGTGGGCGGACTCCAGGAGCACTCCGTACTCCTTGCAGACCGCTTCCAGGTTGCGCTTTCCCTTGCGATAGCGGTCGACGGAGCGGTCGATCGTGTACGGATCGATCACCGGGCCGGGGTCGATGCCGCCGAGCCGGTCACGCAGGGACCGCAGGCCGTACCTGCGGAGCTCGGCGGAGAGCAGGCTCAGGTCGAAGACCGCGTTGTACGCCACGACCGGGACGCCCGACTGCCAGTACGACGTCAGGACGTCGGCGAGCGCGTCCGCCACCTCTGCGGCGGGGCCACCCTCGGCCGCCGCCCGTTCGTTCGTGATGCCGTGCACGGCCACCGCTTCGGCCGGGATCGGGACTCCCGGATCGGCGAGCCAGGTGCGGTGCCCCAGCGTCTCGCCGTCCTTGACCTCGATCACCGCTCCGGTGACGATGCGCGCTTCGCTCGGATCCGTCCCTGTCGTCTCCAGGTCGAAACCGATCAGCAGCTCCCGGTGCCAGCCCATGGCCGCCCCCTTCTTCGTGGTGCTTTCCCCCAGTGACCACCACGATCCCATGCGCCACTGACAATCCGAGGGGCGGATTCCACTTCATCCGTCCGCGGGGTCACGACGGGGGTCACGGCAGGGGGTCACGACACCGGACGCGAGTCCGCCCAGGCCACCTCGAACTCCTCGCGGTATGTCGCGAAAAGACCGCCCTCGCCCGGATCGCCCGACTTGACCACCCGGCTCCCGCCGCGCAGCACCAGGACCGGCGCCTCCATCCCACGGGTCCTGCGCAGGTACGACTGGACGACACCGATGCCGTCCGCGCCGTCCCCGTCGACCAGGTAGGCGGTGAAGCGCGGCGTCTCGTCGAAGACCTGGATCTCGAAGGCCCCGGGGTCCTTCAGGCGCGCCCTGACCCGGCGCGAGTGGAGGATGTTCATCTCGACGGAGCGGCTCAACTCGCCCTTTTTTATGCCCAGTTCACGCTCCCGGCGCTTGACCGCGCTGCTCGCCGGATTGAGGAAGAGCAGCCGCACCCGGCAGCCGGACTCGGCGAGCCTGACCAGGCGGCGCCCGGAGAAGTTCTGCACGAGGAGGTTGAGGCCTATGCCGATCGCGTCCAGGCGACGGGCGCCGCCGAAGATGTCCTCGGCGGGGAACTGCCGCAGGAGCCGCACCCGGTCCGAGTGCACGGCCACCACGTCCGCGTACCGGTCACCGACCAGGTCCTCGACGGCGTCGACGGGCAGCCGCCGCGCGGAGGGCGTGTCGGTGCCCGAGCCGAGTATGTCCAGGAGCCGGGCCGAGGCGCGCTCGGCCTGGGCGAGGACCGTCTCGGAGAGGGCGCGGTTGCGGGAGACGACGTTCCGGGTGACCTCCAGCTCGTCGAGGGCCAGCTCGACGTCGCGCCGGTCGTCGAAGTACGGCTCGAAGCAGGGCCAGTGCTGCACCATCAGCTCACGGAGCTGCGGCAGCGTCAGGAAGCTGAGGACGTTGTCGTCGGCGGGGTCGAGCAGATAGCCCTTGCGGCGGCTCACCTCGCGCACGGCGACGGCCCGCTGCACCCACTCCTGCCCGGCCGGGCCCGCCGCGGCGACGACCCAGTCGTCGGCGTGGACGGGTTCGTAGACGGGACGCAGAACAGCGGCCACGACCGCGCGCAGCCGCTGTTCCACCAGGTTCAGCCAGATGTAGGCCCGGCCCGCACGCTGTGCGCGCGTACGGACCTCGCGCCAGGCGTCGGCATCCCAGTCCAGTTCCGGTCCGATCTGAGATCCCATCTCCATCGGCCGGGCCAGGGACACCGCTCCAGGGGGTACGTCCCCAGAGCTCCCCTCGTGACCCTCGTCACCAGGGGGCAGCTCCCGCCCGCCCGAGCTCACCCGCGCACCGCCTTCCGCTCCCGCGAACACTCCCCCGGTCAACGATCAAGGAAGGGTACTCCGGGAGCGGCGGGCGGTGCAGCCCGATGGGCAGGGTGGTTTCTCAACGACCCAGCGGAGGCTGGCCGTTCTGGTTGGCGAGGTCCTGCGGAGTGAGCGGGCTCATAGCGGTGACGTCACGCGCGGCCAGCGAGAAGCCCTGCCAGTGGACCGGCATCGGCTGCTGGTCCTCGTCGCGCGCGATGTGGTGGAAGCCGACGTGGACCCAGGTGACCGGGTGATCCATGGCCTGGCCGTTCACCCACTTGTCGACGCTGTCCGGGGTGCCGTTGGGGCAGCCCGGGTTGTTGCTCGCGTACTGCTCGCACTTCTTGTACTGGGTGAAGTACACGTCGTGCTTGGTGAACTCGCGGCCCGCGTGCTTGGTGCTGGGGCCGGGCACGATCTCGTACGACCGCGGGTGGCCGTCCTTGTTCTTGCCGGTGTTGCTGACCACGCGCCACCAGCGCATGTCCTCGCGGTCGCCCGCAAGCTCCTTGGTGACCTTGGTGCGGGTGGTCTTCGTGGTGGGGCTGCCGTCGCCGGTGGGCGGGGTGACCTTCGAGTCGTACTGCTCGACCCTGGACTTCGGGGAGCCGTCCAGGCCGAAGTTGAGCCGCCAGAAGACGTTGTGGGCGTGGCTCTCGGCCTTGGCCTGGTCACCCTTGCCGATCGGCCAGCCGCGGCTGTCGCCGCCGTCGTAGTCGTACGGCGAGAGGCTGCCGGTGGCGCCGACGTTGGAGGTGATGGTGCCGTCCGAGGAGAAGCGCCACTCGGTGATGTACTCGTACCAGGAGGCCTTGTTCACCGTGTACACCAGCAGGTCCTTGCCCTGGCCGGTGTAGACCTTGCCGGTGCCGCCGGTGCTCTGGTCGTCGTTGAGGCGGTAGGCGTGGCCCCGCGCGCGCGTGGTGGCGCACAGACCCTTCACGTTGCCGCGGTGGGGCACCTTGACGGTCTTGATGGTGCCGCCGGGACACTCGCCGGGGTTGAGGTTCTGCAGGGCCTGGCCGAAGTCGGTGCCGGTGACGTCGTCGTACTCGGCCTGGCCGTCGTCGTAGGGCACGTGCACCTGGGCGAGCCGGGCGCTGGTGAGGACGGGGATCGGCTTCGGCTCGCCCTTCGGCTGGTAGCTGATTTTGTCGAGGATCAGGCCGGAGAGCGTGTTGTAGTGCCAGCACATGCGCCAGGTCGTGCCGCCGTCGACGGTCTGCTCGATCTTGTAGGCGTCACTGCAGTCGGCCGCGGGTGCGGGTGCGGCCGGGGGCGCCTGCGGGGCCGCCGATGCGGGTGCGGCGACGCCGACGGCGCCGCCGAGGAGCGCGGAGACCGCAAGGGCCATGGTGACCCTTTTGCGGGCGCGCGAAAGTCTGTTGACGTGCATGGTGGAGTGGACTCCCTCGGACGAGGAGAAGTTGGCGTGTGGTGTCGTGCGTGGGCGGCCGGGATCAGCCGAGACGGCCCACGGTGCGGGTGCTCAGGTCGACGACGAGGGACCTGGTGTCGATCCACGGGCCGCTCTTGACCTTGGTGACGACCTGCAGGCACCGGTGCTTGCCGCACGCGTCGAGGCTGGACGGCACACGCTTCACGGTCTCCTTGCGGAAGACCATGCCGCTCAGCTGAAGCTGGTCGGGGCCCGCCAGCGCCTTGCCCGTGGCGTGCTTGAAGTCCTTCTTCAGGCCCTTGCCGAGCGGGTCGGCGATCAGCAGCCGGGCGCCCTCGGCGAGCTCTTCCTGGCTCGGCGGCGGCTGTACGTTCATCGTGGTGGCCGTGTCGTCGACCTTGCCGGTCTCCAGGTTGACCGTCTTGGTGATGACGGCGTCCTTCTTGTAGTCGTAGTAGACGACTTCGGCACTTCGCTGCGGTGCGGCACCACTGTCGCTCGGCTCCGGCTCGCTGAGGTTCGTGGACAGCAGCTGCGGTCCGCGGTCCCCCTCGACGTCCCGGGCGCTGGAGCGCATCTGCCCCGACACCGAGGCCTTCTCGGCCCGCTCGATCTCCTCGTCGGTCAGCGGGTCGCTGCCGACGCCCTTCGCGCCCTCCTCGGGCGCTGCCTCCACGACGCCGTCCTTCGCGATGGCGTCCTGCTTCGCCGCGGCCGCGTTCGCCTGGCGGTCCCCCGACCCGCCCGACTCCGACCCCGGCAGATTGACGCCCACCAGCACGGCGGTCGCGGTCGCCGCGACCGCCGCGCCCGCCACCACCTTCCCCAGGTGGCGTCTGACTATCTCTCGCACTACTCCCCCTACTCCCCTGGCGCCCCATTCATGGGCATGCCGAGTATGTGGTCAGACGGTTAGACGGGTACAACTCCTGGGTGGTTGCCCCACTTTCGGGCACACTCTGGCCGAAGTGGCCCCGAGTTGAGGGGGCGTGAGTGGAAGAGTCGTATACATGCAGGTCTGGCCTGGGCAGGCGTATCCCTTAGGTGCCACGTACGACGGAGCGGGCACGAATTTCGCGGTCTTCTCCGAGGCCGCCGAGCGAGTGGAGCTGTGTCTGCTGCACGACGACGGCTCGGAGGCGGCCGTCGAACTGCGCGAGTCCGACGCGTTCGTGCGGCACGCGTACCTGCCCGGCGTCATGCCGGGCCAGCGCTACGGCTTCCGGGCGCACGGCCCCTACGCACCGGAGCAGGGGCACCGCTGCAACTCGGCCAAGCTGCTGCTCGATCCGTACGCACGCGCGGTGAGCGGGCGCATCGACTGGGGCGAGGAGGTGTACGGCTACCACTTCGACGAGCCCGACGCGCGCAACGACATGGACTCGGCGCCGCACATGATGACGTCGGTCGTGGTCAACCCCTACTTCGACTGGGGCGACGACCGGCCCCCGCGCACCCCGTACCACGAGACGGTGCTCTACGAGGCCCATGTGAAGGGCCTGACGATGCTGCACCCGGACCTCCCAGAGGAGCTCCGCGGCTCGTACGCGGCGCTCGGGCACCCGGCGATCATCGAGCACCTCACAGGACTCGGCGTCACCGCCCTGGAGCTGATGCCGGTCCACCAGTTCGTGAACGACCACCGCCTGGTGGACATGGGCCTCAACAACTACTGGGGCTACAACACCATCGGCTTCTTCGCCCCGCACAACGCGTACGCCTCCTGGGGCGACCGCGGCGAGCAGGTCCTGGAGTTCAAGCAGGCCGTGAAGGCGCTCCACGAGGCGAACATCGAGGTGATCCTGGACGTCGTCTACAACCACACCGCCGAGGGCAACCATCTGGGCCCGACGCTCTCCTACAAGGGCCTCGACAACGCCTCGTACTACCGCCTGATGGACGACTCCCGCTACTACATGGACACCACGGGGACCGGCAACTCGCTCCTGATGCGCTCGCCGCACGTCCTACAGATGATCATGGACTCGCTGCGGCACTGGGTCACGGACATGCATGTGGACGGGTTCCGCTTCGACCTCGCGGCGACGCTGGCGCGCCAGTTCCACGAGGTGGACCGGCTGTCGTCCTTCTTCGACCTCGTGCAGCAGGACCCGGTGGTCAGCCAGGTGAAGCTGATCGCCGAGCCCTGGGACGTCGGCGAGGGCGGCTACCAGGTGGGCAACTTCCCGCCCCTGTGGACCGAGTGGAACGGCATGTACCGGGACACGGTGCGCGATCTGTGGCGCGGCGAGCAGCGCACCCTGGCGGAGTTCGCCTCCCGGCTCACCGGCTCCTCCGACCTCTACCAGGACGACGGACGGCGCCCGCTGGCATCGATCAACTTCACCACCTGCCACGACGGCTTCACGCTGCACGACCTCGTCTCGTACAACGAGAAGCACAACGACGCCAACGGCGAGCACAACCGGGACGGCGAGAGCCACAACCGCTCCTGGAACTGCGGCGCCGAGGGCGAGACGGACGATCAGGACGTCCTGGCCCTGCGCGCGCGGCAGATGCGGAACTTCACCGCCACGCTGATGCTCTCCCAGGGCGTGCCGATGCTCAGCCACGGGGACGAGTTCGCGCGCACGCAGAGCGGCAACAACAACGCGTACTGCCAGGACAACGAACTGGCGTGGGTGCGCTGGCCGGACGGCGAGAACTCGCTCCTCGCCTTCACCCGGACGATGGCGATGCTGCGGCGCGACCACCCGGTCTTCCGCAGGCGCCGGTTCTTCCACGGCAGGCCCGTGCAGGGCACCCACGACGAACTGTCCGACATCGCCTGGTTCACCCCGGATGGCGACGAGATGGAGCAGCCCGACTGGGACGCCTCGCAGGCGCGGGCGCTCAGCGTGTTCCTGAACGGCAACGCCATCTCGGAACCGGGGCAGCGCGGGGAACGGATCTCCGACGACTCGTTCCTGCTGATGTTCAACGCGTCGCCGGAGCCCATCGAGTTCGTGGTCCCGGTCAACCACGGCCGTCAGTGGCAGCTCGTGATCGACACGGCGCACGAGGACGGGGTGCCGCCGGAGCCGGGACCGAAGGTGCGGGCCGGGGACCGGCTCACGCTGGCCGACCGGAGCCTTGCGGTGCTGCAGCGTCCGGCGTGACGGCGGTGCGGGACGGCTGAGCGGGGGCTGCGGCGCGGGTCGGGCATCCGTCCGGTTCGGGGCGGTGCGGTTCGTGGCGGGCGATCAGTGCGATCACGAACGCCACCGCCGCGGCCGCGCTGCCGAGGGCGAAGGCCGCCCCCGCGCCGTGCGACTCCGCGAGGCGTCCGGCCACCGCGAGCGTCACCGCCTGGCCTCCGACGAAGGCGCTCGCCGCGAACGTCATGCCCTCGGCAAGCCGCTGCTGCGGCACGGCGCGCTCGGTCAGCGCGAAGCCGGTGATGAGGTTCGGGGCGTAGATCGCGCCGAAGAAAGTGACCACTACGTAGAGGCCCACCAGGCTGTCGGTCCACACCAGGGGCAGCGACAGGAGCGCCGCGGCCGCCGTCGCAACCCGCCAGCGCACGATCAGCCCGAAGCGTTCGGGCAGCGCGGCCATCGAGAGCCCGACCACCGCGCTCATGACGCCCATCGCCGCGTACACGAGACCGGCCTGCCCCGGTCGGCCCAGCTCGTCGGTCAGCGCGGTGATGCCCGCGCCGCAGGCGCCGAGCAGCACCCCCAGGAACAGGAGCCCCACCCGCACCACATAAACGGAGCGCGGCAGCCGCGGACGTGTGCCACGCGCGCGTGCGGGATCCGCGGGGACCGCCCTCGGGGTACGCCCCGTCGGGTGCAGCGCGAAGGCCGTGCCGCAGACGGCGACCAGGAGCGAGGCGACGCCGAAGGCGTACGCCGGGTGGCCCGCGACGGACGCGAGGCCCACCAGGGCGGGGCCGAGCACGAAGGACAGCTCGTCCATGGTGCTCTCCAGGGACAGCACGGTGCCCGCGAGCCGGTCGTCGCCTCCCTTGGCGCGGACCAGCGGGACGACGCGCGCCCGCGCCAGGGGGCCGATCCCCGGGATCGTCGCGCCCGCAAGGACGCCGAGGACGACGAGCCCCGGCGTGGGCAGGTCGGCGACGGCGCCCAGCGTGTACGCCGCGATGGCCACGGCGTTGACGAGCGAGAAGGCGAGCACGACGGAACGCTGGCCGCGCCGGTCCGCGAGGCGCCCGACGAACGGGCCCAAGGTCACCTGGCCGAGCGCGAGCGCGCAGGCGACGATCCCGCCGGTGGCCAGCGACCCGCTGGTCTCGGTCACCAGCAGCACGCTGCCGAACTGGATCATGGCCACGGGAAGTCTGCCGAAGAACGAGACGACGGGGAGGAGCGCCCCCGTCATCCGGAGCACCGTGCGGTACGCGTCCCGCGTGTTCTCAGCCATCGTCCGACGCTAACGACACGGTGGTCCCGACACGCATGAGTCGATGACACGAAAGCCTTCCGAGCGGGTACGTACGTTCGCATGACGCGCATGACGCCGGAGCGCCCCGGCCCCGTGGTACCGCCGCCGCCCACCGCCACGTACCGGCTCCAGCTGCAGCCGGACTTCCCCTTCGCGGCCGCCGAGGCGGCCGTCCCCTACCTGGCCTCGCTCGGTGTCTCCCACCTGCACCTGTCGCCGGTGCTCGAAGCGGTCCCCGGGTCCACGCACGGCTATGACGTCGTGGACCACGCGCGGGTGCGGGACGAGCTGGGCGGCGAGGACGGGCTGCGGTCCCTGTCCCGCACCGCCCGGCAGTCCGGGCTCGGTCTGGTCGTGGACATCGTGCCGAACCACATGGCGGCGGCCCCTCGGCACAACCACGCGCTGTGGGAGGTGCTGCGCGAGGGCCCCCGGTCGCCGTACGCGCGCTGGTTCGACATCGACTGGGACGCGGGCGGCGGGCGCGTCCTCATGCCGTTCCTCGGCGGCAGGCTCGGGGAGGAGCTCGGGCGGCTGCGGGTCGACGGGGACGTGCTGCGCTATCACGACCATGCGTTCCCGCTCCGGGACGGCACCGCGGAGCTGCCGCTGCCGGAGCTCCTGGACGCCCAGTGGTACCGCCTGTCCTGGTGGCGGCTGGCCCGCACCGAGCTCAACTACCGTCGCTTCTTCACCATTTCGGACCTCATCGGCGTGCGCGTCGAGGACCCGGAGGTGTTCGGGGCGACGCACGGGAAGATCCTGCAGCTGCTGCGTGAGGGCGTCGTCGAGGGCCTGCGCATCGACCATCCGGACGGCCTCGCGGACCCCGGGGCGTACCTCCAGAAGCTGCACGAGGCGACCGGCGGGCGCTGGACGGTCGTCGAGAAGATCCTCGCCGACGGCGAGCGCCTGCCCGCCGCCTGGCCCGTGGCGGGCACCACCGGCTACGACGCGCTGCGCCACATCGACGGCGTCCTCGCCGACCCGGCGGGCGCAGGTGAACTCCTCGGCCAGTACCGGCGGTTCGCCGCGGCTCCCGCGGACCGGGGCGGCGACTGGGACGCGACGGTGCGCCGGGCCGCGTACAAGGTCGTCACGAGCGAACTGGCCACGGAGGTGGACCGCCTCACGCGCGTGGCGGACACCATCTGCGCGGCCGTCCCCGCGCTGCGCGACCACGCGCCGTGGGCGCTGCGCACCGCCCTCAGGGAGCTGCTCGTGCGGCTTCCCGTCTACCGGCCGTACGTCTCCGGGGGCGACGCTCCCGAAGCGGTCCTCACCGTGCGCGCCGCGGACGAGGCCAGGGCGGCCTTCAGCGTGCCCGAGGAGGCCGGCGCGGTCGACGTCGTGCGGGACCTGGCGCTGGGGCGCGTACGCGTCGGGGAGGCCGGGGAGCCCGGGGCTCCCGCGGCGGTCTCCGGAGCCCTAGGGGAGTTCCGCGCGCGGTTCGCGCAGACCGCGTCGGCGCTGCGCGCCAAGGCCGTCGAGGACACGGCCTTCTACCGGCACGCGCCGCTGCTCTCGGCGGCGGAGGTGGGCGGCGCCCCCGAGCGTCCCGCGGTGCCCGTGGCGGAGTTCCACGCCTACTGCGCGCGCGTGCAGCGCGACTGGCCCTACTCGGGCACGGTCCTGACGACGCACGACACCAAGCGCAGCGCGGACGTACGGGCGGGCATCTCGGTCCTGACGCAGTGCCCGGGCCGGTGGGCCGACCTCCTCGCCGAGGTCACCGAGCAGACCTCGCGCGTGGGCGGCACGGGCGCGCCCGACCCCCAACTGGCCTGGGCCGCCTGGCAGACGGCCGTCGGCTTCGGCTTCCCCTACGACCAGCGGCTGCAGAACGCCCTCATGAAGCACGTGCGCGAGGCGGGCCTGCACACGAGCTGGACCGAGCCGAACGAGGCGTACGAGAAGGCGGTGGGCGCCTTCGTGGAGGCGGGGCCGTGCGGGCCTCCGCTGTACTCGGTGGCGTCCTTCGTGCGGGAGATGGACGCCCACATGCGGGCGAACGTCCTGGGGGCCGCGCTGCTGCACCTGACGATGCCCGGAGTGCCCGACCTCTACCAGGGCACGGAGGGCGAGTACCGCGCCCTGGTCGACCCGGACAACCGGCGGCCCGTCCGCTTCCAGCCGCACGTCCTGGAGCGGCTCGACTCCCAGCGGGAACGCTGGGACCTCTCGGAGGAGAAGCTGGCGCTCACCGCGACGGCGCTGCGGCTGCGCGGGCGGCGGCCCGAACTGTTCGGGGGCGCGGCGACGTACGAGCCGCTGGCCGCCGAGGGCCCCGGCGCCGCGCACTGCGTGGCGTTCGCCCGCTCCGGGGAGGTCGTGGTCGCCGTGACGCGGCTGTCCCTGCGGCTCGCGGACGCGGGCGGCTGGCGCGGGACGGAGCTCGCGCTCCCGGCGGGCCGGTGGGCCGATCTGCTCGCTCCGGGGCGGGAGTTCGAGGGGCACGCGCGCGTGGCGGAGCTGTTCGCCGCGTCACCGGTGGCGCTCCTGGTGCGCGCCGCCGGGGTTGGGGAGCCTGGGGAGAACAGGGGGTCCCACGCCCAGGCAGTACTTACTGAGGCCGGACGAGAAGAGTCCGCGGACCACGGGTCAGCAGCCCTCGGGGAGCCGGTCTGAAACCCGGCGCCCAGCGCAGCCCCGGCAGGGCGTCGAGGAGGGCGCGCAGGCCGTACTCGGCGGTGCGGGCCGCGAGTTCGGCGCCCGGGCAGGCGTGGCGGCCCGCGCCGAAGGCGAGGCGGCCCGGGTCCGCGCGGAGGACGTCGTAGCGGTCGGGGTGGGCGAACCGGTCCGGGTCCCGGCCCGCCGCGCCGACCAGGCACGCCACGACGGCCCCCGCGGGCAGCGTCGCGCCCGCCACGGTGACCGGGCGGACCGCTCGGCGCAGCACGACGGGGGCGGGCGGGTCGCGGCGCAGGGACTCCGCCCAGGCGGCGGGGATCAGCTCGGGCCGTTCGCGGACCAGGGCCAGCTGACGCGGGTCGTCGACGAGGTTGGCGAGGAACGAGGCGAACGCGAGCACGGTGGCCTCTCCGCCGCCGCCGAGCAGTGAACCGACGAGACCGGACACGGCCTCGTCGGACAGCGGCCGTCCGTCGACCTCCGCGGTGCACAGCACGGAGAGCAGGTCGCTGCCGGGGCGGGCCCTGCGGCGCGCCAGATGGGGGCGCAGACAGGCGTCCAGTTCGTGGTGGTGGCCGCCGAGGTGGGTGAGGCCGCCGCGGCACCACTGCTGGACGCGAGCGGTGTCTTCGTAGGGCAGGCCGAGGGCCGCGGTGACCGCGGCGGTCGGCAGCCACTGGCAGAACTCGGCGACGAGGTCGGTCTCCCCGCGGGCGGCGACGCGGCGGGCCAGGACGTAGGCGGTGCGCGATGCGCCCGCGGCCAGGGCGGCGACGGCGCGGCCCCGCAGCGCGGGCTCGACCAGGGCACGGTGCGCCCGGTGCGTCCCGCCCTCCATGTGCGCGAGGGTCCGCCCCGGCGGCACCGCGACGAGCCCGTCCTGTGCGAGCGCCCCGCACACGTCCCCGTACCGGCTCACCAGCCACGCCCCGAGCAGCTCGTCCCGCACCAGCGGATAGCTCTCCCGCAGCACGCGGAAGACGGGGTAGGGGTCCCTTGCGGCGCCGGGCGACACGAGGCTGGGCGGCGGCGCGCCGGACGGCGCACGCAGCACGCCCACGGAGCGCGTGGCGGGCCGCTCGGGGGCCGCGAGCAGCATGCGCAGGGCGGGAGGTGGTTCGGGTGGGGGTATCGGACCGTCCGGCGGGACGGGGAGGCAGCGCACCGCGGGGCTCCCACCTGTGCGTAGGCGCGGCGAGCGGCCGCGCGGGTGTGTTCAAGAGGACCACCGCGCGGGCCCTGTCGCAGTCCACGTACGCCCGTTCGAGTGAGGTCGGCCGTCGTTCCGCTCCGTCGTGCACGTCCTTGACACGTCTCGCGGGGCGTGGCGTACTTCGATTGCCTCAGTGGTGGACCGGACGGGGGGCCAACTGGCGGTGCAGCACTATCCGAGTGTCCCTGAACTCGTCTTTTCCGCGCGACAGTTGGCAGCTCACCGTCCCGACCTGATCTCCCTGCGCGAGGTGGGTGCCTCGCGCGCGGGACGGCCGCTGCACCTGCTCTCGGTGGGGCGCCGCACCCGCGCCGTCCTCGTCGTCGCGGGCGCCCACGCCAACGAGCCGACCGGCGGTTCGACGCTGCTGAACCTCGCCGAGTGGACCCTGCGCGACCCGCGGCTGCGCAGCGACGCCTCCTGGCACTTCCTGCTCTGCGCGGACCCGGACGGCGCGAGCCTGCACCGCACGCCCTCTCCCCGCACGCTCCTGGACTACCACCGCAGCTTCTTCCGCCCCGCGGGGCCCGAGCAGCCCGAGTGGTCGCCCTCCATCCTGCCGCCCGACCGGCTGCCGCCCGAGACCCGTGCCCTGAACGCCGTCATCGACGAACTGCGCCCCTACTTGCAGGTGTCCCTGCACGGCACCGACCTGGGCGGCAGCTGGGTACAGCTGACGAAGGACATCCCCGGCCTCGCGGAGCCGTTCGCCAAATCGGCGGCGGAACTGCACATACCCGTGGAGACCGGGGCGTCGGACGCCGCGGGCTGGCCGGTCTCCGGCCCGGGCGTCCACGTACTGCCGGGCCCCGGCGCGGAAGCGGCGTACCCGAGCCTGCCCGAGGACGCCCGGCTCACCACCTGGCACCGCACCCACCGCTACGGAGGACGCACCGCGATCGTCGAGGTCCCGATGTGGGCCAGCGATCTGGTCGACGACCCGCAGCCGCATCCGGCACCCGCGCGGGCGATGCGGGCGCTGGCGCGGCGGCTGCGAAGGGACGCACGGCTCGTCGAGGAGATCCTCGGCGAGGCGCTGCCCCGGCTGCCCGACTCCGAAGGACCGCTGCTGCGCGCCGCGCGGTGGGCGCTCGGCCTGGTGCCCGGCCTCGCCGACGACTGGCGGCGGCTGCCGCCCGCGGGCACGTCCATGGCGTACATCGGGAGCGTCGACGCCTTCGGCAGGCGCCTGCCACTGCGGGCCGCCGCGATGCTGCTGCGGGTCCTGGACGAGGCGGGCGACCGGGCGGCGCCGCGGCTCGACCTGCTCGTGACGCAGTGGAGCGAGGCGTTCGCCGAGCGGTTCAGGGCCCGCTGGGTGCCGCTGGAGGACCAGGTGGAGCACCAGTCGCGCACGACGGTCGCGGCCGCGTGGCACGCGCGCGTGCAGGCCGACAGCGACCGCGCGCGGGACTGAGTACGTCCGTCGGCGGGGTCGGTCCGTCGGCGGGGGTCAGTCCGTCGAGAGGCGGAACGCCATCCGGCCGAAGCTCACCGAGTCGCCGTCCTGGACGATCGCCGCACCGGTCACCCTGCGGCCGTTCACGGACGTGCCGTTCGTCGAGCCGAGGTCGCGCAGCACCCACACGCCGCCCTGCCGCCGCAGCTCGGCGTGGACCCGGGAGACCGTGTCGTGGCTCAGCCGCAGCCCGTTGGCGGGGTCGCGGCCGATCCGCAGCGGATGGCTGCTGTCGGGCGAGGGCAGCAGCAGCTTCGGCAGGCGCTCGGTCTGCCAGGCCCTGCGCAGCTTCATCGTGAACCCGGAGACCGCTCCCACGCCGCCGAGCACCATGCGCGACCAGCGGCTCTCGGTCCGCAGGTCGCCGGTGAGAGCGGCCAGTTCGTCGGGCTGCCGGGCGGCGAGCACGAGCTCCATGCGCCGCACGAACGTGTCGTGCGAGAGCCTGCCTGCGGCCGCACCCTCCTTGAGTACGTCCAGCGCCCGGTCGCGCTCCGCGTCCGTCACCCGCGCGGGGTACGTGGAGAACTCGAAAGAGGATGTCACCTGGGGATTGTCGGTCAAGCGCGGCCCGGGTGTCCAGAACGGGGGCTTCGGCAACTGCCCGATCGCTTGCCCGCGGATCCTCCCACGGACCGACGGTTTCTGACGCACCATGGGACACACGAGGGACGCACGGTGTGACGGACAGCGGACGAGGGAGAACCGTCGGTGAAGTTCGAAGTGTGGGCGCCGGAGGCCGAGCGGGTCGTGCTGGAGTGCGCGGGGGCCACGCGCGCGTTGGAGCGCGACGGGGACCGCGCGGGATGGTGGGCGGGGGAAGCGGCGGCCGAGGACGGCACCCGTTACGGCTTCTCGGTGGACGGGGGCCCGGTCCTGCCCGACCCGCGCTCGCGCCGCCAGCCGGAGGGGCCCGACGGGCTCAGCGCGGTCGTCGACCACGACCGGTTCGCGTGGGGCACGCCCTGGGCGGGGCGCGGCGTGCGGGAGGCGGTCCTGTACGAGCTGCACGTGGGGACGTACACGCGCGAGGGCACGCTGGACGCGGCGGCGGGCCGCCTCGGGCACCTCGCCGAACTCGGCGTCACGCACGTGGAGCTGATGCCGCTGTGCCCCTTCCCCGGGCGGCACGGCTGGGGGTACGAGGGGGTGTCGCTGTGGGCGGTGCACGAGCCGTACGGCGGACCCGAGGCGCTGAAACGATTTGTCGACGCGGCGCACGCGCACGGCCTCGGCGTCGTCCTCGACGTCGTCCACAACCACCTCGGCCCGTCCGGCAACCACCTGCCCGCGTTCGGGCCCTACTTCACCGAGACGCACCAGACGCCCTGGGGCGCGGCGGTCAACCTGGACGCGCCCGGCTCGGACGAGGTGCGCGCGTACCTGATCGGCAGCGCCCTCGCCTGGCTGCGGGACTACCGCGTCGACGGCCTCCGCCTCGACGCGGTGCACGCGCTGCGCGACACGCGCGCGTGCCACTTCCTGGAGGAACTCTCCGTGGCCGTGGACTCCTTGGCCGCCGAGCTCGGCAGGCCGCTGTCCCTGATCGCCGAGTCGGACCTCGGCGACCCGCGGATCGTCACCCTGCGCGCGCGGGGCGGGCTCGGTCTGCAGGCGCAGTGGAACGACGACTTCCACCATGCGCTGCACACCGCGCTCACCGGTGAGTCGCAGGGCTACTACGAGGACTTCGCGCGCGCCCCGCTGGCCGCGCTCGCCAAGACGCTGACGCACGGGTTCTTCCACGACGGGACGTACTCGACGTTCCGCGGCCGCGCCCACGGACGCCCCGTGGACCGCGCTCGGACTCCCGCGTACCGCTTCCTGGGCTATGCGCAGACCCACGACCAGATCGGCAACCGCGCGCAGGGGGACCGGCTCTCGGCCGCCCTCTCCCCCGGCCTGCTCGCCTGCGCGGCGGCGCTCACCCTGACGAGCCCGTTCACGCCGATGCTGTTCATGGGCGAGGAGTGGGGCGCCACGACGCCCTGGCAGTTCTTCACCGACCACACGGACCCCGATCTCGCCGAGGCCGTGCGCCGGGGCAGGCGCAGGGAGTTCGCGGCCCACGGGTGGGCCGAGGAGGACATCCCCGACCCGCAGGACCACGGGACCCGCGACCGGTCGTGCCTGGACTGGTCCGAGCCCGCGGAAGGCCACCACGCGCGGCTGCTCGCCTGGCACCGGGAACTGATCGCCCTGCGGCGCGCCCGCGGCGACCTGACCGACCCCGACCTGTCGGCAGTGCGGGTCGCGTACGACGAGGGGGCCCGCTGGTTCGCGTTCCGGCGCGGGGACCTGCGGATCGCCGTGAACCTCGGCAAGGAGCCCGTCACCGTGCCGCTGGACGGGCGCCACGCGCGCGTGCTTGCCGCTTGGGAGCCGGTCGAGGCGCCCGGCGCGGACGGGGTGGTGCGCCTGCCCGCTGAATCGTGCGTGATCCTGGCCACCGCGTAACCTCGGGGCCACCTAGGGGAGGCGATCATGAAGCAACGATTCCTGGGCCGGACCGGTCTGCGCGTCAGCGAACTCTGCTTCGGCACGATGACGTTCGGCAGCGGCGCGGACGAGGCGACGTCGCACCCGCATGCTGGACGCGTTCACGGAGGCCGGTGGCACGTTCATCGACACGGCCGACATGTACGGGCACGGCGTGTCGGAGGAGATCCTCGGCCGCTGGCTCAAGGGCCGCCGCAGGGACGAACTCGTCGTCGCCACCAAGGTGTTCGCCACGATGAGCGACGCGCCGAACGCCGGTGGCCTGAGCCGCAAGCACATCGTGTCGGCCGTCGAGGCGAGCCTGCGGCGCCTCGGCACCGACCACATCGACCTGTACCAGACGCACGTGTGGGACGCGACGACACCCGTCGAGGAGACCCTGTCCACCCTGGACACCCTCGTGAAGGCGGGCAAGGTGCGCTACCTGGGCGCGAGCAACCACTCCGGGGCGCAGCTGCAGAAGGCCCTCGACGTGGCGCGGGCGCACGACTGGGAGCCGTACTCCTGTCTGCAGCCGTTCTACAACCTGCTCGGGCGCGACATCGAGTGGGAGCTGCTGCCGCTCAGCGCGGCGGAAGGCGTCGGCGTCATTCCGTACAGCCCGCTGCACGGCGGCTGGCTCTCGGGCAAGTTCCGGCGGGGCATGGCGGCCCCGCCGCAGGGCACGCGGGGCGCGGGCAGCTGGGAGGAGCGGGCCACCGAGGACACCTGGCGGGTCGTCGACGCGGTGCTTGAGGTCGCGGAGGAGGCCGGGCGCTCCCCCGCGCAGGTGGCGCTGCGCTGGCTCCTCCAGCAGCCCGGTGTGACCGCGCCGATCGTCGGGGCGCGGTCCGTCGAGCAGCTGGCCGACAACCTCGGCTGTGTGGGCTGGGAGTTGACGCCCGAGCAGCGGGAGCGGCTGACGGAGGCGAGCGCGCGGCCCCTGCCCTATCCGTACAACGTCCTCGCCCGCTACCCGGGCCGCGAGCCGCGCAACGGGCCCCGCACCGACGTCGGTTGAGGGCCCGCCCGGCCTGACACGCCCGGCCTGACGCCGACGGCGTCAGTCGACGATCGCCATCTCGCGGGCGGTGGTGTTGAGCCGCCGCCCGCCCTCCTCGGTGACCGTCACGATGTCCTCGATGCGCACCCCGAAGCGCCCCGGCAGATAGATGCCGGGCTCCACGGAGAAGCACATGCCGGGCACCAGCGGCTGCTCCTCGCCCTCGATCATGTAGGGCGGTTCGTGGGTGGTGACGCCGATGCCGTGTCCGGTGCGGTGGATGAAGTACTCGCCGTAGCCGAACTCGGTGATCACGTCGCGGGCCGCGCGGTCGATGTCCTGGCAGGCCGCGCCGGGCCGCACCGCCGCGCACCCCGCCGCCTGCGCCTCGCGCACCACGTCGTGGACGCGCTGCTCCTCCGCGGTGGGCTCACCGACGTGGACCGTGCGGGAGGTGTCCGAGCCGTAGCCGTGCAGCAGCCCGCCGAAGTCGAGGACGACCATGTCGCCGCGCTCGATGACGCGGTCGCCCGCCTCGTGGTGCGGGTTGGCGCCGTTGGGGCCCGAACCGACGACGGTGAAGTCCACCTGGGAGTGCCCGAACCGCCGCAGCAGGTCGGCGAGGTCGGCGGCGACGTCCGTCTCCCTGCGGCCCGCGAAGGACACCTTCTGGATCTCCTCGTACGCCGCGTCGGCCGCCGCGCCCGCCGCCGCGAGGCGCTCAAGCTCGGCGTCGTCCTTGACCGCGCGGAGCATCGGCAGCGCCTGCGTGAGGGAGAGGTAGGAGGTGTCGGGCAGCGCCTGCTGGAAGCCGAGCAGGTGCATCGCCCAGGCGTTGTCGCTCACTCCGAAGCGGCCCGATGCGTCCAGGAGGGGCGCCGTGACGGCGTACGGGTCCTTGCCGTCGGTCCAGTCCCGCAGGGTGAGCGCGGACGCGCCCGCGGCCCGCGCGGCGTCCGGGGCCTCCAGGGTGGGGACCACGAGGACGGGGTCCTGCCCGGCCGCGAGCACGAGGAGCGTCAGGCGCTCGGTGATCGCGGTCGGCTGGTAGCCGGTGAGCCACACGAGGTCGGGTCCGGGGGCGACGAGCACACCCGCCAGACCCGCGTCCGCGGCCGTGGCCGCGGCGCGTTCCATGCGTGCTCGGTAGTCGTCGGCGGTGAAGGGCGCGGGCGCGCTGCTCATGTGGACCTCCTGTTGTCTACGCCTGAGATCCTGCCCCGCGCCGCTCGCGACCGCGAGCCCGGGTCAGGTCACGACGCCTGGCCTGACGGACAGGACCTGGCGTACGCCGCTCTCGTGGCGCACCGTCAGGGCCAGCGCCCTGCCGGGGCGTGCGGCACCGACCACCGCCGCAAGATCGGCCGCCGAGTCGATCCGGGTCCCGCCGACCACGAGCAGTGTGTCGCCGCGCACCAGGCCAGCGGTGTGCCCGGGACCGGGTACGTGCGCACCGACGAGCAGGGCGCCCGCGCCCCCGGGAGCGTCGACGGCCTCGATGCCCAGGGTGGCGGTGCGGGGCTGGGAGGTGCGGGGCTGGGAGGTGCGGGGCTGGGTGGCGAGCGGACGCGGCCCCGGCCCCGGCCCCGGCCCCGGCTTCAGGGGTGCGCCCGGCTTCGAGACAGGGGGCTTCTGAGCAGCGGGCCCGGCCGGACCGGGCGCCGCCTTCTGTATCTCGGCGAGCTTGCTCAAGCCGATGACGGTGGCGCTCACGGTGCCGATGCCGATGCCCGAGAGCACCAGCGCCACCGCGACCAGGAGTCCGAACAGCAGCGTCGTCAGCCGCCTGCCGCGGCGCCTGACCGCGTGCGGCCGGTGGCTCCTGCCGGGCCCGAGCAGCCTGCCGAAGCGCTTTCCGGGAGCCGGGCCCGCGCTCGTACTCGTACTCGAACTCACGCCCGCACTCGCACTCGGTTTCGGACCCGTTTTCGGACCCGTTTTCGTACTCGTTGTAGGACTCGGATCGGGGTTCTGGCCGGGGTTCTGGCCCGGCATCGGCTTGGGACGCAACGCAGTCTGATCCATGGCTCGCCTCCGGCCACAGCTCTACCCGGAGTGACCCCGCGGCGACGCTTCACGAACGGGTGACGTCCAGCTGTGCGGCCAGTGTCCGCGCGGGCCCGCGGAGCGCGCCCGCGTGCAGGAGTTCCGTGCGGTGGACGACGCGGGGCGACGTCAGGGGCACGGCGACCGTGCCCCGCGCCTCGTCGGCGGGTGCCTTCGGCAGCAGGGCGAGGCCGTGTCCCGCGGCGACCAGCGCGGCGAGGGTGCGCAGGTCCGTACCGTCGTAGCGCAGTGCGGGCCGGAAGCCCGACGTGCCGTTCGCGGCGCGGAGTTGGGCCAGCGGCAGGGCGGCACCCGGAGCGTCGATCCAGCGGGCGTCCACGAGGTCGCCGAGGCGCAGACCGGCGCGGCGAGCCAGTGGGTGGCCCTCGGCGAGGAGCACGGCGACGGGTTCCTCCGCGACGGCGTGCGCACTCAGCGGGGCGACGTCCGGCAGGTGCAGGGGGTCACTGGGGGCGGCGAGGCCGTCGACGAGGCCGAGGTCGGCGGCGCCGGTCGCGACGGCCGCCGGTACCTCGTCGCGCGACAGCACGGAGAGGGTGACGCCCGCCATGGGCAGCGCCCGGACCGTACGCGGGGTCAGCGCGGCCGGTGCGGCGGCGAGCGTCAGCCCCTGCTCGGGGGCGGCGGCCATGCGGACGACCTCGGCGCGGGCCGCGTCCAGGCGCAGCAGCAGCGGGCCCGCGTGCTCCAGGAGGCGGTCGCCCGCCGGGGTGGGGGCCACCGGTCGGCGGGTGAGCAGGGCCGCGCCGAGATCCTGTTCGAGGGCGGCGATGTGCTGGGAGACAGCGGACTGGGTGTAGCCGAGCTCGCGCGCGGCCTCGGAGAAGGAGGCGAGGCGGGCCACCGTCACGTACGTGCGCAGGAGGTGCGGGTCCATGACCGCAAGGATCCTCCAGGCCGCCCAAGAGGCCGTCACCGGTCATCAGAATCGCTTATGGCAGGTGCAGATTTCATCGTTGGACGTGAACTGGGGAGCGCGCCCAGGATGCTCGGCATGACCACAGTCCCGAACGCCCCCACCCCCCGGGCCGCCCGCATCGCCCTCGTCGGCGACCGCTCGCCGAACGTCATCTCCCACACCCGGATCCCGCTCCTCCTTGACGCCCTCGCCACCCGGGACCGCCTCGTCCTCGACGCGTACTGGATCCCGACCGAGGACGCCGGGGAGCCGGACGCCGTGCGCGGCTTCGACGCCGTGTGGGTGGTGCCGGGCAGCCCCTACCGCAGCGAGGCCGGGGCGCTCGCCGCGATCCGTACGGCGCGCGAGGACGGCGTGCCCTTCCTCGGCACCTGCGGCGGCTTCCAGCACACGCTCCTGGAGTACGCACGGAACGTGTGCGGCCTGACCGATGTCGCCCACGCCGAGAACGACCCCGACGCCGACGATCTGCTCCTCACACCGCTGGCCTGCTCGCTGGTCGGCCACGAGGGCACGGTGACCATCGCGGCGGGCTCGCTCGCCGAGTCCGTCGTGGGCGCCCGCACGTCGGTCGAGCGCTACCACTGCTCGTACGGCCCCAGCGCCCACCTCGACACGCTGCGGGCCCACGGGCTGCGCTTCTCCGGCGAGGACGAGGAGGGCCAGGTGCGGCTGGCCGAACTCCCCGGCCACCCCTTCTTCCTGGCCTCCCTCTTCCAGCCCGAGCTGGCCGGCGACGGCTCGCGGCCGCACCCGATCGTGCGGGCCCTGGCGCGAGCCGCCGTCCGCCGCGCGGGCGTGACCGGCTAGCCCTCGTGGCCGCCGTGGCCGCCGCCGTGACCCGCCCCGTGGTCGAACTTCAGGGCCTCCTTGGGCATCACTACGAAGGGCCGCATCATGCCCATGTCCTCGTGCTCCAGGAAGTGGCAGTGGTACATGAAGCGGCCGTACGCCCCGTCGAACTTGCCCATGACGCGCAGCATCTGGCCGCCGGGCACCCGGAAGACGTCCTTCCAGCCGCGCTCGTTGGGCGCGAGCGGGACGGGCCGCTGTGGGTCGGCGGCGACCGGTGTGCGGGTGCCGCCGATCGTGACGTCGAAGCCCGAGACGTCGAAGGCGTCCCTGCCGAGGAGCTGGAAGTCCGCCAGGTGGATGTGCATCGGGTGGACCACCGGCGGGTTCACGGCGAGGTTCAGGAAGCTCCACTGCTCGTGGCTGCCCTCGGCGATGGTGATGCCTAGACCGTCGTTGAACGTGCGGGCGATCCGGCGGTACGTCTTGACCTTGCCGTCGGGCCCGCGTAGCTGGATGATCCCCTCGGTCGGCACCTGGATGTCGCCGGGCTCCTCGACCTCGGCCATCTCCCAGATCTCCGGGTGGCCGCCACCGCCCTTGGTGGCGGGCGGGGTCAGCACGATCAGCCGGTGGCCGTGCGCGATGTCGTGCGAGAGCGGGCGGAAGGAGCCCGAGAGGATCTCCGGCAGTTCGAAGGTGTCCGGATCGGCGCACTCGCCCACCCGGAACTCCATGACCTGCGGATAGCGCACGTCGTTCGCCACGTCGGGCACGCCGGGCGGCTGGCCGCGGCCCTTGTTGACCAGACGCAGCCGCTGCCCGGCCAGCTCCCGGAAGTCGATGAGGAGGTCCATGCGCTCGGCCGGGGCGACGGTGAGCGTCGGCAGGGCCCCTTCGAAGTCGACCGGCACGGGGCGCGGCAGGAGCCCGCCGTCGCTGCCGATCTGGTGCAGGACGCCCCGCACGGGGTTGTTGTCCTCGTCGACCAGGACCAGGTCGTAGATGCGCGCGTTCGACGCGTTGACCAGGCGGAAGCGGTACCAGGCCGGGTCCACGTCGGCGTACGGCCAGATGCGGCCGTTGACCGTGGTGTAGGGGCCCGAGAAGGGCAGGGAGACCGGCTTGCCCGTCTCCGCGTTCTTCGGTTCGATGATGGTGGTCTTGTGCAGGAGGCGGCCGTTCAACCGGTCGTCGCCCTCGTCCGTGTCCAGGTTCCTGTCGGCGATGAGCAGCGGGATCTCCCGCTCGCCGCAGGGCAGTTGGAGCGCGTCCTCCTCGTCGTCCCGGACGAGGTACGTGCCGTACAGCCCCGCCATCACGTTCCACCGGGTGATGTTCATGGCGTGGTCGTGATACCACCACTGGACGGCCTGGTGGTCGTTCGGATACTCGGAGAGCTGGGCGTCGCCGAATCCCACGGCGTTGTCCGCCCAGCCGTCGTTGCCGCCGCCCGTCTGCGCGCCGTGCAGGTGCGTCACCGACCAGGCGGGCAGCGCCGCCACGTCCTTGTTCGGCTCGACGCCCGCGCGGCCCGGCTCGGTGCTGGGCGGCGGGTCCTTCTGCGGGTCGCCCAGCGGGACCTCGACGGCCGTGACGGGATACTCGCCCTGCGGAATGCGGTTGGTCCAGGCGATGCGGATCCGGCGGCCGCGCCGCACCTCGATGGTGGGGCCGGGCACCGAGCCCTCATACCCCCACATCAGGGTCGGCGGGAGCTGCGGGTGCAGACGCACCCACGTGGGCCGCAGCGCGATCTCGGTCTCTTCGCTTCCGTCCGCGGGATCGGGCCGCAGGACGGGCGGGACGGTCAACGGCGCCACGAAAGGCACCAGTTCACCGTCGGCGGTCGCCCCGCCCTTCGCTGCCGCCTCGTCGCCCGTCAGCTTCTCAGTGATGCGCTCAATGATGTCGGTCAAGATCGAACACCCCCGTGTCCATCCCCCGTTGCGCGGCCGCTCGTAGGCCGCCTTCACTTCAGAAGACTCCTGGCGCACCACCGAAGTTCCACGAATCCTGCATTCCGGATGAAACCATCCGAAGGGGGTCGCGCCGGGTCAGCGCGGACCGGCGATCGAGGGCACCCTCGGCACCCGGTCGGGCACGAAGCCGTGCGCGCGCCCCGCCAGATCCTCCGCGCCGTACCGCCGACATGCCTGATGCCAGTGCAACACCCCCACCATCCAGTTCCGCAGGTCCGCGACATAGCCGTCCATCGCCGCGCGTGCCTTCCGCGACAGTGCGAAGTCCTCGTACAGAGTGGGCAATTCGTGCGCGATGACGTGCTCGAACTGCCGCAGGCGCTGCGTCGTCAGGTCGTGGACGACGCGCAGCGCCGCCGGGTAGTCGCAGCCGAAGAAGTTCTGCACGACGAGGATGCCGTTGTGGATCTCGCCCTCGTACTCGATCTCCTTCTGGTACGAGAAGATGTCGTTCCAGAGCATGGCGTAGTCGACGGCGGCGTTCTCCAGGGAGCGGACGGGACCGCTGCGGTAGATCTCGGGCGGCACGGATGGGCCGCGGCCCATCCGGCACAGGCTCATGGTCAGGTCGGAGCCGAACGTGGCGCGGCGCATCTCCAGGTAGTCGACCGGGTCGGGGATGCGGTGGTGGAGCTGGTTGAAGACCTCCCACACCCAGCTCTCCGTCATGACGTCCACGGCGTCCCGCAGCGTCCTGCGCTGCTCGTCGGGCAGGTCGCGGACGGTGCGCGTCCACAGGTCGACGAGGCCTCGCTCCATGGCGTTCGCGGGCACCGGCACCGGCTCGTCCGTGAGGTTCATGCAGGCGGAGAGGCGTTCGGTGCAGAGCTTCGCGGCGGCCAGGTCACGGGTGCGGCCGAAGACGACGGGGTAGTAGTCGTCGGCGTAGGTGCCCCAGGCGAGCCACTGGGAGCTGAGGTCGAGTGCCTCCAGGGTGCCGTCCGGATCGAGGCCCGCCGAGCACAGCGCCAGGTCGTACGCGTGGAGCTTGTCCTCGTCCCAGATGCCCTCCTCCAGGATGCCGATCGCGTGCGACCACCCGGTGAGCCGCTGCCGCGCGGTGTCGAGTCCCGGGTTGAGCCGCAGCGGGTACGGCATGCACGGGTCGGGGACCAGGGAGGGCCCCACCTTCTGGAAGGGCACGTGGGTGAAGGAGCGCAGCCGCTCCGCCCCCGCGGCGGCGAGCAGCGCGGCCATGTCGGTGCCCGAGGTCCCGATGCCGGTGGGCCCGGCGAGCGGCGAGCTGTCGAGCGCGCCCTCGTTCATGTACCTGCTGGAGCGCAGATGCCATTCGTGGCCGCCGGACTGCCAGTCCTGGAGTCCCTGTGTGTACGCGGCGACCGCCGCGACCTCCGGCGGGGTGAGGCCCTTCTCCAGGGCGACGGCGGGCACTTCGGTGGCCGCCGTGTGCTCGAACTGGTGCAGGCGTGAGGTCAGGACGTCGTTGACGGTGTCGGCCGCCTCCTGGGTCGTGCAGTCGAAGAAGGTCTCCAGAACGAGCACTCCGTTGCTGAGCTCGCCCTCCTCCTGGACCTCGCGCTGGTACGAGAAGAGGTCGTTGCGCAGGTGGACGGCGTCGGAGAACGTCTCCATGAGCACGCGCAGCGGCCTCGTTCCGGCGACCGCCGCGGGCACTTCCGCCGTCGCGTACTCGATGAGGCCCGCCGACCAGGGGGCGCCGCCGACCTTGCGGCGCATCTCGATGTACTCGACGGGGTTGGCGATCCGCCCTTCGTTGATGTTGGAGAGCTCCCACATCGACTCGTTGAGCAGGTGTTCCGTCGATTCCGCGAAGCGGCGGCGCCAGTCCTTGGACATCGCGGGCACCGTGCGCGCCCACAGATCGGCGAGGCCCGCCTCGACCGGGTTCCGCGGCTCGGGCAGCTCGGCGGAGAGGTCCATCGGCATGAAGAAGGGCAGACGGTCCAGGTGGGCCTTGCCCGCCGACCTGTCCTGGGTGCGTTTGTACATGTCCAGGAAGTGGTCGTCGAAGAAGAACACCCACACGTACCAGTCGGTGATCAGCGACAGCGCGGGGCCGTCGCAGTCGGGGTGGGTGTACGCGCACAACAGGCCGTAGTCGTGCGCGTCGAGGTCGCTCCGGTCCCAGATGCCGGAACCTTCCAGCATGCCCATGTCGCGGGCCCACCGCGCGGAGTGCGCGCGGGCCTCCTCCAGGTGCGGGTTGAGCCTCGCGGCGTACGGCATGTAGAAGTGCGGGAGTTCGAACGGCTGCGTCATGTGCCCGGCTCTACCCGGGGCCCTCCACCGGCATCCGTGCGGCGGCCGATGATCGCACCATCGCGTGAACCGGGCGCACTTCGATGCGTGGCGAGGGCATGCGAAGGTAAGGGACGACGCCCCGGGCCGTCCCCACCGGCACCGGCCCCGCACACCCGGGCGGCCGGTCGCACCGAATCACGCGTTTCCCCGCCTGCGCACGGTCCACGCCTCTAGGCTTCCGTCCACGCCCTCGGAAGGAAGCACGTCCATGACCGATGCGCCGCTGCGAGCGGAGCTGCTCCTGGACCGCGAGGTCCCCGAAGAACTCCGCAGCGAGCTGGTCGCCGTGTTCGGCGGGCTCGGCGCCCCACCGGTCCGCGTCCGGCACACCGTCGACCACCGCGGCGCCGCCGACATCCCCTGGATCGTGCTGGCCTCGCTGCCGCTCCAGGCGTTCCTCACCGGCCTCGGGGCGGAGGCCGTCAAGGACGCGTACAACGCGTTCAAGGGGGTCGTACGGAAGACGGCGCACCCCGCGTCATCCGCCCCCGGCACACCGGGCGAGGCTCGCGGGGCCCGGCCGATCGTGCTGCAGGACGCGGCCACCGGCCTCGGCATCGTCCTGGAGCCCGACCTTCCCGCCGAGGCGTACGAAAGGCTCACCGCGCTGGACCTGACGGAGTTCGCGGTGGGCCCGCTGCACTACGACCGTGACCGGAGTCGCTGGCGTTCGGTCCTTGACGAGGCCGCAGGCTGACCCGGCCGCCGCGGACCGGGATCGGGGGCCGACTGTGACCGCGCAGACCACGAAGACCGAGCTTTCCCACGCCGAACAGGCCTGCGCCGAGGGCGAGTCGGCCCTGACGAGGGGCGACACCGCCGCCGCGGAGAACCACTTCACGAAGGCGCTCGATCTCGTGGGGGCGGACGCCCCGGGCGGCGCGGCCGGGGACACCGGGGGCGGGCCCGACGCGGAGGGCGTGGCGCGGGTCGCCGCGCGGGCGTGGACCGGAGCGGGGCGGGTGCGGCTCGCCCGCGGGGAGACCGAGGGCGCGGAGGCCGAGTTCGAGCGGGCGCGCGCGCTGCGCCCGGCGGCGGCGGGTCCGTTGCACTGGCTGGGCTGCGCGGCCGCGCACCGCGGGGACCTCGCGGCGGCCGAGCGCCACCTCACCGCCTCCCTCGCCTGCGCGGTCCCGCACGGCCGCAGCCTCGTCCAGCGCGCCTACGTGCACGCCCGGGCGGGCGACCCGGACGCCGCCCTCAGCGACCTGCGGGCCGCGGCCCAGATCAGCCCCCTGGACGACGAGGCCCGCTGGCTCGACGCCGCGCTCTCCGGCCGTTCCGCGCGCGAGGTGGCGCTGCGGCTGCGCAGGGCGGCCCTCGCCTCGCTTGCGGACTCCGGGCCGGGGGGCGGCGCGGACTGGGAGCGGGCGGGCGAGCTGACCGCCGCCGCGCGCGGGCTCGACCAGGAGCCCTGGCCCGCCGCCCCGCTGTACGCCGTGGCGCTGGTGCGCGGTGGGCGGCGGGCGGCCGCCGTGGCACTCCTCGGGGACGCCGTGCGGCACGACCCCGCCGACCACCGGGTCACCCACGCGCTCGCGGTGTGCCTTCTCAACTCGACGCAGGAGCCCGGTGGTTCGCCGTGGGAGCGGTGCGTCGCCGCCTGGGCCGCGGTGCTGCACGACGCCGGGTTCTGGGAGCACGTCCTGACCGGCGCCGCCCGGCGGTACGGCGTCGCCGTCGACCCCTCCCTCGTGCCCGCCCTGCGCGCCGGGCTGCGCGAGGTGCTCGAACGGCACATGCCCGACGATGACGAGGCGGGCACCCGTGTGGCCCCCGGGCCGCTGCTCCAGCGCGAGGCCGACGCCGCGCAGCTGCTCGCGGCCGTCGGCGGCTTTCCGTCCGCAGGGGGCGTCGGGGCGCCGCTGTTCTGCGGGCCACTGCGCATCGCGGAGCTCGGCAGGTCGGCGGAGTTCGGCGCCTTCGCCGTCGCGCTGGAGGAGTCCTTCACCGCCGCGCGGGCCCAGCCGTCCGCGTACGCCTCCACCACCGCCGCCCCGGGCTTGTACGCCTCCCTCACCTACGCGTTCTCCGAACTCGGCTTCGCCCAGCTCCTGTTGGGGCAGGACAAGGCGTCGGACGCGCTGGCCGCCCTCTCCGAGCTGCGCTGCCCCGGGTGCCGGGCGCGGGGCGGGCCCGGGGCGGCGGCCGTGTGCGAACCGGCGTGCGGGCGCTTCGACGAGCTGAACCCCGGGTACGCCGGGGTGCCGCACAAGCACCTCAGGCTCTCCCTCGACGCGCGCGGCCTCGCCCTGGAGGCGCGCCTGCACATGGGCCGGTCCGAAATGACCTCGGCCCGGCCCGACTTCGGCGCGGCCGCCGCGTACTGGCGCCGGGCGTTGGTACACAGCAGGGAACTCGACCGGTACCGCGAGACGCAGACCGCCATCGTCGACATGGCCCTCGGCGCGGCGCGGGCGGCGCACCACGACGGGCGGCTGAGCCTCGCCGTCGCCACGCTCGACGCGACGCGCTCGGTGATCGGTGCCAACGCACGCGCCCGCCTGGAGGGCCAGTTGGCGCGCGTCCTCGCCGACCGCGGGATCTCCGTGGCCAACGACGAGGAGGCGCTCCTCGACCAGCCCGCCGCCGACCTGCGCCGCTCCGTGGCCCTGAATCCGCATCTGCTGCGGGCGCAGGTCAGCCTCGGCATCGTGCTGCGCGGGCTCGCCCTGGCCCGCTGGAGCTCCGGCAGCCTGTCGGGCGCACGGGCGACCCTGCGCGAGGCCGTCGACCAACTCACCGCGGCACTGGTTCACTTCCCCGACGACCCCGACCTGGAAGAGCTGCGGGTAGCCGTCGTCGCCGACCTCGACCACATCATGTGGCAGCCCGACGAGAGCGAGCAGTGACGCCTGTGCTCGGCTACGAGGAACTGCGCATCCGGGTCCGCCGCGTCGGCGGGTCCCGCTATCTCGTGACCGCCAACGGACCCGCGTGCGCGGCCCGGATCATGGCGGTCGACGGGGAGCCCGCGGCGTTCCGGGAGCAGTGGGAGCGGCTGATCGCGGCGGAGCTCGGGCTCGCGCCGATGGGCGAGCAGCACACGGTGGCCCAGCTGCGGGTGCTCGGGCGCGGCGTCTTCCGGCTGCTGTTCGGCGACGCGGGACCGGCGGCGGGCGACGGCGCGGACGGGTCCGGTGAGGACGCGGTCGGCGGGCACGTCGGCGCGTGTGTCGCCACCGCGCTCGACCGCGCCCAGGAGATGCGTCCCTCGCGCGGGCTGCGGCTCCGCTTCGACCTGCCGCCCGAGCTGCGCGACCTCCCCCTGGAGTCGCTCTGCGCGCCGCCCGGCAGCCCGCAGCAGTCGCTCGCCCTCAGCCACGGCTACTCGCTGGCACGTTCGCTGGCGGGCGGGCCCCTGGGCCGGCGGATGCCGGAACCGGGGGACGAGCCGAGCGTGATCCGGCTCCTGGTGGTGTGCGCGTCGCCCCGCGGTATGCAGCCGCTGCGGACCGCCGCGGAGGTGGCCACGATCCGCCAGGACCTGTCCGACATGGCCGTCCAGACCACCGTGCTGGAGCGGGCGACCCGCGCGGACCTGGAGGCCGAGCTCGGCAGGCACTCCGAACTGCCCACGGCCGTCCTGGTGATCGCGCACGGATCGTACGACCAGGAGATCGGCAAGGGCGTGGTGGCCCTGGAGACGGAGAGCGGCGGCATCGACCGGGTGCCCGCGGATGTGCTCGGCGCGCTGCTCCTCAAGGCGCAGCGGCTCAGGTTCGTCGCCCTCAACCTGTGCTCCGGCGCGGACAGTTCGCACCTCGAACCCTTCTCCGGGCTCGCGCAGGCCCTGATCGGCGGCGGGGTGCCCGCCGTGGTGGCGATGCGGGGACGGGTGAGCGACGTGTCGGCGGGCGCGTTCGGCCCCGAACTCCTGAAGGGCATCACGGCCAACAAGACCGTCGACGAGGCGATGGCCGCGGCCCGTCTGTCCATCTCGCACCAGCCGGAGCACACGGCCGTGGAGTGGGCGACGCCCGCGCTGTTCCTGCACGAGGGGTGCAGGCAGGGCTGGCTGTTCAAGGCGCGCGAGGTGCGCGACGACGCGTTCGTGGACGGTGACAAGAACCGGGTGGCGGATCCGCTGCGCGAGGGCGAGGACGCGCTGCGGACCTTCCAGAGCCCCGTCGGCCACGTCGACTCCTCGGTCCTGATCGGCGCGGCACGCTACCAGCGCGATCTGGGGCACTGGGCGCAGGTGCAGCGGATCCTGCGGACGCCGACGCAGAGTTACGCCGACGAGCAGCGCCGGATGCGGGCCGAGGCGGCGTTCGAGCTGGCCTGGCCCGAGCTGGAGAAGCTGTGCGCGCTGCTCGCCGGTGAGCGGGACGCGGTGGGCGCCGAGGCGCAGCTCGACGTGGTGCGCGGGCTCCTTCCGGGGCCCGCGCCCGGCGCGCTGGCCGCGGAGGTCGCCGGGCTCCGGCGGCTCGTCTCGCTCGTCGAGGAGGCGCGCGCCGCGGAGGCCGCAGCGGACTGGGCGGTGGCCATCGGCCGCTACGAGGAGGTGCTCGCCGCCCGGCCCGGCGGCCTGCGGGACGTCACGGAGCGGCTCGCTGCGGCACGGGACGAGCTACATGTGGCCCGGGTCTGCGAGGACGCCGAGCAGGCCCGTCTCGCGGGCGACTGGAGCACGGCGGCCGACGGCTATGCCGCGGTCCTGGCGCTGCGCCCCGGTCACGGCACGGCCACGGCGTGGTCCTCCTTCGTGGCGGGCCGGGCCGCCGAGGCGCACGAGGACTGGCGGGGTGCCGAGGCGGCGTACGCGGCGTGCGCGGACCTCGACGACGCGGCGGGGCGGGCGGCGTACGCGCGCGGGCGTGCGGCCGCGGAGTGCGGCGAGTGGGCGGCGGCGCGGGACGCCTTCGCGCAGGCCGGGCCCGACCGCCACGCCTGGGGCGTGTACTGCGCGGGACGGGCCGCGGACGCGGCGGGCGCGTGGGGCGCGGCGGTCGAGGGGTACGCCGCGGCGGACGGCTTCCTCGACAGCGCGGTCCGCCTCCTCTACGCGCGGGGCCGCGGCGCGGCGGAAACAGGCCGCCATGCCGAGGCCCTGACGGACCTGTCGGCCGCGGCCGCGCAGGGCTGGGACACGGAACCGTGGCTGAGCGACCTGCGCCAGCGCGTGTACGAGGCGGCCCTGACCACGACGGAGTCCGGCGACTGGTCGACCGCACTCACCCACCTGGCCCCGCTCCCGGACGCCTTTCGCGCGGTAAGCCCCCTCCGGCGCTACGCGGAGGGCCAGTTGGCGGCTTCCGCGGGCGACTGGGCCCTGGCGGCGAAGGCGTTCGGGCAGTGCGCGGGAGGCGAGCGTGACGACGGGGTGCCTGGGCCTGAGGCGGATGTGCCCGCCGATGCGGGGGATCTCTGCGCGTACGCCCAGGGGCGCCTCTGTCAGGCGCAGGAGCAGTGGGACGAAGCGCTCGTGCGGTTCGGCAGGCTGCCGTCCGAGCTCTCCGACGTGCCCGAGCGGGTCCTGTACGCGCGGGGGCGGGCCGCCGACGCGCGGGGCGAGTGGAACGGCGTCATCGACGGGTTCGGCCGACTGCCCGACGGCTACGCGGACGGCGAGGTCGGTGTCCGGCGCCTCTACGCACGCGCACGCGTGGCCGCCGATCTGCGCGGCGACTGGGCGGCGGTCCTCAGCCTCCTCACCGGCGTGCCGGGCGCGGCACGCGAGGGCGCGGTGGCCGCGCTCCGCCGCAAGGCCGAGGGGCGGCGGGCGGAGGAGGGCGACGACTGGGGCGCGGCGTGCGAGATCTACGGGCGGGCGTTCCCCGAGGGCACCCCGGCGCCGTCCGACGACCCCGAAGCCCCCGGTCACGAAGCCGCCCACCTCTACCGCTACGCCCTCGCCCGCACCCACGAGCTGGGTGAGCGGTGGCAAGAGGCGTGCGATGTCTACGAGTCGATGGACGACGGCTGGGCGGACGTCGCCGCGCGGCTGCGCTACGTACGGGCGCGGCTCGCCGAGGACGCCGCCGTCGGGGCCGAGGCGTGGCGGACCGTCGTCGAGACGTACGAGGCCCTGGAGCGGGAGGACGTGCGGGGCGTGGACGCCGCCGGACGCGGGCGGTACGCGCGCGTGCGGGCCGCCGAGGCCGAGGGGGACTGGGCCGGTGTCGCCGCCGAGGCCGACGCGCTCGGAACGACCCGTGACGCGCCCGCCGTCGCCGCGTACGCACGCGGCCGCCTCGCCGACGCGCACCAAGAGTGGCAGCGGGCCGCCGACGCCTTCCGGCAGTGCACGGGCCACCGGGACGCCGACGCCCATCTCGCGTACGCGGAGGGCAGGTTGCTGGAGGCGGCGGGGCGGTGGAGCGCCGCCGTGGCCGCGTACGAGAGGGCGGGCGGCGCCCTGGACCGGGCCGACGTGCGGTGCCGCAGGCTGCGGCGGCTCATCGGGCTGCTCCCCTGGGCGGACGGACTGACCGGCGCGCCCCTGGTCGCCGACCCCTTCGCGGTGCGGGACCAGACCTTCCCCTACCTCGCCCTGCGCGACGCCGGTGTCGACCCCGGCGCCTCCATGGACGTGGTCAAGAACGCCTCGTACGCGCTCCTCGAACGCGGCACCATGTCGTGGCACGAGCGGGTCGCCCTGGAGCGGCTGCGGCTGCCGGGGCGGCGCCTGCAGCTGGACGCGCTGCTCTACCGCTGGCACTCCCCCGCCGCCCTGCGCGACGCCCTCGCCGGGCTCTCGCCGGACGAGGGGCCCGGCCTCCTCGACGCGCTGTGCGAACGCTCCCCGCAGGACGCGCCGCTGCTGCTCCTCCTCGCGCGGGACCGGGAGGCCGCCGCCGCGGAGTGGGAGCGGCGTCTCAAGGAGGCGCCCGGCGACATGGCCGTGGTGCACGGGCTCGCCGTGGCCCGGCTGTGGCAGGCTCAGGAGCTGGAGCAGAGCGGGGCGTGGGAACACGCGGTGCACGCCTGGGAGTCGGCGCTCGCGTACTGGGCGACGCTGCTCAGCGACGACGAGTACTGGGACGGCTGGCGCGCCGAGCGGGCGACCGCCTACGAACGCGATCTGACGCACGACGACATGGTGTCGCTGCGCTGGGAGCTGAGCCAGCACCTCTTCGGGCAGCTGGCCGCCTACGACCAGCGGCACACCGAGCAGGACAGGCCCCAACAGGCTGCCGCCTACCAGGCGTTGGTCGCCCTCCTGGAGTCCGAGCTGGGCGGCGCGCGCGTCCTGAAGGACGTGGGCGGCCTGCCGTCCGTGCCGGGCTCGGGCGGCACGCTGGCGTGCGGGCCGCGCTATCTGCGGCTGCTGTGCCTTCAGGAGCCGCTGGCCGAGCTCGCCGCCGGTCTCGACTCCGCCGCCCAGCAGGGCAAGGACCCCGGTGAGTACGCGGTACGGGAGCTGCGCTGGGCCTTCTCGGAGCTGGCGCGGAGCTTCGCGCTCTCCGAGGTGCGGAAGTTCGAGGCGGCGCTGCGCTCGCTGCCGGTCTTCCCCACCCTGACCACCCTGCCGGACGACTGCACCGGGCCCGCGGCGCAGGCGGCGCACACCCAGGAGTGCGCCCTCTGCCAGGACTTCCTGCGGCGCAACCCCGCGTACGTACGCCTCCCAAGGCGCCACGCCCGGCTCCTCCAGGACGGCGTCGAGCTGTCGGTGCACGTCCGGCTCGCGCTCGCCAGGACGGCCCTCACACGCGGCGACGGCGGACTCGACGAGGCCCTGGCCCAGTGGGACGAGCTGGTGAAGGTGTCCAGGAACGCCGGGATGCAGGCCCGCTCCAAGAAGGCCGTGATCCGCACCGTACTCGGCCGCGTCGAGGCGCTCACCGACGAGGAGGGCGTCCAGCTCGGCGGCTGCCTCGACGAGGCCGTCACGCTCGTCGAGTCCGTGCTCGCCGTGCTGCACCCGCTCGACCGCGAGCTGCTCAGCCAGCTCAACGCGAAGCTCTCCGCGCTGCTCTCCATGCGCGGCGTGTGGCGCGGCTACACCCGCACCAAGCACGGCATGCGCTCCGACATGTACGGCGCGGAGGCCGACCTGCGCCGGGCCCTGACCCTCAACCCAGAGTCGAGCCACGCCCGCGACAACCTCGCGCGGGCCTTCGTGTTCACCCTCGACGAGCGGACGTACGAGGTCCCCGCGCGCCTGAAACTGCTCCACGAGGCGCTCGACCTCCTCGACGTGGGCCTGGGCCAGGCGCTGACGCACCGGTACCGCGAGACGCTCGGCGAGGCCCTCGACGAGATGGAGAAGCTCCTCACCCGGCACCTCGGCGTCGCGGGCATGGGCGACCTGATCCGCAGCGACGGCCAGGAGCCCCCGCCCGACGTCGACGATCTGGCCTCCTGGGCGGCCGAGTTGACGCGCCGGGCGGAGCAGGCGCTGCGCGGCGGCGACATCCTGTGGGCGCTGCACCACCTGATCCGCGCCACCCGCGCGGAGCCCACCGACAGCCGGATCAGACAGGCCCTGCTCGGCGCGGTCAACCGCTGGCTCGCCGAACTCACCCCCGGGGCCAAGGCCCTCCAGAACGAAGAAGGAGGCAGCGTCGCATGATCAAGGACCCTTCCGCGAACGGGGCAGGAACCGCCGGGCCCGCCCGGCCCTCTCCCTACGAGCTGCTCGCCCCGGCCGGTGTCACCCCCTGGACGTCCCACAAGGACATGCAGGAGGTGTCCTTCGAACTGCTCGCCCGGCATCTGATGACGCCGGTCACCCAGCAGGCGTGGGACGAGCTGCGGGGCGTACGCCGCCGCCTCCTCGTCGACCTGCTGCACTACGACGTGGACCTGGCCGCCGAACTCCCCCTGGCCATTGAGGAGATCGACCGCGCGCTCGCCGCGGCTCCCGACCCGCTCACCCGGACCGACGCGCGCCCGGACGACCTGACCGACCTGACCGGCCTGACCGACCTGATCCGGTTCGATGTCTGACCCGACGGCCCGGCTCGCCTACGAGCACGCCCGCGCCCTGGCCGCCCGCGACTCCGTCCACCGGGCGCTCACCGAACGGCTGTTGCTGCGCTGCGCCGACGCCCTCGACTCCTTCGACCGGCTCCTCGCCGAGGGCGCGGCGGGCGATGTGGACACGTATCGCAGGAGCCTGGCACTGATCGCCGGGCAGCTGGAGAGGGACCTGGCCGAGGAAGGGCTCGAACGCGTCGGGCAGGTAGGCGAGCGGGCCGAACCGGCCACGCACCACATCGAGGCCGTCCGCACCGCACCGCCCGGAACGGACGGCGACGAGGTCGTTGAGATTCTGCAGCGCGGGTATCGATACCGGGGGCAAGTGCTGCGCGCCGCCCGGGTGGTCGTCGCCGTCGGCGGCGGCACTGAGCAAGGGACGGAGCGGGAATGAAGGCCATCGGCATCGACCTCGGCACCACCAACAGCGCGGTGGCCGCCCACGATCCGCACCGCGCGGACATCGCCGTGCTCACCAACAGCAAGGGCGAGCGGCTCACCCCGTCCGTCGTCGGGGTCGCACACCGCGACGGCAAGGACCAGCCACTGGTCGGTGAGGACGCGCTGAACTGGGCGATCAGACAGCCCAAGGAGACCGTGGTCTCCGTGAAGCGCCTGATGGGGCGGGACTTCGCCGACGCGTCGGTGCTGCAGGCGCGCGACCGGATGAGCTACGAGATCGTGCCGGGGCCCGACGAGGACCCGCGCGCCCACGTGCTGCTCGGCGGGCGCGCCCGCACCCCGGCCGAGATCTCGAGCGTCATCCTGGACAAGCTGGTCAGGGACGCCTCGCGGGTCCTCGGCGAGCCCGTGACGCACGCAGTGATCACCGTGCCCGCCTACTTCCGCGACGCCCAGCGGGCCGCCACGCGCGAGGCCGCGGAGAAGGCGGGCCTCGTGGTCAAGAAGATCGTCGACGAGCCGACGGCGGCGGCGGTCGCCTTCGGCCTGCACAAGCCGGGCGGCGCCCGCAGCCGGGTGCTCGTCTACGACCTGGGCGGCGGCACCTTCGACATCTCGGTCCTCAACGCGGTCAAGGACCGGGAGGGCAGGAGCCAGTTCCAGGTCCTGCGGGCCGCCGGTGACATCTGGCTGGGCGGGGACGACTTCGACCTGGCGATCGTGGAGCGGATCATCGCGTGGATGCGCGAGGAGCACCATGTGGACCCGGCGGGCGACAAGGCGTTCCTGTTCCAGGCGAAGAAGGCCGCCGAGCGCGCCAAGCGCGAGCTGAACGACATGCCGGAGACGTACATCGTGATCCCGGCCGCGTACCGCAGCGAGAACGGCGTGCTCGACGTCGAGATGAAGCTGACCCGCAGCGAGTTCCAGGGGATGATCGCGCCGCTGGTGGCCAGGACGATGATCCTGGTCCAGGAGTCCCTGGCCCGCTACGAACTCTCCACGGACGACATCTCCGACGTCCTGCTGGTGGGCGGCGGCACCCTCACCCGCCCCGTGTACGAGGCGGTCGAGGCGTTCTTCGGCGCGGAGAAGGTCCGCAGGAACATCAACCCCATGGAGTGCGTCGCCTTCGGCGCGGGCGTGCTCGCCGAGACGCTGCGCGGTGTGGAGTGCTCGGACCCGGAGTGCGCCAAGGTCAACGAGTACGGGGCGGACGCCTGCGCGGACTGCGGCCGCAGCCTCGCCGACGGGCGCTCCAAGGGCGACACGGGGCTGTACGAGTCGACGCCGATGGCGATGGGCATCGCGGCGATCAAGGGCAGCCAGCGCGACGTGTTCGTCGAGATCATCGAGGCGGGCTCCCCCTACCCGCTCTCCGAGCCGCGCCAGCGCACCTTCCACGCCACCGACAGCCGCCGCATCCGCGTGCCGGTCTACGAGGGCGACAGCAAGGTGGCGAGCGAGAACCACGAGCAGGGCGTCGTCGAGTTCGAGCTGCCGCAGGAGATCGAGATCAACCGCCAAGTGGACGTCTCCTTCAACTACTCCGCGGACCGGATCATCACGGTGAAGATCTCCGTGCGCGGCACGGACATGGTCCTGGAGGCGACCCCCAACCGGGAGAAACCGCGCACGCCGCCGCCCGAGCCCGTCGAGGTCCTCGACAGCGCGGCGCTGCGCGAACAGCTGGGTTACGCCGAGCGGGAGGCCGACAACTTCCTGAAGCGGTACGGGCCCTACATCGAGCCCCTGCAGGCGATGAAGGTGCGCCGCGACATCGAGCAGGCGCAGCGGGCGGCCACGATGGGCGACAGCGGCGAGTACAAGCGCCTCACCGAACTGCTGCTCGACGACATGTACCGGCAGTGCGGTCTCGCGAGCCAGTTCCGGCAGGCCGAGCTCGCCTCGGAGGGCGCGCCGCCGGAGACGGTCCGGCGGATCAACGAAGCGGTCGAGTTCGTGAAGCAGGCGCACCGGCAGGGCAACACCGTCGGACGCGCCCAGCAGGCGCGCAACCTGGTGAACCTGGTGGCGGTCGCCCAGTCCGAGCGGGCCGTGCCGATGCTCCCCGACCGGCCCGACTACGAAGGCATCCTCCGCTTCGCCGAAGAGACGGCGGGCGGATGACACAGGCGCGCCCCGCGCGGGGGGCGGCGGCCCCCGTCAGCCTCGGCATCGACTTCGGCGCCACGGGCATCCGTGCGCTCTACGCACTGCCGGACCGGCCGGGGCGGCGCCTCGAGGCGGAGTGGGGCGACGGCCCGTGGCTGCTGTGCGAGCAGGCCGACGTGGGCGAACTGCCGGTGACCTTCCCGAGCCTCAAGAGCCGTCTGGGCAGCGGGCGTCCGGTGCACATCGGCAGCAAGCCGGTGGACGCGGACCAAGTCGTGGTGCGGCTGCTGCGGTCGGTGCGGGAGCGGGTGGAGGCGGCGGCGCCCGGCCGGGTGGCACAGACGGTGATCAGCGTGCCCGCGCGCTTCGGCTCGGCCCAGCGGGCGGCGCTGCGGGACGCGGCGCGCGAGGCGGGCCTGGACCCGACGCGGCTCGTCAGCGACTCCATGGCCGCGGTCATCGGCCACATGACGGAGCGGGACAGCGGTACGTGCCTGGTCTACGGCATGGGGTACGAGGGGTTCGAGATCGGCCTGATCCGCAGCGTGCGCGGGCACTTCCGCTCGCTCGGCTACGAGGGCGGGGCGACGTCGGGAGGCCGGGCGTTCGACGCGGAGGCGCTGTCGTCGGCGGTGCGGCTGCTGCGCAGACACCGTGGCGCGGGTTCGGTGCACGGGGTCGACGCGGCCGTGTGGCAGGGCCTTCGGGCGCGGGGGCAGGAGGCGCGGGAGGCGCTCGGGTCACCGGGTGGCCCGGAGGCGGCGGTGCTCGATCTGGAGCTGGGGGCCGGGCCCGCGCTGTGGGTGCGGTTCGCGCGGCCCGACCTGGACGCGTATCTGGAGCGGCACGTGGGGCGCACGCTCGACCGGGCACGGGCCCTGCTCGACCAGTCGGGGATGACGCCGACGGACGTCGACACGCTGCTGCTCGTGGGCGGCAACACCCGGATGGAACAGGTGCGTTCGCGGGTCGCCACACTCGGCAGGGAGAGCGTGCAGGCACCGCCCGAGCTCCTCGCGCTGGGCGCCCTGAAGCACGCGGTGCGACTGGCGGGCGGTGCTGCGTCCTCCGGCCCGGCGGCCTTGGAGGAGGGCCCGCTGGAACCGGCCACCGCCGCCCAGGACACCCTCTCCGACGCGCCTCCGCTCACGGCGACGCTGGTGGGCGCGGAGGGGCGGGGAGTGGAGGAACGGGGGCCGGAGCAGGGGGGTGTGCGGGAGGCCGGTGCTCATGGGGATCCGCGGGACGCGGGTGCGGTGCGGGGCGTGGGGCCGGGCGCCCGGGATGTGGAGGAGGCGCGGCGGCTCGTACGGCAGGGGCGGGAGAAGGAGGCGGCCGCGCTGCTGCGCGGGATCATCACCGAGGCGCAGGAGCTACTGGACGCCCTGAACCACCGCCCCTCACCACCACCGCTGCCTTCACCACCGGCTCTCCCCGCACCTGCGCATCCCCCTTCGCCCGACCCCATGCCGTCCGCCACGGCAGGGACCGCCCCCTCTCCCGCGTTCGACTACACGTCGCGGCGCCAGATCACCCGCGCCCGCGCCCTCCTCTCGCTCGGCCGGTACGACCACGCCGTGCAGGCCGCGCACATCGCCTGGCAGGACGCGGCGACCAGGCCCACCGGCGCCGACATGCTGGACGCGATGATCGACGTGCACTGCGCGGCCGCGATGGCGGACATGGCGCCCGAGCACTTCGCCGCCGCGGAGGAGTGGCTCAACTGTGCGTACAACCACGATCCGACGAATGTTCGGGTGCGGGGACTGCTCGCCGAGCGCACCTACCGGCACGCCGTGGAGCTGGACCGGCGCGGGGAGCGGGATGAGGCCATTGAGGCCCTCGGGAAGTGCTTGACGTGGGATCCTGAACACGCCGACGCGGATGCGCTGTTGCGGCGATTGAACCGTGACGGGAGGAACCGGCGCGGCAGGGGGGACGTCCTCGGACAGAGGCCCCTCGAACCGCCCCCGTGAAGCATCCCGCAAGTCAGGGAGGGAACCGTTTGACGCCCGCACAACTGCTCGACAAGGCCTTGATCGTCAAGGAGTTGCGGCGGCTGGCGACCCTGCCCGCACTTGCCCCGCGCTCACCCGAACTCACCGTGCTGCACCAGGACTTGGCCGGGTCGAACCAGCTCGACCGATGGGCGGAGATCGACCTCGTCCAGGCCTACGTACGCCCCGAGAGCGTCCGCGCGCCCGCGAACGGGGCGTCGGGGCGGCACGACCGCCTGCTGGAGGCCGCACTCGGCGTCCTCGTCTTCATCCCGCTGCTGATCACCTGGTTCGGCCTGCGGGAGGCCGTGCGGGCGTACGGGGAGCTCGCCGACGAGGACCCCAAGCAGGCCACGCGCCCCTTCCTGCAGCTGTGGCAGTCGGGCTTCGGCGGGCACCTGTCGTCGTTCGGGCGCTTCGAGAACGTGGCCCTGATGGCGGTCCTCCTGATCGCCCTGCTCGTGGGCCTCTCCGTGTGGCACGCGCGGGTGCGGGTGCGCACCGAACGCGCCGAGGACACCCAGGAGGCGGAGCAGGACCGGCTCCTCGCCGAACTGGCGTCGGTGCTCACACGTACGCAGATGCTGCTCGCGTCGCACCGCAGCGCGGCCCCGCAGCAGTTCACCGCGGAGCTCACGAAGGCCGCGCTGAAGATGCAGCAGGTGACGGTCAAGGCGGAGCGCAGCCACAACGCGCTCACCGGCGCCACGACGTCGGTCGGCCAGGCCACCGACGCGCTCAAGCTGGCGGCCCAGTCCCTCACGAAGGAAGTGCCGAAGCTCGGCGACGCGGCGGACCGCCTCAACACCACGCTGCGCACCGGCACGGAGGAGACCGCCAAGGCGGGCCGGGCCAACGCGCTCGCGGCCCGCGGCATCGTCGACCGCGTCAAGACGGCGGGCGACACGGTCGAGGCGTCCCTGAAGGCCCTGGTCGCGGCCCAGCAGTCGCTCGTCGCGAAGTCCGAGGCGGTGGCGAAGGCGACCGAGCTGGCCTCACAGGCCCTGGTGTCGAGCACCGGCCGCACGGGCGACGCCGTGGACGGCATGCGCGAGGCGACGGAGCGGTGGGACGCGGCGGCGGCCCACTGGCAGGACGCGGCGGCCCGGCTCGACGCCCGGATGGCCACGCTGGCGGGGGCACTGCCCGCGTCGGCACCGGTGAACGGGGCGTACGGCGCGGGCGGTGGGGCGTACGGCACGAGCAGCGGGGCGTACGACACGAGCAGCGGGGCGTACGGCACGAGCACTGGCACCTACGGCACGAGCGGCGGCGCCTACGACACCAACGGCGGCTCCGTGAGCGGCGGCCGCCCCCCTGAAGAGCCCTCCGGAAACAGCCGCACCGCCGCTCCGCCCGAGACGGGCCCCGTGCCCGCGCAGAGCCCGCCCGTCGAACCCCCGACGGACACGCCGCTCGACACGAGGACGACACGCCTGCCGCCGCCCAGCCCACGGAGCGGAGGGACCGCGTGAGCCGAGGGCGAGAGCTGCGACGGCGGCGCGGCGGCCGACTCGGGGTGGTCGTGCTCGCGGGCTGGCTCTTCGCCGATCTGCTGCTCGTGCTCGCCCTGGTGTCGATGGCCGACCGGCCCGACCCGAAGGCGGACGACCGGCCCAAGCCGGAGCCGTCCAAGAGCAGGTCGACCTCGCCACCGCGTCCGACGGGGCCGCGGTCGGTGGACCGCAACCCCCAGGAGTTCGAGGTACGGGGCCGCAACAAGGGTGACCTCGTCAAGCAGATCTCGAAGGACACGCGCGAGTGGTCGGGACGCGAGGCCGCGCTCGTCCTCACCTTCGGCGGCAGCTCGAACGGCACCGTCTACGCCCACCGCGTCAACGGCCTGCTCGACAAGGCCCGCCCGGAGATGTTCACCGACAAGACGGTGACGGACGACTACCACGCCCTCGGCGAGCGCGCGGAGACCGCCGTGGTCCGCGTCTACTTCTACACGGCGCCGGGCGGCTGAGCCATGGCGGTACTACGTCCCGGCGAGCACCCGAAGGCGAGCGGCGCGCGTCCGCCGCTGCCCACCCTGCCGCGCTGCCCCGGCCTGCGCGGCTACGTACAACTCCACGACACCATCCGCCGGTTGAAGTTCCGGCACGCGGCGGACGCCCTGCGCGCACCGGTCCCCGCCCCCGCGCACGACACCGTCTTCGGCACACTCCCCAAGGCCGCCACGGACGACGGTTTCCGCGTCCTGGACGGCCTCTGGTTCCCGGGCCGCGGCGGCATCTGGCACCGCGTCGACCTGGCGTACGTCCGGCAGGCGCGCGGCCGGTGGCTGTCCTCGTCGGATCCGCGCGCCGACTCGGCGGCGGCCGTGGTGGACACCCTGGAGACCCTCGTGCGGGACGACGCGATGGGGCTGCGGCGACTGGTCCTGTGGGAGGTGTGCTGCCTCCTCAGGGACGGCGGCGAGCACCCCGGCGAGGCCGAGGCCGTCGCGCTCGGCGTGCACCGCAGCGAGGCGGGACTGCTCACCTCCGCGCTCGCGGAGGGGTTCCCCGCGACCGGCCCCGCGCGGCATGCCGCGGAGACCCTCAATGACATCTGGCCCGGGGTGCGGCTGCGCGAGGCGCAGCGGCTCGTGACGCGGCTCCCGCGCGCCTCCGCCTACCCCGACGGACCCGACGACCACCGCCTCGCCGCACTCGTCGACGGCATCCGCGCGCGGGCCGCCGAGGTGGACCGGCTGACCGCCGACGGCGCCGCGGCGGAGGCCACCGGCGCGCTGCGCGCCGCGGCCGACGCCTGGCTGGGTGCGCTCCGCATCGCACGGGACGATCCGCGGGCCCAGACGGGCCTGCTGCGCGTGGCCGCCCTCCTCGCCGACGCCCCCTTCACGCCGGTGGACTCCGAGGTGACGGCCGTGCCGGACGACCGTGCCGTCCGCCTGTCCTGGTGCGCGCCAGAGCCTCGGGAGCACCGCCGCGGCCGCCGCCAAGAGCTCACGTACCGAGTCCTGCGCTTCCCCGACGGCGCGCCCGACCTGGCCGTCGAGACGGCGGCGGCCGAGCCGCGGCCCGGTGCCGTCGACGCGGACGCGCCCGTCGGACGCCCCCTGCGGTACGCCGTCGTCCCGCTGCTCGGGGAGCGCATCGCGGGGGTGCCGCGCGTGACGGCGCCGGTGCTGCTCACGCCGGTGGTGACGGGGCTGCGCTGCGCGGTCGTGCCGGGCGGGCTGCGGCTGCGGTGGCGGTCCGACCCGGCGGCGGCCGAGGTGCGGGTGACCCGGTCGGGTGCCGGGGCGGACACCGGCGGCTGGGGCGAGTCGTCGCTGGTCCGGGTGGCCTGCCAGCACGACGGGGTGCTCGACGTGCCGCTCGCCCCGGGGACGTACACGTACGAAGTGCGCTGCGGCTACCGCGATCCGGACGGCGACCTGGTGTGGTCCCGCGGCGTGACCGTCGCGGCCCGGGCCGAGCAGTGGCCGTCGCAGGTGGAGGAGCTCAGCGTGCGGCGACACGAGGACGGCGAGCGGGTGACGGTCGCGTGGCGGCCGCCCGCGCTCGGCGACGGTCTGCTGCTGCCGTGGACGACGGCGCCGGTCGCGCCGGGCACGGACGTGTCGGACCTCGTGGGCGGCGTGGACCGGATCCCGGCGACCGCGGTCGGCGCCGAGTCCCGCGCCGAGCTGACCCCGGAACCCGAGCGGCGGGTCCGCGTCACGGCGGTGAGCGTGCTGGGCGAGCGGGCGGTGTCCGGGCCGAGCGTCGTCATCGAACACCCGGCTGTCATAAGGAAGTTGCATGTACGGAGGGTCGGTGCGGACCGCGCCGAGCTGCGCTTCGACTGGCCGGAGCCCGCGGTCCTGGTCTGCGCGGCATGGACCGACGGACAGCGCGGCGGCGAGCGGCGCATCGCGCGCAGCTCGCACCGGGCGGGGCGCCCCGTCGACCTCGCCGTGTCGTCCGAGGAGTGCGTCATCACGGTGACGCCGCTCCCCCGCCCCGACGCCGTGTCGATCCTCCCGGAGCCGACCCGCGCGACCCTGCCCGCCGCACCTCCGCCACCGCCCCCGCTTCCCCAGGCGCCACCCGCGCCGCCCCGGTGGGGCACGTGGTGGCGTCGCTGGCGCCGGTGGTGGACCTGAACCAGCCCGCCAGCTGAGGGAGTTGCTACTCCTTGACCACCGCCTCCGTACCCCCGCCGAACTCGATCAGCAGCCCCGACCGCAGGGCGATCGTCTTGCCCGGGTCCACGTCCCGCACCGTCCCGTCGTCCTTGCGGGCCGTCCACACCGACTTGGTGCGGTTGGTCAGGCCGAACCGGCCGCGCTGCTGGGGGTGTTCGGTCACCTCGCCGACCACGGCGGTGAAGTCGTGGCGGTCGGGGTCGTCCCGCAGGTGGTGGGCGTAGACGCGGGCGCTCGGGGCGAGCCTGATGCCGCGCCTGGTGCGGAGGGTGCCGGTGCCGGTGACCAGTTCGAGGCGGGGCGGCAGCGTCAGGACCGTGCGGCACTTCCAGCAGCTGGGGGGCGCGCCGTCGGGCTGGGTCAGGTTCTGCTTGCCGCAGGCGCCGCACTGGGTGATGGCGTCGAGGACCTGGCTGAGCGCGTCGCGCCACTGCGACTCGCGCACCCGCAGCGTGGGGTTGCGCAGGCCGTCCGTGAAGGTCTGGACGAACAGGTCGCGCAGGATCTGCGGCAGCGCTCCCCACGTCGCCTCGACGGTCGGCTGCTCGCCGGGCACGGGGCGGTTGCGGGTGTCGGTCGGGTCGTAGACGAAGACCGGATCGGTGCCGTACAGGCGGCGCTTGGCGGCCTCGTCCATGCAGCGGATGCTGAGGGCGAGGGCGCCGTTGAACGGGTGGTCGTTCATCAGGAGCAGGAAGAGCAGCACGGCGAGGGAGTGCAGGTCGCTCTGGGTGCCGGGCTGGGTGCCCTTGTCGCCGCGGACCAGCTCGGGCGCCATGAAGTCCATGGTGCCCGCGACGGCGGCCTCGGCGCCCTCGACGACGGCGTTGTCGTTGTCGCAGACGAGGACGTCGCCGGTGCGCGGGTCGAAGAAGATGTTGCCCCAGTTGATGTCGCGGTAGGCGATGCCCCGGGAGTGCAGGGCGCGGTAGGCCTCGACGGTGTGCAGCGCCACGGTCACCAGGGTCCGCATCGTCGCGGACGCCACCGAGGGGTCGCGGCGGAAGAGGGCGGGCAGATCGCAGAAGCGTGCGGGCCGTACGTCCATGAGGTACCCGAAGCCGGGCTGTTTGCCCTCGGGGTCCATCACGATGGAGCAGGGCCACAGGAAGCGGGGGTCGTCCCAGCCCTTGGCGATGAGTCCTTCGAGGATCTCCCGCTGGCGGGCGTCGGCGAGCTGGGGGTAGTACCACTTGACCGCGCGGTCCCCGGTGGGCGTCTGGACGCGGTAGACCTCGCCCTGGCCGCCGGAGCCGAAGAGATCGGCGACCTTGAGCTTCTCCCCCGACTCGGCCACCAGGGTCTTTCCGGCGGCGAGCATGCCGTTCACCATTCTGTTCCTCTCTGCCCGTGAGGGTTCTGGTCGTGCTGGTTCCGCTCGCACGAGTCCTGCTCGTGCGGTTCGTCGCTGCGCTGTGCGGGCACCGCTATGGCGCCCACGAGGGTCGTGTCGTCCCCGGAGAACTTGGCGGCCCGCCCCAGCCAGTCCGGGAGCTGGGCCTGGACCGCCGCCACGCCCTGTCCGGCGGCGCGCTCACCGAGGCCGGTCGCGAAGTCCAGGAACCCCTGGTGGTCGGCGAAGCTCTTGGAGAGCCCGTCGGTGGACAGCAGCACGCACGGCGGCATGCCGCCGGTGAACGGCTGCCAGTGCGCCCGCATCTTGCGCCAGGGCTCCGGCTCGCAGAGGGAGTCGGTCTCGTCACCTATGTCGGGCCCGGTGGAGAGCGGCAGGTGCGGGGTGCCTTCACCGTCGACGAGCACGATGTCCCCGTCACCCAACTGCCAGCAGAACAACGTGTGTTCGGTCAGCACGGCGCCGACGAGGGTGCTGCCGTAGGCGGCGAGGTCCGGGGCCTCCGGGCGCTCGCGGGACCCGGTGCGCTCCGCCGCGGCGAGCCGACGAGCGCCGTGGGCGGGCGAGTTGGCCTCGTACAGCAGCGCCCACTCGTGCCAGCGGTGACCCACCTGCTGCGGCAGCCGCCGCGCCTCCTCGCGCAGGGCGGGCCAGCCCGCCGCGTCGCCGCCGACGCGCGCCGCCTCGCGCGCGAAGGCCTGCGCGCACACGGTGAACTCCGCCACCGCCCAGTGCGCCCCGAGGTCGCTGCGGAAGTGAGCTGCGCTGCCGTGTCCGTCGGCGACCGCGAGGACGACCGCACGGCCCCCGGCCACGGGCAGGGCCGCGCTGCGGTCCTGGCTGAACTTCTTCGCCACTCCCTTGACCGCGCCGCTGAGCAGCGCCCAGGGCCCGGCCGCCGCGGGACCGGGTCCGGTGGTCGTCTCCGGCCCGGTCACCAGATGTCGTCTTCGCCCTTGGTCATCGACGGCACGTCGATCGGCGTCGCGGGCTTCGCGCCGTCGTCGACCTTGGGAGTGGAGGCGTCCTTGACGACCGCGGTGGACATCCAGCGGATGGCGGCGGCGAGCTGGCGGGGGTTCTTCGCCTGCAGGGGCTCCAGTTCGGGGTTGCCGAGGAACTCCTTGAGCATGCTCTTGTCCGCGTCGTCGCCGATGGCCACCGCGACGCGCACGGCGCGCTTGCCCCACGGCGTGCTGTCGATGGCGCGCAGCCCGGCCCGCCAGTCGTCGGTGGGCTGCCCGTCGGAGGCGAGCGCGAGCACGGGCGGCAGGGCGCGCTGCGGCATCGGCGGGGTCTGCAGCGCACCGGCCGCCAGCTTGAACGCGGCGCCCATGTCCGTGCCGCCGTAGATGTGCACGTCCTCCCAGGAGAACCGGTCGACCGGGGTGGGCTCGCCGACGTGCCAGCTCGCGCCGCTGGCGAAGGTGATGGCACGCACCAGCAGGGACGCGGCGGGGTTGGACTGGGCGGCCTGCTGCATTTCGGGGATGGCTTCACGGATGGCGAAGTTCAGCTCGCCGATCTTGCCGTTCACGCCCATGGAGCCCGAGCAGTCGAGCATCCAGATGAAGTGCACGGGGCGGCTCGCCATGCTGCCACCGGGGAAGTTGTCGACGATGGTCTCGCTGGTATCGCTCACGCTGGTCCTTTCGTGGGGAGTTCAGTGGTGGGGTGCGGCGAGTCCGCAGGCGGTGGGCCGCCCCGCACCCGCGGGGTTCGGCGGCCGTCGGTCAGCTCCGCTCCTGGCCTGCCCGATGACGCCACGCTGTCCATTCCGGTACGTCCTGGCCCTCCCGGCGGAGGACGGTGGCCACCTGCCCGAGGTGATGGTCGTCCAGACGCACGACGATGGGCGCAAGCACTTGGTCGAGCAGTTCGGCGGCGACCCCGGACCATGCCGCGGTGACGCCGTGCCGTCGCCGGGGCCGCCAGATGTGGTAGTACGCGGCCAACTCGGCGGGCTTTCCGGGAAGTTCGCGTTCGAGTCGGTCGCACGTCCGCTCCTCCAGGAGGTGCGCACGGTAGGCCCCGAGGAGGTCCGGCCCCGCGGCGACGAGGATCTGCAGCCCGTGCGACTCGCAGATGTCGAGCGGGTTCGCCCCGGCGAGGGTGCGGCCCACCCGCTCGTCGATGCCCCTCCGCAGTACCGTGCCGAGCGGCGACACCTTGCGCCCCAGCTCCCTGAGCCGCCCGACGGAGGCCCTGCTGACGGCGAGCCGCCCGTCGACGAGGTCCTGGGCGATGACGAGGAGCTCGGCGGTGTCGCGGTCCTGGGCGCCGAGCTTGGCGTCCTTGCGCATCTCCCGTGCGAACTCGACGAGTTCGAGGTCGCAGTGGTCCGGCTCCCTGAGCCAGCCCATGATGCGGCGGCCGAGGTCCGCCTCGATGATCAGGCGGGGGGTGCAGGCGCGGGCCACCCGGGGCTGCTCGGCACGGTCCGGCGGGTCGTTGCGCCACACCATGCGCCACAGCAGTCTGAGCGTCCTGACGTCCTCGACCCGCTGTCCGGAGAGGAGTTCGGTGAGCCGCTCGAAGAGCTCGGCGCCCCGCAGCCGGTCCGGCGGGCCGCTCCAGTGCGCGGCGGCCGCGGCGAGGCGGACGGTGAGCGGCGCGTCCTCGATGTTGCGCCGCAGCCAGTCGCCCTGGGGCGAGTCGGCGAGGGCGCGCAGGCGGTCCAGTTTGCGCTCGTTGAAGCCGACCAGGAGGAGCCGGAGCACCCGGCGGGTGAAGCCGACGTGGTCGAGTTCGGAGAGGACCTGGACGGCTTGTGCGCAGTCGCGCAGCTCGGGGTGGAGCAGGGCGTCCGCGAGCCGGTCCATGGCCTCGGCGAGGCCGGGCCCGCCGTCGGCGCCCACGGCGAGGGCGAGGCGCAGCGGCGCCGTCCAGGTGGTGATGGGGTCGCGGAGCCGGGCACGGAGGGCGCCGTCGGCGCGGTCGCCGTACTCCTCGCGCAGTTCCCGCCAGGCCTCCTGACCGAGCGGCAGACCTTCGAAGGCGGCCAGGTCGGGGAGTGTGCCGCGGCCGCGGGACGCGTCGAGCCGGTGCTTGACGAGGGCGAGGGCGAGGGGCCGGGCCGCGAGGGCCTCGTCGCCGTCGAGCCCCCGGCAGAGCCTGTCGAGTTCGTCGAGGGCGCGCGCGTCGGCCTCGCCCCTGGTCACGGAGTGGGCGAAGGCGTCGAAGACGGCGTGCAGGGTCTCGCCGCTGAGGCCTGAGAGGCCGGTGAGTTCGTTGAGGCCATTCGGTTCGTTGAGGCCGGTGGGTTCGGCCTGTTCGGTGGTGTCACTGGTGCCGCCTGTGCCGCCTGTGCCGCCTGTACGGTCTCTACTACCTGTAACGCCTGTGCTGGCCGTACCGGCAGTGCATTCGACCCGTTCGGTGGCGCCGGAAGCCCTCTTCCCTCCACCACCCCCGGCCCCCAGGAACGCCCCCGAGACCAGCGGGATGAGCGCGAAGGGACCTTCGGGGCGCGCGGCCGCCCCCGGCGCGGGGCGCGGCGGGTTCCCGGCGAGCCACCGCTCGGCCGTCAGCCGGGCCCAGGCGTCGAGCTCGGCGGGCGGGCTCTCCGGTCCGCCGGTGCCGTCGTGCACGCGGTACAGGTACTCGACCGTCGCGTCGTCGGACCGGTCGAACTCCGCGTCCGGGCCGATGCCGATGATCTGCTGCGGGGCGCGGCGCGGGTCGGCGGTCCAGGTGGTGAACGTCAGTGCGGGAACGTACGCCTCGGGAAGCGAGGCACAGGCGAGCGCGACCCAGCGGGCCACGGTCTCGGAGTCCTCCTCCACGAGGACGATCTGCCGCCCCGCGGGGTCCTCGAAGAGCCTGCGCACATCGGCGAGGAAGGGCGCGACGCGGTCGGCGTGCGTCCGGGCGAACGCGACGAGCAGGTCCCGGTCGAAGTGGGCCTCCGGCACGGGCAGTTCGGACTCGACGAACCCGGCGCCCAGCGCCTGCGCCCTCTCCGGTTCCCAGGACTCGGAGCGCCAGGTGTCGATCGGCCAGACGGGACCGGGCCCGGGGGTGTCGGCGCTCAGGTGGAGTGCCTCCACGCGCTGTCCCGGGAGGGCGGCGCACAGGAGCCGTCCACCGTCCGGGAGCAGGCTGTAGCTCAGCTCGGTCCCTGTTTCCCCGGCACGCGGGACGCCTATGACGCGCGTGACGGTACTCGTCAACTCCCCTGTTTCCTCGTGCGGTTGGTGCGCCGTACCGCCCGCATCCGTATCCGGAAGGAACAGGCGGAGGGCTCCGGTGTCCGGCTCCTGGCCGAGCCGGTAGCTGAGGCGACGGATGGCCATGCCACATTCTGACCAACCGCGGCACCGCACCGCAGGCCGTCCGCCAAGTTCACCCCCGCCTCGGCACCCGCCCTTCACACCTGGTCGAACAGGGGCACGGAGCGCCGCACGCGCCCTTGCGCGGCACCGCGGTCGGGGGACACCGTTGTCAGGGTCCCGCACCGCCCGGTGCCGCCCGGACCCCGCCGGCGATCGGAGCCGCTGTGCCCCCTTTCCTCCTCCCCCACACCCTGCTCGGCGAAGGCCCGCATAAGGTGATCGCGGTCCACGGCTGGTTCGCGGACCGGTCCGCGTACGCGCCCGTGCTCGCGGACCTCGACGCCACCGCCTTCCAGTACGCGGTGGTGGATCTGCGCGGCTACGGCGAGGCCAAGGACGCCGTCGGCGCGTACACCACGAGCGAGGGCGCCGCCGATGTGCTGGACCTGGCCGACCGGCTCGGCTGGGAGCGGTTCTCGCTGGTCGGGCACTCCATGGGCGGCAGCGTCGCCCAGCGCGTCCTGGCCGCGGCCCCGCACCGGGTGCGCCGCCTGGTCGGGGTGTCGCCCGTTCCCGCGTCCGGTCTGCACCTGCCGCCCGAACAATGGGAGTTGTTCGCCTCGGCCGCGCACACTCCACAGAACCGCCACGCCATCATCGACTTCACCACGGGTGGTGTACGTCCCCGGGCCTGGCTCGACCGGATGGTGCGCCGCTCCCTCGCGGTCAGCGACGTCAAGGCGTTCCGCGCCTGGCTGGACTCCTGGACGGGCGACGACTTCCACACGGAGGTCGACGGCTCGCCCGTGGCGGCGCTCGCGGTCACCGGGGCGCTCGACCCGGCGCTCTCGGCCGACCTGATGCGCCGCACCTGGCTGCGCTCGTACCCCCACGGCGAGCTGGCGGAACTGCCCGGGGCCGGGCACTACGCGATGGACGAGGTGCCCCTCGAACTCATCCGCACAGTAGAGGACTTCCTGCACGGGGACACCGCCGCGTGAGCCTGCGCGGTGCGCCGCCCCGGACGCCGCCCGTCCCCGACGTCTTCGATCCCCGCCTGTACGCGGAAGGCGTCCCCCACGACCGCTACCGCGTCCTGCGCGACCACCACCCCGTGGCGTGGCAGGGCGAGCCGGAGGTGCTTGGCTGGCCCGCGGGCCCGGGGTTCTGGGCGGTCACCCGGCACGCGGACGTGGTGCGCGTCCTCAAGGACGCGGCGACGTACTCCTCGCACCTGGGTGCCACCCAGATCCGTGACCCGGCCCCGGACGACCTGCCGTTCATCCGGCGCATGATGCTCAACCAGGACCCTGTTGCCGCCACGGGCGGGGCAGGACCCGCCGGGCACGGCCGGTTGCGCAGGCTGGTCAGCCGCGCCTTCACCCCGCGGCGGATCGAGCGCTTCGAGGCGCGGGTGCGCGAGCGGGCCCGGACGCTCCTCGCGGCGGCCGTGGAGCAGGCGCGCGCCGGGGACGGCACCTTCGACGTCGTCACCACCGTCACCGACGACTACGCCCTGCTCAACCTCGCCGACCTGCTGGGCGTGCCGGCCGCCGACCGTGGCCTGCTGCTGCACTGGACGCAGCGCGTCATCGGCTACCAGGACCCGGACGAAGCACCCCCAGCCGCGCTCGGCCCCGACGGCGAACCGGTCAACCCGCGCTCCCCCGCGATGCTGGGCGACATGTTCGCGTACGCGCGGACGCTGGCCGCCCACAAGCGCGAGCACCCCGGCGACGACGTGCTCACGACGCTCGCCCACGATCCCGAACTCACCGCTGCCGAACTGGAGATGTTCTTCTTCCTCCTCACCGTCGCGGGCAACGACACCGTGCGCAGCGCCGCACCCGGCGGGCTGCTCGCGCTCGCGGAGAGCCCCGGCGAGTACGAGCGGCTGCGGGCCGGGGCGGTCGGCGTCGCCCCCGCCGTGGACGAACTGCTGCGCCGCCATCCTCCGGTGCTCACCTTCCGGCGCACGGCGGCCCGCGACACCGAGCTGGCGGGCACGCGCATCGCGGCCGGCGACAAGGTCGTCGTCTTCCACGCCTCCGCCCACCACGACGAGCGCGTCTTCGCCGATCCGCACCGCCTGGACCTGGCCCGCTCGCCCAACCCCCACGTGGCGTTCGGCGACGGCCCGCACGTCTGCCTGGGCGCCCACTTCGCCCGGCTCCAACTGCGCGTGTTCCACGAGGAGGTGACCCGCGCCCTGCCGGTCCTGCGCCTCGCGGCGCCGCCGCGCCGTCTGGTCTCGCACTTCATCAACGGCCTGAAGTCGTTGCGGGTCGAGGCACCCGCGTAGGGTGCAAGATCGCGAGAACCAGCGCAGCGCACACGGCTGGCGTGCTGCCCCGCCCGCACCCCGCCGTCGTCTACGAGTACGTCACGCTGGACTCCCTCGCCCGGGGCTGCGTCTCGGGGCCATGGGCCAGATCGGCAGCCGCAACCTCACGTACGTAGGGGTCGCGGCACCCCCTCTCGCCCCGCCTGATGCCCGGATCCCCTGATCATCACGATCAGGTCTCACTCGCACCTCCCGCCCCACCCACCCCTTGCCACGCCCCCGTGTAATCGTTTCCAATCCTCCGTGTAATCGATTCCACAAGGAGGTGGACCGACGATGACTCCGAGCTCGGTGGGCATCAAGGACGTCGCGGCCGAGGCCGGGGTGTCCGTCGCCACCGTGTCGCGCGTGCTGAACGGGCACCCCTCCGTCAGCCCCGCGTCCCGCACCCGGGTCCTCACCGCCGTCGAGGCGCTCGGCTACCGGCCCAACGCCGTCGCCCGCTCCCTGCGCACCGACCAGACGCGGACACTCGGCCTGGTCATCAGCGACGTGCTCAACCCGTACTTCACGGAGCTGGCCCGGTCCGTCGAGGAGGCCGCCCGCGCACTCGGCTACAGCGTGATCATCGGCAACGCCGACGAGCGCCCCGAGCTGCAGGACCACCACGTGCGGACCCTGCTCGACCGGCGGATCGACGGACTGCTCGTCTCCCCCGCCGACGGCGGCTCCCCGCTGATGCTCGACGCCGTGCGAGCCGGCACCCCGATGGTCTTCGTGGACCGGTGGATCCCCGGCGTGGACGTCCCCGTGGTCCGCTCCGACGGGCGCCGGGCAGTCCGCGACCTCGTCGCCCACCTGCACGGACTCGGCCACCGCAGGCTCGCCATCATCGCGGGCCCCGCGGCCACCACCACCGGCAGCGAGCGCGTCGAGGCCTTCCGGGAGGCGCTGCGCGAGCACGGCACCGCCCTGCCCGACGCGTACATCGGACAGGGCGACTTCCAGGCGGACAGCGGCCGCCGCGCCACCGAGCGCTTCCTCGCCCTGCCCGAGCCGCCCGAGATCGTCTTCGCCGCCGACAACCTGATGGCCCTCGGCGCCCTCGACGCGATCCGCGCGCACGGCCTGCGCGTCCCGGACGACATCGGGCTCGCCGCCTTCGACGACATCCCGTGGTTCGTGCACACCGATCCGCCGGTCACCGCGATCGCCCAGCCGACCGCGGAGCTCGGCCGGGCCGCCGTGCAGGCGCTGATCGACCGCATCGAGGGCAGACGCCCGCAGTCCGTGACCCTGCCCGCCCGGCTCGTCGTCCGCCGCTCCTGCGGCGAGAACACCCCCGTACGAAGGAGCAACCCGTGAGCAACCAGGACGAGTTGCTGCGCATCGAGTCGATACGCAAGACGTTCCCCGGCGTCGTCGCGCTCGACTCCGTCGACTTCGATCTGCGCCGCGGTGAGGTGCACGTCCTGCTCGGCGAGAACGGCGCGGGCAAGAGCACTCTCATCAAGATGCTCTCCGGCGCCTACCGGCCCGACAGCGGCCGGATCTTCGCCGAGGGGCGCGAGGTCCGCATCAACGGCGCGCAGGACGCCGAGCGGCTCGGCATCGCCACGATCTACCAGGAGTTCAACCTCGTCCCCGATCTGACCGTCGCCGAGAACATCTTCCTGGGGCGCCAGCCCCGCCGCTTCGGTCTGGTCGACCGGAGGAAGATGGAGGCCGACGCGGAGGAGCTGCTCCAGCGGGTCGGCGTCCAGGTCTCGCCGCGCGCCAAGGTGCGCGAACTGGGCATCGCCCGGCTGCAGATGGTCGAGATCGCCAAGGCGCTGAGCCTGGACGCGCGCGTGCTCATCATGGACGAGCCCACCGCGGTCCTCACCTCCGAGGAGGTCGACAAGCTCTTCCGGATCGTGCGCACCCTGCGCGAGGACGGCGTCGGCATCGTCTTCATCACCCACCACCTGGAGGAGATCGCCGCACTCGGCGACCGCGTCACCGTCCTGCGCGACGGCCGCAGCGTCGACCAGGTGCCCGCGTCGACCGACGAGGACGAGCTCGTACGCCTCATGGTGGGCCGCAGCATCGAGCAGCAGTATCCGCGCGAACGCCCGGACACCGGGGAGCCGTTGCTCCGCGTCGACGGTCTCACCCGCGACGGCGTCTTCCACGACGTCAGCTTCGAGGTGCGGGCGGGCGAGGTCGTCGGGCTCGCGGGTCTGGTCGGCGCGGGCCGCACCGAGGTGGCGCGCGCGGTCTTCGGCGCCGATCCGTACGACGGCGGTTCCGTCGACGTACGCGGCGAGCGGCTGCCCCGGCACGACGTGAACGCGGCGATGGGCGCGGGCATCGGCCTGGTCCCGGAGGACCGCAAGGGGCAGGGGCTCCTCCTCGACGCCTCCGTGCGGGAGAACCTCGGCCTGGTGACGCTGCGTTCGGCGACGCGCGCCGGGCTCGTGGACCTCAAGGGACAGCAGCGGGCGGCCGCGCGGATCGCCGAGCAGCTGGGGGTGCGCATGGCCGGGCTCGGCCAGCACGTCCGCACCCTGTCCGGCGGCAACCAGCAGAAGGTCGTCATCGGCAAGTGGCTGCTCGCCGACATCCAGGTCCTCATCCTCGACGAGCCGACACGCGGCATCGACGTCGGCGCGAAGGTCGAGATCTACCAGCTCATCAACGAACTGACGGCCTCCGGGCACGCGGTCCTGATGATCTCCAGCGATCTGCCCGAGGTGCTCGGCATGAGCGACCGGGTCCTCGTCATGGCACAGGGCCGGATCGCCGGTGAACTCACGGCCGAAGAGGCCACTCAAGACGCCGTGATGGCACTCGCCGTCAGCACCGCGGCGGTACGGAACGAAGAAGCGGTACGGAACGAAGAAGAGGCGGAGGTCTCCCGTGGCCACTGAAACCCTGAAGCGCGACGCGGGTGGCACGGCCTCGCTCCGCCGCGTCCTGCTCGACAACGGCGCGCTGAGCGCCCTGATCGTCCTGGTCGTGGCGATGTCGCTGCTCTCCGGCGACTTCCTCACCACGCAGAACCTGCTCAACGTCGGCGTCCAGGCCGCGGTGACCGCGATCCTCGCGTTCGGCGTGACCTTCGTGATCGTGTCGGCGGGCATCGACCTGTCGGTCGGTTCGGTGGCCGCGCTCTCGGCCACCGTCCTTGCCTGGTCGGCGACTTCGCAGGGGCTGCCGGTGTGGCTCGCGGTGGTGCTCGCCGTCGCGACCGGCATAGCCTGCGGTTTCGTCAACGGACTGCTCGTCTCGTACGGGAAGCTCCCGCCGTTCATCGCGACGCTCGCGATGCTCTCGGTGGCCCGCGGCCTCTCCCTGGTGATCTCGCAGGGCAGCCCGATCGCGTTCCCCGACTCGGTCTCGCACCTGGGTGACACCATCGGCGGCTGGCTGCCGGTCCCGGTGATCGTGATGGTCGCGATGGGCCTCGTCACGGCGCTCGTCCTGGGGCGCACGTTCATCGGCCGCTCCATGTACGCGATCGGTGGCAACGAAGAGGCGGCCCGCCTGTCCGGCCTGCGCGTCAAGCGGCAGAAGCTGGTCATCTACGCGCTCGCCGGTCTCTTCGCGGCCGTCGCGGGCGTCGTGCTCGCCTCCCGGCTGGTCTCCGCGCAGCCGCAGGCCGCGCAGGGCTACGAGCTCGACGCGATCGCCGCGGTCGTCATCGGCGGCGCGAGCCTCGCGGGCGGCGTCGGCAAGGCGTCCGGCACGCTCATCGGCGCGCTGATCCTCGCGGTACTGCGCAACGGCCTCAACCTCCTCTCCGTCTCCGCCTTCTGGCAGCAGGTCGTGATCGGTGTCGTCATCGCGCTCGCGGTCCTCCTGGACACGCTGCGGCGGCGCGCCGGATCGACTCCGGGTGCGTCCTCCGGTGCGGCCGGGGGCGTACGCGGCAAGGGGCCGCAAGGGGTGAAGTACGCGGTCGCCGCCGTGGTCGTGGCGGCCGTGGTCGGCGCGGTCTCCTTGTTCAACTCGGGCTCGTCCGGCCCGAACACGAAGATCGGCATGTCGCTCTCCACCCTCAACAACCCCTTCTTCGTCCAGATGAAGGAGGGCGCGCAGGCCGAGGCCGACAAGGCCGGGATCGACCTGACGGTCACCGACGCGCAGAACGACGCGTCCCAGCAGAGCAACCAGCTGCAGAACTTCACCGGCGAGAACGTGAAGTCGATCATCGTCAACCCGGTGGACTCCGACGCGGCGGGCCCGGCCGTGCGGGGCGCCAACAAGCAGGACATCCCGGTGGTCGCGGCCGACCGCGGGGTGAACAAGGCGAAGACCGCGACGCTCGTCGCCTCCGACAACGTCGCGGGCGGCAAGCTGGCGGCGAAGACGCTCGCCGAGAAGCTGGGCGGCAAGGGCAAGGTCGTCGTCCTCCAGGGCACGCCCGGCACCTCCGCGAGCCGCGAGCGCGGCCAGGGCTTCGCCGAGGGCATCAAGGCGTACCCCGGCATCGACGTCGTCGCCAAGCAGCCCGCGGACTTCGACCGCACCAAGGGCCTGGACGTCATGACGAACCTGCTGCAGTCCAACAAGGGCGTGTCCGGCGCCTTCGCCGAGAACGACGAGATGGCGCTCGGCGCGGTCAAGGCGCTCGGCGACAAGGCGGGCAAGTCGGTCCCGGTCGTCGGCTTCGACGGCACCCCGGACGGTCTCAAGGCGGTCGAGGCGGGCACGCTGTACGCGTCCGTGGCGCAGCAGCCCAAGGAGCTCGGGAAGATCGCCGTGCGCAACGCGGTGCGGGCCACCCAGGGCAAGCAGGTCCAGGAGATGGTGAAGGTGCCGGTGAAGGTCGTCACGTCGAAGAACGTGCGGGACTTCTCCTGACCCGACTGTCCCGACTGTCCCGACGGCCCGATCGACCCGACGGCCCGACTGTCCCGACCGACCCGACGGCCCGACCGCCGCGCCAGGTACCGTCGCAGCCGGACCTCACCGTACGAAAGCAGGCACAAGCACACATGAACGACGACTACGAGCTGCTGGTCGTGGGCTCCGCCAACGCCGATCTGGTGGTCGGCGTGGAGCGCCGCCCCGCGCCCGGCGAGACGGTCCTCGGCTCCGACCTGGCCGTCCACCCCGGCGGCAAGGGCGGCAACCAGGCGGTCGCCGCGGCCCGCCTCGGGGCCCGCACCGCGCTGCTCGCCCGGGTCGGCGACGACGCGCACGGCGTGCTCCTCCTGGACGCGCAGCGGGCGGCAGGCGTGGACACGGTCGGCGTCCTGGTGGGCGGCGCGCCCACCGGCGTCGCGCTGATCACGGTCGATCCGTCGGGCGACAACAGCATCGTGGTCTCCCCCGGCGCCAACGCGCGCCTCACCCCCGAGGACATCCGCGCGGCGGGCAGCCTGCTGTCGGCGGCGCGGGTGGTCTCCAGCCAGCTGGAGATCCCCTTGGAGACGGTCGCCGAGGTGGTCCGCACCCTGCGGCCCGGCGCCCGCTTCGTCCTCAACCCCTCGCCGCCCGCCCCCCTGCCCGCCGAGGTCCTCGCGGCCTGCGACCCGCTGGTGGTGAACGAGCACGAGGCCCGCGTCATCCTCGGCGACGACGCGGGTGAGGCCCCCGAGGACTGGGCGCGCGGGCTGCTCGCGCTGGGCCCCCGCTCGGTGGTGATCACGCTGGGCGCCGAGGGCGCGCTCACCGCGGACGCCTCCGACGGGGCCGCCGTACGGGTCCCGAGCCCGAAGGTCGACGCGGTGGACACGACGGGCGCGGGCGACGCCTTCACCGCCGCGCTCGGCTGGCGCCTCGGCCTCGGCGAGGACCTGCCGACGGCGGCCGCGTACGCGGTGCGGGTGGGTGCGGCCGCGGTCACCCGCAAGGGCGCGCAGGACTCCTACCCGACCGCGTCGGAGCTCGCCGACGCCGTTCCGGAGGTCCCTTCCCGGTGAAGAAGTCGGGCATATTGAATCGTCATCTTGCGGGCGCGCTGGCCGAGTTGGGGCACGGCGACACCGTGCTCGTGTGCGACGCGGGCATGCCCATCCCGGCGGGCCCGCGCGTGGTGGACCTGGCGTTCCGCGCCGGGGTCCCGTCCTTCGCGGAGGTCCTCGAAGGCCTCCTCGACGAGCTCGTGGTGGAGGGCGGGACGGCGGCGCTGGAAGTACGCGCGTCGAACCCGTCGACGGCCCAACTGCTGCACGAGAGCCTCCCGTCCCTCGCCCTCGTCCCGCACGAGGACCTCAAGAGCCTCTCGGCGGCGGCCCGTCTGGTGGTCAGGACGGGTGAGGCGCGGCCGTACGCGAATGTGCTGCTGAGGTGCGGAGTCTTCTTCTGATCGGCTCCTGACGGCGAAGGACCACCGGAGAGCTGTCCGGTATACGGACGTGGCTGACCGTCATGTGACCGGTTTCCGCCCTTGACCGGTGGTCGTCCGGCCCTCAACATCAGGCAACGCACAGCACGCACAGCTCCAAAGGCGCCCCGCGGCACCCGCGTCGCAGGGCGCCTCGCACGTTCCGTCCCTCACGCTGTTCGGAATACGGAGCCCCACACATGAAGCTCTTCAGACGTGCGGCCGTCGGTGCCGCCACCCTGGCCATCGGCGGCCTGCTCGCCACCGCCACCCCGTCGGCCGCCGCGCCCTCGCCCACCCTCGCGGCGCCCGACATCCCGCTCGCCAACGTCAAGGCGCACCTCTCCCAGTTCCAGTCCATAGCCTCGGCCAACGGCGGCAACCGTGCCCACAATCGCCCCGGCTACAAGGCCTCCCTCGACTACGTGAAGGGCAAGCTGGACGCCGCCGGGTTCACCACCCGCATCCAGCAGTTCAGCAGCAGCGGCACCGGCTACAACCTGATCGCCGACTGGCCGGGCGGGGACGCCAACCAGGTCCTGATGGCGGGCGCGCACCTCGACAGCGTCTCGGCGGGGCCCGGCATCAACGACAACGGCTCGGGCTCGGCCGGTGTCCTGGAGACCGCGCTCGCCGTCTCGCGCGCACAGCTCCAGCCGACGAAGCACCTGCGGTTCGCCTGGTGGGGCGCCGAGGAGCTGGGCATGGTCGGCTCGCGGTACTACGTCAACAACCTGCCCGCCACGGACCGTTCAAAGGTCAGCGGCTATCTGAACTTCGACATGATCGGCTCGCCGAACCCGGGCTACTTCGTCTACGACGACGACCCGACGATCGAGAAGACGTTCAAGGACTACTACGCGGGCCTGAACGTCCCCACGGAGATCGAGACCGAGGGCGACGGCCGCTCCGACCACGCGCCGTTCAAGAGCGCGGGCATCCCGGTCGGCGGTCTGTTCACCGGTGCCGAGCGCGCCAAGTCCAGTGCGCAGGCCCAGAAGTGGGGCGGCACGGCGGGCCAGGCCTTCGACCGCTGCTACCACTCGTCCTGCGACACCACGTCGAACCTCAACGACACCGCGCTGGACCGCAACAGCGACGCCATCGCCCACGCGATCTGGACCCTAGGCGCGGGCACCACGGTCCCGCCCGGTGACGCGTACGAGAACACCGCGGACGTCGCCATCCCGGACAACGGCGCCGCGGTGACCTCGACGGTCAACGTCACGGGCCGCACCGGCAACGCCCCCGCCACCCTCAAGGTGGACGTCGACGTCCGGCACACCTGGCGCGGCGACGTGGTCCTCGACCTGCTCGCCCCCGACGGCACGGCGTACCGCCTGAAGAACTCGAGCAGCAACGACTCGGCGGACAACATCGTCGCCACGTACACGGTCAACGCGTCGAGCGAGACGGCCAACGGCGCCTGGAAGCTCCAGGCCCAGGACGTCGCGTCCCAGGACACGGGCTACATCAACAGCTGGAAGCTGACGTTCTAGAGCGCATCTGCGCGCCTCGGAACAACCGCCCCGGTACCGGCCACCAGCCGGTGCCGGGGCTTTCCGGTCGCTCGCCCCTCGCTCAGCCCTCGGTGGGCGCGAGCCGCAGCGAGATGCTGTTGATGCAGTACCGCTGGTCCGTCGGCGTGGCATAGCCCTCGCCCTCGAAGACGTGGCCCAGGTGCGAGCCGCAGCGGGCGCAGCGCACCTCGGTGCGGACCATGCCGTGCGAGGAGTCCTGGAGCAGCTCGACCGCGTCCGTGTCCTTCGGGTCGAAGAAGCTCGGCCAGCCGCAGTGCGACTCGAACTTCTCCGTCGAGGTGAACAGCTCCGCGCCGCAGGCACGGCAGGAGTAGACGCCCTCGGTCTTGGTGTCCGTGTACTCACCGACGAAGGCCGGTTCCGTACCGGCCTGGCGCAGCACCGCGTACTCCGAAGGGGTCAGCTCCGCTCGCCACTGCTCGTCGGGCTTCTCGACGTCGTACGACATGGGTGGACTCCCCTTACTTCGACTTACTTCGACAGCTCGGCCAGGATCTGCGGGCCGAGGTCCGTGACGTCGCCCGCTCCCATGGTGAGAACGAGATCGCCGGGCTTCGCCATTCCCGCGAGCGTCCGGACGGCCGCCGACTTGTCGGACGCGGCCGCGACCTCGGCGCCCGCCGCACGGGCGGCGTCGACGATCAGGGCGCTGGTGATGCCGGGGATCGGGTCCTCGCGGGCCGGGTAGATGTCCAGGACCACAGAGGAGTCGGCGAGGGCGAGGGCCCGGCCCATCTCGGTGCCCAGTTCCTGGGTGCGCGAGAAGAGGTGGGGCTGGAAGAGGACGAGGATGCGGGCGTCGCCCGCGGCGGAGCGCATCGCCTCCAGGTCGGCCGTCATCTCGGTGGGGTGGTGCGCGTAGGAGTCGATGACCTGCGCGCCCGCGGCCTCGCCCTTGAGCTGGAGGCGGCGCTTGACGCCGGTGTACGACTTCAGGGCACCGGCCAGGTTCCTGGACGGGATGCCGAGCGCGACGCCCGCCGCGAGGGCCGCGACCGCGTTGTTCGCGTAGTGGCGGCCGGGCACCGAGACCGTGAAGGTCAGCAGCTTGCCGTCCAGGAGGACGGTGACCTCGCTGGTCAGACCGCGTGCCGTGATCTTGTGGATGCGCAGGTCCGCGTCCTCGGACTCGCCGTAGGTGACGACCTTGAGCTCTCCGAGGTCCCGGACGCGCCGGGTCAGCTCCACGGCGCCCGGCTGGTCCGCCGAGATGACCAGGGTGCCTCCGGGGACGACCTTGCCCGCGAAGATCTCGAAGGATTCGTAGATCTCGTCCATCGACGCGTAGTTGGCGTGGTGGTCGAGCTCCACGTTGAGGACGATGGCGACCTCGGGCGCGTACTTGTGGAAGCTGCGGTCGCTCTCGTCGGCCTCGGCGACGAAGATGTCGCCCTCGCCGTGCAGCGCGTTCGAGCCCGGCACGTCCAGGTCGCCGCCGATCGCGTACGACGGGGCGAGGCCGAGGGTGGCGAGGGTGACGGCGAGCATCGAGGTCGTCGTGGTCTTGCCGTGCGTGCCCGCGACCGCGATCGGGCGCAGGCCCTTCATCAGGGAGGCCAGGGCGTCCGAGCGGTGCACGACGGGGATGCCGAGCTCGGCCGCGCGGGCCAGCTCGGGGTTGTCCTCGCGGATGGCGGAGGAGACGACGACGCAGGTCGCGTCGGGCGCGAGGTGCGCGGCGTCGTGGCCGATGTGGACCGTGGCGCCGAGCGCGCGCAGCGCCTCGGCGGTGGCGGACTCCCGGGCGTCGCTGCCCGCGACCTTGGCGCCGCGCTGGGCCAGGATCTTCGCGATGCCCGACATTCCGGCGCCGCCGATGCCGATGAAGTGCGGTCGGTCCATGTCGGCCATGGACTGGGGCAGGCCGGGTGCCATGCGTGTGTCTCCCCTGGTGGTGCGACGAGTGCGACGGGCACGGTGTGGTGTCGCCCCGTGCGCGTCCGGGCAGGCCCCAGCCTATTGCCTCCGCGGGGCGCGGCCGCCGGGCCCCGCGGAGGGGGCGGCTACGCCTCGTCGGCCGCGCTGTGCGAGAAGAGCTTGAGCACCGGGACGCCCACCTTGTGGCGGGCCCGCGAGGCCCAGTCGCGGTGGAAGAACTCCTCCACGTAGTGCGGGTCCGTCAGGACGATCACCTCGTCGGCCCCGGCCTCCGCGACCAGTGTCTTGAGTGCGTCCAGGGGATGGGCCTCGATGAGCCGCCCCTCTGCCGCGCAGCCCGCCGCCCGCAGCGCCGTCAGCGAGACCTGCAGCGCCCGCTCCCCGAAGCCCGTCGCCTCCTGCCCCTCCGGGGTCTCGCCCTCGCGCGCCGCCTCGTCGAGCTCGCCGAGGGCGACGTCGTCGATGGCCCGCAGCAGGCGGTCCGCCTGGTCGCCCCGCGGCTGGAGCAGCACGTGGAAGGTGATGGGCTCGTCGCCGTGCAAGGTGGTGACGAACTCCACGTCGGCGGACGTCAGGGCTTTCTCGATCATCAATACGCTTGTGAACACGCCAGGCGCCCTTCTCATCCGTGGGCCCTCCTGAGGCCCTTGCGGAAACCATCCTGCCCCGTGGCCGCACGGGGTCTGCGAGATCTAGTGTGCCCAGCCGAAGCCAAACGGAACGACTGATTCCGCCGATTGTCAGGTACGACGGTAGCGGGTGAAGAGGAACCCGGCCTCCTCCAGTACGGACGTCAGTGCGAATCTGTCCGGCGCCGCCAGAGCGGATCCGCCCGCGATCCGCTGCGCGTCCCCCGCGGTGAGCATCGGCGACACCGTCAGACAGAGCTCGTCCAGCGCTCCGGCGGCCACGAACTGGCCCAGCAGGCGGGGACCGCCCTCCGTGAGCAGCCGGGTGAGCCCGCGCTCGGCCAGGGCGGGGGCCACCCGCTCCGGCTCCACGGTCGCCCCGTCGCCCGCGATCACGACGACGGCGCCCGCCTTCTCGGCCGCGGCGATCCGGTCGGCCGGTGCGGAGGCCCCGGTCACGAGCAGCGTGGGCGTCATCGGCGAGGTGAAAAGCGGAACGGAGAAGTCCAGGTCAAGACCGGCGCTGACGACCGCGATGGCGGGCGCCTCCGTCTGCCCTGCGGCGGCCCTGCGCCCCGCGAAGGCCGCACGCGCTTTCGCCGGGCGGTACCCCTCCTTGCGGACGGTCTCCGCACCGACGATCACGGCGTCGGCGAGGGCGCGCAGGGTGCCGAAGATGCGCATGTCCGTGTCGCCGGAGATCGGCTGGGAGCGGCCCTCGTGGTGGGCCGCGCCGTCGAGCGTGGACACCATGTTGGCGCGCAGCCAGGTCGACTCCCCCGCCGGATAGGCGTAGGCGTCGGCCAGCTCGTCGAGGCTCCACTCCCGGTCGGCCGTCTCACCCGTGCGATGGGGCGTCCGATCGTGTGTCCGGTCGGCTGTCTGGTCGGTCACAGGGAACAGGCGTCGCATATCCGCAGTCTTGCACGCCCCTTAAGCTGGGGAACCGTGTCGTCCTCCACCGCCGCCTCCGGGCACCACCCCATAGCCGAAGTGGCTCCGCTGTCGCTGTGCGCCCGCGAGCCCCGCGTCCCCGCCGACCGTCTGGTCGCCGAGATGGTGCCGCCGCCGCGCTTCCAAGCCGCCCGCTTCGACACGTACATCCCGGACCCCGATCAGCCGAGCCAGACCGCGGCGATCGGCGCCCTGAGCGGCTTCGCGGCGGGGCTCGGCGGGGCGCATGCGAGCGGCGCGGGCAAGCGCCGCTGGTTCCAGAAGAAGGCGGCCGCCCCCACGGGCCCCCGCGGCATCTACCTCGACGGTGGCTACGGCGTCGGCAAGACCCACCTGCTCGCCTCCCTCTGGCACGCGACGCCCGCGGCCCCCGAGCAGAAGGCGTTCGGCACCTTCGTCGAGCTGACGAACCTGGTCGGCGCGCTCGGCTTCCAGCAGACCGTGCGCACCCTCGGCGGGCACCGGCTGCTCTGCATCGACGAGTTCGAGCTCGACGACCCGGGCGACACGGTCCTGGTCTCCTCGCTGCTCTCCAAGCTCGTCGGGGAGGGCGTGGCGCTCGCCGCGACCTCGAACACGCTGCCGGGCAAGCTCGGTGAGGGCCGGTTCGCGGCCACGGACTTCATGCGCGAGATCCAGGGCCTGTCCGCCCACTTCAAGGCGTTGCGGATCGACGGCGAGGACTACCGCCACCGGGGCCTTCCGGAGGCGCCCGCTCCGTACTCGGAGGAGCAGGTCACCAAGGCGGCGTACGCGACCGACGGCGCCTCGCTCGACGACTTCCCGCATCTTCTCGAACACCTGTCCAAGGTCCACCCGAGCCGGTACGGCGCGCTGACCGACGGGCTCGGCGCCGTCTGCCTCACCGATGTGACGCCGGTGCCGGACCAGTCGACCGCTCTGCGCCTTGTGGTGCTCGCCGACCGGCTGTACGACCGAGAGGTGCCGGTGCTCGCCTCCGGTGTGCCCTTCGACCGGCTCTTCAGCGAGGAGATGCTCAACGGCGGGTACCGGAAGAAGTACTTCCGTGCCATCTCGCGGCTCACGGCGCTCGCGCGGGACGCCAAGGGACTCGTGGGCGAGTAGCCCGTCGGCAGCATCTGCTGCCACGGGGGCCCGGGACGGCACGCGAAACGGAAGCTACGCGCGTGGTTCCCGTGCACCAGAGCGCGTGGTACACACATCCGGTCACATTCCTGTCCGCCAGCAGGAGGTTGCCCATCATGTCTGCCACTCGACGTCAGGTCCTCGCCCGCTCCGGTGCCGTGGGCGCCGGAATCGCCTTCACCGGCGCGCTCTCGGAACTCTTCGCGGGCACCGCGGCCGCACAGGGAAAAGCCGGTTACGGCCCCCTCGTCCCCGACCCCAAGGGGCTGCTCGACCTGCCCAAGGGGTTCCGCTACAAGGTCCTCTCCCGCGAGGGCGACGAACTGCGGTCGGGTGAGGGCAAGGTGCCCAGCAACCACGACGGCATGGCCGCCTTCCGCGGCAAACACGGCGGCGTCAACCTGGTCCGCAACCACGAGAACCGCGTCACCGGAAAGATCGGCGTACCCACGGTCGAAGGTCTGACCTACGACCCGATGGCCAAGGGCGGCTGTACGGCGCTCGCGCTCGACCGCAGAAACAACGTCGTCGGCGAACGCGTCGCCATCGCGGGGACCGCCGTCAACTGCGCGGGCGGGCCGACCCCTTGGGGCACCTGGCTCACCTGCGAGGAGACCGAGGACAGGGCCGGGACGAACGGCTACACCAAGGACCACGGCTTCATCTTCGAGGTCGACCCGGTCGATCCGCACCGCACCGGCGCGGTGCCGCTGACCGCGATGGGCCGCTTCCAGCACGAGGCCATCGCCGTCGACCCGAAGCGCGGCGTCGTCTACGAGACCGAGGACGCCTTCCTCAAGCCGTTCGGCCTCTTCTACCGCTTCCTGCCCGAGAAGCCCGAGGGCGGCCGCGGTTCGCTGCGCGCGGGCGGCAAACTGCAGGCGATGCGGGTGCCCGGCGTGCCCGACCTGTCCTCGATCCAGGAGACGGGCGCCAGCTTCGACGGCATCGAGTGGGTCGACGTCCCTGACCCGCTGGCGGCCCAGACCCCCATCCGCCTCCAGGACTTCGGCAAGAAGGGCATCACCCACGCACAGAAACTGGAGGGCTGCTACTGGGGCGGCTCGTCCGTCTACTTCGTCTCCTCCTTCGCCCACAGCGCGGAGGGCTCGGCGGCCGACCACTTCGGCCAGATCTGGCGCTACGACCCGTCGAAGCGCCGCCTCACCCTCGTGATCGTCTTCGGCCCGAGCACCGACATCCAGCTGCCGGGCGAGTCCCCCGACAACATCTGCCTCGCGCCGAGCGGCGGCCTGATGGTGTGCGAGGACGGCGGCGGGGCGCAGTACGTGTACGGCCTCACCCGGGGCGGCGAGGTCTACGCGATGGCCCGCGGGCGGCAGAACATCGGCACCCCGGAGGAGCCCGAGTGGGGCGAGTTCGCGGGCGTCACCTTCTCCCCCGACCACGACACGATGTACGTGAACTGCTACACGCCCGGCACGACGTTCGCGGTGACGGGCCCCTGGCACAGGTAGCGGGCGCGGGAACAAAGCACTGGCGGGCCCGGCTCCTCACCGACGACCATGGAAAGCATGAGCGACGAGAGTGACCGCCCCGAGCGATGGAGCCGGGCCACCACCTATCCGGACATGTGGGCCGATCCGGACGACGACCCCCGCGACAGCGAGGGGAACAGTCCGGACGGCGAGCTCCCCACCCTGCTCGACTTCCTGTCGGGGTACCGCATGACCCTGCGGATGAAGTGTGAGGGCCTGGACCCGGAGCAGCTGGCCCGGCGGTCGGTGCCGCCGTCGACGATGTCGCTCCTCGGCCTGGTCCGTCATCTCGTCGAGGTGGAGCGGGACTGGCGCACCTGGATCAGTGACGAACCGGTCCCGAAGCTGTACGGCGAGCGGGGCGCGGACTTCACCGGGGCCGTCGCGGACCAGGGCGTGGTCGACGAGGCGTTCGCGTCGCTGGAGCGCGAGCAGGCCGCGACCGACGCCCTCCTCGCCGCCCATCCGGACCTGGGCGAGCGCCTGGGCAAGGACCGGACCTCGGTGCGCGAGCTGCTGGTGCACCGCATCGAGGAGTACGCGAGACACTGCGGGCACGCCGACCTGTTGCGCGAGTGCGTCGACGGGAGGGTGGGCCAGTGACGGGCACCGGGGAGCAGAGCGCGGTCCTGATGTGCGACGCCGAGGGCGAGCCGATCGCCGGGGAGCGCGACATCATGGACCTCGTCGGCAACGCCGCATGGCAGGGCGCCCAGTGGGTCGCCGTCCCGGCCGAGCGGTTCGACGAATCGTTCTTCCGGCTGCGCACCCGCGTCGCGGGCGACATCATCCAGAAGTTCGTCACCTACCGCGTGGGCCTCGCCGTCCTCGGTGACATCTCCCGCCACACCGAGGCCAGTTCGGCCCTGCGTGACTTCGTCCGGGAGTGCAACCGAGGACGGCAGACGTGGTTCCTCGCCGACGCCGAGGAACTGCACGAGCGCCTGAAGGGCTAGGTCCCTGGACCCCCTCGGCCGCTAGGACGCGGTCACGGGGTAGTGGTCCGACAGGTTCGTGTACGTGTACTCCTTGCCCCAGCTGGAGACCGTCCAGGGCGCGCTCTGCTCCTTGATGACGTTGTTGGTCCAGCTCGCGGGGCGGGCGTGGCCCTTGCGGTGGAGGATGTAGTCCAGGTCTTCGCGGGGGTCGTCCGGGTAGCGCTCGGCGGCGATCGAGTTGTCCCGGGTGTCGAAGGAGTACGGGTGGCCGGTGCGGCCGTCGGCGGGGGCGAAGTCCCCGTCGGCGAGCATCGAGGCGTACTCGGGGCTGTGCGAGTCGACGTTGAAGTCCCCCGCCACGATGACCTGTTCGTCGGCGGGGATGTTCTTGGCGTCCAGGAAGGCGTCCATCTCCTTGAACTGCTTCGCGCGGGTGGCCGCGGCCTCGCCGCTGCCGCAGCCGGGGTCGGTGGACTGGGTGTGGGTGCCCACGACGTGCGTCTTGGTGCCGTTCACGTCCAGGACGGCGTAGACGAAGCCCTTGTTGGAGTACGAGTCGGAGCCGCAGGCGTCCTTGTAGACGTACTGCTCCTTGCGCACGATCGGCCACTTGCTCAGGACGGTCACGCCGCCGTCCTCCGGCGTCACCGAGGAGTACGCGCCGCCGGTGGCGTCCCAGCCGCTCTTGCTGCGGCCCATCACGGGCGTCTGGTGCGGATATCCGGCCGCCGCGTTCGCCTTCAGCGCGTCGGAGGCGGAGTTGTCGAACGCCTCCTGGAGCACGACGACGTCCTGGCCCCGGAAGAAGTCGGCGGCCGGTATCGCCTTGGCGCGGTGGTCCTGGCCCCAGTTCGGGTAGAGCGTCTTGCTGAACAGGAAGGTGTTGTACGTGAGCACCTTGAGCGGCGGCGGGGCGGCCGAGGCGTCGGCGGCGGTCGCGGAGGGGGCGACGGCGGCGAGCGTGGCGGCGGCGAGCACGGAGGTGATCGCGGCCGCGTGGGTCCTGCGCAGCGCTGTGTGCGGCACGGAAGCTCCTTGGGGTGGGGGGTGGTTGCTGCGAGCTCGCACATCCAACCAGCTGTGATTACGCCTGGGGATACGTCGCGTGAACACTCTGTTCGATCCCTTCGGAAAGCCGCGCCGCCGGGGCCCGGAAAACCCCTCTGACGGCCTCCCGCGGGCTCACGAACGCCTCTTGGGTGCGGCCTCGGAGTGCCGGGCCCGGCACCCGCCCACCGACCCCGCAGGCGCTCGCCGAAGCCTTCTCGCGAGCACCCGCAAACCACCTCTGACCTGGGCTTTCCCCTCCTTCGACTCTACAATTGGGGCCTAGGGAAGGGGACTTGATGGATCGCAGCATCCGCACGATCGACGACGTGATGAAGCTCCTGGACGGCCTGTTCGCGCCGGAGGCCGACCGCTGGACCGCCTCCGGGGCCGACTGGTGGGACGGCTTCTACGCGGACCGCGACAAGCCGGTGCCGTTCTTCGCGGCCAAGCCGGACGAGAACCTCGTCTCGTACGCCGAGCGGGGCCTCCTCGCGCCGGGCCGCGCCCTCGACCTCGGCTGCGGCCCCGGGCGCAACGCGCTCCACCTGGCCGCCCTCGGGTACGAGGTGGACGCCGTCGACCTGTCGCGGGCCGCCCTCGACTGGGCCGCGGACCGCGCCCGCGAGGCGGGGGCCGACATCCGGTTCCACCACGGCGACGCCTTCGCGCTCACGGAGACCGACCTGACCGGCCCGTACGACGTGATCCACGACTCGGGCTGCTTCCACCACCTGCCACCGCACCGCCGCATCAGCTACCTCGCCCTCGTCGACCGCGTCCTGGCGCCCGGCGGCCACCTCGCCCTCACCGCCTTCGCGGCGGGCGAGGCGGGTGAGGCGGGCATGGGCTCCGAGTTGTCGGACGCGGACTTCTACCGCGAGGCCCGGCTGCACGGCGGCGTCGCCTACACGGCGGACGCGCTGCGCGGGATCTTCGCGGGCCTGACGGAGGTCGAGGTGCGCCGGATGCGGGACGAGCCGCCCGGTTCGGAGCTCTTCGGTGAGCCCTTCCTCTGGACGGCCCTGTTCCGCCGCGGAGATCCGTCGGAAGGGCGCTAGCTCCCGCGCCGGACGAGTCGCACCTTGTCGACGCCGAGCAGCCCCGCGAGCGGCACCTTCGCGGTGGTCTGCCGCGCGTCGACCGTCGTCCCCTCGGCGCGCAGGATGTCGAGCAGCATCCCGGCCAGCGGCATCACCATGTGGCGCCCCCAGCAGCGTTCGGAGGCATGGCCGAAGGGGAGGTAGCCGGGGTGGTCGTCGGGGTCGAGGGTGGCCCAGCGCTCGGGGCGGAACTCGTCGGGTTCGTCCCAGAGTTCCGGGTCCCGGTGGCTGAGCAGCGGCAGGAGCAGGACGTCGTCGCCGGTGCCGATGCGGTCGTCGAGGGCGGTGTACTCGGGGGACGCGTTCCGCAGGATGTTCCAGGACGGCGGGAGCAGCCGCATGGACTCGTACAGGATGTGCTCGTTGGGCGTCTCGTCGTCGAACGGCGCCCCGAGCCAGTACGCGTTGGCGACGAGCGTGGAGACGGTGAAGCAGACCGGGGCGGCCGCCCGCCGGTACAGGCCCATGGCGTAGCGACGGTCGCTGTAGGTCGCGGCGTTCGCGGTGAGGCCCGCGATGCTGGTGACGGGGGCGCCCGGGCGGAGCCTGCCGGGCAGGGCGGCTCCGGTGGCGATGACCGTCCAGGTCAGCTTGGGCGTCAGCTCCAGGGTGCGGTCCATGAGGATGCGCAGCCGGTACGGGTCGGCGCCGAGGATCAGGTCGCGCAGGTAGACGTGGCCGACGTGCGGCCACTCCCCGGAGAGGTCGAGGCGGCCGGGCACCGGCTTCTTCAGCGCCGCCCGCACGTCACGGCCGATGGCCTGCATGACGCCGGAGGCCTCGGTGCGCGGGATGGAGCGGCCGTGGAGGGGCTTGAAGGTGGGGCGCTCGTGCTCGGTGGCCGGGCGCGCGGCGAGGATCTGGTCGGTCAGGACGGGCCCGGCGACGCCGACGGTGTCGTCGTCCAGGCGGAACACGTCCTGGCCGCGGTGGTCGCGCAGCAGGGCGTGGAGGCGCGGCGTGAAGACGGTGGACCGCGCGAGCCGGTCGGTACCGGAAATCGACATCGGGGATCTCCCAGGGCGGGAGGCCCGGCCCGGCGGCCGGTTCTCGGCACACCGGGCGCGGGCCTCAACGGCGCATTACGTCCCTACGGTCTGGTGCCGGTGGCACCAGGGACTGGCCTAGTACCAGTGGTACCAGGCGTACGCCTTCAGGCTCTTCTCACCGGTGATCTTCTTCTTGAGGGAGCGGACAACCTTCATGGTTCATACCTCCGGTCGTTTCCGTCGGCCCTTGTGGGGCATGGACCTGCGGAGCGTCGCCGTCCGCGATCAACACCCGATAAACGCGCAGGTGATGGGCTATGCCGGGCATGTCGGGAGTGGAGCGTGGCGAACCGTGGGCGGCGGACGTGAGCGGTACGTCAGCGAGCCGCATGCGCGCGGTCACAGGTCGGCGAGTGCGCCGTCCACCGTGGCGAGCAGCACCTCGCGGTCGTCCTGTACGCGGCTGAGGACGCGCAGGCCGTAGTACGTGCTCTGGACCCGGCGGGCCACGACCCTCGCGTCACCGGTGGACCGGATCTCGCCCGCGCCGCGCCCCGCCTCGACGACCGCGCACAGCTCGTCCTCGACCCGGTCGAAGCTGTGCCGCACCGCCTCCCTGACCTCCGGGTCGAGCCCGGCGAGCTCGACGGCGGCGTTGATCGCGAAGCAGCCGCGGGCGCCCGTCTCGTCGAGGTCGGCGTCGACGGCGTGGATCATCATGGTGCGCAGCCGCTCCTTGGCCGGGCCCTCGCCGCGCAGGATCTCGACCTGCTCCGCGGTGGCGGTGTCGTAGTAGCGCCGCAGGGCGCGGAGGTAGAGCTGCCGCTTGCCGCCGAAGGTGTTGTAGAGGCTCGAAGGGCCGAGGCCCGTGCTGTCGCACAGATCGCGCGTCGAGGTGGCTTCGTACCCGTGCCGCCAGAACGTCTCCATGGCCGCGGCGACGACGCGGTCCTCATCGAACTCTCGTGGTCTGGCCATGGGCCCACGGTAGACGTTTTGGAACACATATACAAAACACTGCCCTACGAGGATCAAGCCGCCGCGGCGGATGCGCCCGCACCTCGGCCCTCGCGCCCTCGCTGCAGACGCGCCGCCCACAGCACGCCCGCCACGCCCGCGACGGCCAGCGCGGCGCCGACCCAGGCCACCGAGGCGTAGCCGTGTCCGGCGTCGATGGCCAGGCCGCCGAGGAGCGGGGCCACCGTGTTGCCGACGTTGAACGCGGCCGTGTTGGTCGCGCCGACCAGCGTGGGCGCGCCCGGCGCCAGGGTGAACACCCGCGACTGCAGAGCCGGGTTGGTGACGTAGCCGACGAGGCCGAGCAGGAAGACCAGGGCGATCACCACGGCCGTCACGTGCGCCGTCAGCGCGAGCAGCGCGGAGAAGAGCGCGAGGCCGCCGAGCCCCAGGCCGAGCGTACCGAGGGGGTGCGACTGGCCGGTGCGCCCGCCGATCACGATGCCCGCCATCCCGCCGACGCCGAACAGCGCGAGGACGGCGGGCACCCACCCCTCGGAGACCCCGCTCACCTCGGTGAGCAGCGCCGCCAGATAACTGAAGGTGACGATGACGGCGCCGAAGGCGAAGGCGGTCACGGCGTACGAGAGCCAGAGCTGCGGCCGTGCCATGGCGCGCAGTTCGGCCCCGACCGAGGGGCGCTCGCCCTCGCCCCGGCCGCCGGGGACGACGAGCAGCGTGCAGACGGCGCTGACCGCGGTGGCCGCCGCCACCGCCCAGAACGCGGCGCGCCAGTCGGAGAACTGGCTGAGCAGCGTGCCCGCGGGGACGCCGACGATGGTGGCGAGCGTCAGCCCACCGGCCACCACGGCGACCGCCCGCGCCTTGGCCTCCGCCGGTACGAGCGCCACCGCGGCGGCCACGGCGACGCCCCAGTACCCGGCGTACGCGAGGGCGCCGACCACCCGGGTGACGAACAGGACGGTGTAGCCGGGCGCGAGGGCGCCGACGACGTGGGCCACGACGAAGGCCGCCTGCAGCGAGACGAGCGCCGTGCGCCGCGGCCAGCCGAGCGTGACGACGGCGAGCAGCGGTGCGCCGACGACCATGCCGATCGCGAAGGCCGAGATGAGCAGCCCGGCGTCGGGAACGGACACCCCCAAGTCGTCGGCCATGCCCGGCAGCAGGCCGGACAGCATGAACTCCGAGGTCCCTTGGGTGAAGATGCCAAACCCGACCATGTACACCGCGAGCGGCATGGAGCCGTCCCCCCTTTTGACTTTTGGAGCAAGTGCTTCAGAACTGACCGACGAGGCCGGACGCTAGCACATTCTGAATCACTCGCTTCAAAACGGGGTTGTCGCCCTCACCCCTGGCCGGGCGCCAGCCTCCAGAGCGAGGTCACCTCGGCCGCGCGGGCCGCGTGCAGCGGGTCGGTGGGATCGGCGGCACGCGGATGGCGCGGCGCGATGTCGAGACGGTCCACCACCCGCAGCCCCGCCTCGCCAAAGGACGTCAACAGCGCTTCCCGCGAACGGAGTTGGAGATGTTCAGCCAGGTCGGAGAGGACGAGCCAGCCCTCCCCCGCGGGTTCCAGATGCGCGGCGAGCCCGGCGAGGAAACCGTGCAGCATGGCGCCGCCCGGGTCGTACACGCCCCGCTCGACGGCGGAAGTCGGCCGGGCGGGCAGCCACGGCGGATTGCACACCACGAGTGCGGCCCTGCCCGCCGGGAAGAGACCCGTACCGAGGACGTCCACGCGCCCGGCGAGACCGAGGCGCTCGACGTTGTCGCGCGCGCACGCGACGGCACGCGGGTTGATGTCGGTGGCCACCACACGGTCCACCCCGCGGCGGGCGAGGACGGCCGCGAGCACGCCGGTGCCGGTCCCGATGTCGAACGCCGTACGCGGCCGGGGCGCACCGTCCCGTGGCGCGGCGCCCGGGAGCGGCGCCCGCGCGACCAGGTCGACGTACTCGCCCCTGACCGGCGAGAACACCCCGTAGTGCGGGTGGATGCGGGCGTCGAGAGCGGGGACGTACACCCCCTTGGCCCGCCACTCGTGGGCGCCGATCACGCCGAGGAGCTCCCGCAGGGAGACCACCATCGGCCCGTCGGACGGGCCGTAGGCCTCCCGGCAGGCCGCGCGGACGTCGGGGGCCCGGCGCAGCGTCAGCCGGTGGCCGTCGTCCAGGCGCACGAGCAGCATGCCGAGCACACGGGCCCGGTGGCCGCGGGCGCGGCGGTGCAGGTGGAAGGAGTCGGCGGGGGTGGCGCCCGGCGCGGGCGCCTTCCTGTCGACGCGGCGGCCCAGCGCGCCGAGCAGCTGCCGGGCGCCGTGGAAGTCGCCGCGCCAGAGCAGCGCGGTGCCCTCGCAAGCGAGGCGGTGGGCGGTGGCCGCGCTGGTCGTGTCATCGGCGACGACGACGCGCCGGGGTGGCGCGGAGCCGCTCTCGGAGTGCCAACGGGCGTGCTGGGACGGGCTGTTGGCATTGGTCTGGTCGTTCTCGGTCCACTCGATGCGGGGCATCAAGGACTCCTCGTGATCGCGGGGCGCTGGGGCACGAAGAGCGCTTCGACGCGGGAGGCCTCAAGGGCTACCGGACTACCGGGAGAATGCCGAGTGTCCGGCAGGAAAAGGGCATGCGGAACCCCCGCGTCGCCGCGCGCGAGCGGGAGTCAGCCGACGACCATGCCGAGAGTCACGGGGAACAATCTGCCATACGGGACCCAGGGCGCTAGACCAGATACAGGCCCGCGAAGTGGTTCCAGCCCTCCGGCACCCACTCGTCGCTGTTGCGCGCGGGGTCGTACGTGAGCAGGCGGGCCAGCAGCATCAGCTCGTGCCAGGCCGCGTCGGTCTCGCGGGCCCATGCCGTGCCCGCGTTCTCCACCAGGTCAAGCGCCATGGTCACGCGCAGGTCGAGGGCGGCGAGTTGTTCGTGGGCGCCCTCGGGCAGCAAGTCTCCGCGCCGGTCCATCATCGAGCGCAGCAGCTCGCAGCTCTCCGTCAGGTGCCCCCGCATGGCCCGGATGTTCGCAGCGGAGGGGCGGGGCGGAACGGACTGCTCCATGAACAGCCCGGAGGCGAGCGTGTGCCAGTAGTGCGCTTCGTGGAACAGCGGCGCGCGCTGGTCGTCGGGCACGTCGGCGAACGCGGGCGGCGGCTCGTCGCCGTTCTTCAGCGCGTCGGTCCGAGCCTGGTCCACCCAGCTCTTCGCCAACTGCCGTACGTCGTCGCGGAGTACCGGACGCATAGGGGGTTCCTTCCGTCACCATCGGGCACTTTCGGGGCCGTTCCGAGACTGCCTCGACATGCGCCCCACTTCTGCATTGTGCGTGGACAAGGCCCGTTGCATGCGTCACATCGAGGGGCGGCCACCGGAGCGGAACAGTCCACGTACAAGATCTAGGGGTGCCGCCGGGCGCGTACGAGAAAGGCACCACCACCATGAAGCTGCACACCCACGAGTGGGGAACGGGTGACCGCGTCGCCCTCCTCGTCCACGGGCTCATGTCGGACCACCGCACCTGGCGGCGCGTAGGGCCCGCCCTCGCCGACCGGGGCTACCGCGTCATCGGCGTCGACCTGCGCGGCCACGGCGCGAGCGGGCGCGGCGAGTACGGCGCGCGGATCTTCGCGGACGACCTCGTCGACACCCTGCCGACCGGCGCGGAACTGGCGATCGGACACTCGCTCGGCGGTCTCGCCCTGGCCCTCGCGGCCGAACGGCTCGCGCCCGCGCGGGCCGTCTACTCCGATCCGGCGTGGGCGCTGGGCGGCGAGGGTTCGGTCGACCCCGCGATGTTCGTGGAGTTCCAGCGGATCCCGCGCGACGTCCTGGCGAAGTTCAACCCGCGCTGGGAGGCGGCCGACGTGGACGTCGAGATCGCCACGCTGGCCGACTGGGACCCGGCCACCGCGCTCTCGCTGTCCGGCACGGGCGCCGTCGACCACACCCCCGCCGCGCCCGTCGTGCCTTCGCTGGTGCAGGTCGCGGACCCCAGCGCCGTCGTCCCCGACGCGCTCAAGGAGGAGCTGGCGCGGCGCAACTTCGAGGTGCGCACGGTGCGGGGCGCGGGGCACACCATCCACCGGGACGACTTCGACGGGTTCATGGGGTCGCTGGCGGGCTGGCTGTGACCGTGCGGCACTGACCGGCCGCGGGCCCGTCCGCACCGGCTCGCCCGCACCGGCCCTGCGCGGGCCCGGACGAGTGGCGATGGGCCCGGGTGGGCCGAGCCTTAGTCCGATTTACTACATTCCTCTATATATGTTCGTCGGGTGATCACTCTCGTACGGAGATGCGCCGCGCTCTGCGCCCTCGGCACCCTGACCGCCGCCCTCGCCGGATGCGCCGGCGACACCGCCACGTCGTCCGGTCACGCGGGCCGCCCCGCCCGGCCCCCGGCGACCGCCGCCCCCTCGCCGTCCGCCGCGCCGACGCTCGCGCCCGGCCCCGCCGGTCTCACCCCCGTCTTCGAGAACGGGTCCCGGAAGGGCGGCCGTACCGTCGCCCTCACCTTCGACGCCGACATGACCGCGGACCAGGGACCGCGCGCGAAGGCCGGTGAGCGCTTCGACAACCCCGCGCTGGTCGCCACGCTGCGGCGGCTGAAGGTGCCCGCGACGTTCTTCATGACGGGGCGGTGGGCCGAGGAGTACCCGGCCCAGGCCAGGGACATCGGCCGCGACCCGCTCTTCGAGGTCGCCAACCACTCGTACAGCCACCACGCCTTCACCGGCAGCTGCTACGGGCTGCCGACCGTCCCCGCGGCCCGTATGCGCACCGACATGGAGCGGGCGTTCACCGCGTTCCGCTCGGCGGGGGTCGAGCACCCCGTGCCGTACTTCCGCTTCCCCGGCGGCTGTTACGACCAGCGGTCCCTGCGCGCCCTCGCGCCCGGCGGCGTCACCGCCGTGCAGTGGGACGTGGTCAGCGGCGACGCCTTCGCGACGGACTCCGCGGCGGTGGCCCGGCAGGTGCTCGACGGGGTGCGGCCCGGCTCGGTCGTCGTCATGCACTGCACGCGCAGCGCGGCGCCCGCGACGGAGCGCGCCCTGCGCACGATCGTCCCGAAGCTGCGGGAACGCGGGTTCCGGTTCGTCCGGGTGTCGGAGCAGATCGGGAGGGCGGGGGCCGCCGGGGCGCGGAGCTAGGCTGGTCGGTATGGAGCATGCGGACGAGGGCACGGGCGAGGCCGGGACGACCGGTACGGCGGCCGTCGCCGAGTGCGTGCTGTGCCGCGCCCCCACCGAGTACCCGGAGTCCCGCAAGGGCAGCACGCTCTGCCCGGTGTGCGAGTGGCGGGAGGCGGAGCGGTCGGCCTGCTCGGGGTGAGCCACTCAGGGTGAGCCCCGCCCCGCCACCCGCTTCAGCCCCGCCGCGAACTCAGCGCGCACGCCGCCCACATCGCGGCCGCCGCCACCGCAAGCGCCCCCGCGAGCGCGCCGAGCGACAACGGCACCGTGCCCTCCCGCGACCCCGTGGTCAGGTCGGTGAGGACCGACTTCGCCGGGGAGCCCGTGGTGACGAGCAGCAGTAGCGAGGCGAGCAGCATCGCGGGGACGGCCCGCCCCGCGGAACGCAGCAGCGGCCAGTTGGCGAGCGCCCCGATCGCCGTGCCGAGCAACGCGCTGACCAGCATCGCGAGCAGCCCGGCCGCGCCCGCGGAGAGCCGCGGGACCGGCACCCGCGAGTTGGTGCTCGCCGCATCGCTGATGGCCGTCACGACGAGGGCCGCCGCACCGCCCAGCGCGGAGGCCGCGAGGAACGCGGCGAGCAGCGAGGCGAGGTGGGCCCGCCCTGGGCCGGCGGCCGCGGCGGAGCAACTACGGGCCGCGGGCGGCTCGTTGGACACACAGATGCGCACGAGCCAGGCGGCCACGGGCAGCAGCGCCCCGGCGGCGTACGCGAGCGAGTCCAGGATCGGCTGACCGCCCTGCACACCGATGCCGAGGAAGACGGCGTAGAGGATGACGGGCGGCAGCCATCGCTGGGAGCGCACCAACAGGTCGGTCTGGTAACGCAACAGAGCAGACATCACAGCTCCTCCCCGCCCGACACCGTCGCGGTGTCGCCCGCGTCGTCCGCGTCGGCCATCCTCGCGCTCACCGTCACCACGTGCCACGGCGGCCGCGCCGTCAGGAGTTCCCTCAGGACCCGGTCCGAGTGGGGCTGCGGAACCGCGAGGCGCGTGGTGCCGTCGGGCGTTCCCGGGAACACCTCCACGGCCGCTGCCGCCACCGGCCCCGGAAGCTCCGCGCCCTGCGGCCCCCGGACCTCGATGAGGACGGTCGGCCCCTGCCGGGCGGGCGAAGTGCTGTCTTTCGTACGGCGGTTGAGTGCCGTACCGACGAGCGCGTACGTCTCGTCGGCCACCCCCAGCAGGCGGCGCGGGTCGTGGTCGACGAAGACCACGGAGCCGCCCGCCGCCGTGCGCTCGGCCACCGCGCGGTCGAGTTCGGCGCGGGCGGGCGCGTCCAGGCCCGTCCATGCCTCGTCGAGGACCAGCAGGTCGGGGTCGGCGAGCAGCGCCTGCGCCACGGCGACCTTCTGGCTGCCGCCCTTGGAGAGTTCGGACAGCGGCGTCCGCGCGTATCCGGCGGCGCCGAAGCGCTCCAGCCACTCGGTCGCGCGCTGCCGCGCCGCGCCGCGCGCGAGGCCGTGCACGCGGCCCATGTGCGTGAGGTAGCCGATGGCCGTGAACGGCAGGGCGGCCGGGAACCTTTCGGGGACGAACGCCGTGCGACGGCGTCCGGACACCCGCCCCTCGGACGGTGCGTCGATCCCGGCGAGCACTCTCAACAGGGTTGATTTTCCCGTGCCGTTGGCGCCCTCGAACCGCACCAGGGAACCCGTCCGTATGCCCAGGTCTACGCCGCGCAGCACCCACGTACCGCCCACGCCGTAGCGGCGGCCGACCCCGTCGAGCCGCACCGCAAGATCATGTTCCATGGGGGTCATCCTCGCGCACGGGCCCCTGTTGTACGCAGCGCGACGAGGTCTTTACCACCAGTCCGGATTGACATTCAAGGGCTTGAAGTGCACCTCGTTCCAGGTTACGTTTTTCAGGTCTAGACCAAGGGGGTCCGGAAGTGTTGCCCTGTTCGGGCTGCAATTCCGGAATGGGGGGAGCGTTGCCGCATGTCCATTTCCGGCCGACAAGCTGAATACCCGGCATCGCAACGCCTCATCGTCCTCGATTTCGACGGCGTTCTGCTCGACACCGAACGCATCGCCATCGAGGCGTGGACATCCGTACTCGACGAGGCAGGCATTCAGCTGCCCGACGGAATACCCACGCACCCCGACGGGACACTGGCGCGCGACTCCATGAACGGGACGCTCACATCCGTCCTCGGGCAGGAGAAGGCGCGCGAGTTCTGGGACGTGTTCGAGCGCGCGAACCAGCGGCGCGCGGACGAGGAACCGCTGGCACCGGCCACCCGGTCCTTCCTGGACCACTGCCTCGCCAGGGGCCACCGGATCGCGGTCGCCTCCGGCAACGCGCACACCTGGGTGGCGGGCCACCTGGACCGGCTGGGGATCAGGCCGCACTTCGCATCGGTGACCTGTGCCGACCGCACCCTTGCGCCGAAGCCTGCCCCCGACGTCTATCTCGCGGCCCTGCGGCACAGCGGCTGTGCGCCCCGGCGGGCGCTGGCCGTGGACGACTCCTTCGCCGGTCTGCGATCCGCGCACACCGCTGGAATTCCCGTTGCCTGGGTCACCTCGCAGCCCGCCGCGGCACAGTCTCCCGTGCCGCTGGCCCATCGCATTCACGCGCTCGACGAGCTGAATTCTTCCCTCTGACCCACTTTCACGCATTTCACCGCTCTTCAAAGCTCAACGTCCCCGTCTCTGACGCTTCTTGACGTCTTGACGTACCCGAGTCCGCCACTCCGGCACATATAGAGGTCATTTCCTTGAATCTCGCCACTGACATGAGAACTCTGGACCAGCGCGTGAGCGAACTCGATCCGCTGCGGTTCTCAGAGCACACGGCAGAAATACCAGAGCTCAACAATTCCGCGGATACCGGCGGCCTTGAGCGCCTCGCGCACCGGCTCCTCGACCGCGTCCCCGGCGCCGTCACCGACGACGTCACGGCCAGCGCCGCCCTGCGCGACCTCGGCTTCGTCCTGGCCTCCCTGGAGCGGCACGGCACGGACCACCGGTCCCTGCCCGGCGCGGAGGAGACCCTGCTCAAGCTCGGCGGCCTCGTCGACGAGGTGCCGCGCGACAGCGTCTACACGTACTCCCTGCGCAACCCCGAGGACGCGCTGAGGACCTTCACCGACATCCCCGAGGAAGTCCTATTCATCTCGGAGGTCCGCAGGGCGGGCATCGCGCTGCGGCCCGCCGTCGACCACCTCATGGCCGCGCTGACGCTCCCCGTCCGCGACCCCCTCCTCGAAGAGCATCTGACCGCCGCCACCGAGGCGTTCAAGGTGTTCGCGCAGGCGCTCCTCACGGTGAAGCGGAACATCACGCCGGAGGTCTTCTCCACCCGGATGCGGCCCTACTTCCCGCCGATGACCGTGGGCGGCACGGTGCTGTTCGCGCCGGGCGGCGCCCAGATGACGCCGCTGCTCGTCGACATGGCGGTCCTCAGGCCGGAGCCCGGCGACCCCAGGCACGCGTGGTACGAGCAGTACCTCGACGAGAACCTGCTCTACCTCCCCGCGGCCTATCGCGCCGCGGGCGACACCATCATGGCCAGCCGCCCCCTGCTGCCCCGGATCCTGGACGAGGCCACGGGCGAGGACACCGCGTCCGTGCGGAACCAACTGCGGCTGCTGATGCGGGAGATCCTCCACTTCCGGCTCCCGCACCTGCAGCTCGCCCGCGCCAACATGCGCATCCGCCCGGACGGCTCCCTCGGCAGCGGCGGCTACACCACCGACTCCCTGGACCACCTGGTCGAGCTGACCACCGAACGCCACCAGCGGCTTGCCGACGCCTGCACGGCCGCGCCACCCCTCGACCACGCCACGGCATAAGGCGGATTGATGTTCACGTCCTTCACACCCGGCACCATCCACCACCCGCTGACCGCACCGCTCGGCCCCGTCAAGCCCGCGGACGAGACAGCGATCCGCTACCCCACCCGCCTCAACGCCATGGCGCTCCAGCCCGGCGCCATCGCGGGCGACAACCACCTGATCTACGACGCGGGTGAACTGGTCTTCTCCGTCGCCCGGTTCCACCGGGTGCACCTGCGCAGGCTCGCCCCCGGCGACGGCCTCTCGCTCGACCCGGCCATCGCACGGCCCGCGCTCGTCGAGCACGCCGCCCGCATCATGTGCACCGCCCTCGGCGTCGACTGCGACCTGCACGTGAGCGTCGACAGCGACCCGCTGCCCGTGCACGCGGGCTTCGGCTCCAGCAGCAGCCTGATCGCCGCGGTCGCCACCGCGGTCAACCACCTCCACGGCAACCCGGTGGACCGCGCCGACCTGCTGCCCTTCCTCACCAGCAACCACGGCGAGGAGCACACCGAAGGCAGCGACCTGCTCATGCCCGTCCAGTGCATCGGCGGTTCCGCCGCCTCCGGCCTCTACCCCGGTGGCGTGCAGGTCGTCGCGGGCCGCAGCACCGTCGTCCTCACCGCTTCGGTACCGCAGGAACTCTCGCTGGTCATCGGCGTGCCCACCACGCTGCAGGAGCGGTCGACGGACGAGCTGATGGCCGCCGAGATCGACCAGTTCGACCGCTTCCGCGAGACCGGCGAGCGCTGGGCGCCCACCATCGCCTTCCGGATGCTCCACGAGGCCATGCCCGCCGCGCTCCGCGGTGACCTCGGCCCGCTGGGAGACCTCGTCTTCGACTACCGCTTCCGCATGGGGAGCATCGAGAACTGCTCCTTCTCCCACCCCGGACTGAGCGAACTCGCCACGCGCCTCGAACCGTTGAAGACCGACGGCACGGCGACCGTCCTCGCGCTGTCCTCCGTCGGCCCGGCGTTCTTCGCGCTCACCGCCGACCCGGACACCTGCGAGTCCTTCTTCGCGGAGCAGGGCATGCGGGTCATCCGAGCCCTCCCGTACAACGGCACCTACGAAGAGATCGAGCCCACCCGATGACTCTCCCCGCCACCGCGGCCGAGCGCGCCGCCACCTACTGGAACGCCCCGGAGACGGTCCGCGACTTCGCGTCACTCACCGCCCAGCCCTACCTCGTCGACATCCTCTCCAAGTACGCCGACGACCTCACCGGACCCGCGCTCGACCTGGGCTGCGGCGGCGGGCGCAACACCGTCGCCCTCCTCGAACACGGCTGCACCGTCGTCGCCGTCGACCTGCACCAGGCCATGGTCGATGCGACCCGCGACGCCACCGCGCACTTCGCGGACGGCCTGGTCACCGTCCGGCAAGGCGCGGCCCACGCCATCCCCGCCGACGACGACACCTTCGCCCTCGCCGTCTGCTACGGCGTACTCCACAACGCCCCCACGCCCCATCAGTTCCAGTCCGGCATAGCTGAGTTGGCGCGCGTCCTGCGGCCCGGCGCGGTGCTCGCCCTCAACACCTTCACCTCCGACTCCCTCGACCCGCGGCTGCGCCCCGGGGAGACGGCGGGCCAGTACGTGCTGCCGGACGGCGTCCCCATGACGCTGCTGCCCACCGAGGAGATCCTCGCCGGTCTCGCCGCCGTGGGCCTGCGACCCGAGGGCGAAGTGCACACCTACGTACGCGACCTCGACGTCGGCCCGCGCGCGGTGCTCCGCTGCGAGCTGCGCCACGACGCGGCCACCGGTGTCGGCGTCGGCATCGGCATCGGCATCGGCGGCAGTGAGGACGTGAGCCGGAATGCCTGACCTGTCCGACGGGTCGACCGAGTGCGACCCGTTCCCCGAGACCGCGCTGTCCACGGACGCGCTGGCCGCCGCCCTGGCCGACCGGCTCGCCGAAGTGCCCGACTGGCATTCGGCGACGGACCCGGTGCGCCTCGGCTTCGCGATGAGCGAGCCGCACCCGCTCGCCCTGCACGCCAGCGGCATGTTCGCGGCCCGCAACCCCAACAACGTCGGCGTGCACACCCGCTTCGGCGACGGCGTGCGCGGCACCCGCCGACTGGAGCGGGAGGCGGTCCTCGCCCTCGGCGGCCTGATGCACGCCGACTCCGCCGACGGCTATCTGACCAGCGGCGCCAACGAAGGGACCCTCGCCGGACTGCGGGTGGGCCGCAACGCCCTGCGGGCCGCGGGCTGCCGCCGGGTGCTCGTCATCGCCTCCACCCTGACCCACCACTCCGTGGCGAAGGCCGCCGAGATCCTGGACGTTGACTTCAAGGCGCTTGCCGCCGGGCCGAGTTGGATCCTCGAACCGGCCGCCCTGGAGGAGGCCTTCGACGCGCTGGAGGCCGAAGGCGATGAAACCGGCGTCACCGGCGTCATCGTCGTCTCCACCGCGGGCTACTACAACACGGGACTCGCCGACCCGGTCGACCGCATCAGCTCGCTCCTGGGCCGCCGCGTCGACGGGGCGTCCCGGCTGCGGTTCTTCCACCACGTCGACGCCGCGCACGGCGGCATGATCCTGCCCTTCACCGAGCCGGACATCCCCTTCGACTTCCGCAACCGGTTCGTCCACTCCATGGTCCTCGACCCCCACAAGTCGGGCCTGATGCCCTACAGCTGCGGGGTGTTCCTCTGCCGCAAGGGCCTGCTCGGGCACGGGGCGATCCCGGCTCCGATGAGCGGTTTCGTGGACGAGACGGTCACCGGCTCGCGCTCGGGCGCCACCGCCGCCGCGCTGTGGTCCCTGGTCTTCGGGCTCGCGGCCGAGGGCTACCGCGAGACGTTCCGCGGCTGCCTCGGCCTCAGGGACCACCTGGCCGACGCGATCCGCACGGCCGACCCGGACGCGGTCCTCCTGCCCTCGCCCGGCAACACCGTCCTCGTCGTGGGCTTCTCCACGGAGGGCGGCACTCTCCCCGGCGAACTCAAGGAGCACTACCGCCTCGTCGGCAACACCCTGCCCTGGACGGACGCCCAGGGGCACACGACGGATCGCCTCTTCCACCACTTCTACGTCATGCCGCACATGACGCGTACCCACATCGACACGTTCGCCGCCGACCTGGCTGCCGCCCTCGCCGCGCCCGCCGCGGAGGCCGGACGCACCCCGGCCGCGCCGCCCGTGCCCGCCGAGTTGAAGCACCTGCGCGGCAGCAGCGCGTGTCTGCGCCATCTCGTCGTCCACCCCCCGCAGCGCCGGAACCCGGACGACTACCCGCACGCCTACTCCTTCCACACCTTCCGCAACCGCGCCGAACTCGGCGAGCAGCTGCGGGTGGAGAGCTGGGCGCCGACCGGCGACGGCACCGACGGTGACGGCGAACTGCTCGTCTACGCGCCCGACTTCGACGCGCCCTTCGCCAACGAGCTGTTCGGCGTCCTGTCGCCGCAGAAGTTCTCGCTGGAGGTCCTGGACCGCAACCAGCAGAAGCTGTCCCTGGTCGGCGCCGCCCACCTCTCCGTCTTCGAGGACGCCGAACAGCGCCCGCACACCCCCGTCCTGCTGGCCAACTTCCATGCCGACGGCCGCTTCCGCTCCGCCGAGTACAAGTACGGGGACCGCTGGCACGCCGACGAGCTCCAGGTGTTCGAGGACTCCCTCGTCGTCAAAGTCGGCAAGGACGCCCGCAGCATCCGCCGCACCGGCGACGACTACGCCTTCTCCATCGACACCTCACTTGAGCTCAGGGTCACGCTGGTCGACGGCGACGCCCCGCCGCGCCTGGCACGGGTGGCGCGGCACGCCGACTCCGCGCTGCCGCGCCGCCGCCATCTGCTGCGCGGCCAGTACCGCCGCTTCCCCAACCGCTTCTTCGACGTCATCGTGTCGCTCACGGTCGGGCGCGGCTTCACCGGCACGGTCGGCACGGACGACCTCCTGGGCGAGGCACTGCAGGGCAGCGCGCTGCTCGCCCGCTCCGCCGAGCTCGGCCTTGCGCGCGTGCTGCCGCGGTTCGCGGACGGGCGGCTGGTCACCGGACTCGAAGCGGTCGGGGGCGAGGGCCGGTACGAGCTGTCCGTCGGCCTGGGCCTGGGCGCGCGGCTGCGCGAGGAGCTGCCCGGCATCGACGTCGGCGAACCCGAGAGCCTCGAACCCCGGGACGTGGTCGCCTGGGCCGAGCGGCTCTACCCGGTCGCCCGCCGACTCCAGCTCGCGGGCACCGACCGCGGCGGCGCCCGCAACCTGGGCCCGGGCCTGGACCCGCACCCGCCCGCCGGAGCGAAGGGCGGCACCGCGTGATCCTCGCGTCAACGGTCCTGCTGTGGGCGGTACTCGGCTGGGGCGTCCTCCTCACCGCGCGTGCCGTCGTCACCGCACGCGCGCTCCGGACCGCACGCCGCACACCCGTCCCCGCACCGGGGACGGGAGGGCCGCACGTCGCCCTGCTCATTCCCGCGCTGCGGGAACAGGACCTCCTGTCCGAGGTCGTGGGCGCGGTGGCCCGCCTGGACTATCCGCGCGAGCTGCTGCACATCGTCGTGGTCACCACCGAACGCGAGGAGCGCGACCGGGAGCGCCACCTCGCCGAACTCCCCGGCCTGGCGCGGCGCCTGCTCGCGGCACCGGACGACGCGGCCGCCGCGGCCCAGCTGTCCGGCATCGTGCCGTCTTCCCGCGCGCGCGACGTGGCAGCCCGCGTGCGGTCCGCCACGGACCCCTCGCACGTGCTGCGCGCCGAGGTCGCCGCCACCCCCACCACCCGGGACGTGGCCGCGAAGCTGCTCCCCGACATCGCCGTCCACCACCCCGGAACAGCCCTGCACCACCTGCACTATGACGAGTCGTCAGGCGCGAAGAGCAGCCAACTGGTGTACGCCGTCGAGCAGCTCCGTGACCTGCTGCCCCCGGACGCCGACCCGTCCCGTACCTACATCGGTGTCTACGACGCGGACTCCCAGCCGGACCGCACCACCCTGCGCCATCTCGCCCACGAGACCGACAAGGCCCGCCGCGCGGGACAGGCCCCGCCCACCCTGATCCAGCAACTGCCGCTGCAACTGCGGCGCCCGCACGCGGCCCGCACCGGCATCGCCGACCTGACGCTGCGCGCCCACGCCATGGCCGACCTGCGCCGCCGCATGGGCATCGAGGCACACCGGCTGCGGGCCAGGGCCAGGCTGCGCGCGCTGCGGCTGCCCGACGGGCTGCGCACGGCCCTCGACCCGGTCGTCTACGGAATCGGCGCGGGCCTGTTCGTACGCCACGACATGCTCGTGTCCATCGGCATGTACGAGGAGCCGGTCGACGACCTCCTCATCGGCTACAAGCTGTCGTCCGCCGGGGAGAGCGCCGTCGTGCTGCCGGTCTACAACCTGGTGGACCGCTACGCCCGCGTCGGCGCGCTCGCGAAGGCGTACAGCCTCGTCGCCCTGGGCAGTGTCGTGGGCTGTCTGCGGCTGCTCCGCGATCCGGCGCTGCGCGCCTACGGGCCGCGCAACACCGTGACGCTCGTCAAGGAGGGCCTGGACACCGTGTGGTGGTTCGTCGGGCCGCCCTGTGTGGCCGCCGCCGTCGTGGTCCTGAGCGTGCGGGGCGCCCACCGGGAGCTCCTCGCGTGGGCCGTCGCGGCCGGTGCGTATATGGTCCTGCATGCCCTGATCAGCATGGGCCACGCCACCCGCTTCCTGGACGGCCACGAAGGCGCCCACGAGCGGGCCGAACCACTGGGCGGCGGGGCACCCGCACTGCTGCTCCCCCTGTTCCTCCTGCAACCGGTGCTGCACTGGCTCGGTCCCCTGCGCCTCGCCACCGCCCGCGCCCTCGGCCCGCTCGCCCGGCGCCCGCTCGCCATGGGCAAGACCGAACGCTGACCCCGTCCACCCCACCGCCCCGTCCACCCCGCACAACACCCGTACGACGCAAAGGACCTCCCTACCGTGAACACCCCCACCGACGCCCCCGAGCCGCACGCCCCGGGCACCGACACCGCCGAGATCCACCTGTCGACGGTGGTGATGGCCCACCCGCGGCGCGCGGCCGCCGCCCGCGAACTGCTCGCGCGCCACCCCGAGCTCGACGCCCGCCTGATCACCGACCCGGACCCGGAAGGACCGCCCTCCGCCCTGCGCACGGCCCGGCTCGCCTGGCAGTCGGTCGCGCCCGGCGCCACCCACCACCTGGTCCTCCAGGACGACGCGATCCTCGCCCCCGACTTCGCCGCGCGCGTGCGGGCCCTGATCGCCGACCGGCCCGACGCCTCGCTGAGCCTGTTCACGGAGTGGGGCTCGCGCACCGCCAACGCCGTGCGCGTCGCCGCCCTGCGCGGCCACACCTGGGCCCCCGTCGTCGACGACTACCTGCCCTCGGTCGCCCTCGTGCTCCCCGCCCCCCTCGCCCTCGGCTTCGAGGAGTACGCCGCCGCCAAGACCGCCCAGGAGGACACCGACGACGTCGCGCTCCTCGGCTACCTTGCCGCGGCAGGGACGGAGACCGTCGTGCCGGTCGCGAATCTCGTCGACCACGCCAACCCCGCCAGCCTCGTCGGCAACGACGTGATGGGGCCGCGCAGCGCCGCCTGCTTCCCCGACACGGCCCCCGCTCTCCCCCAGGGCCGACAGAGCCCGCAGGAGCTCGTCCACCTGGACGCCGTGCCGTACTTCTGCTGGTGGGAGCAGCTCGCCGTCGTCTACATACGCGACGCCGCCGCCCCCGACGGCTGGCGGCGCGTCCCCGCCGAGGAAGCCCTCCTGGAGCGCGGCATCACCCGCGAACGGGTCGTCGGGGCGCTGCGTGCGGCACTGGACCGCCTGCCGCACCGCGCCTTCGTGCACGACCGCGTCAGCGACGTGCTGCTCACCGAGATCTGGACGACCGCCTACGCCCTGGGCGTGGTGACCCGCGAGAGCGGCGCCGCCCCCGACTTCACCGCCCCGCTGGCCGGGACCGCGCTCGCCACGCTCGCGCCCGGCGCGCTGCGCCGCGTCGTCCCCGCGGGCTGGCTCCCTGGCGTGGGCGAACTGCTCGCGCCGCTGGTGGCCGACGCGGTGGCGAGCGGCGCGGAAGCGGGCGCGGGCTCGTGAGCACGCGGCACCCGGCCATCCGCGTCGACCACGTCACCAAGACCTTCCGCAGCTGGGAGAGTGCCGAGGGCCGCTCCTGGAAGCGGCCCTTCCAGCGGCGGAAGGCGCGGCGCACGGCGGCGCTCAACGAGGTCGACATGACGGTCGAGCCAGGCGAGTTCATCGGCCTGCTCGGCCAGAACGGCGCGGGCAAGTCCACGCTCATCAAGGTCATGACCGGGCTGCTGCTCCCGGAGTCGGGCACCGCCCGCCTCTTCGGCCTCGACCCCTACGCCGACCGCGAGCGCAACGCCCACGCCATGGGCGTCACCTTCGGGCAGCGCACGCAACTGTGGTGGGACCTGCCCGCGTACGACTCCTTCATGATCCTGCGCAACATCTACGGCCTCTCCGAGACGGAGTTCCGCGCCACGCTGACCGAGCTGGACGACGTACTGGCCCTTTCGCCCTTCTGGGACACGCCGGTGCGGTTCCTCTCGCTCGGCCAGCGGGTGCGCTGCGACCTGGCGGCGGCGCTCCTGCACCGGCCCCCGCTGCTCTTCCTCGACGAGCCGACCATCGGCCTCGACGTCCTCGTCAAGGACCAAGTGCGCACCCTGCTTGCCGACTTGGCGCGCACCGGCGACCACACCATCCTGCTCACCACGCACGACATGGCCGAGGTGGAGGCGCTCTGCAGGCGCCTCGTCGTCATCGACCGGGGCCGTGTCGTCTTCGACGGCGAGCGCGGCGAGCTCGCCGAGGCCGCGCACCATCAGCGCACCGTCGTGGTGGAGTTCGAGACGCCGCCGGGCGCGCTGAGCCTGCGGACCGCCGAGGTCGTCGCTACCGACGGCACGACCGTCCACCTGCGCCCGCACCCCGGTGCCGAACAGCGCGAGGTGACCGACGAACTGCTGGCCGCCCACGCCGTGCGCTCGGTGGTCTTCGACGGCTCGAAGGTCGAGGACGTCCTGCGCACCCTTTACGCGCGCCCGGAGGCAGTTGCCGCGGCCCCCGCGGGAGGCCCGGCATGACGGTCCAGGCGCCCCCGTCCCGGGGGAAGCCGCGCGCCTACCGCCTCGCGGCCCTCGTGCCGCGCACGGAGTGGGCGTACCGCCCGCGCATCGTGGCGACCGCGTTCATCATCGTCACGCAGGTCTTTCTGTACGTCCTGCTGTGGCGCGCCCTCTACGGCGAGGGCGGCGACACGGTCGCGGGCATGGACGTCACCCAGGCCGTGACGTACTCCGTCCTCGCCACCCTGATGGGCACCGGCCGCGTCATCATGGAAGGCGCGTCCCAGGAGACCGCGCAGAGCAAGATCCGGGACGGCTCTGTGGTGTTCTGGTTCACCCGGCCCGTCTCCGCCCGCCGCTACTGCGCCTGGCGGGGCCTGGGCGAGAGCCTCTACGCCACGGCATGGCTGCTCGCGGGCCTGGTCGTCGGCCTGGTGACCGGCCTGGTCGCCCCGCCGCCCTCGGCGGCCGCCACGGCGGTCGCCGCCCTCTCCTACGCACTGGGCCAGGGCGTCTTCTACCACTTGGCGCTCCTGGTGGACCTGACCAGTTTCTGGACCATCACCAGCTTCGGCGTCAACCGCCTCGCGGCGTTCGCGCAGACGCTGATGTCCGGCGCGCTGATCCCCCTGTGGTTCTTCCCCTCGTGGTTCACCGCCGTCGCCGGTCACCTGCCGTTCTCCGCGACCGTGCACGTGCCCGTCTCCCTCTACACGGGCCGCATCGCGGCCTCCGACGCCTGGCCCTACCTGCTCGAACAGGCCGCCTGGTGCCTCCTGCTGGCCGCCGTCGGCCGCCTTCTGTGGCGTCGCGCGGCGCGTCGCCTTCTCGTCCTTGGTGGTTGATCCGATGTCTGCGATGTCCTCCGTCCCGCGCTCCGACGAGTCGGCGCCGCCCGCGCGCCCGGTGGGCCGACTGCGGCTCGCGCTGGTCATCCTGCGTGCCGGTGTCCGCAGCCAGTTGGCCAACCGCGCGGACTTCGCCATGGCCATCGCCAACGGGGTCACCTATCAGGTGACGGTGCTCCTGTTCGCCACGGTCATCTTCGGGCGCTTCCCCTCGCTGGCGGGCTGGGGCGTCGGCGAGGTCCTGCTGATCAGCAGCATCCGCATGCTGGGCCACGGCCTGTACATGCTCTTCTTCGGCAACCTCGGCCTGATCCCCCATCTCCTGCGGGACGGCCGCTTCGACGCCTTCCGCACCCGCCCCGCCCCCGTGCTGCTGCAGGTCTTCACCTACGAGGCCCCGGTGAACGCCGTCGGCGACCTCGTCGTCGCCTGCGCCTCGCTCAGCGTGTGCCTGTCCCTCCTGGACGTGGAGTGGACCGTGGGCATGGTGGCGTTCCTGCTCACCGCCGTCGTCGGGGCGCTGGTGATCGAGCTGGGCCTGAACCTGCACATCGCGGCCCTGGTCCTGCGCTTCAGGGGCAGCGAGTCGCTGTTCTTCTGGCTGGACAGCGTGTCGGGCACCTTCGGCAACTACCCGCTGGGCCTGTTCCCCTGGCTGCTGCAGGGCGCCTTCACCTTCGCCGTGCCCATCGCCTTCGCGGGCTTCTACCCCGCGGCATGGCTGACGGGCCACGCCGACAGCGTGCCCTTCTCCGCCGCCCTGGTCTTCGCCTTCCCCGCCGTGGCGGCCCTCCTGCTGTGGTCGGGGCTCGCGTGGTGGCGGCGGGGAGTGGCCTTCTACGCACGCAACAACTGACCGGACAGCTGACCGGGTGCGGGCGACGGCGTCCGACATCTCGCGCAAGTGAACGCCCCGCCCGTATCTTCCGTACTCCCCGGTACCACGGCGACACCGGAGCACCACGGGAGGCACCTTGCGGCGCGTCAACGGCACGGCTCTGATCATCGCGGCACTCGTCGCCACGCTGGGCGCCCTCGCGTTCCCCGTGTGGTCCTACGCCGACCGGTCGAGCACCGGGCCCGCCAATCTGGCCGCCGGGTCCGTGGCCACCCAGTGGGGGCCGCTCTCCGCGGCCGACCGGGACCTGCTCGTGAAGGTGCGGCTCGCGGGGCTGTGGGAGATACCCGCGGGACAGCAGGCCGTCGAGCGGGCGCCGACCGAGGCCGTCAAGGAGGCGGGCGACCACCTGATCGTCGGACACACCGACCTCGACAAGCGGACGCGCACGGTGGCCGCGCAGCTCGGCGTGGAGCTGCCCAACCAGCCGACCGACCAGCAGCAGGGATGGCTCGACGAGCTGTCGGCGGCGAGCGGCGAGACGTACCAGCGGAAGTTCGCGAACCTGCTGCGCGCCTCGCACGGCAAGGTCTTCAGCGTCATCGCGCAGGTGCGCGACAGCACCCGCAACTCCCTGATCCGCCAGCTCGCCACGGACTCCAACCAGACCGTCCTCGACCACATCACGATGCTGGAGGCCACCGGGCTCGTCGACTTCGACGGGATCGCGAACGGCGCCGCGTCGACCGCGACCGCAAGCCCCACCGGGCCTCCCCCGCCCTCCGGAGCCACTCCCCCCGAGCCCCCGCCCGCCGGGCCGAGCGGCGACGTCTCCACCACGTCCAGGCCCTCGCCAGGCCCTCCCGGCGAGATCAACACGGGCCGCCCGGAACCTCAAATGTAGCTCTGAACGTCTCCACCCGAGGGTTCGCCCGCCCCCGTCCCGGTCATGGTTGTACCGGGGCCGGGGGGCCCGGGGACGAAGGGGGAGTCGACATGGAGCATCTGGAGAGGCGGGTTCCGCAGCAGCGGTTGGGGACCGGGATCGGCTGGCGGCCCGAGATCGCGGACGCCGTGGAGGCGATGCCCGGCATCGACTGGGTCGAGGCCGTCGCGGAGAACCTCTGCCCGGGGCATCTGCCCGAATCGCTGCTGCGGCTGCGCGAGCGCGGCGTGACCGTCGTGCCGCACGGCGTCTCGCTGGGCCTCGGCGGCGCGGACCGCCCCGCAGAGGAGCGCCTCACCGCGCTGGCCGAGCGGGCCGAGGCCCTCGGCTCGCCGCTGGTCACCGAGCACATCGCGTACGTGCGGGCGGGCGGCGCCCTCACCGCGACGCAGCCCCTCGAAGCCGGGCACCTGCTGCCGGTGCCGCGCACCCGCGACGCCCTTGACGTGCTCTGCGAGAACGTCCGGATCGCACAGGACGCGCTGCCCGTGCCGCTCGCCGTGGAGAACATCGCGGCGCTGGTCGCCTGGCCCGGCGAGGAGATGACGGAGGGGCAGTTCCTGTACGAGCTCGTCGAGCGCACGGGCGTACGTCTCCTCATCGACGTCGCCAACCTCCACACGAACCACGTCAACCGCGGCGAGGACCCGGCCAAGGCCCTGGACGAACTGCCGGTCGAGGCGATCGCGTACGTCCACGTGGCGGGCGGCTTCGAGCGGGACGGCGTCTGGCACGACAGCCACGCGCACCCCGTGCCGGAGCCCGTGCTCGCGGTCCTCGCCGACCTCGCGTCGCGCGTGTCGCCGCCCGGGGTCCTCCTGGAGCGGGACGAGAACTTCCCCGAACCGGCCGAGCTTGAGCGGGAGCTTGACGCCATCCGGGCCACGGTGAAGACGTCCGGCGAGGCGCTCGCGGACCTCCCCGCCGAGCGTCGCGACGTACCGGCCGCCTCCGCCGCCGCCCGCCAGCGCACCGCCGTCGCCCAGGCCGCGCTCCTCTCCGCGCTCGTCGCGGGCACCCCGACGCCCGAGGGCTTCGACCACGCGCGCCTGAAGGTGCAGAGCCACGCCCTGGCCGCCAAGCGGGCCGACGTCGTCGCGAAGGTCGCGCCCGAGCTGCCCGAGATCCTCGGCACGGCGTACCGCGGCGCGTTCCTCGCCTACGCCAGGGCCCGGCCCATGACCGGCGGCTACCGCCACGACGCGCTGAACTTCGCCGAGCACCTGCTGCTCGCCGGGTGCCCCGTGGACCCGGCGGCGCGCCGGCGGCTGAGCGACTGGTGGCTGGAGCGCTCGGGCCCGGCCCCGCTGTCGCGGCGGCCCGCCGCGAGACTCCTGCACGCCACCCGCCGGGTCCTGTCGAGGCGGTGACGCCATGAGCCTCCTGGCCATGGCCTACACGCTCGCCGTCTCGCTCGCCTCCGCCGAGCTCATCCGTGGTGTGGCGGCGGCCCGCCGCACCCGGTCCCCGTACCGGGCGAGGCAGCCGCTCGACGCCGAGCACGGGGTCTTCGTCCGCGGGACGCTGGAGGCGGCGTTCCTCTCCGGCGGCCCCGCCCGCGCCGCGGACGCGCTGATCGCGGGCCTGCACGAGGACGGCCGTCTGGTCGTCGCGGGACCCGGCGTCGTCGGGATCCCCCGCCCTGCCGCGAGGAACGCCGGTGAGCAGGCGGTCGTCGACGCCCACGCCGCGGCGCCCAGCGGCGCGCTGCACTGGCTGCGGGCGGCCGTGATGCGCAGCCTGCCGGTGCAGGAGACGGGCGAGGCGCTCGCCCGCCGTGGCCTCCTGGTGCGTCCTGGCCGCCAGCGGAGGTGGCGGCGCTGGGCCGGGGCACAGATCGCCCTGACCTTCTTCGGGTTCGTGGTCTGCACGGTCGTGTCGCTGCTGGTGTTCACCGCCGGTTTCGGGAGTCAGGACGAGTCCGGCGGTCCCGGAACCCCGTTCGAGGACATCCTGATCCTGCTGCCCGGCGCCGTGTTCGGCATCGTGAGCGGCGCCGTCTGCCTCGCGGTCACCTCGAAGCAGCTCACCGTCGCCGGGCGGTACGCGCTGCGCCAGTACGTCGCCTCGTCGCAGCATCTGACGGGCGCGGCGCACCTGGTGGCGACCCGCGGCCTCGCGGCGGCCCACCCGGATCTGCGGGCCCAGTTGATCGCCGCCGCCCGGGTCGGGGTTCCGGCGGCGGCTCCCACGGGCCCGGCCCCCGCTCCGTACCAGGACCCGACTCCGTGGAACTCGGGGAGCGGAACGCCTACTTGGTGCGGGTCGGGCGGCGGGTTCGCCTGCTCGGGCGGCGGCTCGTCCTGTTCCGGGGGCGGCGGGTCGTCCTGTTCGGGCGGGGGCGGGTCCTCGTGCTCGGGCGGCGGGTCCTCGTGTTCGAGCGGGGGATCATCGTGTTCCAGCGGGGGCGGCTCGTCCTGCGGCGGGGGCGGGGGCTCCTCCTGCGGCGGCGGGGGCAGCTGAGCCGGGCCGTTCCGGGCGGGCCGTCCGCCGCCCGCTGCGGCCTTCCGGGGGCGCACGCCGCGCTCATCAACCCATGGACCCGGTACGGCAGGTGACGTACTCCCGGCCGTATCGGACCGTGCGCCTCCCGGGGCGCACTAACGTGCGGTGCCGCACCAGGAGGCACCATGCGATTACGAACCATCAACGGCACCGGCCTCATCGCGGCGGGGCTCGTCGCGACCCTGGCCGCGGTGCTCTTCCCCCTCTGGTCCTACGAGGACCGCTCGGGCACCGCCCTCGACCGGCTCAACGCCGACACCGTGTCCACCGACTTCGGGCCCCTCTCCGCCCTGGACCGGGACTTCATCACCAAGGTGCGCCTCGCGGGCCTGTGGGAGCTGCCCGCCGGGCAGCAGGCCGAGGAGCGCGGCACCACCAAGGCCGTACGGACCGCGGGCAAGCACCTCGTCGACGGCCATACGTTCCTCGACGCGCGCGTACGCGAAGTCGCCACCCGCCTCGGCCTCGAACTGCCCAGCCAGCCGAACAGCCAGCAGCGGGGCTGGCTGTCGGAGCTCAGCGGGGCGAGCGGGGAGACGTACAACGAGAAGTTCGCGAACATTCTGCGCCGGGCCCACGGCAAGGTGTTCTCCGTGGTCGCCCAAGTGCGCGCGAACACCCGCAACTCGCTGGTGCGCACCCTGGCCGACGACGCGAACACGACCGTCCTCGACCACATCACGGTCCTTGAGGAGACCGGGCTCGTCGACTTCGACGGCCTCGCCAGGGACGCTGCGACGACAGGGCCCGCACCCCCCGCGAGCCGCTCCCCGGCCCCGCCGGGCCCCACGGACGCCCCCGGCTCGGCCACGCCGGTCACCCCCTCGCCCTCGTTCCCGCTGCCCCCGGCGGCCTCCCGGCCGAAGCCCGGCAGGGACTGAGAGGGTCGGGGCCGCGAGGACCCGCGAAGGAAACGGAACGTTACCTACCCGTCACCGCGTGTCCACATACTGAAAACACCATGGCGCAATGCGACGCCTTCGCATAGAAAATCGCCATGTTCTGGGTCCCTCTGCTCCTCCTCGCCTGCGCCGCGGCCGGTCTGTCCTGTGGCCGCCTGTGCCTCGCCACCAGCCGCGCCGCCGCCCAGGAGCGGTCCGCGAGCCGCGGCCACGAACTCACCCTCTACGAGACGGCGTTCCTCTCCGGCGGCCCCGCCCGCGTCGCCGACGTGACGCTCGTCGCGATGGCCAGGGCGCGTCGGCTGCTGATCGCGCACACCGGCTGGGCGACCGTCGTCGACCCGGTGGGCCGCGACGACATGGAGCGCTCGGTGCTCGGCGCGATCGGCCCGGCCGGGCAGTCTCGGATAGCGCCGATACGGCTGGGGGCCGCGGCTGCCGACCCGGTGCGGGCGCTCGCCGACCGGCTCGTCGCGGCGGGCCTCGCCGTCCCCGACGGCCTCGGCGCGGGTGTCGCGGCCGCCGTGCGCCAGGTGCGGGCCGCGACGGTGGCGGTCCTCGCGCTGGGCACCGTGGCGGTGCTGATGCCCGCCCAGGAGCACGGGGCCGCCGGTCAGGTGCCGGTCGCGGTCTGGTTCTCGCTGCCGCTGCTGCTGTGCACGGCCTGTCTGCTCATCGCGCGCGTCGAGGTGCATCCGTACACGCGCTGGGCCTCCCCCGCGGGCCAGCGGCTCCTCGGGGCGCTCCCGGCGCACGACGAGGAGCTCACGGCCGTCGCCGTGCGCGGGGTGCGCGCCACGGGAGACCCGGGGCTGCGGGCGGCCTTCGCCCACCGGCCGCGCCCCTGAGCGGCCCAACGGAGTCATTGGGCCGACACCCCCACATCGGTGCTTTACATAGCCAAATACCACAAGATAGACAAGCGCGATGAGAGCAGCCGCCGTCCGCTACGGAACCGCCGGGTCCCTGGTCCTGACCGCCCTCGTCGCCGCCCCCGCGGGAAGCGCGAGCGGCGCCCCGCCCTCCCCCGAGACCCACGGCGTCACCGTCGCCGCCCAGCGCGCCGAGGCCGCCGGGATCCGCTGGGGCACCTGTGCCAAGGCCGAGGGCCTCCCCCCGTCCGTCCGGTGCGGCACCGTCTCCGTGCCGCTCGACTACGCCCGCCCCGACGGCAAGCGGATCGAACTGACCGTCAGCCGCACGAAGGCCACCAGGAAGACCGCGGGCAAGGCGGTCGCACGCCAGGGCGCCCTGGTTTACAACCCCGGCGGCCCCGGCGCGTCCGGCACGTACTTCCCGATGGTCGGCGTCATGCCCGAGTGGAAGCGCATCGCGGCGGCGTACGACCTGGTCGGCTACGCCCCGCGCGGGGTCGGCCGCTCGGCGCCGCTGTCCTGCCAGAACCCGAAGCACTTCTCCAAGGCGCCCTCGCAGTCCCCCACGCACCCCGACGACTCGTACAAGCAGGAGCGCATCGCGCAGGCCAAGGCGTACGCGCGAGGGTGCGCGAAGCGCAACCCCGGCCTGCGCCACTACACGACGCCGAACAACGCGCGTGACCTGGACGTGCTGCGGGCGGCGCTCGGCGAGAAGAAGCTGACGTTCATGGGGGCCTCTTACGGCACGTACTACGGGGCCGTCTACGCGACGCTGTTCCCGTCGCACGTGCGCCGCATGGTCTTCGACTCGGCGGTCGACCCCGACCCCGAGCAGATCTGGTACCGCAACAACCTCGACCAGTCGCTGGCGTTCGAGCGGCGGTGGGCGGACTTCCGCACCTGGGTGGCCAAGCACGACAAGGCGTACCACCTGGGCAAGACACCCGACGACGTCCTGCGCAGCTACGAGAAGGTGCGCGCCGAGCTCGCCCACGAACCGGCGGGCGGCAAGGTCGGGCCGGGCCAGCTGCAGTCCTCCTTCCTCCAGGCCGGGTACTACGACGACTACTGGCCGTCGCGCGCGTCGGCCCTGTCCGCGTATCTGAAGGGCGACCCGAAGCCGCTGATCGAGCAGGCCTCGCCCGAGCCGCGCGCGGCCGCGGAGAACGAGAACGGCAACGCCGTGTACACGGCCGTCGAGTGCAACGACGCGGCCTGGCCCACGGACTTCGGGACCTGGGACCGCGACAACTCGGAGCTCGCGCGCCTGGCGCCCTTCGAGACCTGGGACAACGCCTGGATGAACCTGCCGTGCGCCTACTGGAAGGCGCCCCGGCAGCGGCCCGTCGACGTGGGCACGGCCGACGGCGCGCTGCCCCCGACGCTGATCCTGGCCGCCGAGCGCGACGCGGCGACGCCGTACCGGGGCGCGCAGGAGCTGAACCGCAGGCTGTCGGGTTCGGTCCTGGTCACCGAGCGGGCCGCGGGCACGCACGGCATCGGCGGCGGTCCCAACAAGTGCGTGAACGGGCACCTGGACGCCTACCTCCTGGAGGGCAGGCTCCCCGTGCGGCGCGCCGCGTGCGCACCGCGCAAGGAGCCCCGGCCGTCGTCCGAGGTGCGGGCGGCGGCTCTCCCCAGGGAGCGCTAGGTCCCTAGGGCTCTAGGGTGCCCCGCTCGTCACAGCGCGCCGAGCCGCTCCAGCGGGAACGGCGGCTGGGCCAGCGGGCGCACCGCGAGCCGGGTCAGCGGCAGGACGTTGTCGTCGCCCGCCGTGCGGTTGGCGTGCAGGACGCCGCAGTGGGTGCAGCGGTGGACCAGGATCCACTCGCCGTCTCCTCGTACGGAGATGGCGAGGGGTTCCATCCTGGCGCCGCAGTCCGCGTCCCGGTCGCCAGGGGTGTCGTCGAGGTGACGGCTCCACAGGCAGTTCGGACAGTGGTTGCGGTGGTCGGTGCCGGGGGCGGTCATCGAGACGTCGAGGCCGCACTGCAGGCAGCGGAAGGACTGGGCGCGCGCTTCAGTGCGGGCCCGGCGAGAAGTGTTGCGGGACATGGTGGGAGTGACTCCAGTGCATCGCGGAATGGGCTGGGTTCGAGCTGTTCCGCGGGGCCCTGGGCATACACGCACCGTCTTTCCGTTCTCGGCTTCGGCCTGTCTTCGACCTCTCGATGAAACGCGCACCGGGCGGGCACGGCAACCGAATTACGGCTGCCGTGCCCGCCCGGCGGACGGTGCGGGTGGGGGCGCTTACGCGAGGCCCGCCACGAGCTCGGCCACGGACTTGCGGCGGCCGGTGTAGAACGGGACCTCTTCGCGTACGTGCATGCGGGCCTCGGAGGCGCGCAGGTGACGCATGAGGTCGACGATGCGGTACAGCTCGTCGGCCTCGAAGGCGAGCAGCCATTCGTAGTCACCGAGGGAGAACGAGGCGACCGTGTTGGCGCGCACGTCGGGGTAGCCGCGGGCCATCATGCCGTGGTCCTTGAGCATGCGGCGACGGTCCTCGTCGGGCAGCAGGTACCAGTCGTAGGAGCGCACGAAGGGGTAGACGCTGACGTAGTTGCGCGGCGTCTCGTCGGCCAGGAAGGCCGGGATGTGCGACTTGTTGAACTCGGCGGGACGGTGCAGCGCCATGTTCGACCAGACCGGCTCCAGGGAACGGCCGAGCTTGGTGCGGCGGAAGAGGTTGTAGGCCTCCTGCAGCTCGTCGGCGGTCTCGGCGTGCCACCAGATCATGACGTCGGCGTCGGCGCGCAGACCGGAGACGTCGTAGGTGCCGCGGACGGTGATGTCCTTGGCCGCGAGCTGGTCGAACAGGTCCTGGACCTCTTCGGCGTAGCCCGCGCGGTTCTCGGGCAGCACGTCACGCAGCTTGAAGACGGACCACAGCGTGTAGCGGATGACCTCGTTGAGGTCCTTGGCCTTCTTGCCCGCGTTGGGCGTCTTGGCGGGGGCGTCGTCACTCATGCGGCTATTCTCCTCCGCCGCCGTGCAGACTCTGCACCGGGTTGCGGGTGAGCTCCTGCACACCGCCCAGGTCACCGGCCAGCCCGTCGACGGCGGCGTTGGCGCTCGCGATGCAGGCGGGGATGCCCACGCCGTCGTACGCGGCCCCGCAGACCGCGAGGCCGGGCAGGGCGGCGACGTGGGTGCGGACGCGGGCCACGCGCGCGTGGTGGCCCACCGGGTACTGCGGGAGGCCGTCGTCCCATCGGGTGACGCGGGTGGCGACGGGCTCGGCGGTCAGACCGGTGGCCTCGCGCAGGTCGTGCCGGGAGAGGTCGACGAGCTCGGTGTCGTCCCGCTCCAGGATCTTCGTCTCGCCGTACCTTCCGACGGAGGTGCGGAGGACCATCAGGTCCGGGTCCTGCCGGTCGATCCAGCCCCATTTGCGGCTGGCGAAGGTGGACGCCTTGATCGTGTGCCCGTCGACGGGCGGGACGAGGAAACCGCTGCCTTCGGGGAGGTCGGTTTCGCCGCGGCGGTACACGAGGGTCATGAGGGCCATGGAGGCGTACTCGACGGTGCGCAGTTCGGCGGCGGCCGCGGGCGACTCGGCGGCGAGGAGCCCGGCGGCGGCGGGCGCGGGGAGCGCGAGGACGACGGCGTCGGCTTCGTGGGTCCCGTCCGGGGTCACGACGTGCCAGCCGTGGGGCGTGCGGCGCAGTCCGGTGACGGGGGTGTCGGTGCGGATTTCGGCACCCCGCGCGCGCACCGATTCGGCGACGGCGAGCGGCAGTTGGCCGATGCCCCCGTCGATGCCCATGAAGACGGGCCCGGTCTGCTGGTTCTTCGCGGCGCGCGCCTGGATCTCGCGGACGCCCGCCGTGAGGGAAGTGTGGGTGCGGGCCGCCTCGAAGAGCTGCGGGACGGCCGAGCGCATCGAGATGCGGTACGCGTCGCCCGCGTACACCCCGCCGAGCAGGGGCTCCACGAGGCGGTCGACGACTTCCCGGCCCAGGCGCGCGGCGACGTACTCGCCGACCGCGACGTCGTCGCCGACCTCGGTGGGCGGCAGTTCGCCGTCCCGTCCGATGCGGCGCAGGCCCTCTTCGGAGAGGACGCCCGCGAGCGCGGACGCGTCGCCGGGCACACCCATGACGTGGCCCTTGGGCATGGGGCGCAGGGCGCCGCGGGTCCAGATCGCGGCGGTCGCGGTGGCGGGCGGCCGCAGCCGGTCGGCGAGGCCCACCTCGCGGGCGAGGGCGACGGCCTCGGGGCGGCGGGCGAGCATCGACTCGGCGCCGAGGTCGACGCGGACCCCGGCGATCTCGGCGGCGTGCAGTTTGCCGCCGATGCGGCCGGAGGCCTCAAGGACGGTGACCCGGCGGCCGGGGTCGGCCGTGAGCAGGCGGTGCGCGGCGGCAAGTCCGGCGATCCCGCCCCCGATGACGACGGCGTGGCCGTTCCCCGTGCGGTGGCCGTTCCCCGTACCCGTGTCCGTTTCGCGCATGCCTCCACTCTCTCAGACCGGCGAGTCCCGACCGTGACCGCATCGGGACCGGTCGGCAACCATCGTTCGGGCCTCTCCGCCGTCGAAGGAGCATCAGTTCCCACGTCCCTGGGGGGTACGCCGATGCGCGCGTCCAGCAAGTCCACCCACCGCACGCTCCAGGTCCTCGCGGGCCTCCTGCTGGCGGTCGCGCTCGCGCTCACCGGATGCACGGGCGCCGGGGACGGCGGCAGCGACACCGACAGCGGCGGCAAGGCCGCGGGCATCCAGGCGGAAGGGGACGGGAAGGGCGCGGAAGGCAGCAGGCCCGACGCGCCCGGGGACGCCGAAAGCGCCTCGGGGAAGCGCAAGACGCCCGACCTGACCGGCACCCACATCATCCGCACCGCGAAGCTCACCGTCCGCGTCAAGGACGTGCCCTCGGCGCTCGACGAGGCCCGCGAGGCGGCCGTGGACGCCGGTGGCCTGGTGGGGAACGAGAACACCTCGCGCGACAGCGAGGGGCGCGAGCGCTCCCGTGTTGTCCTGCGGGTGCCGCAGGACAAGTACGAGGACGTGCTCACCGCCCTCGAAGGCACCGGGAAGCTCATCGACAGGGACGCGAAGGCGCAGGACGTCACCGACCAGGTGGTCGACGTGGAGAGCCGCGTCACGTCGCAGCGGGCGAGCGTGGCGCGGGTGCGGGAGCTGATGGACAGGGCGACGAAACTGAGTGATGTGGTGGCCCTGGAGGGCGAGTTGAGCACGCGTCAGGCGGACCTGGAGGCGCTGCTCGCGCAGCAGGCGTCGCTGAAGGACCGGACGAGCCTGGCGACGATCACCCTCTCGCTCACGGAGAGCGGGGCGAAGGCGGCTACGGAGGACGACGACCCGTCGTTCGGCGACGCGCTCGCGGGCGGCTGGGACGCGTTCGTCACGGCGCTGCGCTGGGTCGCGGTGGTCCTCGCCGCGGTACTGCCGTTCGCCGCGGTGGCCGCGCTGCTGTTCGCCCTGTGGCTGCGGTTCGTCCGCCCGAGGCTGTCGCGCCGCCCCACCCCGACCCCGTCCCCCGCTGCCCCGCTCCCCGCCCGCGAGGGAGACGACGACTGAATCCGTCCGTACGTCTCGCCGTAGCGTGTCCGCATGAGCATGAGCAGCACGAGCAGCACACGAGAGCGCCTGGTCATCGTCGGGGGCGACGCGGCGGGCATGTCCGCGGCGTCGCAGGCGCGCAGGCTCAAGGGCCCCGACGAGCTGGAGATCGTCGCGTTCGAACGCGGCCACTTCACCTCGTACTCCGCCTGCGGCATCCCCTACTGGGTGGGCGGCGACGTCGGGGAGCGGGACGATCTGATCGCGCGGACGCCCGAGGAGCACCGGGAGCGGGAGATCGATCTGCGGATGCGCACGGAGGCGGTGCGGCTCGACGTCCCGGGCCGCCGGGTCCTGGCCCGGGACCTGGAGACGGGCGAGGAGTACTGGACGTCGTACGACAAGCTCGTCATCGCCACCGGCGCGCGCCCGCTGCGCCCGGCGCTGCCCGGCATCGACGCCCCCGGTGTGCACGGCGTGCAGACCCTCGACGACGGCCAGGCCCTGCTCGACACGCTGGCCCGGACGGCGGGCCGCCGCGCGGTGGTCATCGGCGCGGGCTACATCGGCGTCGAGATGGCGGAGGCGCTCGTCAACCGCGGCTACGAGGTGACGGTCGTCAACCGCGGCAAGGAGCCCATGTCGACGCTCGACCCGGACATGGGCCGCCTGGTGCACGACGCGATGACGGGCATGGGCATCACGATGGTGAACGACGCCGAGGTCACCAAGATCCTCACGACCACCGAAGGCCGGGCCAGGGCGGTGGCCACGGAGGACGACGAGTACCCGGCGGACGTGGTGGTGCTCGGGATCGGCGTACGTCCCGAGACGGCGCTCGCACGGGAGGCGGGTCTGCCCCTCGGCGAGCACGGCGGGCTCCTCACCGACCTGGCGATGCGGGTGCGCGGGCACGACGACATCTGGTCGGGCGGGGACTGTGTGGAGGTCCACGACCTGGTGTCGGGGCGCGAGCGGCACATCGCGCTCGGCACGCACGCCAACAAGCACGGGCAGGTCATCGGCTCCAACGCGGGCGGGGGCTACGCGACGTTCCCCGGTGTCGTCGGCACGGCCGTCAGCAAGGTCTGCGACCTGGAGATCGCCCGCACCGGCCTGCGCGAGAAGGACGCGCTCGCCGCCGGACTCCGCTTCGTGACGGTGACCATCGAGTCGACGAGCCGGGCCGGTTACTACCCGGGGGCCGCGCCGATGAAGGTGAAGATGATCGCCGAGCGGCGCACCGGGCGGCTCCTCGGCGTGCAGATCGTCGGGCGCGAGGGCGCGGGCAAGCGCGTCGACGTGGCGGCCGTCGCGCTCACGGCGCAGATGACGGTGGAGCAGATGACGGCGCTCGATCTGGGCTACGCGCCGCCGTTCTCCCCGGTGTGGGACCCGGTCCTGGTGGCGGCCCGCAAGGCGGTGGCGGCGGTGCGGTCGGACCGGTCCTGACGCGAAGAGCACGGTCCGGGTGACCGAAAAAGGGTCCCTGTCCGATCGGACAGGGACCCTTTTCAGACATCTTTCAGACGTTCGCCGTTCAGACGTCCGCTGTTCAATCGGTGGCCGTTCAGACAGCCGTACGCGTGTGCACGTACTCCACGAGGCGGGTCAGCGCCTCGGGGTCCGTGGTGGGCAGGACGCCGTGCCCGAGGTTGAAGATGTGGCCCTCCAGGCCGCTCGCGGCGGCGAGGATCTCGTCCGTCTTCCGCTCGACGGCCTCGGTCGTGGAGAAGAGGACGGCCGGGTCGAGGTTGCCCTGGATCGCCTTGCCGGGCCCGACGCGGCGCGCGGCCTCGTCCACCGGCACCCGCCAGTCGGCGCCCACGACATCGGCGCCCGCCTCGCCCATCAGGTTGAGCAGCTCGCCCGTGCCGACGCCGAAGTGGATGCGGGGCACGCCGTACGAGGCGACGGCGTCGAAGACCTTCGCGGAGGCGGGCATCACCGAGCGGCGGTAGTCGGCGGGCGCCAGCGCGCCCACCCACGAGTCGAAGAGCTGCACGGCGCTCGCGCCCGCCTCGATCTGCACCTTCAGGAAGGCGGCGGTGATCTCCGCGAGGCGGTCGAGCAGGTCGGCCCAGAGCTGCGGGTCGCCGTACATCAGCGCCTTGGTGTGCTCGTGGTTGCGGCTCGGGCCGCCCTCCACGAGGTAGCTCGCCAGGGTGAAAGGCGCACCGGCGAAGCCGATGAGCGGCGTCGAGCCGAGCTCGGCCGTCAGCATCCCCATCGCCTCGGTGACGTAGTGCACGTCCTCGGGCGTGAGGTCCCGCAGCTGCGCGAGGTCGGCGCGCGAGCGGATCGGCTTCTCGACGACGGGGCCGACGCCCGGCTTGATGTCGAGGTCGATGCCGATCGCCTTGAGCGGGACGACGATGTCGCTGAAGTAGATCGCCGCGTCCACGTTGTGGCGGCGCACGGGCTGCAGCGTGATCTCGGTGACGAGGTCGGGGCGCATGCAGGACTCCAGCATCGCCGTGCCCTCGCGGACCTTGCGGTACTCGGGAAGTGAGCGCCCCGCCTGTCGCATGAACCAGACCGGCGTGTGCGGCACGGCCTCGCGCCTGCACGCCTTCATGAAGGGGGAGTCGTACGTCGCTGTGTTCTGCCGGCCCAGGGGGCCACGGCTGTCATTGGCACTCACGCGGAAAGTCTCGCACGTCGACCCGGAACCCCCTGACGGGTGTCTCTCCCTGCGCGAAGGCGCCGTTCCCCTTAACCTTCCCCGCATGGCTGCGGCTCAGGGACAACGGTCGGACGGCGCTGGCGAGATGGAGAGTTCGGAGGGGAAGGTGGCGGATTCGGCTCCGTTGCCCTTCCGCGCGGCGGTCGATGCGCTGCGGGGGGCACGGCTGCGGCCGGAGATCGAGATCGATCCGACGCGACCGCCGCAGCGGCTTGCGCCGCACGCGTACGCGTTGGAGGCGGCGGTCGTGGACGGCGAGGAGGACCTCGCCGACGGGCGGCTCGTGCTGCTGCACGATCCGGCCGGGCACGAGGCGTGGCAGGGCACTTTCCGGCTGGTCACGCTCGTACGGGCGGAGCTCGAACCGGAGATGGCGGCGGATCCGCTGCTGCCGGAGGTCTGCTGGTCGTGGCTGACCGGGGCGCTGCACGCGCGGGGGCTCTCGGCGGGCGAGGCGAGCGGGACGGTGACGCGCGCCGGATCGCACTACTTCGGGGGGCTCTCGGAGCGGCCGCCCGCCTCGCAGATCGAGATCCGGGCCTCGTGGACGCCTCGGGAGGGCAGCGGCGGGGTGCCTGACACGGGTGCGCATCTGGCGGCGTGGTGCGATCTGCTCTGCCAGATCGCGGGGCTGCCGCCCGCCGGGCCCGGCGACGGGTCCGTGGTCTCGCTGCCGCAACGGCGGGGGCCGCTGTCCCCTTGACCCGACGCACTTGAGACAACGGACCTGAACCGACGGACACCCGAACACCCATTCCCCGCGGCCCGCGCCGCGGGGTTCGTCTTTTGGGGGGTCACTCGGAAGTGGGCGTGTTCGGTTTGATCTTCGGATGATCGAGCGCATGTCTGAATTGCCCGAATTATTGCTCACCAAATCGTGATCATTCCCTAAAGGAGGCAGGGATCCGTGCCGAAGAGGTTTGTGACCTTGAAAGCACGGTTCGTCCCGGCTTCATCCCCGAGCCGGTCCCGTCCCCCACCCCAGGAGGCCTGGTGTCCGTTCTCCTTGAGCAGCCCGCAAGCCTGGTCGCCTACCGCCCGAACAAGCCGACCGCCATGGTCGTCGTGGCCGACCCCCGCGTCCGTTCCACCGTCACCCGCCACCTGTGGGCGCTCGGTGTACGCGACGTCATCGAGGCCTCGTCGATCGCGGAGGCTCGTCCCCGCATCGGCAACCCCCGGGACATCTGCGTCGCGGATGTCCACCTCCCCGACGGCTCCGGCCTGACGCTCCTCTCCGAAACCCGTGCCGCGGGCTGGCCCAACGGCCTCGCCCTCTCCGCCGCCGACGACATCGGTGCCGTGCGCAACGCCCTCGCGGGCGGCGTCAAGGGCTACGTCGTCACCGGCACTCGCACGAACGTCGGACTCCCCACCCGTCCCGGCGCGGCTCCCATCGGCTCGGCCGCCGCCCGCATGCACCGCCGCCCTCCGGGCACCCCGAGCCACCCCGGCGGCTACCGCGAGCTGTCGGGCCGTGAGGTCGAGGTGCTGCGCCTGGTCGCGGAGGGCCAGTCCAACAAGGCCATCGGCGTCTCGATGGGCCTGTCCGCCCTGACCGTGAAGAGCCACCTCGCCCGGATCGCGCGCAAGCTCGGCACGGGTGACCGGGCCGGGATGGTGGCGGTCGCCCTGCGCACCGGCATCATCCACTGACTGATTTACACCCCCCGCGCGCCCGTCGACGGAACGTTCCGTCGACGGGCGCTGTCCATACACAGATACCCTTGACAGGTGACCGACGCCCAAGAGACCGCAGCAGACAGCTCACTGCGAACCACCGGAGGCGCTCCTCCGGACGACGTCGAAACGGCGCCGACCCCGCTGCTGGAGCCCCGCGACGGCATTCCGGCGGTGATCGCCGACGAGGAGTCCCTCGCCGCGACCGTCGCCGCCTTCGCCGCGGGCACGGGACCCGTCGCCGTCGACGCCGAGCGCGCGTCCGGCTACCGGTACGGACAGCGGGCCTATCTCGTCCAGCTCCGCCGCGAAGGCGCGGGCACCGCGCTCATCGACCCCGTCGCCTGCCCGGACCTCTCCGCGCTCGGCGAGGCCCTCGGCGACACCGAGTGGGTCCTGCACGCCGCCACCCAGGACCTGCCGTGCCTGCGGGAGATAGGCATGGTGCCGTCGCGGATCTTCGACACGGAGCTCGCGGGGCGTCTCGCCGGGTTCCCGCGCGTGGGCCTCGGCGCGATGGTCGAGAGCGTCCTCGGGTACGTGCTGGAGAAGGGGCACTCCGCCGTCGACTGGTCGACGCGGCCGCTCCCCGAGCCCTGGCTGCGGTATGCCGCGCTCGACGTCGAGCTCCTCGTCGACCTGCGTGACGCCCTGGAGAAGGAGCTCGACCGGCAGGGCAAGCTGGAGTGGGCCCGCGAGGAGTTCGACGCCATCGCGTCGGCGCCGCCCGCGCCGCCCCGCAAGGACCCCTGGCGCCGGACGTCAGGCATGCACAAGGTGCGGCGGCGCCGTCAGATGGCGGTCGTACGGGAACTGTGGACCGCCCGCGACAAGGTCGCCCAGCGGCGTGACGTCTCCCCCGGCAAGGTGCTCAGCGACGGGGCCATCGTGGAGGCCGCGCTCGCGCTGCCGCCCAATGTGCACGCGCTCGCGGGGCTCACGGGCTTCGGGCACCGCATGGGGCGGCGCCAGCTGGACCAGTGGCAGGCCGCGGTCGACCGCGCGAAGGCGCTGGCCGACTCCGAGCTGCCCCAGCCCGGGCAGACGGTGAGCGGGCCGCCGCCGCCGCGGTCCTGGGCGGACCGGGACCCCGCGGCGGCGGCGCGGCTCTCCGCGGCGCGGGCGGCGGTCTCCGCGGTGGCGGAGCGGCTGCACATGCCGCAGGAGAACCTGATCACTCCGGACACGGTCCGGCGCGTCTGCTGGGAGCCTCCGGCTCAGGTGGACCAGGAGTCGGTGGCGGCGGCGCTGGCGGCGCACGGTGCACGCGCCTGGCAGATCACACAGGTCACACCAGTCCTGGTAACAGCCCTGGCCTGACGCCCCCGGGTCGGCCACCCTGCCCCCACTGCTGCGCTTGCTCCCACCCATCCGCCTCGTTCACTCCGCCCCGGCGCGGGCGAACGAGGCGGACGTGTAGCCGCCCACCCCGGCGCCACCGCACCCACGCGTCCGTCCCATAGACCCAGGCAGGCCGCCACGCCCCCCGCCGCTCCGCGGCGGATCACTCCCACCCACTCACCCGTTCACCCCGCACCGCACCGCACCGTGAGCGAAGTGGGTGGGTCGTTGCGCGTCTCCGTGCCAGTACGCGGCTTCGTTCTGTGCCCGCCGCTCCGCGGCGGATCGTCCCCACCCCCCACCCACCCGTTTACCCCGCGCGTCCCAGCGCCGTAGGAGCAGGCGGGACGCCGTGAACCAACCCGCGCGCGAGCCGGACAACCCACCCACCGACCTCCTCCACCACTCGACTCACTCCCACCCACTCACCCGTTCCTACGGTGCGGATACGTGCGGGGCCGATGCGCGCAGAGTGCACGGGTGGGTGGGAGTGAGCCGCCGGACGGCGGCGGGGCAGGGGGTCGGCCATGCGCCGGGGCCACGGCGTCCCACCTGCCCCTACTGGGCCGGTACGTGCCGGGCAAACGGGTGGGCGGGTGGGTGGAATCCGCCGCGCAGCGGCGGCACAGGAACAAGCAGCACACCAGCACGACGACATCCCACCCGCCCCTACGGGGGCTATGCGTGCGGGGTGCACGGGTGGGTGGGTGAGTGGGAGCGATCCGCCGCGGAGCGGCGGGACAAGGGCAAGCCACACGCCGGTGCGGCGGTGTCCTAACCGCTCCTACCGTGCGGTGCGGCCGGGTGGGAGTGGGGCGGAGGTCGGGTTCCGGCCTGCGGATGGGGCGGGGCGTCCGCAGGTGGAGAGTGTGACGTTCGCCTCGGCGAGGCGAGGCCCGGCGGGCCTTGGCCGCGTAGTTACCGGCAAGTAGGGTGGGCTGTGGAAGCGCGCCGGCAGGCGCACCGCACCCTGGAGGAGAGCCATCGTGCCTCGTACCGTCAGGGACGTCGTCTTCGTGGACGGCGTCCGCACCCCGTTCGGCAAGGCGGGCCCGAAGGGCATCTACCACGAGACCCGTGCCGATGACCTCGTCGTGAAGGCCATCCGGGAGCTGCTGCGCCGCAACCCGGACCTCGACCCCGCCAAGATCGACGAGGTCGCCATCGCCGCGACCACGCAGATCGGCGACCAGGGTCTGACGATCGGCCGCACCGCCGGCATCCTCGCCGGGCTGCCGCAGTCCGTGCCCGGCTACTCCATCGACCGCATGTGCGCCGGCGCCCTGACCGCCGTGACGTCCGTCGCGGGCAGCGTGGCCTTCGGTGCGTACGACATCGCCGTCGCCGGTGGTGTCGAGCACATGGGCCGCCACCCCATGGGTGAGGGCGTCGACCCCAACCCGCGGTTCGTGAGCGAGAAGCTCGTCGACGAGTCCGCCCTGTTCATGGGCATGACCGCCGAGAACCTGCACGACCGGTACCCCACGATCACCAAGCTGCGCGCCGACGAGTACGCCGTGCGCTCGCAGGAGAAGGCCGCCAAGGCGTACGCCGACGGCAAGATCCAGGCCGACCTGGTGCCGATCTCCGTACGCCGGACGAACGAGGAGGCCGGTGAGACCGGCTGGGGCCTCGCCACCGCCGACGAGCCGATGCGTCCGGGCACCACCCTGGAGAGCCTCGCCGGGCTGAAGACGCCGTTCCGTACGCACGGACGCGTCACCGCGGGCAACGCCGCCGGTCTCAACGACGGCGCCACCGCCTCCCTCATCGCCTCCGAGGAGTTCGCGCGGGAGAACGGCCTGCCGGTCAAGATGCGGCTGGTCTCGTACTCCTTCGCGGGTGTCGAGCCCGAGGTCATGGGCTACGGCCCGATCCCGGCCACGGAAAAGGCGCTCGCCCAGGCGGGCCTTTCCATCTCCGACATCGGTCTCTTCGAGATCAACGAGGCCTTCGCCGTGCAGGTGCTCGCCTTCCTGGAGCACTACGGCATCGCCGACGACGACGCCCGCGTCAACCAGTACGGCGGCGCCATCGCGTACGGCCACCCGCTCGCCTCCTCCGGTGTACGCCTGATGACGCAGCTGGCGCGGCAGTTCGAGGAGCAGCCGGAGGTCCGCTACGGCCTCACGACCATGTGCGTCGGCTTCGGCATGGGCGCGACGGTCATCTGGGAGAACCCGAACCACAAGGACGCCGGAGGCGAGAAGTGAGCACCACCACCGCTGAGCTCCTCAAGGGGGCCGCCGAGCTGTTCCCGGACGAGGTCGTCACGCAGGCGCACGTACGCCACCTCGACCTGCCGCACGGTGCGGGCCGCTTCGCGCTCATCACCCTCGACAACGGCTTCGACCACACCAAGCCGACCACCTTCGGCCCCGGCTCGCTGGCGAACCTCGACGCCGCGATCACCCAGGTCGAGAAGGAGGCGGCCGAGGGCACGATCGTCGGTGTCGGCATCACCGGCAAGCCGTTCATCTTCGCCGTCGGCGCCGACCTCAAGGGCGTCGAGCTGCTGAAGCACCACGAGGACGCGCTCGCCATCGGCAAGGGCGGACACGAGGTCTTCAAGCGGCTCTCCGGGCTCGCCGTGCCGACCTTCGCGTACTACAACGGTGCCGCGATGGGCGGTGGCGTCGAGGTCGGTCTGCACTGCTCCTACCGCACCGTCTCCAAGGCGCTGCCCGCGTTCTCGCTCCCCGAGGTCTTCCTCGGCCTGGTCCCGGGCTGGGGCGGCTGCGCGCTGCTCCCGAACCTGATCGGCGCCGACAAGGCCGTCTCGGTCATCATCGAGAACTCGCTGAACCAGAACCGTCAGCTCAAGGGCAAGCAGGTCTTCGAGCTCGGCATCGCCGACGCGCTCTTCGAGGGCGCTGACTTCCTCGAGCAGTCGCTGATCTGGACGGCCTCCGTCCTCAACGGCAAGACCGAGGTCGTCCGCCCCGAGATCGACCGCGGCGAGGGCTGGGAGGCCGCCGTCGCGCGCGGCCGTGCCATCGCCGACTCCAAGGTGCACGGCGCCGCTCCGGCCGCCTACCGCGCCCTGGAGATCATCGCGGCCGCCAAGGACGGCGACCTGCAGAAGGGCTTCGACGCCGAGGACGTCGCGCTCGCCGACCTCATCATGGGCGGTGAACTGCGCGCGGGCATCTACTCGTTCAACCTCGTGCAGAAGCGCGCCAAGCGCCCCGCGGGCGCCCCGGACAAGAACCTGGCGCGCCCGGTCACCAAGGTCGGCGTCGTCGGCGCCGGTCTGATGGCCTCGCAGCTCGCGCTGCTCTTCCTGCGCCGCCTCGAGGTGCCGGTCGTCCTGACCGACATCGACCAGGAGCGCGTGGACAAGGGCGTCGGCTACGTCCACGAGGAGATCGACAAGCTCCTCCTCAAGGGCCGCGTCAACCAGGACAAGGCGAACCGCCTCAAGGGCCTGGTCTCCGGTGTCCTGGACAAGGCCGAGGGCTTCTCCGACGCCGACTTCATCATCGAGGCCGTCTTCGAGGAGATCGGCGTCAAGCAGCAGGTGTTCGCCGAGGTCGAGGCCGTCGCTCCGGCGCACGCGATCCTCGCCACCAACACCTCCTCGCTCTCCGTCTCCGAGATGGCGTCGAAGCTGAAGCACCCCGAGCGGGTCGTCGGCTTCCACTTCTTCAACCCGGTCGCGATCCTGCCGCTCCTGGAGATCGTGCGCGGCGAGCAGACCGACGACGCGTCGCTGGCCACGGCCTTCGGTGTCGCCAAGAAGCTGAAGAAGACCGCGGTGCTCGTGAAGGACGCCCCGGCGTTCGTCGTGAACCGCATCCTCACCCGCTTCATGGGCGAGATCCAGAACGTCATCGACGAGGGCACCCCGGTCGCCGTCGCCGAGAAGGGCGTCGAGCCGCTCGGTCTGCCGATGTCGCCGCTGGTGCTGCTCGAACTGGTCGGCCCGGCCATCGGTCTGCACGTCTCGGAGACCCTGAACCGCGCCTTCCCGGAGCGCTTCACGGTCTCCCCGAACCTCGCGGCCGTCGTCAAGGCGGGCAAGCGCGGCTTCTACAAGTACGACAGCGGGAAGCCGGAGCTGGACCCCGAGGTCGCCGCGCTCCTGAAGCAGGGCGACTCCGTCCTGACCGAGGAGCAGGTCCGCGACCGCGTCCTGGACGCCGTGGCGCAGGAGATCGGGCTCATGCTCGACGAGGGCGTCGTCGCCGAGGCCCAGGACATCGACCTCTGCCTGATCACCGGCGCGGGCTGGCCCTTCCACCTGGGCGGCATCACGCCGTACCTGGACCGTGAGGGCGTCAGCGAGCGGGTGAACGGGAAGCGGTTCCTGGCGCAGGGCGTGGCGAGCGTCCCGGCGTAACGCGCGGAGCAACGTCGGTGGGCCGTACGGGAGTTGTCCCGTACGGCCCACTTCCGTTCTGCTCGGAGCCGGATCAGACCCGCCTCCACGCCTCCAGCGCAAGCCCCGCCTCCGCCTTCTGACGGGCGAGCCGCAACGTTCCGTCAAGGCCGATCGCCGCCATGACCACGCGGCCCCGCGCGTCGAGCGCCAACGACGGTGAGCCCAGGCACGGTTCGCCGGTCTCGGCCCACCACAGGCCCGCCCCCTCGTCCTCCGTGGGGAACGCGGCGAGTGCGGGGCGGCCCGTGCTCGTGCGGTGCGCGAGGACGGTGCAGTCATGGCCGTCGACGGTCGTGCGGACGGCGGCCGTGGGTCCCGTGCCGGGGCTGCCGCCGAGGGGCAGCGCCGGGCCGCCGTCCGCCGGGCGGTGGGCGAGGACGCCGTCGCCGAGCGCGTCGGCCGCGTAGTACGTGAGGCGGTCGGGGCCGGTCTCCAGGGCCGTGCCCGAGCCGGGGGCCGGGGCGAGCGGTACGTCGTCCGTGCGCTGCAGTTCACCGGCCTGCTTCTCCTGGGCCCAGCGCAGCGTGGCCTTGCCCGCGGGGGCGAGGACCTCGACCCGGCCCGTCGACGTGGCGACCGCGACCGTGCCGTCCAGGGTGTCGCGGACCTTGAAGTCCTTCCACCCCTCCCACTTGCCGCCCTTGCCCTCGCGGCGCATCCGTACGCTGCCCACCGCGTCCCGCACGAAGACGTGGACGGTGCCCGCGGCGTCCACCGCGGCGGCGGGCGCGCCCAGGTGCGGGGCGCGCTCGACGAGCTTGGTGTGCGGGTTGCCGAGCGAGCGCCAGTCCATGAGCGGCCTGCCCGACTGGTACTGGATCGAGTGCACGATGTCGACGACCGGCTTGCCGGGATCGGCCGCGGTGTCCCGCCGCTCCCTGCGGCCAAGGAAGTGCACGTATCCATCGGCCCCCTGGGCGAGGGTGAGGTAGGTCAGGTCGGGCACTTCGAAGAACTCGGGGCCCTCCCAGTCGGGTCCGCCGGGACCGGCCTCCGTCCAGCGCAGGAGGCCGCCATCGGCGCGGGCGTAGGCGGTGAGCCGACCGTCACGGCCGCGCAGCAGCCAGCGGGCGGTCTCGGGGGCACCGGTGCTGGTGGACCTCGACGGCATGAATCGGCGCCAACCCTTCCACGTTCACGGACGCACGGCGTTCTCAGCGTGCTCGGCATGCTCAGCGTGCTGCCTATTAGTTTACGTTTGCCGTATGAGAACTCTCGTCGTCGTGGATGCCGCGAACGTCGTCGGGTCCGTGCCCGACGGATGGTGGCGGGACCGCCGCGGGGCCGCCGAGCGGCTGCGGGACTCCCTCGTCCCGTACGCGACGGACGGCCTGCCGGGACATCCGGGGCCGCTGGAGGTCGTCCTGGTCGTCGAGGGCGCCGCGCGCGGTGTGGAGTCCGTGCCCGGCGTACGCGTGGAGAGCGCCTCCGGCAGCGGCGACGACCGGATCGTGGAAGTGGCCGCGGAGGCGGCGGGGCGGCCCTGTCTGGTCGTCACGGCCGACCGTGAACTGCGCCGCAGGGTGGGCGAGACGGGGGCCGAGTGCGCCGGTCCGCGGACCGTGCGCCCCTGACCCCCGTCGGGGACGTGCCTCAGAGCCGCTTCGCGCTGCGCAGCGTGGAGGCGTAGTAGCCGTTCCCGTCGAGGCGCGACGTGCCGCCCTTGTCGCCGATCGTCGGGCCGTTGACCTCTTCGCGGCTGGAGATGAAGATCTTGTGGCCGTCGGCGTCGTGGCCGAGGAAGATGCCGACGTGGTCGAGGCGGTCCTTGGTCCGGTTGTCGAGCTTGAAGAAGACCAGGTCGCCCGGCTGGACCACGTCGATGGACTTGGGGCGGTCGGCCGCGGTGACGCCGTTGAGCTTGATGACGTTCGTACCGACCTTGCCGCGCGCCATGCCGTTGGCGGTGCGGGGCAGGCCGTCACCGCCCTTGTCGGAGGACATCAGCGGATAGCGGGCGCGATAGCCGAAGACCGTACGGATGAATCCGGAGCAGTCCATGGAGCGGGCCCGCATCGCCTCCGGCTGGATGGTGGTGCCGTCGCGGAACGTGTACGGGATGCCGAGGTAGTCGAAGAAGTCGGACTCCTCCAGGCGCAGGTCGTTGCCCGAGCTGCCGGTCGGGTTCAGCGGGCCGAAGTTGGCGTCGCCCGCGTACTCGATGCCCTCGTCGTCCTTCTTGGCCGGTGCGCCCTCCACGTACTGGAACGCCATCGCGAAGATGTCGTCCTGCTCGCTGCCGGAGAACTCCTTGTACCAGTCCTTGAACCACTTCTCCTTCTCCGCGCCCGCCCGCCAGGTCTCCGGCATCAGCCGCACCCAGTCGTTGGTGACGACCCGGGACTTGGTGTGGGTGGGCTCGGTGAAGGTGCGGCCGGGGCCGGTCAGCGTCGCGGTGCGGGCGCCGTCCGTGAAGGTGGCGAGGACCTTGCCGCCCTCGGTGCGCAGGACGGAGCGCTCGGGGTTCTTCAGGCGCTCCCACTTCTGCTTGCCGCCGTCCTGCCCGGTGCTGTTGTGCAGCCCCGGGGCGTCGGTGACGGCCTGCACCTTGGGCGTCCTCGCCTCCTCCTCCTTGCGCAGTTCCACGGTCAGATAGGCGCTGCCCGCGAGCAGGGCGAGCACGGTCGCCGCGTGCACGGCGGGACGCTTCTTCTTGGGTGGCATGAATGGCTCCTGGAATCAGGCGGACGGCATGAAGCCGAGGAGGATCCCGGCGGTGAGGACGACGTAGGCCATGAGCGTCACCGAGCCCGTGGCGAGCAGGGTGGGGCCCTTGGGCTGGCGCACCAGCTGGTAGGCGATCAGGCCCGGCACGATGAAGCCGAGGGTCTGGTTGCTGTACATCAGCGGGAACTCGAGCGAGAGCACGATCATCACGGTGGCCTGGAGCACCACGCCGGTGAGGACGACCGCGGCGAACAGGCGCTTTCCGTAGAGGATGATGAACCGCTGCATGAGGAGCGTGCAGACGTAGGTCAGGACGGTGACGCCCACGACCATCGCGGCGCGCTGCAGGTCCTCGACGAGGGTGAGCGCGAGCCAGCCCGGCGTGATCATGCCGCCGGGCGAGAGGTTGGTCGTCAGATAGCAGACCAGGGAGAAGAGCAGCCCGAGCGCGATGCCGACCGCGGCGATCTCGGGGGTGAGGACGGAGGGAATCAACGGGGCTCTCCTGGACTGTGCCACTGCTGGGGGTCGTCTGCGGCGTGCGGTGCGGGCGGCACCCGCGGCTCGAACAGGCCGCGGGTTCTCGGGGGCTCGGACTGGGGCTGCGGTTCCTGGGGCGCGTACGGCTCCTGCGGCGCGTACGGCTCGTGGGCCTGCCGCGGCGCGTACGCCTCGTACATCCCGTGGCTGCCGTACGCGGCCTGGGGCACGGGGTGCGGCTCCGTGTACCGCGTCTCGTACGCCTGCGGGTAGTGCTGGTAGGGGTCGATGCGGGGTACGTACAGCTGCATCGTCTCGACGGGGTTGCTCGCGGGCGCGGTGGCCGGTGCGGGCTCCTCGCTCTCGTCGGCGGGCAGTTCGGCGAGGCGCTCCAGGAGCAGCTCGCCCTGGCCGTGGATGTTGCCGATGGCGACGAGCGAGGAGTCGGGGCCGAGCTGCGCGAGCATCTGGCCCATGAACTCCTCGGGGTCGCGCCGGTCGCCGCCGAGGTCGACGGCGCGGGAGCGCCAGTCGGCGGGGATGGCGTCGATGGCGGACTTCGCGGGGTGGCCGATGACGAAGACCTTCTCGGGCTGCAGATCGGGGATGATCTCGCCCATCTGGCCGTTGCGCTCGACGCGGTCGGGGCGGCAGTTGATGACGACGTTGAGCGGGCGGTTGATGGCGCCGAGGTCGAGCAGCTGGTTGATGTTCATCAGCGTCGACTCGGGGTCGTTGGCCGCGAAGACGTTGGCGAAGCGGAGCTTCTTGCCGTCCTCGGTGGCGTACCGCTCGACGGAGAGGACACCCGGGTCCGGCGGGGCGTCGTACATGCCCTGCAGGGCGACCTCGCGGCCGACGCCGAGGAGCTCGGCGACCTTCAGCGCGATCGACACGTTCTCCTTGAAGGTGAACCAGCTGAAGCCGCGCAGCTCGTCGTCGGTCACCGTCTCGGGGTCGGCGTAGATCAGCTCGCAGTTACGGGCGTCGGCCTCCTCCTGGAGGATGTCGAAACGATCCTTCTCGGCGGTGACGCAGATTCCGTTCTCCGGCATGGAGCGGCACAGCGAGCGCGCCACGTCGTCGAGGGTCGGGCCCATCTCGGCGAGGTGGTCCTCACGGACGTTGCAGAGCACGCCGATGGTGGAGCGGATCAGCTTGGACTGGTTGATCTCCTGGAGTGCGGGCATGACGGCCATGCACTCGATGACCAGGGCGTCCGGGTCGTAGGCGGCGGCGCGCCGCACGATGCCGATCTGCTCGACGACGTTGGCGATGCCGAACTTTCGGTAGACGGGCTCCTCGGTGGCGTCGGGGTGGATGAAGCGGGCGGCGGTGCCGGTGGTCTTGGCGACCGTGTTGAGTCCGCCGCCGCGCAGCGCGCCCGCGCACAGGCGGGTGATGGAGGACTTGCCGCGGATGCCGTTGACGAGCACGCGGGTGGGGATGTGCTCCAGGTTGGCGAAGTGCCGCCGCTGTTCGACGACTCCGGCGACCAGCAGGATGGCGCAGCACACCACGAGAACGGTGAAGAGGAAGAGCACGGCGGTTCAGTTCCTTCCGGCGAGCCCGGCCGTGGCGCCGTCCCGCTTGCGCTGCGTGCCCGTCGGCAGCTGTTGCCTGATGAGTTCGAGGCTGCGGGTGACCGCGCCGACCTCGTCGTGGTGGCGCGGATACAGGACGGTGCGGCGGTCGCCGTCGGCGAGCGCCTCCGCCTGGTCCGCGAGGTGCCGCAGCGGTCGTACGACGACGATGTGCAGCCAGCCGAGGCAGGCGGCGGCCGCGGTGATGCCGAGCATGCCGGCCAGGACCGTGCGGTTCTGGTAGGTGTACTCGGGGATGGCGAGGCCTGAGACGGGCTGCCAGCTGACCACGGTCCAGCCGAGCGCACGGGCCGCGCCGCCGCCGTCGAACGGGGCGGCCGCGGCGATCCGCAGGTCGCCGCTGTCGCGGTAGAGGATCCCGCTGGGCGTGACGCTCTGGTCGGGTCCCGTCTTCTTGGCGCTCTTCGCCGCGAGCTCCTCGAGACGGCCGCCGGGCAGGTCCTCGAATTCGAGGTAGCCGGTGTTGGCGCCGATCACCCGGTGCTTGGTGTCGACGACGCGGACCTCGCCGAGGCCGGGGCGCTTGAGCAGCGAGTTGAGGAACTCGATGCGGAACTCGCCCACCACGGCGGCGCCGTGCCTGCCCTGCATCTCGGCGGTGCCGATGATCACCGGCTCCTTGCCGCCCTCGTCGATGACGTGGATCAGCTCCCGGGAGGGGCCCTTGCCGGACGGGCTGCGGGGGTCGCCGCCCGCCTTGGCGAGGACCTTGCCGTCGGCGTCGAGGACGTAGAGGGACTTGTAGCGGGTGTGCTGGTTCAGGGTGCTCTCGAGGACCTTGGCCATGTCCGAGGCCTCGGTGCGGTCGCCGATGAGGGAGGCGACCGAGGTGAGGTCGGCGTGGCCCTCGTTGAGGGCGCGGCGGACGCGGTCGGTGAGGGTGTTGGTGCGCTCGCGCTGGTCGCTGACCATCTGCTGCGGTACGTCGACGGAGTCACCGGCGCGGTTGAGCAGCAGCAGGAGCGGTGCGGACCAGGCGAGCAGCAGCACCGCGCAGACGGCGATGAGGGTGCGGGAGCCGAGGCCGCCGCGGCGGGTCCTTCGCTCCTGCGGCGCCGCGGGCTCTCCGGTGAGCTGGCGGCGCAGGCGTTCGAGGGCGGCGCCGATGCGGGCGGCCTCGCCGTGGCGCGGCACGGAGACCGGTCTGCCGAGGTCGCCGCGGGTGAGGCGGCGGCCCTCCAGGAAGAGCCGGATCAGCGGGCGCTGCACGGTGCGTACGAGGAGGTAGACGGTGAGCCCGCCGATGAGCAGCAAGGCGCCCGCCGCGAACAGGCCGAAGGCGGAGTCGCTCTTCGCCTTCGGGTTCTCGGCGACCGGGACCATCGCGACGACGCTGAGGCCGAGCCGGGTGGCCGCGGTGGACTCGCCCGGCTCCGATCCCGCGAGGTTGGCGTATCCGGCGACGGCGCGCTGGCCGAGGTAGCGGTCGCCGGTGAGGCTGCCGCTGACTCCGGCGAAGCCGCCCGAGCCGGGCTCCTTGGCCATGAGCGGGTGGGTGCGGGACTTCTTGGCCGCGGTGGCGGCGAACGACTTGAGCTGCCCGTCGGCCTGCTTGACCTCGGCGCGCTTGCGGTCGCTGTCCACCTGCTCGGGTCCGGGGATGCCGTCGGTGCTGAGGACGTCGCCGCCCTCGTCGACGACGGCGATGGCGCGGACCTTGCCGAGGCTGATGCCGGGGAAGCGCAGGCTGCTGGAGGCGACGAGGAGCTGCTGGGGCTGTCCCTTCCAGGTGAGCAGGGCGAAGGAGAGCAGCCGGGTCTCGCCGTTCTCCATGCGCACCATGCGCGGGGCGAGTCCGTCCTTGTCCGCGAGGCCGCCGCGGTCGATGGCGGTCAGCGGGAGGTTCTCGCCGCGGGCGGCGAGGAGCTTGCCCGAGGAGATCTCGACGACGGCGGTGCCCATCCACTTCTGGTAGACGCTGCCGATCTTGTCGAGGACGGCGTCCGCGGGCACCGGGTCGCCCGCGCTGAAGAGTTCGGCGCTGCGGGTCAGGTCGGTGACGGATTCGTCGATGGAGGCGCGCAGGGCGATGGCGCCGTCCTCGGCGAAGTGCTGCTGGGACGTCTTGACCGCTTTGGGGACGGCTTCTTGACCGGCCCTTCCAAGAGTGAGGGCCGTGACGGCCGCGAGGGCGAGGAGCAGGACCGACAGCACGGCGATGGGGGGACGTATGCCGCCCAGCAGAGACATGTCGGTCCTTCGGCGGACCTTGTGCCGCCGCTTCTGACGCGAAGCGGCCAAGGGGGGCTCCTCTCATGGAGTGACGCGGGGGGATAGAACTGGGGTGGAGCAAGGGGTGGTGCGAGGGGTGGAGCGGGGGGGGAGCAGAGCGCACAGTGATGCACTCCGGAAAGGTCTGACACATGAACCCCGGAGAGGGATGTGCGAAGTAAGTGAAATGTGAGCTAGATCGCGTCGGCGGTGCGTTTAGCCCTCGTCGCGGTCGCCCGGAATCCCGCCTTCCGAGGCGCGGATTCAGGACGTTCGCCCTGGTCAGCACGGCCGTCCTCGCCCTTGCGCAGTGCAGCGGGGGATCTTCCGGCGACGATGCCGGTGACGGGTCCGGACCGCGGGTTCGCGGGAACCTCACGGAGCTCGTCGGCGCCTACACCGCCGGTTTCGGCACGGACAGCGGGTACCGCCGCCCCTCGCGGGCCGACCGGCGCGCGGTCGCCGCGGGTGTCGGGCTGCTCCTGGACGACCGGCGCTCCCAGGCCGAGCGGCGGCTCTCCGATGTGGATCTCACGGTGCGCACGGTCACCGACCGGGCCGCCGGGCGGCGGTTCGCGGAGATCGCCGACCGCTCCGAGGGCGGCGCGGCCCCGCGTGGCTGGGGCCGCGTCTACATCGACCTCGAAGGACCGGTCCGCTGGTCGGTGCAGGTGCCGCACCCGGTGGCCGACCGCGACACCGAGCGGCTCGGCACCGAGCTGATGCGCCGCTCCCCCGGCGGCGTCCTCGTGCTCGCGGGGGCGCACCGCGACGCCGGGCGCGGGGACTCGGCCGATGTCGCGCACCGCAGGGACACCGTGTTCCACGCGGTCTGCGACGAGCTGGTCCGCCGCGGCCTGCCCGGCATCCAGCTGCACGGCATGACCGACGAAGCGGCCCCAGGACACGACGTCGTCGCCTCCACGGGCCGGGGCAGGGAGGCCGTCACCGAGGGCCGCCGCCTCGCGGACGCGCTGCGCAAGCGGGACTACGACGTGTGCCGCGCCTGGGCGAGGTCCTGTCCGCTCGAAGGCCTCGACAACATGCAGGGGCGCTCCGCCGCGGCGCACGACGTGCCCTTCCTGCACCTGGAGTTCGAGCCCCGGCTCCGCGAGCGCCGCGCCGACATCCGGTCGGTCGTGGATGCCCTCGCGACCGTCACGCGCACATGGCAGCGCCCTTGAGGCACCCGCAGATGCGCCCCTTAGGGCACCGCCCGCGGCACCCGTACGTACACCACCGCCCCTTCCGTCCGCGCCACCGGCTCGTACCCGACCGCGAGGATCCGCCGCAGTGACGGGACCCGTTCCGGTGCGAACGGTTTGCCTCGTGAGTCGTCGACGACGACCGCGGGCGGATGGCTGCGCAGCTCCTCGCGGAAGACCGGCCAGGCGCCCTCGACCGCGTACTTCTCCCCCACCTGGGGCCCGTTCCTGCCCCCGCTGTAGTTGGTGAGCAGCCCGGCCGTGAGGAAGCGGCTGGCGGGGGCGCGGTCGGCCAGCCAGTACGCCTCCGGGTGCATCCCCCAGAACAGCACCCGGTCGTCCGGCGCGGTGCGGGCCCTGACGGTCTCCGCGAGCCGCGCGGCGTGGGCCAGTTCGGGGCGCGGCGCGAGCAGACCCCACGCAAGGAACACCGCGCACCCGCACCCGGAGACGACGATCGCCCGCACCGTCCGCTCGCGCGGCAGGATCTGCAGGGCCGCCACCCCCAACAGGGCCAGCGGCGGCATGAGTTGCAGATAGTAGTGGCCGAAGAAGTGGAATCCGAGCAGTACCGCGGCCACCGACGAGGCGAGCCAGAGCCACAGCTCGGTGGCCCCGGTGCGGGCGATGCGCAGGACGCGTAAGACCGGCGCGACGATGCCCGCGCAGGCCGCGGTGAGGACCGCCGCGTTCACCAACCCCCGGCCGAGCACGTGGAGTTCGGAGCCGGTGAAGGAGGCGTAGGCCCCCGAGCCCGTGACCGTCCAGAACACGAAGCCCGTGGGCGTCGTCAGCAGGGCCGCGGCGAGGACGGGCCCGCCGAGGCCGGCCGCCAGGCGCCCCGCACCCCGCCGGGGAGCCCCGTCCCGCCACAGCAGCCAGGCGACCGGGAGCAGCACCGCTCCCCCGGTCTGCTTGGCGAGGAACGCGCAGGCCACCGCGGTGCCCGCCGCTCCCCACCGGCGACGGTCGGCGCACCACATGGCGGCGGCGGTGCACGGCAGCATGAAGACTTCGAAGGTGGCGGCCTGGGCGTCCTCCGGATTGAGGCCGATGGAGATCAGGAGGTACAGCACACCGGCCGTGCGCCCCGCCCCGTCCCCCCAGCGGCGCCGGGCCAGCGAGACGAGGAGCACCGCCGTCAGGAGCTGCGCGGCCGCCGCGAGCACCTTCAGGGGCAGCAGCGAGCCGTCGCCGAAGAGCGCGAAGGTGCCCGCGTACAGCCAGGGGACGAGCGGCGGCTTGCGGTCGACGACCGTGGTGTAGAGCTCGCCGCCGTGCGCCAACATCCGCGCCTGGACGGCGAGATACCCCTCGTCGGGGCTCCACAGCGGCCACCGCAGGGAGGGCAGCCGGGTCACGCAGGCCAGGGCGGCGAGCAGCGGGAGCAGTCGGGCCCAGTAGGGGTTCCGGACGCCGTCGGCGACGTACTCCTTGCGCGGGCCCGGCACCCGGAGGTTGCGTACGGAGCGTAGTGATGCTGAGGGCGGCGCGACCATACGGTGCACGCTATCCGGCCCCGCAGTCCCTATCGGATCGGGACATACGGGGCCGGACAAGAAGGCTCACGGAAGAGCAGGCGACTACCGTGCGTCGTCGGCGTGCGGGTCGCGCAGATGCAGGCGGCTGTGCGAGCGCCCGTACACGAAGTAGATGACGACGCCGAGCACCATCCAGACGCCGAACCGCAGCCAGGTCTCCGCGGGCAGGTTCAGCATCAGCCAGAACGACGCGAGGACCGACAGGATCGGCACGTAGGGCACCAGCGGGGTGCGGAAGGCGCGCGGCAGGTCGGGGCGCTGCCTGCGGAGCAGGATGACGCCGAGGGCGACCACGACGAAGGCGAACAGCGTGCCGATGTTGACCAGTTCGGCGAGCTCGTCGATGGAGGTGAAGCCCGCGACGACCGCCACGATCACACCGAGCAGGATCGTGGAGCGGTACGGGGTGCCGAACTGCGGGTGGACCTTGGAGAACGTCTGCGGCAGCAGTCCGTCGCGGCTCATCGCGAAGAACACGCGGGTCTGGCCGAGCAGCAGGATCATGCAGACGGAGGTGAGTCCGACGGCCGCCCCGAAACTGATCACGCCCGACCAGAACGGGTGCCCGACGGCCTTGAAGGCGTCCGCGAGCGGTGCGTCCGTGGAGAGCTCGGTGTACTTCTGCATGCCGGTGACGACGACGGAGACCGCGACGTACAGGATCGTGCAGATGAGCAGCGAGCCGAGGATGCCGCGGGGCACGTCGCGCTGCGGGTTGTGGGTCTCCTCGGCGGCGGTCGCGACGATGTCGAAGCCGATGAAGGCGAAGAAGACGACGGCCGCCGCGGTGAAGATGCCCATCACGCCGAAGTGCGAGGGCGTGAAGCCGAAGATCAGCTGCACCAGCGGCGCGGTGATGCCGCCGCCGCCCTCGGCGGGCTCGGACGGCGGGATGAACGGGTCGTAGTTGGCGCCCGTGATGAGGAAGGCCCCGACGATGATGACCAGCAGCACCACGGTGACCTTGACGGCGACGATGACGTTGGTGACCCGCGAGGAGAGCTTCATCCCGGCGACCAGGATGGCGGTGAGGACCAGCACGAGGACGCTGGCCAGCAGGTCGAAGCCGAACTGTCCCTCGTGCGTGCCGCTCAGCGCCTGCGGCAGGTGCATCCCGGCGGTGTCCAGGAGCGAGCGCAGATAGCCCGACCAGCCGACCGCGACCACCGCGCAGCCGAGCGCCAGCTCCAGGATGAGGTCCCAGCCGATGATCCAGGCCGGGAATTCGCCGAGTGAGGCGTACGAGAAGGTGTACGCGGATCCGGCGACCGGCACGGTCGAGGCGAACTCGGCGTAACAGAGTGCCGCAAGGGCGCAGACGAGCCCGGCGACGACGAAGGCGAGGGCGACCGAGGGCCCCGCCGTCTCCTTGGCGATCTTTCCGGTCAGCACGAAGATGCCGGTGCCGATGATGACGCCGACGCCGAAGACCGTGAGGTCGAGGGCGGACAGCGACTTTTTGAGCGCGTGCTCCGGTTCCTCGGTGTCCTTGATGGACTGCTCGACGCTCTTCGTCCTGAAGAGGGTGCTGCTCACGGGCGTACCTCCCACGCTTGTCGTCCCCGACATGATCGAGAGGCCGAGTACCCCGTAAGCCCCGGGACGGGCCCATTCACGCGAATGGGCCGGTTCCACCACCCGTACAGGGTGGGGGGACCGGCCCATCGGCGGTGCGTGTTGACGTCAGTCGCGGGCGGGCTCCACGGAGTCCACCGCGGAGGCGGCATTCCTGTCGTGCCGCTCGTACCTGCCGTCGAGCTTGGCGACCAGGCCCGTCACCTGACGGGAGATGTCAGGGGCAGTCAGGCCGATCTCGGCCATGATCTCCTTGCGCGAGGCGTGGTCGAGGAAGCGCGGCGGGATGCCGAAGTCGCGCAGCGGCACATCGACGCCCGCGTCGCGCAGGGCCTGCGCGATCGCCGACCCGACACCGCCCGCGCGGGAGTTGTCCTCGACGGTGACGACGACGCGGTGCTGCTCGGCGAGCGGCGCCATGGCCTCGTCGACCGGCTTGACCCAGCGCGGGTCGATCACGGTCGTGGTGATGCCCTGCTTGTTCAGCAGTTCGGCGATCTCCAGGCACATGGGCGCGAGCGCGCCGACGGAGACGAGCAGGACGTCCGGCTTCTTCGTGCCCGCGTTCCGCAGCACGTCCATGCCGCCGACCTTGCCGACGGCCTTGACCGCCGGGCCGACCGCGCCCTTGGAGTAGCGCACCACGGTCGGGGCGTCGTCGACCTCGACGGCCTCGCGCAGCTGGAGACGGACCTGGTCGGCGTCGCGCGGCGCGGCGATCCGCAGCGTCGGCACGCACTGCAGGATCGACATGTCCCACATGCCGTTGTGCGAGGCGCCGTCCGTGCCGGTGACACCGGCCCGGTCCAGGACGAAGGTGACGCCGCACTTGTGCAGGGCCACGTCCATCAGGAGCTGGTCGAAGGCGCGGTTGAGGAACGTCGCGTACACCGCGAAGACGGGGTGCAGGCCGCCGCTGGCCAGGCCCGCGGCGGAGACGGCCGCGTGCTGCTCGGCGATGCCCACGTCGTAGACCCGGTCAGGGAACTCCTCGGCGAACTTCTTCAGGCCGACGGGCTGCAGCATGGCGGCGGTGATCGCGACGATGTCCTCGCGCTCCCGGCCGAGCTTGACCATCTCCTCGCCGAAGACGGACGTCCAGTCCATGCCGGAGGCGGCGATGGGCAGGCCCGTGTCGGGGTGGATGGGGCCGATGCCGTGGAAGTGGTCGGCCTCGTCCTGCTCGGCGGGCTGGTAGCCGCGGCCCTTCTCGGTGAGGCAGTGCACGATGACCGGGCCGCCGAAGCGCTTGGCGCGCTGCAGGGCGGACTCCAGGGCCTCGATGTCGTGGCCGTCGATCGGGCCGACGTACTTCAGGCCGAGGTCCTCGAACATGCCCTGCGGGGCGATGAAGTCCTTCAGGCCCTTCTTGGCGCCGTGCAGGGTCTCGTAGAGCGGCCTGCCCACGACGGGCGTGCGCTCCAGGAAGTCCTTCCCACGGGCCAGGAACCGCTCGTAGCCGTCGGTGGTGCGCAGCGTGGCCAGATGGTTGGCCAGGCCACCGATCGTCGGGGCGTACGACCGCTCGTTGTCGTTGACGACGATGACCAGGGGGCGGTCCTTGGCGGCCGCGATGTTGTTCAGCGCCTCCCAGGCCATGCCGCCGGTGAGCGCGCCGTCACCGATGACGGCGACGACGTGGTCGTCCTTGCCGCGGACCTCGTTGGCCTTGGCGAGGCCGTCGGCCCAGCCGAGGACGGTGGAGGCGTGGCTGTTCTCGATCACGTCGTGGTCGGACTCGGCGCGCGAGGGGTAGCCGGAGAGGCCGCCCTTGGTGCGGAGCTTGCCGAAGTCCTGGCGGCCGGTGAGCAGCTTGTGCACGTAGCTCTGGTGACCGGTGTCGAAGAGAACCTTGTCCTGCGGGGACTCGAAGACGCGGTGCAGGGCGATGGTGAGCTCGACCACGCCGAGGTTCGGCCCGAGGTGGCCGCCGGTCTTGGCGACAGCGTCGACGAGGAAGCTGCGGATCTCTCCGGCCAGCTGGTTCAGCTCCTCCGGGCTGAGACGGTCCAGATCGCGCGGTCCCGTGATGCGGGTCAGCAGCGGCACCCGTGCCTCCTTGCAGTAGAGCTGAGATGTGCTGTTCGAGCGTTGCCGGGTCTGTCGAGTCTAATGTTCCGCCACTGACGCACGCGTCCGGGAGGCGTTTTCCCGGTCACACGAACAGACGCACCGCCACGGGACAAACGTTCCCGTGGCGGTGCGTCTGGGGTGGGTGGCTGACTCAGGCGCGACCTGCGGACTTCTGGGTGCGACGGGAGACGGAGTCGATCACCACCGCGGCCAGGAGGACCGCCCCGGTGATCATGAACTGGATCTCGCTCGCCATGCCGAGCATGTTCAGGCCCTGCTGGATCGACTGGATCACCAGCATGCCGAGCAGCGCGGACCACACCTTGCCGCGGCCGCCGAAGAGGCTCGTGCCGCCGATGACCGCCGCCGCGATCACCATCATCAGCGTGTTGCCGCCGCCCAGGCTCTTCGTGGCGCCGCCCGAGAGGCTGGCGATGAAGAGGCCGCCGAAGGCGGCGAGCATGCCGGAGATGCCGAAGACGATGATCCGGATCCGGTCGACGTTGATGCCCGCGCGCCGCGCGGCTTCCGCGTTGCCGCCGACCGCGAAGACCTGGCGGCCGAAGGTGGTGCGCCGGGCCACGAAGTCCGCGATCACCAGGACGGCCAGGAAGAGCACCAGGGCCAGCGGGAGGCCGCGGGCGCCCTGCGGCTCGTTCAGCTCGTACGCCGCGCCGCCCGCCAGGACGGCCACGACGACCGTGCGCAGGACGATCTCGCTGACCGGCCGCGACGGGAGGTCGGCGGCCTTGCGGCGCTTGCTGTCGAGGAGCAGGGAGCCCGCGTACGCGATGATCGCGACGGCCGCGAGGCCGTAGGCGGCGCCCTTCTCCGCGAAGAAGTGCCCGGTCAGGTCCTCGACGACGCTGCCCTCGGGCGTGTTGATGCTGCCCTCGCCGCCCATCAGCCAGATCTGCAGACCGCTCCAGCCGAGGAAGCCCGCGAGGGTGACCACGAACGCGGGCACGCCGATCTTGGCGAAAAAGAATCCGTGGAGGCAGCCGATGACCAGGCCGGACGCGATGGCGATGAAGACCGACAGCCAGTCGTTCAGCTCGTGTGTGACGCTCAGCACGGCCCACACCGCCGCGCCCATGCCCGCCACCGAGCCGACCGAGAGGTCGATCTCGCCGAGCAGCAGGACGAAGACGATGCCGACGGCCATGATGCCGAGGCCGGAGGTGAAGACGGCGATGTTCGCGAGGCTGCTCGCGTCCAGGAAGTGCTCGTTCTTCATCTGGAAGATGATCGCGATGGCGATCAGACCGACGACGACGGGCAGCGAGCCGAGCTCACCGCCGCGCATCTTCCGCTTGAACTCGGTCCAGTAACCGGCCAGGCCCTCCTCGCGGACGAGCAGGCGGGGGTCGACCGCGGCGACCGGCGCGGCCGAGGGCTGGGCCTCGGGCGGCGCGTCGGAAGGTGCCTTGGGGGTCTTGGCGAGGTCGCTCACTTTGCGTCCTCCTTCGTCGCCGTGGCCGTGCGCGCCCTGCGGCGGGTCACGGCGTTGTCCGTGGCGCCGGTGATGGCGGCAATGATCTCTTCGTTGGTGGTGTCGGCGACACTGAAGGTGCCGTTGTTGCGGCCGAGACGCAGCACCGCGACCCGGTCGGCGACGGCCTTCACATCGGCCATGTTGTGGCTGATGAGGATGACTCCGTGGCCGCGCTCGCGCAGCCGCTCGACCAGGTCGAGGACCTGGGCGGTCTGCTCGACGCCGAGGGCCGCGGTCGGCTCGTCGAGGATGACGACCTTGGGGTCGCCGACCAGCGCACGGGCGATGGCGACGACCTGGCGCTGACCGCCGGAGAGCGCCGCGACCGGGATGCGGACGCTGGGGATGCGGATGGAGAGGGTGTCGAGGAGCTGCTTGGCCCGCTTCTCCATCTTGATCTCGTCGAGGACGGAGGCCGTCTTCAGCTCGCTGCCGAGGAACAGGTTGGCCACGACGTCGAGGTTGTCGCAGAGCGCCAGGTCCTGGTAGACGGTGGCCACGCCGAGGTTCTGGGCGTCGTGCGGGCGTCCGATGCGGACCCCCTTGCCCTCCCACTCGATGGTCCCGTCGTCGATCGGGTGAACGCCCGAGATCGTCTTGACGAGAGTGGACTTGCCGGCGCCGTTGTCGCCGACCAGGGCGACCACCTCACCGGTGTGGATCTCGAGGTCTACGTCCGTGAGCGCCTGGACGGCGCCGAACCGCTTGGAGACCCCGCGCAACGCCAGCACGGGCGTAGCGGACACGTGAATCATCTCCTTCGCCGCCTGACCGGCGGGGAATGGTGGTGCAGCAAGGGCAGGTCCGGTGCCCGCCCCCCGTTTGCGGGGCGGTGTGATGGGGCGGGCACCGGGCCGGTACTGGAAGCCGTCACGTACGGGGGCCGGGGAGCGCTCTCGCGCGTCCGCGGGCCTCGTCTCGTAGAGGCGGATTTACCGCAAGCGGGGGTTACTTGATACCCGCGGCGTCGCACGCCTTCTTGTACTGGGCGGTGCAGATCTCGCTGACCTTGTAGACCTTGTCCTTGACGATCGTGTCCGCGACCTCGTCCTTGGTGATCGCCTGCGCGTCGTAGAGCTTGGCCGGGATGCCCTTGACGTCACCGCTGAGCGAGTCGACCTTGCGGTCGGTGATCGCGTCGATGTCCTTGCCCTGCAGCAGGCGGACGGCGATCTCGGCGGTGGTCTCGGCCTCCGGCTTGATCTGCTTGTAGATCGTGTAGTCCTGGTCGCCGCTCAGCATGCGCTGGATGCCCGCGAGTTCGGCGTCCTGGCCGCCGACGGGGACCTTGATGCCGCGCTGCTTGAGGGCGGTGATCACGCCGCCCGCCATGCCGTCGTTGGCCGCGTAGACGCCCTGGATGCCGTCCTTGCCGAGCTTGTCGATCGCGGAGGCCATCTTGCGGTTCGCCTCGTCCGGCGACCAGTCCGGGATGTCCTGCTCGTAGGCGATCTTCTTGACCTTCTTGTCGAGCACCGAGTGGGCGCCCTTCTTGAAGAAGGGGGCGTTCGGGTCGGTCGGAGAGCCGTTGATCATGACGACGTTGGCGTTCTTGGCGTCCGAGCCGAGCGCCTTGACCATCGCACCGCCCTGCAGGCGGCCGATCTTCTCGTTGTCGTACGAGACGTAGGCGGCGAGCGGGCCCTCGGCGAGGCGGTCGTACGCGACGACCTTCACGCCCTGCTTGTCGGCCTGCTTGACCCACGACTTGGTCGACTTGAAGTCGACCGCGTCCAGGATGATGACCTTGACGCCCTGGGTGACGAGGGCGTCGAACTGCTTCTTCTGGGTCTCGATGTCCTGGGCCGCGTTGTTGTACTTGACCTTGCAGTCCGAGCAGAGGTCCTTGATCTTCGCCTCCATGAAGGGGCGGTCGAAGGTCTCGTAGCGCGTGGTCTTGTTCTCGGGGAGCAGCAGACCGATGGTCTTGTTGTCGCCGCTGCCCTTGTCGTCGTCGTCGCCTGCCTTGCCGCAAGCGGTCATGGCGAGTGCCATCGAAACCGCGGCCGTGCCTATGACGACGCGACGCGTCAATGCGTTCATGGTGGGGTGCCTCCCTGACGAGGCCGCGTCGTTGCGGCCGAGGTGGCTCGAAGTCAACTCGGCCGCCACACCAGCGTCAAGGAGTAAATCCTTAACGAGATGACAACGGTGCCATGCGTTATCTAAGTGAAGGCAGGTGCGCTCGCAGCCATCGTTCCATCCAAAAGGGTCGAATCGCCCATCTCGCTCAGTGCGAGGGCCAGTGCGCCGAGCACTTCGGCGCGCCCGCCAAGTGCCCCGGGCAGCACGGACAGTTGGCGCGCGGCGCTCGGGATCGCATACCGCCCGACCGACTCCCTGATCGGCCCGAGCACCAGCTCCCCGGCCTCCGCGAGGTCACCGCCGAGCACGACACGGGAGGGGTTGAGGAGGTTGCAGAGATTCGCGACGCCACTGCCGATGTGCCGCCCGACGTCGGCGATCACGCGTCGGCACCCCGGGTCCCCCTCGCGCGCGAGGCCGACCACGCGCTCCATGGTCAGGTCGGTGCCGTGGCTCGAGGTGAGCAGCGGCAGGACATAACGGGCGGCGGTGAAGGTCTCCAGGCAGCCGCGGTTGCCGCAGCGGCAGACCGGGCCCGACTCGTCGAGCGTGATGTGCCCGATCTCCCCCGCGGTGCCGCCGGGCCCGCGGTAGATCCGCCCGCTGATCACGAGGCCCGCCCCGACACCGCTGGCGACCTTGATGTACGCGAGGTCCTTGACGCCCCGGCCGCTGCCCCAGACCAGCTCGCCGAGCGCGCCCAGGTTGGCGTCGTTGTCGACGTGCACGGGCACCCCGAGGCGGCCGCCCAGCTCCTCGGCGGGCTTGGTGCCTGTCCAGCCCGGCAGGATCGAGGTGGAGCCGAGGGTGCCGGACTCCACGTCGATGGGGCCCGGCACGCCGAGCCCGACTCCGGCGATCTTCGTACGGTCCACTCCGGTGGCCGCGATCAACCTGCTGACCAGCTGTTCCGCCCGGTCGAAGCCCTGTGCGGCGGACGCGTCCACGTCCAGCGGCTCGGACTCCTCGGCGAGCACCTGGTGGGCGAGGTTGCCGACCGCCACGCGCAGGTGCGTGTGGCCGAAGTCGACGCCGATGACGATGCCCGCGTCACCGCTCAGGGAGACGCTGCGGGCCCGCCTGCCGCCCGCCGAGGTGGGCGTGACCTCGACCGTCCCGCCGTCCTTGAGCTCCCGGACGATGTTGGAGACCGTCGCGGCCGACAGGCCCGTCGTCCTCGCGATCTCCGCCTGCGTGAGCGACCCGGCGAGGCGCACGGCGCGTACGACCCGCTCGAGATTGGCCCGGTGCAGAGACGACTGCGACCCCGGAGTCTCCATTGACTCTCACCCTTTGCCCTCATTCGGGCGGCCCGTGGCCCCCCGTGACGCCGGCCTCTGAAACGGGTACCGGGCCATGTACAAGTTGTGAACTCCAAACTCCGCTGAAGGAGCTGCCGCAGTCAAGTCGTTGAGGGAAACTGGGACCTCTACCGAGCGGACTCCGCCGACGCCTCGGCCTCCGCGGTGACGGGCCCCGCCACCGGGTCCACGGGGGCCTGCTCGCGCACCTTCCCCCTCATGCGTGACACCGCGACGCCGGACAAGCAGAGGAGACCGCCGAGGAGCGCGAGCCAGCCGGGGACCTCGCCGAGGAACAGCCACGACATGAGGATGACGATCACCGGCACCGCGTATGTGGTCGAACCCATCTTTCCGGCGGTGCTGCGGGATATCGCATAGGCCCAAGTACTGAACGCGAGGGCGGTCGGGAACACACCCAGGTACACCACCTGAGCCGTCGCCGAAGCCGGGGCCTTACCCACCTCCGACACGAACTGTCCGGCGAACGGCGAACACACCACAGCTCCGGTGAGCGCACCGAACGTCGTCACCTGAAGGGGTGTGGCGTGCTTCAGCGTCGGCTTCTGCAGCACCACGCCGACCGCGTACACCACCGCGGCGACCAGGCACAGCAGCACGCCGAGGAGGGAGGAGCCGCCCCCGCCGGACGTGGCGAACCCGACGACCACGGCTCCGGCGAAGGACACCGCCATGCCCGCCATCAGCTTGGGCGGGAAGCCCTCCTTGAGCAGCCAGCCGCCGAGGAGCGCCATCAGGATCGGCCCGACGTTGACGATCATGGAGGCCGTACCGGCGTCCACTTCCCGCTCGCCCCAGTTCAGCGCGACCATGTACGCGCCGAACCACAGGGCTCCCGAGGCGCCGATGCCGAGCCACGCCTCACGGGGCGGGAATCCGCCGCGCCTGACCAGCAGGATGGCGACCAGGACGAGGGACGCCACCGCCAGCCTGCCGAAGGCGAGCGCGCCCGGTCCGAAGTGCTCGCCCGAGCTGCGGATCGAGATGAACGACGACGCCCAGAGCACCACCGTGACGGAGGCGGCGGCGAGCACGCGGCCACCGATCTTGTTCCGCTGCCCGGAATCGCCGTCCACCACTGTTGTTCCCACCTGCCGGCTCACGATCGCGTCCTCCTGGAAATCACAGGGCTTGGGCCCGGGATTGGGGCTGTACTCGGGTTCCGTCCTGCCGTGCCGAGGTGTCCGACGGCAGGAGCAGTACGTAACGGATCTCCTGACGGTACGCGGGAAGCAGTACCTGTGAGGTGACGGTGATCTCCTCCGCCGAGACGTGCGGGAGGCGCAGCCTGAAGCGGTGCCCCTGCCGGTAGGCGATGACGTTGAGATCCTGGCCCCACAGGCTCCGGCACTCGTGGTCGTCGAGCACTTCGTCGAGGAGCGCGGCCAGCGGGCCCTCGCCCCGGCTCGTCACCAGGGCGAAGCGTAGCTGGGCCAGATAGACGGCGGCGTGCGCGGGCCACTCGGTGAGCTGCTCGCGCGCCTGCGCGGAGGTGAGGACCCAGCGCAGGAGATTGGCGCCGGGTTCGAGGACCCAGGGGAACCAGGTGGCCATGGTCCCCGTGTGGTCGAGGATGTCCCAGGACTGGTCGACGAGGTAGGCGGGGAACTGCTCCTGGGTGGCGAGCAGTTCGGCGAGCGCGCACCGGGGTTCCGTGCCGTCGCCGGGGCCGACGCCGGGCGTCGCCGGGTCGGCGTGCGCGTGCACGTTTCCGTACAGGGCCAGGCGCTCGTCGGGACCGAGCGCGAGCGCGGCGGAGAGCCGCGTCAGTGCGTCGGGCGTGAGAGGTACACCGGCATCGCTCTCCAGATTGCGGTACCAGCGCTCGCTCACTTCCATGCGCTCGGCGACTTCTTTCTGGGGCAGCGGCTTGCCGCGCTGCAATTTCTTTCCCGCGGTGACCCGCCAGGCACGCAACAAGTCCGGGAGCCTCGCGGTGTGGTGCACCACCTGGAATACCTCTCAGTTGCGTCATACATGGGCACGAAATAGGAAACCGGCCCGCCAGCACAAGATCATCGCGGCTCAGCCCGCATACTACCGTCACTCAAGGAGTACACAGTGTGATCTCCGGCACCTGTGCCTGCGGGTTCATCGATGCGCGGGCGCGGCAGCGGGTCCCGCCCAACAACCGGCAAATATTTGCCGGTTGTGCCTTCGAGCGGCAGATATTTGCCGCTTGACGGTGATCGATTTCGGCTGGAAGCATCGGCGCCAGATGCCACGGAGAGCCTTTCCTCTTCCGTTTCGTGCCAAATTCCCACCCCCATGGAGAGTTATCCGTGCAGGCGGTCGACACCCTTTTGAAGCGGGCGTGCGAGAAATTCTCCGACGCGACCGCAATCACTTCCCCCACCGATTCGATGTCGTATTCCGAGCTGCTTTCACGCGCCCAGAAGGTGGCGGTCGGCCTGCGGGCGCAGGGCGTCGGCGGCGGTGACGTCGTCGGCATCCTCGGCAGACGCGGCGCGTCGGCGGTCGTGGCCGTCCTCGGCGTGTGGATGTCCGGGGCGATCGTCATGCTCGTGGACGAGGCGCTGCCGGAGGTGCGGCGCGAGACGATGCTGGGCTCCGGTCCGGCGCGGGCGACCGTCGACTGCGCGGACGGTCACCGGATCGCTCTGCGGCCCGCCGTGCCGGGAGAGGAAGGCGCCGCGGCCGCGGTCCTCGACAACGAGGACTACGCCTATATCGCCTTCACTTCGGGTTCCACCGGGCAGCCCAAGGCGATCGTCGGCAGCCACACCGGCCTGTCCCGGTTCCTGGAGTGGCAGTCGGACGAATTCGGCATCGGCCCGCACGACCGGTTCGCGCACCTCACCAATCTCTCCTTCGACGTCTGGTTCAGGGACGCCCTGACGCCCCTGCTTTCCGGGGCCACGCTCTGCGTTCCCGACGAGCGGCACCTCGACGCCGACGGAGTCCTCGAATTCCTGCGGAGCAACGAGATCACGGGTTTCCATCTCGTGCCCTCGCTCGCCAAGGTGTGGCTGTCCGGCGCCGCGCCGAGCGAGCCGATATCCAGCGTCCGCCTCTCCTTCTTCGCGGGCGAACCGCTGGACGGCGCCCTTGTCGGCGCGTGGCAGGAGCTCTTTCCCGACTGCCAGGTCGTGAACCTCTACGGGCCCACCGAGACGACGCTGGCCCAGCACTTCTACCGCGTCCCCCGGAATCCGGCCGCAGGAATCCAGCCAGTGGGCCGGAGCCTTCCCCATGCGCGGTCCCATGTCCTGGACGAGAACGGGAAGTTGTGCCCGGACGGCACCGCCGGTGAGATCCACATCGCGGCCGACCATCCCTCGCACGGCTATCTGGTCGACGGCCGGATGGTCTCGCCTTTCGTCGAGGTCACCATCGGCGAGGAGCGCGTCGTCGCGTACCCGACGGGCGACCTCGGACGCCGCAGCCCCGACGGCGGCCTGGAGATCCTCGGCCGGGCGGACGACCAGATCAAGATCGCGGGTGTCCGGATCGAACTGCAGGAGGTCCGCTCCGCGATCCAGTCCCACCCGAGCGTCCGCGACGTCTTCGTCTGCGCCCAGGAGGACCGCTTCACCAAGGTCATCATCGCGGTCGTCGAGGGCGACGCGACGGCCGAACGGGAGCTGCGCGACTACGTGGGCAGCCGCCTGCTGAGCGTCATGCTCCCGTCCGCCTTCCTCTTCCTGCCCGAGCTGCCGAAGCTCCCCAACGGCAAGGTGGACCGCAAGGCGCTCTCCGAGGTCGCCCGGCTCCACGTCGAGGAGCGGGCCCGGCGCGCCGAGGCCGAGCGGGCCGCGGCGGCGGCCGAGACGGGTCGGCCGGTGGCCGAGCGGCTCGAACGCATCTGGCTCGACGTGGCGGGCGGCGGGGCGGGGTCCCTGACCGACCGCGAGGCCAACTTCTTCGACGTGGGCGGGACTTCGCTGACCATCGTGGTGCTCCACGCCGAGCTCCAGCGCGAGTTCGGCGTCCGCTTCCCCCTCGTACGCCTCTTCGAGCACGCCTCCTTCAACGCGCAGCGGCGCTTCCTCACGACCGTGACGCAGGCGCCCCGCGACCCCGCGCCGGACGCCTCGACGGCCTCGGGCCGTGCCGCGCGCGGCCGCGTGCTCTCGACCCGGCGCGCCCGTGGCCGCCAGCAACCCACTCCCGCACCGGACCAAGGATGAACATGGAAAGTGACGACGAGCTGATCGCCATCGTGTCGATGGAGTGCCGCCTGCCGCAGGCCGACGACGTCGACGAGTTCTGGCGGAAGCTGGTGGACGGCGAGAGCGCCGTCCGGGACCTCACGGACGAGGAGGTCGCCGCGGCCGGTGTGCCGGAGGGGCGGCGGTCGCGCGCGGACTATGTGAAGCGGGCCGGGGTCCTCGACGGCGTCGCCGAGTTCGACTCCACGTACTTCGGCTACTCCCCGCGCGAGGCGGACATCCTCGATGTCCAGCAGCGCCTGATGCTGGAGTCGTCGGTGTCGCTCCTGGAGCGCGCCAACATCGACCCGCACCGCACCCAGCAGCGCATCGGCGTCTTCGCCGGCTCGGGGATGAGCACCTACCTCTTCGGCGCCCTGCGCCGCCGCGATCTGGTCGAGTCGCTCGGTGAGATGGTCATCAGGCACGGCAACGACAAGGACTTCCTCGCCACGCGGACCTCGTACAAGCTGAATCTGCGCGGCCCCAGCGTCAACGTCCAGACCGCGTGCTCCACCGGTCTGGTGGCCGTCCACTCCGCCGTGCAGAGCCTGCTCCTGAACGAGTGCGACGCGGCCATCGCGGGCGCCGTGCACGTGCGGCTGCCGCAGCACGCCGGATACCGGTACCAGGTGGGCGGCGTGCTCTCGCCGGACGGCGTCTGCCGCCCGTTCGACTCCGGCGCCAACGGCACGGTCTTCACCAACGGCATCGGGCTCGTCCTCCTGAAGCGGCTGCGCGACGCGGTGGCCGACGGCGACGAGGTGCACGCCGTGATCGCCGCGTCCGCGGTGAACAACGACGGCGCGGAGAAGGTGAGTTTCACCGCTCCCAGCGTGTCCGGCCAGGTCGACGTGTTGAGCGACGCCCTGCAGATCTCGGGCGCCAAGCAGACGGACATCACGTACATCGAGGCGCACGGCACGGGGACCGCGCTCGGCGACCCCATCGAGATCGAGGCGATCAAGCAGGCGTACGGCCTCGACGGCGACCCCTGCGGCATCGGCTCGCTCAAGGGCAACTTCGGGCACCTCAACATCGCCGCGGGCATCATCGGCCTGATCAAGACCGCCCTGGTCCTGAAGCACGGCTACGTGCCGCCGACGGTGAACGTCGACGAGGTCAACCCCGCCCTCGAACTGGACGACTCACGCTACTTTGTCACCACCGAAGGCCTGTCGCTCGACCGCGACGCCGAGAACTGGGCCGGTGTGAGCGCCTTCGGCATGGGCGGTACGAACGGCCACGTCATCCTCAAGAGCTTCGCGCCGACGCCCGCCGAGGAGCCCGCCGACGACCCGGCCACCGCGGGACCGAGCATCCTCACCTTCTCGGCGCGCTCCGAGGACGCCCTGCGGGGCCAGGCCGCCGCGCTCGCCGACCGCCTCGCCACGGACCCGGCCGCCTCCCTCGCCGCGTACGCGCACACGCTGCGCGAAGGCAGGACCCTGCACCCCTACCGCGCCTCGCTGGCCGCCGTCGACCGGGCCGAGGCGGTCACCCGGCTGCGGGCCGGGCGCTACCACCGGGGCGCCGAGGCGGGCACGAACGACATCGCGTTCGTCTTCGCGGGCCAGGGCACACAGCGCCAGGCGATGGGCGCCGCGCTCGCCACGAAGAACGAGCACTTCGCCCGCCGTCTCGCCGAGGCCGTCGACGCCGTGAACGAACACACGGACTTCGACGTGCGCACCTACCTCGGCCCCGAAGGGCCGGTCGACGGCATCGACACCTCGGTGGCGCAGCCGCTCCTGTTCGCCGTCGAGTACGCGCTCGCGACCGCGCTCATCGACTCGGGCGTACGGCCCCGGTACGTCCTCGGGCACAGCCTCGGCGAGGTCGTCGCGGCGACGGTCGCGGGCGTCTTCGACCTGCGTTCGGCGGCGGCGCTCGTCGCCACGCGGGCGCGGCTCATGGGCGGTTGCCCGACCGGCTCGATGCTCGCGGTGGACCGCCTCGACGAGTTCAGAGACCTGCTGGACGGCGGGGACCTGGTGGTCGCCGCGACCAACTCCCCCGCGCAGTTCGTGCTGTCCGGCACCCACGAGGCCGTCGGGGAGGCGGTGGCGCGGGCCGCGGACGCCGGGGTGCGCCACCAGCGCCTCGCGACGTCGCACGCCTTCCACTCGCCGCTCATGCGGGGCGCCGCGGAGGAGTTCCGCGCGTTCCTGCACACCGTGGAGTTCCGGGCGCCGCGCATCGCGCTGGTCTCGAACATCACCGGCCGCGTCCTCACGGAGTACGAGGCGAGGAGCCCGCACTACTGGGCGGACCACCTGCTGCGCACGGTCGACTTCGCCGAGTCGATGGAGACGCTGCGCGAGGCGGGCGTGCGCAGGTTCATCGAGATCGGCGCCGGCCGGTCGATGAGCAACCTGGTGCGGGCCAACCTCGCGTCGGAGGCCGGTCTGACACCCGAACTCGCGCAGACACTCGGCGAGTTGGAGCACGAGGAGGAGTCCTTCGCGGACGCCGTCGCGCTCGGCTGGGCCGCCGACCCCGAGGTGCCCGTCGAGGAGTACGCGACCGCCGCACGGATGGTCTCCCTGCCCACGTACGCGTTCGAGCGGCACGTCCACTGGGTGGAGCCGACGCTCGGCTTCGGCTCGGACGACGGCGCGGATGTCCTGGCGGCCGCACCGGTGTCCGCACCTGTACCGGCTGCTGTCCCCGCGGCCGCGGCATCCACTGCTCCGGACGAGGGGTCCGGCGACCTCGACGGGCCCACGGAGGAGATCCGCCAGATCGTCGCGAAGATCTTCGAGAGCTTCCTCGGCACCCAGGCCTCGGCCTCCGCCGCGGACCACGAGCGCGAGTTCTTCGAGCTCGGCGGGAACTCACTCATGGCCATCCAGCTGATCAACAAGCTCCGCGAGACGTTCGAACTGGACTTCTCCGTCCGGGACTTCTACGAGAACAGCTCGGTCTCCGCCACCACGAACGTCATCACGTCACTGCTGCTCCAGGAGCCCGCCTATGTCTGACAGTTCCTTCCTCGAAGCCGGACAGCTGGCGAGCCTCAAGGCGAAGCTCAAGTCGGGGACCACCGGGGCTCCCTCCCCCGACGCCTCCTCCCTCCCCGACCTCGGCGTCATCTTCTTCTCCGGGCTGAGCGGCGACAGCGACCCCTACGAGCTCCTGCTCGAAGTCTCCCGCTACGTCGACGGCGCCGGGTTCGGCGCCGTCTGGACCCCGGAGCGGCACTTCACCGACGCGGGCGGCGCCTACCCCAACCCGGCCGTCCTCGGCGCCGCCCTCGCGATGATCACCGAGAACGTACGGATCCGGGCGGGCAGCATCAACCTCCCCCTCCACAACGTCCTGCGCGCCGCCGAGGAGTGGGCGCTCGTGGACAACCTGTCCGGCGGGCGCGTGGACCTCGCGGTGGCGCCCGGCTGGCACGCGCGGGACTTCGTCCTCAACCCCGACGCGTTCCAGGACCGGGCGCAGGTGCTCAACCGCTCCCGCGAACAGCTCCAGGACCTGTGGCGCGGGAACACCGTCCAGCGCACCGACGCCCTGGGCGAGAGCCACGACATCCTGACCTTCCCGCGGCCCGTGCAGCCGGAGCTGCCGGTCTGGCTGACCTCGTCGAAGAGCGAGGACGCGTGGCGGTTCGCGGGCGAGAACGGCTTCAACGTCCTGTCCGCCCTCATCAACTTCGGCCCTCCCGAGCTGAAGAAGCGCATCGACATCTACCGCGAGGCGCGGGCCCGGGTGGGCCTCGACCCCGACACCGGCGTCGTGTCACTGATGCTGCACACCTATGTGGGCGCCGATATGGACGAGGCCGTGGAGACGGTCAGGCCCGCCATGATCGAGTACCTGAGCTCCTTCGTGACGCAGCACGAGACCTCCGGCCAGAGCGAGTCGCGCGACAAGTCCGAGACGCTGCGCACCCTCGACCGGGACCGGGCGGACTTCCTGGAGATGGTCTTCCAGCGGTACGTCACGTCGAGCTCGCTCATCGGCGACGCGAAGCAGGCCCGCGCGACCCTCGAGGGTTTCCACGACATGGGCGTGGACGAGGTGGCCTGCCTCGTCGACTTCGGGCTTTCCAAGGACGAGGTCCTCGCGAGCCTCGCCCGCCTCTCGCCGCTTCTGCAGAACGGAGCCTGACCCGTGAAGACGTACAGCTTCCAGGGCATCGAGCCGCGCATCCACCCCAGCGTCTACGCGTTCGACGACGTGGTGGTGATCGGGGACGTCGAGATCGAGGAGGGCGTCAGCCTGTGGCCCGGCGTGACGATCCGCGGGGACAAGGGCGGTGTGCGCATCGGCCGCGGCTCGAACGTCCAGGACCACGCGATGCTCCACTCGGATCCCGGGCAGCCGCTGATCATCGGGCGTGATGTGACGGTCGCCCACAGCGCGGTGCTGCACGGCTGCTCGGTCGGCGCGGGATCGGTCGTCGGCATCGGCGCGGTGCTCCTGAACGGTGTCTCGGTCGGGGCGAGTTCGCGCGTCTCCGCGGGCGTAGTGCTGAGCGCGGGGCCCGTCTACCCGGCCCGGAGCCTCATCGCGGGCAACCCCGCGACCGTACTGATGACGCTGAGCGACAGCGATGTGGCGGTGCTCGACGAGACGGCCGCCGAGTACCGCGAGCTGGCCGAGCAGTACCGCACGGGCCTGCGCCCGCTGGGCCCCCGGGCCACCGTTCCCGAGGCGGCCGCCGTTGTCGAGTAGCGCGCTCGCCCGCGGGACCCTCCGCGTGGGGCTCCAGCGGAACACTCCCCCGTTCTCCTACGCCGCGGCGGGCACGGCGGCCTTCGAGCCCATCGGCTACTCCGTGGACCTGGCCCGCCTCGTGCTCGCCAAGGTCTTCGACGGTACGCGGCCGTCCCCGTCCCTCGAAGCCGTCGAGGTCACCTCCACCACGCGCGAAGGCCTCCTCGCCGAGGGCCGCATCGACATCGAATGCGGGTCGACGACGATCACCGAAGCACGGCTGCGGCGCTGCGCGTTCAGCGCGCCGATCTTCCGGACCTCGCACCGGATCGCCGTGAAGCCCGGCGCGCCGGCGGGCCCGCGGCGCGTGGTCGGCATCCAGGGCTCGACGAGTCAGGCCGCGCTCGAAAGCGCGCCGGATCCGGGGTTCGCCTTCACCTTCGTCGGGGTGCCGTCCATCGGGGCGGCCCTGGACACCTTCCTCGACGACCCGCTCGTCGACGCGATGGTGGCGGACGAGGTGATCCTCCGGACCCTGCTGCGCGGCGACCGGACGCCGGACGGCGTCACCCTGCTCGACGTGCGGCTCGGCGAGGAGAGCTACGGATTCATGATGCGCAAGGACGACCCGGAGTTCGTCCGTGCCGTCGATGCCGCGCTGGCCGACGTGTTCGCCTCCGACGCGTACCCGAAGCTCCTCGACACGTGGTTCGTCGACGAGTCGCCGATGAGCTCCCCGAACGGAACAGGCACCCATGAAAAGCTCTGAGACCATCGCGTCCACCCTCCAGGACACGTTCAAGGACGTCATGGCCTGCGTGGCCACGCCCGTCTCGATCGTGACGGGTCTCGCCCACAACGGCGCGCCGTGCGGGGCGACCGTCAGCGCCTTCTCCTCGCTCTCCGTCTCCCCGCCGATGATCCTGGTCAGCCTTGACCGGCGCTCGCGCACCCTTGAGGTCATCCGCGAGTCCGGCCGCTTCGGGCTCAACGTGCTCGGCGCCGACCAGGACGACCTGGCGATGTCGTTCGCGTCCAAGGGCGGGACCGACAAGTTCCGCGGGACGTCCTGGAGCATCGAGCACGGCCTCCCGCGCATCGCCCGGGCATCGGCGTGGATCGCCTCGACCGTGGCCGACTTCGCGGACGGCGGCGACCACGTCATCGTCCTCGGACGCGTCGACGCGGCGGAGGCCACCGCGAGCAGCGCCCCGCTGGTCTACCACCGGCGCAGCTTCGGCACCCACCAGCCGTACCGCGAACCCGCCCGGGGGGTACCGGCATGACGCACCGGGTCAGGATCGGGCTGCTCGGATGCGGCACGGTCGGGGCGGACTTCGCCGGGCTGCTGGTGGAGCGGCGCGCCGCGATCGAGTCCGTCACGGGCCTCTCCCTGGAGCTCGTACGCGTCGCGGTCCGCGATCCGCGCAAGCCGCGGCCCCCGGCCCTGGACGCGGAGCTGTTCACCACGGACGCGCACGACGTGGTGAAGGCCGACGACGTCGACCTCGTGGTGGAACTGATCGGCGGCACGTCGGCGGCTGGCGAGCTGGTGATGGCTGCCCTGGACGCCGGGAAGCCGGTGGTGACCGCCAACAAGGAGCTCATCGCGAGCACGGGCCCCGAGCTGTTCGCCGCGGCCGACCGGGCGGGCGTCGACCTCTTCTTCGAGGCGGCCGCGGTGGCCGCCGTCCCCATCCTGCGCCCCATGCGGGAGTCCTTGCTGGCCGAGGACGTGACGCGGGTGGTCGGCATCGTCAACGGCACCACCAACTACATGCTGACGCGGATGATGGGCGACGGCCTCGGGTTCGACGAGGCGCTGGCGCGGGCCCAGGAGCTCGGATACGCGGAGCCCGACGCGAGCGCCGACATCGAGGGCGCCGACGCGGCGTCCAAGGTCGCCATTCTCGCCTCCCTTGCCTTCAACAGGTCGGTGGTCGCGGAGGACGTCAGCAGGGAGGGCATCGTCGGCCTCGACCGGGAGGACTTCGAGCTGGCGGACCGGTTCGGGTTCGACATCAAGCTCCTCGCCGTGGCCGAACGCTTCGCCGACGGCGGGGCGGTGGGCGCGCAGGTCTTCCCCGCCCTGATCGAGCGTGACCACCCGCTGGCCAGTGTCCGGGACAGCTTCAACGCGGTGTTCCTGACCACCTCCGCCGCCGGTGAGCTCATGTTCTACGGGCATGGCGCGGGCCCGCGCCCGTCGGCCTCCGCGATCCTCGGTGACGTCACGGGCGCGGCGGACCAGCTGGTGCGCGGCACGCACCGCCGCGTCCCGGTGGGCCCGCCCGCGGTCCTGCGGCCGACGCGTGACCTGGTGCACTCCTACTACGTCCGCGCCGACGTCGACGAGGCGCCGGGCGTCCTGTCCGAGGTGACGGGGGTGTTCGCCCGGCACGGCGTGTCCATCCGCAAGGTGGACCAGCACGGCTCGGAGTCGCAGGCCCGCATCGTGTTCATCACGTTCCCCGCGCCCGAACACGCGCTGCACGGCGCGCTGGAGGAGCTGCGGAGCCTCGGCCAGGTGCGGGAAGTGGGCCGGGTGCTGCGCATCCACAAGTGACCCGGGGCCCCGAGCCCCACACACCGAGACCAGTTCACGACACCAGTACGGAGTTCCACCATGTCCCAGCCGATTCAGCTCGTCATCCAGATCACCACGCAGCCGGGCCGCGGGAAGGAGCAGATCGCCGCCTACGAGCGCATCGCGCCGCTCGTGCGCGCCGAGGACGGCTGCCTGCGGTACGACCTGCACCAGGTGAGCGGCGAGCCCGACCGCTTCGTCCTCATCGAGCGGTGGGCGTCGCAGGAGGCGCTCGACGCGCACGACGTCACGCCGCACATGGTCGAGGCCGACGCGGAGAGCCCGGCGTTCCGGGCCGGTCCCGCGGTGGTCGTGCGCCTCGACGCCGAGCCCCTGGCCTGACACATACGTATGCCCTGCTCCCCTTGTACAGGGGGGGGGCAGGGCATACGTATGTCTACTGTCTACTTGACGGAGCCCGCCGTGAGCCCCGACACCACATGCCGCTCGATGAACGCGAACAGCACGATGACCGGCACGATCGCGACCACGGACGCGGCGAAGAGGTAGTTCCACTGCACCGTGTAGTTGCCGATGAAGTTGTTGATGCCGACCGTCAACGGCTGCTTGTCCGGCTGGGTGGTGAGCGTCAGGCCCATCACGAACTCGTTCCAGGACGTGATGAAGGTGAAGATCACGGCCGTCACGACGCCCGGCAGCGCGAGCGGCAGCGTCACCTTGATCATGGCGCCGAAGCGGCTGGTGCCGTCCACCATGGCGGCCTCCTCCAGCTCCGGCGGGATCGAGCTGATGTAGGCCGTCAGGATCCACACCGCGAAGGCGAGGTTGAACGCCGCGTTGGTGAGGATCAGCGTCCAGACCGAGTTGAGCATGTCCAGCTCGTGGAACTCGCGGTACAGGCCGACCAGGAGCGCCGTGGGCTGGAACATCTGGGTGACCAGGACCAGGAGCAGGAAGAGCTTGCGGCCGCGGAACCGCATGCGGGCCGTGTAGTACGCGGCGGGCAGCGAGACGAGCAGGACCAGCAGGGTGGCGCCGCCCGCGACGAGCAGCGTCACCTGGAGGTTCTGGCCGAGCTCCGACTCCTTCCAGACGTCGATGAAGTTGGCCCACTCCAGGTCCTTGGGCAGGTACGTGCGGTCCCGCAGCTCCTCCTTGGGGCGGAGCGCGGTGACGATCATCTCCAGGTACGGCGCGAGGAAGATCGCGGCCAGGAGCCACGCGCAGGCCGTGATGACCAGGGTGCGGGGCCGGAAGGTGCGTTTGGCCTTCTTCGGCCCTTCGTCCTTCCGGGGCGCGGGGCGGGTCGCCGTCGCGGTGGCCATCAGTCCTCCTCGTTCCACCGGCTGACCTTCAGGAAGATCAGCACGAGCACCACGACCATCAGGAAGTTGACGACCGACATGGCCGCGGACTCACCGATGTCGGTCTCCTTCAGCTTGTACATGAACACCATCGACGTGGAGGTGTCGTAGCCCGGACCGCCCTGGGTCATGGCCCAGATGATCGGGAAGGAGTTGAAGACGTTGATGAGGTTGATGACCACGCCGACGAGGAAGGCGGGCCGCAGCATCGGCAGCGTGATGTGGCGGTAGGTCTGCCAGGGGCTCGCGCCGTCGATGCGCGAGGCTTCGTAGACGTCCTGCGGGATGGTCTGCAGTCCGGCCAGGAGCGTGTACGTGGTGAAGGGGAGCGACACGAAGACGGCCACGCCCATCATCCACGGCCAGGCGGTCTCCGCCTTGCCCAGCCAGTCCTTGGAGCTGTCGATGAGCCCGAGGTCCAGCATGAGCGTGTTGAGGACGCCCGCGGTCTGGTTGAGCATCCACTTGAAGCCGATGGCGGTCATCAGGACGGATGCGGCCCAGGGGGCGATGAGCGCCCAGCGGACGTAGCGGCGGCCGGGGAACTTCTGGTTGAACAGCTGGGCCAGGGCCAGCGAGAGCAGCATCGTCACGGTGACGACGACGACCGTCCACACCACCGTCCAGGTCAGGACGGCCCCGAAGTCGCTCTCCTCGAAGAGCTTCTTGAACTTGTCGGTCCCGGCGCTGCCACGCACCTTGCCGGAGATGGAGATGTTGAGGAACGAGGTGCGGATCAGCTCGACGACGGGCCAGACGACCACGGCGAGGATCAGCAGGATGACGGGCGCTATCCAGGGCAGCGGACCGAGCCGGGCCAGACCGCTGCGGCGGCTCACCGGCCTGGGTGCGCGCCCGCCCCGCCCCCGGCCGGACTCGACCGGGGGCGAAGGGGCTTTGAGCGACACGAAGACTCCCTTACTTGCCTACTCGCTTACTTGGCGTCGGCCGCCGCCGACTCCGCCTTCTTCTGGAGGTCGCCGAGGACCTGCTTCGGGTCGTCGGAGACGGCCTTGCCGCCGGTCTTCTTCATCTCGGCCGAGACGACGTCCCAGGAGGTGTCGCCCAGCGGGTAGAACTTGGCGTTCGGCAGCACCTGGAAGAAGGGCTCCAGGTCCTTGTGCTTGCCGCTGTCGGTCATCTGCTTCAGGGCGTCCTTGGTGACCGGCATGAGGTTGTACATCTCGTCGAACTTGAGCATCTTCTTGGAGTACGTGAAGTCCAGGAACTTCTTCACGCCCGCCTTCTCCGCGCCGCCGTCCTTGAACGCCATCATCCAGTCGGCCACGCCGAGGGTGCTGTTCAGCGGGCCCGTCTTGCCGGGGATGGGCACGACGCCGTAGTCGACCTTGCCGTCCTTGGCCATCTGGATCAGGCTCGGGTGGCCGTTGAGCATGCCGACCTTGCCCGCCGCGAAGTCCGCGAAGGCGGTCTTGCGGTCGGTGGAGGCCGGGTTGGGGTAGGTCAGGCCGGGCTTGACCAGGTTGGTCTTGAGCCAGTCGAAGGTCTCGACGTTCTTCGCGCTGTCGAGGGTGTACTTGCCGTCGGCGTCGGTGTAGCCGCCGCCGTTGCCGAGCTCCCACATCATCGACTCGCCCTGGGTCTCCTCGGGGCCGAGCGGCAGGGCGTAAGGGGTGTCGGCGGCCTTCTTTGCCTTGATCTTCTTCGCGGCGGCGGCGAGTTCGTCCCACGTCTTCGGCGGGGTCTTGACACCGGCCTTCTTGAAGACGGCCTTGTTGTAGAACATCACGCGGCTGGAGGAGACCCACGGGATGCCGTACTCGGTGCCGTCGACCTCACCGGCCTTGGCGAAGGACGGGATGAGGTTGTCGCGGGTCTCGCGCGAGAGGACCTCGTCCGCCTTGTACAGCAGGTCGTCGGCGACCTTGTCGGCATAGCCGCCGGTCTGCAGCAGATCGGGCTCGTTGCCCGCCTGGATCATGTTCTTGACGGACTTGTCGATCTCGTTCCAGTTGATGACCTGGACGTCGACCTTGTAGCCCTTGTTGGCCTGCTCGAATTCCTTCTTGACCTCGTTCCAGTACACCTTGGAGGCGTTGGAGGCCTTGTCCCCGTAGTCGGCGGCGACGAGCTTGATCGTCTTGCTGTCCCCGCTGTCGCTGTCACCACTGCAGGCGGTAAGTCCCAGAGCCATGGCGAGCGTTGCCGCACCGGTGGCGACTATTCGATTCCTCATGCTGATTCAACCCTTCGACATCGGTGTCGACTTGAGCGCGTCCAGTCCGCACCCCGCGGCTCCGTGGCGCCGACACTACTCACGGCCCGATTCGCCTCGACAGGCCTAGACCACTTTCGTAGCCAACCTGAAATACCCTGCTCCACCTGCTCACTTGATGGCTCCCGCGGTCAGACCTGCCTGTACCTGTCGCTGGAACACGGCGTAGACGACGAGCACCGGAAGCATGGCGATCGTCAGGCCCGCGAAGAGGGCGCCCCAGTCGCCCCGGTAGCCCTGCGAGACGGCCAGTGAGGCGAGTCCCTGGGGCAGTACGTAGCTCTTCTCGTCCTCGTTGTTGAGCAGCAGCGGAAGCAGGTACTGGTTCCACTGGCCGAGGAAGTTGAAGATCCCGATGCTGACGAGTCCCGGCTTGGCCATCGGCAGCATGATCTGGAAGAAGGTACGGGTGTGGGAGGCCCCGTCGACCATCGCCGCCTCCTGCACGCCGGTCGGCAGCGTGCGGAAGAAGGAGGTCAGGAAGAAGGTGGTGAAGGGCAGTGAGTACGCGATGTACGCGATCATCAGGCCGGGCCGGGTGTCGAGGAGGCCGAAGTTCTCCATGACCGCGAAGAGCGGCACCAGGGCGAGGATGACCGGGAACATCATGCCGCCCGCGAAGAGCATGAAGATGAAGCGGTTGCCGGGGAAGGTGAAGCGGGCGATGACGTAGGCGGCCATCGAGCCGAGCAGCATGGTGCCGGTCAGGGAACCCGCGAGGATGATCAGCGAGTTGAGGGTGTACTGGCCGATGTTGGCCTTGTTCCACGCGTTGGAGAAGTTCTCCCAGTGGAAGGAGGCGGGCCAGCCCATCGGATCGCTGAGGATCTCCGCCGAGGGGCGGAGCGCGGTGAGGGCGACCCAGATCAGGGGCCCGGCGGCGAGGATCACCCAGAGGACGAGGAAGGCGTGCGAGAAGACGTTGAGGGCGCCGCCCGTCTCCTTCTCGCGCCGGGGCGCGGAGGCGGTCTTCTGCTGAGGAGCGGTGGTGGTGGTCGTGGTCATGATGCAGTGACTCCCGCGGTCTCAGTATTCGATCCGGTCGCGGTTCCCGACCCGCATGACGATCAGGGAGAACGCCATGCTCAGGCCGAGAAGGACGACGCCGATGGCGGTGGCGTAGCCGTACTGGCCGTCCCGGAACCGTTCGTAGAGGAAGACCGGGGTCACCTTCAGGACGTGTGGCGGCACCATGACCAGGCAGATCGCGAAGGTGTCGAGCGCCTGGATGCCCATGTAGATCCAGCCGGTGCGCACCGTGTCCCAGATCAGCGGCAGGGTCACGTTGAAGAAGGTGCGGGCGCGGCCCGCGCCGTCCAGGAGCGCGGCCTCGTAGATGTCCTTGGGGATGGCGCCCATCGCCGCGGAGAACAGCACGACGTAGAAGCCGATGAAGCTCCAGCTGATCACGGTGATCAGTGAGATGAGGCCGAGGGTCTGGTCGCCGCCGAGCCAGGCGGGTCCGTCGACGCCGAACTTGTCCAGACCGCCGTTGATCAGGCCGCTGTTGGTGTTGAAGACGCGGCCCCACACCACGGCGATGATGGCGACGGACAGGACCTGCGGGAAGAAGTAGACGACCTTGTAGACGGAGGAGCCCGCGACGCCCGCGATGGCCCGTCCCCTGCGATGCCGTCCGCCCGAGGTGATCATGTAGGCGAAGAACATGCCGAGGACGAGGGTGATGGCCGGGGCGATGACCAGCAGGAGCGTGCTGATCTTCAGGGACTCCCAGAAGCGGTCGTCGTTCCACATCTTCTGGTAGTTGTCGAACCCGACGAAGTTCGCGACGGGGCCGCCGGACCAGTCGGTGAACGAGTAGTAGATCGCCTGGATGAAGGGCGAGATCACGAACAGCGCGTAGAACGCGAGCGGCACGGCGAGGAAGCCCACGATGAAGCGGTACTTGTCGAGCGTGCGGTAGCGCCGGTCGTAGCGGACGCGCTCGGGGGTGAAGCGTGGTGGCAGCAGCACCGCCACCACGAACATCAGCAGGTTCGGTGGGCCCGGTGGGGGCTTGCGTTCGGCCTGCTTCTTCGGAGGTGGCGTCTTGTCCACCTGAGTGTCGGTCTTCACGCTGATCAGCCCCGCCCGCTCTTTCCCATGCCTACACGTGCTCGGTTACGTGCCGGGGGCCGGGGCCGGTGGAGGCCCCGGACCGACAGGTCAGGCCTTCTTGATCTTGGTGATGTCGGGGTCCTGCATGATCCGGTCGGAGGCCTTCTGCATGGTGTCCATCGCCTGCTTGGGTCCGATCTGACCCTGCATGAACTTGTGGATCATGTTGTTGAAGTCCTCGCGGAACAGCTCGTTGTACCAGTCCATGAACTGGGGGATCACGATGTTCTCCCCGGCCGCCTTGATCGCCGCCTGGGCGCTCGCCGCGCCCGAGGGCAGCTTCTGCCCGTCGATGGCGCCCTTGACGACGGGCATCGAGCCGATCTCCTTGAAGAGATTGAGCGCGGCTTCCTTGCTGTACATCATCCGCAGCCACTCCAGGCCGCCCTGCCGGTTCTTGGCCTTGGCCGGGACGATGAAGGGCTCACCGGCCGGGGAGTAGAGCGTGCCGAACGGCATCTTGTCGCCGGAGTCGAGCGAGGGGGTCGCGCCGACCTGCATCGCGAAGTCCTTCGGCGTGGTGTCCTTGGCCTCGTTCTCCACCCAGGAGCCGTTGGGCACGAAGAGGCACTTGCCTTCCTTCGTCCACGCGGTCTGCATCTCGGTGTGCGCCTCGGTGCCGTCGAAGCCGGTCAGGACGTACTTCTTGGCGACCAGCTCCTCCCAGGCCTCGAAGACCTCCTTGACCGCCTCGTGCTTCCAGGCGTTCGGCTCCAGGTAGTCCATCGCCGTGGTGACCTCGCGGCCGCCGCGCTGCGCGAACATCGCGTACATGCTGAAGAACATGTAGCGCGGGTGACCGCCCGGGTAGCTCCAGCCGTGGATGCCCTTGGCCTTGGCCTTCTTGCAGACGGCGAGCATCTCGTCCCAGGTCTTGGGATACGAGGAGTCGAGCCCGTCCTCAAGGAGCTTCTTGGAGTACCAGTTGCCGTACACGGTCAGCGCGATGTTGAGCTGGTAGCACTCCTTGCCGCCGAAGCGGCCCATCTGCTCGACGACCGGCACGAGCGTCTCGCGCACGGTGACGTTCGGGTCGTCCCACGAGGGCGCGTCGAGCACCTCGCTGAGGTCGGCGACCTGCTTGTTGTGCACCAGCTTGCCGGGGTTCATCTGGTCGGCGCCGGAGTTGTTGACGACGTCGGCGGTGGGCTTGCCGCGGACGATCTTCGGCTGGACCTGGGTGGCGATCTTCTCGGTGGGCTTCTGCTCCGGATCGGCCTTGGGGTACTTCTTGTCGTACATGTCCGTGACGAACTGAGCGTACTTGTCGCCGTACCCGCCGTTGAAGATGTAGACGGTGAGTCCGGCGTCCTCCGCGACACCGAGCGGATTCTTCTTGCTCTTGTCGCCCTTTTCGGCCTTGTTCTCGTCGCCGCCGCCACTGGCGCACGAACTGAGTGCCCCCACGGCGGGCACCGCGAGCAGCCCCGCGACCGCGGCCCTCTTCATGACATCACGACGGTTGACGCTGGTGGATCCCATGCTCAAGTCCTCGCCTTCTCCAGGACTCAGGCGGTGAACCGGACCCTCCCCGGCACCGCGGTGGTGTGAAGCTGGGCTCGTGCGCCGGGTTCTCTGACGGGAAAAGGCAGTTGACGTTCGACGCCCCCGCCCCAACACCCCCGGGCCTGCGGCCGGTCGGACGGCCGGGCAGACGCGGACAGGTATAGTCCACTCGCGGCCGGGTGGGCAAGATCGAATACGACTTTGGACTGCAGCCTTTTCCGAGTTGAGACCTGCGACGATCCCCGGTCGGGGCCAGTGAAGATCCCCGTCCGAACCTCTCGCACATCGCCGCCGGAACCCGTGGACTTTCGCGCCGGTTTCCATGGACTTTCCCTCGTGCCACCCGAGTGGCCGGACGGGGCGGCACCGTGCGGCGCTCCCCGCCGGGGCCGAAACCGGGCCGCTGCCATCACGCCACCCCGAGGCGATCACCCGACACAAGCGGTGCGGAGGATGTCGGGTGAGCGGGGCCCGTGCCGCCGCACGATGGGCCCATGGACGACACGACCTTGGTATCCCGCTTCCTCCGCGACGGCTTCGTGAAGCTGGCGGGCGCCGTCGCGCCGCGCGTGGCCGCGGACTGCGCGCGGCTGCTGTGGCGGGAGACCGGCTGCGACCCGGACGACCCCTCGACGTGGACGCGGCCCGTGCACTGGGTGCCCGGCATGGCGCAGGGGCCGTTCGCCGCCGCGCCCAACTCCCCGTCCCTGCACCACGCCTACGACCTGCTCGTCGGCGCGGGCCGCTGGGAGCCGCGCTACTCGCTGGGTACGTTCCCGCTGCGCTTCCCTCACGCGCAGGAGCCGGACGACGCGGGCTGGCACATCGAGGGGAGCTATCTGCCGGAGGGCGAGAGCTGGTACTTCACCAATCTGCGCTCCCGGGGGCGGGCACTGCTGATGCTGTACCTGTTCAGCGAGGTCGGCGAGGAGGACGCCCCGACCCGGATCCGGATCGGCTCCCACCTCGACGTGCCGAAGGTGCTGGAGAAGTACGGGGAGGACGGGGCCAGCGGGCTGGCCCTCGCGTCCGATCTGGTCGCGGCGTCCGACCACCGGCCGCTCGCCCTCGCCACCGGATCCCCGGGCGACGTCTTCCTCTGCCATCCGTTCCTGGTGCACGCGGCGCAACCGCATCACGGGGTCCGGCCGCGCTTCATGGCCCAGCCGCCGCTGATGCCTGCCGCGCCGTACGAACTGGAGCGGGCCGACGGCGCGTACTCTCCCGTGGAGATCGCGATCCGCCGGGGCCTGGGGCTCTTCTGACGGATTCCCCACGAAGTCGCGTCGCCCGGGACACCCCTGCTCCGGGCGACCCCCACCCCTCTCCTACACCATCCCGACCCCCGTCAACAGCCTTGACACCACTCGCCACTTGCCTCCCTACTAGACCTTGCGCAGCGACCGTGACAACGTTGTCCAACCCGCAAGGAGGGGCTCGGGGATGCCGCACTCGGTACGCCAATCGGCACGCAATACGGCACGCAGACCTCGTTTCAGACACCAGCGTCCGCCCGGTCAGGGGCCCCGCTCGGCCGTGGCCGTCGGGACGTTGGCGTTCGCGCTCGTCGTGGCGGCACAGGGGGCCGCCGTCGCCGGGCCCGAGCGGCCGCCCCGGACGGACCGGGAGTTCTCCTCGTCCTTCGAGGAGGGCCAGGCCCTGCCGGACTGGCTGAACACCGTCGAGACGGGGTCCGACGGCAAGAAGAAGTCCGCCGGGGTGAACGGCGAGTTCAGCTCCGGGCTGCCCGGCAGCGTGAACGACCACGTCACCGAGGTGCGGGCCAGCGGTGAGAACGCCGGGTCCGGCGAGGTCGCGGCGAACCTCGTCGACGGCGAGGCGACCAGCAAGTGGCTGACGTTCGCCAAGGACGGCTGGGCCGAGTTCGACCTCGACGAGCCCGCGAAGGTCGTGACGTACGCGCTCACGTCGGCCAACGACCACGCCGAACGCGACCCGAAGGACTGGACCCTCAAGGGCTCGACCGACGGCAAGGACTGGAAGGTCCTCGACGAGCGGAAGGGCGAGACCTTCGACGGGCGGCACAAGACGAAGAAGTACGACTTCGCCAAGCCCGACGACGCCAAGGCCTACTCCCACTTCCGCCTCGACGTCACCGCCAACAACGGCGCCGACGACGCACTCCAGCTCGCCGACGTGCAGTTGTCGGTCGGCGGCACGGAGGCGCCCGCCCCCGAGGACATGCTGAGCCTGGTGGACCGGGGCCCGAGCGGCTCCCCCACCGCAAAGTCCGGTGCCGGGTTCACCGGGAAGCGCGCGCTGCGCTACGCGGGCAGCCACAAGGCGGACGGCCGCGGCTATTCGTACAACAAGGTCTTCGACGTCAATGTGAAGGTCGGGCGGGACACCGAGCTCGGGTACCGCGTCTTTCCCGCCATGGCCGAGGGCGACCTCGACTACGCCGCCACGAACGTCTCCGTGGACCTCGCCTTCACCGACGGCACCTATCTGAGTGAGCTGAGCGCCGTCGACCAGCACGGATTCCCGCTGACCCCGCAGGGGCAGGGCGACTCCAAGGTGCTCTACGTGAACCAGTGGAACAACGTCGACTCGCGCATCGGGCAGGTCGCGCGCGGCAAGACCGTCGACCGCGTCCTCATCGCGTACGACGCCCCCAAGGGCCCGGCGAAGTTCCGCGGCTGGCTCGACGACGTGTCGCTGAAGGAGAAGGCCCCGGCGAAGCCGAAGGCGCACCTCTCCGACTACGCCGACACGCGGCGCGGCACCAACTCCAGCGGCGGCTTCTCGCGCGGCAACAACTTCCCCGCCACCGCGGTCCCGCACGGCTTCAACTTCTGGACGCCGGTGACCAACGCGGGCTCCCTGAGCTGGCTGTACGACTATGCGCGCAGCAACAACAGCGACAACCTGCCGACGATGCAGGCGTTCAGCGCGAGCCACGAGCCGAGCCCGTGGATGGGCGACCGGCAGACGTTCCAGCTGATGCCGTCCGTCGACAAGGACACCCCCAGCGCGTCCCGCACCAAGCGGGCGCTGCCCTTCAAGCACGAGAAGGAGACGGCGCGCCCGCACTACTACGGCGTGACGTTCGAGAACGGCCTCAAGGCCGAGATGGCGCCGACCGACCACGCGGCGATGATGAAGTTCACCTATCCCGGTGACGACGCGAGCGTCATCTTCGACAACGTCTCGGACAAGGGCGGCCTGACCCTCGACAAGGAGAACGGCATCGTCTCCGGCTTCTCGGACGTCAAGTCCGGTCTGTCGGCCGGTGCCACGCGCCTCTTCGTCTACGGCACCTTCGACACCCCCACCACCGCGGGCGGCAAGCTGGACGGCGGCGGTGGCGGCGACGTGACGGGCTACCTGCGCTTCAAGCCCGGCAAGGACCGCACCGTCAACCTCCGCCTCGCCACGTCCCTCATCAGCCTGGACCAGGCGAAGGCGAACCTCGCCGACGAGATACCGGCGGGCACCTCCTTCGACCGCGTCAAGAACCGCGCCCAGCAGCAGTGGGACGACATCCTCGGCAAGGTCGAGGTGGAGGGCGCGAGCGAGGGCCAGCGCACGAGTCTCTACTCCAGCCTGTACCGCCTCTACCTGTACCCCAACTCCGGCTTCGAGAAGGTCGGGGCGAAGGGCGGCAAGGCGACGTACAAGTACGCCTCCCCGTTCTCGCCGCAGACCGGGCCCGACACCCCGACCCACACCGGCGCGAAGATCGTCGAGGGCAAGCCGTACGTCAACAACGGCTTCTGGGACACGTACCGCACGACGTGGCCCGCCTACTCGCTGCTCACTCCGAAGAAGGCGGGTGAGCTGGTCGACGGCTTCGTGCAGCACTACAAGGACGGCGGCTGGACCTCGCGCTGGTCGTCGCCCGGTGCCGCGGACCTGATGACGGGCACGTCGTCCGACGTGGCGTTCGCCGACGCGTACACCAAGGGCGTGAAGTTCGACGCGGAGGCCGCGTACGACGCCGCCCTGAAGAACGCGTCCGTGGTCCCGCCGACCTCGGGCGTCGGCCGCAAGGGCATGAAGACGTCGCCGTTCCTCGGCTACACGCCCAGCGAGACGCACGAGGGCCTGTCGTGGGCCCTGGAGGGTTACGTCAATGACTACGGGATCTCCCGGATGGGAGCGGCCCTCTACAAGAAGACGGGTAAGAAGCACTACAAGGAGGAGTCCGAGTACTTCCTCAACCGTGCCCGTGACTACGTGAACCTCTTCGACGGCAAGGCGGCGGGCGCGGGCACCGATCCCGGCTTCTTCCAGGGCAAGGACGGCAAGGGCGTGTGGCGCGTCCCCTCGGAGAAGTTCGACCCTCGCGTGTGGGGCCACGACTACACCGAGACCAACGCCTGGGGTTACGCCTTCACCGCCCCGCAGGACTCGCGCGGTCTGGCGAACCTGTACGGCGGCCGCAAGGGCCTCGGGGAGAAGCTCGACACGTACTTCGCCACTCCGGAGACCGGCTCCGCGGAGTTCGCGGGCTCCTACGGAGGCGTCATCCACGAGATGACGGAGGCGCGTGACGTACGCATGGGGATGTACGGCCACTCCAACCAGGTCGCCCACCACGCCGCGTACATGTACGACGCGGCCGGGCAGCCGTATAAGACGCAGGAGAAGGTCCGCGAGGTCCTCTCCCGTCTCTACACGGGCAGCGAGATCGGCCAGGGCTACCACGGCGACGAGGACAACGGCGAGCAGTCCGGCTGGTACCTCTTCTCCTCGCTGGGCTTCTACCCCCTGGTCATGGGCAGCGGTGAGTACGCCATCGGGTCGCCGCAGTTCACGAAGATGACCCTGCACCTCGACAACGGCCGCGACCTGGTCGTGAAGGCGCCGAAGAACAGCGCGAAGAACGTGTACGTGCAGGGCCTGAAGGTCAACGGCAAGGCGTGGAAGTCGACCGCGCTCCCGCACGACGTCGTCGCCCGCGGCGGGGTCCTGGAGTTCGACATGGGCCCGAAGCCGTCGGCCTGGGGCAGCGGCAAGAACGCCCAGCCCGCGTCGATCACCAAGGACGACAAGGTCCCGTCGCCGAGGACGGACGCCCTCAAGGGTGAGGGTGCGCTCTTCGACAACTCGTCGGCGACCGAGGCCACGTCCGACGCGGCGATCGAGCTGCCGGTCGGCAAGGAGACGAAGGCGGTCCAGTACACGCTGACGTCACCCGCCGACAAGGCGAAGGCGCCGCGCGACTGGGTGCTGCAGGGCTCCTCGGACGGCGAGAAGTGGAAGGACCTGGACAAGCGCTCGGGCGAATCCTTCGCCTGGGACCAGCAGACCCGGGCCTTCACGATCGACCGCCCGGGGACGTACGGCCACTACCGGCTGGTCCCGAAGGGCGGGGCGGCGACGCTCGCGGAGGTGGAGCTGCTCGGCTGATCCCGGACCCGTCCGGCACGTCGCACCACCCCGGCCCGCCGTCCCCGACCTTCGTCGGGAGCGGCGGGCCGGGCCGCTCACCCCCCTGGACCACCACCTCGCCCGCGTCGCCGCGGGCCTGGACGTCTTCGCCACCGAGGGCGAACTCGCACCACACCTCCTTGCCGGGGTCCTGTTCCTCCACCCCCCACTTGTCGGCCAGCGCCGCCACGAGCAGCAGCCCCCGCCCCGACTCGCCGTCCTCCCGTTCTTCGAGGTCGAGCCGCGGCCGCCCGCTGCCGCTGTCGTGCACGGCGACGCGGATCACGTCGCCCGCGTGGTGCACGTACAGCCGGAACCCCCGCCCTGGCGGGGCGCCGTGCAGCAGCGCGTTGGTCGCCAGCTCGCTGACGCAGAGCGTGATGTCGTCCGCGCGCTCCCCGTGGACGCCCCAGTCAGCGAGCGCGGCGGCCGTGAAGGCGCGGGCTGCGGGGACGGACCGGCCTTCTCGCCGGTAGAAACTTTCTCGGTTCACGTGACGACAGTCACACTGCGTGGCCATGATGAAGCAGTGAGTAAACCCGTACGCCTGGTCTGTACGGGTTTCCTGTGTGAAAACACGGCTTCAGGTGGGGAGTTGGACCGCATGAGCAGCCCAAAGCGACGACCACGTAGGAACGCCTCGGCGATGAGGATGGTGGGCGCGCTGCTCGCCCTTCACAGGGCGGCCGCGGGGTACACACAGAGATCGCTGGCCGATCGGTTCGGCCTGAGCGAGGAGCAGATCGCCTCCGTGGAGCAAGGGCGGCGCCCGTTGAAGCTGGATCTGGCGGTGCAGCTGGATGATTTTCTCGGTACGAACGGCACGCTGGAGACGGCGGTCTCCAATATGCCGGAGGTGGACCTCGTTCCACGGTGGGCGGAGGAATATCTGGACTGCGAGCGGGAAGCGATCGCCATCTCCTGGTACGAGAGCCTGCTGGTGCCTGGTCTGCTGCAGACGGAGGCCTATGCGCGGGCGGTATTCCGCAGCCGCGTCCCGGTGTACGACGAGGACGAGATCGAGCGGCTCGTCGCGGCGCGCATCGAGCGCCGCGACCTGCTGCACTGCAAGCAGCCGCCAATGACCAGCTTCATGATCTGGGAGGCCGCGCTGAAGGACGAGTTGGGCGGAAGTCAGGTGCACGCCGAGCAGTTGCACCACCTCCGGGAGTACACGGAACTGCCGGGGCTTGCGGTGCAAGTTCTACCGTTGGGCCGGTCTACCCACGCAGGCCTCGAAGGCCCGTTCATCTTGCTCGAAACACCCGAGCACCAGCGGCTGGCCTACTCCGAAACCCAGCGCGGCAGTCACCTGATCGCTGATCCGGACGAGGTGGCGATCCTGACCCAGAAGTATGCGATGCTGCGAACACAGGCCCTCAACGCGGAGGACACCAGGGACCTGTTGGACCGTCTGCTAGGAGAACAATGAGCGGCAGCACCGCGCTTGAGTGGTTCAAGTCCAGTTACAGCGGCAGCGAAGGCGGCCAGTGCCTCGAAGTCGCCTACACCTGGCGCAAGTCCAGCTACAGCAGTGGCGAAGGCGGCGCCTGCCTAGAAATCGCCGCCCACCCCACCGCCATCCACATCCGCGACTCCAAGAACCCGGACCGCCCCCACTTCACCGTCGCCCCGGACGCCTGGACCGCCTTCCTGTCCCTCCCCCAGGCCCGCGCCTAGCGTCACGTGCGGTACTACCTCTACGTCTCCGGCGCCAAGCTGGACATGCTGTACGAGCAGATCCCGCCCAAGCTCCTGAAGCGGATCGCCGTCGAGGCGAAGGTCGACCTCAAGGTGCTCAGCGTCGCCGTTCAGTCGCCGCGTGCCGACACGACCACGTACGACCGGCTGGACATCGTCGAGGCGTACCTGGAGCGGGAGTTCGACGTCAGTTGGATGACGGAGCCCAGACCCTGGTTCCGGGGTGATCTGGAGCTGCGGATCGCCGGGTACGGGTCCCCCGCCGGGCCCACGTTCATGACGGGGCGCGACGGCGACACCGTCGTCGCGCTGATCGGATCGGCGCACCATCTGCTCGGGCAGCGGACCGCTCCGGACACGATCCGAGCCTCCCACTCGATGCTGCCGTCCTTGTTCCGGCTGCTGCGGGACGCGCCGGAGGACTGGCCCCGTCACCACCGTGCGGCGAGGTCGGACGTCCCGCCCCACGAGGAGGAGGCGGCGCACCAAGTCCTCGAATTCGCGGAGTCGTTGACGGTCCCGCCGGTCTACGGCGAGTTCCTCGCGCGGCGGCTGCTGCACGCCACCGTCACCGGGCGGGACGGACGGCAGGTCGAGATCGTCGTGGGCACGCCGTTGTACGTGGCGATGGCCGACGAGGACGCGCGCCGGGAGGCCTGACGTGGAGCCGGACATCGTGGGGATGCGGCTGAAGGGCGATGTCGCGGGCCTGCGCGAGGTCATGCGGTCCGGCCCGTCGCCGTACACCGTGTGGGCCGTCGACCTGCTGCGGGACATCGGCGGACGGGCGGCCGCCGACGCCCTCTTCGACTGCGTGGACCGGCCGGACGACTACCCGCGCTGGCTGCACCTGCACGCCCTGTCCGCCCTCGCGGAACTGCGGGACCGCCGCGCCCTGCCGGTGATCCTCGGGCAGGTGCGGCGCGGTGCGCCGGGCGAGGGGGCGCGGGCGGTCCGGATGTACGAGGACCTGGGCGCCATCGGCGGACCCGAGGCGGTCCGCGAACTCGTCCACCGGCTGGGCGATCCGAAGCCGCCACGCGTGGTCGTCGAAGTGGTGGCCCGGCTGCGCCCGCCGGAGGCCGTTCCCGTACTGATGGCCGCGCTCTGGGCGCTGCTGCCCGGTGACGAGCTGCACACCGTGGAGGCCCTGGGGGCGATGCGCGACCCTCGTACCGGACCGGCCCTGCTGTTCCTGGTGCGTTCGCAAGGCACTTCGCCACGGCTGCGCAAGGCGGCGGTCCTGGCGCTCGCCGAGATCCCCGAGGATTCCTGGCCGCCACCGGCCGGGCTGTCCCCCGAAGTCATGCTGCGGCGCGCGCTGCGCGATCCGGACGCGGCGACCGCGCGCCCCGCGGCCGCGCTCCTGGCCAGGACGGAGAACGGCCGGGACGAACTGCGGGCCCACCTCATGGACACCACGCCGGGGCGCGCGGCCGCCTACCGCGCCCCGGACTGCTCCGCCGTCACGGTCTGCGCGCTCATCCAGGAGCGGCCCGAACTCTTCGGCCCGGCGCGGGACTACCGGGACCTGCCGACCCTGATCGAGCTGCTCGGCGAGGAGTCGGTACCGGCGGTGCGCAGGGCGGCGGCCGCCGCGCTCGGCGCCCTCGGGGGCGAGGAGGCGGCCGACGCGCTCCTCGCCGCACTCGGCGACGCACGCATCGGCGACGCGGTCGCGCGTGCCCTGTCCGCCCTGCCCACACCGCCGCCCGTACGGGAGTTGCTCGCGGCGCTGGCCGACGGGTCGCCCGGGGCCCGGTACCGGCGGCGGAGCGCGGCCGTGTCGCTGGGGCTGCTTGAGTGCGCCGACGCGGCAACGCTGCTCCTCGACGCGCTCGCCGCGCCCGACGCGGAGGACACCAGGGACGTACGGTCGGCCGCCGCCGACGCGCTCGGCGCCCTGCGGCACGGACCCGCCGCCGGGCGCCTCGCCGCTCTCGTGGGCGACGGCGAGGAGCCCGGCACGCTCCGCGCCCGCGCCGTCCACGCGCTCGGACTGATCGGCGCGGGCGAGTCGTTGCCGGTGCTGCTGGCCGCCGCCCGGGATCCGCTGGAGCCGGTGCGAGTGCAGGCGGCGCAGGCGTTGGGACTGTTCCCTGTCGCCGAGGCCGCCGACGCGCTCGGGGAGCTCGCGGCGGGCGACGCGAGCCGTGATGTGGCGCGGGGCGCGGTGCGGGCCCTGGGCCGGATCGGCGCTCCGGGAGCGCACGTTCTGGCCTCGCTTGCGGAGCCGCCGCGGTTCCGGCGGCGCATCGGGGACGAACTGGTCGCGGCGCTCGCCGGGTGCCCGGGAGCCGTGGCGGTGGCGGCGTTGGCCGGTCTTGCGGTCTCACCGGAGACCGCAGACGTCCATCGGCCCGCGGCCGAGGCGCTGGCCGACCGCCGCTCCCCCGACTGCGTCGCGCCCCTGGCGGCGGTGCTCGCCACCGCACGCCCGGCCCACCGGCACGGCCCCGCGCTGCGCGGTCTCGCGGCGCTGGGCACGGCGGAGGCCGACGCCCACGTCGTCGCGTACTGCCGGACGCACGGCCTCGCGGGCGAGGAGCAGCGTGCGGCGCTGCGCGTCGTCGCGGACCGCCGGACCGCTCGTCCGGTCTGACCGGCTGACCCGCTGGCCAAAAAGCGCTCCGTCTCCGGGCCCACCCCTAAGGGGTACGTCTGCACCCTGGGGAGCAGGCGCCCCTTGACCGAACGGTGGATGACGGCGGTCACACCCGCCGTGATGGTGGTGGGGTCAACGAGACCTCACCCGACGGGGGACAGCACATGGAAGGCACGACCGAGCCAGGACAGCCACGTACCGGAACCGCACCCGGACCCGCTCCCAGCCGCAGACGCGTGCTCGCCGCCACGGCGTCCGGGGGCGCGGCACTGGCCGCCGGGGCGGCAGGTACGGCCGAGGCAGCCCCGAACCGGCCCACCGCGACCACCACGGCGCGTGCCGGGGCACCCACCGCCCCCATCGGCCCCGACGACCCCCGCTACCTCTCCCTCACCCAGCGCGGCTGCAACGGCCGCTTCATCGGCAGGCCCGACTACTTCCGCGTCGTGCACTCCACCGCCGAGGTCGTCGACGCCGTCCAGCACGCCGTGCGCCAGGGCAAGCGCATCGCCGTACGCAGCGGCGGCCACTGCTTCGAGGACTTCGTCGACCACCCGGACATCAAGGCCGTCATCGACATGTCGCCGATGCGCGAGATCTCGTACGACGCCGAGCGACGGGCCTTCTGTGTGGAGCCCGGCGCGATGCTCGCCGAGGTGTACCGCGAGCTGTTCATCGGCTGGGGCGTGACCATCCCCGCGGGGGCGACCGCCGAGGTCGGCATCGGCGGCCACGTCGTCGGCGGCGGGTACGGCGTGATGTCGCGGCGCGACGGCGTCTCCGTCGACCATCTGCACGCGCTCGAAGTCGTCGTCGTGGACAAGGACGGCACCGCCCGCGCGGTCATCGCGGGACGCGACCCCGACGACCCGCACCACGACCTGTGGTGGGCGCACACCGGCGGGGGCGGCGGCAACTTCGGCATCGTGACGCGCTACTGGTTCCGTACTCCTGGAGCCCACGGCGACGACCCGACGAAGCTGCTGCCGAAGGCCCCCGCCTCCTTCCTCGCCTTCCGGGCCGGATGGACCTGGAAGGATCTCGACGCGCGGGACTTCAAGACCCTGATGCGCAACCACGGACAGTGGTGCGAGCGCAACAGCGACCCCGACTCGCCGTACGCGCACCTGTTCAGCGTGCTGATGGTCAACACCACGCAGGCGGCGGGCTCCGGTGCCGTCCTCGCCGGGGTGATCGACGCGGCCGTGCCCGGCGCGCAGCGGCTCGTCGACGACTACATCGCCGCCGTCGGCCGGGGCGTGGGCGCCGCGCCCGCGATCCGCAGGCCGCCGCTGTCGTGGCTGAACGCGCTGACCTCCATCACGGACACCAGGTCCTCGCCGTTCAAGGTCAAGAGCGCGTACCTGCGGAAGACCTTCACGGACCGGCAGCTCGACGTCCTGCACGAGCACCTGCGGCCGTCCGACGACCCGGCCCAGCGCATCAGCGGCACGCTGTGGCTCGTCGCGTACGGCGGCGCGGCCCGCAAGGTCGCCCCCGCCGCCACCGCCGTCGCCCAGCGCGACTCGATCCTGAAGGCCGTCTACATGGCGGGCTGGGACGCGGAGACGCAGGACGGCGAGCGCCAGACCGACTGGGTGCGCTCGCTCTACCGCGGGGTGTACGCCGACAGCGGCGGCGTCCCGGTGCCGGGCGCGGTCAGCGACGGGGCGTTCATCAACTACCCGGACGCGGACCTCGCCGACCCGGAGCAGAACACGTCGGGCGTGCCCTGGTACACGCTCTACTACAAGGACAACTACCCGCGCCTGCAACGGGTGAAGGCGAAGTACGACCCGCGCGACGAGTTCCGGCACCGGCTGGCGATCCGTCCGGCGCGGTAGGCGGGTGTGGTGCGCCCGGCAGCGCACAGGGACCGCCGGGCGCACCTTCGATCGCTGCCGACCGATATCGACCGGTCAGGCGGTGTGCAGCCGCAGGTTGTACCGCTGAAGGATCTCGTTCACCGGCTGGAACCACGTCTCGCCACCGCTGCCGCAGTTGCCCCAGCCGCCGGACGTGACGCCCTGGGCCTGGTCGCCGCTGATGAACGAGCCGCCCGAGTCACCGCCCTCGGCGCAGACGCTGGTCTTGGTCAACTGGTGGACGATGGCGCCACCCGAGTAGTTGACGGTCTCGTTCTTGGCGAGAAGATTCCCGCAGTGCCACTTCGTGGTGGAACCGGAGCGGCAGATCGACGTGCCGACGGGCATCTCCGCGGAGCCCTTGACCAGCCGGTCGGGGATGGTGCCCCAGCCGAGCACGACGGGCACGGTCCACCAGCCGCTGCCGACGGACACCCACGCGTAGTCGTTGTCGGGGAACGAAGACCCCTGGAACGAACCGATGTTGGAGTTGTCCCAGCCGCGCACACCCGCGCCCGCCTTGCCGCAGTGCCCGGCCGTGACGAAGCCGCCGTGCACGGAGAAGCCTATGGAGCAGCGGACGTTGCCGGTGTAGTACGGGTCGCCGCCGACGGTTCCGGCGGCGAAGGTGCTCGGACCCTCGGGGACGGTGCCCACGCGGACGGGGGCGGTGGCGCGGACGCGCTTCAGGAAGGCTGTGACATCGTTGTCCGCACGGTGGCCTTCGACGACGTCGACGACGACGCGATTAGCCTTGGCATCGACCCGCCAACTGGCCACCCCATCAGGCGCCTTGACCTTCTTGGCCAACTTGTCGACGCGCTCCTTCGCCGCGTCCAGCCTGGCGGCACTGTGCTCGACGAACCGGACGTCGGCGCCGGTCTCCCGCACCTCGGCGGCGGCCCCGCGCCCGGCCAGGGCAACGGTGAGCCGCCCGCTCCCGGCATCGAACCAGGCCCCGCCGAACGCCGCACCGGCCGCCTTCCGCGCGGCGCGCTCGACCTTGAGCGACTGCTTCTCGTCGGCGAGCCGCTCGCGCGCGGCGGCGGGCGACAGCCCGAAGTCGCGCTCCATCGCCCGGAGAAGCCCGTCCGAGGCGGGCGCCTCGTCGGCGCCGGACGAGGTCGTACCGGGATCGGCGGCCGCGGCGGGAACGAGGGCGGTCCCGGCACAGGCGGCCGCCAGCAGGAAGGCGGACAGGCCGAGGCGTGCACTGGTCTTGCGTCTCACAGGGTGTCCTCTCGTCGTTCCAACGGTTCGTGCCAACGGGGGTGCGCTGGACCTGAGTTGAATGGGTGAGAGCGCTCTCTGTGCGTGGTGCGGCTGAGCGTAGAGAGCCTGCGCGGACAAGTCCAGACCTGCCACGGGCGGTCCGTGGCACGGCGAGCGGCTCGACAGCACGGCCCCGTCATGCCTAAGATCCACGGCGACATCGCGTGTCGGTCACCGGCTGGGTGAGGCATGGAGGTGTCGGGAGATGCCTTATGGAGGCATTCCTTGTCAGTTCAGTTGAATCACACGATCGTCCATGCCCGGGACAACCGGGAGTCCGCCGAGTTCTTCGCGGAGCTGTTGGGCCTCGAAATCGCCGCAGAATGGGGCCCGTTCATCGCGGTCGCCCTCAGCAACTCGGTCACCCTCGACTTCGCCGCCGTTCCCGCCGAGTCGATCACCCCGCAGCATTACGCCTTCCTTGTCTCCGAGGCGGAGTTCGAAGCTGCGTACGAAAAGATCCGGACACTCGGCATCGAGCACTGGGCCGACCCGCACCAGAAGCAGCCGGGCGAGTTCAACCGCAACGACGGCGGCCGTGGCGTGTACTTCCTGGATCCCGCGGGGCACGCCATGGAGCTCATCACCGTGCCGTACGGCGGGTGGCCGCAGAAGTAGGGCGGGAAAGGCAGAACGGGAAGTAGCACGGCTCCTGTGCGGCGGGTATCCCTGGATCCGGGGATACCCGTCCCGCATTCCTCCTGGGAACTTCGTGGTCCGAGGTGCGGGACGCGCCCTGAGCGCCCCGCACAGGGAGAGGAGAACCACGACATGACGCGATGGACCAGCGGCCGCCTGTGGCGCCCGGCGCTCGCCGTGGCCATGGGCCTGGCGGCAGCCATGGGCACGGGGGCGCAGGCATCGGGAGCGACGCGGGGCGGGGAGTCCGAGGCCGCCGCCTCCGGCTATCTGAACCTGCACCAGTGCGCCTACTACGCGAGCGGCCTCGACGACCACTTCAACACCTTCGTGACACCGAGCGGCGACGGCCGCTACTCCACCGGCACCAAGCACTCCGCCACCGCCGACACCACGGCGGCGTGCGGCGCGGGCAACGGCAATCACGTACCGGTCCCGCTGCTGCACGGCGTCAAGGCGCTGAACCTGGGCACCGGGCGCTACCTCAACCTCCAGCAGTGCGACTACTACCGGAGCGCGAGCACCGACCGCTTCACCACCCTGGTGACACCGAGCGGCGACGGACGCTACTCCACCGGCACGAAGGTCTCGAACACCAAGGAGACCTCTCCCACCTGCGGTCCCGGCAACGGCAGCCACGTGCCCAACCCGGGCCTCTCGGGCTCCCTGCCCCTGGACCTGACCGCGGGCCGCTACCTCAACCTGCACCAGTGCGTGTACTACTCGGAGCGGCTCAAGAGCCACATGACGAGCGTGGTGCCCGCCCCGGACAACCGGTACACGACGGGCACGAAGATCTCCGACACCCAGGAGACGACTCCGACCTGCGGCGCGGGGAACGGCGACTACGTACTCATCCCGCTGCTGTCGGCCGTGCAGAACATTCCGCTGAGCTGATCACTCACACCCGGGGGAGGCGGGCCGTCGCGTGTTCGTCACGCGGCGGCCTGCCGGGCGGCGGTGACGAGGTCGGCGTCAGGGAAGCGGCCGCGCGGGGTGCGCGCGGTCAGCTCGGCGTCCATGATGGAGCAGCTCCCCGCGATGTCGTCGCTCGTGCAGTTCAACGCGTGGCGGAGATAGCCCCGGGCCGCCTCCAACTCCGCGATCGTCCGTTCGAGGCGCACGAGTTGGGCGTCGATGGCCTCCCGCCAATCGTCCCGCGCGGCCTTGCCCGAGGTGACGACGGCGGCCTGGTCCAACGGCATCCGGCCGACCACGCAGCACAGATAAGCGAGGCCGAGACGGCGCAGGTCGGCGTCGCCGTAGAGCCGCTTGCCGCCGTGGCGGGCGGGCGGATTGAGCACGCCCTGCTGCTCCCACCACCGCACCGTGGACGGCGCCAGGCCGTAGAGAGCCGCCGCTTCACCGATGAGGACCTCACTTCGCCGCGTCATGAACACAGTTGACATCAAGTCGACTTGAGGAGGCAAGGTCTTACTTAGGTAAACCTAAGTAGCCGTGTTCTCGCGGCGGAGGCAGAGGGGATTTGTCGTGGCAGCAGTCGAGTACGTGGAGACCGTCGTCGTCGGCGCCGGGCAGCAGGGGTGCGGCGCGGCCGGGGCCCTGAAGGAGCTCGGGCGCGAGGCGCTCGTCCTTGAGCGGGGAGAGATCGGGCAGGCCTGGGCGCACGAGCGGTGGGACAGCCTGCTGGTCGGGAGCGGCAACCGGTCGGTCCGCTTCCCCGGCAAGGAGTACGACGGCGACGACCCCGACGGGTTCATGTCGGGGCCCGAACTGGCCGGGCGCCTGCGCCGCTATGTACAGGAGCGGGGGCTGCGGGTGCGCGAGCACACGTCCGTCCGGGAGGTCGAGTGCCTGCCGGACGCCTCGGACCACGACGAGGTGAGGTTCAGGACGCACCTGTCCGCCGGAGGCACCGTCGAGTCCCGCAACCTGGTCATGGCGGTGGGCGGCTACGCCGCGCCCCGCACTCCCGCCCTCGCCGCCGATGTCGCCCCGTCCGTCCACCAGTTGCACTCCCGCGACTACCGCAATCCCGCGGCCCTGCCGGACGGCGCGGTCCTCGTGGTCGGCGCGGGCATCAGCGGCCAGCAGATCGCGCACGAGCTGGCGGGCGCGGGGCGGCGCACCTTCCTCGCGGTCGGGCGGCACCGCGCCTGGCCGCGCCAGTACCGCGGCCGCGGCCTCCTCGAATGGCTGTCGGCGCTCTCCCTGTACGACGACTTCGGGACCGTGGGCGGCGACGGCGACGGCTGCGTACTGCCCGGCCTGCCGGTGACCGCCGTGCGGGACAAGCGCGAGGACCTCAACGTCGGCACCCTGGCCGCGCAGGGCGTCACCCTGGTCGGCTCCGTGCGGGCGGCCGACGGCGGCACGCTCCTCCTCAAGGACAACGTCGTCGCCGTCGCCGAGGAGTCCGCCCGCTCCTTCCGGCACGCCGTCGACATGATCGACACCCGCATCCGGCGACGGGGCTTCGTGGCGCCGGAGCAGAAGCCCGCCCCCGAGGTCCCCATGGAGCACGTCGCGGACTTCGGTGAGCAGCTCGACCTGGCGCACCACGGCATCACGACGATCGTCTGGTGCACCGGATTCGGCCCCGACTACCGCATCCTGCCGCGCCACGTGCTCGACGCGAACGGGGCGCCGCTCCACGAGAACGGCCGCCTCGGCCCGCTCCCCGGCCTGTACTACGCCGGGCTCCCGGACGGGAACTACGTGGTCCCGGTGGGGATCTCGGCGAACGTGGAGAACGGCCGGGCCCTCGCCCGTCTGATCCACGTCGACCACGTCATGCGCTCGGACCCGTCGGCGTCACTGATCACGACGAACTGAGAACGCGGCGAGGGCCGCACCCCCGGGACATGCCCGGGGGTGCGGCCCTCAACTGCCGTACCAGACCGCTTACTTGCGGATCAGGTTGCGCAGCACGTACTGCATGATGCCGCCGTTGCGGTAGTAGTCCGCCTCGCCGGGGGTGTCGATGCGGACGACCGCGTCGAACTCCACACCGGTGTCGGTGGTGACCTTCACCGTGCGGGGGGTCGTGCCGTTGTTCAGCTCGGTGACGCCCTCGAAGGAGAAGGTCTCCTCGCCGGTCAGGCCGAGGGAGTCGGCGTTCTGGCCCTCCGGGTACTGGAGCGGCAGGACGCCCATGCCGATGAGGTTCGAGCGGTGGATGCGCTCGTACGACTCGGTGATGACGGCCTTGACGCCGAGGAGCGCGGTGCCCTTGGCGGCCCAGTCGCGGGACGAGCCGGAGCCGTACTCCTTGCCGCCCAGGATGACGAGCGGGGTGCCCTGCTCGATGTAGTTGCGCGAGGCGTCGTAGATGAACGACACCGGTCCTTCGGCCTGCGTGAAGTCGCGGGTGAAGCCGCCCTCGGTGCCCGGCGCGAGCTGGTTGCGCAGGCGGATGTTCGCGAACGTGCCGCGAATCATGACCTCGTGGTTGCCGCGGCGCGAGCCGTACGAGTTGAAGTCGCGGCGCTGCACGCCGTGCTCCGTCAGGTACTTGCCGGCCGGGGTGTCGGCCTTGATCGCACCGGCGGGCGAGATGTGGTCGGTGGTGACCGAGTCGCCCAGCTTGGCGAGGACGCGGGCGCCCGTGATGTCCTCGACGGGGGACGGCTCGTGCGCCATGCCCTCGAAGTAAGGGGGCTTGCGGACGTAGGTCGACTCGGCGTCCCACTCGAAGGTGTTGCCGGTCGGGATCGACAGCGCCTGCCACTGGGCGTCGCCCGCGAAGACGTCGGAGTAGGACTTGTTGAACATGTCCTCGCCGATGGAGTTGGCGACGACGTCGTTGACCTCGGCCTCGGTGGGCCAGATGTCCTTGAGGAAGACCGGGTTGCCGTCCTGGTCGGCGCCCAGGGCCTCGGTCGTGATGTCGACCTTCATCGAGCCCGCGATGGCGTACGCGACGACCAGCGGCGGGGACGCGAGGTAGTTCATCTTGACGTCGGGGTTGATGCGGCCCTCGAAGTTCCGGTTACCGGAGAGGACGGACGTCACGGCCAGGTCGTGGTCGTTGACGGCCTTCGAGACCTCCTCGGGCAGCGGGCCCGAGTTGCCGATGCAGGTGGTGCAGCCGTAGCCGACGAGGTTGAAGCCGACCTTGTCGAGGTAGGGGGTGAGCCCCGCCTTGTCGAAGTAGTCGGTGACGACCTTGGAGCCCGGGGCGAGAGTGGTCTTGACCCACGGCTTGCGGGTCAGGCCCTTCTCGACGGCCTTCTTCGCGACGAGCGCGGCGGCGACCATCACGTACGGGTTCGACGTGTTGGTGCAGGAGGTGATGGCCGCGACCGTCACCGCACCGTGGTCGATCTCGTAGGTCGAGCCGTCGGGGGCCGTGACCGTGGTCGGGTTCGACGGGACACCGTTGGTGGTGGCCGGGGCGTCGGAGGCCGGGAAGGACTCCTCGCCCGCCTCGTCGGCGGTGGCGACGTAGTTGCGCACGTCGAGCGCGAACTGCTGCGAGGCGTTGGCGAGGACGATGCGGTCCTGCGGACGCTTCGGACCGGCGATCGACGGAACGACCGTGGAGAGGTCGAGCTCCAGCTTCTCGGAGAAGTCGGGCTCGGCGGCCGGGTCGAGCCAGAGGCCCTGCTCCTTGGCGTACGCCTCGACGAGCGCGACCTGCTGCTCGGAGCGGCCGGTCAGCTTCAGGTAGTTCAGCGTCTCGCCGTCGATCGGGAAGATCGCGGCGGTGGAGCCGAACTCCGGCGACATGTTGCCGATGGTGGCGCGGTTCGCGAGGGAGGTGGCGGCGACGCCCTCACCGTAGAACTCGACGAACTTGCCGACGACGCCGTGCTTGCGCAGCATCTCGGTGATGGTGAGCACGAGGTCCGTGGCGGTGGTGCCCGGCTTCAGCTCACCGGTCAGCTTGAAGCCGACGACGCGCGGGATGAGCATGGAGACCGGCTGGCCCAGCATCGCGGCCTCGGCCTCGATGCCGCCGACGCCCCAGCCCAGGACGCCCAGGCCGTTGACCATCGTGGTGTGCGAGTCGGTGCCGACGAGGGTGTCGGGGTAGGCCTGGCCGCCTCGGACCATGACCGTGCGCGCCAGGTGCTCGATGTTGACCTGGTGGACGATGCCGGTGCCCGGGGGGACGACCTTGAAGTCGTCGAAGGCGGTCTGGCCCCAGCGCAGGAACTGGTAGCGCTCCTTGTTGCGGCCGTACTCCAGCTCGACGTTCTGGCCGAAGGCGTCGGACGTACCGAACTTGTCGGCGATGACGGAGTGGTCGATGACCAGCTCGGCCGGGGAGAGCGGGTTGACCTTGTCCGCGTCGCCGCCGAGCTCCTTGACGGCCTCACGCATGGTGGCGAGGTCGACGACACAGGGCACGCCGGTGAAGTCCTGCATGATCACGCGAGCCGGCGTGAACTGGATCTCCTGCGAGGGCTGGGCCTGCGAGTCCCAGGCGCCGATCGCACGGATGTGGTCGGCGGTGATGTTCGCGCCGTCCTCGGTACGGAGCAGGTTCTCCAGCAGCACCTTCAGGCTGTAGGGAAGGCGTGCGGAGCCCTCGACCTTGTCCAGCTTGAAGATCTCGTACGACTCGTCGCCCACGCGCAGCGTGCTGCGGGCGTCGAAGCTGTTCGCCGACACGACAGTCTCCTTCAGATTTTTTCGCGCGTTCCGTACATCCTGCCGCCACGATTCCTCGTCGGTCCGCTAAGGTAAGGCTTAGTTAGGTAACCCTTACCGAGTGGCGGCTTCTGGTGCGCCTCGGCAGATATCTCGATGTCGAGATAACTCTAGTACATGACCCGCGCGTACGACGAGGCGCGCCCTCGGTGTCCGCTGTCTCTTGGCCAGTGCTGGGCGGAGAGATCATCATGTGGGAATGCCTGACAACCGATCCTCTGCGACAGCGACCGTGGTGCGGCTCTCCGAGTACACGAGGGCGGACCAGGAGGAGATCCTCGGCAACGGCGACGATCCTTTCGGTGTCGCCTCGACCGGTCTGACCTGGCGGCCGAAGGAGGAACACTTCGGCATCAGACACGAAGACCGGCTCGTGGCCCACACCGGCCTGCTGCGACTGCCTGTCGCGATCGGCGGCACCGAGACAGAGGTGGTGGGCGTCGGCGGGGTCGCCGTCGCACCCGGCATGCAAGGCCAGGGCCTGGCTCGGCTCGTCGTCACGGCGGCCCTGGAGCACGCCCGCACAATGGGCCCCCAGTACGCACTCCTGTTCTGCCGACCTCCCCTTGTGCCGCTCTACCAGCGCCTGGGATGGCACCCGCTCGACATGGACGTACTCGTCGAACAACCTGAAGCCCGCCTGGTGACCATGCCCCTGCGGACCATGGTGACGCCCCTGCACGAGGACGCCCGCTGGCCCTCGGGGCAGGTGCGACTGCTCTCGCTCCCCATGTGACGGGGGGCGGTGGCGCCGCTCACCGTCCGGCACGCTCCGCGGCGAGCGCCACCGTCACGTATCGCATGGTGAAGCTGCCGCCCTGTGCGTCGACGGCCGCGCCGACGGCTTCGAGGATCCGGGCGACCGCTTCCCGCGGGAGGCGGGTGAGGATGCCCTGGGTCGGCAGCTGGTCCAGCCACGCGTCGCGCGTGTAGGTCGTCTTCCAGTCGAAATCCCACTCCTCGGGCGCGGCGAACGCGCCCGCCGCGCGGATTCCTTCGGCCGCCTTCGCGAGCAGCGGCCCGTGGCCGTCCCTGGCCTGCTCCGGCGTGACGCGGACCGTGACCGGCGAGTCGGGGGCCACCTGCTCATAGGCGTCGGCGAAGGCCTCCCCGATCGCGGGCGGCGGCTCGGGCACGTTCCAGAAGGTGACGAGGCGGCCGCCGGGGCGCAGCACCCGCGCCGCCTTGGCAGCTCCCGCGACCGGGTCGACCCAGTGCCAGGCCTGCCCTGCGACCACCACGTCGAACTCCCGGCCCGCCGGGTCCCACTCCTCGAACGTCGCGACCTCCGCCGTGACCCCGAGCCGCCGGGCCCGGTCCGCCATCCGCCCGTCCGGCTCGACCCCGAGCACGGAACACCCCGCCTTCAGGAACTGCCTGGCCACGATGCCGGTGCCGCAGCCGACATCGAGGACGTCGGCCCCCGGGGCGGCCTCGACGACGCGTTCGACGAGGGCGTCGGGATAGCGGGGCCTGGCCCGGTCGTAGCGCTCGGCGTCCACGCCGAAGGATTCGGCCATCCGGCGGTGCATGTGCGGCTCGTGCTCAGGGATAGTGGGCATGCGCCCACTTTGAGTGGGCGCGCGCCCACTCGTCAACGGGGCGGACGGTAACGGCAAGGGAAAGGCGGGACCCACGTGCCTACAGGGGTGGCCATCCGCGATGTGCGCGAGCAGTTGTTCGCCGCCGCCGAACGCATCCTGATCCGGGCCGGGCCGAACGCGCTGACCAGCCGCGCGGTCACCACGGAGGCGGGCTGCGCCAAGGGGGTCCTGCACCGGCACTTCGCCGACTTCGACGTGTTCCTGGCCGAACTGGTGCGCGACCGCATCGCCGGGGTCGAGGCGCGGGGCGCGGCGCTGCGGGGAGGCGCGGGGACGGGCAGCGTCGTCGGGAACGTAACCACCGCGCTGACGGACCTGTTCGGGCCGGTCGCGCTGGGCGTCCTCGGCCTGGTCACCGCCCGGGACGGCCTGCGGGCGCAGCTGCGCGGGACCACCCCTGTCGGCATCCCCCTCCTGACAGAGGCCGGTGCCGTCGTCGCCGCGTATCTGACGGCGGAGCGCGACCTCGGGCGCCTCGCCGCGGACTCCGACGTGGACACGCTGGCGTTCACCCTGATCGGCACCGGCCATCTGCTCTTCGCAGGCCGGGAGGTGACCGGGGAGGCCGGTGAGGCGGCCGTCAGGAAGGTCGTGGCCTCAGTGGTCGGCGGGGCCCTGCGGGAGCAGTGACAGGTCCAGCTCGCGCAGTCGGCTCTCGTCCGCGATCACCTCGTACGACGCCACCCGGTCGCCCTCGACCGTGATGACGAGCGCGAGGAGCAGGCGGCCGCGGGGTGCGACGAGCAGGCCCGGTGCGCCGTTGATGAGTGCGGGCTCCGCGACGCGGGCGTTGCGCCGCAGGAGCACCGTCTCCTCCGCCACGGCCCGTGCGCCGCGGATCTCCGCCGCCCGGACGCCGGAAAGCGCGCCGAGATCGGCCCTGCGCACGACGTCGGGGGCCAGGACGGCGAGCAGCGCTTCGAGGTCGCCGTTGCGGGACGCGGTGAGGAAGGCTTCGACGACGTGCCGGTGGTGGGCGAGCCCGGGGGCGGTGGGGGCGGGTGGCCCCTGGACCTTGTGGCGGGCGCGGCTCGCCAGCTTCTTCGTGGCCACCGGGGTGCGCTCCACGATGGGGGCGATGTCCGCGAACGGCACGGCGAACAGGTCGTGCAGCACGAACGCGACGCGCTCGGCGGGGCCCAGCCTGTCGAGGACCACGAGCAGCGCGCGGCCCACCGATTCGGCGAGCAGCGCCTCCTCCTCGGGGTCGGCGGCGCGGGTGCCCGCATCGCCGGTGCCGTCGGGCAGCCGGTCGCCCACCGCCTCCTCGTGGCGGAACGCGGCGGACCGCAGCATGTCCAGGCAGAGGCGGGAGACGACCGTGCGCAGCCAGCCCGCGAGGTTCTCGATGCCGTCGTCGCCGGTCCTGCTGAGCCGCAGCCAGGTCTCCTGGACCGCGTCGTCGGCGTCGGCCAGCGAGCCGAGCATGCGGTGGGCCACCGCGCGCAGGTGTCCCCGGTGCGCCTCGAAGCGTGAGGCGAGCAGTTCCCGCCCGGCCTCGGCCTCTTGCCCGTCCACCGGTCACCTCTTCCCTTCGCGCCCCGTCACCTGGGTGTCGTACGCGGTTCGTGCCCTGCGCGGCCGAGCCGCCGTGACCTTATCCCGACACCCAAGCCCTCTCCGGGCGCCCAGGAGATCCACCATGCCCACGCACCTGTCCACGCCCCTGCCCGCCCCCCTGCCGACCGTCCTCTCCCAGCCCTTGTTGCAAGGGCTCGACCTGGGCGGTCTGCGTCTGCCCAACCGTGTGGTGATGGCGCCGACCACCCGGGCCCGCGCCACCAACAGCGCCCTTGCGCCGACCGAGTTGCACGCCGTGCACTACGGCCAGCGGGCGGGCGCCGGTCTGATCGTCACCGAGGGCACCTGGGTGAGCGAGCGCGCGATCGGGTTCATCGACGTCCCCGGTGTCTACAGCGAGGAGCAGGTCGCGGGGTGGCGCCGGGTCACCGACGTCGTGCACGCGCTCGGCGGCCGGATCGTGCAGCAGTTGTGGCACACCGGCGCCGCCTCGCACCCCGACCACCTGGGCGGCGAGACGCCGTTCGGGCCCTCCGCGGTCAATCCACGGGAGAGGTCGTTCACGGAGCAGGGGTTCAAGGAGACCGTCACGCCGCGCGAGATGACGCTCGCGGACGTGGAGAGGACCGTCGAGGAGTTCCGTACCGCTTCGTACAACGCACGCCGTGCGGGCTTCGACGGCGTCGAGATCGGTGCTCTCGGCGTGTTCCTCCTGGCCCAGTTCCTCAATCCGAGGCTCAACCGCCGCACCGACGCCTACGGCGGTGACCGGGCGAGGCGGCGACGGCTGCTGCTCGACGTCGTCGGCGCGGCCTCGGACGCCTGGCCGGGGCGGGGTGTGGGGGTGCGGCTCTCGCCCTACTGGGACGGCGGGTTCTTCACCCCCGACGCGTCGACGCTCGCCGACTTCGACGAGCTGGTGACCGCGCTGAACGACCGTCCCGTGCACTATCTGCACCTGCGCGGCCCGGACCTCGCGGCCGGTGACGCCCCGGACCTCGGGGTGTTCGCCCGCTACCGTCGGCGCTTCGCGGGACCGGTGATCGTGAACAACGGCTTCGGCCAGGACTCCGCCAACGCCGCCGTGGCCGCGGACGTCGCCGACGCCGTGTCGTTCGCCACGCACTTCGTCGCCAACCCGGACCTGGTCAGCCGGTTCGCGCTGGGCCGGGAGCTGGCCGCCGGGGACCCCGCCACGTACTACCGGGGCGGCGCCGAGGGCTACGTCGACCAGCCCGCCGCGGGCTGACCGCCGGACGAGGCACGGACCACCAGGCCCGCCGGTACGACGACCGGTCCTGGGGCCGCCGCGCCGCCGCCCTCGATCAGGTCGACGAGGACGGCCACGGCGGCCCGTGCGGCCCGCTCGGGGGCGAGGGTCACCGTCGTCACGGGCGGTTCGGTCGCCGCGTAGGCGGGGTCCTCGCTCGCGCAGACCACGCGCAGGTCGGCGGGGACGCGCAGGCCGTGCCGGGCCGCGGCGGCCAGGAGCTGGCGGCCGCCGGGGTCGTACGCGGCGTAGACGGCGTCGACGCGGGCCTCGCCCCCCAGCAGGGCGTCGAACGCGTGTCCCTGGTCGTCGTCCGGGTCGAAGGGCACGACCAGCGGGGCCGCGCCGCGCTCCCCGCACCACTGCTCGTACGCCGCCGTCACCGCGCGGGCGTAGTGCTCGTCGCCGTTGCCGGACTGCAGGGCGATGTGGCGGGCACCGGCGGCCGCGAGGTGGTCGAGCACCTCGCGGGTGGCCCTCTCGTGGTCGTTGTCGACCCAGTGGTCGCCGGGGCGCGGGTCGCCGGGGACGCCGTCGAAGACGAGCGGGATGCCGCGGGCGCGCAGGGCGCGGACCATCGGGTCGCCGCGCGGGCTGTCCATGATCAGCATGCCGTCGACGGCGAGGCTGTGCCAGGAGTCGTCGGCGGCGCGGTCGGCGGGGAGGGTGATGAGGGCGTAGCCGCGGGCGTGGGCGGCGGAGGTGGCCGCGGTGACGGCGCGGGAGAAGTAGGCGATCTCCGTGTAGTTCCAGGCGGCGGGGAACGTGGTGACCGCGACGCCGAGCGTGCGGGTGCGGGGCGGCCCCGGCGTGCCGTAGCCGAGGCGGGTCGCCGTCTCGCGGACCCGGCGGCGGGTGGCTTCGCCGACCCTGCCGGTGCCGTTGAGGGCGTGCGAGACCGTCGCCGTCGAGACCTCCGCGGCGCGGGCTATGTCGGCGAGAGTCGGCCCTGGCACGCGGCACATCGTACGGAATCCGTCGCCGGGGGCGGGTTCTGGTTAACGGATTACTCGTCGATGGTTCCACCCACTCGTTCCGTTGCCGCTACGCGTTGGAGTGTGGTCGTGTCCGAACCCGTCGTGCCCGAACCCGTCGTGTCTCAGCCTGTCGTGTCCCCGTCGGTCGGGTCTCAGCCTGTGGTGTCCCCGTCCGTCGGGTCTCGGCCTGTCGCCTCTCTGCCCTCTCCTCCCCCGCCTCCCCCACTCTCCCGGCGCGGTCTCCTCGCCGCGGCGGGAGCCGCGGGGGCCGCGGGCGCCGTGGGGATCGTCGCCTCGGCCGGGCCCGCCGCCGCCGCGGCGAGGAGACCACGCCGGTCCGCCGCCCTCGTCGTGCACAACGCCCGTGTCTTCACCGGCACTTCGAGCCGTGCCCGGCACGAGGCCGTGGCCGTCGGGCGGGACGGGCGGATCCTCGCCGTCGGCACGGACGCCGCCGTGAAGCGCTTCGTGGGACGGGACACCGACGTCGTGGACGCGCGGGGCGGCACCGTCATGAGCGGTATCCACGACGGGCACGCCCACCCGATGGACGCCGCGAGCCGTTCGCTGCGGCCCTCGCTCGCGGGGGCCGAGCAGACCGTCGAGGAGCTGCAGAAGACGCTGACCGGGTTTCTCAAAGACTCCGCCGACCAGGAGCCCGACGGGTGGCTCGTCGTGGAGGACTGGAACCCGGTCGGGCTGCTGCCGCGCGGCACCGCCCCGCACCACTCGATGCTCGACTCCCTGCCGACCCGCCGCCCGATCGCCCTGCGCGGCGGCGACGGCCACAACCTGTGGGCCAACCAGCGCGCCCTGGGCATCGCGAAGATCACCGCGTCGACCCCCGACCCGGTCGGCGGCAAGATCGTCAAGGGTGCGGACGGCAAGCCGACCGGTGTGCTCAAGGACGACGCCCAGCCGCTCGTCTCCCGGCACATCCCCGAGCCCGACGAGACCCAACTGGCGGATGCCGCCGCGAAGACCCTCGCCGAGGCCGCCGCGTCCGGCATCACCACCTTCATGGAAGCCGTCGTCGGGCGCGGCGAGCTGGAGCTCTATCGGCGCCTCGCCGAGTCGGACCGCCTCCCGCAGCGCATCGTGCCCGCGCTGCGCGTCGAGACCGACCTGACGAAGGATCCGGCCGCCGCGCTCGCGTACGCGAACGAACTGCGCGCGGACTTCAAGGGCGTACGCGGACTGCGCTTCGGGACCATCAAGGTCTTCCTCGACGGCGTCATCGAGTACCCCGCGCAGACCGCCGCGCTCCTCAAGCCCTACCTCGACAAGGACGGCAAGCCCACCGACCACCGCGGCGACCTCTATGTGTCGTCGGCGGACTACGGACGGCTGAGCGCCGCCTTCAACGCCGAGGGCTGGCAGATGCACGCGCACGCCATCGGCGACCGCGCCGTGCGCACGTCCCTGGACGGGTACGCGTACGCCCTGCGGAAGACCGGCCGCCGTGATCTCCGCAACACCACGGCCCACCTCCAACTGGTGGATCCGGCCGACCTCCCCCGGTTCGCCGCGCTCGGCGTCGTCGCCTGCATGCAGCTCCAGTGGGCCGCCCGCAACACCTGGACCATGGACGCCCTGCTGCCCTACATCGGCGCCGGGCGCCACCGATGGCTGTACCCGGCGCGCAGTCTCCAGAAGCGGCGCGCGGCGCTCGCGGGTGGCTCGGACTGGCCGGTCGACCCTCTGCAGGTCTGGAACCAGATCCGCACCGCGATCGACCGCGAGGGCATGGAGGGAGGCGGCGACCTGTACCGCGCGGAGGAAGGCCTCAGCCGTACGTCTTCCCTGCTCATGCACACCCTGGGCACCGCGCGTCAACTCCGCTCGGAGCACCTCACCGGCACCGTCGAGAGGGGAAAAGCAGCCGATCTCGTGCTGCTCGACCGCGATGTGACGCGGTGTCCGGTGGCCGATATCAGCTCTTCCGAGGTGCGCCTGACGCTCGTCGGGGGCACAGTGGTGCACGACGCGGAGTCGTCGGCAGGACGCGCGGCCGCCGCCCGAGTGACGCGGGCGGCGGCGGGGCCCCGGCCCACGGCGTACGCGTCGGTGCACGGTGGTCGGCATGCCTCGTGCGGCTGCGGCTGAGCCTCCGGGCACCGAACTCGCGCGCGAGGAAAGGCCCCCCGGACGGCCGATCCCCATCTGGCCTACCCCAGCGCGTACGCCATCTCATATCTGAGATAACCTGCGACGCATGGCAGACGACTACCTCGTACGCATCGGCAAGCTCATCCGTGACGCCCGGCAGCACCGGGGCTGGACACAGACGCAGCTCGCCGAGGCGCTCAGCACCAGCCAGAGCGCCGTGAACCGCATCGAGCGCGGCAACCAGAACATCAGCCTTGAGATGATCGCCCGGATCGGCGAGGCTCTCGACAGTGAAATCGTCTCGCTCGGGTACGCGGGCCCCATGCATCTGCGAGTTGTCGGCGGCCGTCGGCTCTCCGGCGCCATCGACGTCAAGACGAGCAAGAACGCGTGCGTGGCGCTGCTCTGTGCGTCCCTCCTGAACAAGGGCCGCACGGTGCTGCGCCGCGTCGCCCGCATCGAGGAGGTCTACCGCCTCCTTGAGGTGCTCAACTCCATCGGGGTGCGCACCCGTTGGATCAACGACGGCGTCGACCTGGAGATCGTGCCGCCCGCCAAGCTGGACATGGACGCCATCGACGCGGATGCGGCCCGCCGCACCCGCTCGATCATCATGTTCCTCGGCCCGCTCCTGCACCGCTTGGACCACTTCAAGCTGCCGTACGCGGGCGGCTGTGACCTGGGCACCCGCACGATCGAGCCACACATGATCGCGCTGCGCCGGTTCGGCCTGGACATCGCGGCGACCGAGGGGCTGTACCACGCCACGGTGGCACGCGACATCGCCCCCGACCGCCCCATCGTCCTCACCGAGCGCGGGGACACCGTCACCGAGAACGCGCTGCTGGCCGCGGCGCGCAGCGCGGGCACGACGGTCATCCGCAACGCCTCGTCGAACTACATGGTCCAGGACCTGTGCTTCTTCCTGGAGGCGCTCGGCGTCGAGGTCGAGGGCATCGGCACGACCACCCTGACCGTGCACGGCGTCCCCACCATCGACGTCGACGTCGACTACTCCCCCTCCGAGGACCCGGTCGAGGCGATGAGCCTGCTGGCCGCCGCCGTCGTCACGGAGTCGGAGCTGACGGTGCGCCGGGTGCCGATCGAGTTCCTGGAGATCGAGCTCGCGGTCCTGGAGGAGATGGGGCTCGACCACGACCGCACCGCGGAGTACCCCGCGGACAACGGCCGTACGCGCCTGATCGACCTCACCGTGCGCCCCTCCAAGCTGGAGGCGCCGATCGACAAGATCCACCCGATGCCGTTCCCGGGCCTGAACATCGACAACGTCCCGTTCTTCGCGGCCATCGCGGCGGCGGCACAGGGCAAGACACTGATCCACGACTGGGTCTACGACAACCGGGCGATCTACCTCACGGACCTCAACCGCCTCGGCGGCCGTCTGCAGCTCCTCGACCCGCACCGGGTGCTCGTCGAGGGCCCGACCCGCTGGCGCGCCGCCGAGATGATGTGCCCGCCCGCGCTGCGCCCCGCCGTGGTCGTGCTGCTCGCGATGATGGCGGCCGAGGGCACGTCCGTACTCCGGAACGTGTACGTGATCAACCGCGGATACGAGGAGCTGGCGGAGCGCCTGAACTCGGTGGGCGCGCAGATCGAGACGTTCCGGGACATCTGAGGGTGACGGCGCGCCGTCGGACCCGGGCGGTTCAGTGCCCGGTCGGGTCCGACGGCGCGGCGGTGACGAGTTCGGTCAGCACTCCGTGGCAGTCCTTGGGGTGCAGGAAGGTGATCCGCGACCCCATGGACCCGATCCGGGGCTCGTCGTAGAGCACCCGGACGCCCTTGCCGCGGATGGCCTCGGCGTCGGCGTCCACATCCGCGGTGCCGAACGCGATGTGGTGGACGCCCTCGCCGTTCTTGGCCAGCCACTTGCCCACGACGGAGTCCTCGCGGGTCGACTCCAGGAGCTGGAGGTGGCTTGCGCCGCCGTCCGACGTCTCATTGATCTTCAACATCGCCTCGCGGAGGCCCTGTTCCTCGTTGGCCTCGATGTGGAGGACCTCGAAACCGTACGTCTCACGGTAGAACTCGATGGTCTTGTCGAGGTCGAAGCAGGCGATCCCGATGTGATCAATTCGCGTCAGCATGGCTCAAGTTCACCGCACCCACGGACGATCTTGCAAGCCGTCACTTGCCCAGCTTCTTGGCCGTGGCGGCGCGGCGGGCGAACATCTTCTCCTTGGAGTCCTCCATCTCGCGCAGCGCGGACTTCCGCTCCCGCTTGCTGAGACGGTCCAGGTAGAGGTGGCCGTGCAGGTGGTCCGTCTCGTGCTGCAGGCACCGGGCGAAGTAGCCCCTGCCCTCGATCACCAGGGGGTTGCCGTCCTTGTCACGGCCGCGCACGACGGCGCGGTCGAGGCGGGGCACCATGCGGTAGGGGCCCGGCACGGACAGGCATCCCTCGGTCTCCTCGACCAGCACGCGATCGTCGGTCTCGATCTCGTCCAGGACCGGGTTGGCGATGTGCCCGACGTGGCGCACCCCCCAGTCGTCCATGATGTCCCACACGAACAACTGCAGGTCCACGTCGATCTGGTTGGCCGCGAGGCCCGCGCCCTCCGCCACCTGGTTCGTGGCGAACATGTCGTCGATCAGCTGCGAGAGCTCGGGCGTGCCGAACTCCGTGACCTCCCGGCACCGCCTGCTCAGGATCTCCTCCCCCACGACGGTGATGCGGTGCACCGCACCCCGTTCGACCTCCGGGGCGAACTGCGGGTAGGAATCGACCGGTTCCCCCTGCACCCGCACCCGGCGATCCTGCGAGATGTCACCGTTCCGAACAGCCATGGAGTTTCAACGCCTTCCGCACATGCACGCGCCGACCAGGGAGTTGATCCCCGGCCGGCGGTTGCCCAGCTTGACCGAATGCTTTCCAAAGTAGCAGCCTTTGCAAAGTGAGCGACAAAGACCGTCAAGCAGCCTCCAGGGAGCACCCGTTGAGCCGTGCCCGACAGTCACTTCCGGACCATCCCGTGCGCGTCGCCCTGCTGGACCTGCTGGCCGAGGTCGGCACCGTCACGTCCACCCAGGCCGCCGCCCGCCTCGGCCACAGCTCCGGGCTCTGCTCCTTCCACCTGCGCCAACTCGCCCGGCACGGCCTCATCGAGGAGGTTCCGCAGCAGGGCGGGCGGGCGCGGCCGTGGCGGCTCCGGTGGGAGTCGTCGGGACAGGAGGGCCAGCAGGACCGGCAGGACCGGCAGGACCGGGAGGCGCCGGAGCAGTTCGACGACCTCGCACGCGGGTTGGAGGACGAGAGCTACCAGCACTGGCTGAGCCACCGGGACCGGGCACCCGCCGAGTGGCGGCACGACGAGTCCTTCAGCGCCGTGGTCCACCTCACCCCCGCGGAGATGGCCGAACTCGCCGCCTCCGTACGCCATCTGCTGGCCGGATACCGCGACCGGGACCACCGGGCCGTCGCGGGGACCATGCCCGTGGCGGCGGTGGCCCGGCTGTTCCCGCTCCTGAACGACGATCCCGGACAGCGCTGACTGTCCGGGAGTCGGGTGGGGTGGCGGTGTCAGTCCCGTTCGTCGTCCGTGCCGAGGGCCGCGATGACCTCCGCGGCGCCCTCCCCGCGGCTTGCCGTGGTCGTCACGACGGGGATGTCGACGGTGCCCAGCGCGACCATGGCCCGGAGTTCGCGGACCATCCCGTGGACGCCGTCCTGATCCGCCTTGTTCACGACGTAGAGATCGGCGACCTCCAGGACACCGGCCTTGGCCATCTGGATGCCGTCACCCGCGCCGGGCGCGAGGACGACGACGGTCCGGTCCGCGACCGACGCGATCTCGACCTCCGACTGCCCGGCCCCGACCGTCTCGATCAGGATGACGTCGAACCCGACCGCGGACAGGACCGAGATCATGGGCCGGGCAGTGGCCGAGAGCCCGCCGAGATGGCCCCTGCTGGACACCGACCGAATGAACACCCCGGGATCGTCCGAATGCTCCTGCATGCGGATGCGGTCGCCGAGCAGCGCGCCCCCGGTCACCGGCGACGACGGGTCGAAGCAGAGCACCGCCACCCGCTTCCCCCGCCGCCGGTACTCGGCGACGAGGCAGGACACGAACGTCGACTTGCCGACGCCCGGCGGCCCGGTCAGGCCGATGACCGGGCAGCTCTTGCGGGCAGCCCCCGGAGCGCCGAGGTCGGCCTCCGTGATGCCGTGGTTCTCCGCGCGCCCCATGAGCCGGGCCAGCGCCCGGACACTGCCCTGCCGGGCGGATTCCAGCGTCGCCTGCAGCGGCCCGCCGGTCACTCGGTCACCTCCAGCGGACGCAGGTTGGCGTGCGCCCACTCGATGATCTCGGGGAGGGAGTCGCGGGAGGTGAAGATCCGGCGTACACCCAGCTCGGTGAGGAGCCGTGCGTCCTCCGGCGGGATGATGCCGCCGCAGAAGACCGGCACGTCCGCCGCGTCGTTCTCGGTGAGCAACTTCAGGATCCGCGGCACCAGTTCCATGTGGGCGCCCGACAGCAGGGACAGGCCGACGGCGTCGGCGCCCTCCTCCAGCACGGTCCGCACGATCTGCTCGGGCGTCTGGCGCAACCCGGTGTAGATGACCTCCATACCGGCGTCGCGCAGGGCCCGTGCCACCACCTTGGCGCCTCGGTCGTGGCCGTCGAGCCCCGGCTTGGCGACCACCACTCGGACACGGTGCATCTGTCCCCCGGCCTTTCCTGTGTCTGAGATCGGAGCCGACTGCGTCATGCCGTCATCAGCGGGCTGATCCGGTCCTCGCCGATCTGCGCGCGCAGCGCGGGGTCGGTGACGCCGAGGCCGCTGTTCGGCGCCAGGCAGAGCACACCGACCTTGCCGAGGTGTTCGTTGAGCTGGATCATGCGGGCGGCCTCGCCCGTCTCGTGGAACGGGTACACCTCGGACAGCATCGGCATCACCCGGCCGCGCTGGATGAGGCGGTTCGCCTGGTACTGCTCGTACAGGTTCGCCCCGTGGCTGCCGACGATCTTCTTCAGCCGCATCCAGAGGTAGCGGTTGTCGAAGGTGTGCTGGTAGCCCGTGCTCGAACCGCAGGTCACGATGGTGCCGCCGCGCCTGGCGATGAACACCGAGAGGCCGAAGGTCTCCCGGCCGACGTGCTCGAAGACGATGTTCGGGTCCTCGCCGATCTCACGCCTGATGATCTTGCCGAGTCGTTTGCCGGTCGCCACGGTGACGTCGGGATCGGCGGAGATCTCGCCGATCTCGCGCCGGTCGATGACCAGTTCGCAGCCGAGCTTGCGGGCGACCTCGGCCTTCTGGTCCGAGCTGACGATGCCGATCGGTATGCCGCCGCCGTTGCGGACGAACTGCACGGCGTAGCCGCCGAGACCGCCCGCCGCGCCCCAGATGAGGACCACGTCGCCCTGGCGCATGTTGGCGCCGCGCTCACTGACGAGCATCCGGTAGGCCGTGCCCGCGCACAGCGGGTTGCTGGCCGCCTCCTCCCAGGTGAGGTGGGCCGCCTTGGGCAGCAGCTGGCTGGCCCGGACGACCGCGTAGTCGGCGAGGCCGCCGAAGTTCGTCTCGAACCCCCAGGCCCGCTGCTCGTCGCCCATCATGCCGTCGTGCTGGGTGAGCGGTTCCTGGTCGTCGACGTGGGCCGTCGCCACGGCGACGTGGTCGCCGATCTTCCAGTTGCGGACGCCGCTACCGACGCGCACGATCACTCCGGCGGCGTCCGAGCCCAGTACGTGGTAGGGCTGGTCGTGCCGGGCGGCCCAGCCGCCCTGCTTGCCGTAGTGGCGCAGGAAGTTGAAGGTGGGCAGCGGCTCGAAGGTCGCGGACCAGATCGTGTTGTAGTTCATCGCCGCCGCCATGACGGCGACCAGCACCTCGTCGGGGGCGAGTTCCGGCAACGGAACCTTGCCGAGGTGGATGGATTTGCGGACGTCCTTGTCCTCCACACCGGAGAAGATGCCGATGTCCTCGGTGCGCAGGTAGGCCGCGTTGTAGTCGGCGGGGACCGGAAGGCCTTCCAGTACGTCGGGCGAGGCGCCCGCGATCACAGCTGCCGAAAGCTCGTCCATGGTCATCCTTCTTCACTGTCAGCGTCGGTGCTGAGGTCGGTGCTGGTGTCGGTGCTGGGGTCAGGGTCGGAAACGGTGATTCTGATGCGGCCCGGCAGGTCGCTGCCGTGCAGCCAGGTGCGCAGATGGGCGCGGACGTCGCGCGCGCTCGGGGCGTCCTTGCCGGGCCCGGTCACGGTGAGCACCGCGGTCTCCGTCCGGGCCTTCTCCATCCGCACCTCCGCTTCCCGGACCCAGGGGTGGGTGCGGGCGACGCGGGCGACGGCGGAGGCGTCGATCAGGCTGCGGGTGCGGATCCACCGGCCGTCCTGCGGCCCGAGGAGCCGCACGAGGCCGTCGGCGGCGACGTACCCGCAGTCGCCTGTGGAGACCTCGCTGCCGTCGGGCAGTCGGGCCCGGAGCGTCCCCGCGATGGAGCGCGGCAGCGCCTGTCCCGAGCGGCCGTGCACGGTGAACGCGACGCCGTCCGCGGGCGTCAGGACGGGCGGGTGGGGAGCGTCGTCGTTCCGTACGGTTCCCGCGCGGACGCCGCCGCACAGGTACGGGGTTCCGCCGGTGCTCGGCCCCGGGCGGTCCGCGCGCGCCGGGGCGACCGAGGAGGTCGTGCGGTCGGCGGCGAGGTCGGAGACGGCGGTGCGGAAGTCGGCCAGGAGCTGTTCGGCCTCCGCCGCGCCCATGAGGTCCTGGCGGTAGTCGAGACGCACCCGGGCATGCGGCCAGTCCGCCCGGATCTGCAGGGTCCTGGCCAGGGCCGCGTTGGTGTTCGGCGTGAAGAAGTCCCAGGCGGAGCGCAGGCCCGGGATGTCCAGGTCCAGCCCGGCGGGCGGCCGGGGGAAGGACAGGCCGAGCTCGGTGCTGAGCCGGGCCATCGGCTTGCCGGGCACACCGGCGACCAGGTCGACGAACGGCACGCGGCGGTTGCGCGCCAGTTGTGCCAGCGCCCGGCGCGCGGTCGCCACCGACTGCTCGGTCGAGGCGCCCCGGGAGATCTCCAGGGCCACGGGGACCACGTTGATCTGCAGCCCGGCGACATGGCCGGTGTGCTCGTCGCTCACGTCGGAGGCCAGGGCGAGGAGCGGGTCGGTGTTGTCGTAGACCGCCAGTTGGCGGGTGAGCGCCGCCAGGAGCATGGTGAAGGTGCTCACCTTCAGCGCCTGTGCCTTCGTGCGGAGGGCGGCGACCGCGGCCGGGTCCAGTTCGATCGTCGGCGATGCGGTGACCGTCCGCTGCCCCAGGCGGCCGCCTTCGGGCAGGGACATCGGCGTCGCCCGGTCGACGGCGGTGCGCCAGAACTCGATGGCCTCCTCGGTCACTTCGCGGGGGGCCACCGGGGTGCCGGGGGCGGCCAGCGGCGTCGGGTTGACCGCCCTGCCCGCTCGCAGCTCCGCCAGGCAGGAGGAGAAGTCGCGGGCCACGATGAACTTGCTGCGCCCGTCGAACCCGGCGTGGTGGGCCTCGAACACGACCGAGCAGCGGTCGGGACCGTGCCTGAGGAGCCGGAAGCGGATGGGCGCCTCGGTGGCCAGGTCCCAGTGGCGGTGCTGTTCGGGCCGCTCGCGCCAGGCCCGGACGGCCGCGCGCTCTGCGCCTTCCTCGCACGGCAGGTCGCCGTGTCCGAAGGAGCAGGCCTCCTGGGCGGACAGCACGCACTGGCGCAACTGCCCGTCGACCAGGCGCAGGACCGACCGCAGCGGCTCGTGCCGGTGCAGCACGGCCTGTGCGGCGGTCTCCAGTTGCTGTGCGTCGACCGCGCCGTGGAAGGTCGCCACGAAGTAGCCGCCGCCGCTGATCGACGGGTCGATCGTGGCCTCCGCCCACAGCGCGTACTGTCCGGCGTCCGCGGGCCTGTCGTGCAGGATCGTGGTCATGTGCGGCCGCCCCGCTCGCGCCGCCGCCTGCTGCGGTCCTCGTTGATCAGCGTGACGATCGCCTCGCGGTCGATCTTCCCGCTAGGCGTCCTCGGCAGTTCGGGCAGTTCCGTCACGGAGACCGGGACCGAGACCTCCGGCAGGACCTTGCGCAGCCGCTCCAGAGCGGCGGCCTCGACAGGACCTGTGCACCCCTCACGGAGGACGACGGCGGCACGCAGGCTGGCGTGACCCGACTTGGTCGCCACCATGGCCGTCGCGGCGGCCGCGATGTCGGGGTCCGTGAGCAGTTGCGCGTCGACTTCCAGGAGGTCGACGCGGATGCCGCGGATCTTGATCTGGCTGTCCACGCGGGACAGGAAGCGCACGCCGTCGTCGGTGAGTTCGACCAGGTCGCCGGTGCGGAAGGCCCGGGTGTGCCCGGCCGGTGAGGGCGCGATGGCGACGTATCGCTCGGCCGTCAGCTCCGGGCGGCCCAGGTAGCCCTCCGACAGCGGGTGCCCCGTCACGAGGAGTTCGCCGATGTGCGGGGTCTCCGGGGACTCCGGGTCGATGAGCAGTTCGCAGCCCGGCAGGGGGACGCCGATCGGCGGCAGATGGGGCCACGCGTACGGGTCGGGACCCAGGATGTGCGAGGTCACCATGGCGGACTCGCTCTGCCCGTAGTGGTTCACCAGTCGGCAGCCGGGCATTCCGGCGAACATCGCCCGGATGTCCTCCGAGCAGACGACCTGCTCACCCGCGGTGTTCACCTCGACCAGGTGCAGCTGGGCCAGGGTGTCGGGCCGCGCCGTCACCGCCAGCATCTGCAGGGCGACGAACGGCAGGAAGAGCCGCTCGACCCGGTGCTCGGCCAGCCAGCGCAGCAGCCGCGTCGGCTCGCGGCGCAGCTCCTCCGGCATGACCGCCAGCGTGCCGCCGCCGCACAGCGTGCCCAGGATCTCCTGGAACGAGACGTCGAAGTTCAGCGGGGCGAACTGCGCCGTGCACAGGTCGGGGCGCGGCGAGTGGGACGCCTGCCACTCGGCCATCGCGTCGATGCAGCGGTGGCTCAGGGCCACGCCCTTGGGCCAGCCGGTCGACCCGGAGGTGTAGATGACGTACGCGGCCAGCTCGGGATCGCAGTCGACCGGGCGCAGCTCCAGGGACGCGGGTACGCCGGGCGGCGTGCCGATGTCCACCAGCGGGCCGTCGTAGCGCACGCGTGTGTGCTCGGTGGTGATGACGGCGCGCGGCGCACAGTCGTCGATCATGAACTGCAGGCGTTCGACGGGGTATTCGGGGTCCAGCGGGACGTACGTGGCGCCGCGCAGCATCACTCCGAAGAGCGCGGCGACGGCGCCCGCGCCGCGCGGCCGGGACACCGCGACGCGGTCGCCCACGCCCACCCCGGCCGCGGCCAGGTCGGCCGAGACCGCCTGCGCCCAGGCTGCCAGCTCCGCATAGGTGTAGGTGCGGTCGGCGTCGACCACCGCCGTACGGTCCGGGTGGTCGGCGACGCGGCGGACGAATGCGGTCAGGAAGCAGTCCGGCGTCGCCGGGCCGCCCCAGAGCGACTTGAGTTCCTGTGTGGTCATGCGACCGTCCCCCGCTGTGCCTTGGCGGACAGCTCCTCGTCGACGGCGTCCACGAACTCTTCGATGGTGGGGTTGTTGAATATCAGGTGCAGTTCCGCCTCCAGGCCGTACTCGCGCTCGACGAGGGCGAGGATCTTCGCGGCCACGAGGGACTCGCCGCCCAGGTCGAAGAAGTTGTCCTCGGGCGTGAGGCCCTCTTCGCCGGTGGCCTTCTCCCAGAAGGCGATGACGGTGTCGGTCAGCTGCTGCTTGTTCATGTTGCTTCGCTATCCACTCGGGTGTTCGGAAACTTGTGCCGCGTGCCGGTCAGGCGTGCGGCGGCGGCGCGTCGAGTCCGGCCGCGACGGCCTGCTGCATCTGTCCGATGCTGGCCCGCGCCCGCGCCGCCGCGATCATCGACTCCATGACGTTGCGGCCCGCCGCGACGTCCTCGGTCAGGGCGCGCAGCTCCGCGTCGCAGTTCCTGCGTTCGAAGGGGGTGCGGCGCCCGGGGACGACACCGGACCGCAGTTGCCGTTCGGTGAGCCAGTCCTCTTCCTCGGACTCCTCGGCATCGACGACGCCGACCGTGGGGCCGCCCCCGGTGTAGGCCATGTCGTCGATGCGCGACTCCAGCCAGCCGCTGCGCAGACAGCTCAGCAGGCCGCCGCGGGCCGCGATGTCGTCGAGCCAGCCGGTGGCCTCCGCCTCTATCTCGTCGGCGATCCGGGCTATCACGTCGGAGCCGCCGAGCGGGTCGACGTACTGCGCCAGGTCGGTCTCCTTCAGGAGGATCTGCTGGACCCGCAGCGCGACGCGCGCCGACAGCTGCCCCGGGGTCTGCGCGGCCTCGTCGAAGCCGCACACGTGCAGGGACTGGACCCCGCCGAGGACGGCCGCCATGGCCTGGACGGTGGTGCGCGCGATGTTGTTGAGCGGCTCGCTGGCGGCCAGCGCCGAGCCGAAGGTGTTGACCTGGACGCGCATGCGGGTCGACTTCTCGTTGGCGGCGCCGAAGAGCTCGACCATGCGGGTGGCGTACATCCTGCGCAGCACCCGGAACTTCGCCGCCTCGGCGAGGACCTCCATGTGGGTGCCGAAGATGAAGCTGAGCCGCGGTGCGACCTCGTCGACGGTGAAGCCGCGCGCCAGCATGCCCTGGAGGTACGCCTCCGCGTCGGCGATGCCGAGCGCCACCTCCATCGACCGGCTCGCACCGGCTTCGCGGGCGTGCCCGCCGGAGATCGACACGGGGTTGACCTTGGGCAGGTGGCGTACGCAGTACTCGATGACGTCCAGCGAGAAGCGGAAGCTGTCGTCCAGGTCGAACACGAACGCCTTGCGGGCCGCGTGTTCCTTGAGCATCTCGTTCTGCAGCGTGCCGCGCAGCAGCGCGGGGTCGACGCCCGACTCCTCGGCGACGACGACCCACAGGGCGAGGATCATCGGTGCGGTCGCGTTGATGGTGAACGAGACCGACACCTGGTCCAGCGGAATCCCGTCGAACACGGCGGCCAGGTCGTCGACGGTGGCCACCGAGACGCCCGCGCGGCCGACCTCGCCGACGGCCGTCGGGTCGTCCGGGTCGAGACCCAGCTGCGTGGGCAGGTCGAAGGCGAGGGAGAGCCCCGTCTCACCGCGGTCGAGGAGGTAGTGGAAACGCTTGTTGGTGTCCATTCCGTCGCCGAGACCGGCCAACTGCCTGATCGTCCACGGCCGGGACGTATATCCCTTGGGATGAATTCCGGCCTCATAGGGAAACTCACCGGGTTTGGTCATCGTCGCCGCCTTCCAGTTCTGCGTGCAGCCGGTCGCCATAGGTGTCCAACACGTCGGTACTCAATATGTCGTTGTGTTCGCATTCCACCGCGATCTCGGTGACCGGACCGGTGACATGGGGTGTCCAGTCGCGTGAATAGCCGGGGTCGAGTTCCTTGCCCATGGCCTGGAACACCACGGCGGCGCCGCTGAACACGTCAGGTGTGTGGCCGTGCCAGAGTTCCGAGTTGAATCGGAGGTTGTGCACGACGTGGCTGATCATCCAGGCCGGTGGAATGGCCGCGCCAAGGGAGGAATGGCTTTCGATCCATTCCACCAGCTGTTCCTGGGTGGTCAGTTCGGGCGGCGCGGGCAGGTCGACGTTCTTGGAGACGAAGTACCGCAGTACGTCGATCTCGTCGAATTCCTCGTCCGGTGAGCGGGGCGTGCCGGATTCCACGAGGGCCGCGTCCAGCAGCACGAGCCGCCGCACCTGCGCTCCCCTGCGCTCAAGGACCGCGGCCATCTGGTGCGCGACGACACCGCCGAAGGACCAGCCGAGCAGGTCGTAAGGGCCTTCGGGCTGTTCGGACTGCACGAGGTCGGCGTAGTGCTCGGCCATCTCGCGTACCGTGCCGGGCCGTTGGCCGTCGTCGAGGGTCTGCTGGATGCCGATGATCGGGCGCCGCACGGCGCCGCCAAGGGCACGGTAGGCCCAGCTGACGCCGCCGCCGGGGTGGATGCAGAACAGCGGGCGTCCCGTGCCCTGGCGCAACCTCACCACCTGGGGCATCTCGTCGGACGCGGACCAGCTGTAGAGCTGCCTGCTGAGGCCCCGCACGGTCGGCGCCTCCATCAGGGCGCGCACACCGATCTCGGTGTCGAACGCCTCCCGTACGGCGGCGACGACCCGCATCGCGGACAGCGAGCTGCCGCCCAGGTCGAAGAAGGAGTCGTCGACCCCGACCCGCGGCACCTCAAGGACCCGGGCGAAGACCCCCGCGAGGATCTCCTCCACCGGTGACGACGGCGCCCGGAAGACACCGCCGGTGAACTCCGGCTCCGGCAGGGCCCGCTTGTCCAGCTTGCCGTTGACGGTCAAGGGCAGCGCGTCGATGACCATGACCGCGGCCGGGACCATGTACTCGGGCAGCCGCACGGCGAGCTCGCCGCGTACGGAGCCGCCGTCGACCCGCACGGCCGGGTCGGCGGGCACGACGTAGCCCACGAGCTGCTTGCCGGATTCGGTGGAGCGCACGGTCACCACCGCACGCTCCACCCCGGCCACGTCCGCGAGGGCGGCCTCGACCTCGCCCAGCTCGACCCGGAAGCCGCGGATCTTCACCTGGTCGTCCGAGCGCCCGACGAACTCCAGCTCACCGTCCGGGTTCCAGCGCACCAGGTCACCGGTGCGGTACATCCGCGAACCCGCCGGACCGAACGGGCACGCCACGAACCGCGACGCCGTCAGACCGGCACGGCCGACATAGCCCCGGCCGACGCTGCGGCCCGCCACGTACAGCTCGCCGACCACGCCGACGGGTATCCGCCGCAGACCCGCGTCCAGGACGAACAGCGCGTCGCCCGGCACCGGTGTACCGATGGGGGCCGCTCCCGCGCCGGGCTTCATGGGCCCGCTCATGGAGGCGTAGAACGTCTCGGTCTCCCCGTACCCGTTGATCATGGACCGGCCGGGGGCCCAGCGCTCGACCAGCGAGGCGGAGCACGCCTCGCCGCCCACGAAGACGGTGTGCACCTCGTCCAGACCCTCGGGCGAGAGCATTTCGAGCGCCGACGGGGTCTGGTTGACCGTGGTGACCCGCTCGGCGACGAGCAGCCGGTGGAAGTCGTCGGCGGAGTGCACGGCGTGCTCGGGGACGACGACCAGGCGGCCGCCGTGCAGCAGGGCGCCCCACATCTCCCACACCGACACGTCGAACACATAGGAGTGGAACAGCGACCACACCTGGTCCGGGGTGGGCTTGAAGGACCGCTCCGATGGGGCGTACATCTGCGTGACGTTCGCCTGGGTGATGCCGACGCCCTTGGGGACGCCCGTCGTTCCTGAGGTGTAGGTGATGTACGCGAGCAGGTCGGCGTCAGGCAGCGGGAACGCCTCGGTCGGCTGTGCGGCCGTCGCGGGGTCCTCGACGTCCACGACCGGGACGCCGGACGCCTCGACGCGGTGGGCGAGGCCGACCGTGGTCAGGACCGCGGCGGGCGAGGCGTCGCCGAGGACGAACCGCACGCGCTCGTCGGGGTGTTTGACGTCGATCGGCACGTAGGTGGCGCCCAGCTTCAGCAGCGCCAGGATCGCGGTCACGGTGTGCTCCGAGCGCGGCAGCAGCAGCGCGACGACGTCGCCCGTGCCCACGCCGCGCCCGGCAAGCAGGTGCGCCAGCCTCGTCGACGCTTCGTCCAGCTCCCGGTACGTCCATGACCTGCCGTCGAACACCAGCGCCACGTCGGCGGGCCGCAGCCGCACTTGCTCGGCGAAGAGCCGGGGAATCGAGGGGTCGTCGGCCGGGTGACCCAGCACCGACCGCTGGCCGAGGACGTCGAGGTGCGCCAGCTCCTGCTCGTCCAGGAGGTCGATGGAGAGCACCGGGCGGTCCGCATCGGCGAGCAGCGTCCTGAGCAGCCGCTGCCAGCGGGCCACGAGGCGCTCGACGGTCGCGGCGTCGTAGACGTCGGTGCGGTACTCGACCACGCCGCCGATGCCCGCGGGGCGGCCGGAGCCGTCGAGCCGCTCACGGAGGCTGAAGGTCAGGTCCATGCGGGCGGTCAGGGTGTCCGCGCGCAGCGGGGTGATGTCCAGGCCCGGCAGGGAGAGGTCGGGCAGGGTGACGTTCTGCCAGGCGAACAGGGCCTGGATCAGGGGGTGGTGGGCCTGGGTGCGGACCGGGTTGAGGCGGTCCACGAGCGCGTCGAAGGGCACGTCCTGGTTGGCGAAGGCGTCCAGGCTGCGCTCCCGCACCTGCCCGAGCAGGTCGGCGAAGCTCATCTCGCCCGAGACCTCGGTGCGCAGCACCAGGGTGTTGACGAAGAACCCGACCATGTCGTCGAACTCGGTGCGGCCACGGCCCGCCGTCGGCACGCCGAACGCCACGTCCGAGCTGCCGCTCAGCCGCGACAGCAGCACCGAAAGCGCCGCCGACATCACCATGAACGTCGTCGCGTTGTGCTCCCGCGCCCTGCGCGCGACGAGCTCCTGCAGTTCCGCGGGCCACTCGACGAGGACCTGGCCGCCCCGGTGGTCGGCGACCACGGGGTAGGGCCGGTCGGTCGGCAGCTCAAGCAGGCCCTCGAACCCGGCGAGCTCCTGCTCCCAGAAGGCCGTCTGGCGGCCCAGCCGGGTGTCGGGGTCGGCCTCGTCGCCGAGGAGCCGGTGCTGCCAGAGCGTGAAGTCGGCGTACTGCACCGGCAGCGGCTCCCAGACCGGTGCCGTCTCGGCGCCGCGGGCCCGGTACGCGGTGAGCAGGTCACGGACCAGCGGTGCCAGGGACGAGCCGTCGCCCGCGATGTGGTGCACCACCAGGGCGAGGCGGTGTTCCGTGGCGGAGACCCTGAAGAGCCGGGCGCGGAAGGGGATCTCGGCGGCCAGGTCGAAGGCGTGGCGGGTGACCGTGCCGACCTCGTCGTCCAGCCGCTGCTCGGTCCAGGCCGTGGCGTCGCTGACGGCACAGGCGAAGTGCGCCCGGGACACGTCGAGCACGCGCTGCTCGGGCACCCCGTCCACGGCCGGGAACACCGTCCGCAGGCTCTCGTGCCGGGCCACGACATCGGCGACCGCCGCGGCCAGCGCGTCGGCGTCGAGCGAACCGGTCAGCCGGAGCACCAGCGGAATGTTGTAGGTCGCCGACAGCCCCTCCAGCTGGTGGATGAACCACAGACGGCGCTGCGCGAACGACAGCGGCAGCCGCTCCGGGCGCACGACCGGCTCCCAGGCCTGTCCGTCACCCGACGGGTCGCCCACGAGACGGGCCAGGCCCGCCACCGACGAGGCGTCCATCAGCGCGCGCACGCCGATCTCGCAGTCGAAGGATTCCCGTACGGCCGCCACGACCCGCATCGCGGACAGCGAGTTGCCGCCCAGGTCGAAGAAGGAGTCGTCCACGCCGACCTGCGGCAGGTCGAGCACCCGCGCGAAGATGCCGCAGAGGATCTCCTCGACCGGCGATGAGGGGGCCCGGTGCGCGCCGCCGGAGAACTCGGGCTCGGGCAGCGCCCTCCTGTCCAGCTTGCCGTTGACGGTCAGCGGCAGCTCGTCGATGACCACGACGACGGCCGGGACCATGTACTCCGGCAGCCGTGCGGCCACCTCGGCCCGTACCGTCGCGCCGTCCACGCCCGCGCCGGTGTCGGCAGGCACGACATAGCCCACCACCTGCGCACCGGCATCGGTGTCCCGCGCCACCACCGCGGCGTGCGCCACCCCGGCCACGGCGGCCAGCGCGGCCTCGACCTCGCCCAGCTCGACCCGGAAGCCACGGATCTTCACCTGGTCGTCCGAGCGCCCGAGGTACTCCAGCTCACCGTCGGCGTTCCAGCGCACCAGGTCTCCGGTGCGGTACATCCGCGAGCCCGCGGGACCGAACGGGCACGCCACGAACCGCGACGCGGTAAGCCCCGGGCGGCGCACGTAGCCGCGCGCCACACCCCGCCCCGCGATGTACAGCTCACCGACGACGCCCATCGGCACCCGGCGCAGCCCCGCGTCCAGCACGAACAGCGCGGCACCCGGCACCGGGGAGCCGATGGGGGCGCCGTTGCCGGGCCGCATGGGGGCGCTCATCGAGGCGTAGACGGTGCCTTCGGTCGGACCGTAGGCGTTGATCACCTCTCGGCCGGGAGCCCACCGGTCGACCAGTTCGGCCGGGCAGGCCTCGCCGCCCACGAAGACGGTCCGCACCGTGTCGAGCCCCAGGGGCGACATTCGGCCCAGGGCGGAGGGCGTCTGGGTCAGGACGGTGACGCGCTCCTTCACGAGCAGGTCGTGGAAGTCGGTGGCGGAGCGGACGGTGTCGTCGGAGGCGATGACCAGGCGGCCGCCGTGCAGCAGGGCGCCCCACATCTCCCACACCGACACGTCGAACACATAGGAGTGGAACAGGGACCACACCTGGCCGGGGGCCAGCTCGGACGTCCGTGCGGACGTGGTGAACAGCTGCGTCACGTTGGCGTGGGTGACGGCGACGCCCTTGGGGGTGCCGGTGGTTCCGGAGGTGTAGATGAGGTAGGCGATGCGGTCGGCGTCGGGGGCCGGGAAGTCGCCGCCGACCAGTGGGGCGCCGACCGGTCGGCTGTCCTGCGCCGGTTCCGCGACGTCCACCACGGTGACGCCGTGTCCGCGCACCCGCTCCGACAGCGTCGCTGTCGTCACGACCGCCGCCGGTTCCGCGTCCCGCAGGACGAACGCCAGCCGTTCGTCGGGGGTGTTCACGTCGAGGGGCAGATAGGCCGCGCCCAGCTTCAGCACCGCGAGAACGGCCGTCACGGTGTGCTCCGAGCGGGGCAGCAGCAGCGCGACGACATCGTCCGCGCCCACGCCACGCCCGGCCAGCACCCGCGCCAGCCCCGTCGAGGCCTCGTCCAGTTCGCGGTACGTCCACGACCTGCCCTCGAACACCACCGCCACGTCGTCCGGCCGCAGCCGCACCTGCTCGGCGAAGAGGGCGGGCACCGACACCGCGGCGCCCTGCTCTGCCGGGACATCCCTCCGCTCCGACAGGACCGGCCGGTTCCCCAGCACGTCCAGCCGCGCCAGCTCGTCGCCGTCGAGCACGTCGATCGCCGCGAGCGGGCGGTCGGCGTCGGCGGCCATGGCGGTGACCAGCGTCTCCAGCCAGGCCAGGATCCGTGCGGCCGTCCGCTCGTCGAAGACGTCGGTGCGGTACTCCAGGCGGAGCCTCAACTGCCTTCCCGGCCAGGCCTGCAAGGCGATCGGATAGTGCGTGAACTCGCGGCTTGAGGCGATCCGGATGCCGAGCCCGTCGCTGTCGAGCTGTCCGCCGGACGCCTTCAGCGGATAGTTCTCGTACACGAAGATCGCGTCGAAGAGCCGCTGGTGGCCCGCGGCGCGCTGGATGTCGGCCAGCGCCATGAACTGGTGGTCCATGCCGTCGTGATGGGCGTCCCGGAGCGTGCCGATCAGCTCGGCCGCGGTCGTCGAGAGGGTCGTACGGGCGCGTACCGGGACCGTGTTGATGAACATGCCCACGGCCGACTCGCTGCCGGGCAGATCGGCCGGGCGGCCCGAGACCGTGGTGCCGAAGACGATGTCCTGGCCGCCGGTCAGCACGCCGAGCAGGCGCGCCCAGGCGGCCTGCAGCACGATGTTCATCGTCGTGTTCCGCGCGCGGGCCAGGCGCTCCACGGCGCGGGTGACACCGGCCGGGAGGTCGGCCCGCAGCAGCGCCCGCGCGGCGGGTCCCGAGCGGTCGACCGGGTCGACGAGGGTCGGCGTCTCCAGGTCCGCGAGCAGGTGCTGCCAGTGACGTCGCGCGGCGCTCCAGTCCTGCGCGGCCAGCCACTCCACATAGCCGCGGAAGGCGGGGGCGGGCGCCAGGGACTCCTTGCGATAGGCGGCGAAGATCTCGCGGAGGATGATCTGGATCGACCAGCCGTCCACCACGATGTGGTGCACGGAGAGCACCAGCTTGTGCCGGTCCGGTCCCGTCTCGCGGATCAGGATGCGCAGCGGCGCCTCGTCGGCGAGGTTGCTGCAGGCGGCCAACTCGGCGTCGAGGAGGGCTTGTTCGTCGCCATCGCTGTAGTTGCCGTCGACCACGGTCCACGGCACGTCCGGCCGCTTCGGAATGACCTGCACCGGCTCGGTGAGCCGGTCGGAGACGAACCGGGCCACCAGGTTGGGGTGGCGTGCGACGACGGTGCGCACGGCCTCGCGCAGGCGGGGCACGTCCAGCGCGCCGGTGATCTCGATGCCCAGCTGCACGGTGTACAGCTCGGTGGGCTCCGCGCTGTCGGAGCGGCGGTGGAAGAGCAGACCGGTCTGGAGCGGGGTCAGCGGGAGGAGGTCGGCCGGTTCCACGGTCTGCGCGAGCCGGTCGAGCTGCTGCTGGGTGACCGCCGTGGGCAGCACGTCGGAGGGCGTGAGTCCGCCGCCGCCGTTCCGCACGTACGCGGCGATCCCGACGAGGACGTCATGCCAGCGCGCGTGCAGCTCGGTGATGTAGGAGCGGTCGACGCGTGCGCCCGCCCAGCTCCAGGTGGCGTGGAGTTCCGACCCCGCGCCGTTGCCGAGCACGACCGCGTTGATGTCGACCGTGTGCGGAAGGAGCATCGGCCGGGAGCCGAAGCGCCTGGCCTCCGGCGATTCGAGCGGGCCGAGGATCCGCCAGTCGCCGGGGCGGTCACCGGGCTGCGGGGTGCCGCGGCGGCCCAGGTAGTTGAAGCCGACCGCGGGATCCGCGCCGGGCAGGTCCGCGCCGTCGCCGAGGTACTTGAGCAGGCCGTACGTGATCCCGTCCGGGACGGCACGCAACTGCTCCTTGGCGTCCTTGACCCAGGCGCCGAGGGCCGGGGCACCGGCCAGGACCGTCTCCCTGTCCAGCGGCGACGCGGTCAGCGCGACCGGGTACTTCGCGGTGAACCAGCCGACGGTGTCCGTCAGATCGGTCCCTGTGCCGACCTCGTCGCGGCGCCCGTGGCCCTCCACGTCGATGCGGAAGGGGGCGCCGAAGTGCTGGTGCTGCTGGGCCAGTGCCGTGCCGAGCGCGATGAGCAGCAGCTCTTGGACGTTGACGTGCAGGGCCGCGGTCGCCTCGGTCACCAGGACGTCCGTCAGCTCGGCGTCGACCGAGACCGACAGCTGCTCCACGTCCGCCCAGGTGTCGGTGGACCGCTGTGTCGCGGGCAGCAGCGCGGCGGCCCGCTCGATGCGCTGCCAGCTCGGCAGCCGGTCGGTGACCTCCGGTGTGGTGGCGTACTCCGCCAGGGTCGTGGCCCAGCGCCGGAACGAGGTGCCGCTGGTCTCCAGCGCGATGTCCCGGCCCTCGGCGAGGTGCCGCCAGCCCGCCGCGATGTCCCGCTGGATGATCCCCCAGGAGACGGCGTCGACCGCCAAGTGGTGGACGACCAAGAGGAGTTGGCGGGCCGGTGCGGACCAGACGGCGTGCACCATGGCCCCGCGGCGCGGGTCGAGCCCGCGCACCGCGGCGGTGAACGCGTCGTCGGTCAGCTCCTCGACGACGGTGACGCGGTCGGCGGCGTCCACCGAGCCGACGGGCGGGATCGTGAGGTTGCCCGGTTCGCCCGGCGGGACGTCGTCCATGCGCAGCCGGAGCATCGCGTGCCGGTCGAGCAACGCCTGGAGGAGCGCGACCACGTCACCGTGCTCCGCCTCCGACGGCGCCTGGAACAGCATCGTCTGGTTGAACTCGTCCGTCGGCGCCGCCAGGGAGTCGAGCCAACGGATGATCGGCGTCGCCGTGAGGGGTCCCGTGTCGTCGTCCGGCTCAAGGCCCGGCTCGTCCGGTCCCGACTGCTGGAGTACGCGGGCCACGCGCGCCACGGTCTGCTCGACCAGGATGTCGCGGGGCTTGCAGTGCAGTCCGGCTTCCCTGGCCCGGGACACCACCTGCATGGAGGAGATGCTGTCGCCGCCGAGGTCGAAGAACGAGTCGTCGACGCTGACCCGTTCGACGCCGAGCACCTGTGCGTAGATGGCCGCCAGGCTCGCCTCGGCATCGGTGGCCGGGGCCCGGTAGCCCTCCGTGTCCCCGTGGTCGGGCGCGGGCAGGGCCTTCTTGTCCAACTTGCCGTTGCCGGTCATGGGCAGCGCGTCCAGCACCACGACCGCCGCGGGCACCATGTACTCGGGCAGCCATTCGCCCGTCAGGCAGCGCAGCCGGGCACCGTCCAGCGCGGCCGTGCCGTCGACATCGGCATCGGCATCGGCATCGGCATCGGCGACGACGTAGCCGACCAGTTGCCGGTGTCCCGGCCGGTCCTCGCGGACGACGACAGCGGCCTGCCCCACGCCCGGGGCCGCGCGCAGCACCGACTCGATCTCGCCGGTCTCGACGCGGTAGCCACGGATCTTCACCTGGTCGTCGGCGCGCCCGACGTACTCCAGTTCACCTTCGTGGTTCCAGCGGACCAGGTCGCCGGTGCGGTACATCCGCGAGCCCGCGGGGCCGAACGGGTCGGCCACGAACCGCGACGCCGTAAGCCCAGGACGGCGCACATAGCCGCGCGCCACGCCGCGTCCCGCGACGTACAGCTCACCGGCGACGCCCACCGGCACCCGGCGCAGTCCGCCGTCGAGGACGAACAGCGCGGTGCCCGACCCCGCGGCGCCGATCGGGACCACCCCGTCGGCGGCCAGCGGCCTGCTCATCGACGCGTAGACGGTGCACTCCGTCGGGCCGTAGGCGTTGATCATCGCCCGCCCGGGGGCCCAGCGTTCGGTCAGCTCCGCCGGGCACGCCTCGCCGCCGACCAGGAGCACCGCGATCGACTCCAGTCCCTCCGGGGAGAGCCGGGCCAGCGCGGACGGCGTCTGCGTCAGGACCGTCACCTGTTCGGCGACGAGCAGCTCGCGGAAGTCGAAGGGCGAGTACACGACCTCCTCGGGGACCACGACCAGGCGCCCGCCGTGCAGGAGCGCACCGCACATCTCCCACACCGCGAAGTCGAAGGCGTAGGAGTGGAACAGCGTCCAGACGTGGTCGTGCGGCTGCAAGGAGCTGGTGCCCAGGGGGTCGGTGCCCGGGGAGTCGCTGCTCGGGGCGCCGGACGCGGCGAGCCGCTGGAGGTGCGTGACGATCAGGTCCGCGATGCCGCGGTGGGTGACCGCGACACCCTTGGGGGTGCCGGTCGTGCCCGAGGTGTAGATGACGTAGGCGGCCTGGTCGGCGGCGGGGTACGGCAGGGCGGCGGTGGACTGCCGGGCGACGGCCGGGTCCTCGACGTCCACGACCGTCACCCGGTCCGCATCGACCCGGTCCGCGAGCTCGCTGAGAGTGAGGACCGCGACCGGCGCGGCGTCCTCAAGTACGAACGCCACGCGCTCGTCCGGATGGTTCACGTCGATCGGCACATAGGCGGCGCCGAGCTTCAGCACCGCGAGCACCGACGTCACGGTGTGCTCCGAACGCGGCAGCAGCAGCGCCACCGTGTCCCCGGCGCCCACCCCGCGCCCGGCCAGCAGATGCGCGAGCCGCGACGACGCCTCGTCCAGCTCCCGGTACGTCCACGAGCGGCCCTCGAACACCATCGCCACGGCGTCCGGTGCCCGCGACACCTGGCGGGCGAACAGCTCCGGCACCGACACGGCGTCGAACGGCTCCGCCAGGACCGCCCGGTTGCCGAGCACGTCCAGCTGCGCCTGTTCCGCCTCGTCCAGCACGTCGAGCGAGGCCAACGGACGGTCCGGCTCGGCCGCCATGGCGGTCAGCAGCCGCTGCCAGCGTGCCGTCATGCGCTCCACGGTCGCGGCGTCGAAGATGTCCGTGCGGTACTCGACGATCCCGCTGATGCCCCCGGGACGGCCGTTGTCCGTGAACCGTTCACGGAGGCTGAACGCCAGGTCCATCCGGGCGGCCCCGATGTCGACCGAGGCGGTCTCCATGCCGAGTCCCGGCACCGAGATGTCGGGGACGGTGTCGGTCTGCCAGCCGAACAGCACCTGGACCAGCGGGTGATGGGCCTGCGTACGGACCGGGTTGAGCCGTTCCACGAGCGCGTCGAAGGGCACGTCCTGGTGCGCGAACGCGTCGACGCTCCGCTCCCGCACCTGCCCGAGCAGCTCGCCGAAGCTCTGCTCGCCCGAGACCTGCGTGCGCAGCACGAGGGTGTTGACGAAGAACCCGACCATGTCGTCGAGCTCGGTCCGCCCCCGGCCCGCCGTCGGCACGCCGAACGCCACGTCCGCGCTGCCGCTCAGCCGCGACAGCAGCACCGAAAGCGCCGCCGACATCACCATGAACGTGGTGGCGTTGCGTTCCCGCGCGACCCGCTGCACCAGCTCGTGGAAGTCCGCGGGCAGCTCGACGGCGACACGGCCCCCGTGCTGGTCGGCCTCCGCCGGGTAGGGCCGGTCCGTGGGGAGTTCCAGCCTGCTGGGGAGCCCCTCCAGCGCCCGCTCCCAGTACTGCGCCTGTCGGCCGAGCACGCTGCTCGCATCCGCTTCGTCGCCCAGCAGCGCGTGCTGGCGGAGCGTGTGGTCGGCGTACTGGACGGGCAGCGGCGACCAGGAGGGCGGGTGCCCCTCGGCGCGTGCTGCGTACGCGGCCCACAGGTCGCGCAGCAGCGGTGCCAGCGACCATCCGTCGACCGCGATGTGGTGCATGACGAGCACGAGCCGGTGTTCCGTGGGCGACACCGCGAAGAGCGTGGCCCGGAAGGGCACTTCGGTGGCCAGGTCGAAGGTGTGGCGGCCGCATGCGCCGACGGCGTCGGTGAGCCGCGCCTCCGTCCACGTGCCGGCGTCGACGACGCCCCAGCCCGCGTCCGCCTCGGCCGCGTCCAGGACGCGCTGCTCCGGCACGCCGTCCACGGCGGGGAAGACCGTCCGCAGGCTCTCGTGCCGCCCCACGACATCGGCGACCGCCGCGCCCAGCGCCCGGACGTCCAGCTCACCGGTGAGCCGCGACACCAGGGGGATGTTGTACGTCGACGACAGCCCCTCCAACTGGTGGATGAACCACAGTCGGCGCTGCGCGAACGACAGCGGCAACCGCTCCGGACGCGCCATGGGAACCCACGCCGCACCGCCGTCGGCCGGGCTGCCCACCAGCCGGGCGAGCCCCGACACCGAGGGGGCCTCCCACAGCGCCCGGACACCGATCTCGGAGCCGAAGGACTCCCGCAGGGCCGCGATCACCCGCATCGCCGACAGCGAGTTGCCGCCGAGGTCGAAGAACGGGTCGTCCACGCCGACCTGCGGCAGACCGAGCACCCGCCCGAAGATCCCCGCGACGATCTCCTCCACCGGCGACGACGGCGCCCGGTACACGCCGCCGGTGAACTCCGGCTCCGGCAGGGCCCGCTTGTCCAGCTTGCCGTTGACCGTCAGCCGCAGGTCGTCGACGACCATGACCACCGCGGGGACCATGTACTCCGGCAGGTGCCCGGCGACCGCACCGCGCACCACCGCGCCGTCCACGCCCGCCGTGGCGTCGGCGGGCACCACATAGCCCACCAGCTGCTTGCCCGCGTCGGAGGACCGCACCACCACCGCGGCCCGCTCCACGCCCGCGACACCGGCCAGCGCGGCCTCGACCTCGCCGAGCTCCACCCGGAAGCCACGGATCTTCACCTGGTCGTCCGAGCGGCCCACGTACTCCAGCTCGCCCGCGCGGTTCCACCGCACCAGGTCGCCCGTGCGGTACATCCGCGAGCCCGCGGGACCGAACGGGCAGGCCACGAACCGCGACGCCGTGAGACCGCCACGGCCCAAGTAGCCGAGGCCGACACCGGGGCCCGCCACGTACAGCTCGCCGACCACGCCCACCGGCACCCGGCACAGCCCGGCGTCCAGCACGAAGAAGGCCAGGTCGGCGAGGGGCACGCCGACGGGGCTCACATGGCTGTCCAGGTCCGCCGCGACGATGCCGCGGAACGACGCGTGGACGGTCGTCTCCGTCGTGCCGTACATGTTGATCAGGTGCGGCCAGGTCTCGCGCTGCTCCAGCCACGCCCGCAGTTTGGACGGCTCCAGGGCCTCGCCCGCGAAGACCACGGCCTCCACGGCGTCGAGGCGGGCCCCGGGATCCTGCCGTATGTCGGCGGCCTGCAGTGCGTAGAACGCCGACGGCGTCTGGCTCAGGACGGTGACGTGCTCGTCGACGAGCAGCTGATGGAAGTCGGTGGCGGCCTTGACCACGTCCTCGGGGACGACGACGAGGCGCCCGCCGTGCAGCAGCGCACCCCACATCTCCCACACCGACACGTCGAACGCGTACGAGTGGAACAGCGACCAGACCTGGTCGGCGGACGGTACGAACCCCGGAGCCGTCGAGGTGAACAGCCGCGTGACGCTCGCGTGGGTGACCGCGACGCCCTTGGGCACACCGGTGGTGCCGGAGGTGTAGATGATGTAAGCGATCCGGCCCGCGTCGGGGAGGGCCGGGGCCGTGACCGGCTGTGCAGCCAGGCCGGAGTCGTCGACGTCGATCACCGCGATGTCGAACCCGTCGATCCGGTGGGCCAGCGCGGCCGTGGTCACGACGGCGACCGGTGCCGCGTCGCCGAGGATGAACGCCACCCGCTCGTCGGGGTGCTTGACGTCGATCGGCACGTACGTCGCGCCCAGCTTCAGCACGGCCAGGACCGCGATCACGGTCTCGGCGGAGCGCGGGAGCAGGAGGGCGACGGCGTCCCCCGCGCCCACTCCGCGACCGGTCAGCAGGTGCGCCAGGCGCGCCGACGCCTCGTCCAGCTCGCGGTACGTCCACGAGCTGCCCTGGAACACCACTGCCGCGGCGCCCGGTGTCCGCGCCACCTGAGCGGCGAACAGCTCGGGTATCGACGCGCCGCGGGTGGGCTCAGTGAGCGCGGCACGGTTGCCCAGGCGGTCGAGGTGGGCGCGCTCATCGTCGTCGAGTACGTCGATGGAGAGGACCGGCCGGTCCATGTCGGCGACCATCGCGGTGAGGATCCGCTCCAGGCGGTCGACCATCGACTGGACCGTCGCCGCGTCGTACACGTCGGTGCGGTACTCGACCACGCCGCCGATGCCCGCCGGTTCGCCGGACTCGGTGTGCCGCTCGCGCAGGCTGAACGTGAGGTCCATGCGGGCCGCGCGGGACGTGGTGGACACGGTGTCGGCCCGCACGCCCGGCAGTGTCAGCTCCGCGGAGATGTTGTTCTGCCAGCCGAGCATGACCTGGACCAGCGGGTGGTGGGTCTGCGAGCGGGTGGGGTTGATCAGGTCGACCAGGGCGTCGAAGGGAGCGTCCTGATGCGCCGAGGCGTCCAGGATCCGGCCCCGCACCTGCGCCAGCAACTGACGGCCCGTCAACTGCCCGGAGACATCCGCCCGGAGCACCAGCGTGTTGGCGAAGAAGCCCACCAGGTCGGCGAGATCCGCGTCGCGCCTGCCCGTGGTCGGGACGCCGAACGCCACGTCGGGGCTGTTGCTCAGCTCGGACAGCAGCAGCGACAGGGCGGCCGAGACCACCATGAAGCCGGTGGACCGGTTCTCCCGCGCCACCTTCCGCACCTGTTCCTGCAGCGACGCGGGCCACTCGACGGGGATCCGGCTGCCCCGGTGATCGGCGACCGCCGGGTAGGGCCGGTCCGTCGGGAGCTCAAGGCGTCCCTCGAAGCCGTCGAGCGCCTTCTCCCAGTACCGCAGGTGACGGCTGAGCGCGCTGTCGGGATCGGACTCGTCGCCGAGCCTGTCGAGCTGCCGGAGGGTGTGGTCGCTGTAGTGCAGCGGCAGCGGCGCCCAGCCGGGGGCCTCCCCTGCGACGTGCGCGGCGTACGCCACCTCGACGTCCCGCAGGAGCGGTGCGAGCGAAAGACCGTCCGACGCGATGTGATGCATCACGAGCACCAGCACGTGCTCGTCGTCGGCCACCCTGAACAGCCGTGCGCGGAAGGGGATTTCAGCGCTCAGGTCGAACTCGTACCACGCCGTCTTCTCGACCGCGTCGTCCAGGGCGGCCGCCGACCATCCCTCGGCGTCGACGACCTCCCATCCGAACTCCGCCTCCGCCGCGTCCAGGATGCGCTGTTCGGCCACGCCGTCCACGGCGGGGAACACCGTCCGCAGACTCTCGTGCCGCCCCACGACACCGGCGACGGCCGCACCCAGCGCCTGAACATCGAGTCCACCGGTCAGCCGCAGCACCAGGGGAATGTTGTACGTCGACGACAACCCTTCCAGCTGGTGAATGAACCACAACCGACGCTGCGCGAAAGACAACGGGATCAATGCTCAACCTTACTTACGGCGGGCAGCGGACACACTGCACGCGGACTACGGGAACGGCGAACGGGGGCGGCGGCGAGCTACAGAAGGTCCACGAGGTCGGCCGTCATGAATTCGCGCATCCCGATGACGCCCGAGACCAGGGCGAAATAGCGGGACGTGAGTTCGGGCGATCCGGCGACGGCGTGCAGCATGCGGAGCCTCGCCTTGGTCGGATTGAGACGCGCCAGTTCGAGCGTGCTCTTGTACGGACCGTCGAGGGTGTCCGCCATCGTCCTTGCGAAGTCCGACATCGCCCCGTCGACAGCGGCCGTGTCCTCCGCCTGGACACCGGACATGGCATCGGCGATCAGATCGGCCTGGACGAACGCATTGGTGATTCCGCGGGCACTGATCGTGTCGAGGTGGTGGGCCGCGTCCCCCACCAGCGCCCAGCCCGGCCCGTGGGCCTTGCGGAAGTAGTTCCGCTGGTCCCCTGTTCCCCGCCACCGGTCGGCCCGCTCGGTGGACATCATCTGCTCGTACAGCTCCGGCGCGGTCGACTTGACCGCCGACAGATACGCCTCACCGGGGTCGCGGCGCGCCTCCGCGAATTCGGCCTGCGGCAGATAGGCGGCCACGATCGTGAGGTCGTCGTGGGTCGGAATCCGGGCGATCCAGCGCCCCACTCTTTCGTGGAATCCGAACCCCGTGCGCAGGCCGCGCCAGAACGTGTAATACACGCAGCTCGACAGGGGATCCGACCGCAGGACCGGCGCGTCGACCAGGTCGGCGACCTTCGAGCGCATGCCGTCGGCCCCGATGACCAGCCCCGCCGACACCGTTGTCGTCGAATCCCCGGTCCGCAGCCGGACCCCGGCGACCCGGTCGTCACGCCAGACCAACTCCTGCACCTGCGCGCGGTCCATGAACTCCGCGCCCGCCGACACGGCGGCCCGCACGAGCAGGTCGTCGAGGACGTACCGCCGCGGCGCGTACGCGGCGGAGAACCCGTCCTCCGACGGCACCGCCGAGGTCAGGCTGAGACCGTCGATGTCATGGCTGATGGTGTCCAGCGGCGGGCAGCCGGAGGCCACGACGTCGTCGAGCACCCCCCAGCGCGCGAGTCTGGTGACTCCCGGCTGGTGGATGTAGAGCGTCGACATGGTGTCCGAAGGGAACGACGCCTTGTCGACCAGCAGCACGCGTCGACCCTGCCGTGCCAGCAGCAGAGCGGTCGACGCGCCCGCGCAGCGCGCACCCACCACAACAACGTCGAAATCCATTACCGAACCCCGCCCCGGGGGGAACGCAGCTCCAAGGTGCAGCATTTGGCGCTGCCGCCCGCCTTGAGCAGTTCGGAGAGATTCACGCCGATGGGGTTGAACCCGCGCTCGCGGAGCGTGGCCGCGAGATCGGTGGCGGCCTCCGGCAGGATCACGTTGTAGCCGTCGCTGAACGCGTTGAGCCCGAAGACCGCCGCGTCCGCACCGGACGCCAGGATCGCGTCGGGGAACATTTCCCGGAGCACGGCCTGGCTGCCGGGCGAGAAGGCCTCCGGGTAGTACATGATCTGGTCGTCGGAGAGCACCGAAAGGGCGGTGTCGAGGTGGTAGTGGCGCGGGTTGACCAGGGTCAGTCCGGTCACCGGGAGTCCGAAGAACTCCTGCGCCTCTGCGTGCGAGCGCGGGTCCGTGCGGAATCCGGTGCCCGCCAGTAGGCGTCGGCCGACGAGCAGATAGTCGCCCTCGCCCTCATTGATGAACTCCGGCCACAGGCAGTCGTCGAAGCCCTGCTCCTGGAACCACGAGAGATAGGCGGGCCCTTCGGCGGTCCGCTCCGCGTGCCGGAAACGGGCGCCGAGCACCTTGCCGTCCACCACCGTCGCGCCATTGGCGGCGAACACCATGTCGGGCAGCCCGGGTATCGGGTCGATCACGTCGACGGTGTGGCCGAGCGACGTGTAGAGCTCGTACAGCTCCTCCCACTGGGCGAGTGCCAGATCGCTGTCGCAGGGCTTCTCCGGGTTCATCCACGGATTGATGGAGTAGACGACGCCGAAGTGGCTGGGGCGGCACATCAGAAGACGGCGCGGGGTCATGTCAGTTGCGGGCATGGGCAGTTCCTCCGGTGGGGACGGATGGCTCTCGGGTTCGATGCGGCGCGCGGACGGCTTCCGTCGCTTCAGGCGCTCTGACTCGCGGGACCTGCGGTGTCGAACTCGCGCATCAGGGCGGCGAGTTCCCTGCCGCGCCAGGTGCCGTCCGAGGCGAAGCGGTCCGTGACCCGCTTCCGGATGTCGGGGCCCTGCTCCTGGCTGAGCTTGAACATGCCGTCCGCCGTCTCCACCTCGAAGCGGAACGCGCCCACGGCCGGGCCGATCCCCCGGAAGTACTCCAGCGAGCCGTCCATCTCCCAACCGTCGCCGAAGTCCTTCTCGTACGCCTGGACCGTCCGTTGGACGACTTCGAGCGTCTCCTCGAAACCGGTGATCGGCCGCAACTTCCCCTGGAGGTGCACCGAGACGAAGTTCCAGGTGGGTGCCGCGGGCGTCGTCTCGTACACCGCGGGGGTGACGTAGCCGTGCGGGCCGGTGAAGATCAGCTGGGCGTCCGCGCCGTCGGTCAGCGAGTCCCAGTGGGCGTTGGCCCGGTTCATGTGGCCGAGCAGGGTCACGCCCTCCGGCCCGGCGTCCCCCGAGGGCGAGTCAGGGCTGAAGATCATCGGCAGGTGCGTGGCGTACGGCACCCGCGGACCGTTGGTGACCAGCGTGGCGAGGGGGTACTGCTCGACGATGCGGCGAAGCCACGCCCGGTCGTCCGCCTGGTAGATCGATGGGACGTACATGGTTACCTCTTGAGGATGGACTGGGCGATCTCGCCGGACCGGACCGCGGTGTTGGACAGGAGACCGGCCGACAGACCGTGGGAGTGTTCGGTGCTTGCGCCCTGGACGTAGATCCCGCAGCGCACCGCGTCCGACGTGGTCACGCGGTAGTCGCGCTCGACGCCGAGCCGCCCCTGCTCGTCCCGCTTGCACTCGCGCAGCAGGTCCTGGAGCAGCGGTGTCGGGTCGCTCGGGCGGTAGCCGGTGGCGAAGACGATCAGGTCCGCCTCGATGGTCTTCGCCGCGCCGGACGCGGTCGACTCGACCACGACGCTCACGCCGTCCGCGTGTTCGACGGCGGAGGTGACGCGCGAGGTGTTGAGCATCCGCAGCCGCGGCTTGCCGAGGACCCTCTCCTGGTAGCTCCTGCGGTACAGGTCCTGCGACACATCGAGATCGACCACCGAGTAGTTGGTGTTCGCGTGGTAGTCGAGGAGGCGCTGCTTCTCGTCGGCCGGAGAGTCGTAGAACTGGTCGACGGCCTCCGGGTCGAAGATGCCGTTCGCATAGGGGCTGTCGTCGGCGACGCTGTAGCCGTAACGCGAGAGCACGGTGTGCACTTGGGCATCGGAGAAAGTGCGGTGCATATAGTCGGCGGCCTCGGCGGCGCTCTGTCCCGAGCCGACGACGACGACGTTCCGAGGGGCTTCGGTGATGGTGCCGACCCGGTGCATCAATTGGGAGCTGTGCCAGATGCGCCCGGATTCCTCTATGCCTGCCGGGAGTCGAGGCGTCAGCCCCATGCCGATGACGACATTACGCGTACGCTGGACGGTCTCGTGACCATCGGACGCATCGCGGGCCACCACGTCGACGTATTCCACCGCACCGTTCTCGACCACCGGCCGGACGGCGGTGATCTCGGAACCGTAGGACACGTGCGACTGGAATTGATGAGCCGCCCATTCCAGGTAGTCGTGGAACTCGACACGCAGCGGGTACAGGGTCTTGCTGTTGATGAACTCGGCGACCCTGCCCTTCTCCTGGAGGTAGGAGACGAACGTGTACCGGCTCATCGCATTGCGCATGGTCGCCAGGTCCTTGAGGAAAGAGACCTGCATCGTCGCGTCTTCCATCAGCATGCCACGGTGCCAGCCGAACCGAGGCTGCCGCTCGTAGAACTTCATGCTGACTTCCGGCGTCCCCACGTCCGCCTTGGCGATGTCCTCCAGAGCGATCGCCAGCGCGAGGTTGGAGGGACCGAAGCCGATTCCGACTACGTCCGCTATGTTCGCGTCGGCTTCTGATTGTGCCGTCATGGATCGAACTGCCTTCCCATTCACTACTTGCCGCTGTTCCCGGACGCTTCGATGAGTGAACTGGGGCGCAGGTCCGTCCAGTTCGTGTCCACGTACTCCAGGCACGCCGCCCGGTCGGCCGCACCGAAGGCCTTGGACCAGCCGGCCGGGATGTCGGCGAAGGCAGGCCAGAGGGAGTGCTGTCCCTCCTCGTTGGTGAGCACGAAGTAACTGCCGTCTTCGTTGTCGAACGGGTTGCTCATGTTTTCCTCGACTTCCCGGAAAATTGCATGACGACTTGGCCGCAGGTGCGGCTGTGACGGCCTGCCGAGGCCGTGGCGGTCGGATTACGGCATGGCGTGGAAGATGGGCCGCCGCAAAAGCCCGTCACAGAAGGGTGCGTGGGCCATGGATAACTCGAAGGGGTACCGCGGAGAGCTGTCATCCGACGGGGTGCCCGTACGTTCGGGCACGGAGAGATTGCGGGAGGTACGTCGCCCCACAGGGCGGTGACTCCGCGAGACTAAGCTGCTCATCCCGACGCACCGGGAGCGCGGGAACCGCACGCCGACGCGTCAGAAGGAATCCGTCTGCAAGGTCTCAAGTCCCCACCCCCCGATAGGTGCACACTGTGTGCCGCTTTGGCCGCTCATAAGAAGCCGGAATGACCCTCGGGCATGGTCTGCCCGCAAAGCAAGATCTTTCGTGAACCTACCTGATGCGAGCGAAGTAAGCCAACCTTGACCTGAAGTCCCGCTTCCCATACTGGTCGGTATCGCATATGTGGGCCTGATGTACTGAAGACCACCGTCAGCCGAGCTTTGAACTCCCTTTTACGCTGGGTTTGTTGACACACAAAGACGCCCCTGTCGCCGAATGGGTCCGGCAACAGGGGCGGGCGCCGATCACTGCCCGGCGGCGGCCAGTTCCTTCAGGTCGACCGTCTCGTCCTTGCCCGGCACCTTCGGGCTCACGGGCTTGCCGTAGTCGCCGAACGTCGCGTCGTTCGGGCTGTCGCCGCCCTTGACGGTGGCACGCAGGATGTACGGCTTGCCCTCCGTGGCGACGTACATCGTGTTCGTCTCGCCGCCGGAGCCCTTCTTCGTCAGGGTGATGGCCTCCTTGCCGTCGACGGTCGTCGTCCCGCCCTTCTTCATGCCCTCGCGGCTGGACTTGTCCTCGTCCATGGACGCGACCAGGCCTTGTTTGTCGCACATCCCGGAGGTCGCGGCGTCGTCGGCGGGCATCTTGACCCACTTGTCGACGACCTTGTCCAGCACCTTCTGCGAACCGGGCTTGTTCTTCAGCTCGCTCTTCCAGTACTGCTCGTTGCCGCGCACGTACAACGTGCCGTTCGTGTGACGCAGTTCGGCCTTGGCGCCCGCGGTGCCGACGGTGCCCTCGCAGTTCTTCTCCTGGTCGACCGCGAGGTCCAGCCGCACCGACTTGCCGTCGGACTGCTTCATGTCGCCCTTGAGGCGCATTGATTCGGCGCCCTTGGTGGCCGCCACCGCCTTCGCCGCGATCTGGTCGGCGCTGTCCTCGGCGAACGGCTTGGAGTCGCCGCCGCCGTCGCCGCCGTCGCTGTCGCCGCACCCCGTGAGCAGGGCAGCGCTCAGTCCGACGATGCCGATGACGCCCGCAATCTTGCTCGTACGCACGTGGTCACCCCTCCTGCGGAACGCCGATGCGTCCCGTTCCCCGCGCCCCCTGTGGCCGCGGTCGTGACCAAGTACCCGCCGTTGGACCGTTCAGTCGAGCACGGCCATCCCGTCGAGTTCCACCAGCGCCGGGTCGTCCCACAGACGGACCGCCCCGATCACGGCCATCGCGGGGTAGTCCCGGCCCGCCAACCTCCGCCAGATCCTGCCCAGTTCGGCAGCACAGGCGCGGTAGTCGGCGACGTCCGTGGCGTAGACCGTGACGCGGGCGAGGTCGGCGGGGGTGCCGCCCGCGTGGCGGAGGGCCGTGAGGAGGTTGGTCAGGGCCCGCTCGAACTGCTCGGGCAGGGTCGATCCGGTGACCTTGCCCTCGCTGTCCAGTGCCGTCTGCCCGGCGAGGAAGACGAGGCGGGAGCCGGTCGCGGTGACGGCGTGCGAGAAGCCGGTGGCCGGGGCGAGTTCGGCGGGGTTGACGCGGTGCAGGCTGCTCATGCGGGCGGCTCCTCCTGGTGGGCGTACAGCTCCTTGGCGATGATGGTGCGCTGGACCTCGCTCGCGCCCTCGTAGATGCGGGGCGCGCGCACCTCACGGTAGAGGTGTTCGAGGAGGTGGCCGCGGCGCAGCGCGCGGGCGCCGTGCAGCTGGACCGCCGCGTCGACCACGTACTGGGCGGTCTCCGTGGCGATGAGCTTCGCCATGGCGGCGCGCCGTGCGATGCCGGGGCTCTGCGGTCCCTCACCGTCGTACGCCGCCGCTGCCGCGTACACCATCAGGCGGGCCGCCTCCGTGCGCGTGGCCATCTCGGCGACCTGGTGGCCGACGGACTGCAGGTCCTTCAACGTGCCCCCGAACGCGGTCCGTTCGGCCGTGTGGGCCAGCGTGGCGTCGAGCGCGGACTGCGCCATGCCGACCGCGAAGGCGCCGACGCTCGGCCGGAACCGGTTGAGGGTGGTCATCGCGACCCGGAAGCCGCGGTCGACCTCGCCGAGCACGTCGTCCCCGTCGACCCGCACGCCGTCGAAGGCGAGGGCGCCGATGGGGTGCGGGGAGAGCATGTCGAGGGGGGTGCCGGTGAGGCCCGCGCGGTCGGCGGGGACCAGGAACGCGGTGACGCCGCGGGACCCCGCGCCCGGGGACGTACGGGCGAAGACGCTGTAGAAGTCGGCTTCGGGGGCGTTGGAGATCCAGCACTTCTCGCCGGTGAGGCGCCAGCCGCCGGACCCGTCCCGCTCCGCCGCGAGGCTCAGGGCCGCCGCGTCCGAGCCCGCGCCCGGCTCGGAGAGCGCGAAGGCCGCGACGGCGTGCCCCGCACGGACGGGCGGCAGCCAGCGTTCCCGCTGCGCGGCCGAGCCGTGGGCGTGCACGGGGTGGGCGCCGAGGCCCTGGAGAGCGAGGGCGGTCTCGGCCTCCGTGCAGGCGTACGCGAGGGATTCGCGCATCAGGCAGAGGTCCAGGGCGCCTGCGCCCCGCGCGCGGGCACCTGTCTCCTCCCCACCCGCGCCCCGCGCGCGGGCACCGGCCTGCTCCCCACCCGCCCCCCGTTCCTCGAACAGGCAGTCCAGCAGGCCCAGTTCACCGAGCTCCGCGACCAGTGGCCGGTTCACATGGCCGGGCTCACCCTTCTCCGCCAGGGGGCGCAGCCGCTCGGCGGCGAGCGTCCGCAGCTCCGCACAGCGGGCGGTTTGCTCAGGATTGAGCGAGAATGCCGTCATCCCGGACCCTTCCTTTATCGCGCACCGTTGACTGTCGTCACCATCACGATACGCTCATGGAGCGAGCCCACCACAGCGCCCGACCGGCAGGCAAGGGGGCAGAGCCGCCATGGAACCCACCGGCAATCCAGCCAATCCGGGGCTGACACCATCCGGCCACGTCGACACGTTCGCCCGGGACCACCTCCCGCCGCGCGAACGGTGGCCCGTACTGGTCCACGACCGCCCCGAGCTGCACTACCCCGACCGCCTCAACTGCGGCGCGGAACTTCTCGACCGGTCCGCCGACCGGTTCGGCGCCGAGCGCCCCGCCTTCCACGCACCGTCCGGCGAGACCTGGACGTACGGGCAGCTGCGGAAGCACGTCGACCGGATCGCGCACGTGCTGACCAGCGAGCTGGAGGTGCGGCCCGGCCAGCGCGTCCTGCTGCGCGGGCCCACCACGCCGTGGCTCGCGGCCTGCTGGCTCGCGGTGGTGAAGGCGGGCGCGGTCGCCGTGACCGTCCTCGCCCAGCAGCGCTCGCAGGAGCTCGCCACCATGTGCGAGATCGCCGAGGTGCGGCACGCGCTCTGCGACATCAGGTCGGTCGACGACCTGATCAAGGCGGGCGTGCCGGGCCTGAGCGTCACCACGTACGGCGGCGAGGGCCCCGACGACCTCTTGGCGCGCGCCGCCCGGCACCCCGGGCGCTACGAGGCGGTGGACACGGCGGCCGACGACGTCGCGCTGATCGCGTTCACCTCCGGCACCACGGGCCGCCCCAAGGGCTGCATGCACTTCCACCGCGACGTGCTCGCCATCGCCGACACCTTCGCGCGGCACATCCTCAAGCCGGTGCCCGACGACGTCTTCGCGGGCAGCCCGCCGCTCGGCTTCACCTTCGGGCTCGGCGGCCTCGTCATCTTCCCGCTGCGCTTCGGCGCCTCCTCCGTACTGCTCGAACAGGCGGGCCCCAAGCAGCTGTTGCCCGCCATCAGGCAGCACGGCATCACCGTGCTCTTCACCGCGCCCACCGCGTACCGCACGATGCTGGACCAGCTCGACGCGTACGACGTCTCCTCGCTGCGCCGCTGCGTCTCGGCGGGCGAGAACCTCCCCGCGGCCACCTGGCAGGCCTGGCACCAGCGCACCGGACACCGCGTCATCAACGGCATCGGCGCGACGGAGCTGCTGCACATCTTCATCTCCGCCGCCGACGACGCGATCAGGCCCGGCACGACGGGACGGCCCGTCCCCGGCTGGCACGCGCGCGTGGTCGACGACTCCGGCGCCCCCGTGCCGGACGGCGAACCAGGACTGCTCGCCGTGCGCGGCCCGGTCGGGTGCCGCTACCTCGCCGACGACCGCCAGCTGCAGTACGTACGGCACGGCTGGAACGTCACGGGCGACACCTACATCCGCGACCCCGACGGCTACTTCCGCTACGTCGCCCGCGCGGACGACATGATCATCTCGGCCGGGTACAACGTCGCGGGCCCCGAGGTCGAGGAGGCCCTGCTGCGCCACCCCGACGTCGCCGAGACGGCGGTCGTGGGACGCCCCGACGAGCTGCGCGGCCAGATAGTGGTGGCGTACGTGGTCCCGCGCGAAGGGGCGAGCCCGGACGCGGACCGGCTGCGCGAGTTCGTCAAGGGTGAGCTCGTGCCGTACAAGTGCCCGCGCGAGATCGTCTTCCTGGACGCGCTGCCGAGGACGGCGACGGGGAAGCTGCAGCGGTTCCGACTGCGGACGGAGCCGGAGCCGGGCCCGTAGAGTGATCACGTGTCCGAGCAGCACACTCCACGGTCCCTGATCGTCACCTTCTACGGCGCCTACGGCCGGGCGGCGCCCGGCCCCGTCCCGGTGGCCGAGCTGGTGCGCCTCCTCGCGCCGGTCGGCGTCGACGCGCCCTCGGTGCGGTCGTCGGTGTCCCGGCTGAAGCGGCGCGGTCTCCTCGTGCCAGGACGCACGGAGGCGGGCGCGGCCGGGTACGCGCTCTCGCCCGACGCCCGCCAGCTCCTGGAGGACGGCGACCGCCGCATCTACGGACCGCCGCCCGCGCGGACGGCGGGCGGGTGGGTCCTCGCGGTCTTCTCCGTCCCCGAGGCGGAGCGCAACAAGCGGCACGTGCTGCGCTCCCGCCTCGCGGGCCTCGGCTTCGGTACGGCGGCCCCCGGCGTCTGGATCGCCCCCGCCCATCTCTACGAGGAGACCAGGCACACCCTGGAGCGCCTCCAACTCGCCTCGTACGTCGACCTGTTCAGCGGCGAACACCTGGGCTACGCGCCGACGGCCGAGGCTGTCGCGCGCTGGTGGGACCTCTCGTCCCTGGCCAAGCAGCACGAGGAGTTCCTGGACCGCCACGAGCCGGTGCTCCGCTCCTGGGAGGCCCGCGAGGACACTCCCCCGCCGCCCGAGGAGGCGTACCGCGACTACCTCCTCGCCCTCGACTCCTGGCGCCAGCTCCCCTACGCCGACCCGGGCCTGCCCGCCGGTCTGCTGCCTTCGGACTGGCCCGGCGCCCGCTCGGCGGCGGTGTTCGCGGCGCTCGACGAGTCGCTGCGGGAGGCCGGGGCGCGGTTCGTGCACCCCGCATAGGCTGGCCCCGGACTCGGTGATCATGAGCGTGGGAGGAGTCGGCGGGTGGACGCAGATGTGCTGCGCTGGAGCGCGTACCGCAGCGTGCCGTGGAAGAACGGCGGCGGTATCACCAGGGAGGTCGCGGACGACGCCGACTGGCGGGTGAGCGTCGCGGACGTGGACGATGACGGCGCCTTCTCCGCCTTTCCCGGGCTCGACCGCGTGATCACCCCGGTCGAGGGCGAGGGCATGGTGCTGACCGTGGACGGCGCCTCGCGGCCGGTCGGGCCGCTGAGCCCGTTCGCCTTTCCCGGCGACGCGACGACGGACTGTCACCTGACGGCGGGCGCGGTGCGCAACCTGAACGTGATGACCCGCAGGGGCCGGGCGGCGGCGGTGGTGGAGATCGTCACCGTCACTGCCGCGCAGGAGACGGTGTGCGTTGCGGGCGAGACCGTGCTCGTCATGGCCGTCACCGAGGGGATCGCCGTCGGCGGGCCGGACGGACGGGAGACCCCGCTGGGCCGTCTCGACTGTGTGCGCCGGGACGGCCCGGGGACGGTGACGCTCCGCGGCGACGGCACGGTGGCCCGGATCAGGATCACCGCGCCGCGCTGAGGTCAGTCGCCCAGTTTCAGCCTCTGCTTGGGGGCGTCCGTGCGGCCGGTCTGGGGCCTGCGGCTGCCCGCGCGGTACTGGGCGGGCCAGGTCGCGCCCGGTCCCGCGTACTCCTGTTCGGCCGCGGCGTGCAGGGTCCAGTGGGGGTCGTAAAGGTGGGGGCGGGCCAGGGCGCAGAGGTCCGTGCGGCCCGCCAGGAGCAGGGAGTTGACGTCGTCCCAGGAGGAGACGGCGCCGACGGCGATCACCGGGATGCCGGTCAGGCTGCGGATCCGGTCGGCGTACGGCGTCTGGTAGGAGCGGCCGTACGCGGGGCGCTCGTCGGAGACGACCTGGCCGGTCGAGACGTCGATCGCGTCGGCGCCGTGGGCGGCGAACGCGCGGGCGATCTCGACGGCGTCCTCCGCGGTGGTGCCGCCGTCGGCCCAGTCGGTGGCGGAGATGCGGACCGTCATGGGCCTGCCTTCGGGCCACACCTCCCGCACCGCGTCGAAGACTTCCAGGGGGAAGCGGAGGCGGCCCGAGAGGTCCCCTCCGTAGGCATCCGTGCGGTGGTTCGTGAGCGGGGAGAGGAAGCCGGAGAGCAGATAGCCGTGGGCGCAGTGGAGTTCGAGGAGGTCGAAGCCCGCGCGGTCGGCGCGGCGGGCCGCATCGACGAACTGTTCGCGGATCTCGCTGAGGCCCGCGCGGGAGAGTTCGCGCGGGGTCTGGCTGTCCGGCCGGTACGGCAGCGGTGAGGCGGCGTCGAGCGGCCAGTTGCCTTCGGGCAGCGGCTCGTCGATGCCCTCCCACATCAGCTTGGTGGAGCCCTTGCGGCCGGAGTGGCCGAGCTGGAGGCCGATCGCCGTGCCGGGCGCCTGCGCGTGCACGAAGTCGGTGACGCGGCGCCAGGCTTCGGCCTGCTCGTCGGTGTAGAGCCCGGCGCAGCCCGGTGTGATGCGGCCGCGCTCGCTGACGCACACCATCTCGGTCATGACGAGGCCCGCGCCGCCCAGCGCCCGCGCGCCCAGGTGGACCAGGTGGAAGTCGCCGGGGACGCCGTCCACGGCGGAGTACATGTCCATCGGCGAGACGACGACACGGTTGCGCAGGGTCAAGTCTCGGAGCCGGAAGGGCGTGAACATCGGCGGGGTGCCGTCCGGGCAGCCGAAGTCCCGCTCGACGGAGCGGGTGAAGTCCGCGTCGCGCAGCCGGAGGTTGTCGTGGGTGACGCGGCGGCTGCGGGTGAGGAGGTTGAAGGCGAACTGGCGGGGCGGCTGGTCCAGGTAGTCGGGCAGCCGCTCGAACCACTCCAGGCTGGCGCGGGCGGCGCGCTGCGTGGAGGCGACGACGGGGCGGCGCTCGGTCTCGTACGCCTGGAGGGCGGCCGGGATGTCGGGCTGTTCCTCCAGGCAGGCGGCGAGCGCGAGGGCGTCCTCGACGGCGAGCTTCGTGCCCGAGCCGATGGAGAAGTGCGCGGTGTGCGCCGCGTCGCCGAGCAGGACCGTGTTCCCGCTCGACCAGCGGGAGTTGGTGACCGTGCGGAAGTTGATCCAGGCGGACTTGTTGCCGCGCAGGGGGCGGCCGCCGAGTGCGTCCGCGAAGATCTTGGCGCAGCGTTCGGTGGACTCGCGCTCGTCGAGCTCCGCGAAGCCCGCGGCCTCCCACACCTCCTCGCGCATCTCGACGATGACGGTGGACTCGTGCGGCGAGAACGGATAGCCGTGCAGCTGCATCACGCCGTGCTCGGTCTCGGCGATCTCGAAGCGGAACGCGTCGAAGGCGAAGTCCGCGGCGAGCCAGATGTAGCGGCAGTGGTGGGTCGTCAGGCTCGGCCCGAAGACGTCGGCCCGCGCCTCGCGGGTGAGGCTGTGCACGCCGTCCGCGGCGACGACCAGGTCGTACTCCACGGAGAGCGCGGCGGCGGGCGGCGCCTCCGTGCGGAAGCGGAGCTCGACGCCGAGGTCCCGGCAGCGGTCGTGCAGGATCTCCAGGAGCCTGCGCCTGCCGAGCGCGGCGAAGCCGTGGCCGCCGGAGGTGTGGCGCCGGTCCCGGTGCACGATGTCGATGTCGTCCCAGCGCACGAACTCCGCCTGGAGCGCGGCGTAGACGGCGGGGTCGGCGTGCTCGATGCCGCCCAGGGTCTCGTCGGAGAGGACGACGCCGAAGCCGAAGGTGTCGTCGGGCGCGTTGCGCTCCCAGACGGTGACCTCGCGGGTCGGGTCGAGGCGCTTGAGCAGCGCGGCGGCGTAGAGACCGGCCGGGCCGCCGCCGATGACGGCGATCCGGTGGGCCCGCCCCGCGGCGGAGGGTGCGACGGAGGTTCCCACGGTCACCGCCCCTGCCACTTCGGCGGGCGCTTCTCCGTGAAGGCCGCGTGGAACTCGGCGTAGTCCTCGCCGTTCATCAGCAGGGCCTGCGTCGAGGCGTCCAGCTCGATGGAGGCGGCGAGCGGCATGTCGAGCTCCGCCGTGAGGAGCGCCTTGGTCTGCGCGTACGCGAGGGCAGGTCCTTCGGCGAGGCGGCGGGCCAGGTCCTGCGCGGCCTCCGCGGCCCTGCCCTCCTCCGTCAGCTCGCTGATCAGCCCGATCCGTTCGGCCTCGGGGGCGCGCACCGGTTCGCCGAGCATCAGCAGCCGGGTGGCGTGGCCGAGTCCGACGACGCGCGGCAGGAGGTAGGCGGCGCCCATGTCGCCGCCGGAGAGGCCGACCCGGGTGAAGAGGAAGGAGAACCGCGCGGAGGGGTCGGCGACGCGGAAGTCCGCGGCGAGGGCGAGCACCGCGCCGGCGCCCGCCGCCACCCCGTGCACGGCGACGACCACCGGGAAGGGGCACTCCCTGATGGCGCGCACGACCTGGCCCGTCATGCGGTTGAAGTCGAGGAGCTGGGCGGTGTCCATGGCGAGCGTGGCGCCGATGATCTCGTCGACGTCGCCGCCCGAGCAGAAGCCGCGGCCCTCGCCGCCGAGCACGAGGGCGCGCACGGACTTGTCGCGGGAGAGCTCGGCGAGCAGGTCGCGCAGGTCGGCGTAGGCACCGAAGGTGAGCGCGTTGAGCTTGTCGGGGCGGGCGAGGGTGACCGTGGCGACCCCTTCGTCGACGACGAGGCGCAGGTGCCGCCAGTCGGGAGTGCGGGTCGCGGAGCCGGTGAAGGGACTCATCAGGTGCGGCCTCCTCGGCCTGAGGTGACGACTGGCTACCTCTCGAAGTTATCACCGTTCTGTGACTGTCGTCATGAGTGCGCGATAAGCCAGCTCTCTTCCGCCTCATACGGGAACGGAAATCCCGAAATACACGTCTTGTCACCTGGGACACCACAGGGCCGGACGTCCCGGAAATGCCCGACCGTCGCCCCTGTCGACATAGCGCTTAAGATTCGTACGGTTGAAAGCAGGACCGCCACCTGCTTGCCCTGAACGGACCCGCCTTGCACGAGCCTTCCTCCCCCGCCTCCTGGCGCATCGCGCTGCCGCACACCACGGCAGCCGTGCCCGTCGCACGCGCCCTGGTCCGTACGGCGCTGACCGACATCGAGTCGTCCGCCGACACCGACACCGCCGAGCTCCTCACCGCGGAGCTGGTCGCCAACGCCGTCGAACACACCGAGGGGCAGGACCCCATAGAGCTGGTGATCGAGCTGCTGCCCACCGGCTGTCAGGTCGAGGTGCACGACTCCAATCCGCTGCCGCCCGGCGACCTCACGGGCCCGGGCCCGCACGGCGAGCCGGACCCCTGGCAGGAGCACGGGCGCGGCCTGCTCCTGATCCGCACCCTCAGCTCGTCCTGCGGCCACCGCACCACCGCGTCCGGCAAGGCCGTCTGGTTCACGCTTCCCGCGAGGTCCCCGCACCAGTGCTGACGGGACCAGTACTGACGGGGCCCCGGCCGAGCCGCGAGTGGCCGCGGCCGTACAGCGCGTAGACCACCGAGCCCACCACGAGGAACACGGCGAACTGCAGCCACGTCGTCCAGCCCGTGCCCCAGATCAGATAGAGGCAGAAGCCGACGCCGAGGACCGGGCTGACCGGATAGAGCGGCACCCGGAAGGTGCGCCGCAGGTCAGGTGCGGAGCGACGGAGCGCGATCACCGCGACATTCACCGCGACCATGATCGCCAGGGTGCCGATGGTGGTCAGGCTGACGACCACGTCCAGCGAGGAGAAGGCGGCGGGCACGGCGACGACCGCCGCGACGATCCAGGTGTTGGCGACGGGGGTCCTGGTCCGCGGCGAGACGCGTTCGAAGACGCGCGGCATCAGGCCGTCGCGGGACATCGACATCAGGATGCGGGTCTGGCCGTACATCACGGCGAGCACCACGGAGGCGATGGCGACGACCGCGCCGAAGGCGATGATGCCGCCGCCGACGGTCGAGTCGGTGACCTGGTTCACGACGAGGGAGAGCGCGGCGGGCTTGTCGGCGACGGCGTCCGGGCCGAGCGCGCCGATTGCCGCGAGCGCCACGGCGACGTAGAGCAGGGTGACGACGCCGATGCAGATCAGGATGGCGAGCGGGATGTTGCGCCGCGGGTTCTTCACCTCTTCGCCCGCCGTGGTGACGGCGTCGAAGCCGATGAAGGAGAAGAAGGCGAGCGAGGCCCCAGCGGTGATGCCGGAGACGCCCGCGCCCGCGAAGGGCGTGAGGTTGCCGTCCTCGAACGCGGTGAAGGCGACGGCCAGGAAGAGCAGCAGGATGCCGATCTTCAGTACCGCCATGGCGGCCGTCGCGCCCGCGCTCTCCCGGATGCCGCGCACCAGGAGCACGGCGGCCAGCAGGATGACGACCACGGCGGGCAGGTTCACCACACCGCCCTCGCCGGGCCCCGCGGACAGCGCGGCGGGCAGCTCCCAGCCGGTGAGGCTGTGCAGCAGCTCGTTCAGGTACTGGCTCCAGCCGACCGCGACCGCGGAGACCGAGACGCCGTACTCAAGGAGCAGACACCAGCCCACGAGGAACGCCGTGCGCTCGCCGAGGGAGGCGTACGCGAAGGAGTACGAGCTGCCGGAGACCGGGATCGCACCGCCCAGCTCGGCGAACGAGAACGCGGTGAAGATGCAGGTCACCGCCGCGAGGACATAGGAGATGGCGACGGCGGGGCCCGCCTCTGCGACGGAGTCGGAGAGGCCGACGAAGATGCCGGTGCCGACGATCGCGCCGACACCGAAACACACGAGCTGGAAGAGCCCCATGGTGCGCCTCAGGCCGTGGCCTTCGAGGTCCGCGCCCGATTCGGCGACGAGCTGCTCGGGTGACTTGATGCGAAGCCCGTTGGTACGCGTGGGGCTCATGGGGTGGTTCTCGTTTCTGGTGGTGCGTGGTGCAGGCGGTGCAGGTGGTGCAGGCGGTGCGTGTTCCTTGAGGGGGGAGGTCAGGCGAGGGTCGCCACCAGGACCGCCTTGATCGTGTGCATACGGTTCTCGGCCTCGTCGAAGACCACGGAGTGCGCCGACTCGAAGACCTCGTCGGTGACCTCCAGCGACTCCAGTCCGTACGTCTCGTGGACCTCGCGTCCGACCTTGGTGCCGAGGTCGTGGAAGGCGGGCAGGCAGTGCATGAACTTTACGTCGGCGTTGCCCGTGGCGCGCAGGACGTCCATCGTCACCGCGTAGGGCACGAGGGCCGCTATGCGCTCCGCCCACACCTCCTGCGGCTCCCCCATCGACACCCACACGTCGGTGCCGACGAAGTCCGCGCCCCCGACGCCCTCCGCGATGTCCTCGGTGAGCGTCAGGCGGGCGCCGCTGGCCTCGGCGAGCTCGCGGGCCCGCGCGACGATCTCCGGGGCGGGCCAGTAGGCCTCGGGCGCGACGATGCGCACGTCCATGCCGAGCAGGGCGCCGGTGACCAGGTACGAGTTGCCCATGTTGAAGCGGGCGTCGCCGAGGTAGGCGAAGGCGATGTCGGTGAGGGGCTTGGCGCTGTGCTCGGTCATCGTGAGCATGTCGGCGAGCATCTGGGTGGGGTGCCAGTCGTCGGTCAGGCCGTTGAAGACGGGCACGCCCGCGTGGGCGGCGAGCGTCTCGACGGTGTCCTGCGAGTCCCCGCGGAACTCGATGCCGTCGAACATCCGGCCGAGCACCCGGGCGGTGTCCTTCGACGACTCCTTCTTGCCGATGTGCGAGCCGGAGGGGTCGATGTACGTCGTCGAGGCCCCCTGGTCGGCGGCGGCCACCTCGAAGGCGCAGCGCGTCCGCGTCGAGCTCTTCTCGAAGATCAGCGCAATGTTCCTGCCCCGCAGCCGCGGCACCTCGGCCCCGGCCTTCTTGGCCGCCTTCAGCTCCGCGGCCAGCTCGATCAGGCCGCGGAACTCGTCGGCGGTGAAGTCCAGCTCCTTGAGGAAGTGGCGGCCGGTGAGATCTGTGGCCATGAGGCGCTCCAGGAGTGCGGGATAGGGAGTACGGGGCACGTTGACATTGAAACTATATACGACGCGCCACATTTATATACAGAGCCCCCCGCCAGGGCCTACATCCCGGGCACGGCGTCGCGCTGCACCGGACAGCTCATGCACCGCGGCCCGCCCCGGCCGCGCCCCAACTCGCTCCCCAGGATCTCGATCACCTCGATGCCCTGCTTGCGCAGGTGCGTGTTGGTCGTCGAGTTCCTCTCGTACGCGACGACGACGCCGGGCTCCACCGCGAGGACGTTGCAGCCGTCGTCCCACTGCTCGCGCTCGGCCGCGTGCACGTCCTGCGTGGCCGTGAGGACCCGGATGGCGTCGAGGCCGAGCGCGGCGGCGATGGCGCGGTGCATGTGCTCGGGCGGATGGTCGGTGACCTTCAGCTCGCGCTCCCCCACGCCCGGCTCGATGGTGTACGAGCGGAGCATGCCGAGGCCCGCGTACTGCGTGAAGGTGTCGCCGTCGACCATCGTCATCACCGTGTCGAGGTGCATGAACGCGCGCCGCTTCGGCATGTCGAGGGCCACGATCGTCTGCGCCGAGCCCGCCGCGAACAGCTTGTGCGCGAGCATCTCGACGGCCTGCGGCGTGGTGCGCTCGCTCATGCCGATGAGCACCGCCCCCTTGCCGATCACCAGGACGTCGCCACCCTCGATGGTCGAGGGGTAGTCCGCCTGGCCCCGCGACCAGATGTTGAAGTCCTCGGCGCGGAAGAGTGGATGGTGCCGGTAGATCGCCTCGAAGTGCACGGTCTCGCGCTGCCGGGCGGGCCAGCGCATCGCGTTGATCGAGACGCCGTCGTAGATCCAGGCGGAGGTGTCGCGGGTGAAGAGGTGGTTGGGCAGCGGACCGAGCAGGAAGTCGTCCAGGTCCATGCAGTGGAAGCGCACGGACGTCGGCTCGGCGTGGCGCTCCAGGAATTCCCGCTTCGTCATCCCGCCGATCAGCGCCTCGGCGAGCTCGGCCGACGGCATGGTCTCGAACGCGGCCCTCAAGTGGTCGGTGGCGAGCGGCCCGTACTCCTTCTCGTCGAAGACCCGGTCCAGGACGAGGAGGCGGGCCGCGGGCACGTCCAGGGTCTCGGTCAGCAGGTCGCCGAAGAGATGGACCGCCACCCCCCGGTCGCGCAGCACGTCCGCGAACCCGTCGTGCTCCTGGCGGGCCCTGCGCACCCACAGGACGTCGTCGAAGAGGAGGGCGTCCTTATTGCTCGGAGTCAGCCGCTTGAGCTCCAGATCGGGGCGGTGCAGTATGACGCGGCGCAGCCGCCCGGCCTCGGAGTCGACATGGAATCCCATGGGGTCCATCTTTCCCCGGCCGGACGGCCGACGCGCACCGTTGGCTAAAGCCGGGGGTCCACCGGCTCCGACTCCAGGGCGAGCACCGCGAACACCGCCTCGTGCACCCGCCACAGCGGCTCGCCGTCGGCGAGGCGGTCCAGGGCCTCCAGGCCGAGCGCGTACTCACGGGTGGCGAGGGAGCGCTTGTGACCGAGGAAGCGGTCGCGCAGCTTCGCCAGGTTCTCCGGGCGGGTGTACTCCGGGCCGTAGACGATCCGCAGGTACTCGCGGCCGCGGCACTTGATGCCGGGCTGGACGAGCCTGCCCTTCGCGTTCCTGACCAGTGCCTCGACCGGCTTGACGACCATGCCCTCGCCGCCGCGGCTGGTCATCTCCAGCCACCAGTCGACGCCCGCACGGACCGACTCCGCGTCGCCCGTGTCGACATAGAGGCGGCGGGTGGTCTGCAGCAGGTCGGAGCCCTGGCTGCTGTCGTGCTCCACCATGCGGTCGATCAGGGCGAGCTGCTCGTCGTGCGGGAGCGCGGCGAGGCTGCGGCCCTGGACGGCCAGGATCTGGAACGGCGCGAGGCGCACGCCCTCCAGGCCCTCGGTCGGCCAGCAGTAGCGGCGGTAGGCGTCGGTGAACGCGGCGGCGTCCGCGGCGCGTTCCCGCTGCCGGTCCAGGAGCTCGCCCGCGTCGACTCCCCGTGCCGTCGCCGCCTCCAGGGCCTCGATCGCGCCGGGGAAGACGGCGCCTGAGGCGGCGCCCACGGCGGCGTACTGCGTGCGGAGCAGCCCGGACGCCTTCAGCGACCACGGCATCAGCTCCGCGTCGAGCAGCAGCCAGTCCGTGGCCAGCTCCTCCCACAGGCCCGCCTCGGTGACGGCGCCGCGCACCCGGCCGAGGATCTGCTCGGTGACGGCGGGGTCGTCGAAGAAGGGGCGTCCGGTGCGGGTGCAGAGGGAACCGGTGGGGCCCTCCACGCCGAACCGCTCGCGGGCCGTGTCCGCGTCGCGGCAGACCAGGACCACCGCGCGCGAGCCCATGTGCTTCTCCTCGCACACGACACGGGCGACGCCGTCCTCCGCGTACGCGGCGAAGGCCTCCTCGGGGTGTTCCAGGTAGCCCTCGCGCCGGGAGGTGGCCGTCGGCGCCATCGTCGGCGGCAGGTACGGCAGCAGGCGCGGGTCGACGGCGAAGCGGCTCATGACCTCCAGGGCCGCGGCCGCGTTCTCCTCGCGCACGGCGACGCGGCCCGCGATTGGGGTCTCCCCTGCTCGAACGGAGTTGAGAGTTAGGGGAAGCGTCTCCACCACGCGGCGGCCGTGCACGTCGTTCAGGTCGAGCGGCCGCCCGTCGTGGCCGCCCGGTGCCTCGGTCCGCAGCGGCCTGGACGGTTCGTACCAGACGCGTTCCGCCGGTACGTCGACGAGCTCGCGCTCCGGCCAGCGCAGCGCGGTCAGCATGCCGCCGAAGACAACACCGGTGTCCAGGCAGATGGTGTTGTTGAGCCAGGTCGCGGTGGGCACCGGGGTGTGGCCGTAGACGACCGCGGCCCTGCCCCGGTACTCCTCGGCCCAGGGGTAGCGCACCGGCAGGCCGAACTCGTCGGTCTCGCCCGTGGTGTCGCCGTACAGGGCGTGCGAGCGCACCCGGCCGGAGGTGCGGCCGTGGTACTTCTCGGGCAGCCCGGCGTGGCAGACGACGAGGCGGCCCTCGTCCAGTACGTAGTGCGAGACGAGGCCGTCGACGAACTCCCGCACCTGCGTGCGGAACTCCTCGCTCTCCTCGGACAACTGCGCGATCGTCTCGGCGAGTCCGTGGGTGTGCTGGACGCCCCGGCCCTTGAGGTGGCGGCCGAGCTTGTTCTCGTGGTTGCCGGGCACGCACAGGGCGGTGCCGCCCGCGACCATCGACATCACGCGCCGCAGGACGCCCGGCGTGTCCGGGCCGCGGTCGACGAGGTCGCCGACGAACACGGCCGTGCGGCCCTCCGGGTGGACGCCGTCGACGTAACCGAGCTTGCCGAGCAGGGTCTCCAGCTCGGCGGCGCAGCCGTGGATGTCGCCGAAGATGTCGAAGGGGCCTGTGAGGTGGGTGAGGTCGTTGTAGCGCTTCTCCGTGGCGATGGTGGCGGCCTCGATCTCCGCCACTCCGCGCAGGACGTGCACCTTCCTGAAGCCCTCGCGCTCCAGGTGCCGCAGGGAGCGCCGCAGTTCGCGCTGGTGGCGCTGGATGACGCGGCGCGGCACGCCCGCGCGGTCCGGGCGCGCGGCGTTGCGCGCGGCGCAGACCTCCTCGGGCACGTCGAGCACGATGGCGATGGGCAGCACGTCGTACTGCCTGGCCAGCTCGATCAGCTGCTTGCGGCTGTCGCTCTGCACGCTGGTCGCGTCGATGACGGTGCGGCGGCCCGCGGCCAGGCGCTTGCCCGCGATGTAGTTCAGGACGTCGAAGGCGTCGCGGCTCGCGCTCTGGTCGTTCTCGTCGTCGGCGACGAGTCCGCGGCAGAAGTCGCTGGATATGACCTCGGTGTCCTTGAAGTGCCTGCGCGCGAACGTGGACTTGCCGGAGCCGGTGGCGCCGACGAGGACGACGAGGGAGAGGTCGGTGACGGCGAGGGTCCGTGCGGCATCGGTGGTGCCGGTGTCGTTCGTCATGCGGCCTGCTCCTCCTTCTTGGTGGTCCGGGCGTGCTTGTCGGTCCGGGCGTGCTTGTCGGCCTGCGTGAACACGGCCATCTGTGTGGGCGGTCCCACCTCGGGGTCCTCGTCGCCCACCGGGACGAACTCCACCCCGTACCCGTGCCGTTCCGCCACCTCGTGGGCCCAGGTGCGGAACTCCTCGCGGGTCCACTCGAAGCGGTGGTCGCTGTGGCGGACGTGGCCCGCGGGCAGCGACTCCCAGCGGACGTTGTACTCGACGTTCGGCGTCGTCACGAGGACCGTGCGGGGCCGCGCGGAGCCGAACACCGCGTACTCAAGGGCGGGCAGGCGCGCCAGGTCGAGGTGCTCGACGACCTCGCTGAGCACCGCCGCGTCGTACCCCTTGAGCCGCTTGTCGGTGTACGCGAGCGAGCCCTGCATCAGCGTGACGCGCCCGGCCTGGCGCTCGCCCATGCGGTCGAGGTTCAGCCGCCGCGAGGCGACGGTCAGCGCGCGCATGGACACGTCGACGCCGACGATCTCGGTGAACCGCACGTCCTTGAGCAGCGCCTGCACCAACTGGCCCTGGCCGCAGCCCAGGTCGAGCACCCGGCAGGCTCCGGCCTCGGTGAGCGCGGCGAGGATCGCGTCGCGGCGCCGCTCGGCGAGCGGTACCGGCTGCTCTTCGGTGTCGGTCCCTTCGTCGACGGCGTTGTCGATCTCCTCGACGTCTGTGTCGTCCGCGTCGGCGAGCCGCACCAGTTCGAGCCGCTCCTTGGCCTCCCGGGTCAGGGACCCGCGCCGCGCCAGATAGCGGCTGGTGATGAGCTCCTGCTCCGGGTGGTCCGCGAGCCACCCCTCACCGGCCCGCAGCAACTTGTCGACCTCGTCCGGCGAGACCCAGTAGTGCTTGGCGTCGTCGAGGACGGGCAGCAGCACGTAGAGGTGCCGCAGCGCCTCGCCCAGCGTCAACGTCCCTTCGGGCGCTTCGAGTACGAGCTGTACGTACCGCGAATCCCCCCACTCGGGGAACCGCACGTCCAGCGGCACCGGCGTCACCGCCACCGTCCAGCCGAGCGGCTCGAAGAGCGCCCGCACCAGGTCGGCGCCGCCGTGGGCGGGCAGCGCGGGCACCTCGACGCGCAGCGGCAGCGGCTGCGCGGCCCGCTCCGGACGCGCGGCGCACACCCCGCGCAGCGCGCTGGAGAACACCGCGCTCAGCGCCACGGCGAGCAGCGACGAGGCGGCGTAGGGCCGATCGTTCACGTACTGCGCGAGAGCCGCGTCCGGGGCCCCGCCCCGCCCCTTGTTCTTGCCCTTGCCGCGCCGCACGAGCGCGACGGGGTCGACCTCCAGGAGCAGCGCTGCGGTGCAGCGCTCGGGGGTGGCCTCGGGGTAGAGGACGTGCGCCGTGCCGTACGAGGTGGAGAACGCCTGCGTCTTCCCGGGATGCTTGTGCAGCAGGAATCCGAGGTCGGTGGCCGGGCGTTCGTGGGTACCGGTGGTACTGATCGTCAGAAACACTTCAGGTCGGCCTCAAAACACAGCCTGAGCTGCGGTTGCGTGATCAACTGTCGGACGCGGCGCACAGCCTCCGCGGGAACGCTCTCCGTCTCCGGCGCGCCTCTACAACGTACAGCGAACTCTTCGGACACACTTGGGAATTTTGCCCCGTCGAACGGGCCCGGACCAGGCACGGAGCGGGCCGGTCGCACGTGGTCGCGAGGCTCGCGCGGAAAGCTGGGCAGGAGAGGGATGCTCAGGCGTCGGGAGAACGGAGAACGGTTGTGGACTGGGTCCGGTTCGGGAAGCAGATGGCGGCGATGTCGCGGGACCTGCTGGCGCAGACCTCGGTCGACGCCACGCTGGAGCGGATCACCTCGTCGGCCACCGAGCTGGTGGCGGGCTGTGACGCGGCGGGCATCCTCATCCTGCGCGGCAAGGAGGTGGAGACCCTCGCCCCCACCGACCGGCTGGTCGTCGACAGCGACCGGCTGCAGGCGCGCAACGGGGAAGGGCCGTGCTTCGACGCCGCACGCAAGGTGAACGGAGAGCGGGTCTTCCGCATCTCGGACGCCACCCGTGAGCAGCCGCGCTGGCCCGCGTACGCCTCCGAGGCGCGTGCGCTGGGCGTCGGCAGCATGATGGGTTTCCTGCTCTTCACCGAGGACGAGGACCTGGGCGCGCTGAACCTCTACTCGCGTCAGCCCGGCGCCTTCACCGAGGACGACGAGACGGCCGGCGTGCTCCTCGCCTCGCACGCGGCCGTCGCCTTCTCCAGCGCCCGCACGCACGCCCAGCTGGAGCGGGCCATGAGCACCCGGCACACCATCGGCGAAGCCATGGGCATCCTGATGGGCAGACACCACCTCACGGAGGACGAGGCCTTCGACGTGCTGCGCCGCTATTCACAGGAGAACAACGTCAAGCTCCGCGACGTGGCGGAGCAGGTCTGCGCACACGGCGTGTTCTCGCCCCCGTGAAGCGGGCGCGGCTTCCCCGGCTCATGGCCGAACCAGGGAAACCTGGGCCGGCGCAGTCCCCCCGGGGGGAACGCTGCTGCACCCGCCCTGCACTCCAAGTCCCCCGTACGACGGTCTTCACTCACCCGTCGGCACCGGTAAACGGTCCCGTTGATTCATCGGCAATCATTTGTTGATTGCTTCCGAGCACCCTGTGCCCGTCGCTATTCGGGGGAAGACAGGGAATTTCAGTGTCGGATACACGTATCTCGGTGGCCGTACACGCCACCGACCCCCTCAGCCGGGCCGGGGTCATCAGCCACCTACGACACCAGCCCACCGTGGAACTGGTGGACCGCGCCGGAGACGGCTCGCCCGCACCGCCGCCCGGCGCGGCGCCCGCCACCGCGACGGAGCGCGTCGCCGTCATGCTCGTGGACCGGCTCGACGACCCGGCGGGCAGCGAACTGCGCCGCCTGGCACGGTCCACGGAACAGCGCGTCGTACTCATCGCCACCGAGCTGCGCGAACCGGAACTGCTCGCGGTCGTCGAGTACGGCGTGCGGGCCATCCTCTGGCGCCACCAGGCCACCCCGCAGAAGCTGCTGCGCGCCGTGCACAGCGCCGCGCGCGGCGAGGGCGAGCTGCCGCCCGACCTCATCAACCGGCTCATGACGCAGCTGGGCCGCCTCCGGCTCTCGGCGCTCGACGGCTCGCCGTCCGGCGCAGGCACCCTCGTGCCGACGCTGGGCATGGCGCCGCGCGAGGTGGACGTGGTACGGCTGATCGCGGAGGGGCTCGACACCAAGCAGATATCGGAGAAACTCGCCTACTCCGAACGCACCGTGAAGAACGTCCTGCACGCGCTGATGACGCGCCTGCAACTGCAGAACCGCGCGCATGCCGTCGCGTACGCGCTGCGGGAGGGGTACATCTAATGCGGCGACCGAACTGCTTCCCATCGACCCTGCGGGGAGCCCGGCCGTGATCCACGAAGTAGACGAGGCGCTGCGCGGGCTGCTGCGCGGGGCGCTCCCGGAGGGGACCGGCGAGGTCGTCTTCGAGGCGCCGACCCGCGACTGGGCGGCGCGGCGCAACGCTCCGACGCTCAACTCCTATCTGTACGACATACGCGAGGACGTGGCCCGCCGCGAGCGCGGCGCGTACGCGGAACGGGGCCCGGACGGCATCGTGCTGCGCCGACGGCAGCCGCCCCGCTGGTTCCGGCTCTCCTACCTGGTCACCGCCTGGACCAACCGCCCCGAGGACGAGCACAGGCTGCTCTCCGCGGCCCTCGGCACGCTGCTCGCGCACGAGCTGCTGCCGCCGGACCGGCTGCCCGCCGCGCTCGCCGCGCTGCAGGCCACGCTGCCGCTGTCCGTCGCGGTGCCGCCGCCCGAGTCCCGGTCCATCGCCGACATCTGGTCGGCGCTCGGCGGTGAACTCAAGCCGTCCCTGGACGTGGTGATCACCGTGCCGTTCCCGGTGTCGCCCACCTACGACGTGGCGCCGCCGGTCACGGAAGGCGCGGTCGTGGGCGTCCGCAGCATCGACGGAGAGCAGAGCGAACCCCGGCCCCGCATGCTGCGCAAGCAACGGGACGACGGGACGGGAGCGCAGTGAGCGCCCACGAGGTGAGCGCCCACGAGGCGATGGCCCTGCGGCTCGATGCGCTGCGCGGCCGCGTCGCGGAGCTCGTCGAGCGGCGCGCCGCCGACGACCCGACGGCCGCGGACCCGCTCCGCGGCATGTACGTGACGCCCGAGACGGCGCTCCGCCTGGCCACCGCTCCCTCACCGGCCGCGCCCTCGCCGGAGCCCGCGGCGCACCCGGAGGGCGGGGCGCAGGACGGCTCCCCCGACCCGCTGGACGAGTTGGCCGGGCAGTTCGGGCTGAGCGTGCTCGACCGGCGCATCCTGCTCGCCGCCCTCGCCCCCGACGTCGACCGCCGCTTCGAGCCGCTGTACGGCTACCTCAACGACGACGTCGGGCGCCGCCGCGCCACGGTCACGCTGGCCCTTGACCTCGCGGGCACCGGACCGCACGATCCGCTCGCCCGCCACCGCTTCCACCCCCTCGCACCGCTGCGGGCCGGTGGCCTGATCGTCGTCGAGGACGAGGACCGGCCGCTGCCGGGCCGGGCGCTGCGCGTACCGGAGCGGGTGGTGGCACAGCTGCTCGGGGACGACGCGCTGGACCCGGAACTCGTCGACGGCGACGTCGAGTTGCTCGACGCAGGAGAGACCGGACCCACGCACCCCCTGGCGATCCGCATCGCCGCCCTCGCCGCCGAGCGGCCGCTCAGCGTCCATCTGCGCGAGCGCAGGGAGGGCACCGCCGCAGGACCGGTGGCGGACGCGCTGCGGGCGGCCGGACGGCCCGTTCTGTGGCACCGGCCCACCGCGGCGGCGGGCGACGGCGCCGCCGCGACGGCCGTCGCACTCCTGCGCGAGGCACGGCTGCGGCGGGCCGCGCTCGTCGTGGGACCGCTGCCCGCCGCCCCCGGACCCCTGATGCGGTCCCTGACGGCGGGCGACGTGCCGGTGGTGTTCTTCGGCAGCGAGCCGTACGACCCCGGATGGGCGCCGGACGCCGGGCTGCTCGCGCTCGACGCGCCGCAGGACGGCATCGACGCGCCCGCCACGTGGCAGACCGAACTCGCCCGGCACATCCCCGCCCACGAGCCCGACTTCGACCTCGGCGAGGCCGTCGCGCCCTACCGCCTCAGCGGGACGCAGATCAGCCGCGCCGCGCGGGACGCCGCCGAGCTGGCCGCCTTCGACGGCACCGCGCCGACCGTCGCGCACCTGCAGCGCAGCGCCCGGCTGCAGTCGGCGCCGCTGCTCGACAAGCACGCCCGGCGGATCCGGCCCGAGGTCGGCTTCGCGGACCTCGTGCTCCCTGACGAACCGCTGGGCCTGCTCAACGAGCTGACGCTGCGCGCCAGGCACCGCGACAAGGTGCTCGGCGAGTGGCGGCTGCGCACCGGCGGCGGGCGCGGGCGCGGCGTCATCGCGCTGTTCGCCGGGGACTCCGGCACCGGCAAGACGCTGTCGGCGGAGGTCGTCGCCGGTGAACTCGGCCTCGACCTCTATGTGGTGGACCTGTCGGCGGTCGTCGACAAGTACATCGGCGAGACGGAGAAGAACCTGGAGCGGATCTTCGTGGAGGCGGACCGCACGGACGCGGTGCTGCTCTTCGACGAGGCCGACGCCGTCTTCGGCAAGCGCTCGGAGGTCAAGAGCTCGCACGACCGGTACGCCAACCTGGAGAGCGCGTATCTCCTGCAGCGCCTTGAGGCGTTCGACGGGATCGCCGTGCTGACCACCAACCTGCGGGCCAACATCGACGACGCGTTCACCCGTCGGCTCGACCTGGTGGTCGACTTCCCGTTCCCTGACGTCGAGCAGCGTCTCGCCCTGTGGCGGACCTGCCTGGCCGGTACGCCCTGCGCACCGGACCTGGACGGGGAACTCACGGCCTGCGCCAAGGAGTTCGAGCTGTCCGGCGGAGCCATCCGGTCGGCCGCGGTGACCGCCGCCTACCAGGCTGCGGGACACGGCGGGCCGGTGTCCGGCGCGGACGTACGGGCCGGGGCGCGGCGTGAGTACCGCAAGATGGGCCGCCTTGAGCCGGGGACGCACCTGCCCTGGCAGTAGGGGCCGACACGCTCCGGCCCCCAACGCCGCAGCCGCCCCGGTCACTCCGTGCCGGGGCGGCTGCGGTCACGCTGCTACTCCTGCCGGCTACTGCTTCTGCCGACTGCTACTTCTCCCAGTCGGAGAGCGTCCAGCCCATGCTGTTGCGGTCGTCGCACTTCCACGTGACCGCGCTCTTGTCGTTCTGCATGTCGACGATGCACTCGCCGGAACGGACACCGACGATCCGCACCAGTCCGTCGGCGCGCCGCTCCAGCTTCCACTTCTGGTTGTCCGGCAGTCGGCCGCTCCTGATGTTCTCCGGCGGCGCGTGGAAGATCTGGACGATGTTGGTGTCCACCTTCTGGTCGATGATCGCGCCCGGGGCGTTCGCGGCCTCGATGGAGTAGGTGTCGGACTCGGGGTAGTGGTGCAGGATCCACTCCTGGTTCTTCCCGAACTCGTCCGTGAGGGAGGGGTTCTGGCCGACGTAGGTGCCGTCCTCCTTCGCCCCCCGCTTGACCTCCAGGTACCAGCCGTTGCCCTCGTTGCTGCGGATGGTGTGCGTCTTGGGGCCCTTCGGCTTCTCGTCCTTGTCCCCACCACCGCCGCCGCCACCCGCATCGGGGTTCGCGGGCTTGTCCGCGGGCTTCTCCGGCTCCTTCTCCTCCTCCTTGGAGGGGCTCGCGGAGGGACTCGGGGCCTGCTTCATGCCGTCGCCCTGCGGCAGCTCACGCTGCTCGCCCTGCTTCTCCCTGGCCTGCGAGGACATGGCGGGCTTGTGCTGGAACCACATCACGGCGAACGCCAGGCCCAGCGCGAACAGCACCGAGAACACCGCCATCGCCCAGCGCGGGATCACCGAAGGCTGGACGTACGTGCCGCGCAGCTCCACCGGCTCGGGCACCCCGGCCCGCAGCACGGACACCGTGAAGGGGTGCTTGCGGGTGCCGCCCACCCAGCTCACCGCGCCGGGCTTGATGCTGAGGTCGGCGAATCCGGCGCGACCCGGCGCGACCTGGACCGATCCCGGCTCCGACTCGACCTCCAGCTCCTCGCCGTTCTCACGGCCGGAGAAGGAGGCCGTGAGCTGCTGGTTGCCGAGGTTGTCGACGGCCACCGACGCCTTGGCGCGCAACCGTCCGCGGACGATCAACGGAAGCAGTTCCGTACGGAGTTCGGCGAACGGTCCTACGGTGACCTGGCCCTCGGCGACATCCACGGTGTGCGGGGTCTCGCGGGGCTGCACCCGGACGCCGAACGGGGTCGGGCCCGCCAGGGCGTCCGAGGTCCGGGGCGGGGCGAACTCCACCTGGGCGGTGCCCTCCGCCCCCGGATACAGGCGCAGGACGTCGGGCTGCACGCGGGTCCAGCCCGCCGCGGCACCGACCACCTGGAGGCGGTACTCCTCGACGGTGTCGCCGGTGTTGCGCACCCGCAGCCGCACGCTCGCGGTGGCGCCGGGCTCGACGGTGGTCGACGCTGGTTCGAGAGAGGTCCACATGCCGCTCACCGCCCTGTCACGCCGGGGTTGTTGACGCTGCCGCCGACGAGGGCCTGCAGGGTCGCGCTGTCTGCCGTGCCGGTCGCCGGAAGGCCGACGGAGGCCTGGTAGTCCTTGATGTGAGCCGCCGTGTTGTCGTTGTACCTGGCCGTGGTGGGCGCGCTACGGCCGTTCTTGAAGTAGTCGACGCCGTACTCGGCGTACGCCCGGTCGCGGTCCAGGTCCTTGTCGCTGATGCCTGCCTGCGAGGCCCACCAGAACGCGGCCTGGAGCTGTACGACCTCCCAGCTGTCGGCGCCGGAGCGCACGGCGTCGGGCCGGATGCCCTGCGCCCACAGCGAGGTGAGGGTGGCACGGCCCAGCGTGCCCTCGTCGTCCGTCTCGAAGATCTGAGCGGTGTTGTTCCCGGAGTTCTGGCCGGTGCGGACCACGGCCTTCTGGTAACAGATGAGTTTTGCCTCTGTGTTGGAGTCGATGACGCCTGGCGTCCAGTGGCCGGTCAGTGTGCAGGGGTTCTTCGAGCCGAGCGCGGCGAGGCGGCGCTGGGCGTACTCGACGACGACGTCCGGCGCGTAGCCGCGCCGCCACGGCGGGCCCGAGCGGGCCTTGCCGCCACCGCCGCCGTCCGACTTCGCCTTCTCGCCGGTGCCGCCACCACTGCCGCCCGACGAGCCGCCGCCTCCGGAGCCGCCGCCGCTGGTTCTCTCCTCGCCGCCGCCACCGGAGCCCGAGCCCGTACCGCCCTGGCTGCCGCCGCCCGCCTTCTCCTTGGGAGGCGGCGGGGCGTCGTCGAGCTTGTCCTTCTCGCCGCCCTGCGCGACGGCGGCGGGCGGGCCTGCCGCCTGGTTCTCGCGCGCCGAGCCGCTGAAATCGGGCGCGTAGGTCAGCCAGGCCACGACGGACGCGACGGCGAGCGCCGCGAGCACGCCGCCGAGGGCGAGCAGCCGACGGGGCAGCACCGGGCGCTGGTCGAAGCTGCCCGGCAGCTCGTGGCCCTGCTCGTCGCCGGAGCGGCGCACGGAGACGGTGAGCGGGTGTGCCTGTCCGGAACCCGTCCACAGCACCTGGTTCGGGCGGATGGTGAGCTTCGCGAACGCGGCGCGGCCCGGCGCCACCTGCACGGCGGTGGGGTCGACCTCGAAGGCGAGGCGGCCCGCGTCGTCGCGGAGGGTGAGGGCCGCGGTCAGCGGGGTGTTGCCGAGGTTGTCCACGGCGACGGAGGCCCGGCCGCGGAAACGTCCCACGATGGTGGGCGGCACGAGTTCGGCGCGGATCTCCGAGAAGGGCGTGACCGTGACCTGCCCCTCGATCACGTCCCGGGCCTCGGGGTTCTCACGGGGCTCGACGCGGATGCCGAACGGCGTGGGTCCCGCTGCCGCGTCGGGCGAGCGGGGCGGCGCGAAGGAGACCTCGGCGGTGCCCTCGCTGCCGGGGTAGAGCCGCAGCACGTCGGGCTCGATCCGGGACCAGCCCGCCGGGGTGCCGACGACCCCGAGCCGGAACTCCTCCACCGTGTCACCCGTGTTGCGTACGCGAAGCCGCACGGTCGCCCGGCCGCCGGGGTCAACGGTCACGGCCGCCGGGTCAAGGGAGTTCCACCACGTCATACGGGCACGGTAGAGGGCACCTCCGGGTCTCTCCTTGTACGAAAGGGCGACGTCAAGGGCAGGCACTGCTGCCCTCGCGGACGGCCTCCCGGACGGTTCAGCCGGACGCGGAGAGCACCGGCCCCCGCACACCGGCGCCCGGTCTCAGCGTGGCGAGCAGTCCGGCGATCTCGTCGGCCTCCAGGGCGCCGCGCCGCTCCATCACGCGGTGCGCGATCCGCAGGGCGGCTCTGGCCCGTTCGAGGTCGCCGATGGCGAGCAGCGCCCGCCCCCGCGCGGCCATCGCGAGCGCATGGCAGAACGCGTCGCCCAGTTCGCCCTCGACGGCCAGCGCCGCGTCCGCGCAGCGCATGGCCTCGCCCGGGCTGCCCTGTTCCAGTTCGCAGTACGCGAGCCGGGCCCAGCACAGCGCCTCCCAGCGCGGGTTGCGGGCCGCGCCGTGCAGGCGCTGCGCCTCGCGCAACTGCTCCGCGCCCGCGGCCGCCCGGCCGTCCCCGAGCAGCGCACAGCCCGCCTGGTAGAGGACGTGCGCGAGCGTGTGCGTGCTGCCCGATCTGCGGGCCTGGCGCACCGCTTCGTCGATCGCGGTGTCCGCGGCCGGGCGTCTGCCCAGGGCGACGTACGCGCGGGCCATGTGCGACAGGATCCGGATCCGGTCGTCGTGCCCGCCGAGCGCGCCGAATCTGGCGTACGAGAGGCGCAGTTGCTCAAGGGCCTGGGCGTAGCGGCCGGTGCCCATGAGGACGATGCCCAGCTCGTGGCTGCCCTCGGCGCCGACGAGCAGGTCGCCGCAGGCCGCGGCGAGGTGCAGGCTCTCGCGCAGCGCGTGCTCGGCGCGGCCGTAGGTCTCGGTGCCGTAGTGCGGGGCGCCGAGGAGCCGCAGGGCGCGGGCCGCGGACCGGTCGTCGCCGTGTCTGCGGGCGGTGCGCAGGGCCAGTTCGGCGAGGGGTTCCAGGTCGCGGTGGCGGGCGGTACCTGCCACCAGGTGGGACCAGGCGGTGAGCAGGTCGACGACGGGACGCAGACCGGGCGGACATCGCGGATCCGGTACGTCTGGGTCCGCCGCCTCATCCGGGACGTGCCGCAGGGCGTTCTCCGCGGCGTCGCACAGCCGGGAGTGCGCGACGACCAGCCAGTCGTGCGCGGCGGCCTCGTCGGGCAGTGCCTTGCCCGCGGACGCGGGGCTGTGCAGCAGTTCGGGCAGCACGCTGTGCGGCTTCGTGCGGCGGATCGCGGTGATGACGGTGGCGAGGACGTAGTCGAGGAAGCGCAGCCGGGCGGCGGCGCGGTCCCGCGCGCTCTCGCGCAGCTCGCACTGCCGTCGCGCGAAGAGCCGCACCAGGTCGTGGAAGCGGTAGCGGTCCTCGCCGTGCAGCTCCATGAGCCCGGCGTCGACCAGCCGCTCCACCGCCTGCTCCGCCTCCTCCTCGCTCACGCCGAGGAGCGCGCCCGCGGCGCCGCGGCAGAACGACGGCATGTAGCAGAGCGAGACCATGCGGAAGGCGTGGGCGAGGCCCGGTTCCAGGGCCTCGTACCCGAGCCGGAAGGTCGCCTCGACGCCCAGGTCGTCCACCCGCAGCTCGTCCAGCCTGCGGCGCTCGTCGCGCAGCCGTGCCACGAGGTCGGCCATGGGACGGCCGGGCCTGGCGGCCAGGCGGGCGGCGACGATGCGGACGGCGAGCGGCAGCCCGCCGCAGACCGCGACCAGTTCACGGGCGGCGTCCCGCTCGGCGGCCACGCGCTCCGCGCCGACGATGGCGCAGAGCAGGCCGAGCGCCTGCGGCTCGTCCATCGTCTCGACGTCGACGAGACGCGCCCCGGGCAGGGTGATGGTCCGCGAGCGGCTGGTCACCAGGACCGCGCAGCCCGGGGCGCCGGGCAGCAGCGGCCGCACCTGGGCGGTGTCGCGCGCGTTGTCGAGGAACACGAGCATGCGGCGCCCAGCCAGGAGCGAGCGGTAGAGGGCGGTCTGCTGGTCGATGCCGTCGGGCACGGCGCTCTCGGGGATGCCGAGGGCGCGCAGGAACCCGGTGAGCGCGCTGCCGCTGTCCACGCCGGGCGCCGGGTCCGCGCCGCGCAGGTCCACGTACAGCTGCCCGTCCGGGAACTCGTCTCGTAAGGCGTGTGCGACGTGCACCGCGAGCGCGGTCTTGCCGACGCCGCCGAGCCCGGTGAGCGTGGCCACGGCCATCGTGCTGCCGGACGTGGCGGAACGCAGCGTCTCGGTCAACATCCGCACCTCCCCCTCACGCCCCGCGAAGTCGGGCACGTCGGGGAGGAGCTGGGCGGGGGTGAGGGGGGCGACGGAGCCACGCACGGGGCCGGGACTGGTCGCGCCCACGGGGGCCGCCCCGCTGAGGGGGAGGGGGCGGGCGGCTAGGTCGGCGGGGGGTGTGGGGCTCGGGGGTGGCGGGGGGACGGGGTGGGTGGGTGCGGCGGCGGGGTTGGGTTGTGCGGCGCGGGGGTGGATGGGTGTGGCGCCGGAGTGGGGCTGCGGGGCACCGGTGTGGGGCTGTGCGGTGCCAGGGCCGATGTATGCGGCGGGGCGGAGTTCTGCCGGGTTGGTGCGTATTCGCGTGGGTTTCGGTGCGGGGTGGGTCGGTGTCGTGCCTTGTGTTGTTTTGGTCGTTGTCCGGTCGCGGGGCGGACGTGCGGATATGTGGGGGCGTTGCTCGGTGGCCCGCGGTGGCGCCGGGTGCGGGGAGAGCCAGGGGAGGGCGGCGGGCGGCAGCGGTGCGCCCCTCAGCAGGTCCTCGTGGAGTGCGGCGAGCTCCTTGCCCGGGTCCACGCCCAGCTCCGTGGCGAGCGTGCGGCGCGTCGTCTCGTACACCGCGAGCGCGTCCGCCCTCCTGCCGCCCCGGTGCAGGGCGAGCATGAGCAGGGCCTGGGCGCGTTCCCGCAGCGGGTGCTCCGCCGCGAAGACGCTCAGGGGGGCCGTCGTCTCGCCGTGGCAGCCCAGTTCGAGCGCGCAGGCGAAGAACTCCTCCTGCGCGGTGACGGAAAGCTCGGTGAGCCGGTCGCGCTGGCGCCGGGCGTAAGGCCCGGGCAGCCCGGCCAGCGGGGACCCGTCGGACAGCGCGAGCGCGGCGGTCAACTCGGCGTAGGCGTCGGCGTGTTCACCGGCGACGCGCAGCGAACGCGCCGCGGAAACCCGGTCCTCCAGCTCGCTCGCGTCGAGGGCGCCGCGCGGGAGGCGCAGCGCGTAGCCGTCCCCCGCCGACACCAGGAGCCTGGCGGGTTCACGGGCCCGCCGGTCCGGTTCGAGAAGGGTGCGCAGCCGGGAGACGTACGTACGCAGCGTGCCGATCGCACGCGGCGGCGGCGCCTCGTCCCACAGCGCGTCCACCAGCTCCGCCGCCGACACCGGCCGCCCACCGCGCAACAGGAGCGCGGCCAGCGTCGCGCGCTGCTGCGGCGGCCCGAGCGTCAGCGCCTGCCCGTCGCGCCAGGCCCGCACCGGTCCGAGGACCTGGAACCACAACGGCCCGCCCAGATCCTCCCGGTCGGCTTCCCTCTCGCCGTCCCGGCCCGTGCGGCCGCCCGCGTCACCCCGCATCGTCAGCCCGCGCCCCTTGCCCTGTGATGCACCGCGAAGTGCCCGTTCGTACGCGCCGCGCATGGCCGTACGCACCAAACGTTACGTCAGCCTCATGAGTCCCCCGACTCCCCCGGGGTACTTGTGCCCCCTTGTTGACCAGGTATTGACATCACGGTCACACCGGACGGGGCATATGCGCCACCGACCGATCGCATTCGGCCGGGCCGGGCGCCGCGCCGAACCGCCTCCCGCCGACCCGTTTGCCCGCTGCCCCGGACCGATGACCGGACGGGCAACACACCCCCGGCGGATCCGGCCCGACCGCGCACCACCACGAACCCACCGGTCGAAGACGGCCGCCCGACGGCTGAACGGGCAGCGGCATCTGCCCTCGCTGACGTCCTTCCGTCTCTACGCACCGGCCCGCGCGTGAGGCATCGTCGACACGGTACGAACCAGCGGGGACCGGCACACGGCCGGCCACAGGGGGAACGAGCGGCAGCCGCACCGACGCGCATCGCCGGTCGCCCGCCACACCCTCGCCACCCCTCGAGCCTTGGAGCACAGCAGCATGCCCAACTACCTGTCCCCCGGCGTCTACATCGAGGAAGTCGCCAGCGGCTCGCGCCCCATCGAAGGTGTCGGCACCTCCGTCGCCGCCTTTGTGGGACTGGCGCCGCGGGGACCGCTCAACGAGCCGACGCTGGTGACCAACTGGTCGCAGTACGTGGCCGCGTTCGGCGAGTTCACGGACGGGTACTACCTGGCGCACTCCGTGTACGGGTTCTTCAACAACGGCGGCAGCGCCGCGTACGTCGTGCGCGTCGGCGGCACCGACGCGGCCGAGCCGCAGCAGCAGGCGCCCGCGCCCACCCAGGCTCCCAAGGAGCTCACCGCGGGCCAGCCCGTGGCGCTCGGCGCCTTCACGGTGTCGGCCATCACCTCCGGCACCACGGACGGCGGCGCGCTGACCGTCGAGGTGCAGGACGGCGAGGGTGAGGGCGCGGCCGACCGCTTCAAGCTGATCGTCAAGGACGGCGACAAGGTCGTCGAGAACTTCGACGTCAGCTCGAAGAAGACCGCGCGCAACTACGTCGTCACGCAGGTCAAGCAGCGGTCCAAGACGATCACCCTCGAGGAGTCCGCGACCGGCGGCCAGCTGGCCAAGCCCGACGCGCAGACCGTGACCCTCGCGCCGCCCGCGCCCGCCACCCCCGCCGTGCCCGGCTCGAACGGCCAGGTCGCACGCGTCGAGACCGCCCAGTTCATCGGCGACTCCGCGGACCGCACCGGCTTCGGCGGCCTGGAGGCGCTCGACGAGGTCAACATGGTCGCGGTGCCCGACCTGATGGCCGCCTACCAGCAGGGCCTCATCGACGAGGAGCAGGTCAAGGCGGTCCAGCTCGGCCTCATCTCGCACTGCGAGCTGATGGGCGACCGGATGGCCATCATCGACCCGCCGCCGTCGCTGAACGCCCGCCAGATCCGGCAGTGGCGTCAGGAGCTGGCCGGGTACGACTCGCGCTACGCCGCCCTCTACTACCCCTGGATCAAGTCCTTCGACCCGGCCTCGGGCCAGTCGGTGGTCGTGCCGCCGTCCGGCCACATGGCGGGCATCTGGGCGCGCAACGACGCCGAGCGCGGTGTGCACAAGGCTCCGGCCAACGAGATCGTGCGCGGCGCCGTGGACCTGGAGCTGCAGATCACCCGCGGCGAGCAGGACCTGCTCAACCCGGTCGGCGTGAACTGCATCCGCGCGTTCCCCGGCCGCGGCATCCGCGTGTGGGGCGCCCGCACGATGGCGTCCGACCCGGCCTGGCGCTACCTGAACGTGCGCCGCTACTTCAACTACCTCGAAGAGTCGATCCTCATCGGCACCCAGTGGGTCGTCTTCGAGCCGAACGACCACGCCCTGTGGGCGCGCATCCGGCGCAACGTCTCGGCGTTCCTGGTCAACGAGTGGCGCTCGGGCGCCCTGTTCGGCCAGCGCCCCGAGGACGCCTTCTACGTCAAGTGTGACGAGGAGACGAACCCGCCGGAGTCGGTCGACCTCGGCCGCGTCGTCTGCGAGATCGGCATCGCGCCGGTCAAGCCCGCCGAGTTCGTGGTGTTCCGGCTCGCGCAGTTCTCCGGCGGGGGCGGCGAGCTGGAGGAGTAGTCCGAGCAGTACCGCACGCCACCACCAGAGCCACCATCACAGGAGTGAACCCCCTTGTCCCTTCAGCCCGGTGACGCCCTCACCACCCACAATTTCGGCCTGCAGATCGACGGTGTCATGGTCGAGTACCTGCAGGAGGTCAGCGGCCTCTCCATGGAGCAGGACGTCATCGAGTACCAGCAGGTGTCGGCGGACGGAAAGCCCGTCGTGAAGAAGATGCCCGGCGTGAAGAAGGCCGGTGAGTGCACGGTCACCCGCGGCATGACGCAGAGCCCCGTGTTCAGTGAGTGGATCAACAAGTCCATTCAGGGCGACATGGGCTCGGCGCGCAAGAACGCGACGATCATGATGATGGACTACCAGAACAACCCGGTGAAGCGTTACAACCTGCGCGCCGCCTGGTGCAGCAAGGTGGAGACCAGCGGGGTCAAGGCGGGCGACGCCGCCGCGCTGACCGAGCAGGTCACCATCGTCTTCGAAGAGCTGGTCATCGAATAATGCGGCGCGAGGGCCCGGCAGGGACGATCGCGGGGGCGGGCACGGCGCCCGGCGCTGTGACGGGCGTCCGCGAACCGCTGCGTACGGAATTCGAGTTCGAGTTGCCGCGCGGGTTCGTGGACGAGTCCGGCACCGTGCACCGCAACGGCGCGATGCGGCTCGCGACGGCACGTGACGAACTGGTGCCGCTGCGGGACGTGCGGGTGCGCGAGAACCCCGCCTACCTGTCCGTGGTGCTGCTGGGCCGGGTCATCACCCGGCTCGGCACCCTCGGCTCCGTCCACGACGGCACGGTGGAGAACATGTTCGCCTCCGACCTGGCCTTCTTGCAGGACTTCTACCGGCAGATCAACGCGGAGGGCCACACCCGTGCGGCGGTGGCCTGCCCGCACTGCTCGGAGTCCTTCGAGGTGGAGCTGGCCGGGAGCCGCCTGGGGGAATCGTGACGTACGCGGCCGACCGCATCGAGGAGGAAGTCGCGTACCTCGCCTACCACTTCCACTGGGGCATGGACGACATCCTCGACCTCGAGCACGCGGACCGGCGCGCGTACGTGGGACGGACCGCCACGTTGGTGGAGCAGGCGGAGGCGAAGGCGACCGGTCGGTGAGTCGAGGTAAGTGATGGGCTTGTTCAGGTGGCGGCGGGGGTCGCGGGACGAGGCGGTCGCGTCGGGTGCGGGTGCGCCGGACGCGGGCGTGGCGGACGCGACCGACTCGGGCTCGGATACGGGTGCGGGTACTGACGTCGGCGCGGGTGCCGGTGCTGGCGGCCGTGGTGACGCGTGGGCGGCCGTGCCGCCGGTCCAGCGTGTGCTCTCGGCGCCGCGGACCGTCGCCGAGCAGGGCTTCGGCGCGATGCTCGCCACCCACCAGAACCCCTCCTTCGGCGGCGAGTTGGGGCACGCGGTGCGCTCCTCGGCGCCCGGAGGTCTGCTCCACAACGTCCTGACGCCGGTGGCGGGCCGCCCGGGGAACCTCGACCTGCCGTCGCTGCGGCTGCCGGTACGGGGCCTTGGGGAGGCCGGTGCGGAGGAGCAGGCGTCGGGCTCCGGCGAGGGCGCGTCGGCGGGAGGCTTCACGCCGAGCGCCGCATCGCCGGTTCCCGTCGCCCGTACGAAGACACCGTCGGGCAAGCCTTCGCGTGCAGCGGCGCCGGTGCAGCGGTCCGCCGCGTCCGCGGCTGAATCTGCTTCTGCTTCTGCTTCTTCTACGTCCGAGACCGCACCGCTCGCCGGTGCGCGGGCCCTTCCCGTTCCTGCCAACTCCGGTTCCGGTTCCGCGTCGGGCTCCGTGCCCGGCGGTGGTGAGGCAGGGACTCGGCGTCAGGCGCCAGGGGTGAGTGCCGCGGCGACTTCCCCCGCCGTGCCTGCCGTACCCGCCGCGCCCGTGGTGCAGACGTCGCGGGCCACGCGGCGCTCGCCGCTCATCTCGGCGGCGCCTGGTGTCGTTCCGCAGCGGCAGTTGTTCCCCGTCGGGGCGACTCCTACGAGGACCGAAGGCGGTCCCGACGTCCGGGCCACCGATGTCCCCGGGGCAGTGCCCCCCACCGGCCCGGGTGCGCCTGCCGCGACCGCGGCCACGGACCCCGTCGCTGTACGGGCGGACTCCCCCGTCCAGCCCGTACAGCGGCGGCCTCGCATGCGCCGGGTCTCGCGCACGCAGCCCGGCAGCAGCAACGGCGGCGGCACGCCGACGAGTGACCCGGGCCCAGGCCCGGGCCTCCCCCTCGACCAGCCGCCCGCCCCTGCCCCGGCGCCGCAGCCCGGCCCGCGCCAGAGCGCACCGGCCCAGAAGCCGACGACCGACAGGCCCGCGACAAGCTCCCGGCCTGCCGCGACTCCCGCCCCGGCTGCCCCGGCTGCCCCGGCTGCCCCGGCCGCCCCGCCCGTCCAGAAGTCGGCGAAGGCCGGGCCCGCAGCTGCGCCCACGCCTTCACCCGCCCCCGCGGCAAGCGGTCGGCCCCACAACCAGCCGCCCGCCCCGGCACCGCAGAGCACCCCGCAGCAGACCCCGACCGACGCGCCGACCGCGCCGGTCCAGCGGTCGGCAGCCAAGGGACCCGCGCCCACGCCGTCACCTTCACCGGCGCCCAGTCCCGCTGCCGCGCCCACTCCCACGGCAAGCGGCCAGACCCGCCCGCGCCGCACCGCGATCGGCGCACCCATCACACCCACACCCGTGACGCCCGCGCCTGTCGCCCCCGCGCCCATCACCCCCGTGCAGAAGTCCGCAAGCGACGGAGCGACACCAGCCCCAGCCCCTGCCTCTGCCCCCGGCCCCGCCCCGGCACCGCAAAGCCGCCCGAGCCACACTCCGGCTCCGAGCCACGCACCGGTGACACCTGCGCAGAGGCCGACGACCGGCGGCAGGCCTGCACCCACATCCGTACCTGCACCCGCGCCCGCGCCTGCTTCCACTCCCACGGCAAGCGGCCAGAACCGCCCGCGCCGCACCGCGATCGGCGCGCCCATCACCCCGGTGCAGAAGTCGGCCAGCGGCGAACCCGCACCCCGCACCGCCCCCGCACCGACCCCGCAGAACCCCACGCACCGGCCGTCGACCGACGCACCGGTTGCACCAGTTGCACCGGTCGCACCGGTCGCACCGGTCGCACCGGTCCAAAGGTCGGCGAACAACGGGCCCGCCCCCACGCCCACATCCTCACCCTCCCCAACGTCCTCACCCTCCCCCGCTGCCGCCCCCACCCCCGCGGCAAGCGGCCAGAACCGCCCGCGCCGCTCCCCCATCGGCGCGCCCATCACCCCGGTGCAAAAGTCGGCCAGCGGCGAACCCGCACCCCGCACCACCCCCGGCCCGACCCCCCAGAACCCAACGCACCAGCCCCCGGTCACCCCGGCGACACCTGCACACAGGTCGGCCACCAACGGACCCGCCCCTACGCCGCCCACCCCCGCAGCAAGCGGCCAGAACCCCACGCACCAGCCCCCGGCCAACACCCCGGCGACACCTGCGCCCAGGTCGGCTGCACACAGGTCGGCCACCAGCGGACCCGCCGCCACGCCGCCCACCCCCGCGGCAAGCAGCCAGGACCGCCCGCGCCGCTCCCCGATCGGCGCACCCATCACCTCGGTGCAGAAGTCGGCCCACGCCGGACCCGGACGAGCACCCACGCCTCCTCCCGTGCCGTCCCCCATGCCGTCCCCCGCGCCGCTCAACCAGCAGCCGCCCGCCACCACCCCCGGCCCGGCACCGCAGAGCCGCCCGCACCAGACCCGGCCGAGCGCGCCGGTCACCCCCGTCCAGAAGTCGGCAAGCAGCGGCCCCGCACCCACCCCTGCGCCCGCCCCCAAGCCCACCCCGGCCACGGTCCCGGCCCCGGCCCCGCAGCAGCCGCGAACACAGGCACAGGCGACGGCAACGCCCCACCCGCACTCCCACTCGTACCCCCAGCCCCAACCACTCCCCGTCGTCCCGATCAACCGCCGCATCGCCCCCGGCAGTTACCGGCCCGCGGACCTCCTCACCGCTCCCCCTCGTCCCCTGTCCCCCTCCCGGGGCCTCACGACGCAGACCTCGCACGCGCCTCACGCACCGCACACCCCGGTACCGGGCGCCCCGACCCCGGCAGCAGCCACCCCCGTAACGGCTCCCGCTCCCACTCCCGCGCCCGCCGCCGTACCACTGCAGAAGTCAGCAAGTACCGGACCCCGGACCGGCGGGACCAGCGGAACCGGCGGAACCGGCCGGCCCGGCGCACCCCGCAGCGGCGCCGCCGCCTCCGGACCCGCCGCCCCCGTCGTCGTACCGCTGGCCAAGCCCAACCCCCAGGCGAGCCGTCCCGCGCCCACCCCCGCCCAGACCCCCGTCCGTCAGACGGTCATGGCCCCGGCCGTGCTCCCCGTCCAGCGGCGCGCGGCACCCGCACCCGCCCCTGCACCCGCCGAGCCCGCACAGCCGCAGCCGCAGCCGCAACCGGCCCCCGCGCCTCGGCAGCAGACCACGGTCTCCCGGTCCACCGCCGGAGCCACCGGCACCGGCGCCGCGGAGACCAGGTCGGCCGCACCCGCCCAGACCCAGCACCAGGCCCAACACACCGGCTCCGCCTCCGAGTCCGGCGCCGACCCCGTCTCCGAATCCGCCGCCCCCGCCGATCTCGACGACCTCGCGCGGCGGCTCCTCGCTCCGCTCTCGCGTCTGCTCCGTGCGGAGCTCCGCAGTGACCGCGAGCGGGTGGGCCGACTCCGGGACCACGGCCGCTAGCAGCGGTCGCGTCCCACCGTCCTCCGCCACCTCCACAGCAAAGAGAAACCATGCCCTCGCCCAAGGACCCCGGCTCCACCGTCTTCTTCAAGCTCACCATCGACGGCCAGGACCTCGGCCTGTTCAACGGGTGCGACGGGCTCTCCTCCGAGGTGGAGGTGGAGCAGCGGCAGGAGGGCGGCAACAACGGGTTCGTCTGGCAGTTGCCCACCCGCGTGACCTTCTCCACCATCCGGCTCACCCGGCCCCTGACCGCCGACACGGCCCGCGTGGCCGCCTGGATCTCGTCCATCGCGACCGGGATCTCGCGGCCCACCGCGCAGATCGCGGCCCTGCGCGCGGACGGTTCCATCGTCGCGCAGTGGGGGCTCGTGGAGGTGCTGCCCGTGCGCTGGCAGGGGCCGAGCCTGAGCCCGGACAGTCCGGCCGTGGCGACGGAGACGCTGGAGATCGCGCACCACGGATTCACCGACGCGGGAGGTGCCTGAGATGGCCGCGCCCACCGGCGGCAAGGCAGGCGCGAGCCTGGTCCGTGCCGCGCTCGCCATCCACCAGCCGCCCACCGACCTCGGCGGGTCGATGGGCGGGCGGATCGGTGAGGTGGAGTTCCAGTTCAACCCGACGCAGCTGCAGATGGCGCGGTCCGCGGAGTGGCGTACGCAGCGTGCCGTCGCGTACACCCGGGGCGCCCCGCCGAAGTTCACCGGCGCCGCCCCGGCCACCCTCCAGCTGGAGGTCTTCCTCGACTCCTCCGGCACCCCCAACTCCGGGAAGGTGCAGAAGCAGGTCGAGATGCTCCTCTCGTGCTGCGAGGTGACCCCGCAGAGCGTCACCTCCAAGCGTCCTTCGCCGCCGTGGGTACGGTTCTCGTGGGGGTCGTTCAACACCGTGCAGTTCGTGGCGTACGTGACCAACGTCAGTGCCACGTACACCCTCTTCAACCCGACCGGTGAGCCGATCCGCGCCACCTGCTCGCTCGCGCTCACCGAGGTCTCGATGCCCACCAAGGGGCAGAACCCGACCTCCGGCGCGCTCTCCGCCCGCCGTGTGCACCGCACCGTCGCGGGCGACTCGCTGGCGTCGCTGGCCTGGCGGGAGTACGGCGACGCCACCCGATGGCGGCTGATCGCGGAGGCCAACGACATCGACGACCCGATGCGGCTGCGGCCCGGCACCGAGCTGCTGCTGCCCGCCGCCGACGAGGCCCGGCCCGGCTCTGTCACCACCCCCGCGCACGTGGAGTCCTGATGAGTGAGAAGACGTACACGAGCGTCCTGCACGCCGAGATCGGCGGATCCGTCCTGCCCGACAAGCTCGCCGTGCTACTCGTGGAGGGCTGGGTGGACGCCAGCGTGAACGTGCCGTCCGCCTTCCAGCTGACCTTCGCCGACACGGGCGGCGACATCCTGGAGAAGTTCCCGAAGATCAAGGTGGGCGCCGAGGCCGTCCTGTGCCCGTTCACGGACGGTGTGCGCGGCAAGCCGATGCTGACCGGTGAGGTCACCGCCCTGGAGGTGGACTCGGACGGCGGCGGCAAGTCGCTCGTCGTGCGCGGCTACGACCCCGGGCACCGGCTGCTGCGCAACCGCCGCGTGCAGGGCTTCAAGAACATGACGGCGTCCGACATCGTGCGCCGCGTCGCCGCCGCCAACAAGGTGAAGATCGGGAAGATCGAATCCACGCCGACGGTGTACGAGCTGGCCACCCAGCCGAACATCACCGACTGGGACTTCCTCACCCGGCTCGCCCAGGAGAACGACACCCACCTGTCCTTCGACCAGGACGGGAAGCTGAGCTTCGCCAAGCTCGCGCCCGCCTCGGGCGCGCCGTCCGACTCGACTCCGGCCGCGCAGAGCCCGTACGTCCTCGAATTCGGGCACAACGCGCTGCACAGCCGGGTCGCGGTGACCGCATCGGGGCAGGTCGCCACGGCCGGGGTCCGGGGCTGGGACATGCGGGCCAAGCGCGCCCTGTCCATGCAGTCCCCGGCGATCCGCAGCAAGGACATCGTCGCCGACATCACCCCCGCGCAGCTCTCACAGCCGTTCGGGAAGGCGGAGCTGACCGAGACCGGGACGCCGTACACCACCCAGGCCCAGGTCACGCACGCCTCGAAGTCGTTGGCGGACGACGTGGCGGGCTCCTTCGCCGAGATCGAGGTGGCCGTCACCGGCAACCCCGACCTGCGGCCGGGGCGGCCCGTGGCGCTGAAGGGGGCCGGGTTCCCCTTCGAGGGGAAGTACACGGCGACCGGCGTGCGCCACATCTTCGAGTCCGGGCGGCAGTTCACGACGTGGCTGACCGTCTCGGGGCGCCAGTTCCGCTCCCTGTACGGCCTCGCCTCCGGTGGCACGGAGGCCGCGCCGACGATGCCGGGCGTCGCGATGGCGCTGGTCAGCAACGCCAAGGACCCGCTCAGGCTGAACCGCGTCAAGCTGCGCTTCCCGTGGCTCTCCGACAAGTACGAGAGCGACTGGTGCCGCATCGCGCAGATGGGCGGGGTCAAGGGCGGCGGCCTGATGATGCCCGAGGTGGGCGACGAGGTGCTCGTCGCCTTCGACCGGGGTTTCCTCGAACATCCCTACGTGCTCGCCGGGTTGTACAACGGCAGGGACAAGCCGACGCCCAGCACGGACGGGCTGCAGCCGATCGACCCGACCAGCGGCCGGGTCAACTGGCGCTCCATCTCCTCGCGCAGCGGCCACACCATGGAGCTCATCGACGCCAAGTCCCGCATGAAGAGCGGCATCAGGCTGCAGACCGGCAACGGCCGCCTCACCGTCCACATGGACGAGACACGGACCAGCGTGACCATCCGCAGCGACGGCTCCGTGTCCATCTCCGGGACCCGCAACGTCAGCATCAGGGCGGGCGGCAACCTGTCGCTGACGGCGGGCGGCTCGCTGACGATGAGTGCGGGCGGCGCGGTCGACATCAAGGCGGGCGCGAAGTTCGGCGTCAACGCGGGCGGCATGGCGGACATCAACGCGACCGGCGTCGTCAGCCTCAAGTCGGCGGGCGCGGTGGCCGTGAACGCGGTCGGCGCGGTCTCCGTCACCGCGGCGGGCGCGGTGGCCGTCAACGCGGGCGCGGCGGCCGCCATCACCTCACCGGCCACCGTCGCGCTGACCGCACCGGCGGTCCTGCGCAACGGCCTGCCGTTCTAGAGGACTTGAGGGACTTGAGGGAGTTGAGGGACATGTGCCTCGAGGGGGTCACAGGACATGAGTGAGCAGTTCGTCGGTGCGGGCTGGACCTTTCCGCTGCGTACGAGCGCCGGGGGCGGCATCGCGCTGGCCCGGCGCGAACGCGAGATCGAGGAGTCGATCCGTCTCGTGCTCGCCACCGCGCCGGGCGAGCGGCCGATGCGGCCCGAATTCGGCTGCGCCGTCCACGACATGGTGTTCGCGCCGGTCAACGAGGCGACGGCGGGACGGATCCGGTACGAGGTGCGGTCCTCGCTCGACCGCTGGGAGCCGCGCATCGATGTCCTGGACGTCGAGGTGAGCCCGGCGCCCGACGAACCGTCCGTCCTTTTCATCGACGTGAGCTACAGCGTGCGCGGCACCAACAATCCGCGCAGTCTCGTCTTTCCCTTCTATGTGATCCCGTCCACGGAATCAGAGAGCGGAGTCTGAAGTCCGATGGCCCTGCCCGCACCCCACCTCGACGACCGGCGCTTCCAGCAGTTCGTCGACGACGCCAAGCGCTACATCCAGCAGCGCTGCCCGGAGTGGACCGACCACAACGTCTCCGACCCGGGAGTCACCCTCGTCGAGGCCGTCGCGCACATGGCCGACCAGATCGTCTACCGGCTCAACCGCGTGCCGGAGAAGAACCACCTGGCCTTCCTCGACCTGCTCGGCGTCACCCTCTTCCCGCCCTCCGCGGCCCGCGCGGAGGTCACCTTCTGGCTCTCCGCGCCGCAGCCCGAGTCGGTGGTCCTGCCCTCGGGGACGGAGGTGGCGACCAGCCGCACCGAGACCGAGGAAGCGGTGGCCTTCGCCACCGAGGACGATCTGACGGTGGTGCCCTGCGAGCTGTCGGCCGTGCTGCGCCAGGAGGACGGCAGCACGCCGCAGGACTGCGGGCAGGACATCTTCGGCGGCCGTGACGTGGCGGCCTTCGCTGAGTCGCCGCGCCCCGGTGACACGCTGCTCTTCGGGCTCAGTGCGGCGGTGCCGCGGTGCGCGGCGGTGCTGCAGCTCGACAGCCGGGTGGACGGCGTGGGCGTCGACCCGCGCCAGCCGCCGCTGGTGTGGGAGGCGTGGACCGCGGACGGCTGGACCGAGTGCGAGGTGGACGAGGACTCCACCGGTGGCCTCAACCGCCCCGGCGACGTCGTGCTCCACATCCCCGCAGGTCACATCGTGTCCCGCATCGGGCGGCAGGACGCGGGCTGGGTGCGCTGCCGCGTCATCGAGGCCGCGAAGGGCCAGCCGTTCTACAGCGCGTCGCCCACCGTGCGGTCCGCGGCCGCCTTCACCATCGGCGGCACGACCGCCGTCGCGCACGCGGACGTCGTACGCGACGAGCTCCTCGGCGACTCCACGGGCGTGCCCGGACAGCGCGTCCGGCTGGCCCAGGCGCCGGTGGTCGCCGACCGGCCGCCGCTGGTCCTGGAGGTCTCCGACGGCGAGGGGTCGGGCTGGGCCGAGTGGCAGGTCGTCGACGACTTCGCCTCCTCGGGTCCGTACGACCCCCACGTGACGCTGGACGCGGCGACCGGCGAGGTCGCGTTCGGCCCCGCGGTCCGCGAACCGGACGGCTCGCTGCGGCAGTTCGGCGCGGTGCCCCAGAAGGGCGCGGCGCTCCGCGCGACCCGTTACCGCACGGGCGGCGGCCGCACGGGCAATGTGGCCCGCGGCGCCATCCAGGTGCTGCGCAGCTCCATTCCGTACGTCTCCCGGGTGGAGAACCGGGAGGCGGCGCGCGGCGGCGTGGACGGCGAGACGGTCCAGGAGGCCAAGGTCCGCGCGCCGATCGCGCTGCGCGCGCAGGAGCGGGCGGTGACGGCGCGCGACTACGAGGAGCTGGCGCGGCGGGCCGCGCCCGAGACCGCGCGGATCCACTGTCTGGCCGCGGACTCGGCGGAGGCCGGGGAGAACGCGGTCCGCGTCCTCGTCGTCCCCCAGGCCGTGCCGGACCGGGGCGGCAGGCTCCGCTTCGAGCAGCTGGTGCCCGGTGAGGAACTCCTCTCCCGCGTCACCCAGTTCCTCGACGACCGCCGCCCGCTGGGCACCCGCCTCTCGGTCGGCCCGCCCTACTACCAGGGCGTCACCGTGGTCGCCACGCTCCACTCCTTCCGCGCCGCACAGGCGGAGCGCGTCCGCTCCGAGGCGCTCGACGCGCTGTACGCCTACCTCGACCCGCTGACCGGCGGGGCGCACGGCGAGGGCTGGTCGTTCGGCCGTCCCCTGCGCGCGGGCGAGATCTTCGCCGCGCTCCAGCGGGTGCCTGGCGTGGAGCTGGTCGACGAGGTCCTGCTCCACCCCGCCGACCCCCTCACCGGCCGCAGGGGCGACGCGACGGACCGCATCGAACTGGCTCCCTCCGCCCTCCTGTTCCCCTTCGACCACCGCGTCCGCGTCATCGAGGCACGATGACGGGCGGCACGGAGAACGACCCGAGGCCGAAGGGCACGCCTTCGGCGGCGGAGCCCGACGGACGGACGGGACACGCGCAGGAGCTGCCCGCGGAGGTGGGGCCCGCGGAGGCAGGGCCCGCTCAAGGTGCAGGTACCGGTTCCGACCCCGCGCAAGCGGGACACGCTCCCGGAACGCCGTACGCGCCCGTGTCGAACCCCTACTCCGACCCGAACGTCTACTCGGGCCCGAACCCGTACGCCAACCCGAATCCTTACGCCGACCCGAACCCCTACACCGGCCCGAACCCGTACGCCGACCCGAGCCCCGGCTCCGAGCCGAGCAGTGCCCAGCAGGCGGATGCCGCTCCGGGGAACCCCGGGCCCAGGCAGCCGACCCCCGCGGCCCCCGCCCCGGACCCGGCACCCGCACCCGCACCCGCACCCGCACCCGCACCCGCACCCGCACCCGCACCCGCACCCGCACCCGCACCCGCACCCAAAACCAAGCCCAAGCCCAAGACCGAGAGCAAGCCCAAGACCAAGGCTGAGGCCAAGACCGAGGGCAAGACCGAGCCCGCCCCCGCTTCGGTGTCCAAGGACGCTCCGGGCGCCTCGGTCACCTCGGGCGGCGCGCGTGCGTCATGGGTGAAGGCTGCCGGTGCCGGGGACGCTCCCTCCTCCCGGTCCGGGCACGCCTCAGGAACGGGCGGCGGCGGTTCCGGCGGCGGTGACGGCTTCGTGCCCGCCCCGGGGGCCGGGGACGGTGACGGCTCCGGCGGGTCGAGGCGCGGGTCCCTGTCGGAGCTGGGGTCCGCGCACCCCCTCGGGGACCAGTTGCCCGCCGTCTTCGCCGACGACGACTTCGCCCTGCGCTTCGTCTCCGGTCTGGACGTCGTGCTCGCACCCGTCTTCACCGTCCTGGACTGCCTGGAGGCGTACTTCACGCCCTCCCTGACGCCCGAGGACTTCCTCGGCTGGCTGACGGACTGGGTCGGCACGGAACTCGACGGCACCGAACCGCTGGCGACGCGCCGCCGCGCCGTGGCCTCCGCCGTCGAACTGCACCGCGTCCGCGGCACCCACCGCGGACTCGCCGCCGCAGTCGAACTCGCCTTCGGCGTACGCCCGGAGATCGCCGAGAGCGGCGGCGCGAGCTGGTCCGCACGCCCGTTGGGTGCCTTCCCCGGCACCCCGCGCCCCGCCCTGCACGTCAGCCTGCGCGTCCGCGACCCCTCATCGGTCGACCCGCACCGCCTGCGGGCCGTCGTCGCGGCGGCCCGCCCCGCCCACCTCCCCTTCACGGCCGAGGTGACCGCCACACCTTTCCCTGAAGGGACCTAGAGATGCCCGACCAGCACGAGACGGACGACATGCAGAACTCCCCAGCCAACACGATCCCGTGCCCCGAGTGCGGCACCCCGGCCCGCCAGCACGGCCAGTCCTTCTGCGACTCGTGCGGGGCCTTCCTCCGCTGGGACACCCCGGCAGGCACGTCGGGCCCCGCCCGCCCGGGCAACGCTCCGGCCGCGGACGGCTCCGCCGCGGCGCAGTCCGAGGCCGACGCGGGCCCCGCTGCCCCGTCCCCTCCCGCCGGTGTCTTCGGCCCTCCCCCCGCCGGTTCCACCGACACCACCGTGCCGCTGCCCCCGGCCGCCCCCGAGCCGACCGCGGGCCCGCCCCGGCCCAGCGACACCGCCATCCGGTCCCTGCTCGTGCCGGTGCCCGAGGGCTCCGAGCCCGTGGCGCCGGAGACTCCGGGCAGCGTGCTGCCGGGCAGGCCCGACGCGGCCCGGCCCCGCGTACGGCAGGCCGCCGTGCCCGTCGAGCCCGAGTCGGGAGCGCCCTGCCCGAGCTGCGGGACGCCCAACGCCCCCCGTCGGCACTTCTGCCGCAGCTGCGCGAACCCGCTCAGGGACAACACCACCCCGCTCGCCGAGGGCCCGTACGCGGGACAGCGCCCCCGGCTCCACCGCGACCGCACCCGCTGGATCGCCCGTGCCGTGGGCATCGCGGTGGTCGTCGGCCTGGTGGTGGGCGGGATCTTCGGCGGGCCACCGGCCGCGCGGGCCGTGCAGGACCACTTCGCGAAGCGGGTCCCCGTCCACCCCACCGACTACAGCGCCTCGCACGCCGCCCCCAAGCAGTCGGCCAAGCTCGCCTTCGACGGCTACAGCAACACCTGGTGGGGCACGGGTTACGCGGGCGACTCGGCGGGCCAGTGGCTGCAGGCCGACTTCGGTCAGCCCACCGACCTGCTCAACCTCCTGATCACGCCCGGCACTTCGCCGCGCAGCGCCCAGGCCGCCGAGCAGGCGAGGCCGATGGAGTTCGACCTGGTGGTCAACGACTCGGCGGGCAAGGAGCACGTGATGCACCGCCGGATCAACGACGGCGGTGTGCAGAAGATCGACGTGCGCGTACGGGACGCGGTGAAGGCACGCCTGGTCCTGCGCTCGGCCTACGGCACCGGCAAGAAGCGCCAGGTGGCCATCGCCGAGCTGGAGTTCTTCGGCCGCTCCACCGGTGGCCAGTAGAGAAACAGCGGCGGACGTGCGAGGTCCGGGGTCGTCGTCGGACGGCCCCGGACGTCGTTCTTGAGGTTCTTCAGCTCCTTGCGGCGGGCTCGGTCAGATGCGGTCGGCCGCGATCAGCACATACTGGAACGAGCCGTCCCTGTACGAGTTGATGAACGCCTCTTCGATGCCGGTGACCAGCGAGGACGTCGCCCGCAGCTCCCAGTAGGGCAGCGTCGCGTCCGTCAGGTCGACGATGGCCTGCGGCACCAGGCGGTTGTCGGCCATGGCCTTCAGATACTCCCTGCGGGAGTGGATGTTGCACTCGAAGTGCGCATTGATCTGGGAGACCCACTTCGAGGGCTGGCCGTAGCGCGGGTTCCAGCAGCCGGTGATGGTCACATAGCGGCCGCCGGGCGCGAGCACCCGGGAGTGCTCGGCGAACAGGTCGTCCAGATCGACGTACATGCTGGACTCGTTGTTCCACGAGGCCTTGGCCTGGCCGGTCTCGAAGGGCGTGTCGAGCATGTTGCACACGCGGGCGTGGACATGCTCCTCCATGCCGAGTTCGCGGGCGCGCCGGTTGGCGAAGTCGGCCTGCTTGGCCGAGAGCGTGACGCCCTCCGCCCGGCACCCGAACCGTTGGTGGGCCATGACCAACGAGCCGCCCCGGCCGCATCCCGCGTCCACGACGGTGTCGTCACGCCCGACGGGTCCGAGCTGGTCGAGGAGCACGTCGGTCTGCGCCGACTCCAGTCGGTGGAGCTCGGCGATCAGCCTCTTCTCGTACTCGCTGTCGCCCACGTCCCCCAGAGCGGCGTGGTCCACGTCCCCGATGCCGTAGTGGTGGTGGTAGAGCCCGTCGACGTCGCCGAGGCGCAGGTTCACTGGCCTGGCCTCTCCGTCCCAGTACCGGGCGATGTCCCCTTGGTAGGGGGACGCCGGGCCGGGGATGGAAAGGGACGTGCCGTTGGCGAGTTCAGTGCTGGTCACAGTGGTGTCGGCTCCTCTACCAGAAGTCGGGCAGGCTGTAGCGGTACGTGTTGGTCTGGTGCCAGTAGTGGTTGCCGTCGACCCAGACGGCCACTCCCCTGAGGAAGCGCAGCACGCTCGGCACGGGGCAGGCGGCCGCCAGGGCGGCGGCTTCGGCCTCGAAGGCGTGCATCAGGTCGTTGTGGACCTCGACCGCCTTCAGGTAGGCGTCCCGTTCGGAGACGTCCTCCCGTTCGGCGATCACCACGGGCAGGTTCAGATGGCGGCCCGGGCTTTCGAGTTCCTTGGTGTACGAGTACAGGTCGTTCACCACGGTCGTGGCGTTGCCCGCGAGGGCGATGACCCGCTGCATGGCCGCCTGCGCGTGCAGATCGGCGGGCAGTTCATAGCCACCGACGGTGTCGGTGATGGTGGGACAGGGGCGGAAGTTGTTGAACTGGCGCATCGCCAGGTACTCCCATACCTCGGGTACGTGGTCCGTCTCGGACCACGCGGCCTCGGCGAGGTATCCGAGGTGCAGTCGGGCCATGTCGTGCCGGAAGCGGTCGGCCTGGGAGGCGGTGGCCTGGCGGCTGAAGTACGCCATGGCGGAGCGGTAGGCGCGGCGCGGGGCGTCCGACTCGAGCGACTCGCGCCACGCCGGTTCGTACTCCGGTGTCGTGTGGAGGTCGTCGAGGGCCGTGTGGGCCAGCAGGAGGCGGCTGCCGAGGCCGACGGGCGAGCCGCCGTGGTCCTCGCAGTAGCAGTCGTCGACCGCGTTCTCCGCGACCATCAGGCGGGTGGCGATCATCAGGTGGTCGACGGTGGGGGCGTCCGGGTGGCAGGCGACCATGTAGCGGCCGACGGAGAAGCCGTCGAACTGGTCCTCCCACTCGGGCGGGAACGCCTGGACCTCGTCCACCGCCCACGCCTTGATCCGTCGGCTGACCTCCGCCACCCGCGCCGGGTCGGGCTCCTGCACGGGGTGGTGGTAGAGCCCCGGGATCGGCGTCCCTTTCGCCGGACCGGCGGCCTCCCCGGGAGCATCGGCCTCCACCGGCACCGCAGACTCCACCGGCACATCGGGCTCCACCGGCACCGCGGACTGCACCGGCGCCGCGGACTCCACCGGCGAGCCGGTCTCCACCCGCCTCTCCAGGCCCAGGTACAAGCCCGCCGTGCCCAGACCGCTCGGGCCGCGCAGAATCCTTTCCATGGCAGGGTTCGGGTGCAGGGTTGGCAGCCCGGAATCGGGCATCCGTAGCTCCTTGGTGAGGTGACTGGAGGGGCGGGGCGGGGCGGGCGGGCTAGTCGCGCCTGCGGGCGATCTGCACGTTCTCCAGCACACCGAGCGCGTCGGGCAGCAGAACGGCGGCCGAGTAGTACGCCGTGACCAGGTACGAGATGATCGCCTGCTCGCTCATGCCCATGAACCGCACCGAGAGGCCCGGCTCGTACTCCTCCGGCAGCCCGGTCTGGTGCAGACCGATGACTCCCTGGTTGTCCTCGCCGGTACGCATCGCGAGGATCGAGCTGGTGTTGTCCTCGGAGATGGGAATCTTGTTGCAGGGCAGGATCGGTACGCCGCGCCAGGCGGGGACCAGCTGGCCGCCGAGGTCGACGTTGTCCGGGTAGAGCCCGCGGGCGTTGAAGCCCCAGCCGATGGCCGCGATGGTCCTGGGGTGGGCGAGGAAGAACTTGGTGCCGCGCCTGCGGCAGAGCAGATCGTCGAGGTCGTCCGGGGTGGGCGGGCCGGAGTGGGGCTGGATCCGCTGCTTGAAGGCGGCGTTGTGGAGCAGGCCGAACTCACGGTTGTTGACCAGCTCGTGCTCCTGGCGCTCGCGCAGCGCCTCGATGGTGAGCCTGAGCTGTTCCTCGGTCTGGTTCATCGGCCCGTTGTAGAGGTCCGCGACCCTGGTGTGGACGCGCAGCACCGTCTGGGCGACCGAGAGTTCGTACTCCCGCGGGCGGGCTTCGTAGTCCACGAAGGAGCCCGGCAGCCGCGCCTCGCCGACGTGGCCCGACGACATCGCGATCTCGGCCTCGCCGTGCCGGGTCTGGCGCGGCACGGAGCGCGCGGCGAACTCCTGCAGATGGGTCCGCAGGCTCGGAGCGGCGGACGTGAGCGCGGCGAAGTCGGCGCGGGACAGGGTCAGCAGGGTGCCGGAGGTGGCCGCCGTGGCGGTGTACCCCCACCGCGCGTCGTCGTCCAGCAGGGCTTCCTCGCCGAACCGGCCTCCGTCGGCAAGCACGGCCACGGACACCTCGTCGCCGTACTTGCCGACGGAGGTCTGGTTGATCCGGCCGTGGGCGATCAGATGGATCTGCTCGGCGGGGGCGCCCCGCTCCACGAGCACCTCACCCGCACGGAAGTCGCGCTGCACGAACCGGTCGGCGATCGCCGTCAGCACCTCGACGTCGTCGAAGTCGCGCAGCAGGGCCAGCTCGCCCAGCTCGCGCGGGACCACCCGGACGTCGGCGCCGTCCTGCACGAACTCGATGCACCCGTCTCCGACGGTGTAGGTCAGCCGCCGGTTCACCCGGTACGTGCCGCCCTTGGTCTCCACCCAGGGGAGCATCCGCAGCAGCCACCGGGAGGTGATCTCCTGCATCTGCGGGGCGGACTTGGTCGTGGTGGTGAGGTTGCGGGCCGCCTCGGTGCTCAGGCTGGTCCGCGGAGCAGGCTCCAGCCGCTCTTGCGGGCTGGTCTCAACGGTCATCGGGCGAGCTCTCCTTACGAGATGAGGAGATACGTGGGTGAATCCGGGATTCCGCCCGGATCCGTTGGGAACGCTAACGGCCGGTTCGCCCAACTCGCCTGGAAATGTTGCTCAGTTACCTCGATGCAGCGATCTTGCTGCCTCACAGGTTTATCCGACTGTCCGCCTGCACATAGACCCCTCACAAGTTCACAAACTCCGCATGGCCCCCACCACGCAAAGTGGCCGCCGGGCACCGGAGGGGTGAGCCCGGCGGCCACGTACAGGGGCCGACCGATGGTCTACGACAGCTGCGACTGCACCTGCGAGGAGATGATCTCCAGGTGGTCCAGGTCGGCCAGGTCCAGGCACTGGAGGTAGATGCGGCTCGCGCCGATCGCCTCGTACCGCCCGATCTTGTCGACGACCTCGGCGGGAGAGCCCGCGAGGCCGTTCGCCTTGAGGTCGTCCACGTCGCGGCCGATCGCCGCCGCACGCCGGGCGACCTCCGCGTCGTCCTTGCCGACGCACACCACAAGCGCGCTGGAGTACACCAGGTCGCCGCCCTTGCGTCCGGCCTGCTCGGCGGCGGCGCGAACCCGGCCGAACTGCCGCTCGCTGTCCTCGACCGAGGCGAAGGGGATGTTGAACTCGTCGGCGTACTGCGCGGCGAGGCGCGGGGTGCGCTTCGCGCCGTGGCCGCCGATCAGGACCGGCACCTTGCCCTGGGCGGGCTTGGGGAGGGCCGGGGAGTCGGTGAGCTGGTAGTGCTTGCCGTCGTGGCTGAACGTCTGGCCGACCTCCGTGCCCCACAGCCCGGTGACGATCTCCAGCTGCTCCTCGAGGCGTGCGAACTTCTCCTTGGGGAAGGGAATGCCGTACGCCTTGTGCTCGTCCTCGAACCAGCCCGCGCCCAGCCCCAGTTCGACCCGGCCGCCCGACATCTGGTCGACCTGCGCCACCTGGATGGCGAGCACACCGGGCAGCCGGAACGTACCGGCCGTCATGAGCGTGCCCAGCCTGATCCGCTTGGTCTCCCTGGCGAGCCCGGCGAGCGTGATCCATGCGTCCGTGGGCCCCGGCAGGCCGTCGGCGGACCCCATGCGGAGGTAATGGTCCGAGCGGAAGAAGGCGTCGAACCCGAGGTCCTCGGTGGCCTTGGCGACGGTGAGCAGGGTGTCGTAGGTGGCCCCTTGCTGGGGCTCGGTGAAGATTCGAAGATCCATGGCTCCATCCTGCACGCTCGAACGCCCGTCAACCGCGCCGGTCCCGCCGAACCCCCACCGCCCCGGTCGGGTGAAAATCCGTCAACGCGGCGGCGGCCCGGGCCCGCACCAGTGACCACGCCCGACGCATGATCGTTGGCTCGGGCGGAGCCGGACCGCCCGGCACCCGCACCGGCGGCCGCTGCCGGGGCGTCGCCTGCACCAACTGCCTCTCCCCCTCGGGAGGGCGAGGGCCGAGGAGGCCGTCATGTCCAAGGAAGCCGTGCCCGAGCAGGGGGCCGCGCACGATGCGCCCGTGCCCGCCCAGCAGGGCGCACCCAAGGGCCTGCTGCAGCAGATGGAGGAGTTGATGGCAGCGCTCAACGCGGATCTGACCCAGCTCGACGCCGATCTGCAGCAGTCCGCGCCCGCCGGATCTGCCGCGCCCGCCGGGCCACCCGACTCCGACGCCTCTTCCGCAGACACCCGTCAGCAGAGCGGCGAAGAGCCCGGCCGCCGCTGAGCGCACCGGCGCTCCCCCGCAGCCCCCGCACCGCACGCCGCCTCCACGACCCTGCCCCGCGGCGGGGTCGGCCCGGAGCCTTCTCATGCCGGTCCCGCCGCCGAGTCGGGCTCGGGCTCGGGCTGTCCCTGCTCCCGCACCGCGAGTCTGCGCAGCATCTCCACCACACGGTCCCTGGACTCGTCGGCCGCGTCGATCGCCTCCATACACTGCCAGTACACCCCCTCGTCCTCGGCGCCCATGGCGACGCCGACGAGCGCGATGCCGACCTCGCCGAGGAGCCTGCCGAGCCCGAGCAGGACCTCGTGCGCGTCGCCCGTCCCCGTCAGCCTCGCCGCGCGTATGTCCTCCGTCCCGAGGCGTGGGGCGTCGAGCACCCCGCAGGCTCTGCCGCCGACTTCGCTCAGGCCCAGTGCCTCGCCCCGTAACTCAGGAGGCCCCGCTACCGCGAGGTGGCTGCCGATCGCCTGCGCGAGAGCTTGCGACTGCCAGACCTCCACGACGATGTCCGCGGGGTCCTGACTGCTCGCCAGAGCGCGGCGGTTCGCCTCGATGAGCCGCATAGCGTTCATGACCCGGCCCCTCCATCCCGCGCGCACTCGCCGCACGATTGCCCGAACTCCCCTGTCCACTACCCAGAGTGAGGCCCAGCCGGGCGAAAAGCCAGGGGAGGTCGGAAATCTGTGGACACACAGTGGAGTTTGGACAAGCCATCCACTCCGGAGAGTGACGAAAATACCGGAATGGAGGATTCCGAGGTGCCTTCGGGAGGCGCGGGGAGGTTCGGGGAGGCCCTGGGAAGCGCAGGGAGGTTCAGGGAGATTCAGGGACCCCCGGCACCGGGAAGCGCCGCTCGTTGCGCTCGATCTTCGCCGCGAGCGCGGCCAGCGCGTCGATCCCCAGGACTTCGCAGAACTGCAGCAGGTACGCGAGGACGTCGGCGACCTCGTCCGCCACCCGCGGCGCCGTGTCCGGGTCGTCCATCACCCGGGCCGACTGCTCGGGGGTCAACCACTGGAAGATCTCGACCAGTTCGGAGGCCTCCACGCTGAGCGCCGCGGCCAGGTTCTTAGGAGTGTGGTACTGCTCCCAGTCGCGCGCCGCCGCGAACTCGGCAAGCCTGCGCTGCAGTACCGCCACATCAAGTCGTTCCGTCACGGTTCCAGGTCTACCACCGAGGCCCCCGCGTCCGCCGCCCAGGACGTGTCCCCCACCGCCCCGACCAGCCGGATGTGCCCGCGCCCGCAGGTGCGCGCCGCCAGTTCGCCGAGGGTGCGCGCCTGCCGTGCGTCCAGGCGCCGGTCGAGCCCGTCGGCGAGCACCGTGAGGGTCTGGTACGCCAGCGGCACCTCCGCCACCGGGTCGACGGCGAGCACACCGGGCCCGGTGAGCAGGACCAGCGACAGCGCCAGGTACCGCAACTCGCCGTCGCCGAGCCGCGCGAGCGGCGTGCGCACACCGCCGCCCCGGTCGATGAAGGCGACCACCGCGCCGTCCTCCACCTCCTCGGCAAAGACGTCAGCGACTGGTCCCGCACACCCGGAACGCACCGCCGAGACCAGCATCGCGTGACGTACCGCGCACTCGGCACGGGTGCGCCACAGGACTTCGGCGAGGTTGTCGCAGCCGCCCAGGAGGCGGCCCGAGCCGATGAGGCCCGCGGGGACGGGGGCGCGCATGCGGCTGGGCCGCGGGTCGCACGCGTACGCCGAGCGCAGGGCGACCACGACCTGTTCCGCCGCCGCGAGCACCAGGCGCTGCCCGTCGGTCTTGCCCGCGACGCGCAGCGGCACGAGCGCCGTGCCGAGCCGGTCGTCCGGCATCGGGGCGCGGGTGACGGGGGCCGCGCCCGCGGTGTGCCAGGCGGCCTGCACCACGCGTCGGCCCGGGTCCCGCAGCGCCGTCTCCAGGAGCACGAGACCGCCCCGGGTCAGCCGCTCGCCGACGACCCGCAGTTCGGGCTCGGCCTGCACGGCGAGGTCGAGCCGGACGGCTCCCGCGGGCCCGTCGACCGTGCAGCCGATGCGGAATCCGCGCCGTCGCTGGCCGTCGGCGCGGGCGCGCTCGGGCACGCACGCCACGGGATCCGCGAAGACGTCGGGCAGTTCCGCCCCGGCGCAGAGCCGCGCCAGCGCCTCGTACGCACCCAGCGCACTGGACTTTCCACTGCCGCTCGGCCCGGAGAGCAAGGTCATCGGGCCGAGCGGGAGCACCGTGGCGCGGTGTCCGGCGAAGGCGGACAGGCGCAGTTCGGTGACCTGCGGCCGGTCCTGGACCGCCGATGGCTCCGCGGCCGACATGCGGGAATGCACCGTCATGACCGGAAGGTAGGCGGCATTACTCCCGGCGAACCGTTACGCCCAACCGACCTTCCTACGATCGGGGGATTCCCGTCGAAGAGCCTCCGTGTGGATCACCGAGAGGCTAGGGCTCGAAAGCGCCACGCCACGGCCGTACGGGCCCTGCGCGCCCCTGAGAGCCTGAGTCAGGACTGCGCGACCGCCTCCACCAGGCCCTGGACCTCCGTGCCGGGCGGCGCGAGGAGGAAGACGTTCTTGTCGACCCGGTGCATGCCGCAGTTGAGTCCGAGGACCACGCCGCTGCTGAAGTCCAGGACGCGCTTGGCGACTTCGGTCTCGGCGCCGGTCAGGTCCAGCAGGACCGGGATCTGGGCCATCACGGTCTCGGCGACCTCACGGGCGTCCGAGAAGACGTTGACCCGCATCACCACGAAGCGGCGGCGCGTCTCGGTCTCCGCGTCGGGCAGCGCGCGGTGCCCCGGCCAGGAAGGCCATTCGTTGCGGCTGCGCAGCGGTACGACCTGGGCGAGCCCTTCCCACTGTTCATCGGTGACGTCGTGGCGCTGACTGCTGCTCACTTGCCCACCCCGTCCTGGCTCGTACTTGTTCTCTGCACCGGCCAATTCTTACGCCAAGTCACCCGTTCAGCCCAACAGCGACACGGACGGCCCCCTATACCGGTCATCGTGAAGTTCGCCACGCCCAGAAGGCGCACCAGCCCGTCGGCGAGGCCGCCGCGCCAACAGGCGTAGTCGTGACCGCCGTTGAACTCCGTGAGGGAGGCGGTGTGACCGTGGGCGGCCAACGTCTCGGCCATGAGACGGCTGTGGTCGACCATCGAACCTTCGTGCAGGCCGACGTCGAGGTGGACGCGGAGGGGCGGGCTCGGCGTCGCGGCGGCGAAGAGTTCGGCGAGCCAGGGGATTTCCTCGGCGGGCACCGTTTTCGGTACGCCGTGCGGCAGTCCGGGCCGCCACCACAGCGACGGGGACTGGGCGAGGACGGCGCCGAACCGCTCGGGCCTGCGCAGACCCGCGTACAGGGCGGTGAGTCCACCGAGGCTCTGGCCCGCGACGACGGTGCGGGCCGGGTCGGCCGTCAGGGGCCAGCGCGCGGCCGCCCAGGGCAGCACCTCGTCGGCGAGGAACCGGACGTAGTCGTCGCGGGCGGTGAGGTCCTGCCAGCGGGTGAGGCGGTCGACGGCGTCGGGCGCGAGGACGACGGGCGGCGGTACGGCCCGGTCGGCGACGAGCGCGTCCAGGGTGTCCTGGAGCGCGAGCCGCCCGAACCACATGTCGCCGTCGCTCAGGACGACCACGGGGCTGTCGGGCCGCGGGCCGCCCGGCGGCAGCTGGACCCAGACGTCGCGCCCGGCGCCGAGCACGCCCGCGGGCAGGCGGTGCCGTTCGACGCGGCCACGCGGGATGCCGTCGCGCCGCTCGGTCCACGGTTGGGCGGGCGCGTCGGGCAGGGCGAAGACGGAGCCGTCGGGCTGCCCCCAGCGGTCACCTATCCGGCGGGGGTTGAGGGGGTCGTGGGCCGCGTGGGCCGACAGGGCGCGGAGCCGGAGCTGCCGGGCTTCGGGGGCGGCGGGGAGGTCGCCGGGCGTGAGGTCGGCGGCGATGCGGTACGTGCCGCGGTGGTCGGCGCGGAGCCTGAGCGTGCGGTGCCAGACGTCCGTGCCGGTCAGCGGGGTCAGCAGGGCGTCGGCGAGGCGTTCGCGGTCGACGAGGCGGTTGGCGAGCAGCAGGACCTGGCGGGTGGCCCGGTGCCCGCGCCACAAGAAGGTGACGGCGCGGTGCAGGGGGTCGCCGTCGATCGGTTCGATCAGCGGGGTGCCACCGCGTGACTCGACGTCCTTCCAGAACGCTTCGAGGAGGGCGGGGCGCTCGTCCTCGGTGGCGCCGGAGACGCGGGTGGCCAGGGCCTGGAGGGTGGGGCTGAGCCCGACAGCAAGATCCATGAGTTAGTTAGCTTAGCCTAAGCTAACTATCGAAATGGTCATGGCGGACCGCTCCGAGCAGCTCGCGATAAGAGGACGGCGCCGGGTCCCCAGTAGAGTGCGGCTGCGCAGTCCCTTCCCAAACCCCGAGGTCAGGTACCAGCAGTGACCCCCGCACCGCCCACAGACATACCGGCCGTCGCCGTCGTCGGGATCGGGGCCGACGGCTGGGAGGGACTCCCGGCCGCCTCGCGCGCCGCACTCGCCGAAGCCGACGTCGTCATCGGCGGACCCCGCCAGCTGGAGCTGCTGCCCGCCGGGCAGTGCCCCGGCGAGCGCGTGCCCTGGCCCTCCCCGCTCCGGCCCGCGGTACCCAGCCTGCTCGCCGCCCACGCGGGCCGCCGCCTCGCCGTCCTCGCCAGCGGCGACCCCATGTTCTACGGCATCGGACGCGCCCTCACCGAGGAGCTCGGCGCCGCCGCGCTGCACGTGCTCCCGCACCCCTCCTCCGTCTCCCTGGCCTGCGCACGCCTCGGCTGGCCCGTCGAGGACACCGAGGTCGTCACGGTCGTCGGCCGCCCGGCCGCGCGGCTCGCCGCGGCGCTGCACGACGGCCGCCGCGTCCTCGTGCTCAGCGCGAACGCGGCCACGCCCGCCGAGATCGCCGCCCTGCTGCGCGAGCAGGGCTTCGGACCGAGCAGGCTGCGCGTACTCGAACAGCTCGGCGGCGCGGACGAGCGGTCGCACGACGGCGTCGCCGACACCTGGTCGCACACGCCCGGCGACGCGCTGAACGTCGTCGCGGTCGAGTGCCGCCGCTCCCCCGACGCGCTGCGGCTCGGCGTCGTGCCGGGCCTGCCCGACGCCGCGTACGAGAGCGACGGACAGCTCACCAAGCGGTACGTCCGCGCCGCCACGCTCGCCGCGCTCGCGCCCGCCCCCGGCGAACTGCTCTGGGACGTGGGCGGCGGCTCCGGCTCGATCGCCGTGGAGTGGCTGCGCGCGCACCCGTCGTGCCGTGCCGTCACCATCGAGAAGAACGCCGTGCGCGCGGAGCGGATCACCCGCAACGCCGGACGGCTCGGCGTGCCGGGCCTGCGCGTCGTCACCGGCGCCGCACCGGCCGCGCTCGCCGGACTCCCCACGCCGGACGCCGTGTTCATCGGCGGCGGCCTCACCGCGCCCGGCCTCCTCGACGCCGGGTGGGAGGCTTTGCCGCCCGGCGGCCGCCTCGTCGCCAACACCGTCACGCTGGAGTCCGAGGCGCTGCTCACCGAGTGGTACCGGCGCCACGGCGGCGAGCTGGTGCGCCTCGCGGTCGCACAGGCCGTCCCCGTGGGCGGCTTCACCGGCTGGCGGCAGGCCATGCCGGTCACCCAATGGTCCGTCACCAAGGCAACCAAGGCACAGAACAGCAGGAGTTGACCACACATGACCGTGTACTTCATCGGCGCGGGACCCGGCGCCGCCGACCTGATCACGGTCCGCGGCGCGCGCCGGATCGCCGCCTGCCAGGTCTGCCTGTACGCGGGCAGCCTGGTGCCGCGCGAGCTGCTCGCCGAATGCCCGGACGGGGCGCAGCTCGTGGACACCGCGCAGCTCAACCTGGACGAGATCACCGCCGAGTTGGTGCGCGCGCACGAGCGGGGACTCGACGTGGCGCGGCTGCACTCGGGCGACCCGTCCGTGTTCAGCGCGGTCGCGGAGCAGATGCGGCGGCTCGACGCGGCCGGGGTGCCCTATGAAGTGGTGCCCGGCGTCCCCGCGTTCGCCGCGGCGGCGGCCGCGCTGAAGCGGGAGCTGACCGTGCCGACCGTCGGCCAGACCGTCATCCTCACGCGCATCGCCCAGCGCGCGACGGCCATGCCCGAGGGCGAGGACCTGGCCACGCTCGGCCGCAGCGGCGCGCTCCTCGTCCTGCACCTGGCCGCCGGATACGTCGACCGCGTGGTGGAGGAGCTCCTGCCGCACTACGGCGCCGACTGTCCGACCGCCGTGGTCGCCCTCGCCAGCCGTCCCGACGAAGTGATCCTGCGGGGCACGCTGGAGTCCATCGCGGGGCAGGTTAAGGAGGCGGGCATCGTGCGGACCGCCGTCATCATGGTGGGGCGGACGCTGGGGGCCTCGCAGTTCCGTGACAGTCACTTGTACTCGGCGGAACGGGACCGTCACGTGTGCTGACGGTCCCGGCCGCCCGGAGCGGCGGAGGTGCCGGTGCGGATGTCGGTGGAAGCTTCGGCGGGCGGCAGAGCCTGGTTACGGACGGTCGGCGCGCTGACAGGGATCGCCGCCTCGGTTCTGATGTGCGGCCTCGCGGTGGTCACCGTGGTCCTCGTGCCCACGTGGTGGCCGCACCCCCTGGTGCCCGTCGTCGCGGGGCTGCCGCTCCTGGCCACGGGGTTCGCGCTGGTCCCCGTGTGCTTCATCTTCCTCGGCGCCTGGCAGTTCGGCGCGGCCGCGCTCGCACAGTGCCTGCTCGCCCTGGGGCTGCTGGCCTTCCTCGACCAGGCCGTGCTCGACGTATGGGGTGAGCCGGTGGAGACCGTGGTCACCAAAGCCGTACGGCACGAGAGGAACGGTCCGGCCGGCAACGTCACCGGCACGTGGTGGGAGTGCTCGCTGCGCGGGCCCGACGGCGCGGAGCTCGAAAGGCCCCTGCGGGAGTCGGACTTCTTCCCGGTGGGCGACGCGTGCCCGGCGGGTGCGGAGCCGGGCGACCGGCTCGTGGTGTACGCGGCGCCCGGCGGGTTCGCCGCGCCGCAGACCAACGCGCCGGTCGGGGGCGCGCCGGCGGTCGCCGCGCTCGTGGTCGCCGCCACGGCGACGGCGGCGGCGTTCACGGCCTCGGGGATGCGGCGCCGGGCCGCGGCGACGGGCGGCGACACCGCCCCCGTCACTTGAGGGCGCTGCGCCCCACGACGGTCCCCGCCCGGTCGATGCAGATGACGTCCACCACGACCGGGGCTCCCCGCAGTACCCCGAGGGCCTCGTCACGGGCCGTCTCCGCCACCAGATCGCCGAGCGGCACCCCGGCCGCCGCGCACAACTGCAGTGCGGCGAGGCCCGTGTTGGCGTCGGCGATCCGCGCCGCCAGCTCCTCGGAGGCGCCGCCGCGCCGGGCGAGGCGGGCCAGGAACCCCTTGTCGACCTGGGAGCGGGCCGAGTGCAGGTCCAGGTGGCCCGCCGCAAGCTTCGACAGTTTGGCGAAGCCGCCGCAGATGGTGAGCCGGTCGACGGGATGGCGGCGCACGTACTTGAGGACCGCGCCCGCGAAGTCCCCCATGTCGAGCAGCGCGTCCTCCGGCAGCTGGTACTCGGCGACGACCGTCTTCTCCGACGTCGACCCGGTGCATCCGGCCACATGCGTACGCCCGGCCGCCCGCGCCACGTCCACGCCGCGCCGGATCGAGTCGATCCACGCCGAGCAGGAGTAGGGGACGACGATGCCGGTCGTCCCGAGGATGGACAGGCCGCCGAGGATGCCCAGGCGCGGGTTCCAGGTGGAGCGGGCGATCTCCTCGCCGTGGTCGACGGAGAGGGTGATCTCGACGTCCGGCGTGGCCCCTGCGCGGGCGGCGACCTGCGCCACGTGGTCCCGCATCAGCTGCCGCGGCACGGGGTTGACCGCGGGCTCGCCGACGTCCAGGGGCAGCCCGGGGCGGGTGACGGTGCCCACGCCGGGGCCCGCCTTGAAGACGACGCCCGCACCGGCGTGCAGCCGCCGCACCGTGGACCGCACCAGCGCGCCGTGGGTGACGTCCGGGTCGTCGCCCGCGTCCTTCACGATCCCCGCCATGGCGTGGGAAGCGCCCAGTTCCTCGGCGGCGAGCGCGAAGGCGGGCGTCTGGCCCTTGGGCAGCGTGATGGTCACCGGGTCGGGGAAGTCGCCGGTGAGCAGCGCCGTGTACGCGGCCGTCGTGGCGGCGGTCGCGCAGGCACCGGTCGTCCAGCCGGACCGCAGACCGGTGTGCTTGAGTTGGGCGCTGCGCCCGCCCTTGGCCTTAGCTGCCTCACTCATGAAGGAAACCGAACTCCGTGCACGTACTGATTCTGGGGGGAACGACCGAGGGCCGCCGTCTGGCGGAGCTCCTCGTCGACGAGGCGGGGGTGCGGGTGACCAGTTCCCTGGCGGGCCGGGTCGCGGCGCCCCGGCTGCCACCCGGCGAGGTGCGCGTCGGCGGCTTCGGCGGGGCCGAGGGGCTGGCGGCGTGGCTGGCCGAGCACCACGTGGACGCGCTCATCGACGCCACCCATCCTTTCGCCGGGACGATCTCGTTCAACGCGGCGAAGGCCGCCGCGCTCGCCCATGTTCCCCTGCTCGCCCTGCGGCGGCCCGGCTGGGTCGCGGAAGAGGGTGACGACTGGCACCCGGTCGGCTCCCTGGAGGAGGCGGCACGGGTACTGCCCGCGCTGGGGCAGCGCGTGTTTCTCACCACCGGGCGGCTGGGGCTTGCCTCTTTCGCCGGGCCTGAACTGGCTGGTCTCTGGTTCCTCGTACGTTCCGTCGACGCGCCCGAGCCGCCGTTCCCCGCGCGCATGGAGGTGCTCCTCGACCGGGGCCCGTTCACGCTCGAAGGGGAGCGCGAACTGCTGCGCCGCCACCGCGTCGACGTGGTGGTGACGAAGGACAGCGGGGGCGTTGCGACGTCGCCGAAGCTGGTCGCTGCGCGCGAGGCGGGGGTGCCGGTGGTGGTCGTCCGGCGGCCCGCCGGGCCGGAGGGCATCGCCTGCGTCGCCACGCCGGAGGCAGCGATTGCCTGGGTGTGTACGCTGCGCGGCTAGGTGCGGGTCCCATGTGGCTGGTCGCGCAGTTCCCCGCGCCCCTAAAAGCGCGGGTCCGCGCCCCGTAAGGGGCGCGGGGAACTGCGCGAGCAACCACTACGCGCCCGCAGGCGACGCACAACAGGCCTACCCCTCGGGATACCTCCGCGGCGTCCAGACGATCTGCTCCCCGCCCCCGCGCCGCTTGACCCACTGGGTCTGGGAGGAGCCGACGATCAGGAGCGTACGCATGTCGACCTCCGACGGATCAAGGTCACCGAGGCGCACCACCCGCACGCTCTCCTCGGGACCCCCGACGTCCCTGCCGAGCACCACGGGCGTATCCGGCGTCCGGTGCTCCAGCAGAAGCTCCCGCGCCTTGCCCACCTGCCAGTTGCGGCTCCGCGAGCCCGGGTTGTAGAGCGCGAGGACCAGGTCGGCGGAGGCCGCCGCGGCCAGCCGCTCCGCGATGACCTCCCACGGCTTGAGGCGGTCCGAAAGGGAGAGGGTCGCGTAGTCGTGGCCGAGCGGCGCGCCCGCGCGGGCCGCCGCGGCGTTCGCGGCGGTCACTCCGGGGAGCACCCGGACCGGGACGTCGGCGAAGAGGTCCTGCGAGGCGACCTCCAGGACGGCCGTGGCCATCGCGAAGACGCCGGGGTCGCCGCCGGAGACGACCGCGACGCGCCGCCCGCGCCGCGCGAGCTCCAGGGCGAACTCGGCGCGCTCGGACTCCACGCGGTTGTCGGAACCGTGCCGCCGCTGGCCGGGCCGGTGCGGCACCCGGTCGACGTACGTGGTGTAGCCGACCACGTCGTCGGCGGCGGCGAGCGCGCCGCGCGTCTCGGGCGTCAGCCACAGCGGGCCCGCGGGGCCCGTGCCGACCACGACGACCTCGCCGCGCTCCGGGGTCTCCTCCGCGGGGGCGGGCACGGGGCCTCCAGTCAGCGGCGCGACCCGGCTCGGGAGCACCGCCACCGAGAAGTAGGGCACCGAATCCGGGTCCACCTCGGCGAGGCGGCCGGTGCGCTCGCCCGCCATGGTGGCCCGCTCGACGTAGCGCGCCTCGTCGAGGCGGCCCGCGCGCTCCAGGGCGCCCCGCACCTTCCCGAACGTGCGGCCGAGCTTCATGACGACCGCCGAGTCCGTCGCCGCGAGGCGCGCGGCCAGCTCCTCCTCGGGGAGGGTGCCGGGCAGGACCGTGAGGACTTCCTCGGCCTCCACCAGGGGCTCGCCGAGCCGGGCGGCCGCGGCGCTCACCGAGGTGACGCCGGGGATCACCTCGGTCTCGTAGCGGTGCGCGAGGCGCTTGTGCATGTGCTGGTAGGAGCCGTAGAAGAGCGGGTCGCCCTCGGCGAGGACGGCGACCGTGCGGCCCGCGTCGAGGTGGGCGGCGAGCCGGGCCGCGGCCACTTCGTAGAAGTCGTCGAGGGCGCCGCGGTAGCCGCCGGGGTGGTCGGTGCTCTCCGTGGTGACGGGGTAGACCAGCGCTTCCTCGATGTGGTCGGCGCGGATGTGCGCGGCCGCGATCGAGCGGGCGATGGAGCGGCCGTGCCGGGCGGAGTGGTACGCGACCACGTCGGCGGCGGCGATGACCTCCACGGCGCGCAGGGTCATCAGCGACGGGTCGCCGGGGCCGAGGCCGACGCCGTAGAGCCGCCCCTGCGGGCGCTGTTCGGTGGGTACGCCGCTCATTCCGCTTCGCTCGCAATCGCGTTGATCGCCGCCGCGGCCATCGCGCTGCCGCCGCGACGTCCCCGTACGACCAGGTACTCCAGACCGGAGGTGTGCTCGGCGAGCGCGTCCTTGGACTCGGCGGCGCCGACGAAGCCGACCGGGATGCCGAGGACGGCGGCCGGGCGCGGCGCGCCCTCCTCGATCATCTCCAGGAGGCGGAAGAGCGCGGTGGGCGCGTTGCCGATGGCGACGACCGAGCCTTCGAGGCGGTCGCGCCAGAGTTCGAGGGCGGCGGCGCTGCGGGTGGTGCCGAGCTGGGCCGCGAGGTCGGGCACGGACGGGTCGGCGAGGGTGCAGATCACCTCGTTGTCGGCGGGCAGCCGCTTGCGCGTGACACCGCTCGCGACCATGTTCGCGTCGCAGAGGATCGGCGCGCCGTCGCGCAGCGCCTTGCGGGCGTCGGCGATCACGCGCGGGCTGTAGGAGAGGTCGCGCACGAGGTCGACCATCCCGCAGGCGTGGATCATCCGGACCGCGACCTGGCTGACGTCGGCGGGCAGGCCTTGGAGGTCCGCCTCCGCGCGGATGGTGGCAAAGGACTCGCGGTAGATCGCCGCGCCGTCCTTCTCGTAGTCGAACACTGTGCTCTCGCTCATCTCGTGGCCGTTGGTTTCGTGGTGGTACGTGCCGTGGTGACCTGCTCGGTCAATGTGCCGCCCGTCAGAGGCGTCCGGTCCTCGCCGGGGACGCGCACCGTCACCTCGTACTGCCCGTCGCCGGTGGCGAGGACGTCGACCCAGTCGCCCCACGGGTGCCCGCAGCGGCGTTCGCAGCCGGACCAGTGGACGGGCAGGCCGCCGAGGCCGGGGACGGCGTCGGCGCGTACGTCGGAGAGGGACTTGGCGCAGCCGGGGCGTCCGGTGCAGGCGCCGACGCCCAGCCAGGGCGATGCGGCGTCGGTGATGTGCCCGGCGTCGGCGAGCACGGCGAGGCGCTCGCGGGCCGCGGATTCGTCGGCGAAGCCGGGGACGACGAAGCCGCGCCAGGGCGTGACGCGCAGTTCGTCGGCGGGCAGCGGCAGGAGGGCCCGCCACTCGGCGGCGGTGACGCGGCCGAGGGGGGCGCTCACGACGACGGCGTCGCCGATCGCCCCGGGTGCCTGCGGGGCGCTTCGGGAGACGGTCCAGGGCTCGGCGCGCACGGCGTCGATGCCCGCGCGCTCCAGTGCTCCTGCGAGGTCCACGCGCTGCTCGCGGGGCAGCTCCCCCACCCGCCAGGCGCCGTTGCCCGCGGCGGTCGCGGCGGCGTGGAAGGCGCCCGCGGCGGTGAGCGCGGCGCGGGGGGCGTCGACTCCGGCGACCCGGAACGCCAGGCCGCCGACGCGGACGACCGCCGTCCCGCCCGATTCTGCGATCAAGGTCACATCGCCGCCGAGGCCGACGACGTCCCCGCGCCCGTCGTCCAGGGCGAAGAGGAAGCGGCCCGAGAGCTCAGCGGTCCAGTCCTCGGAACACAGGAGTCCGTCCAGCTCACGGGCCCACAACTGCACGTCACCACGGCCGATTCGGTCGATGCCCGCGAGCGGTGACGCCACCACGTTGCGGATGCGCTCGTGCCGCTCGGAGGGGAGCAGGCCCGCTGTCGAGAGCAGCGCGGAGAGTTCGCCGCCGCTGGTCTCGCCGAGGCCCCGCAGCTCGATGTTGCCGCGCGAGGTGATGCTGAGGCAGCCGTCCGCAAGACGCTCCGCCGCGGTGACCAGCGCCTCGGCCTGACGTGTCGTCAAAAGACCTGCGGGCAGCCGGAGTCGGGCGAGGAAGCCGTCGTCGGCGCGGTGCAGGCGGAGGGCTCCGGGGCAGGCGTCACCCCGGTCGCGTATGGGGGATTCGCCCTGGTCTGGGGAGGGTGCTGGGGTGGGCGGCATGGCGGCGAGCATACCCACGCGGATCCGGCGGGTCGCCTCCCGAGACGGACCGTTCTGGCAGGTGGCCGCCCCGCCGACCGCGGGCAGGACTTACTATGCAGGCGGCGGGCCGCCAGGTCCGTCGACGCCAGCGACGGCGTGGGTCCACCAGGACCCGAAGGAGGAAGCCCGGTGCGAATCCGGCGCGGTCCCGCCACTGTGAGCCCCACCCGAGTGGGGCGAGCCAGGAACTCCTGCCGTCCATACGACCACCCGGGGCGCGGACACCCCGAGGAAGGCCTGCGCCCGCATGCTTCTGCTGTTGTCGACCTCCGACACCGACCTGCTCAGCGCCCGCGCGGCGGGGGGTCCGGTCGACTACCGGTTCGCCAATCCCTCCCGTCTTGACCTCGAAGGACTGCCCGCGCTGCTGGACGGCGTGGACCTCGTCGTCGTACGCCTCCTCGGCGGCGTCCGTGCCTGGCAGGACGGCCTGGACCAGCTCATCGCCACCGGTCTCCCGGTGGTCGTGCTCACCGGTGAACAGGCACCCGACGCCCAGCTCATGGCCTCCTCGACCGTGCCGGTCGGCATCGCCGCCGAGGCGCACGCCTACCTGGCGCACGGCGGCCCCGCGAACCTGGAGCAGCTGGCCCGCTTCCTCTCCGACACCGTGCTGCTCACCGGCCACGGCTTCGAGCCGCCCGCGCCCGCCCCGTCGTGGGGCCCGCTGGAGCGCACGGCCCGCGCCGTGGAGGGCCCGACCGTGGCGGTGCTCTACTACCGCGCCCACCACATGAGCGGCAACACCGCGTTCGTGGACGCGCTGTGCGGCGCGATCGAGGACGCGGGCGCCCGGGCGCTGCCGCTGTACGTGGCCTCGCTGCGTGCCCCCGAGCCCGAGCTGATCGACGCGCTGCGGGCCGCCGACACCATCGTGACGACGGTCCTCGCGGCCGGTGGCACCAAGCCCGCCGAGGCCTCCGCGGGCGGCGACGACGAGTCGTGGGACGCGGGCGCGCTGACCGGACTGGACGTGCCGATCCTGCAGGCGCTCTGCCTGACCGGGTCGCGTTCGGCCTGGCAGGAGAACGACGAGGGCGTCTCGCCGCTCGACGCCGCGAGCCAGATCGCGGTGCCTGAGTTCGACGGCCGCCTGATCACGGTCCCCTTCTCCTTCAAGGAGATCGACGAGGACGGTCTGCCCGCGTACGTCGCCGACGCCGAGCGCGCGGCCCGCGTCGCCGGTATCGCCGTGCGCCACGCGCGCCTCAAGCACATCCCGGCCGCCGACAAGCGCATCGCCCTGGTGCTGTCCGCGTACCCGACGAAGCACTCCCGCATCGGCAACGCGGTCGGCCTGGACACTCCGGCATCCGCCGTCGAGCTGCTTCGCCGGCTCCGTGCCGAGGGGTACGACTTCGGCCCCGAGGCCGACATCCCCGGCCTGGTCTCCGGCGACGGCGACGAGCTGATCCGCGCGCTCATCGACGCGGGCGGCCACGACCAGGACTGGCTCACCGAGGAGCAGCTCGCCGCCAACCCCGTGCGCATCCCGGCCGCCGACTACAAGCGGTGGTACGCGACGCTGCCGCAGGAGCTGCGCGACTCCGTCGAGCAGCACTGGGGCCCGCCGCCCGGCGAGATGTTCCTCGACCGGTCCCGCGTCGGCCAGGGCGGCGACCCGGAGGGCGACATCGTGCTCGCGGCCCTGCGCCGCGAGAACCTCCTCATCCTGATCCAGCCGCCGCGCGGCTTCGGCGAGAACCCGATCGCGATCTACCACGACCCCGATCTGCCGCCGTCGCACCACTACTTGGCCGCCTACCGCTGGATCGCGGCGCCCGCGTCCGACAACGGCTTCGGCGCCGACGCGATGATCCACCTGGGCAAGCACGGCAACCTGGAGTGGCTGCCCGGCAAGAACGCGGGCCTCTCCGCGGCGTGCGGCCCCGACGCCGCGCTCGGCGACCTGCCCCTGATCTACCCCTTCCTGGTAAACGACCCGGGCGAGGGCACGCAGGCCAAGCGCCGCGTGCACGCCACGCTCATCGACCACCTGGTGCCGCCGATGGCGCGCGCCGACTCCTACGGCGACATCGCGCGCCTGGAGCAGCTCCTCGACGAGTACGCCCAGATCAGCTCCATGGACCCGGCGAAGCTCCCGGCGATCCGCGCGCAGATCTGGACGCTCATCCAGGCCGCCAAGCTCGACCACGACCTGGGTCTCGAGCACCGCCCGGACGACGACGGCTTCGACGACTTCCTGCTGCACGTCGACGGCTGGCTCTGCGAGATCAAGGACATGCAGATCCGCGACGGTCTGCACGTCCTGGGCAACCCGCCCGCGGGCGCCGACCGCGTGAACCTCGTGCTCGCCGTGTTGCGCGCCCGCCAGATCTGGGGCGGCACGACCGCGCTGCCTGGCCTGCGCGAGGCGCTCGGCCTCGACGAGTCGGCGGCGACGCGCGTCACCGCCGACGAGGCCGAGGACAAGGCCCGCGCCCTGGTCCAGGCGATGGACGACGCGGACTGGGACCCGGCGGCCGTGGCCTCCGTGGCCGCGGACCACGGCGACCAGGTCGCCGCCATCCTGGAGTTCGCGGCCCGCGAGGTCGTGCCGCGCCTCGCGGCCACCACCGCCGAGCTCGACCACTCCGTGCACGCCCTGAACGGCGGCTTCGTCCCGGCGGGCCCGTCGGGCTCCCCGCTGCGCGGCCTGGTCAACGTCCTGCCGACCGGCCGGAACTTCTACTCGGTCGACCCGAAGGCCGTCCCCTCCCGCCTCGCGTGGGAGACGGGCCAGGCCCTGGCCGACTCCCTCGTCGAGCGCTACCAGCAGGACAACGGCGACTACCCCACCTCCGTGGGCCTGTCCCTGTGGGGCACGAGCGCGATGCGCACCGCGGGCGACGACGTCGCCGAGGCGATGGCGCTGCTCGGCATCCGCCCCGTCTGGGACGACGCGTCACGCCGCGTCACCGGCCTGGAGGCCATCCCGTACGAGGAGTTGGGCCGCCCGCGCATCGATGTGACGCTGCGCATCTCGGGCTTCTTCCGCGACGCGTTCCCGCACACGATCGGCCTGCTCGACGACGCGGTGCGGCTCGCCGCCTCCCTGGAGGAGCCCGCCGACCGCAACTACGTGCGCGCCCACGCCCAGGCCGACCTCGCCGAGCACGGCGACGAGCGCCGGGCCACCACCCGCATCTTCGGTTCGCGCCCCGGCACGTACGGCGCGGGCCTGCTCCAGCTCATCGACTCCCGCGACTGGCGCACCGACGCGGACCTCGCCGAGGTCTACACGGTGTGGGGCGGTTACGCGTACGGCCGCGGGCTCGAAGGCCGCCCGGCCCGCGCGGAGATGGAGACGGCGTACAAGCGCATCGCCGTGGCCGCGAAGAACACGGACACCCGTGAGCACGACATCGCGGACTCCGACGACTACTTCCAGTACCACGGCGGCATGGTGGCGACCGTGCGCGCGCTGCGGGGCACGGCCCCGGAGGCGTACATCGGGGACTCGACGCGCCCCGAGACGGTCCGCACGCGCACGCTGGTGGAGGAGACCTCGCGGGTGTTCCGCGCGCGCGTGGTCAACCCGAAGTGGATCGAGGCGATGCGCCGTCACGGTTACAAGGGTGCCTTCGAACTCGCCGCCACCGTGGACTACTTGTTCGGGTACGACGCCACGACGGGTGTCGTCGCCGACTGGATGTACGACAAGCTCACCGAGACGTACGTCCTGGACCCGACGAACCGCGAGTTCCTCCAGGAGGCCAACCCCTGGGCCCTGCACGGCATCGCGGAGCGCCTCCTGGAGGCGGAGTCGCGCGGCATGTGGGCGAAGCCGGACCCGGCGGTGCTCGAAGCGCTGCGGCAGGCCTACCTGGAGACCGAGGGCAATCTGGAGGACGGCGGCGACGAGGCCTGAGCCCTCGTCGCCCCCTCCCCCGTCCGCTGGTCGCGGTCGGCCGTCACTGTGACGGCCGACCGCCCAGCCACGCCAGCGCGCCCGTCGTCAGCGCGGTGACCCCGGTGGTGAGGGTCGGCTCGACGAGCGGCGCGAAGAACGGCGAGTGGTTGGACGGAATGTCCCGCTCGAAGGTGCCAGCCTTCTGGGCGGCCGCGACCTCCGCCGGGTCGGCGCCGCCGAACAGCCAGTAGCAGAGCGGGACTTCACGCTCCGCCGAGGTCGCGAAGTACCCGACGTCCTCGCTGCCGGTCACCGGCCCGGGGTCGAAGACGCGCTCCTCCCCGATCGCCGCGCCGATGGCAGCCGTCGTCCGCTCCACCGCGTCGGCGTCGTTGTAGAGCACGGGGAAGGAGTCGATCTCCGTGATCTCGGGCTCCCGCTCCGCCCCCGCCGTGACCGCCTCGCCCTTGACGATGCGCTCGACGGCGGCGAGGACCTTCGTACGCACCTCGGGCGTGTACGTCCGGATGTTGATCTTCAGCTCGGCCTCGTCGGGAATGATGTTCTCCTTCGTCCCGGCCCGGAGCGAGCCGACGGTCACCACGGCCGTCTCGCCGCCCGCGATCTCCCGGGACACGATCGTCTGCAGCCGCATCACGGTCGCGGCGGCCATCACCACGGGGTCGATCGACGCCTCGGGGCGCGAGCCGTGCGCGCCCTTGCCGAACATCCGCACGCGCAGGGAGTCGGTCGCCGCGAAGGCGGGCCCGGGGTGCGCGCCGATCATCCCGGCGGGCAGCGGCGCGACGTGCTGCCCGAGCACGACGTCCGGCACGCCGAACCGCTCGTAGAAGCCGTCCTGGACCATCGCCTGCGCACCCTTCGCGACCTCCTCTGCGGGCTGGAAGACCCCGACGATCCGGCCCGACCAGTCGGCGCGGGCGTCCGCGAGCAGCTTCAGCGCGCCCAGCAGACAGGTGACGTGCATGTCGTGCCCGCACGCGTGCATCACGCCGTCGTTGCCGGAGGCGTACGGCAGCCCGGTCCGCTCGGTGACGGGCAGCCCGTCCATGTCGGCACGGAGGAGGACGGTCGGCCCGGCGCCGTTCTCCAGGACGGCGACCACACCGGTGCGGCCGACGCCGGTCGTGACCTCGTACCCGTAGGAGGCGGCGCGGCGGGCGGCTTCGGCGGCGGTGCGGTGCTCCTCGAAGGAGAGTTCCGGATGGGCGTGCAGATCGCGGTAGAGGGCGGCGAGGTCACCCTTGATGGCGTCGAGACCCAGCAGGGCGGAAGAATTCCGTTCGGCGGCGGACATGTCACGCTCCTCTTCGGTGGTGTCCGGCCACCTTACGGATGGCTTTGCGGGGACCTGTGCAGGGCTCTTCCGTTCGGGGCGGCCGGAACCGGTACGGAACGCGAGCGCGTCCCTCCCCGCATGATCACTCCCGCGACCGACCCGACCGACCCGACCGCCACGCGCCACCTCTACATCACCCGGCACGGCGAGGCCACGCCCGACGAGAGCGGGCTGACGCAGGCAGGCCTCAGGCAGGCGGTCCTGCTCGGCGAGCGACTCCGCGACATCCCCTTCGCGGCGATCCACCACGGCCCGCTCCCCCGGGCCGAACAGACCGCCGCCCTGATATCCGACCGGCTGAAGAGCAACGCCCCCCTGATCCGCTCGGCCCCGGCGGGCGACTACCTCCCCTACATCCCGTACAAGGAAGAGCTGCCCCCGGAAACGGCCGACGCGACACTGGAGCGCCTGGCCCAGTTCCCCGCGGCGGAACGCGAGGACGGCCCCGCCCTGGCCGCCGAGGCACTGACCCGCTTCACCGGCCCCGTCCCCGGCGACGCGGCGCGCCACGAACTCCTCGTCACGCACAACTTCCTGACCGCCTGGCTGGTCCGCGCCGCACTCGACGCCCCACCCGCACGCTGGCTGGGCCTGAACCACTGCAACGCGGCCCTGACGGTCATCCGTTACACCCCCGGCCGCCCCGCCGCACTGGCGCTCTACAACGACATGCGACACCTCCCCGAAGAACTGCGCTGGACGGGATTCCCACCAGAACTGCGCGCCTGACCTCGGCGGCACCGCACCACACCGCACCGCGCCTCACAACACGGTCGGCAGACCGAAGTTGTTGATGAGCGGCCCCTCGACGGTCACCCCCTCATTGACCAGCGGCGAGGGCGACGAGGGGGGCGACAACCCGTTCGTATGATCGTCGGTTACGATCGGTGACTTCCTGACCGCGCCCGGGTTACACCCCGTGAGCGGGCCGCGACCGCGGACCCGTACGCGCACGCTCCAAGGAGGCCGCAGTGAACGGCAATCGGGTGCAGAAGACGTCCCGTTGGACCCTGGTCGCAGCAGTGGCAGCCGCACCGGCCGTCCTGTGCTCCGGCACGGCACACGCCGACGAGACGCACGAGAACTCGCACAACGCACCCGTGGTCGCGCTGGTCAACACCGGCCAGATCGACGACCCGATGGAGGACGTCCTGGAGCACACGCTCCTCTTCGGCGACGGATACCGGTGGGGCGGTTGAGGGTCTGCGCCACCGCACGGTGAGCGGGCGAGGCGGTCCGCTTGAGGACCGCCTCCCGTGCAGACCGCCTTCAGGCCGACCTCGACCGTCACGGAGCCAGACATGCCGCGCCCGGCACCTCCGCCGGGACGCCGAGGCTCGCCGGGCCGACGAGGGCCGTGACGGCACCGAGGATGACGGCGGCGGAGCGACGCAGGTGAACTCCCCTTCAGCTGGGCCGAGTTGCCTTCGACTCAACTGGCCCGACGATCAATGCTCCACAGTTTTCCGCAGTCTCCCGGAACGTCAGAAGGCGTACCTGATGCGCAGCCAGGGCGCGTGCGCCGCGAGCAGCTGCTGGATCCGCGCCAGGGCCTGCCTCTTGATCTCCTGGGCGTAGCGCACATTGAAGGCGCCGTTCTGTGACCGCTTGGTCTCCTGCGCGTCCGGCTGCCACAGCACGTCCTCGGCGCGGGGATGCCAGCCCAGGTTAACCTCGTGGAGCCCCTGATTGTGCGTCAGCATGATGACTTCGGCGGCGGCCTGCGCCTTCACCCGGGCGGGCAGGACGTCGTCGAGGTGGTCGAGCAGCTCGGCCCAGTCCCGCTGCCAGCCCTGGCGCAGCACGACGGGCGAGAGGTTGAAGTGCACCTCGTACCCGGCGTCGAGGAAGTCCGCGGCGGCGGCGATCCGTTCGCCGACCGGGCTGGTGCGGATGTCCAGGAGCCGGGCGTCGTCGGCAGGCATGAGGGAGAAGCGCACGCGGGTGCGCCCCTGTGGGTCGAGCGCGAGCAGATCGGGGTTGACGAACTTGGTCGCGAAGGAGGCCTTGGCGGTCGGCATGCCACGGAACGCGGCAACGAGGTCAGCGGTGTTGTCGCAGACCAGGGCGTCGACGGAACAGTCACCGTTCTCGCCGATGTCGTAGACCCACGCCTCGGGATCGCACTGGTTGGGCTCGGTCTTCGGGCCCTGGGCCCACACGTGGCGCCGGACGTGGGCGACGATCGCCTCGATGTTGGTGAAGAGCGTGATGGGGTTGGCGTAGCCCTTGCGGCGCGGGACGTAGCAGTAGGCGCAGGCCATCGCGCATCCGTTGGAGGGGCCCGGGGCGATCCAGTCGGCGGAGCGGCCGTTGGGGCGCGTGGCGAGCGTGTGCTTGACCCCGAGGACGAGCGTCTCGGTCTTGATCCGGACCCATCGGCCGATGTTGCCGTCGTTGCCGTGCAGCGAGGGAATGAGCCAGTGACCGTCGACCTCGGTCACGCGCACATCCGGCGACAACCGGGACATGATCTGCTGACCGCGCGGGGAGTCGAGGGCGGCGGGCTCGGCGTACACCTCGCGCACATCGAGCATCCGGCGCGCCTGCGGACCGTCCCGGAACGCACCGGATCCGGGGGCGTGGGCGGGGCCTGTCGGGCCGGTTTCCTCCGGAGCGGTGTCCGACCATCCGAAGAGAGCTTGCTGCTCGGGCCTTACGGGGCCGGGGCCGGAAGTCGTCATGGGCTGCCTCCGAAAGCCCCGCCGAGGGTCGAGGCGCGGGCCTCCAAGGCCCATTGATGCGTGCGGACCGCCGCCGGATCGGCGCGCTCCGCGAGGATGTCGCAGAGGAGTTCCGCGCAGGCACGGCCGTACGCCGAGGGGCGCAGGTCGACGGCGGTGACGGGCGGGCCCGCGCTGCGGGTGGCGGTTCCGTCGACGCAGGCGGCGACGTAGAAGCCCCGGCCCACGACGCGGTCCAGGGCGGCGGCCGCGTGGAGGACTCCCGGCGCCGCACCGTCCGGCGCGCAGATCACCGCGTCGATCTCCGGCGCCGCGGCGAGCAGGGCGAGCGTGGCCTGCTCCGCCTCGCGGGCCGTGGCGGCGAAGGAGACCGTACGGACCTCCACCGGCACCCCGTGCGCACGTCCCCAGTCGGCGGCCGTGGCGTGCAGGGCGGCGGCCCACGCGGAGGTGTCGGCGGGCGCCAGCAGGGCGGGGCGGCGGGCGCCGCGGCCGTGCACGTGGTCCAGCAGGGCGGTCAGCGAGGCGGAGTTGTCGCAGATGACCGCGCCGCTGGGGGCGGGGGCCGACCCCAGATAGCGCTCGCCGGTGACGACGGGGATGCCCGCGCCGAGCAGTCCGGGCACGGCGGGGTCGCCGATCTCGGGGTCGATGACGAGGAGCCCGTCGACACGTGACGCGAGCGGCCCGTGCGCACCGGTGGCGGGCGCGAGCAGGACGACGTCGAGCCCCTCCTCCTGGGCGCGGGCGACGGCCCCGAAGGCGAGGTTCATGTAGTAGTCGAGGCGCGTCGCGGTCTGCGGCAGGTGCAGTCCGATCGCTCCGGTGCTGGCGCGGCGGAGGCGGCGCGCGGCGCTGTTGGGGCGGTAGCCGAGGCGGGCGGCGACCTCGCGGACGTGCTCGCGGGTGGCCTCCGCGACGCGGCCCGAGCCCTGGAGGGCGTCGGACGCGGTGCTCTTGGAGACTCCGGCGGCGCGGGCGACGTCGAGGAGGGTGACGGTACGGGCATTCACGTGCCCGAAGTGTAGACGTACGGGGCCAGCCTTGCCGGAACGTTCCGGCACGGTCTACATTCGGCTGTGCCGGAACGTTCCGGCAATGTGTTGCGCGGCTCTGCCCGGTGCCGTGCCTCCCCGCGTCCGGGGCTCCGCCTCCCTGCTACTCGACTGGATGTCGTCATGCGCCTGATCACCGCGTACAACCCGCCCGCGTCCCCGACCAGGACCCGTCCCGCCGAGCGCGCCCCGCTCCGGGTGGCCGCCGTGCAGCAGCGCTGGCACCGCGACCCCGCCGAGCACCGCGCGGCCCTGCTCGAAGGCATCCGTCTCGCGGCGGCCGAGGGCGCGCGGGTGGTGTGCCTCCAGGAGCTCACGCTGTCGCCGTACTTCGCGGTGGTCCGCAAGGCCGACCACCCCGCTCCGGCCGAGCCGGAGGACCTGCTCACCGGTCCGACGTTCACCTTCGCCGCCGAGGCGGCCCGCGAGTGCGGCGTGTACGTGCACGCCTCGCTGTACGAGCGGGCTCCGGCGCCGGGCGGCGAGGACGACGGGCTCGGCTACAACACCGCGATCCTCGTCGCCCCGGACGGCAGCCTCGCCCAGCGGACCCGCAAGACGCACATCCCGGTCTCGGAGGGCTACTACGAGGACCACTGGTTCCGGCAGGGCCCGGCCGGTGCGGACGCCTTCCCGCTGGTGCAGGTCGACGAGGCGCGGTTCGGCCTTCCCACCTGCTGGGACCAGTGGTTCCCGGAGGTGGCCCGCGCGTACTCGCTGGCCGGGGCCGACGTCCTCGTCTACCCGACCGCCATCGGCTCCGAGCCCGGCCACCCCGGCTTCGACACCCAGCCGATCTGGCAGAAGGTCATCACCGGCAACGCGATCGCCAACGCGACGTTCATGGTGGTGCCCAACCGGATCGGGTCGGAGAACGGGCTGACCTTCTACGGCAGTTCGTTCATCGTCGACCCCTACGGGCGAGTCCTGGCGCAGGCGCCGCGCGACGAGCCCGCCGTGCTGGTAGCCGATCTCGATCTCGACGCCCGCCGCGACTGGCTGGAGCTCTTCCCGTTCCTCGCCACCCGCCGCCCCGACGCGTACGCGCCGCTCACCGTCGAGCGCTGAGGCGGGAGGTCAGAGGAGGCCGGAGGAGGTCAGCGGAGGCCAGAGGAGGTCAGAGGGGACGAGGCGCGGCGGCACCGGCCGGGTGCCGGGGGCCGAGGTAGGCCGCGAGGCCCGCGCCCCCGGCAGCGGGATGGGTGGCCGGTGTCCAGCCCGCCCGCTCGTAGAAGGTGCGGGCCTCTCCGGCCGCCACCGAGGTCAGCAGCCAGCAGCGGCCGTCGGCCCGGTCCCTGGTCACCGCGTCCAGCAGCCCGGAGCCCGCGCCGGTGCCCCTGGCCCGGGAGGCGACCGCCAGCTCGTCCACCTCGCGGGCGCCGCACAGCCACGCGGCCGTGCGGTCCTCGCCGAGGGCGGCCGATATCTGCGGGTAGCACCGGCTGGTGGGGAAGGGCCGCGGAGTCGTCCAGGCGGTGGCCCAGCCGAGGACCGCATCCCCGTCCCCGTCCCCGTCCTTGTCCAGCGCGAGCGCGGCGGTGAACCCAGGCCGGCGCACGTCGTCCGCCAGCCGCCGCAGGTAGCCGTCGGCGTGCTCGGGCCCCTCCCACCAGGGGGCGCCTCCGAAGGCGTCCACGTACGCCGCGTGGAGGCCTTCCGCGTACGACAGCAGACGTCTTCCGGAGACGACTCTGATGTCGGCGCCCATCAGGCGGCCCTGTCAGCGGGCTTACCGGCGGATTTCGCCAACGAGCCGGGCCCGGGCACCGGAGTGAGCGACGCGTAGTCGAGCGGCGCGGACGGGTCGATCGACACGTTCAGCGGCGCGGGCTCGGCCCCGGCGCGCACCAGCAGGTCGCCGACGGCCGCGATCATCGCGCCGTTGTCGGTGCACAACGTCATGGGCGGCACCCGCAGTTCGATCCCCGCGGCCGCGCACCGCTGCTCGGCCAGGACGCGCACCCGCGAGTTCGCCGCCACGCCGCCGACGACGACCAGCGTCTGCACGTCGTACGCGCGACAGGCCGCGAGCGCCTTGCGGGTCAGCACGTCCGCGACGGCCTCCTGCAGCGCGGCGGCCCCGTCGGCCACCGAAGGCTCCTCGCCCCGGAGACGATGCTGCTCGGCCCATCGGGCGGCGGCCGTCTTGAGCCCGGAGAAGGAGAAGGCGTACGGATCGTCTCCCGGGCGCGTCAGCGGTCGCGGGAACGCCACCGCCCGCGGGTCCCCGTCCCGCGCCGCGCGGTCGATCGCGGGCCCGCCCGGATAGGGCAGCCCGAGGATCCGGGCGACCTTGTCGAAGCACTCCCCCGCCGCGTCGTCGAGCGTGTCCCCCAGGTGCAGGATCGGCTCGCGCACCAGGTCCCGCACCAGGAGCAGCGAGGTGTGCCCGCCCGAGACGATCAGCACCACGCAGGGGTCGGGCAGCGGGCCGTGCTCCAGCGTGTCGGCGGCGACGTGTCCGGCCAGGTGGTGCACCCCGTACAGCGGGACCCCGGCCGCGTAGGCCAGGGTCTTGGCACCGGCCAGCCCCACTTGCAGGGCCCCGGACAGGCCGGGGCCGGTCGTGACGGCGACGGCGTCGATCTGGCCGAGTCGCAGACCGGCCTCGTCGAGGGCCTGCCGGACGACCGGGCTGAAGGCGTGCAGGTGCGCGCGGGCGGCGATCTCCGGCACCACGCCGCCGAACCGCGCGTGCTCGTCCATGCTCGACGCCACCACGTGCGCGAGCAGCTTCCCGTCCCGCACGATTCCCGCGCCGGTCTCGTCGCAGGACGACTCGATCCCCAGCACCACAGGTTTGCTCACCGCACGCCCCTTCGACCCTTCTGCACAGCTGATGCACTTGCAATATATGTGCAATAGGGGCGCCGGGTCAGATCCACCGGCCCCGCCTCCTCCCCTACGCGCCCGCCACGCCCCGCACGAACCCCCGCAGACACGCACGCACGGCATCGGGCCGCTCCAGCCACGGCTCGTGACCGGCGCCTTCGATCCGGGTCAGCGGACGGTCGAGCGAGCGCGCCAGCGTGTCGAGCGCCGAGACCGGGCGGGGGTCGCCGACACCACCGAGAAGCTCCGTCCGCGCGGGCAGCCGCTCGCGCAGCTCGTCCAGATGTCCGTCGAGGGGGTCCGCACGCCCCGCCTCACCGAGTTCGGCGTTCATGGTCCAGTTGACCGGACGCCGCCGACGGGCGCCCTCGGCCGCCCACTGCCAGCCGCGTTCGACGTCCGCGTGGTCGGTGAACCAGGCCAGGGTGAGCAGCTCGACCTCCTGCTCCTCCGTGCGGCGCGGCAACTCCTCCAGCACACGGAGCCGTTCCTGCTGCGCCACGGTCATGCGGCGCCCCCGTTCCGCCCGGTACCCGGCACGCCAGTCACCGAGGAACGGCCCGCACATCAGCAGCGCCGCGGCCACCCGGTCCGAGTGGGCGAGGCAGAACCGGGCGGCCAGATCGGCGCCGTAGGAGTGCCCGATCAGCACGGCCCGGGGCGCGCCCCACGCGTCGAGGAGCTCGGCGAGATCGCCGACATGCCGGGCGAGGGTGTGGCGCCCGCGCCACGGCGAACGGCCCGTCCCGCGCTGGTCGTACCGGTACACGGGCGCCAAGTCCGCGACCATGGCGGCGACTTCACCCAGGTAATCGGGCAGCCCGGGGCCACCGTGCAGCAGGACCACGGGCGTCGGCCGCCCAGCACCCCGCCCGCTGCCCCGACCTGCGTCCCGCCCGCCGCCTCCCAGCGCCGTCCACTGCAACTGCGCCCCGTCGGTCATCGACGCGAGGCCCCGCTTCTCTGTCCACGTCACCGCGGAGAAGCTACCCCTCCGGCGCCGTGAGGAAGATCACTGAGGACAACCCGCCGCATTCGCAGGTCATCTTCCCCCGTGATCAAGGAGCCACCAGCCGCAGCTGTTGGCCGAGTGGCCGGTACGTCAGATGCAGATAGGCAAGCCCACCCATGCCCCCCGAAAAGCGCATTCTCGCGCGCGCAACCCGTCGCAATGTCCTCACGGCCACCGTGCTGGGCGTCGTGGCGCCCGCAGGCATCGGCATAGGCATGGCCGTCCGCTCGAAGGGTGACGGCGGCGACGTACCCGTCACCCCGCACCAGTCACCGGACATGAGCACGGCGGGCCCCACGGGTACGTGGGCGACCTCAGGGCCGCAGCCCAAGACCGAGGAATCGGTCCTGCAGATCGTCGCCCACCCCGACGACGACCTCTTTTTCATCAACCCGGAGGTCGGGCAGTCGCTGCGCAGCGGCAGGCCCTTGACGACGATCTATCTGACGTCCGGCGAGTCCAACGGCGTGAACGCCCCCAGGAAGGGCACGTTCCGGGGCATGCCACGACCCGCGCGCGACGAGCGCAAGTACGCCAAAGCGCGGCAGAACGGCATTCGCGCCGCCTACGCCGAGATGGTCACCGGACGTCCGGAGCATCCCTGGCGGCGCTCCGTCATCCCGACGGCGGGCGGCGGGCAGGCGGAGCTCGACACGTTGCAGGGGTATCCCCACATCAACCTGGTGTGGACGCTGCTGCACGAGGCGGGCAGCATCGCCGGTGACCGCCCGCACAGCCTGCACGGGCTGTGGGACGGCCGGGTCGGCGTGCTCGGCTCGCAGCTGGCGCACGAGGGTCCGGTCACCCGCGACTTCTCGTACACGAAGGAACAGCTGATCCGGACGCTGACCGGCTATCTGGAGCGGTTCCGGCCGACGCAGGTCCGGATGCAGAACCCGACGCCGGGCCGTCTGGACCGCAACCTCAAGTGCTCCGACCACCAGGACCACCGCTTCGGCGCCCGGTTCGTCCAGCAGGCGCTCGCCCGGTACGCCGCCTCCGGCAGGGGTCCGCACTTCACCGTGCAGACCTACATGGGGTACTTCAACGGCGGTCTGCCCCAGGCGCTCGACCCCGCGTCCGGCACGTCCAAGGCCCGCACGCTCGAAACGTACTCCTGGGGAGACGCCCCGCAGGACACCTGCAAGGACTCGGCGGGCTGCGGCGACCTCAAGGTCGCCGCGAGCCCCAAGCCCCGCTGGGCGCACAGCATCCACCACGCCGGTGAGACCGGCGCCGACTGGCTGCTCGCGGGCAAGGACGACAGCCTGTGGGCCTTCGCCGTACTGGACGGCCGGATCGCGCACTGGCACCGGCCGGGCGGCAAGGGCGGGCGCTGGAGCGCGAGCCGGTGGAAGGGGCCCGTGTTCCAGGCGGAGACCGGAATCGACACGGGCGTGCGGCCGGTGGCGCTGCCCGACGGACGTATCGCCGTCTTCGGTACCCGTACGCTGTTCGGTGACCAGCCCGCCGCATACCGCAAGGAAGTGGGATTTATCGCCCAGCAGGCCCCTGGCAAGCCCTTCGGCCCCTGGCAGTCGCTGGACAGCCCCGAGCTGTCCGACGAGGTCGGTACGAACGACATCAGTGCGCCCGCGGTCGTGGCGCACGACGACGGCACGCTGTCCGTGTTCGTGCGCGACAGCAGCCACCAGCTGACCGCGCGCGTCCAGCAGTCCGACGGCACGTGGACTCCCTGGCGCGGCCTGGGCGGTGAGGCCGTGCACAGCGATCCGGTCGCCGCCAAGGACCGCGCCGGACGCGCCTACGTCCTTGCCGCCACCCCGCACAGCGTCCTGGCCTGGACCCAGGACGGGCCGGGCGCGGACGTGCGCGGCCCGCTGGCCACCGGCCTTCCGGCGACCACGTTGCCGTTGACCGTCCGGCCCGACGACGACGGCGTCCGGGTCTTCTACCGCATCCCCGCCTCCGGGAACGTGGGCTCCGCCCGCCTGCACGCGGACAGCCTCACGCCCTTCACGGCGGAGCCGGGCCGGGCGCGCCGGTCGTCCTCCACCGCGCACACGTCGGTGGCCGTCACCGATCTGGGCGGGGCGGGCGGCTACGGCCCGGTGAGCGTGACCGCGGACGACTGGGGCGGTGTCCTGCTCGCGGCCAGGACGGCCACCGGCGATGTCGCCACGGCCTGGGGCACGTCGGGCGTCGCGAGGAACCGGCCGCAGTGGAACCACACCGGCGTGCTCCCCGCGGGCGCGCCGTCGAGCGCTCCGCTGTCGTCGGGCGGCGTCGTGCTCACGATGCTCGGCCTCGACAGCCGCCTGTACTGGACCCATGCCAGACGTGGAGGAGGTCGCCTGGCTCCATGGCAGCCGGTGGAGTCTCCAACGGCAGGGAGGTCGAAGGCCTGATGCGGATGCCGACCCCCACACGGCTGCGTAACAACCAGAACACCCCCCAGAGCACCCAGAAATCCCCGAACGTCCAGAAGCCGCTCGACTCGCGCGATCCGTTCTTCGACAACGCGAAGTTCCTCCTGATCGTGCTGGTCGCCCTCGGCCACTCCTGGGAACAGATCGTCTCCGGCACGCACACGCTGCAGGCGGTCCACACCGTGGTCTACGCCTTCCACATGCCGGCGTTCATCCTGCTGTGCGGCTACTTCTCGCAGCGCTTCACCGGCCGCCCCGACCAGGTGCGCAAACTGATCGAAGGGGTGCTGATCCCCTACCTCCTGTTCGAGGCGGCGTACTCCGCCACGTACAGCGCGGTGCGGGGCGAGCCGTACAGCTTCACCCCCACGGAACCCACCTACCTCTGCTGGTTCCTCGTCGCCCTGTTCCTGTGGCGGCTGAGCACACCCCTGTGGCGGGCGGTCCGCCACCCGGTGCCGATCGCCGTGGTGGTCTCCCTCGCGGCCGGTCTCACGACGATGGGTTACGACCTGGCGCTGCCGCGCGTGCTGATGTTCCTGCCCTGGTTCGTCCTCGGCATGAACCTGCGCCCGGAGCACTTCGCCCTCCTGCGCACGAAGGTGGCCCGCCGCTGTGGCGTGGTGGCGCTGGTCTGCGCCGTGGTCGCGGCATATCTGTGGATCCCCGCGCCCGACGAGCACTGGCTGTCCATGGACGTCGGCTACACGGAGCTCGACATCAGCTGGCCGCGGTACCTCGCCGTGCGCGTCGGCATCTTCGCGCTCAGCGCGGTGCTGGTCGCCGCGTTCTTCGCCTGCGTGCCCCGGCGCCGTACGCCCTTCACCGCTCTCGGCGCCGCCACGATGTACCCGTACCTCCTGCACGGCCTGCTGATCCGCGCGGGCGAGGCGGCGGGCCTGTATCCGGTCCTGAAGGACCTGGGCGCGGTCGGCCAGATCCTCCTCACCCTCTCCGTCGTCACCACGGTGTTCCTGCTGTCGACTCCGCCGGTGCGGAAGCTGTTCCGCCCGCTGGTGGAGCCCCAGCTGCCGCGCGCTGCCGTGCCGGTGGACGAGCGTTCGAGGTAAGTGCTCGAGGCGACCGTCCGGAATCCGGCGGCCCTAGCACTGCTCCACCGCCACCCCGTAGGGTGATCGGCGCAGCTGGTTCGCCCCGTCCGCCAGACGGGAGCGTCGCAAGAGGGAACCCGGTGGGAATCCGGGACTGCCCCGCAGCGGTGAGTGGGAACGACCGCCGTCATCACGCACTGGGCCCCGACGAACGGGACCTGGGAAGCGACGGCCAGTAGGTGTCCTCCCCCGGGAGGATGCGCCCGCGAGTCCGAAGACCTGCCCGCTGTCCGTGCCCGAGCCATTCGTGCGCGGATATTCCGGTGACCTCGAGGGCGGGTCGGCGTACATACCGAGCGGATGACCGCGCCTTGCCGCGCGAGACGGTGCCCGCCGGTATGTCACTCCTTCTTGGCCGCGCAGGTCTCCGGGATCCCCGGGATACGTCTCTCGAAGGAGATCTCCGTGACCACCAAGACCGCAGCCGCGGCAGCACGGGCCACCGTGTACGGCTACCCCCGCCAGGGCCGCAACCGCGAACTCAAGAAGGCCATCGAGGGCTACTGGAAGGGCCGCGTCACCGCCGACGCCCTCCGGAGCACCGCCGCCGACCTCCGCCGCACCAACTGGCAGGAACTCTCCGACGCGGGCATCGGAGAAGTCCCCACCGGCGACTTCTCGTACTACGACCACGTCCTGGACACCACCGTCATGGTCGGCGCCGTCCCCGAGCGCCACCGCGCCGCGGGCGACGCGGACCCGCTCGACGGGTTCTTCGCCATGGCGCGCGGCACGCAGGACGTGGCGCCGCTTGAGATGACGAAGTGGTTCGACACCAACTACCACTACCTGGTGCCCGAGCTGGGTCCTGGCACGGTGTTCACCGCCGACTCCACCAAGCAGGTCACCGAGTTCAAGGAGGCCCAGGCGCTGGGCCTGACGGCGCGGCCCGTGCTCGTCGGCCCGGTCACCTACCTCCTGCTCGCCAAGCCCGCCCCCGGGGTGGCCGCCGACTTCGACCCGCTGACCCTCCTCGACCGCCTCCTTCCGGTGTACGCCGAGGTGCTCGCCGACCTGCGCGCGGCGGGCGCCGAATGGGTCCAGCTCGACGAGCCTGCCCTCGTCCAGGACCGCACCCCGGCCGAGCTGAACGCGGCCGAGCGCGCCTACCGCGACCTCGGCGCCCTCACCGACCGCTCCAAGCTCCTCGTCGCCTCGTACTTCGACCGGCTCGGCGACGCCCTCCCGGTGCTCGCCAAGGCCCCGGTCGAGGGCCTCGCCCTCGACTTCACCGAGGCCGCCGCCGCGAACCTCGACGCCCTCGCCGCGGTCGGCGGACTGCCCGGCAAGCGCCTGGTCGCCGGTGTCGTCAACGGCCGCAACATCTGGATCAACGACCTGGCCAAGTCCCTCACCACCCTCGGCACCCTGCTCGGGCTCGCCGAGCGGGTCGACGTGGCCGCCTCCTGCTCCCTCCTCCACGTCCCCATCGACACCGCCCTCGAACGGGACATCGAGCCGCAGATCCTGCGCTGGCTCGCCTTCGCCCGGCAGAAGACGAACGAGGTGGCCACCCTCGCCAAGGGGCTGGCCCAGGGCACCGACACCATCACGGCCGAACTGTCGGCCAACAAGGCGGACCTGGCCTCGCGCGCCGAATCCCCGATCACTCATGACCCGGCCGTCCGGGCCCGCGCCGGTGCCGTCACCGACGCCGACGCGCGCCGCTCCCAGCCCTACGCCGAGCGGACCGCAGCCCAGCGCGCCCACCTCGGCCTGCCGCTGCTGCCGACGACGACCATCGGCTCGTTCCCGCAGACCGACGAACTGCGCACGGCCCGCGCCGACCTGCGCGCCGGGCGCATCACCACGGCGGGCTACGAGGACCGCATCAAGACGGAGATCCAGGACGTGATCTCCTTCCAGGAGAAGACCGGCATCGACGTCCTGGTGCACGGCGAGCCCGAGCGCAACGACATGGTGCAGTACTTCGCCGAACAGCTCACCGGCTACCTCGCCACGCAGCACGGCTGGGTCCAGTCGTACGGCACCCGCTACGTCCGCCCGCCGGTCCTGGCCGGTGACATCTCGCGCCCCGAGCCGATGACGGTGCGCTGGACGACGTACGCCAACTCCCTCACCGACCGCCCGGTCAAGGGCATGCTCACCGGCCCCGTCACCATGCTCGCCTGGTCCTTCGTCCGCGACGACCAGCCGCTCGGCGACACCGCCCGCCAGGTCGCCCTCGCCCTGCGCGACGAGGTCGACGACCTGGAGGCGGCGGGCACTTCGGTCATCCAGGTCGACGAGCCCGCACTGCGCGAAACGCTGCCGCTGCGCGCCGCCGACCACCCCGCGTACCTGGCCTGGGCCACCGAGTCCTTCCGCCTCTCCACCAGCGGGGTGCGGCCGGACACCCAGATCCACACGCACATGTGCTACGCCGAGTTCGGCGACGTCGTCCAGGCCATCGACGACCTCGATGCCGACGTCATCAGCCTGGAAGCGGCCCGCTCCCACATGCAGGTCGCCCGCGAACTCGCCACCCACGGCTACCCCCGCGAGGCGGGCCCCGGCGTCTACGACATCCACTCCCCGCGCGTCCCCAGCGCCGAGGAAGCCGCCGCCCTGCTGCGCAAGGGACTCGACGCCATCCCCGCCGAACGGCTCTGGGTCAACCCCGACTGCGGCCTGAAGACCCGCGGTTGGCCCGAGACCCGCTCCTCCCTGGAGAACCTGGTCACGGCGGCCAGGACGGTCCGCGAGGAGATCGGGACGACCACGTCCTGACTGCCTCCTGACGGCCTGACGGCGCGATGCGTGCCGGTGTCGGGGCGGACGCCGAACTCCCGCCCCGACACCGGCACTCAGGCCGTGCTGCCCCACACGACCGAATGGACCACGTCAGTGACTCGACATCACCGCTGTCCGTACCCGGCGGCGGTCCCGCGTCTCCACCCGGCGCAGTGCCGAGCCGACGCGCACCGCGTCGGCCGAGTCCGCCACCTCGTGGACCCGCACGGCCCAGGCGCCCCGGGCCGCCGCCCATCCGGAGACGGTGGTGGTGGCGGCGTCACGCCCACGGGCGGGGCGGGGCGTGCCCGTGACCGGGTCCGCCAGCAGGGTCCCCAGGAACCGCTTGCGGGAGGCACCCACCAGCACGGGGAACCCCAGGGCCGTCAGCGCGTCGATCCCGGCGAGCAACTCCCAGTCGTCGTCCCGGTCCTTGGCGAATCCGAGGCCGGGATCGACTATCACCCGGCCGGGGTCGACACCGGCCGACACCACGGCGTCGACCTGCCGTTCCACCTCGCGTACGACGTCGATGCGCGCGTCATCGTAGGAGGCAAGACCGTCCATGGCCGCGGAGTGCCCGCGCCAGTGCATCACCACGTACGGGACGTCGCTCCTCGCGGCGACTGCGGCCATGTCGGGGTCGGCCTGCCCGCCGCTCACGTCGTTGATCAGGCAGGCCCCGACGTCCACCGCGGCCCGTGCCACCCGGGCCCGCATGGTGTCCACACTCACCAGAGCCCCTCCCTCGACCAGCCCCCGCACCACCGGCAGTACGCGCCGCAGTTCCTCCTCGCAGGTGATGCGCGACGCGCCGGGACGCGTCGACTCACCCCCGACGTCAATCAAGTCCGCGCCTTGGGCTACCAGTTCGAGGCCGTGCGCGACGGCACGCCCCGGGTCCAGCCACAGACCGCCGTCGGAGAACGAGTCGGGCGTCACATTGACGATTCCCATGACGCCGCATCGCCCCCAGGACAGGGCTGCGGAAGGAAGAGCGGTGTAGGAACTCATGAGGAAATGATGACGGATACCCATTCGCGCTGTACAGCGCGGACGGCACATTCGACTTCGTACCGACAAGTGGACTTCTCTCGCACGGAGTTCACAAGACGTCTAGGCTTCCCACATGGCTCTCGGTACCCCAAGCACACGACCGGACAGTGCACAATCCATTCGCGGTCTGCTTTCCCGGGGCGACCGCTCCTACTCCTTCGAGTTCATGCCTCCGCGTACTCCGGAGGCCGAGACCGGACTCTGGAAGGCCATCCGCAAACTGGAAGCACTGTCACCCACTTTCGTTTCGGTGACATATGGCGCCGGCGGCTACACGCGGGGCAGGACCATCAATGTCACCGGGCGCATCGCGCAAGAGACGACACTGACACCCGTCGCACACCTCACCGCCGTCGGGCACAGCGTCGCCGAGCTGAGGAACATCCTCGGGCACTACGCCGACCAGGGAGTTCGCAATATTCTCGCCCTCCGGGGCGATCCGCCAGGTGACCCGCTCGGCGCCTGGTCCAGGCATCCCCAGGGGGTGGACCACGCGGCCGAACTGGTCTCCCTCATCAAGGAATCGGGAAACTACTGCGTCGGAGTCGCCGCGTTCCCGGAAATGCATCCGCGTTCCAGCGATCGCGCGAGCGACATCAGGCATTTCGTCGAAAAATGCCGGGCAGGCGCGGATTACGCCATCACGCAGATGTTCTTCGACGTAGACGAGTACCTGCGCTTTCGCGACCTGGTCGCCGACGCCGGATGCGAAACGCCCATCATTCCCGAGATCATGCCCGTGACCACCCTGCGAACCCTGAGGAGAATCCCCGACCTCTCCACGGCGGCATTTCCCGCGCGGCTTGCCGATCGCATGCTCGACGCGGCGGAAAGCCCTGCCTCGGTGCGGTCGTTGGGAATTGAGCACGCCACCGAAATGTGCCGTCGACTCATCGCGGAGGAAGCACCGGGACTTCACTTCATGACCATGAATTTCTCAACGGTGACGACGGAGATCTATCAGAACCTAGGACTTGCGCCCGGCCCTCGGGGATGACTCTGACGATCCGTTACCATCAAGATCGACTCACGGTCGGGTGGACAGTCGGGTGGACACCGGAAGACATCCCAACCGTCCGAGGGAATCGGAAAGGACCTGAACGGTGTGCTGCCCCTTCTGCAGGCTCCCCGACAGTCGCGTCATCGACAGCCGGTCGACCGATGAAGGGACTTCCATTCGCCGCCGGAGGCAGTGCCCGAACTGCCAGCGCCGGTTCACCACGGTGGAGACGTACTCCCTGCTGGTGGTCAAACGCAGCGGCGTGACCGAGCCGTTCAGCCGTACGAAGATCGTCAGCAGCGTCCGCAAGGCGTGCCAGGGCCGTCCCATCACCGAGGACATGCTCGACCGGCTCGGCCAGCAGGTGGAGGAGAACGTGCGGGCCACCGGAAGCGCCCAACTCTCGACGCACGAAGTGGGGTTGGCCGTACTGGAACCGCTCAGTGAGCTGGACCCGGTGGCCTACATGCGATTCGCTTCCGTGTACCGCGCCTTCGAATCGCTCGCCGACTTCGAGAACGCCATAGCCGATCTGCGCGCCAGATGTGGCTAGGTCCCTTCTGACGGATCTCGATCCGTGAGGGCTCACCACAGAACGGGAAGCCTCTCGGGAACCCGCTTGATGTTGCCCGTGCGCCACACCAACTGGTCGGCAGGCAGGGCGAGTCGCAGCTGCGGCAGGCGCTCCACGAGCACGGTGAGGGCCTCGGCGGCGTGCACGCGGGAGATCGCGGAGGCGGGGCAGAAGTGGCGACCCGCCCCGAACGACAGGTGGTTGTTGCCCGTGCGGTCGAGGTCGAAGCGCTCGGGGTCCGGGAACTGCTGAGGGTCGAAGTTCGCCCCCTCGACGCAGACCAGGACCAGCTCCCCCGCCCGCACCAGGACCTCGCCGACCTGGACGTCGGCCCGGGCGATCCGGGGCAGTCCGTCGCCGATCGACAGGGTGCACCGCATCAACTCCTCCACCGCGCGCGGCATCGCCCGGGGGTTCTTCCGCAGGCGCTCCACCACGTCCGGGTGCTGGACCAGGGTGAGCACGGCGTGCAGCAGAAAGACGTACGTACTCATGGCACCGGCCCCGAACAGGGAGGTGACCGTGGCGGCGATCATCTCGTCGGTCAGATCACCGCCGTCACGCTGCGCATCGTCCCGCAGTTCGCACAGCCGCCGGATGAGTCCGCGCTGATCGGTGCGCGGGGCACGCACATGCCGGAGGACGAAGGTGAAGTCCTTGTCCCAGTTGGCGGTGCAGCCGTCGAACACGACGGGGCTGGTGACGAAGCCGAGGTCGAGCCCCGACATGAGCCGCAGCCCGTCCTCGTAGGGCAGGCCGAGTACTTGGCAGACCAGGGCGGCGGAGTACGGTTCGGCGAACCGCTGCCGCAGGTCCAGCGGGGCTCCTTCCTCGACCATGACGTCGACGAGGTCGTGCGCCCGCCGGGACATCCACTGCGCGGACGCCGGACCGGTCCTGGGCCCGAACGCCCGGAGCACTTCCTGGTGCAGACCGGCGCTGTTGACGTTGCCCATGGTGTTGACGGCCTCGGCGGGGATCGTCAGGGCGTACTGGCGCGGTACGTCGGGGGCCTCGGTGTCGCGCAGGCTGAAGCGATCGTCCTCCAGCACCTGCCGGGCCAGCGCGTAACTGGTGACCAGCCAGGCGTCGTCGCCGGTGAGGGTCCGGATCCGGGCGATGGGACTGTCCCGGCGCAGCTCCTCGCACTCGGCGGGTACGACGTCACCGCGCCGGGACAACGGCCACTGCACCGGGGCGTACGGGCAGGAGGTGTCTGCTGCCACGGAGTCGGTGCTCGCGACGGAGGAGGCGGTGCTCGCGACGGAGGAGGCGGTGCTCGCGACGGACGCGGACGAGGTGGACGGGCTGGAATCCATGACGACCTGCTTTCTTCTACGGCCCCCGGGCCTCACGGACGGGTCACGCGAGGCAGGCTGCGACGATGGCGTACCCCTGGGTGTCGGCCGGGCGCAGCAGCCCCGTCGGGCGCTCGCCGAACAGCAGGCGCCCCAGTGCCAGGACGGTGTGGTAGCAGTGGACGGACGAGTCGACGCCCAGAATGTGCGGGGTGTCGACAAAGAACGGCAGCTCGGCGTTGACGTAGTCGAGCGCCGCCTCGGTCTGCGCGGGCAGGGGCAGCGCGCCGGGCGCCAGTCGCTTGGCGAGGAACTGGTGGGCCATGGCGTCCCGGACGGACCGCAGTTCCATGTCGGTCTGCAGCGCGGTGCGGACCTGCGCGCGGACCTCCCGGTATCCGGGCTGGTCCAGAAAGTCGGACAGCGGCCGCACCCGTACGCGCCCCGCGTCCGGACCGACGTCCTCCAGAGCGCCCTTGATGCGCCGCCGGACCCCGCGCAGTTGCTTGGCCACGCTTCTGCGCGCGGCCGGTCGCTCGTAGCCGAAGGCCTCCAACATCGCCTCCAGGGCGACATCGGCGTGCACGACGTCCACGACCTCGAACCGGTCCACCGCCCATGTCATCACCTCGGCCAGACACCGCCGGGTGAAGTAGCTGTTCCCTGTGCTCACCCCGAACAGCGCGTGATCCCCACGCCGAAGCAGGTCTCCGCTCCGCATGCCCACGGGCACGATGTCCAAGTCGTTCTCGATCAGGGCCGGTTCGCTGTGGGGCACCACGGCTCCTCGCTGTCGCCTCAATGACGAATATGCGATTCGGGTATGCCCAGGAAGAGTGCCAAGGATGTCGTCAATTCCCGGAAGTGATGACGCAGAGTGAGCTCCCCGGCGCACGCAACACCCACAGGACCGCCGGAACCGCCCCCCCTTCCCCCTACGCGGCGGGGGCGCTCACTCCGCGCCGGATCGCAGGTGCCGCAGCCCTTCGATCTGGACGTCCAGGGCGAACTCGAAGTGGGCGTCGAAGTCCGCGCTGGTGAGCACGGGGATCGCGGCGGCGAGGTGCGGGTAGGGCCCGGCCAGCACCGCTTCCCGCAGACTGCCCACGTCCCCCGGCGCCCCGCCCTCATCCGGCGCGGAGGCGGCCTGTTCCTCCAGCGTGTGACCGAGGGTGAAGTTGACCATGCCCATGAACGCGCGGGCGGCGTCCTCGTCCTTGAACCCTGCCTCGCGGAGCACCCCGAGGGCGGCTTCGGCGAAGGCCAGCGTGTGAGGGCCGACCGAGTGGGTGCCGCCGAAGACCCGGGCACCGTCACGGTGGGCAAGGAGCGCCCGGCGCATCGCTCGGACGAGCGCCCTCAGCCGTCCCGCCCAGTCGGCCGCCCCTGACGCCCCGTCCACCCCGGCCGACCCGGCCGACCCGGCCACCCCGTCCTCCCCGGGTGACGCATCGATGCCACCGAGCATGCGCTCAGCCATGGCGGTCAGCAGGTCCTGCTTGGTCGTGAAGTGGCGATAGAGCGCCCCGGCCCGCACGCCCAGCCGGTCGGCGAGCCTGCGCATCGTGAGCGCTTCGAGGCCGACGTCGTCCAGCAGCTCAAGGGCGGTCTCGACGGTTTTCGCGCGGTCGAGCCGCGCCGGGCGGCCCCTGCTCGGGGTTGACGGAGAGGTCATGCCCCTCACTATAGTGAACATCGTTCACGTGAACGATGTTCACTAATTAGGGAGCAGCCATGGAACCTGATGTCATCGTCGTCGGCGCCGGGCCGACCGGTCTCATGCTCGGGTGTGAACTCGCCCTGGCCGGAACCCAGGTGCGGATCGTGGAGCGCCGCGCCGAGGCCACACAGAACTCCCGGGCCCTGACGCTGCACCCGCGCAGCGTGGAACTGATGGACATGCGAGGCCTCCTGCCGCGCTTCCTGTCATCGGGCAGGACCCTGCCGGGCTGGCACTTCGCCAACCTCCCCACCCGGCTCGACTTCAGCGCGCTGGACACCCGGCACGGCTACACCCTGTTCCTGGCCCAGGCGCGCACAGAAGCCCTGCTGGAGGAGCGGGCCCGCGAACTGGGCGTACGGATCGACCGCGGGCACGAGGTCCTGGGGCTCACGCAGGACGACACCGGCGTATCGATCGATCTCCGTGACAGCAACGGCCGGGCCACCACGTCCCGGGCGAAGTACGTCGTCGGATGCGACGGCGGCCGCAGCGCGGTGCGGCAGGCCGCCGGTATCGGCTTCTCCGGCACGGACGAGACGCTCACCGGCGTGCTGGGCGACTTCGCGGTGGTCGACGCCTCCCCCGAGACCCTCGCGGCCGCGCAGGCGAACGGCGTCATGGTCGTACCGCTGGAGACCGGACTCACCCGCTTCGTCTACATCGACCCCGAGCGCATGCGAGCCCCCGCCGAGGAACCCGTAACACTGGAAGAGTTCCGAGGCTCCCTGACCCGCATCTGCGGCGACGACTGCGGCCTAGCCGACCCACGGTGGCTCTCCCGCTTCGGCAACGCGACCCGCTTGGCCGACCGCTACCGCAACGGCCGCGTCCTGGTGGCGGGCGACGCCGCCCACATCCACTTCCCGGCAGGCGGGCAGGGACTGAACATGGGCCTGCAGGACGCCATGAACCTCGGCTGGAAACTCGCCGCCGAGCTCAACGGCCGAGCCCCGGCAGGCCTGTTGGACAGCTACGAAGACGAACGACGCCCGGTCGGCCAGGCGGTCACCCAGAACACCGCCGTCCAACTCCTCCTGGCCGAACTCCCCCTCATCCCACAGTACGAGGCCCCCGCAACAGCTCTGCGCGCACTGCTCGACGAACTACTCGGCATCCAGGACGTCAACCGGCTCCTCGCCGGACGCGTCTCCGCACTGAGCACGACATACGCGTCACCCCAGGAAGACGCCCACCCCTTGGTGGGCCGATGCATGCCGGACATCGACCTGAGCACGGCGGACTCGGCGAAAACCCGCGTCTACGAACTCCTCGCACCGGCTCGCTTCCTCCTGATCGACCTCGCGGGGCACGAGAACCATGACGACGACCTACGCGAAGTGACAGAGATCCTGGTACGGCCCGACGGCCACATCGCCTGGGCCACGCAGACCACCGACGCGGACGCCCGCCGGGCCGAACGCGCCGAGGCCCTGACGGCCTGGGCGGGGAGCGCGACGGAGGCCACGGCCGTGTGAGCACGACCTGCGCGACCTGCATCACGCGTCATCGGGCCTGTATGCCCCCGCACTCACCGGCCAGGATCCGTCGCAGATCGGCCCACTAGGGTCAGAGACATGACGACATCCCTTGCCAGCAGCGCCTTCGACTCACTCCGCCTCGACGCCGTGTCCGACGAGGAAACGTTGCGCCGGACCTACGAACTCCCCAAGGAGGCGGCCTTTCGCAAGCAGATGACCGAACTCACCGATCAGACCCGTCGGTTGATCGGCTGCTCGTCGCTGGTCCTGGTCGCCAGCACGGACGCCGAGGGCAACTGTGACGTCTCCCCGCGCGGCGGCCCCGCCGGGTTCGTCGCCGTCCTGGACGACCGGACGGTGGCGATACCGGACGCGACCGGCAACAAGCGTCTGGACACCCTGCAGAACGTCATCGCCACCGGCCGGGCCGGGCTGCTGTTCGTCGTGCCGGGGCGCACCACGACGCTCAGGGTGAACGGCCGGGCCTGCGTCTCCACCCGCCCGGACCTCCTGTCGCAGCTGACCGCCGTGGGCAAGCCCCCGGCCAGTGCGCTGGTGGTCGGCATCGAGGAGGTCTACCCGCACTGCCCCAAGTCGCTGCTGCGCAGCGGGGCCTGGAAGCCGGAGCAGTGGCTGCCCGCGGACGCCCAGCCCGCCTCGGCCGAGGTCACGCTGGCCCAGCTGCGGATGCCGGAGCTGACGATCGCCGACATCGAGCAGGCGGAGGCGGACTCACTGAAGTACCGGTACGAGTAGGAGGCGGCTGTTCCTTTCCAGGCGATAGCCACCGTCAGGGGGTTGGCCTTGCGGGTCCGTATCCCTATCGTGTGAGCCAAACATGAGCACCCCTCACATTTAAGGATCACGGCGATGAACATCGCTCACCCTCCACGCCGAAGGCGTAGATCCCTCACGGTGGCTCTCCTGCTCTTCACCGCGATGACCCTGATGCTCGGCACGATGCCGAGCTCCGCGGCGGAACCCGACCCCGGCTGGTGGAACCCGACCGCGCGGCCCACACCCGACGCGCAGGTCGGCGTCACGGGTGAGCCCTTCAAGGGCACCGACTCCCAGGGGAAGGTGCGGGGCTTCGTCGACGCCCACGACCACATCATGTCCAACGAGGGCTTCGGCGGGCGGCTGCTCTGCGGCAAGCCGTTCTCGGAGCAGGGCGTCGCCGACGCGCTCAAGGACTGCCCCGAGCACTACCCCGACGGCACGGGCGCCATCTTCGACATGATCACCAAGGGCGGCGACGGCAAGCACGACCCCAACGGGTGGCCCACGTTCAAGGACTGGCCCGCCCACGACTCGCTGACCCACCAGCAGAACTACTACGCGGGAATCGAGCGGGCCTGGCGCGGCGGCCAGCGGGTGCTCGTCAACGACCTGGTGACCAACGGCGTGATCTGCTCGATCTACTTCTTCAAGGACCGCGGCTGCGACGAGATGGACGCCATCCGTCTCGAGGCGAAGAAGTCGTACGAGATGCAGGCGTTCGTCGACAAGATGTACGGCGGTCCGGGCAAGGGCTGGTTCCGGATCGTCACCAGCAGCGCGCAGGCCCGCGAGGTCGTCGAGCAGGGCAAGCTGGCCGTCGTCCTCGGGGTGGAGACCTCCGAGCCGTTCGGCTGCAAGCAGATCCTGGACAAGGCGCAGTGCGGCAAGGAGGACATCGACCGCGGCCTGGACGAACTGAAGAAGCTGGGCGTGAGCAGCATGTTCCTGTGCCACAAGTTCGACAACGCCCTGTGCGGGGTGCGCTTCGACTCCGGCACGCTCGGCACGGCCATCAACGTCGGCCAGTTCCTGTCGACCGGCACCTTCTGGAAGACGGAGACCTGCCGCGGCCCGCAGCACGACAACCCCATCGGCAACGCGGCAGCGGCGGAGGCCGAGAAGCGGCTGCCGAAGGGGGTCTCCGTCCCCTCGTACGCCTCGGGGGCACAGTGCAACGTCCGCGGTCTCACCGGCCTCGGCGAGTATGCGGTACGCGGCATGATGAAGCGTCACATGATGCTGGAGATGGACCACATGAGCGTCAAGGCCGCGGACCAGGCCTTCGAGGTCCTGGAGTCCGAGGCGTATCCGGGCGTCATCTCCTCGCACAGCTGGATGGACGCGGGGTGGACCGAGCGGCTCTACAAGCTCGGCGGGTTCGCCGCCCAGTACATGAGCGTCGCAGGGCCGTTCAGCGACGAGGCCAAGAGCAAGGCGGCGCTGCGGGAGAAGTACAAGGTCGGCTACGGCTACGGCACCGACATGAACGGCCTCGGCGGCTGGCCCGCCCCGCGGGGCGGGGACGCCCCCAACCCGGTGAAGTACCCCTTCCGCAGCACGGACGGCGGCTCGGTGGTCGACAAGCAGACCACCGGCGAGCGCACTTGGAACTTCAACACCGATGGCGCGGCGCACTACGGCATGGTCCCGGACTGGATCGAGGACATCCGCAACGTCGGCGGCAAGGAGGTCGTGGACGACCTCTTCTCGGGTGCCGAGTCCTACCTGAGCACCTGGGGCAACTCCGAGAAGCACGAGCTCGGGAAGAACCTGGCCTCGGGCGCGGCCGCCACCGCGTCCTCTTCGGAGTGGTGGAACCCGTTCGAGAGCTTCACTCCCGGCAAGGCCGTGGACGGAGACAAGGACACCCGCTGGGCCAGCGAGTGGAAGGACGACCAGTGGCTCCAGGTCGACCTCGGATCCGCGAAGCCGGTCAAGCGCGTCACCGTCGACTGGGAGGCGGCGTACGCGAAGTCGTACCGCGTCGAGCTGTCGCAGGACGGCACGAACTGGCAGTCGGCCTGGTCCACCACCGCCGGTGACGGCGGCCTGGACACGGCACGTTTCGACCGGACCCAGGCGCGCTACGTACGCGTCAAGGGGCTGGAGCGCGGCACCAAGTGGGGCCTCTCGCTGCGCGAGGTCGGCGTCTACGCGGACTGAGGCCTACGCGGACCGAGCCGCCCATGAGGCGGCGCCCAGGGCCGGGGCCGGTCGGATCAGCTCTCCTGATCCGGTCGGCCCCGTCGGCGGGTGTCACCGGAGACGGTCGGCCAGATAGCTGTTGAGGACGCGCTTGCACTCGGCGATCAGCCGGGGGTCGCCCTGCGGGTCGGTACGGAAGGCCAGTTGGAGCACGCTGTCCGCGCATTCCAGCGCCACTCGGATGGTGATCTCCAGTTCGGCGTCGTCCTGGACGCCGGTCAGGGAGGCGGTCAGCGAACGCAGTCGACCGGCGACCGCGGTGTTGTTGTCCAGGGACGGGTTCAGGACGTGGTCCTGGCCCACCGCGCCGAAGTCGACCACGCCGAACCCGGTGATCGTCCGGCGCATGGTGACGAACTCGTCGATGGTGACGTCCACGATGCCCGGGATGTCTTCGGGCTCCTCGCGCTCGAGACGGCCCTCGACCCGCGCCAAGAACGACTCCAGGTTGCGGACGGCGAGCGCGCCGATCAGCCCCTCCCGGTCGGAGAAGAACTGGTAAAGGGTGCCGATGGGCACGTCGGCCCTGCGGGCCACTTCCTTGGTGGTCAGCGCGGCATAGCCGACCTCGTCCAGGAGTTGGGCGCAGGCGTCGAGCAGTCGTTCGAAGCGTTCGGCGCTGCGCTTCTGGACCGGCTTCCTGCGCAGCGCCCCTGCGTTGCGGTCTTGATTCACGCTTCCATCATCCCACTCCGAGAAGCTAACGTGAGTCACGCTCATGTTTCAGGAGGGTAGACGTGACACTGAACCATCTCCCCGCCGACTTCGTCTGGGGCGCCTCGACGGCGTCGTACCAGATCGAGGGGGCCACCGAGGAGGACGGCCGCGGTCCTTCGGTGTGGGACACCTTCACCGCCCGTCCCGGCACGGTCCGCGACGGGCACACCGGTGACGTGGCCTGCGACCACTACCACCGGTACGAGGAGGACATCGCACTGATGGCCGAGGCGGGCTTCACCGACTACCGCTTCTCCATAGCGTGGCCCCGGATCCGCCCCACCGGCACGGGCGAGGCCAACCCGCAGGGCCTGGACTTCTACGACCGACTGATCGACGGCCTACTCGCACACCACATCGACCCCGTCCCGACCCTCTACCACTGGGACCTCCCGCAGGGCCTGGAGGACGGTGGCGGCTGGCTGAACCGCGACACCGCGTACCGCTTCGCCGAGTACGCCGCCCTCATGGCCGACCGGCTCGGCGACCGCGTCCGGAAGTGGACCACGCTCAACGAGCCGTTCATCCACATGGCCTGGGGCTACGGCCTCGGCACCCACGCACCGGGCCGCGCTCTCTTCCTGGACTGCCTCCCAGTCGCCCATCACCAACTCCTGGGCCATGGACTGGCGTTGAGGGAACTGCGAGCGCGCGGCCTCCAGGTGATGATCGCCAACAACTGCACCCCGGTCTGGCCCGCCTCGGACGCGCCCGCCGACATCGCCGCCGCGAGCGCCTACGACGCCCTGCACAACCGCCTGTTCAACGACCCGATCCTCACGGGCGCCTACCCCGACCTGTCGGCCTACGGCGTGGACGCCACCCTGGGCGGCTCAGTCCAGGACGGCGACCTCGAACTGATCTCGGCCCCCTTGGACGCGCTCGGCATCAACTACTACAACCCGACCCGGATCAAGGCGCCGAGGCCCGAAGGGGAAGGTCTGCCCTTCGAAGACACCCCCATCGAGGGCTACCGCCGCACCGCCTTCGACTGGCCCGTCGTCCCCGACGGCCTGCGGGAACTGCTCGTAGGCCTCAAGGAGCGCTACCCAGCGCTCCCTCCCGTCTACATCACCGAGAACGGCTGCTCGTCCGAGGACGTGGTCGACGCGGACGGCAGAGTCCTCGACCTCGACCGCATCGACTACCTGAACACCCACTTGCGGGCCGTCGACGCCGCCGCGTCCCAAGGAGTGGACGTACGCGGCTACTTCACCTGGACCCTGATCGACAACTTCGAATGGGCCGAGGGCTTCCACCAGCGCTTCGGCCTCGTCCACGTCGACCACGACACCCAGGTCCGCACCCCGAAGGCGTCCTTCGGGTGGTACCGCGACCTGATCCGCGCGCAGCTCGGCTGAACCGCCCACCGAGCCCGCCGGGACCCGGCGCGACGATACTCAATCCTGCAGGTCAGGAGCCCTTCGTGGCAGGCTCAAGAATCGCCACGCACTCCACATGATGCGTCATAGGAAACAGATCGAACGCCCGAAGCGACCGCACCCGGTACCCGCCCTCGCGGAAGTACCCGATGTCCCGCGCCAGCGCCGCCGGGTCGCACGCCACGTACGCGATGCGCCGCGCGCCCAGGCCCGCCAGGTGCTTCACCGTCTGCTTGCCCGCGCCCGCGCGCGGCGGGTCCAGGACGATCAGGTCGGCCTCGGTGATGCCCGTACGCGGGAGGACCGAGTCGACCTTGCCCTGTTCGATGCGGACGCGGTCGAAGGACGCCAGGTTGTGGCGGGCGTCCTCCACCGCGCGCTTGCCGGACTCGATGCCGAGCACCGCGCCCTTCTCGCCGACGCGGTCGGCCAGCGCGCCCGCGAAGAGGCCCACGCCGCAGTAGAGGTCCAGGGCCGTGTCGCCCTTGCGCGGGGTCAGGCCCTGCATGACGGCGAGCATCAGGGTGTCCGCCGCCTTCGGGTGGACCTGCCAGAAGCCGCCGCTGCCGACGCGGTAGGTGCGGCCGTCGGCGCGTTCGCGGACGAAGGGGCGGCCGTGGACGCGGTGCGTTCCGCCGTCCTTCTCGCCCACGCGCATCACCGACACCGGCTTGTCCAGCTCCACGATCGGGAGGCGTGCGCCCGGCTTCGGGGACAGGATCACCTGGCGGTCCTGGGAGCCCGATGCCGCGATCGCCTCGACCGTCGCCATGCCCGACCAGTCGCGCTGCTCGATGCCGAGCTCCGAGACGCCCTCGGCCGCGATCATGCAGTGCTCGACCGGCTCGACCTCGTGCGAGCGGTGGCGGCGCAGGCCCGCCTTGCCGGTCGAGGCGTCCACCGCGTACTGGACGCGCGTGCGCCAGGCCGGGACCTCGCCCGCCGGGAGCTTGTCGCCCTCCGCGGGCATGACCGTGCCGTCCCAGCCCGCCTCCTCGGGGGTGAGCCCGGCCAGGCGCTGGAGCTGCTCGGCGATGACCTCGCCCTTGAGGCGGCGCTGCGCGCCCGGCTTCGCGTGCTGCCAGTCGCAGCCACCGCAGCGGCCGGGGCCCGCGTAGGGGCAGGGGGCCTCGACGCGGTCCTTGGAGGGGTCCAGGATCGTGACCGCGTCGGCCCGGAGGAAGCGTGCGCCCTCCTCGCCCTCGGTCACGCGGGCGACGACCTTCTCACCGGGCAGCGCGTGCCGTACGAAGAGCACCTGGCCCTCGTCCGTACGGGCGATGCAGTGGCCGCCGTGCGCGACGGGGCCGATCTCGACCTCGTACTCCTGGCCGACCAGCGAGACGCTCGCCTCGGAGGCATCCGCCGACGAGTTCCCCGCCTGCGTTTTCTTCGGTTCTGCCTGCATGGCGGGGTGACTCCAGTACGTAAATGTAAAAGGGGAACGGCCGGACTACAGCCCACCAGTCTACGTGGGTGTTGTCCGGCCGCTCGCCATGGAGCCAGAGAGCCGAGAGGGCGGGTCAGCCCTTCTTGCTCGGTTCCTTCTTGTTCTGCTCCTTGGGGCGCCTCGGCTTCTCCACCGGTCCCCGGCGCACCGCACCCGGCGCGTTCCACTCCGAACGCCTGCGGGCCCGCTTCTTCGCGGCCTCGGAGGAGTCGAGCTGGTAGGGGACGGACGTCACCATCACGCCGGGGGTGAAGAGCAGGCGGCCCTTGAGGCGCAGGGCGCTCTGGTTGTGGAGCAGGTGCTCGTACCAGTGGCCCACCACGTACTCGGGGATGATCACGCTGACGATGTCGCGCGGGCTCTCCCTGCGCAGGTTCTTGACGTACTCGATGATCGGGCGGGTGATCTCGCGGTACGGCGAGTCGAGGACCTTCAGCGGGACCGTGATGCCGCGCCGCTCCCACTCCTCCTTGAGGGCCTTGGTCTCCGCCGGGTCGACGTTGATGCTGAGGGCTTCCAGCGTGTTGGAGCGCATCAGCTTCGCGTAGGCCAGGGCCCGCAGCGTCGGGCGGTGGATCTTGGAGACCAGGACGATCGAGTGCACCCGGGAGGGGCGCATGCTGTCGTCGTTCGGGGTCTCCGGGGCGGCGATCTCCTCGGCCACGCGGTCGTAGTGGCGGCGGATCGCCGTCATCGTCACGTAGAAGATGCACATGCCGAGCAGCGCGACCCAGGCGCCGTGCGTGAACTTGGTGACCAGGACGACGACCAGGACGAGGCCCGTGAAGAAGGCGCCGAAGGTGTTGATCGCGCGGGAGCGGATCATGTGGCGGCGCTTGTTCTGGTCCTTCTCCTTGGCCAGGTGGCGGTTCCAGTGCCGGACCATGCCGATCTGGCTGAGCGTGAAGGAGACGAAGACGCCGACGATGTAGAGCTGGATCAGCCGGGTCGAGTCCGCGCCATAGATGACGACCAGCAGGGCCGCGGCGCCCGCGAGCAGCACGATGCCGTTGGAGAACGCGAGGCGGTCGCCGCGGGTGTGCAGCTGGCGCGGCAGGTAGCGGTCCTGGGCGAGGATCGAGCCGAGCAGCGGGAAGCCGTTGTACGCGGTGTTGGCCGCGAGGAAGAGGACCAGCGCGGTGGCGGCCGCCAGGATCATGAACAGGAAGCTGCCGTGTCCGAAGACCGCCTCGGCGACCTGGGAGATCACCGGGTTCTGGACGTAGTCGCTGCCGACGGGGACGCCGTTGTGGATCAGGTCCTGCGCGGGCTTCTCGGCCATGTGGACGTTGGTCGCCATGGCGAGGCCGATGATGCCGCAGAACATGGTGACGGCCAGGCCGCCCATGAGCGCGAGCGTCGTCGCTGCGTTCTTCGACTTCGGCTTGCGGAACGCCGGGACGCCGTTGCTGATGGCCTCGACGCCGGTGAGCGCCGCACAGCCGGAGGAGAAGGCCCGCAGGAGCAGGAAGATCAGCGCGAAGCCCGCCAGGCCCTGGTGCTCGGGCTTGATCTCGTAGTCGGCGGTGGGCGATGCCATGTCGTCGCCGAGGACGATGCCCCGGAAGGCGCCCCACGCGATCATGACGAAGACGCCCGCCACGAAGACGTACGTCGGGATGGCGAAGAGCTTCCCGGACTCCTTCACGCCTCTCAGGTTCATCAGCGTGAGGAGCACGATCACGACCACCGCGCAGAGCACCTTGTGCTCGACCACGAACGGCACCGCGGACCCGAGGTTCTCGATGCCCGAGGAGATCGACACGGCCACGGTCAGGACGTAGTCGACGAGCAGGGCGCTCGCGACCGTGAGGCCGGCTCTCGGGCCGAGGTTGGTGTTGGCGACCTCGTAGTCGCCACCACCACTCGGGTACTCGCGCACGTTCTGCCGGTAGGACGCAACGACCGTGAACATCAGCACGACGACCGCGACGGCGATCCAGGGGCTGAAGTGGTAGGCCGACACACCCGCGATGGAGAGGACGAGAAGGACCTCTCCCGGCGCGTACGCCACAGACGAGAGCGGGTCGGACGCGAAGACGGGGAGTGCGATGCGCTTCGGCAGGAGCGTTTCTCCGAGCCGATCACTGCGCAGTGCGCGCCCGATGAGGATCCGTTTGGGCACGTCGGTCAGTTTGGACACGGAGAGGATCGTAAGCGTTCGAATGGGGGCGCGCCCACCCACCACCCCCAACTGCTCCGCTTGTCTGCCTTGTGCGATCCTGCGCCCCGCCGAATGGGCGGGGCGCGCCTGCGGCCGACGGGTGGGGCTGCCTCCAGCCATGGGGCGGGGATGCCTCCGGCTAATGGGCGGGATGTGTCTGTGCAGGGGCGGGGTGCGGCTCCGGAGAGGCGGGGTGACCCTGGACGGCGCGCGCCTCCGCGGCCCGCGCCTCCGCGCGCCGGATCGCGCCGGACGGCCACCAGGCGGCGCGGCCCAGCAGGAGCAGCGCGGCGGGCAGGATCATGACGCGGATCACGAACGCGTCGAGCAGGACGGCCACCGCGAGGACGAGGCCCATCTGCTTCATCTCCAGGATGTGCAGCATCACGAAGCTCGCGAAGACGGTGACCATGACGATCGCCGCGCTGGTGACGACCTTGGCGGACGACGTGATGCCGTCGATGACCGCCCGGCGCGTGGGCACGCCGTTCAGGGCTGCTTCGCGGATCCGGCTGACCACGAAGACCTGGTAGTCCATCGAGAGCCCGAAGAGGATCACGAAGAGGAAGAGCGGTACGCGCGAGGAGATTCCGCCGAGCGAGATGAAGGAGAGCAGTTCCTCCGCCCACTCGCCCTGGAAGACGAGGACGAGCACGCCGAGCGCGGAGCCCACGGAGAGCAGGTTGAGGACGACGCCGAGCAGTCCGAGGACGACCGAGCGGAACGCGAAGACCGTCATGACGAAGGTCATCAGGAGCAGGAAGCCGAGGACGAGCGGCAGTTTGTCGTTCTGATGTCCTACGTAGTCGACGCCGCGCGGCACCTCGCCGGTGACGGCCGTCTCCACGCCGGACAGCTTGCCGACGGTCGCGGGCAGGTAGGTGTGGCGGAGGTGGTCGAGTGAGTCTTCAGCCTTCTTCGAGTACGTCGGGTACGGAACGTTGAGTTCCAGTGTTGTGGTCCTCCGGTCCTCGGAGGAGCGGAGGAGCGGGGTACCGGAGGAGTCCCGGTCAGCCGGGCGCGTGAAGAGCGGGTCCGCATACGCCCTGCGATCCAGCTTCCCCAGCGCCGCCCGTACCTCGTCGGCCTGCGAGGCCTCGGCCCGCACCACGACCAGGTGCCGCACCCGCTGCTCGGGGAAGGCCTCGAGCAGCCGGTCGTACCCCTGCATCGCCGCGATGTCGCGCGAGAAGCTGTCGCGCGCCGGGTTCTTGAGGTTCATGTCCAGTGCGGGCAGCGCGAGCCCCAGCATCACGAGGACCGAGAGGCCGAGGGTGAGCGCGGGGCGCTTGCGGGCGGGGGCGAGCAGGAGGCTCCAGGCGCGCCCGGGCTTCTTCTCGCCGTACGACCGGACCGGCTTGCCCCGTGCGACCCGCTTCGCCGTGCGCCGCTCCGTCCGGCGGCCGAGCTTGACCAGGAGTGCGGGCAGCACCGTCACCGAGCTGACCACCGCGACGGCGACGACCAGGATCGTGCCCGTGGCGAGCGAGTCGAAGATGACGTCACGGGCCAGGAAGAGCGCCGTGGTGGAGACGATCACCGCGAGTCCGGAGACCACGATCGCGCGGCCCGCCGTCGCCGCGGCGGCCTCGACCAGCGCCTCCGAGGTGAGGCGGCCGCCCGCGCGGGCCCGCTCCTCGCGTTCGCGCTTGAGGTAGAAGAGCGTGTAGTCGACGCCGACGGCCATGCCGATCAGCAGGATCATGCTCATTCCGACGCCGGTGTCGGGCAGCAGGTGCGAGGCGACCATTGCCAGCCCCATCGTCGCCATGATCGAGGTGACGGCGAGCAGCAGCGGTACGCCGACCATGACGACCGAGCCGAAGACCACGGCCAGCGTGATCAGCGTGATGGGCAGCGTGATCGCCTCGGAGAACTGCAGGTCCTTGTTGCGCTGGTCGTCGACGCCCTTGCTCACGGAGGCGTCACCGGTCTCCTCGATCACCAGGTCCGGGTGGGCCTTCGCGGCCGCCGCGGTCTGGTCCAGGAGCGGCGGGACCCTCTCCTGGTCGTCCTGCTCGGTTCCGGTGAGCTCCACCGGGATCCGCAGGACGCGTCCGTCGGCCGAGGGCACCGGGGCCTTGACCGAGGCGACCTCGGGCAGCGCCTTCATCCGCGCGGTGATGTCCTCGACCGCGTTGGCGGCGGCCGCCTTGTCCAGCGGGCCCGGCTTGCTCATCGAGCCCGACGCGGCACGGATCAGCACGTGTTCCGTGGACCGCAGCGGGATGCCGCCATCGGTCGTCAGGGCCTCGGCCCGGCCCGCCTCGCCGACGCGGAAGTCCTCCGACGTCGCGCTGTTCATGCCCGCGGCGATCCCGCCCCCCAGGCAGAGCACCACGAACACCAGCCAGCCGATGACCGCCCGCCATGGGTGCAGTGCGCTCCACCGGGCCACGCGCACCGTGACCGATCGCTTCCTCATGACCATCCCCGCTCTTATGACTCAGTCCTTCATGTGTAAGTGGAGACTGACAGGTGAAGGAATGAGCCGTCAACTATCATTCAGCGGTGCGTGAGGGAAGGGACAGCGGCGGATCGGCCCGGATTGACAGTCGATCCAGCCATGCGTAAGTCTTGGCTGACAGGTTTCGGGACCAGCGCGAAGGCGGGCCATGGACAGCGCAGAGCTGCTCGCCTTCCTCTCCGCCGTCGGCCACGCCCAGCGGATCCGGATCATCACCGAGCTCGCACCGGGACAGCTGTACGTGAGCGAACTGGCGCGGCGGCTCGGCGTCTCCCGCCCCCTGCTCTACATGCACCTCGAACGCCTGGAGAAGGCCGGCCTCGTCGTCGGCCGCTTGGAGCTCTCCGACGACGGCAAGGCGCTCAAGTACTTCGAACTCGCGCCGTTCGACGTGCGATTGAATGTGGACACGATCCTCGCGGCCGTCCGGGAGGACGCGTCGGACGAGGCCGGACAGCAATCATCTGAGGGGTCTTGATGGACGACGTGATCATTCCGGTCGCCTTCTTCCTGATACTCGCCGGCGCCGTCGTCGCCGTCGCGTACTTCCAGACACAGCGCAACCGCGACCGCGACAAGCAGTACGCCGAGGCCATGCACGAGTACCGCGCGGTCGTCGAGCGCGCCAGGTCCGAGCAGGAGTCGACCCGCCTCCAGCTCGTCGAACTCGGTCACCGTCTGCAGAACGTCGAGGGCCTGCTGCGCAGCGTGGACTGAGCTCTCACCTCCACCGGTCCCTTTCGCGTCTCCTTGAGGGAGGACGCGGATGAGTGCAAGGGGCCCGTTGCGGCTTAAGCTCGTCTCTTGGCAACGCCGCACGCTGTTGCCCCGTGGTTGCCCGGCAGAGTGAGAGAGAAGAGTGAGCACGATGTTTTCGCAGGTCAGCGGGATGACCAGGAGTGCGGGGTAAAGGACAGGTGCACATCGTCATCATGGGCTGCGGGAGAGTCGGCTCCGCTCTCGCCCAGAACCTGGAACAACAGGGGCACACGGTCGCCGTCGTCGACCAGGACCCCACAGCCTTCCGCCGCCTCGGGTCCGGGTTCGGCGGCCGCCGCGTCACCGGCGTCGGCTTCGACCAGGACACCCTGCGCGAGGCCGGTATCGAGGAGGCGGGCGCCTTCGCGGCCGTCTCCAGCGGCGACAACTCGAACATCATCGCCGCGCGCGTGGCCCGCGAGATGTTCGGCATCGAGAACGTCGCGGCCCGCATCTACGACCCGCGCCGCGCCGAGGTCTACCAGCGCCTGGGCATCCCGACGGTCGCCACGGTCCGCTGGACCGCCGACCAGATGCTGCGGCGGCTGCTGCCGTCCGGCGCCGAGCCGCTGTGGCGCGATCCCACCGGCGGCGTGCAGCTCGCCGAGGTGCACGCGTCGGCGGCGTGGATCGGACACAAGATCAGCCAGCTCCAGGAGGAGACCGGCGTGCGCGTGGCCTTCCTCACCCGGCTGGGCGAGGCGGTCCTGCCGACCTCTCAGACGGTCCTGCAAGAAGGCGACCTGGTGCACGTCATGATGCGCACCGACCAGGTCGACAAGGTCGAAGCCGCGTTCGCCGAAGGCCCTGAGGAGGGCGGTCACTGATGAGGGTCGCCATTGCCGGAGCCGGCGCGGTGGGACGTTCCATCGCCGGTGAGCTCCTGGAGAACGGCCACGAGGTCCTTCTCATCGACAAGGCGCCGACCGCCATCTCGGTCGAGCGCGTTCCGCAGGCCGAGTGGCTGCTCGCCGACGCCTGCGAGATCACCTCTCTCGACGAGGCCGCGCTGCAGCGCTGCAACGTGGTGATCGCCGCGACCGGCGACGACAAGGTCAACCTGGTCGTCTCGCTGCTCGCCAAGACCGAGTACGGCGTCCCGAGGGTCGTCGCCCGCGTGAACAACCCCAAGAACGAGTGGCTCTTCAACGAGTCCTGGGGCGTCGACGTCGCGGTCTCCACGCCGCGTCTGATGTCCGCGCTCGTCGAGGAGGCGGTGAGCGTCGGCGACCTCGTGCGCCTGCTCCGCTTCAGCCACGGCGACGCGAACCTCGTGGAGCTGACGCTGCCGCCCGAGTCCGCCCTCGCGGGCACGCAGGTGGGCGACGTCCTGTGGCCCGAGGACACCTCGCTGGTCACGATCATCCGCGGCACGCGCGTCCTCGCGCCGACCGCGGACGACTCCCTGGAGGCGGGTGACGAGCTCCTCTTCGTGGCGGCCCAGGCCCGCGAGGAGCAGCTCGAGGACCTGCTCTCGGTGCGTCGCGAGGATGCGGTGGGCTGAGACCGCCCCGGCGAACAGCGATGAAGGGGCACCCGGAATCTTCCGGGTGCCCCTTCGTCGTTGCCATCACAGTGCCGCTCCGTCGTGGCTGGGCGCGCAGTCCCCCGCGCCCCTGAGCCGCCCCTTCGGGACGCGCTCTCAGGCGTCGCGGCGCTCGCGCTCCCGCTCCGCCTTGCGCTCCTCCTCCGCCTTCTCCGCCGCTTCCATCTCCGCGAAGACGTCGATGGGCGGCGGGGCCTTCGCCAGGAAGACCCAGGTCAGATAGACGGCGAGCAGGAAGGGCGGGATCTTCAGGGCGATCAGGACCCAGCCGAACTGCGTGGTGTCCGCCCACCAGTACAGCGGGAAGAGGATCGCGCACTTGGCGAGCAGGATCAGGCCCCAGGCCCAACTGGCCTTCGCGTACGCCTTCTTGCGGCCCGGGTTGCGGGTGCGCCAGGAGAGGTTCTCCTTGAAGACCGGGCCGAGGATGAGGCCGATCAGTGGCACGCCCGCGAGGGTCGTGATCATGTACGCCAGGGCGAGGCCGAGGGTGTAGAGCATGCCCGGCAGGTAGAAGTCCTTGGCGTTGCCGGTCATCATCGCGAAGACCACACCGAAGGCGACGCCGAAGACGCCGCTGAAGGCGTGCTTGACGGTGTCCTTCATGACCAGCCGGATCACGACGAGCACCAGGGACACCGCGAGGGCCGCGATGGCCGACATGTGCAGGTCCTTGTTGATCGTGAAGATGGTCACGAAGAGCAGGCCGGGAACGACGGTCTCCACCATGCCCCGAACACCGCCGAAGGCTTCGAAGAGCGCTGCCTCGGTCACGGCCCTGGAATCTGCGTCCTGGTCCGCGCTCCCGTGGTCCGTCGGCTTGTCGAGGGACGTCACCGGCTACTCCCGTCCGAGGGGTCTGAGTTCGTATTTCGGGTTGAAGAGCACCCGGCGGCCCCGGCTCATCGAGATCCGGCCGGACGCGATCAGCTTGCGCCCCGGTTCGATTCCCACGATGGAGCGCCTGCCGAGCCACACGACGTCCAGCGCCGCCGAGCCGTCGAACAGCTCGGCCTCCAGGGCGGGAACCCCGGCACGTGGCCGCAGAGTGACCGTGCGCAAGGTACCAGTAACGGTGACTATCTGGCGGTCGTGGCAGTCGCCGATACGGACGCAGCCCGCTGTCTCGGCGTCCTCCCGCAGCTCCTCCGACTCCAGGTCCTCCTGGGAGGAGGAGAGCCGGTCGAGCATGCGCCGGAAACGGCCCACCGGCTTGTCGGAACCAGAAACAGCACTCATGCAAGAAGCGTACCGGGGGGCGAGGACACGGGGGAAAGGGGTGCGCTCATCTGTGCTTATGTCCGCTCAGTACCCGCTGTGGACCCCGCTGAAGCGACCGATCCGGTCACTTCTCGAACCGGTATCCCATTCCGGGCTCCGTGATGAAGTGCCGCGGGTGCGCCGGGTCCGTCTCCAGCTTGCGGCGCAGCTGCGCCATGTAGACGCGGAGGTAGTTCGTCTCCGTCCCGTACGAGGGCCCCCAGACCTCCTGGAGAAGCTGCTTCTGGCTGACGAGACGGCCGGTGTTGCGCACCAGGACTTCCAGGAGGTGCCACTCCGTGGGAGTGAGGCGTACGTCGCGGCCGCCGCGGTTGACCTTCTTGGCGGCCAGGTCGACGGAGAAGTCGCCGGTGTCCACCATCACGTCGTCGTCGCCCGTCCCGGTGGGCTCCGCCCTGCGCACGGCGGCGCGCAGCCGGGCGAGGAGCTCGTCCATCCCGAAGGGCTTGGTCACGTAGTCGTCGGCGCCCGCGTCCAGCGCCTCGACCTTCTCGTCCGAGCTGTGCCGGGCGGAGAGGACCAGGATGGGGACACGCGTCCAGCCGCGCAGGCCCCTGATGACCTCCACGCCGTCCATGTCGGGCAGACCGAGGTCGAGCACGATCACGTCGGGGTGGCGGGCCGCGGCGACCTGCAGCGCGGTGGCGCCGTCGGGGGCCGAGTCCACCTCGTACTTGCGCGCCTTCAGGTTGATCACGAGGGCGCGCACGATCTGCGGCTCGTCGTCGACCACGAGCACCCGGGTCATGCGTACCTGCCTTTCGGACTGCTGGTTCTTGGGCACGGCTTCTGCGTTGCGGGTCACGACGTGACCTGGGACGACAGCTCGGGACGGACCGGCGGGCGCCCGGCCGCCGCCCGCAGGGTGAGGACCATGGTCAGGCCGCCGCCGGGGGTGTCCTCGGCGGCGAGGGTGCCGCCCATCGCCTCGACGAAGCCGCGGGCGACGGCGAGGCCCAGGCCCACACCGGCACCCCGTGGTGCGTCACCGTAGCGCTGGAAGGGCGCGAAGATGCGGTCCTTGGCACTGTCGGGGACGCCGCGGCCGCGGTCCACTACGCGGATCTCGACGCGCTCGCCCAGCGCGCTCGCGGAGACCTTGACGGGCTCGCCGTCGGGGGCGTACTTCACGGCGTTCTCGACGATGTTGGCGACCGCCCGCTCCAGGAGGCCCTTGTCGACGGCGACCATGGGCAGCGTTTCGGGGATGTCCAGCTCCGCGCTGCCGTCGGGTACGCCGCCGAGCGCCATCGGAACCACCTCGTCGAGGTCGATCTCGCGGATCAGCGGGGTGACGGTGCCGGTCTGCAGCCGGGACATGTCGAGGAGGTTGCCCACGAGGTGTTCCAGCCGGTCGGCGCCCGCCTCGATGCCTTCGAGGAGCTCCGCCTCGTCCTCGTCGGACCACTCCACGTCGTCGGAGCGCAGCGAGGACACGGCCGCCTTGATGCCCGCGAGCGGGGTGCGCAGGTCGTGGCTGACGGCGGCGAGCAGGGCGGTGCGGATGCGGTTGCCCTCGGCGAGCGTGCGGGCCTGGTCGGCCTCGGACTGCAGCCGCTGGCGGTCCAGGACGACGGCGGCCTGCGCGGCGAACGCGGCGAGGACCCGGCGGTCCTCGGCGGGCAGCACCCGGCCGGAGAGGGCGAGCGCCATGTGGTCGCCGACGGGCATGTCGACGTCGGCGTCCTCGGGGCGCTCCAGCGGCCGCCCGTCGCCCGCGCTGCCCGCGCAGGTCCAGGGGTCGGTGTCGCCCGCGCGCTCCAGGAGGGCGACGGACTCCATGGCGAAGGTTTCGCGGACGCGTTCGAGGAGTGCTTCCAGGCTGGTCTCGCCGCGCAGCACGCTGCCTGCGAGGAAGGAGAGTATCTCCGCCTCGGCGCGCAGCCTGGCGGCCTGGTGGGTGCGGCGGGCGGCGAGGTCCACGACGGAGGCCACCGACACGGCGACGCCCACGAACACCGCGATGGCCACGATGTTCTTGTTGTTGGAGACCGTCCACAGGTGCAGCGGTGGCGTGAAGTAGTAGTTGAGGAGCAGCGAACCGACGGCCGCGGAGGCGAGCGCCGGGACCAGCCCGCCCACCAGCGCGGCGGCGACCGTGAGCGTCAGGAACAGCAGCATGTCGTTGGCGAGGCCCAGATCGGTGTCGATGTGGGTGAGCAGCACCGTCAGGGCCACGGGCCCCGCGACGCCGACCAGCCAGCCCCAGATGGCCCGGGACCGGCCGAGGCGCGCGCCACGGGCCACGGGCAGGCCGCGCCCCTTGGCGACCTCTCCGTGGGTGACGATGTGCACGTCCAGATCGGGGCCGGAATCGCGGGCGACGGTCGCGCCGACGCCGGGACCGAAGACGTACTGCCAGGTCTTGCGGCGCGAGGAGCCGAGGACGATCTGGGTGGCGTTGACGCCGCGTGCGAAGTCGAGGAGGGCGGCCGGTATGTCGTCGCCGATGACGTGGTGGAAGGTGCCGCCGAGGTCTTCGACGAGGGTGCGCTGGACGGCGAGTTCCTTGGGGGACGCGCCGGTCAGGCCGTCGCTGCGGGCGATGTAGACGGCGAGGATCTCGCTGCCCGAGCCCTTGGCGGCCATCCGGGACGCGCGTCTGATCAGGGTGCGGCCCTCGGGCCCGCCGGTCAGGCCGACGACGATGCGCTCGCGGGCCTGCCAGGTGGAGCGGATGTTGTGCTCGCCCCGGTACTGCTGGAGGTACTCGTCGACGCGGTCGGCGACCCAGAGCAGCGCCAGCTCGCGCAGCGCCGTGAGGTTGCCGGGCCGGAAGTAGTTGGAGAGGGAGGCGTCGATGCGGTCGGACTTGTAGATGTTGCCGTGCGCCATGCGGCGGCGCAGCGCCTGTGGCGACATGTCGACCAGCTCGATCTGGTCGGCGCGGCGCACCACCTCGTCCGGCACCGTCTCCTTCTGCCGCACACCGGTGATCGACTCGACGACGTCGCCGAGCGACTCCAGGTGCTGGATGTTCACCGTGGAGACGACGTCGATGCCCGCCGCGAGGAGCTCCTCGACGTCCTGCCAGCGCTTGGCGTTGCGGGAACCGGGGACGTTCGTGTGCGCGAGCTCGTCGACGAGGGCGACCTCGGAGGCGCGCTCCAGGACCGCGTCGACGTCCATCTCGGTAAACGCCGTGCCGCGGTACTCCAGGTCCTTGCGGGTCACCTGTTCCAGGCCGTGCAGCATCACCTCGGTGCGCGGCCGGTCGTGGTGCTCCACGAAGGCGACCACGCAGTCGGTGCCGCGCTCGATGCGGCGGTGGGCCTCGGAGAGCATCGCGTACGTCTTGCCGACGCCCGGTGCCGCACCGAGGTAGATACGAAGCTTGCCGCGTGCCATGGCCCCATTGTCTTCCCGAAACTGCTGTGTACGCAGCGTCGACCTTACGGCCAACAATTCCGGCAATACGGACGAGGGGGTACGGGGGTGCTCTCCTTGACACAACCCTGATGCCGACGGCGCGGGGCCCAGGAGCGCTGGTCAGTGCGTGATGATCTCGCCGTCGCGCAGTTCGAGGACCCGGTCGGCCAGGTCGAGCAGGGCCGCGTCGTGCGTGGCCACCAGGGCGGTGACGCCCTCGCTGCGGACCACCGCGCGCAGCAGCTCCATCACGGCGAGCCCGGTCTCCGCGTCCAGCTGGCCGGTGGGTTCGTCGGCGATCAGCAGGGCGGGCTTGTTGGCGAGGGCGCGGGCGATGGCGACGCGCTGCTGCTGCCCTCCGGAGAGCTCGCCGGGCCGCTGCTTGGCGTGGTCGGCGAGGCCGACGAGAGCAAGGAGGAGGGCGACACGCTCCTCACGCGCGCGGGGGTCGGTCTTGCGGAGCCGCAGGGGCACGCCGACGTTCTCGGCCGCGGTGAGGATCGGTATGAGTCCGAAGGACTGGAAGATGAAGCCGAGCCGGTCCCTGCGCAGCTCCAGGAGGCCGCTCTCGCCGAGCCCCGCGAGCTCCACGTCGTCCACTGCGATCTTCCCGTGGTCCGGGGAGTCGAGCCCGCCGACGAGGTTGAGCAGGGTGGTCTTGCCCGATCCGGAGCGGCCCTTCAGGGCGACGAGCTCGCCGCGCGGGACGGCGAAGGAGACGCCGCGCAGGGCGTGGACGGCCGCCGCCCCGGTGCCGTACGTCCGATGCAGGTCTTCTACGACGACCATGTCCCCGGCGTGCCCGTCGTGCCCGGAGTGCCCGGCGTGCCCGGCGTTTCCGTCGTGCCCGGCGTTTCCGTCGTTCTCGGCGTTCCCCGCGCCCACTGCCACCGACCACTCCCCCGTTTCGCCCCCGGGTGCGCGGGGGCCGGGCGCCAGTATCACCACCTGACACCCGGCCCGACAAGGCCCGACAAGTCCCGGCTCAGCCGGGATTGCCCGCGTGCGTCAGGGTTTCCCAGGCGACGAAGAGGTTGTTGGAGCCCGCGGGGCGGTTCCGTTCGGTGAGTTTCTGAGTGTTGGTCATGGTGTGGCCGAGGCGGCCCGCGAGGGCGTTGTAGCCGACCTCGGTGACCGGGCCGAGACCCCGGTGGACCGTGCCCTTGCAGAGGGAGGCGGGCGGCGCCTCGCCCAGCTCGTACTTGGCCTGGAAGCCGAGCCCCTGGCGCAGCCGTTCGCCGACGTCCGTCGAGTAGAGGTCCTGGCCCTGGATGCGGCTGGTCTCGGCGACGTGGGAGATCGCGGAGAGGCCGTACCCGGTGTGGGTGAAGTCGCGGCAGGTCTCCTGGGTGAGGCCGGTGGTGAAGGTGCCCTGACCCTGCCAGTACTTGACGATCTTCTCCCGGGTGTCGAGGTTCTGCTTCGGCGCGGTCTTCGGCAGCGGCCCGTCGGACGCCAGGTAGACGTAGGCGGCGGTGCGCGTGCGGAAGGTGGCCATCGCCTTGTCGTACGACGCCTTGTCCTCCAGGAAGACGGAGATTCCGACGGCGGCCTCCATCATCGACAGCTCCCAGTTCCCGTTGGAGTTGGAGCCGTTGATGACCTCGGGGAGGTAGACGTTGCGCAGCATCGTCGCGAAGCGGCCGGAGTTCGACCAGCTCCCGTCGTACGTGTACTTGATGATCTCGGCGGCGCGCGGCCAGCTGGACCCTGCCCAGCCGGTCTGCAGCGGGGCGTTGCTGTTGGTGTGGTCCTTGATGGTGGCCGACCAGGCGTCCATCAGCTCGATGGACTTCTTCGCGTAGCGCTCGTCACGCGTGATGTACCAGGCGAGGGCGGTGGTGTACGCGGCCGTCGCGTCCTCGCGCTCGTCGGTGCAGCCGTAGTCGGGGTCGGAGTAGGAGCCACACTCCACGACCGCGCGGGGCTTGGGGGTGCGGGAGAGGGAGGCGTACTTGCTGCCCATCATCTGGTCGTAGGCGGACTTCCAGGGCTGGGCGCCCGCGGTGACCTTCTCGCGGGTGAAGTCCAGCTGGCCCCGGGAGACGGTGACTCCGGGGTGGGCGAAGGTGCTGGGGGCGGCGGCAGCGGCGGGGGCGGCCTCGGCCTTGCCGGTTCCGGGCCAGGAGATGAGTCCGGCGACGAGGGCGGCGGCCACGGAGGCCATGGCCGCTCCTACGGAGAGGCGTGACTTGGGCATGGAGGGGGACCATCCGTTCTTGTATGCGAACTTCAAGTGCCTGTCTGAACGCGCGCGTTGGCCCGTGACCATAGGTACGGACCAGGCTTCCGTCAAGGCGTGAAGTTAGAGATCCTGCTCAGGGGTGCCCGAAGCGTCGGGCGTCTCGGCCCCGGGCCCAGACGTATCGGGCCACACCCCCACGTGGTCCGGCTCGGCCGTCAGCCGTACGCGCCCCCGCAGCCCGTACCGCTCCACGTACTCCCCCGGCAGCTGCAGCCGTCCCGCCTTGTCCAGAACCGTGAACTCCTCGCCGGTGCCGCCGTGCTCACGGAGCGTCTCCGAGGGGGTCGTGCGTCACGACCAGGACCGTCGCGCCGAGCTCCTCGTCGGCGCGGCGCAGGGCCGCGAAGACGTCCTCGCCACTCGCCGTGTCCAGCTCCCCCGTGGGCTCGTCGGGCCGCCGGTCGCGGCAGTGCGCGACACCGAGTACGCCGAGCAGTTCGGCGGCCCTCTCCTGGCGCGAACGGCGGTGCACGCGCGTGTACTTCATCGGCAGCGCGACGTTCTCCAGGGCGGTCAGATGGGGCAGCAGATCGCGGCCGGTCTGCTGCCAGACGAAGCCCACCGTGCTTCTGCGGTAGCCGAGGCGTTCGCGGCGCCCCATCGCGAGCAGGTCGTGTCCCGCGACCTTCGCGCGCCGCCTGCACCTCGACCTCCTCGGTGCGGTAGACGCGGACGAGGTTGTCGCAGACGACCAGGCCCTCGTCGGCCGCGGGACGCCCCGCGGCGCGGGCCCGCGCCTCCAGATCGGCCAGTTCAGTGCTCATCCGCTCTCCCGAGTCGCAGGACGGCGCCGAGCCCCCGGCGCCGCCCGAGCCAGGTCTCCACGCCCACCGCAAGGGCGACCAGGAGACGGAGTCCCGCGCCCAGGGCAGCGGTGAACAGCGCGTCCACGTGCCCGTCGGGCGCGGCGGGTCCGCCGGTGAACTCCCGCAGGTCGAGGGCGGGTCCGAGCAGCGAGGGCAGCACCAGGCCCAGCGCGACGCCGCCCGCGACGGCGGCCAGCACCAGGGGCAGGAGCTGCAGCAGGTGCAGCGCGGCGAGCAGCGGATCCGGTCCCGCCGCGCCTTCCGTGCCCCGGGTCCGCAGCGCCAGGAGACCACCGGCGGCGAGCAGCAGCACCAGCGCCTCCACCACCAGCCTGCGCCCCGCGCCGCGCGGCGCCCGCTCCCGCAGTACGGCCCGGTCCCGCACCGCGGCCCAGGTGAGGACGGGCAGCGGCAGCCAGCACAGGAGGGCGACGGCCAGTCCTTTGCCGTACGCGGGTGAGCTCCCCGGCACCGCCGCCGCGGCCGCGGCAGCCGAGGCCCAACCCGAGCACCACGGCGGGCGCGCTCTCCACCGCACGCCCCAGGGCTAGCCCGGTGGCCGACGCCCCGCGCGCCCGCCGCAGCCGGTCCCCGTCGAGCCGTCGGCGTACGACAAAAAGCGAGGTCACGACGACGGCGGCGAGCCCCACGCCGAGCAGCGAGGCCGGTGCGAACGACATCACGACGCCCGCCTGCCGCCACCGGTGCCGGAACTCCTCGAAGACCTCGGTCAGTTCGGTGTCGCTCGTCAGCTCCGTCGCCGGGTGGGCGCCGAGGACGCACCACTCCCCGCCGTACGACTCGAAGTCGCAGAAGGCCTCCTCGGCGGCGGACGGATAGCGGGCCATGATCCGCTGGAACCGCCGTGCCCCGGCCTCCCCGAGGAAGCGGCCCGCGACCTCTTCCGTCAGATGGAGCCGCATGTTCCATTCGACGCTGAGCTCGGCGTCCGCCTGGTTCTGCAGGACCTCGACGCCACGGGGCGCGACGAGCGCACCGGCGTCCGGGGCGGCGCCCGCCACGCCGGGCAGGCGCACCAGCAGGGGCTGCTCGCTCCACAGCCGCTCGCCGTCCGCCGCGCCCCGGCCCGGAAGACCCCGACGACCCGGCCCTCGGCCCGGACGTTCGTCAGTGCGCCGCCCTGCAGCCCGATCCGCTGCCCGACCCGCAGGCCGAGCGCGTCACGCGTCCGCTCGGACACGGCGAGCTCCACCACCTGGCCGCGCTTCCGGGGCGCCCTCCCTGCGACGTACGCGGCCTTCGGCGGGGCGTCGGAGGCGTACACCAGGGAGAGCGTGACGCCGCCCGCCGCATCGCCCCGCACGGTCGAGCGCGGCGCGTACGTCATCGGCCAACTCCCCGGCGCCGTGCGCCCGGTAGGAGCCCGCGACCTCGACGACAGCCTCACGGTCCGCGGCGAGCCTGCGCTGGACCCCGCCCTCGACGGCCTTCTCGGAGAGCGCCGCCAGCGCGGCGAGCACCGTGGCGGCGAGCAGCACGGCGAGCCCGGCCGCGCCCAGCACCAGCCCGTGCGGCCTGCTTCCCCGCACCGCCGCGGGCAACCGCCGTCGCCTCACCGCACCGGTCTCCCCCCGAGTGACCGGCACAGGATGGGCGCACGCAAATGTGGCCCGCAACGGTCCGGACGAACCGGAACCACCACGGGCCACAGAGCAGTTGAGGCGCGGTCAGCGCGCCGCGGGCGACACCCGGAGGGTCAGCGCACCTCGGTGATCTCGGGGCCGCGCTGGAGCTGCCCCATGCCGCCCGAGAAGCGCGAGCCCTCCTGCTGCTCCTGCTGGACGCCCTCGGCGACCATCTGCGCGTCGTCCGGCAGCTTCAGGACGATCGGGTCGCGCGGCGCCATCGGGCCCTCGCCGCGCACGACGACGGTGTCCCGGAAGATCTGCTCGAGCAGACCCGCGGCCTGCGGCTGCACCGCACCCTGGCCGGAGATCACACCGCGCAGGAACCAGCGCGGCCCGTCGACGCCGATGAAGCGCACGACCTGCACGCCACCCGTGCCGTCCGGCAGCTGCACCGGCACCTGGGCGCGCAGCTCCCAGCCGAGAGCGCCCTCGACCTCGTCGATGACACCGCCCTGCTGGGTGATGCCCGAGGCGATCTCCTCGCGGACCTCGCCCCAGATGCCCTCCTTCTTGGGGGCGGCGAAGCCCTGCAGCTGGATGGCGCTGTCCTGGAGCACGACGGTGGCCGCGACGATCGCGTCGCCCGCGACCTCCACCCGCAGCTCCATGCCCTCGACGCCCGGCACGAAGAGCCCGCCGAGGTCCACCCGGCCCTCGCCGGGCTCACGGACCTCCGCGAGGTCCCAGGGACCGTCGGGGCGGGGCTCGGGCTCGAGCCTCACGCGCGACCGTGCGGCGCCGGAGTCAGCGGACTCGGCGGACTCGCCGTCGACGACCTGCTCGTCCGCGCCCGCCGCGTCCTCGGCGGCACTGTCCTTCTTGCGACGTCCGAACACGTCACTGTCCTTCCCGGTCGGATACGACCGATGCGTATCGATTCCCACCCGTTTGTTCGCCCGGGCCGATGCCCGGACCGCTGCCCACGGCGGCATGGCCGCCGGTGGACCCGAAGCCCCCCTCGGCCCGCGCCGATACGGGAAGCTCCGCAACCTCCTGGAAGCGGACCTTCTCGACCTGCTGGACGACCAGTTGGGCAATCCGGTCGAAACGCTCGAACCGCACGGCCTCGCGCGGGTCGAGATTCACCACGATCACCTTGATCTCCCCACGGTACCCGGCATCCACCGTCCCCGGGGCATTCACCAGGGCGACACCGCAGCGGGCCGCGAGCCCCGAACGGGGGTGCACGAAGGCCGCGTACCCCTCCGGGAGGGCGATCGACACCCCGGTGGGCAGAACCACCCGCTCACCGGGCGCCAGTTCACAGGATTCCGTCGTCCGCAGATCGGCACCCGCGTCACCGGGCTGCGCGTACGCGGGCAGCGGCACCTCGGGGTCGACGCGCCTGATGAGTACGTCCAGCTCCTGGAAGGGCATCAGGGATTCACCTCGAAGGCGCGGGCGCGCCTGATCTGGTCCGGGTTGTTCATGGCCGCCTGGATCTCCTCCGGGCGGCCGTTGTCAATGAAGTGCTCGACCTTCACCTCGATGAAGAGGGCGTCGGCACGGACCGCGACGGGGCCTTCGGGGCCGCCGATGCGCCCGGTGGCGGTCGAGTAGATCTTCCGCCCCGCGACGGCGGTGACCTCGGCCTCCAGGAACAGCACGGTGCCCAGTGGAACGGGCCGCACGAAGTCGGTCTCGAGGCGTCCGGTCACGGCGATCACGCGCAGCAGCCAGTTCAGGGAGCCCAGCGTCTCGTCGAGCGCGGTGGCGAGGACCCCGCCGTGGGCGAGGCCCGGGGCGCCCTGGTGCGCCTCGCGCACGGTGAACTCGGCGGTCACCGCCACGCCCTCACCGGCCCGCGCCGCGAGGTGCAGCCCGTGCGCCTGTCCCTCGCCACAGCCGAAACAGTGCTCGTAGTGAGCACCGATGAGCTCGCCGGGGGCGGGTGCGTCGGGGTGGCGGACGGGCGCTATGGCGTCGGCCGGGGGCGTCAGAGCTGCAGATGTACCACTCACAGGCGCAGACCTTACCTCCGCGTCAGCGCGGTCACCGCACCGTGCCAAGCTTGGTTCCATGCAGCCTTACGAAGAACGCCTCACCGCGCCCCGTTCGTGGTGGTTCGCCTCGGTCCTGGTGGGCGTCGCGATGGCCCTGATCCTGCTGCCGTTCGGCACCCTGCCGCTCCTCGGCGGTCTGGTCGGCGGCACGGCCGTCGCCGCGGTCGTCACCAGCGCCTACGGCGCCGTGCGGATCCGCGTGGTGGCGGGCTCGCTGGTCGCGGGCGACGCGAAGATCCCGGTGTCCGCCCTGGGTGACGCGGAGGTCCTGACGGGCGAGGAGACGCGCGCCTGGCGCTCGTACAAGGCCGACCCGCGGGCGTACATGCTGCTGCGCGCCTACATCCCCACGGCCCTGCGCGTGGACATCACGGATCCCGAGGACCCGACTCCGTACGTGTACGTCTCGACGCGCAACCCCGAGGCTCTGGCGGCGGCTCTGGACGCGGTGCGAGAGAGCGCCGCGTAGCTCAGCGGCCCAGCTCCTTGGGGATCTCCCCCATGCGCAGCGGGTCGGCGGGCTTCTCCAGGGGCGGCAGCTCGGGCAGCTCGTCCCACGGCACCTGGTTCTTGCTCAGGTCCTGCCGGATGCGGCCGGCGAGCTTCTTGGTGTCCCGGCGGTTCATGACCGCTCCGACCGCGGCGCCGACCATGAAGGGCATCAGGTTCGGCAGGTTCCGGACCATCCGCTTCATGATCTGCTGCCGCAGCTCGCGCTTCATCTGGCCGCCCAGCGCGGCGTTGAGGGTCGCCGGTTTGGTGACCTCGATGCCGCGCTCCTGCGACCAGGAGTTCAGATAGGCGGTGCTGCGCTGCTTGAGGTTGCCTTCCGGCCGCAGGCCGAAGACCTCGTGCAGCTCGGCGATCAGCTTCAGTTCGATGGCGGCGACGCCGGTGATCTCCGCCGCGAGCTCGGCGGGCATCGCGGGCGGCACCGGCATCATCGCGGCGGCGCCGACTCCCGCGCCCACGGTGGACGTGGCGTTGGCGGCGCCCGCGATGAGCTTGTCCGCGAGCTGCTCGGGGCCGAGGCCCGGGAACTGCTTGCGGAGGGTCGCGAGGTCGCGGACCGGGATCCGCGGGGCGTTCTCGATGAGCCGGTCGGCGAGATATCCGATACCGGCCTTGGCGCCGCGCCCGCCCTTACGCACGCCTTCCTTCACCCCGTGCGTGACGGCGGCAACACGGCTGCCCCTGGACCCGGCCTCAATGGCGCTCCAAGGGGTCCTGGGGGCCTTGTCGGCCGCCGTCGCGTCCGGCACCACCTCAAGGGTGTTCGCCGGTTCGAGCGAGGCTGCTCCGTCTACGGAAGAGCCTCGCCCGTCGTCACGTGCGCCGGCGTCCGGGACGCCGGCTTCGTCCGCTCCGCGCTTGCGGAAGCGGCGCTTCCGGAACGGGGTCGAGCCAGTCACGGCCGACCCCGCCTCAGTCGCAGTCGCGGCAGATCGGCTGGCCGTTCTTCTCCTTGGCCAGCTGGCTGCGGTGGTGCACCAGGAAGCAGCTCATGCAGGTGAACTCGTCCTGCTGCTTCGGGAGCACGCGGACCGCGAGCTCCTCGTTCGAAAGGTCGGCGCCGGGCAGCTCGAGGCCCTCTGCGGCCTCGAACTCGTCGACGTCGACCGCTGAGGTCGACTTGTCGTTCCGCCGTGCCTTGAGTTCCTCGATGCTGTCCTCGTTGACGTCATCGTCGGTCTTACGTGGGGTGTCGTAGTCCGTTGCCATGTCGCTCTCCCCCTCTGGGTGTCTGCGGGTGTCTCCAGCGCACGTAACGCGTGAGAGGCCGGACTTGTGCCCGACCTGAGGCGGAGATTTTGCCTCACATCAAGGTCTGTTACTCAATCGACACCCAACCGCACCTCTGAAGAGGCGTCGGGTTGGATGGCGATCGGGACCGTACACGGTCCGAATGTCGCGCTTCACGGGCGCCACCCCGTGTACTTCCCGTGATCAAGACTCCCGAAAACCCGGATTTTCCCGGCTTTCCGACGACTTTCACGATCACGGAGAGTAGATGGCCGAAAAATCGCCTCTGTGATCGATCGCACACATCATCCCCGGGGTAAGCTCCCGAAAATTCCGCTCAAAGCGAACACGTCGGCGCGTCTGCGACTGCATCTCAGAGGGGCAAGGTGACTCGCATCACGAGCCCTCCCCCCTCACGCGGCTCCGCGATGATACGGCCCCCGTGAGCCCGCGCCACCGACCGGGCGATCGACAGGCCGAGTCCCACGCCCTTGTCGCTGCCCGTCCGCTCGGTCCGCAGCCTCCTGAACGGCTCGAAGAGGTTGTCGATCTCGTACGCGGGAACCACCGGGCCCGTGTTCGACACCACCAGGACCGCCTGGCCGTGCTGGGCCTCCGTGGTCACCTCGACCCAGCCCTCGTCCTGCACGTTGTACCTGACGGCGTTCTGGACGAGGTTCAGGGCGATCCGCTCCAGGAGGACGCCGTTGCCCTGCACGACGGCCAGGCCACGCTCCCCGCGGATCTCCACGCCCTTCGCGTCGGCCTCGGTCCGCACCTGGTCGACGGCGCGGTTGGCGACCTCGGCGAGGTCGACCGGTTTCCGCTCCACGATCTGGTTGTCACTGCGGGCGAGCAGCAGCAGGCCCTCGACGAGCTGCTCACTGCGCTCGTTGGTGGCGAGCAGCGTCTTGCCGAGCTGATGGAGCTCGGGCGGCGCTCCGGGGTCGGAGAGGTGCACCTCAAGGAGCGTGCGATTGATCGCCAAGGGCGTGCGCAGCTCGTGCGAGGCATTGCCGACGAACCGCTGCTGGGCGGTGAAGGCCCGCTCCAGGCGGTCCAGCATCTCGTCGAAGGTGTCCGAGAGCTCCTTCAACTCGTCGTCCGGGCCGTCCAGCTCGATGCGGCGGGTCAGGTCGGTGCCGGCCACCCTGCGGGCGGTACGCGTGATCCGGCCGAGCGGCGAGAGCACGCGGCCCGCCATCGCGTACCCGAAGGCGAAGGCGATCACGGCGAGACCGAGCAGCGCGAGCAGCGAGCGGCTGAGCAGGTTGTCGAGGGCGCTCTGACGCATCTGGTTGACGCACTCGTTCAACGCGGAGTTCAGCTGCCCCTCGGTGGGGCGCTCCGGGAGCACATGGAAGTTGCTGCAGGTCTTGCTGCTCACCGTGCTCTCACCGGTGACCCTGAACGGCAGGTCACTGCCCACGTTCAGGGCCTGGGCGGCGAGCAAGTAGATGATCGAGAGCAGCAGGATGCCCGCGATCAGGAACATGCCGCCGTAGAGCAGCGTGAGCCGTATGCGGATGGTCGGGCGCAGCCAGGGGAACGGCGGCTCGGCCTTCCTCGGGTCCCACGTCGGCTTCGGGGGCGCGGCTGGTGGCGCCGGGGTCGCGGCCACCGCCGGTCAGATCCGGTAGCCGGAGCCCGGCACCGTCACGATGACGGCGGGCTCACCGAGCTTGCGGCGCAGGGTCATGACGGTCACCCGGACGACGTTGGTGAACGGGTCCGTGTTCTCGTCCCAGGCCTTTTCCAGGAGCTGCTCCGCGGAGACGACCGCGCCCTCGCTGCGCAGCAGCACTTCGAGGACGGCGAACTCCTTGGGGGCCAGCTGGATCTCCTTGCCCTCGCGGAAGACCTCGCGGCGGTTGGGGTCGAGCTTGATCCCGGCGCGCTCCAGGACGGGCGGCAGCGGCACGCTGGTGCGCCGTCCGAGGGCACGCACGCGTGCCGTGAGCTCGCTGAACGCGAAGGGCTTGGGGAGGTAGTCGTCCGCGCCGATCTCCAGGCCCTCGACGCGGTCGCTGACGTCGCCCGACGCGGTGAGCATCAGGACGCGGGTCGGCATGCCGAGCTCGACGATCTTGCGGCAGACGTCGTCGCCGTGGACGAGCGGGAGGTCCCGGTCGAGCACCACGACGTCGTAGTCGTTGACGCCGATGCGCTCCAGGGCGGCCGCTCCGTCGTACACGACGTCGACGGCCATGGCCTCCCGGCGCAGTCCGGTGGCCACCGCATCGGCGAGCAGTTGCTCGTCCTCGACGACGAGTACGCGCACGTCGCTGTCCTTCCTCTGTGCCCCTTCGGGCAGATCTGTCTTGGGGTAGACCTCCATCCTGCCCCTTTCGGCCATAAACCGGCTGTAAGACGGCCTGCCGTCATGATCGGGCGCGGGGAATGCGGGATTTTCTCCGTCGGTTGAGGTTTCTGCGGAAGGGAGCCAGGGGAGGACGGCCTTACACCCGCGATCACGCTTTGTATGTGGCACGCCACGAACCGCTTTCCCAGAGCGGCTTGAGACGTGATCGCCCCTTCTCAGAGGGCACACCCCCGTGCCATCGACCCACGACCCAGCCGAGGGGGCGCAACCATGGACGCATTCACCGCAGGTCTCCTGCAGCGCATAGAGGCCACGGAATCCGACCTCACGAAGGCCCGTGAGACGGGAGACGACTTCCTTGCCGAGGTCGAGCTGGCGGAGCTGGAAGATCTCCACCGCCTGGCCGCCGAGCACGGTGTCGAGGTGGGCGCACTCCACGCCTGACCGAGCCCCGAGGATCTAAACGGATCCAAGCGGAAGGGCCCCGCACACCTCGTCCAGGTGTGCGGGGCCCTTCCGTGTGCCTTCGCAGTCGTGGCGCTCCTCAGCCGTGGTGCTTCTAGTCGTGCCAGGCTCCGAGGTCCTCCAGGAGGCCCTGGAGCGTCTCGAAGAGGGCGGGCGGGGCGGCGACGGTCAGCTCGCCCGACAGGGCGTCTCCGGGGCGGCCACCGGTCAGCGCGCCCGCTTCCCGTGCGACGAGGTCGCCCGCCGCGTAGTCCCAGGGGTTGAGTCCCCGCTCGTAGTACGCGTCGAGGCGGCCCACCGCGACGTCGCACAGGTCGATGGCCGCCGACCCGCCGCGCCGGATGTCCCGCACCTTGGGGATCAGGTGGCGCGCCACCTCGGCCTGCTGGGCGCGGCGCTCGGCGACGTAGCCGAAGCCGGTGCCGATCAGGGCCTGGTCGAAGGAGGGGGCGGGGCGCACGCGCGCGGGGAGGTCGTTGATGTGGGCGCCCTGTCCGAGGACCGCGCGGTACGTCTCCCCGCGCATCGGGGCGTGCACGACCCCGACGAGCGTCTCGCCGTCCTTGCGGGCGGCGATGGACACGGACCAGTCGGGGCGTCCGTAGAGGTAGTTCACGGTGCCGTCGATGGGGTCGACGACCCACTGGACGCCGCTGCTGCCCTCGGAGCTCGCGCCCTCCTCGCCGAGCACGCCGTCGGCCGGCCTGCGCTCGGCGAGGAAGTCGGTGATCAGCTTCTCGGAGGCGATGTCCATCTCGGTTACGACGTCGACGGCGCTGGACTTGGTGGCGGCGACGCCCAGGTCGTCGGGGCGTCCGTCGCGCAGGAAGGTCCCTGCGCGACGCGCGGCCTCCAGGGCGACGGCGAGGAGTTCTGCCTTGAGGTCGGTCGGGTCGGTCACATCGGTCACGGCGGGTCCTTACGCGTACGGGCTGTCGGCGCCCGCGGCCGCGGGCTTCGGGGCGCGGGCGGGGCAGCAGCCCACCGGGCACAGGTCGTGGCTCGCGCCGAGGGAGCCCAGGGCGCAGGGGGCCACGGGCGTGCCGCTCTCGGCCGCGGCCCGCTCCAGGACCAGTTCCCTGATCGCCGCGGCGAATCGCGGGTCGGCCCCGACGGTCGCCGAGCGGCGCACCGGAAGGCCGAGCTCCGCCGCCTTGGCCTCGGCCTCGGTGTCGAGGTCGTACAGGACCTCCATGTGGTCCGACACGAAGCCGATGGGGACCATGACGACCGCGGGGACCCCGGCGCCGTGCCGCTCCTCCAAGTGGTCGCAGATGTCGGGCTCGAGCCACGGGATGTGCGGGGCGCCGCTGCGGGACTGGTAGACGAGCTGCCAGGGGTGCTCGACGCCGGTCTCGTCGTGGACGACGTCGGCGATGAGGCGGGCCACGTCCAGGTGCTGCTTGACGTACGCACCGCCGTCGCCGTGGTCGTCGACGGGGCCCGAGGTGTCCGCCGCCGCGTCCGGGATCGAGTGCGTGGTGAAGGCGAGGTGCGCGCCCTCCCGCACGTCGTCGGGGAGGTCGGCGAGGGACTTCAGGACGCCGTCGATCATGGGGCGCACGAAGCCGGGGTGGTTGAAGTAGTGCCGGAGCTTGTCGATCTTCGGCGGCTCCAGGCCCTCGGCCTCCAGGGCGGCGAGGGAGTCGGCGAGGTTCTCGCGGTACTGCCGACAGCCCGAGTACGAGGCGTACGCACTGGTGGCGAGGACAAGGATGCGGCGGCGGCCGTCGGTGACCATCTCGCGCAGGGTGTCGGTCAGATAGGGCGCCCAGTTGCGGTTGCCCCAGTAGACCGGCAGGTCGAGGCCGTGCTCCGCGAAGTCCTTGCGCAGGGCGTCGAGCAGAGCGCGGTTCTGGTCGTTGATGGGGCTGACCCCGCCGAACAGGAAGTAGTGCTGCCCCACCTCCTTGAGCCGCTCCTTGGGGATGCCGCGCCCGCGCGTCACGTTCTCCAGGAACGGGACGACGTCGTCCGGGCCTTCTGGGCCGCCGAAGGAGAGCAACAGCAGGGCGTCGTACGGAGTGGGATCCAGCGCATCGGACATGTATCCGATCCTGCCACCCGCCACTGACAGGCGGAAAACGGCCTCCGCCGTACGGAAAAATCCCGGTGCGCCGGGACTCCCCGGAGCCGTAAGCTGTATCGACCATCTTCATGCCTTACCGGGGCCCGTCCTTTCGGGAGCCGCCCCGGCGTTTCAGCGGAGTCCCACGTGCCAAGCCCCTACCGCGCCATATTCGCCGCCCCCGGCACCAAGGCCTTCTCCACCGCCGGGTTCCTCGGCCGCATGCCGCTGTCGATGATGGGCATCGGCATCGTGACCATGGTGTCCCAGCTGACCGGCAGGTACGGCCTCGCGGGCGCGCTGTCGGCGACCGTGGCGCTGTCCGCCGCCGCGATCGGGCCGCAGATCTCCCGGCTCGTCGACCGGTACGGCCAGCGCCGGGTGCTCCGACCCGCGACGCTGGTGTCCCTGACCGCGGTCTCGGGGCTGTTGCTCTGCGCGAAGTTCGAGGCGCCCGACTGGACGCTGTTCGTCTTCGCCGCGCTGGTCGGCTGCGTGCCGAGCGTGGGCTCGATGATCCGGGCGCGCTGGGCCGTGCTCTACCACGGCACCCCGCAGATCCACACCGCGTACTCCTTCGAGTCGGTGGTGGACGAGGTCTGTTTCATCTTCGGTCCGATCGTCTCGATCGGGCTCTCCACGGTGTGGTTCCCCGAGGCCGGACCGCTGCTCGCGGGCGCCTTCCTCGCCGTCGGCGTCTTCTGGCTGACGGCCCAGCAGGCCACCGAGCCGGTGCCGCACCCGCGCGAACACCACACCAGGGAGTCGGCGCTCCGCAGCGGGGGCCTCCAGGTGCTCGTCGCCACCTTCGTCGCGACCGGCGCGATCTTCGGGTCGATCGACGTGGTGACCGTGGCGTACGCGGAGGACCAGGGCCACAAGTCCATGGCGAGCCTGGTCCTCGCCGTCTATGCGCTCGGTTCCTGTCTGGCAGGCGCGGCCTTCGGGCTCGTGCACTTCAAGGGGGCGCCCGCCCCCAGGTGGCTGCTGGGCGTCTGTGCGATGGCCGTGAGTATGATCCCGCTTCAACTGGTCGGGAACCTTCTGTTTCTGGCCGTGGCGTTGTTCGTGGCGGGCCTCTCCATCGCACCGACGATGATCACGACGATGGCCCTCGTCGAGCAGCACGTACCACGCGCGAAACTGACCGAGGGCATGACGTGGGTGAGCACGGGGCTCGCGGTCGGCGTCGCGCTCGGCTCCTCCGCGGCCGGCTGGGTCATCGACGCCGCGGGATCGGGGGCCGGGTACGGGGTACCGGGGATCTCCGGGGCCGTCGCGGCCGCGGTCGGATTCCTGGGGTATCGCCGGCTGAAGCAGCCGGTTCCGCAACGGGGAGGGACCCATGAGCACGGGCACGGGCAGCGGGAAGAACACAGCGACGTGGCGTAACTGGGCGGGCAACGTCACCGCACGACCGGCCCGGGAGGTCACCCCCGCCTCGGTCGACGAACTGGCGGCCGCGCTGCGCCGGGCCAAGGACGACGGCCTCAAGGCGAAGCCCGTCGGCACGGGCCACTCCTTCACGGCGGCCGCCTCGACCGACGGCCTCCTCATCCGCCCCGACCTGCTCACCGGCATCCGCGGGATCGACCGCGCGGCGGGCACGGTCACCGTGGAGGCAGGCACCCCGCTGAAGCGCCTGAACGCGGCGCTCGCCCGTGAGGGCCTGTCGCTCACGAACATGGGCGACATCATGGAGCAGACCGTCTCCGGAGCCGTCAGCACCGGCACGCACGGCACGGGCCGCGATTCGGCCTCGATAGCCGCCCAGATCGCGGGCCTCGAACTGGTCACCGCGGACGGCACGGTCCTGACCTGCTCGGCCGACGAGAACCCGGACGTCTTCGCCGCCGCGCGCGTCGGACTCGGCGCGCTCGGCGTGATCACCGCGATCACCTTCGCCGTGGAGCCGATCTTCTTCCTCACCGCCCGCGAGGAGCCGATGGCCTTCGACAAGGTCACCGCGGACTTCGACGCGCTCGTCACCGAGAACGAGCACTTCGAGTTCTACTGGTTCCCGCACACCGGCAGCTGCAACACCAAGCGCAACAACCGCAGTCCGGGCCCCGCGGCCCCGCCCGGCAGGGTCAGCGCCTTCGTCGAGGACGAGCTGCTCTCCAACGGCCTCTTCCAGGTGGTCAATTCCCTGGGCCGGGCCGTCCCCGCCGCCATCCCCGGCATCGCCAAGATCTCCAGCAAGGCGCTCTCCGCGCGGACGTACACGGACATCCCCTACAAGGTCTTCACCAGCCCGCGCCGGGTGCGCTTCATGGAGATGGAGTACGCCGTTCCGCGCGACGCCCTCGTGGCGACCCTGCGCGAGCTGAAGTCGATGGTGGACCGCTCGCGGCTGCGGATCAGCTTCCCCGTGGAGGTCCGTACGGCGCCCGCCGACGACATCACGCTCTCCACTGCGTCGGGCAGGGAGACCGCGTACATCGCCGTCCACATGTACCGGGGCACGCCGTACCAGGCATACTTCACGGCCGCCGAGCGGATCTTCACCGCGCACGAGGGGCGGCCGCACTGGGGCAAGGTGCACACGCGCGACGCGGAGTACTTCTCCAAGGAGTACCCCCGCTTCGGCGAGTTCACCGCCCTGCGCGACCGCCTCGACCCGGACCGGCTCTTCGGCAACCACTACCTGCGGCGGGTCCTCGGCGCCTGACCTTCCCCGGCGCCGATCCACCTCTACGGAGTGGGCGTTCCACCCTGCTGGGGGTCGGAGCCGGTGCCCGATCCCTTCGACGGCGTGGGCGTGGGGGTCGGGGTGGGCGTGGGCGTCGGGTCCGTCTTGGAACCGTCGTCTCCGGAGTCGGAGCCGTCGCCGTCGTCCTTGTCCTTGTCCTTGTCCGGATCGGTGCCGTTGTCCTTGCCCGTGTCGTCCTTGGAACCGGAGTCGTTGCCGTTGCCCGTGCCGTTGCCCGAGGTGCCGGTCCCGTCCGGGTCCTGCGTAGCGTTGTCGCCACCCTCCTTGGAGCCGTCACCCGAGCCCGACGTGCCGTCGTCCGAAGGCTGTCCGGAGGGCTCGTCGACGGGCGTGGACTCCTTCTTCGGAGAGGAGTTGCGCCCGGAGACTCCGTTGCTGATCGTGGTGCCCTCGCCGCCGCTCAGGTCCTTGCCGGAGACCAGCTCGTACGTGGTGATGCCCGCCATGGAGACACCGAAGACGACGGCCGCGGCGATCAACGGCCGCTTCCAGCTGCGGATCTGCGTGCGGTGTGTGGTGCCCTCGGTGAACTCGTCCGGCGGGAGCGCGGGTTCGAAGGCGGTCGTCGGCGCCGGCACCTGGGCCGGGCCCGTGGTGCGGAGCACGCGCGTGGCGTCGTCGCGCGGCAGCGCCTGGGTGGGGTCGACCGCCCCGAGGAGTTGCGTCCGCTCGGCACCGGCATCGACGCCGGCACCGGCCGCCACGGAGGGCAGCATCGTCGTGGCGTCCGCGTCCCCCGCGGGGTGCGGCACCGTCGTGGGGTCCGTTCCCGCCGCAGGCAACACCGTTGTGGGGTCCGCTGCGGGATCCGCGTCCGCGGCCGTGGGCAACAGCGAGGTCGCCTCGGCGTCGGGGGCGGCCGCCTGTGGCCTCCCCCACGTCGTGGTCACCGGCCCGGTCGCGCCAACGGCTCCCGTGTAGGCGGAGGTTCTGAACGTCTCGGGCACCTGCACCGCGGCCGTCACGGGTACCTGCCGCGCCTTCGGCTTGGCCTGCACCGTGACGTCACGTATCTGCTCGCCCGTGCGCTTGAAGAAGTGCTGGAAAACGGTGCCGCCACAGGTCGCGATCGCGCTCACGACACCGGCGCCGAGGATCGTTCCGTAGACACCGATGTTCGAGGCGAGCTTCGCCGCCACGACCGCGGCGATGGCGCTCCCCGCCACCTGCGGCACGCTCAGATCGAGGCGCCGCTTGCCCTCCGGCTCCTCCTGGTCCTTCGACTCCTTGCCGGAATCCGGCTTTTCACGCATCTCCGACCCTTGCCTGCCTTTCGCGACCGACTACACGAGACAGGGACGTATGGGCGAAGTGATTAGTTCCGTTTCTGCTGTTTCCGTGAAGTGCGCCACCCGGGCGCGGACAGCGCGAGGCAGGGGCGGCCGCCAACTCCCGTCCTCCCCGAGAAGTTCGGCGGCGCGGCGGTCCACCCGCGTGGCCCGAATGGAGTACTGTTGCGAGCCCTGGGTCCGGTCTCCCGCCAGGGTGCCCGGGGCCTTCCAGGACCGCCGGGTGGGGGGCTCGCTGCACAGGGTGACGAACGTCGTCACTTAGCGTTGCGAAAAGGTAACCGTGCCATAACGGCGATCCAGGGCCCCTGCCCGACACGCCGGGCAACTCGGCAAGGTTGTGGCAGGCTGCACCCGGGCAGGCCACACTCGACTAGCGGAAGCAGCGACGCACGTGACGTCGGCAGGCACCACCCGGGAGGTCCCCATGCCCGAACTGCGTGTCGTGGCCGTCAGCAACGACGGCACACGGCTGGTGCTGAAGGCTGCGGACAGCACGGAGTACACGCTTCCGATCGACGAGCGGCTGCGTGCGGCCGTCCGCGGCGACAGGCCCCGACTCGGACAGATCGAAATCGAGGTGGAGAGCCACCTCCGCCCCCGTGACATCCAGGCGCGTATACGTGCCGGTGCAAGCGCGGAAGAAGTGGCCCAGCTCGCGGGCATCCCCGTCGATCGCGTCCGCCGTTTCGAAGGCCCCGTGCTCGCCGAGCGCGCCTTCATGGCGGAGCGTGCCAGGAAGACCCCCGTCCGCCGTCCCGGCGAGAACACCGGACCCCAGCTCGGCGAGGCCGTGCAGGAGCGGCTGCTGCTGCGGGGCGCCGACAAGGAAACCGTCCAGTGGGACTCCTGGCGCCGTGACGACGGCACCTGGGAAGTCCTGCTCGTCTACCGCGTCGCGACCGAGCCGCACTCCGCGTGCTGGACGTACGACCCGCCCCGGCGGCTCGTCCAGGCCGTGGACGAGGAAGCGCGTTCGCTGATCGGCGAGACGGACGACATCGCCGCGCCCGAGCCCAGCTTCCCGTTCGTGCCGCGCATCGCACGGCTCCCCCGGGACCGCCCGGTGGACCGGCCGCTCGACCGCGCCCTGGACCGTCAGCTGGACCGCCCGAGCATCCCCGTGCCTCCCGCCGACCCTCCGGAGGAGGGCATCGGAGCGGGCGCCGCGGTCGCCGAGCAGGAGCGCGACTCCCTGACCAGCCTCCTGGAGGCGGTGCCCAGCTTCCGCGGCGACATGGTGGTGCCCGAGCGCCCATCTGCCGCCACCGCGGAGCTGCCGCCGGCCGTCACGGAGGAGCCCGAGCAGGAGCCGGACGCCGAGGAGTCCCCGGCGGCGGCCGGTGCGGGCGCCGCCTATGCGGATGTGCTCATGCCGCGCTCGGTGGCGAGCCACCGCGACCGCCTCGTCGGCTCCACGGACCGCCAGGCGGAGGCCGACGGCGTACGGCCGGGCCGACGCGCGGCGGTCCCCAGCTGGGACGAGATCGTCTTCGGCACCCGCCGCAAGAAGCAGGAGTAGCAGGCAGTCGCCAGACGGCGGGACCCGCACCCCCTGGGTGCGGGTCCCGTTCGCGTTCTACTGCGGGTCCGCGCCCGTGGCCACGGGACGCGCGGAGTCGGCCGACCACTCCGACCACGAGCCGACGTACAGCGCTGCGGGAATTCCCGCCACGGCGAGGGCGAGCACCTCGTGGGCGCCGGAGACGCCCGAGCCGCAGTAGACGCCGATCTCCGCGGTGTCGGCCGCGCCCAGCCCCTTGAAGCGGTCGGCCAGCTCGGCGGCGGGCCTGAAGCGGCCGTCCGAAGCGACGTTCTCCGTAGTAGGCGCCGAGACCGCGCCCGGGATGTGTCCGGCCACGCTGTCGATCGGCTCGATCTCGCCGCGGTAGCGCTCTGCCGCGCGGGCGTCCAGAAGCAGGCCGGAGCGGGCCAGGGCCGCGGCGGAGTCCGCGTCCAGCAGGTCCTTGCTGTTCGGGGCCGGTGCGAAGGAGCCCTCGACGGGGGCCGTGCCCGCCCCCTGCTCCAGCGGCCCGGCCCACAGTCCGATGCCGCCGTCAAGGACACGAACGGACGCATGCCCCGTCCAGCGGAGCATCCACCACAGACGTGCCGCCGCCCAGTTCTGGCCACCGTCGTACACGACGACGTCCCGGTCCTGCGAGACCCCGGCCGCCCTCATCACGGCACCAAAGCGACCCACGTCGGGCAGGGGATGGCGCCCTCCGGCACCGGCGGGACCGGCCAGGTCAGCGTCCAGATCGACGAAGACGGCCGTCGGAATGTGCCCTTCCTCGTACGCGGAGCGCAGGGAGCCCTCGTGGTGCCAGCGGACGTCGAGCACGACCGGCGGGTTCTCGCCCGCCAGCTCGCTCGCGAGTTCGGATGCGGAGATGATGGCATTCATGGCCCCATCCTTGCGTACGGGGTAGTCGAGCCGCCAAGGTCCGGCTACCCTGCTCCGCCGGAACCGCCCGACCACGGGGCGTACGGAACCATGCACGCCCTGTTCGATGGATCGACACTGCCCAGCAATCGCACGTTCACGGATGAGTAGCCAGAAATCGGGCATCTTCCGCGGGAAGCAGGCCACTGCGGCGCGGCCGGGGCGCGCGGTGCGGCGGGCGGTGCGAGCATCTGCACGGGCCGGAGAGTCCGCGCGGCTATCGCACGCGCATTCGAATGAAAAACCGAGCGGCCGACACGAAGGCCGAGGAGAGGGTGACGATGACCGAGGCGCGGGCGAATGGGGCCTCCCCCGAACAGAGCTCGTCTGGACAGAGCTCGCCGGACCCCTTCGGGAAAGTGCGGCAGGACGGCGGGGAGGTCGGTCGGTACAAGCCCGGTACGCCCTGCTGGGTGAGCCTGATGACGCACGACCTGCCCGCGACCCAGGAGTTCTACGGGTCACTCTTCGGGTGGGAGTTCAGTCCGGGTCCGGAGCAACTCGGCCCGTACGTGCGGGCCCTGCTCGACGGACACGAGGTGGCGGGCATCGGCCGGCTGCCCACCGACCGCCATCTGCCCATCGCCTGGACGACCTACCTGGCGACGGACGACGCGGACGCGACGGCGGAGGCGGTGCGCCACTGCGGCGGCACGGTCGGAGTCGGCCCGCTCGACGCGGGGGAGGCCGGGCGGCTGGCCATCGCGTCGGACCCGATGGGCGCCGTGTTCGGCCTCTGGCAGGCGGCGGCCCATCTGGGCACCGAGGTCGCGGGCAGGCCCGGCACGGCGACCTGGAACGAACTGGTGACACTGGAGACGAGCAGTGTCGTCAAGTTCTACGAAAACGTCTTCGAGTGCACCGTGGAAGCCGTCGTCTCGGCGGACTTCGACTACGTGACGCTGCACGTGGACGGCCGTCCTGTCGCCTCCGTGCACGGTCTGGGGCAGGCGCTGCCGCGCGACCGCGGGCCGCACTGGATGACGCACTTCGAAGTCGCCGACGTGGACGAGGCGGTGGAGCGGGTCGTCGAGCTCGGCGGCCATGTGGTCAAGCCCGCCTGGGAGGGCTCCTACGGGCGGATGGCTACGGTCGCGGACCCGGAGGGCGCGGTCTTCACCGTCGTACGTTCACGGGCGGACGCCTGAGTCAGGCGCGGGCGGCGATCGTGTCGACCGGCAGCACGTCGGGCGACAGGGCACCCGCGCGCGCGGTCGCCGCCGTCGTCCTGCGCCGGTGATGGCGACGGCACAGCACTTCGTAACCCACCTCGTCCGGCGACTGGTTGACGTCCCCGACCACCACCTGAGCACCCTCGACGACCATCTCGCCGCCTATGGTGCGGGCGTTGTGCGTGGCGCGGGCGCCGCACCAGCACAGGGCCTCGACCTGGAGCACCTCGACGCGGTCGGCGAGCTCGACCAGGCGCTGCGAGCCCGGGAAGAGCTTGGAGCGGAAGTCCGTGGTGATGCCGAAGGCGAAGACGTCCAGGCCCAGGTCGTCGACGACCCTGGCGAGCTGGTCGATCTGGTCCGGGGCCAGGAACTGCGCCTCGTCCGCGATCACGTAGTCCGCGCGGCCGCCCTGCGTCAGGTGGTCGACGAGGTGGGCGTAGAAGTCGAAGTCGTCCGCCGCCTCGATCGCGTCGGTCACCAGGCCGAGCCGGGAGGAGAGCTTGCCCTCGCCCGCGCGGTCGTCCCGCGTGAAGATCATCCCCTGGAGTCCGCGGGCGGAGCGGTTGTGCTCGATCTGCAGAGCCAGCGTGCTCTTTCCGCAGTCCATCGTTCCGGAGAAGAACACCAGCTCGGGCATGGGGAGTTGAGAACCTTTCGGGGCGGGTGGGGAGGCGGGCGGGCGGCGCCCGGTCAGGAGCGTACTTCGAGGAGCGGGACGAGCTGCTCGACGGGGGTCATCGAGCCGTGCATGCCGACGAGGGCGGACTCCTTGGGCTCACGCTCCGAGGCGATGATCGCCACGTCGTCGTGGGCCGCGGCGACGACGTCGCCGATGCGCTCGTACACACGTTGATCAATGTGTGGACCGAACCAGCCCGCAGCGATCGCCTCGTCGCGTCCCGCAACCCAGAACTGCTCGCCGAGCACCTCGCGCCACACCGTCAGGACGTCGTTCGCGGCGCCCGGCACCGCGTAGACGTGACGGGCGCGGCCCTCGCCGCCGAGCGTGGCCACACCGGCGCGCAGCTCCCAGTCCTCGTCGAAGTCGATGCGGGACGCGTCGTCGAAGGGGATGTCGATCATGCCGTGGTCCGCGGTGACGTACAGGGCGCTGCGCGGCGGGAGCTGCTCGGCGAGGCGCTGGACGAGCCGGTCCACGTACATCAGCTGGCCCCGCCAGGCGTCGGAGTCGACACCGAACCGGTGCCCCTTGCCGTCCACTTCCGCGTAGTACGTATAGACCAGCGAACGGTCCCCGGCAGCCAGTTGCTTGGCGGCGAGGTCCATGCGGTCCTCTCCGGAGAGCCTGCCCCGGAAGGTGCCGCCGCTCAGGGCGACCTTGGTGAGCGGGGTGTGCTCGAAGGTCGGCGACGAGACCTGTGCGGTGTGCACGCCCGCTTCGTGGGCGCGCTGGAAGACGGTGGGGTACGGCTGCCAGGCGTGCGGGTCGGTCCACGGGTTCCAGCGGAGCTGGTTCATCAGCTCGCCGGTGGCCGGATTGCGGACCGCGTACCCGGGCAGGCCGTGCGAGCCGGGCGGCAGGCCCGTGCCGACCGAGGCGAGCGAGGTCGCGGTGGTGGCGGGGAAGCCCGCGGTGACGGGCCGTCCCGTGCCGCCGCGCGAGCTCTGCAGCAGCGAGGCCATGAAGGGCGCCTCTGCCTGGTGCGCCTTGAGCTGCTCCCAGCCGAGGCCGTCGATCAGGAAGACGCAGTTCCGGTCGGCCGGAGCGAGCTCGGGGATGGCGGGCGCGAAGCCGTCGACGCCCTGGTGGGCGACGAGCGTGGGCAGCAGGTCGGCCAGCGAGCCCGTGCCGTACGCGGGCACGGGAGCGGTGTCGAGGGCGAGCGGTTGTACGTCGTCCCAGGAAGGAAGCGCCATCAGCGGGCGTTGTCCGCGGTCGCCTCGGACAGGGCCTGGGCGAAGGCGAGGGTCTGCCGCACGGTGTCGGGGCCGTCGCCCGCCTCGCTGACGCGCAGGCTCAGGTCGTCGGCGGTCGAGCTGCCCGTGTACCCGTGGTCCGCCTCGCAGTTGGGGTCGCCGCAGGCCGCGGGCTCCAGGTCGATGCGCGACACGGCGCCCCAGCCGATGGTCAGGACGACCTCGCGGGGCGGTGTCCCGGGAACGTACTTCTCGGGGTTGGCGACGACGCGGCTGACCACGACCGAGGAGATGCGGCCGATCTTGACGGACTCCGTGGAGGTCGTCGCGTACGGCGTCGGGGACGTGCTGTCCGCCGCCTGCTCGTCGGTGTGGCTGACGATGAAGCGCGTGCCGGTCAGGACGAGGACGGTGACGTGCCGACGCACTTCGTTGGCGTCGAACGTCGTCTCCTGGTGGACCAGGTACGACCCGATGGCCTCGCCGCCGATCGCGGCCTCCACCGCCTCGGCCACGAGGGCCGGGTAGTAGCCGCTGCGCTCGATCGCCGCGCGCAGCCCCTGGGTCGTCGTACCGGTCTTTGCCATGCCGTCCATCCTACGGCCAGGCGCGGGGCGCACGGTGCCCCGTGGCCGCCTCGGTCGCGGTCGGGGCGCTCCGGGGTCCGCGCCGGGCCTCCGCGCGCCCTGGAAGGCGCCTCAGTAGCCGGGAAGGGTGCGCGGGCCCAGGTCGTCGCGGGCGGGCGGGGGCGCGAGCCGGACGGAGGCGTCGAGCACCGAGAGGCCCCGCTGGGCGACGACGACGGGCTCCAGGGAGACGGCGACCACCTCGGGGTGGTCGTCGACGAGCCGGGAGACCCGCTGGAGGAGCTCTTCGAGGGCCGGGGTGTCCACGGGCGCGGAGCCGCGCCAGCCGAACAGGAGCGGTGCGGTCCGGATGGACCGGATCAGGGAGCCCGCCTCCTGGTCGGTGACCGGGACGAGGCGGTGGGCGGTGTCGCCGAGCAGCTCGGAGGCGGCGCCCGCGAGACCGAAGGAGAGCACCGCTCCGGCCGCCGGGTCGATGACCGCGCGTACCACGGTGTCGACGCCGCGCGGCACCATGCCCTGCACGACGGGCCGCAGCTCGACGGGCTTGCCGAAGGCATCCGTCAGTTCCTGGTACGCCCGGCGCAGTTGCTCCTCGTCGGCCAGGTCCAGGCGCACACCGCCGAGGTCGGCGCGGTGGCGCAGGTGGGGGGCCGTGGTCTTCAGGGCCACGGGGTAGCCGATGGTCCGCGCGGCTGCCGCCGCCGCGTCGGGGTCGGGCGCGGGCAGGGCCTGTCGTACGCGGATGCCGTAGCGCCCGAGCAGTTCGTGGGCGTCGGCCGGGGCGAGGGTGAGACCACGCGGGTCGCCGTCCTCGGCGAGCAGCTCCTCGATGCGCCCCGCGGCACCGCTCTCGTCGATGTCGTCGTACTCGTGCACCCGCCCCGGCTCGGCGGCCTCACGCCGCCACTGCGCGTACTTGACCGCTTCGGAGAGGGCACGTACCGCTCGCTCGGCGGCGGGGTAGGCGGGGATGCGGTACTGCTCGGGGGCGGTGGTCGGGTCGGGGGGTGTGGCGGTCGTCGGCTCGGGGGCGGGCATCGGCTCCGTGGCCGTCGGCGGGAGAGGGGCGTCGGGCCCCGTGCTGGTCGCGGCGGCCAGTGCCTCGGCGAGGCCGCCTAGCTCCACGTGCACCACGGCCACCGGCTTCGCCGGGCACCCCGCCGCCGCGGCCCGCAGCTCCGTGGCCAGCGTCTCGGGGTCGGTCGTGGCGCCGTCCTCCCCCACCCACGGGATCGCGTTGACGATCACCGCGTCGCAGCTGCCGTCCGACAGCGCCTCGGCGAGTGCGGTGCGGAAGTCCGCCGGGGTGGCCCCGGTCGTGAGGTCGCGCGGCCGCTGCGGCCGCAGTCCGTCGGCGACACAAGCGTCGTACGTGAGGAGGCCGAGGGACTCGGAGTTCCCGAGGATGCCCACCCGGGGCCCGGACGGCAGCGGCTGCCCCGCGAGCAGCAGCCCCGCGTCGACCATCTCCGTGACGGTGTCGACGCGGATGACGCCCGCCTGCCGCAGCAGCGCAGAGACCGTCGCGTGCGGCAGCCGGGTCGCCTGCACGGCGTGACCCGTCGGAGTGATGCCGCTGTGCCGGGCGCCCTGGACGACGACCAGCGGCTTGGCGGTGGCCGAACGCCTCGCGAGGCGGGTGAACTTGCGCGGGTTGCCGATCGTCTCCAGGTACATCAGCGTGACGTCGGTGTCCGGGTCCTCGAACCAGTACTGGAGGAGGTCGTTGCCGGACACGTCCGCGCGGTTGCCCGATCCGACGAACGTGGACAGTCCCGCGCCCCGCCGGTGCAGGCCGGACAGCAGGGCGATGCCGATCGCGCCGGACTGGGTGAACAGCCCGATCCGCCCCCGCGCGGGGGACTGCGGGGCGAGCGAGGCGTTGAGCCGCGTCTCCGGAGAGGTGTTGATGACGCCGAAGGCGTTGGGCCCGATGATGCGCATGCCGTAGGACCGGGCCTGGCGCACCAGTTCACGCTGCCGCTCGCGCCCCTCGTCGCCGCTCTCCCCGTACCCGGCGGACAGCACCACGAGGCCGCGCACCCCGCGCTCCCCGCACTCGGCGACAGCCTGTGGGACGCGGTCGGCGGGCACGGCGATCACCGCGAGGTCCACGGGCTCCTCGATGGCCGCGACCGAGCGGTGCGCGGGCACGCCGTCGATGTCGGCGCCCTCGCCCTCTGCGCCGTACTCCTCGAAGGCACTGTTCACCGCGTACAGGCGCCCGGTGAAACCGGACTCCCGGAGGTTGCTCAGAACGCTGCGGCCCACCCCGCCTGGGGCCCGGCCCACCCCGATCACCGCGACCGACCCCGGCATGAGGAGCCGCTGCACGGACCGTCCCTCGGCGCGCTGTTCGCGGGCGCGCTGCACGGCGAGCGAGCGGTCGGTGGGCTCCAGGTCGAACTCCAGGCGGACGACGCCGTCCTCGAAGCTGCGCTTCTGTTGGTAGCCCGCGTCCGTGAAAACCTTGATCATCTTGGTGTTGGCGGGCAGCACCTCGGCGGCGAAGCGGCGGATGCCGCGCTCCCTGGCGACGGCCGCGATGTGTTCGAGGAGCGTGGAGGCGACCCCCCTGCCCTGGTGGGCGTCCTGCACGAGGAAGGCGACCTCGGCCTCGTCGGCGGGCGCACTGGCGGCCATGCCGCGCTCGTCGATGCGGTCGTAGCGCACGGTGGCGATGAACTCGCCGCCCACGGTGGCCGCGAGTCCCACCCGGTCCACCAGGTCGTGGTGGGTGAAGCGGTGCACGTCCTTGGCGGACAGCCGCGGATAGGGCGCGAAGAAGCGGTAGTACTTCGACTCGTCCGAGACCTGTTCGTAGAAGCTGACCAGACGGTCCGCGTCCTCGGCCGTGATGGGCCTGATGCGGGCGGTGCCTCCGTCGCGCAGCACCACGTCGGCTTCCCAGTGCGACGGGTAGTCGTGCCGATCCTGCTGATCCGACGGGAGCTGCATGGGGCCAGGGTACGGGTCGCGCGGCCGCCCGGGCCGGGGCAGGCTAGGACAGGTCGAACGGCGACCGGGGCCGGGACCTCTGTCCGGCAGAGCACCCGCGACGGCATGAGACACTGGTCTAGACAAGTGTGAGACACCTGGAAGGGCAGCAACACATGGCTGAGCGCCGCGTCAACGTCGGCTGGGCCGAGGGCCTTCACGCCCGACCCGCCTCCATCTTCGTCCGCGCGGCCACGGCCGCCGGCGTCCCCGTGACGATCGCCAAGGCCGACGGCAACCCCGTCAACGCCGCTTCGATGCTCGCGGTGCTCGGCCTGGGCGCCCAGGGCGGCGAAGAGATCGTGCTCGCCTCCGACGCCGAGGGTGCCGACGCCGCCCTCGACCGTCTGGCGAAGCTGGTCGCCGAGGGGCTCGAGGAGCTTCCGGAGACGGTCTAGGACACGTTCCTCGCATTACGTCAATGGGGTCACCCGGAATTCCGGGTGACCCCATTGACGTATGCGCTTGATTTTTCATGCACACCGTTTTCATGAACGCCGTGGGGCCGTATGAAATTGCCGCGAATTGATCGCGCGACGACTCTTCTTACGGCTCCTCTTTGTATACGGCGCCTCCGTTAATTCCGGAGACTCACCGTGTTTACGGCATGTTGCGAATCCCTCACGCGGCCGCCCCGGCGCGCGGGCCGCAATCGGTGGGCCGCGCGGGCCCGTTCGACGTGTGCCGCGGTGAGCGCCCTCGCCCGTTCCGCGTCCCGGCGGGCGACCGCGTCGGCGATCGCCGCGTGCTCGGACCAGGACTCGTCCGGCGTCGCCGGGGTATCGACGACGTACATCCAGGCGATCTTGTGCCGGAGCGGGGTGAGCAGCGCCGTGAGGCCGGGGCTGCCGGACGCCTGGGCGAGCGTCTCGTGGAACCAGCCGCCCAGCGAGCGCAGATCCTCCCCGCGGCCGCTCCTGGAGCGCTGCTGGCCCAGCCTGACGAGTCCGCGCAGGACCTTCAGGTGTGCGTCCGTGCGGCGCTGCGCGGCGCGTGCCGCGGCGAGCGGCTCCAGCAGCGTCCGGACCTCCAGGAGGTCCGCGGCCTCCTGTTCCGTCGGCTCGGCGACGCATGCGCCCGCATGCCTGCGGGTGACGACGAAGCCCTCGGCCTCCAGCGTGCGCAGGGCCTCGCGCACGGGGACGCGGGAGACTCCGTAGCGCCGCGCGAGGAGTTCCTCGGTGAGTCTGCCGCCCCTTTCATATACACCGGCGACTATGTCGTCCCGAATGGCCGTGCATACCGAGTGCGCGGGAACGCGCATGACCGGACCTCCGCCTTAATCCCCGCGACACGCGGTCGACCGACGCTCGTTCCGTGACTCTATTGCAGAGCGCCGGAATTTCCGACGGCGGACAGAAATCCATGGATATCTTTTGGCCAAGAACGGGCGGCAGGGGACGATGGCCGGGGAACGCCGAAAGCCCCGGCTCGGGAGGAGCCGGGGCTTTCGGTGAAGTGCTGCGGGGCCGTCCGCGTGGGGCGACCGCGTCGGCCGTCCGCTTCGGATCAGACCTTGACGCCGTGCGAGCGCAGGTACGAGACCGGGTCGATGTCGGAGCCGTACTCCTCGCCGGAGCGGGCCTCGAAGTGGAGGTGCGGGCCACTGGAGTTGCCGGTGGACCCGGAGAGACCGATCTGCTGGCCCGGGGTGACCGTCTGGCCGACGGTGACGCCGAGGGACGACATGTGGCCGTACTGGGTGTACGTGCCGTCGTTCATCTTGATGACCACGTTGTTGCCGTAGGCACCACCCCAGCCCGCCTCGACGACGGTGCCGGAGCCGACCGCGTGGACGGCGGTGCCGGACGCGGCGTGGAAGTCGACACCGGTGTGGCTGCCGGAGGACCACATGGCGCCGCCGGTCTGGTAGCCCGTGGAGACGTACGAGCCGGAGACCGGGGAGACGTAGGTGTTCAGGCGCTTGCGCTCGGCCTCGCGGGCGGCACGCTCCTTGGCCTCGTGCTCCTTCTTGGCCTTCGCCTTGGCCTCCGCCTCGGCCTTGCGCTTCTCCTCGGCGGCCTTCTTCTTGGCGGCCTCTTCGGCCTTCTTGGCGGCAGCGGCGTCGTCGGCGGCCTGGCGCTGCGCGGCGGCCTGCGCGTCGACGCTCTCGGCGAGCGAGTCGCCGACGGATATCGCCTGGGTGAGACCAGTGTGCTCCACGGCCGCTTCGTCGGCGGCGGCGAGCGCGGGGGCGGCAAGGCCTCCGATGACACCGGTGGTGGTGAGCGCCGCGACACCTGCGACGTTCGCGGTGGTCCGCGTGAGGCGACTCGGACGACGGTGCTTCCCGGTGGCACGGGTGAACGCCATGTGGCGGGTGTTCCTTTCCTTCCCTCTCGCCTACCGGGTTAGCTGACGGGTTCGGAGCAGGAAGGTCTCCTACGGGTCCCTCACCTCGCGGCAAGGTGCCCGATTCACCCCAGGGGACATGTGGGTCCCCGGCTCCCCTGGCTCGCGCCGTACGGGGACTCGGCGATGACTGTCCGGTGCCGCGGATGCGGCGTACTGCGCGACGAACAGCCGGGTCGACGCTAAGCGGGGCATCTTTCGATCGACAAACAGAACGCGCCTTTTGTAGCGCACGCCACACGGCAGACAGGCAACCTCCATACCAATCCGGACATATGAGGACCCTGGCGACCGAAAGGGTCACCAGGGTCCCGATACGTCCCAACTTGCGTCCTGACTGTGGCTCAGCGCCGACGCCGACCGTCACTCAGCCGGTGACCACGCTCACTTCGCCGATCCCGAGCGCCCTGACGGGCTCCTCGATCTGCGCGGCGTCCCCGACGAGGACCGTCACCAGGCGGTCCTCCGGGAAGGCGTTCACGACGGCCGCAGTGGCCTCCACGGTGCCGGTGGCGGCCAGCTGTCGGTACAGCTGCGCCTGGAAGTCGTCCGGCAGGTTCTGCTCGACCTGGTCGGCGAGCGTCGCCGCCACGGAGGCGGCCATCTCGTACTTGAGCGGGGCCACGCCCACCAGGTTCTGCACGGCGACGTCGCGCTCGGCGTCGGTGAGCCCCTCCGCGGCGAGGGTGCGCAGCACCTTCCAGAGGTCGTCCAGCGCCGGGCCCGTGTTCGGGGTGTCCACGGAGCCGCTGATGGCGAGCATCGCGGCGCCCGTCCCGTCCGGGGCGGAGCGGAGCACCTGGCCGAACGCCCGTACGCCGTAGGTGTATCCCTTCTCCTCGCGCAGGACACGGTCCAGGCGGGAGGTGAGGGTGCCGCCCAGGCAGTACGTGCCGAGCACCTGGGCGGGCCACACGCGGTCGTGCCGGTCGGCGCCGACGCGGCCGATCAGCAGCTGTGTCTGGACCGCTCCGGGGCGGTCCACGATGACGACGCGGCCGCGGTCGTCGGCGATCACCGGCGGCACGGGGCGCGACTCGCCCGCGGAGCCGGTCCAGGCGCCGACGGTGTCGGCGAGGACGGCGTCCAGGTCGGTGCCCACCAGGTCGCCGACGACGACCAGGGTGGCCGTGGCGGGGCGGACGAACTTCTCGTAGAAGGCACGCACCGCCGCCGAGTCGATGGCGGTGACCGTCTCCTCGGTGCCCTGACGCGGGCGCGACATGCGCGCGGTCGGCGGGAAGAGCTGCCTGGAGAGCTCCTTGGCGGCGCGGCGCGCCGGGTTGGCGGCCTCGTGCGGGATCTCGTCCAGGCGGTTGCGTACGAGCCGTTCGATCTCGCTGTCCGCGAAGGCGGGGGCCCGCAGGGCGTCGGCGAGCAGGCCGAGTGCCTTCGGGAGCCGGGAGACCGGGACCTCGAGCGAGACCCGCACGCCCGGGTGGTCGGCGTGCGCGTCGAGGGTCGCGCCGCAGCGGTCGAGCTCGGCGGCGAACTCCTCCGCGGAGTGCTTGTCGGTGCCCTCGTTGAAGGCCCGCGCCATGATGGTGGCGACGCCGTCCAGGCCTTCCGGCTCGGCGTCCAGGGGCGCTTCGAGGTGGATCTCGACGGCGACGACCTGCTGGCCGGGGCGGTTGCAGCGCAGGACCGTGAGGCCGTTGGGCAGCGTGCCGCGCTCGGGGGCCGGGAAGGCCCAGGGCTTGGCCGTACCGGCCTGGGGCTGGGGGTGGAACTGCATCGTCGCGGCCTCGGTCACTTCGCCGCCTCCTCTTCTTCCTCGGCGCCCTCGGCGGCGTCTGCGGCCTCCTCGGCCCCGTCAACGGGCTCGTACACGAGCACCGCGCGGTTGTCCGGGCGCAGCCGGGCCCCGGCGACCTCCTGGACCTCTTCCGCGGTGATGTCGAGGACGCGCTGGACGGCCGTGAGGGCGAGCTGCGGGTCGCCGAACAGGACCGCGAACCTGCACAGTTCGTCGGCGCGGCCCGCGACTGTGCCGAGCCGGTCGAGCCACTCGCGCTCCAGCTGCGCCTGGGCGCGCTCCATCTCCTCCGGAGTGGGGCCCTCCGCGGCGAAGCGGGCGAGCTCCTCGTCGACGGCGGCCTCGATGACGGGCACCTCGACGTCGCCCGACGTCTTCACGTCGAGCCAGCCGAGCGAGGGCGCCCCCGCGAGGCGCAGCAGGCCGAACCCGGCGGCGACCGCGGTGCGGTCCCTGCGCACGAGCCGGTTGTAGAGCCTGGAGGACTCGCCGCTGCCGAGGACGGTGAGGGCGAGGTCGGCCGCGTCGCACGCGCGCGTGCCGTCCTCCGGGAGGCGGTAGGCGGCCATCAGGGCGCGGGCCGGGACCTCCTCCTCGATGACCTCGCGCAGCTCCTTGCCGATGCGCTCGGGCAGCGAGCCGTCGCGCGGCGGCTGCTTGCCGTCGTGTCCGGGGATCGACCCGAAGTACTTCTCGACCCAGGCCAGCGTCTGCTCCGGGTCGATGTCGCCGACGACCGAGAGGACCGCGTTGTTGGGCGCGTAGTACGTGCGGAAGAACGCTCGCGCGTCCTCCAGGGTGGCCGCGTCCAGGTCGGCCATGGAGCCGATCGGCGTGTGGTGGTAGGGGTGGCCCTCCGGGTACGAGAGGGCGGTCAGCTTTTCGAACGCCGTGCCGTACGGAACGTTGTCGTACCGCTGGCGGCGCTCGTTCTTCACGACGTCGCGCTGGTTCTCCATCGACTCTTCGTCCAGCGCGGAGAGCAGCGAGCCCATCCGGTCGGCCTCGAGCCAGAGGGCCAGCTCCAACTGGTGGGCGGGCATGGTCTCGAAATAGTTGGTGCGCTCGAAGCTCGTCGTGCCGTTGAGCGAACCGCCCGCTCCCTGGACCAGCTCGAAGTGGCCATTGCCGTGCACCTGCTGCGAGCCCTGGAACATCAGGTGCTCGAAGAGGTGAGCAAGGCCTGTACGCCCCTTGACCTCGTGGCGGGAGCCGACGTCGTACCAGAGGCAGACCGCGGCGACCGGGGTCAGGTGGTCCTCGGAGAGCACCACGCGCAGGCCGTTGGCCAGCCGGTGCTCGGTCGCTGTCAGGCCGCCGGAGCCGGCCTCGGCTGTGGCCGTGTGACCCATGGGCATGTACGTCCCTTCGATCGCTGGATCATTGCTGGATCAGAACAATTGCTGCCAGTCCTGCCACTGTATGCAAGCGTGTCAGCACCTGACGAAGTTCCCGCTCCGCCCTCGGCGTAGTCGCGGGTGACACCGCCGGTGCACGGGTCGTGGTCGGCGTTGTCAGTGGGACAGTCCACAATGGTCGGCGTCAGAACCCGCACTTGCTTGGTGAAGGAGCCGCAGCAGCGATGGCCCGCCGCAGCACGAAGACCCCGCCGCCCGACGAGTCGTACGAGGAGAAGATCCTCGACATCGACGTCGTCGACGAGATGCAGGGCTCCTTCCTCGAGTACGCGTATTCGGTCATCTACTCCCGCGCCCTGCCGGACGCCCGCGACGGCATGAAGCCGGTGCACCGCAGGATCGTCTACCAGATGAACGAGATGGGCCTGCGCCCCGACCGCGGCTATGTGAAGTGTGCCCGTGTCGTCGGCGAGGTCATGGGTAAGTTGCACCCGCACGGCGACGCGTCGATCTACGACGCGCTGGTCCGCATGGCCCAGCCCTTCTCGATGCGCCTCCCCCTGGTGGACGGCCACGGCAACTTCGGCTCGCTCGGCAACGACGACCCGCCGGCCGCCATGCGGTACACCGAGTGCAAGATGGCCGACGCCACCTCCCTGATGACGGAGTCGATCGACGAGAACACCGTCGACTTCGAGCCGAACTACGACGGCCAGGAGACGGAGCCGACCGCCCTCCCTGCGGCGTATCCGAACCTCCTGGTCAACGGCGCGTCGGGCATCGCGGTCGGCATGGCGACGAACATGCCGCCGCACAACCTCGGCGAGGTCATCGCCGCCGCCCGCCACCTCATCAAGCACCCGGGGGCCGACCTCGAGACGCTGATGAAGTACGTGCCGGGCCCCGACCTGCCCACGGGCGGCCGGATCGTCGGGCTGAACGGCATCAAGGATGCGTACGAATCGGGCCGCGGCACCTTCAAGACCCGTGCCACGGTCTCCGTGGAGAACGTGACGGCGCGCCGCAAGGGCCTCGTCGTCACCGAACTGCCCTTCACCGTCGGCCCCGAGAAGGTCATCTCCAAGATCAAGGACCTGGTCGGCTCGAAGAAGCTGCAGGGCATCGCCGACGTCAAGGACCTCACCGACCGCGCGCACGGCCTGCGCCTGGTCATCGAGATCAAGAACGGCTTCGTCCCCGAGGCGGTCCTCGAGCAGCTCTACAAGCTGACGCCGATGGAGGAGTCCTTCGGCATCAACAACGTGGCGCTGGTGGACGGCCAGCCCCTCACCCTCGGCCTCAAGGAGCTCCTGGAGGTCTATCTCGACCACCGGTTCAACGTGGTGCGCCGCCGCAGCGAGTTCCGCCGCGGCAAGAAGCGCGACCGCCTGCACCTGGTCGAGGGCCTCCTGGTCGCCCTCCTGGACATCGACGAGGTCATCCGCCTCATCCGCTCCAGCGAGAACTCGGCGCAGGCCAAGGAGCGCCTGATCGAGCGCTTCTCGCTCAGCGACATCCAGACGCAGTACATCCTGGACACGCCGCTGCGCCGCCTGACCAAGTTCGACCGCATCGAGCTGGAGTCCGAGCGCGACCGGCTCAACGGCGAGATCGACGAGCTGACCGGCATCCTCGAGTCGGACGCGGAGCTGCGCAAGCTGGTCTCCACCGAACTGGCCGCCGTCGCCAAGAAGTTCGCCACCGACCGGCGCACGGTGCTCCTGGAGTCCTCCGGAACCCCGGCCGCCGCCCCGGTCTCGCTGCAGGTGGCCGACGACCCGTGCCGGGTCCTCCTGTCGTCGACGGGCCTGCTGGCCCGCACGGCCAACGGCGAGCCCTTCGCCGAGAGCGACACCAAGCGCGTGAAGCACGACGTGATCGTCTCGGCGGTGCCTGCGACCGCGCGCGGCGAGGTGGGTGCGGTCACGTCCGACGGGCGGCTGTTGCGCCTCTCCGTAGTGGACCTCCCCCAGCTGCCGGAGACGGCGAGCGCGCCCAACCTCTCCGGAGGGGCGCCCGTCTCGGAGCTGCTGTCCCTGGAGAAGGACGAGAAGCTGATCTGCCTGATGACGCTCGACGAGTCCTCGCCGGGCCTCGCGCTCGGCACCGAGCAGGGCGTCGTCAAGCGCGTGGTCCCCGACTATCCCTCCCACAAGGAGGAGTTGGAGGTCATCACGCTGAAGGACGGTGACCGGATCGTCGGCGCGGCCGAGCTGCGCACCGGCGAGGAGGACCTGGTCTTCATCACGGACGACGCCCAGCTCCTGCGTTATCCGGCCTCGCAGGTCCGCCCGCAGGGCCGTCCGGCGGGCGGCATGGCGGGCGTCAAGCTCGTCGACGGCGCGAAGGTCATCTCCTTCGCGGCGGTGGACCCGGCGGTGGACGCGGTCGTCTTCACGGTGGCGGGTTCGCGCGGCACCCTCGACGACTCGGTGCAGACGACGGCCAAGCTCACCCCGTTCGACCAGTACCCGCGCAAGGGGCGCGCCACGGGTGGCGTTCGCGTCCAGCGGTTCCTGAAGGGCGAGGACTGTCTGAGCTTCGCCTGGGCGGGCCCGACGCCGCCGCACGCGGCCCAGCGCAACGGCGCACCGGCCGAGCTGCCGGAGGTGGATCCGCGCCGCGACGGTTCGGGCGTCTCGCTCCAGAAGCCGGTGGCGGCGGTGGCGGGACCGGCGTAGTCGCGGCCGCGGCTACCCGCGCCGGGAGCCGGACTCCTCGTCCGGCTCCTGGTCCAACTCCTGATCCATCTCCCCCTCCGGCTCCCTCACGTATCGCAGTACGCCCCACATGCCCTGCTCGTCGGCCTGTGGGGCGTCCTCGCGGCAGGCCTCCAGCTCCTTCTCCAGGGTCGGTACGTCGACGTCCGACCCGATGAGCACCAGCTGGGTGAGGCGCGGCTCGCCCGGAGCCCACGGCTCCGGATAGAAACGCAGGAAGCGCCCCACGGCGTGCACCTCGTACCGGTTCCGCGGGTCGGCGGCGCCGAAATCGACGTACCCCTTGATGCGGTAGAGCCCCTCGGGCCGACTGTCGAGCAGGGCCATCAAGGGGCGCGGCCCCATGGGCACTTCGGAGGTGAAGGCGAGGCTTTCGTAGGCGGCGTGCAGGTGGTCGTGGTGCGCGCATCGACCGTCCGCGCAGGCCTCGGTCTCCGCGTGATCGTCCTCGCGGAGGTCATCCTCGCGCAGGTCGTCCTCGCGCAGGTCGTCGAAGGAGAGCTGTCCGACCCGCTCCCCCACGGGCGCGCGGTCGAAGAACAGCTCCACATCGACGCGGCCGTAGGAGGCGGCCACGACGGCCGCGCGCCCCGCGAGCCCCCGGACGGCCCGGACGACGCGCTCGCGCTCCTCTACGGGCACCCGGTCGGCCTTGTTGACCACGACGAGGTCGGCGATGCCGAGGTGCCGGTCCAGCTCAGGGTGCCGCTCCCTGGTGGCCTCGAACTCGGCAGCGTCCACGACCTCGACGAGCCCTCCGTACACGATGTGCGGGTTCTCGCTGGCCAACAGCATCTTCACGAGCTCCTGCGGCTCGGCGAGCCCGCTCGCCTCGATGACGATGACGTCGATCCCGGCGGCGGGCCGGGCGAGCCGCTCCAGGTATTCGTCGAGCTCACTGGCGTCCACGGCACAGCACAGGCAGCCGTTGCCGAGGGAGACGGTCGAGTCGCCGAGTTGCCCGGCGACCGACATGGCATCGATCTCGATCGAACCGAAATCGTTGACGATCGCCCCGATCCGGCTGCCGCCGCTGCGGTGCAGCAGATGGTTGAGCAGGGTCGTCTTGCCCGAGCCGAGAAATCCGGCGAGGACGACGACCGGGATCTGCTGCTTGTTCAACGCTGACCTCGTGTCGACGCTGGTACGGACCGCTGCGGGTCCCGTACGACGAATGAAGACGGGGCCAGGATAGGCACGCGTAGCCGGGCCGCGGAGTGAACGATTGTTAGCGGCGCTCGCGGGGCACACGTTAGGCACGGCGCAGGGTTGTCAGACCACTGCTTCCTTCCGTGCGCCTCCTCTCCGCCTCCCCGCCGGTCAGAGCCGCTCGGCACCCTGGGAGACGGCAAGCGCACCGCCCACCGCTCGCCGGTCCGCTCCCTGTCGACCCGCAACCGACGACCGGCGGACGGTCGCCCGAATCGGGGGTTGACATGTTCACAAAGATGCACGCAGCAGAAATGCTGCGCTGCGTTGTCACAGCAGGGCTTGGCATCGCCGCGGGAGCCGTCGCCACCTCGGCCGCGCAGCGACGCACCGTCGACGCGCTCGATGCGCGGCTCAAGTGCCTGGAGCGCACGGCACAGGCCCAGCGGCACACGAATCTGACCTACCAGCAGCGCCTGCACTGGGAGTTGCTGAGCAAGGCCATGGACGACGCCGACCTCGCCGAGGTCCTCGACGCCTACGGAGAGGGCGTCTCCACCAAGCGGCAACGGCAGTACCTCTACGCCAACGCCATGTACACCAACATGGTGCTCAACTACCGCATCGGCAACTTCACCCGGGACCAGTTCTACGGCTACGCCCGTGGCATGCTCCAGAATCCGATCGTCCGGGAGTACTGGCACGCGACCCAACCTCACAGGGCGACTCTCGACAGCACCACCGAGGAGGCCCAACTGGGTCTGATGGTCGACGACCTCCTGCATCAACTGGAGGAGGCGGACATCGACGAATGGTGGGTGGTGGGCGAGCCACCGCCCGCATGAGCCGACCTCCGGGGCTCACGTGACCCGCGCGTCGACGGGTACTAGACCCGCACGTCGGCGAGCGTTTGATCCGCACTTGGGGGCACTTGATCCACATGAGGGACATCGGGTTCGTCCCGGACGCGAAGCCCGTAACCAAATTTGGCACCGTGGCGTTTTGCAGTGCCATACGGTGAACGCCAGCCTTCACGCGCGCGAGATTTCACCACCACAAGAGCGCCGGCGTTCACCGTGGCTGTCCGCGAGCCCCTCCCCTTCCGGGTCTCTCGACGCGGCCCCAGGTCCGTCGGCCGCGAGATCAAAGGGAACACGACAGTGAGCCGAATCATCCGTCGTATCGGGGCTTCTCCTCGCGCTCGAGGCTGTGCGACAGGCCAGAACTGTCCCGACATCTTCGAGCTGTCCGACGGAAGTTTCGCTGTCATCGGTACCGACGTCACGGCCACGCTGGACGCGGACCTCCCTGCGGACGCCTCGCGTGCCGACTACGAGCGCATCGTCACGATCTCCCGCGAGACCCTGATCCGGGCCAAGGCGGATATCCCGGACGCCTGACGGGCTGCGTAGTACTCGTAGCACTCGCATCACTCGCACTCGTCCACTTCAGGGCGCCGACATGCACAGAGCGTCGGCGCCCTGAAGCCGTCCGGATCAGCCGAGTGCGGACGTCGGCACCGGCACCGGAGGCGCCACCCCCACATACCGTGCGGCCGGGCGGATGATCTTTGAGTCGCGGGCCTGTTCCAGGATGTTGGCGCTCCAGCCGATCACCCGTGCCGATGCGAACGTCGGCGTGAACATGTCCCGGGGCAGGCCGCACAGTTCCATGACCACGCCTGCGTAGAACTCCACGTTCGTGTGCAGTTCGCGGCCCGGCTTCAGCTCCGCCAGGATCTCCTCGACCTGTCGCTCCACCTCGACCGCGAACTCCACCATGTCGCCGCCGAACTCCTGGGCGATGCCGCGCAGCATGCGTGAGCGCGGGTCCTCGGTGCGGTAGACGGGGTGACCGAAGCCCATGATGCGGTCTCCCGCGAGGACCCGCTCGCGGATCCAGCCGTCGATCCGGTCGCGGGTGCCGATCGCGTCGAGCGTGTCGAGGGCCCGGCTCGGAGCGCCACCGTGCAGCGGACCCGACAGCGCGCCGACCGCGCCGACCAGACAGGCCGCCACATCCGCACCCGTCGAGGTGATGACGCGGGCGGTGAACGTTGACGCGTTGAACCCGTGGTCAATGGTTGAGATCAAGTACTGCTCGATCGCCCGCGTGCGGGCGGCGTCCGGCTCCGAACCGGTCAGCATGTAGAGGTAGTTGGCGGCGTACGACAGGTCGTCGCGCGGCTCGACGGGGTCGAGGCCCTGACCGAGCCGGTACAGCGCGGTGAGCAGCGTCGGCACCACGGCGGACGCGGCCAGGGCGTCCGCGCGGCGCCGGTCCTCGTCGATGTCGTACACCGGTCGGAAGCCCTCCGACGCCCCGAAGAGCGAGAGGGCGGTGCGCAGCCCGGAGAGCGGGCCCGACAGCACACTGGCGCGAGCTATGGCGGGCAGCGCCTCACGCACCTCCGCGGGCAACTGGCGCAGTGACGCGGTGTGCGCGGCGAAGGCGGCGCTCTGCTCAGAGTCGGGCAGCTCGCCGTGGAACATCAGGTGCCACACGTCCTCGAAGCCGCGGTTCTGCGCGAGCTCGACGGCCGAGTACTGGCGGTAGTGGTAGAAGCCCTCATATCCCCTGACGTCTCCGATTTCAGTCTCAGTGACGACGACGCCCGCGAGTCCTCGTGGGACCTCCACGGGTTCGGTGGGGACGGCAGCGGAGCCATTGATCGGCATGTTCTTCCTCGACTTCCTCCCTGGACTTGATTCGACTGTCCATGCTTGACTGTTGTGCTGTCAATATTGATTGAATCAATACACATGTACAGGCATCGGGATGCAGATACGGTGACGCCCATGACGGATCAAGGAGCCACGCACGAAAGTCGGCGGCTCAGCACCAAGGAAGCAGCCGAACTGCTCGGCGTGAAGCCCGAGACCGTGTACGCGTACGTGAGCCGCGGCCAGCTCAGCAGCCGCCGTGGTCCTGGCTCGCGGGGCAGCACGTTCGACGCCAAGGAGGTCGAGGCGCTGGCCCGCAGGAACAGGCGGGAACCCGCGGCACCGACCACGGCCAACGAGCTCTCCGTGCGCACCCGGATCACGCTCATCGACAAGGATCACTACTACTTCCGCGGTGTCGACGCCACGGAGCTCGCGCTGCACCACTCCTACGAAGAGGTCGCCGAGTGGCTGTGGACGGGAGTGCTGCGCCCCGGCATCGGCTTCACCGCCCCCGAGGAGACCACCGCCGCCGCCCGCCGCGCCGTCGACGCGCTGCCCGAGCACAGCGGCCACACCGACCGTCTTCGCGTCGCCGCCATCTCCGCCGCGGCCGCCGACCCGCTCCGCTTCGACCTCTCCGAAGAGGCGGTCATCGGCACCGCACGCACGCTCATCCCCACCCTCGTCACCGCGCTTCCGCCGGTCCTGCCAGGCCACCGCGACGAAGGCCCGCTGGCCCGCCGCCTGTGGGCCCGGCTGACCGGCAGCAAGCCGGACGAGGCCGAGCTGCGCGCCCTGGACACGGCACTCGCGCTGCTCGTCGACCACGACCTCGCCGCGTCGACGCTCGCCGTCCGCGTCGCGGCCTCGGCGCGCGCTCACCCCTACGCCGCGGTGTCGGCGGGGCTCGGCGTCCTGGAGGGTCCCCTGCACGGCGCGGCGAGCGGACTCGCCCACCGCATGCTGCTCGATGTGCTCGACAGGGGCAGCGCGGCTCCCGTGGTCGCCGACGAACTCCGGGCAGGCCGCCGGGTTCCCGGGCTCGGCCACCGGCTCTACCCCGGCGAGGACCCGCGCGCGCAGACGCTGTTCGGCCTCCTGGAGGTGATGCCGAAGGCAGGTCCCGCCCTCGCGGCGGCCCGCGACATAGTGGCCACCACCGCCCGCCACACCGACCTGCGGGCCAACGTCGACCTCGCCCTGGCCGTCCTCACGGCGTCCACGGGGATGCCTGCGGAGGCGGGCGAGACGATCTTCGCGGTGGCCCGCACGGCAGGCTGGATCGCACATGCTCTGGAGGAGTACGAGGAGCGGCCCCTACGCATGCGCCCCAGCGGCCAGTACGTCGGTCTGCGTCCGCCGCAGCCGATGCCCGCCCCGCCGGACGTGTGAACCGCCCGAGATGAGGGGCGGGTTAGGCTCACCTGCGTGAGTACGTGCGCGACCGCCTCGCGGGACCTGACCGAGCCTCTCGCGGGGACCGCGGCCACCGCCAGGACATGGCTCCTGCTGGAACAGTCGGGCCCCTGGGGCGCCAAGGCCCTGACGTCCAGCCATCTCGACCCGGAGCTCGGCCGCGCCCTGGAGAAGGCCGCCGAGGGAACCGGCGTGCGCGTCGCCCTCATCCGCCGCCCAGGGCGCCACGCGGACTGTCACGCCCCGGCCCGGCACCAGGTGTACGTGGGACACACCGTCCCCGGCCGCACCTGGCTGCGCGGCGCGGTGCTCGACGATCCCCGCGACCTGCTGGACCTCGACTTCAGCGCCCTCGGCGCGGGCGACCACGGCGGTTTCGGCACCCCGCACACCGGCGCCCCGCTCGCGCTCGTCTGCACGAACGGCAAGCGCGACCGCTGCTGTGCGCTGCTCGGCAGGCCGCTCGCCGCCGCACTCACCGCCTCGGAGGAACAGGGCGCCTGGGAGATCACTCATCTGGGTGGTCATCGCTTCTCCCCCACGCTGCTCGTGCTGCCCTACGGATACGCGTACGGCCGAGCGGAGACGACTGCCGTCAAGGAGATCCTCGACGCGGCACGCGCGGGCCGGGTCCGCACCGACGGCTGCCGGGGCAATTCGGCCTGGGAGCGGCCCGGGCAGGCCGCCGAGCTCGCCGTGCGCACGGCGACCGGCGAGGACGCGGCCGACGCCCTGCGGGTCGTCGCGACGGACGGCACCGACGGAGCGGCCCCGCACTGGGAGGTGACCGTCGCGCACGCCGACGGACGCCGGTGGCACGTCACCGTCGCGCAGGGGGTGTCGCAGCCGCCCCGCCCGGAGAGCTGCGGCGCGGCCCTGGCCTCACCGGCGCGAATGGACGTGGTGGCGGTGCGGGCGATCCCGGACGGCGCCGACGGGCCCACGTACGAGATCCCCGCCACAGTCACTTCGGAGTAGCCCGCTCGCGGCCGTACCGTTCGTACACATGAGCCCGACCTCCCCTGCGCGACGCCTCCGCCTCGGCCTGCCGCGGCGCGTGTTCTCGCAGGTGCTGCTGATGCAGCTGGCCATCGCCGCCGGGGTCGCGGTGCTCGCCACCGGCCTCTTCCTCGCGCCGCTGAGCGATCAGCTCGACGACCAGGCGATGCGTCGCGCGCTCGCCATCGCGCAGACGACGGCCGCCCAGCCGCGCATCGCCGAGGACCTGTCGTCCTCCGGGCCCACGGCCGAAGGCCCCGTCCAGAAGGCGGCCGAGCGGATCCGGCGGGCCAGCGGCGCCGAGTACGTAGTGATCATGAACAAGGAAGGCGTGCGCTGGTCCCACACCGACCGCGGCCAGATCGGCAAGGTCGTCTCGACGGACCCCAGCGACGCCCTCGCGGGCCGTGACGTCATGGAGATCGACAACGGCACACTGGGCCGTTCCGCGCGCGGCAAGGTGGCGCTGCGGGACACGAGCGGGGACATCGTGGGCGCTGTCTCCGTAGGCATCGAGTACGACAGTGTGCGGGCCCGCCTCGTCCACTCGATCCCGGGGCTGCTCGCCTACGCGGGCGGCGCCCTGGCCGTCGGCGCGCTCGCCGCGTATCTGATCTCCCGCAGGGTGCAGCGGCAGACCCGCGACCTGGCCTTCTCCGACATCTCCGCCCTGCTCGCGGAGCGCGAGGCGATGCTGCACGGCATCCGCGAGGGAGTCGTCGCCCTGGACAGGACCGGTCGGGTCCGGCTGCTCAACGACGAGGCTCAGCGCCTCCTCGGCCTCGGCACGGAGGTGATCGGGCAGCCGCTCGACGATGCGCTCGGCCCGGGGCGTACCACCGACGTGCTCGCGGGCCGGGTCACCGGCACCGATCTGCTGACCGTGCGCGGGCAACGCGTCCTGGTCGCCAACCGCATGCCCACCGACGACGGCGGCGCCGTCGCCACCCTGCGCGACCGCACGGAGCTGGAACAGCTCGGCCGGGAGCTCGACTCCACCCGTGGCCTCATCGACGCCCTGCGCGCGCAGGACCACGAGCACGCCAACCGGATGCACACGCTCCTCGGGCTGCTCGAACTGGAGATGTACGAGGAGGCGGCGGAGTTCGTCGGCGAGGTGGCGGGCGCCCACCGGGTGACCGCCGAGCAGATCACCGAGAAGATCCACGACCCGCTGCTCGCGGCCCTGCTGGTCGGCAAGGCCACGGTCGCGGCGGAGCGGGGCGTCGCGCTCTCGGTGCCGCGCGACACCGCTCTGCCGGACCGGCTCGTCGATCCGGGCGGGCTCGTCACGATCGTCGGGAACCTCGTCGACAACGCTCTCGACGCCGCCGCGGGCACCCTCCACGCGCGCGTGGAGGTCGATGTGCGCACCGAAGGACGAACCGTGGTCCTACAGGTACGCGATTCCGGCCCCGGAGTTCCGGCCGGACAGCGCGAGACGATCTTTACCGAGGGCTGGTCCACCAAGGAGCCCCCCGCCCACGGCAAGCGCGGCATCGGCCTGGCCTTGGTCCGTAGGCTCGCCGAGCGGCAGGGCGGCAGCGCGCGGGTCGGCGAAGCACCGGACGGTGGTGCGGAGTTCAGCGTCGTCCTGCCCGAAGGCCTGACGGAGCCCACGCTCGCCGCGGCGGAGGAGCACGATGACCCAAGGCGCGAAGGAGCGACGATGACCCGGGTCCCGAAGGAGCCACGATGATCGACGTTCTTGTCGTGGACGACGACACCCGCGTCGCGGACGTCAATGCCGCCTACGTGGAGAAGATCCCCGGCTTCCGGGTGGCCGCGAAGGCACACAACGCCGCCGAGGCCCTGCGCCTCGTCCAGGACGTCCCCGTCGATCTGGTGCTGCTGGATCACTACCTGCCGGACGAGACGGGTCTCTCCGTCGTACGCAGCCTGCGGGAGCGGGGCCACCAGACCGACGTGATCATGGTGACCGCGGCGCGCGACGTCGCGACGGTCCAGGCGGCGATGCGGCACGGCGCGCTCCAGTACCTGGTGAAGCCGTTCTCCTATGCGGGCCTGCGCGCCAAGCTCGACGCGTACGCCACGCTGCGCCGCACGCTGGACGGCGGGGGCGAGGCCGAGCAGGCCGAGGTCGACCGCATCTTCGGCGCCCTGTCGTCGACTCCCGCCCCCGAGCTGCCCAAGGGGCACTCCCCCACCACGGCTGAGCTGGTGCGCCGGGCACTGATGGCCGCGGAGGGGCCGCTCTCGGCCCAGGAGCTGGCGGACCGCACACGACTGAGCCGACAGACGGCGCAGCGCTATCTGAAGCTCCTGGAGCGCACGGGCCGGGTCAGGCTGAGTCTCAAGTACGGGGACACGGGCCGCCCCGAGCACCGCTACGAGTGGGCGGCCAGCGTCTGAGGCACCCCGGAGTCCGGGCCGCCGCAAGGGAATCGTTACGCCGCACCGGCGCCGGTGAGCGACCGCACCTCCGTCTCCGCGTGCTTGGCCTCGTCCGCCTCCTCATGCGAAGTCACGGTGCCGATCCATCCCGCGAGGAAGCCCAGCGGGATGGAGACGAGGCCGGGGTTCTCCAGGGGGAAGTACTGGAAGTCGACCCCGGGGAAGAGGGAGTGGGGCCCTCCGGAGACCACCGGGGACAGGACCACCAGCGCGAGCGCGGGCAGCAGCCCCCCGTACACCGACCACACCGCACCCCGTGTCGTGAAGTTCCGCCAGAACAGGGAGTAGAGCAGCACCGGCAGATTGGCGGATGCCGCGACCGCGAAGGCGAGACCCACCAGGAACGCGACGTTGAGGTCGCGGGCCAGCAGGCCGAGGCCGATCGCGAGCACGCCGATCCCGGCCGCGGAGAGCCGGGCGACCGCCACCTCGCTGCGCGGCTTCGCGTCGCGCCGCCGCAAGGAGGCGTACAGGTCATGGGCCACGGACGCCGACGAGGCCAGCGTGATGCCCGCGACCACCGCGAGGATCGTGGCAAAGGCGATGGCGGCGACCATCGCAAACAGAACCGTTCCGCCTGTGGAGTGCGCGCCGCCTCCCAGATCGAGCGCGAGAAGCGGAACTGCCGTGTTGCCCGAGGCATTCGACCCGCGCACCGCGTCCGGGCCCACCAAGGCGGCCGCGCCGAATCCGAGCACGATCGTCATCAGGTAGAAGCTGCCGATGAGGCCGATGGACCAGACGACGGAGCGGCGGGCGGCCCGCGCGGTCGGCACGGTGTAGAAGCGGGACAGGATGTGCGGCAGACCGGCGGTACCCAGCACGAGCGCGAGCCCGAGGCTGATGAAGTCGAGGCGCGCGGTCCAGTCCCCGCCGTACTTCAACCCGGGTGCGAGGAACCGGTCGCCGTGGCCACTGCGGTCCGCCGCGGTCCACAACAGTTGGTTGACGTCACCGTGGAAGCGCACCAGGACGAGGACGGTCAGCGCGATCGCCCCGCCCATCAGCAGGACCGCCTTGACGATCTGAATCCAGGTGGTGGCCCGCATCCCTCCCAACGACACATAGATCACCATGAGCGCGCCGACGCCGATCACCGTCCAGACCTGCGCCGCCCCGCTCGTCCCGCCGAGCAGCAGCGCCACCAGTGAGCCCGCCCCCACCATCTGCGCCACCAGATAGAGAACGGACACGGTGACCGAGGAGGTTCCCGCCGCGACCCTCACCGGCCGTTCCCTCATCCGCGCCGCGACGACATCGCCGAGGGTGAACCGCCCGCAGTTGCGGACCAGTTCGGCCACGAGGAACAGGACGACCAGCCAGGCGACGAGGAAGCCCACCGAATAGAGCAGCCCGTCGTAGCCGAAGAGGGTGATCAGTCCGGAGATGCCGAGAAATGAGGCGGCCGACATGTAGTCACCGGCGATGGCGAAACCGTTCTCCATCGGGGAGAAGAGCCGCCCGCCCGCGTAGAACTCCTCCGCCGAGCCGTGCCGGTTGCGACTCGCCCAAGTGGTGATCGCGAGGGTGACGGCCACGAACACCCCGAACAACAGGAGGGCCAGGGTCTGGTGATCGCCCCTCATCGCTCCGCCCCCTGACCCCGCGACTGTCCCGGTGACACTTCCGGCCGCAGCTCCGCGGCCTGCTCCTGCCCCTGCTCCTGCCGCCGCTCGCGCTCCCGCTCCTGATCCCGCTTCTGCTCGAAGACGGCCCAGCGCAGATCGAGCGCGGCCCTGTCCCGACGCAACCGGGCATGGCGCGCATACGCCCACGTCAGCAGGAACGTCGTGAGGAACTGCCCGAGTCCCGCCACCATCGCCACGTTCACGGCACCGGTGACGGGGCGTGCCATCAGCCCCGGCGCCGTCGTCGCAGCCACGACGTATGCGAAGTACCAGGTGAAGAAGGCTGCCGTGGTCGGGACGACGAACCTCCGGTACCGGCCGCGCACTTCCTGGAAGGCAGCGCTGCGCTGCACCTCCAAGTAGATGCCGGCCGGGCTCGTGTCCCCCTGTCGGGCCGCGGTCCGGGGCGACACCACGGAAGCCGGAGCCCCTGTGCCGTCGAGCTCTCCCCAGCCGGAGGCGAACGCGTCGTACCAGGGGTCTCTCAGGTCGCCGGACCGGTCCTGGCCGGTATCGGCCCGGCCCGGCCCCACATCGGGCCCGTCGTGCTTCTCCACCGAACTCTCCTTAGTCCGCGGCCCTGTTCGGCCACGTGCCCAAGGATGGACAGAACGGGAAGATCCCTGACTCTCCTCTCAATGCTCTTCACCCCATCAGGTGAAGCCTCGTCAGGTGCCGGATCCTCTGTCCAGCTTGATGAGTCCATGTCTGTACGCGTAACGCACGGCCTGCGCACGGTCCTTGAGGCCTGCCTTCGCGAAGAGGTTGTTGATGTGGGTCTTCACCGTCGCGGTGGAGACGTGCAAGGACCTCGCGATCTCGTGGTTCGACATCCCCTCCGCGATCAGGACGAGCACTTCGGTCTCCCGCGTGGTGAGCCCGTCCGGGGGCTCCGCCGCCGAGGCCGACTCCGACTCCGGCTCCGACAACCGCTCGAGGAGCCTGCGCTGGATCCGCGGGGAGAGCCCCGCATCACCCGAGAGCACGTCCTCGACGGCCCGCACGATCTCGTCCCCGCCCGCGTCCTTGGTCAGATAGCCGCGTGCCCCCGCCTTGAGCGCAGGGAACAGCGAATCGTCGTCGGCGTAGGTCGTGAGCACGACGACCTGCGTCCCCGGATACTCGGCGCGGATACGCCGCGTCGCCTCCGCGCCGTCGCAGCGGGGCATGCGCAGGTCCATCAGGACGACGTCCGGAGCGAGTTCGGCGACGAGGCGGACGGCCTCCAGGCCGTCCGCACCGGCACCCACCACCTCGATGCCGGGCAGCAGCCCCAGCAGCATCACGATCCCCTCGCGCACCACGGTCTGGTCGTCGACCACGATCACCCGCGCGGGTGGCCTGCCACCGCCCTCCGCAGGAACTGCCGGACTGACCTCTGCGGCCCCCGCGGCGCCCTCGTCCCCCGTCATCCCGGCACCCTCAGCGTCACCACGAAGCCCTCCTCACCAGGTCCCGCCTCCAGGGACCCGCCCAGCAACTCGGCCCGCTCACGCATCCCCAGCAGACCGTACCCGGCGCCGGAGGTGGCGAGCTCACCCGGCGTTTCCCCTCCCGAATCCCTGACGTCGAGCCGCACTTCACCTTCCCCGTACCGCAGGCACACCTGGACCTTCGCGCCCGGCGCATGCTTGCGGACGTTCGTCAGGGCCTCCTGCGCCACTCTGCGCACCGCCTGGGACGCCTCGGCGGGCAGGGGGCGCCGGTCCCCCGCCACGGTGACCGACGCACGGTCGGCCGTGACGAGCTCACGCAGGAAGTCCTCGACCGGCGTCATCTCCCCGCGCAGCGCGGACAGCGCCTGTCTCGTCTCGGCGAGTCCTTCCCTCGCCATGGACCGCGCCGCCACCACCCGGTCCAGAACCTGCTCCTTGGACGCGTCCCGCTCGATCAGCAGCCGGGCGGCCTCTAGGTGGACGAGCTGTGCGGAGAGGCTGTGAGCGAGCACGTCGTGGATCTCGCGGGCGATGCGGGACCGCTCTGCGAGGGCGGCCGACTCCGTCTCCGCGGCCCGCGCGGCGCGCTCCTGTGCCAGCAGCCGGAGGGCGCTGCCCCGGGCCTCGGCATCCAGCCGCAGGGTGTACCCGGCCAGCACGAGGCCGATGACGGTGAGCGCGGTGACGAGCGGGCTGTCGCTGATGTACACGGCATATCCGGTCATGGCCACGATGACGACGGGTGCTGCCGCGGCGAGTGGCAGTCGCTCCAGAGCGGAGATCGCCGAGCCGCACCACAGCACCATGGCGAGCACCCGCCAGTCACCGGACTCCGCGGCGAGCGCGGCAGCCAGGAGCAGCGCCATCAGCGCCAGGGAGGGCCAGAGGCGGTGGGCGAACGAGACGCGGAAGAACGCCCATCCCGCCGTGGTGACGGCCAGGACCACGGCCACTCCGGCGACCAGCCGCCAGCCGCGGTCCGCATGGAACGCATGCCACAGCAGGCTGCTGACGATCACCACGCGCAGGACTCTGACGAACCACAGCCGGGCGATGCTCATCCCTGCCCAGGTGAGCGCCTCCCGGGAGGGCCACCTCGTCCACCAGTCGCCACTCACACGGGTTCCTTCCGCGTCGGCTCGGGCGCCGCGTGGGCCATACCGTACGCCGAGCGTCCTGTTCCTGCGCGCAGCACGAGGAGACCGCTGCGGACCAGCAGCGTGGCCGCGAGGGCCAGCATCAGGCCGGAACTGCCCTGCCGCACGTCCAGCAGCGCGCCGATTCCGAATAGGCCCGCCCGCAGCCCGATCCCGACGGCCCAGACCACGGCGGTGGCCTTGGTGCCCTTGCTCCACGCGGTGCCGTCCGGCTCCGTCCACACATGGGAGGTCCGCGCCCAGCCGGCCCCCATCGCCAGGCCGACGCCCACTTCGACGGCCAGCAGCGCCACAGACTCGACACGGTGCTGGGGATCGAGCAGGTCGGGATCGCGCACGGCCATGAAGATCAGCACTGCTGGTATCAGCCACCAGCGCCTGTCCGTGCCGATCTCCTGCGCCTTGAACTGGCGGACGACCACCAGCACCACGACGGCGCAGATCACCAGTGCGTTGGTGAGCCCGGACATGTCAGCCTCCGTACGGCGAGCGGGGACGAGGCCGATCCGCGGAGGATCGACGCCTTCGACGCTACGGAAACCGCCTGGTCACGGCATCGGCGCAGGGGTTGAACACGGGTGGAGCCGTGCTCTCCACCCGCAGGTGGAGAGCACGGCTCCTGTCGTGCCTGACGAGCCTCTGTGGCGTACGCGACGGAGTTACGCGTCGATCCGCGAGCGGTCCAGCGTCGCCGCGGAGCTGGTGATGAATTCCTTGCGCGGCGCGACGTCGTTGCCCATCAGCAGATCGAAGACCTGTTCTGCGGAGTCCAGGTCGGAGATGTTGATGCGGCGCAGGGTCCGGAAGCGCGGGTCCATCGTCGTCTCGGCCAGCTGGTCGGCGTCCATCTCGCCCAGGCCCTTGTAGCGCTGGATGGAGTCCTTGTAGCGGACGTTCTTGCGCTGCAGTTCGAGCAGCGTCTCGCGCAGCTCGCGGTCCGAGTACGTGTAGATGTACTTGTCCTGGCCCTTCTTCGGCTGGCTGAGCTCGATGCGGTGCAGCGGCGGGACCGCCGCGAACACGCGCCCCGCCTCGACCATCGGCCGCATGTACCGCTGGAAGAGCGTCAGCAGCAGGATCCGGATGTGCGCGCCGTCGACATCGGCGTCCACGAGCAGGATGATCTTCCCGTAACGCGCCGCGTCGATGTCGAAGGTCCGGCCCGACCCGGCTCCTATGACCTGGATGATCGCGCCGCACTCCACGTTCTTCAGCATGTCCGTCACGGACGCCTTCTGAACGTTGAGGATCTTGCCGCGGATGGGCAGGAGCGCCTGGAACTCGGAGTTCCGGGCGAGCTTGGCGGTGCCGAGCGCGGAGTCTCCCTCGACGATGAAGAGCTCACTGCGCTCCACGTCGTCGCTGCGGCAGTCGGCGAGCTTCGCAGGCAGCGACGAGGACTCCAGGGCCGTCTTCCGCCGCTGGGCGTCCTTGTGCTGGCGGGCCGCGATGCGCGTGCGGGCGGCGGCGACGGCCTTGTCCATGACGGCGCGGGCCTGGGCCTTCGCGTCCCGCTTGGTCGACGTCAGGAACGCCTTGAGTTCCTTGGCGATGACGGTCGCGACGATGCGGTTGGCCGCGGAGGTGCCGAGCACCTCCTTGGTCTGGCCCTCGAACTGCGGCTCCGCGAGGCGGACCGTGACGACCGCCGTGAGGCCCTCCAGGGCGTCGTCCTTGACGATGTCGTCCTCGGCGACGCGGAGCACCTTCTGGGTGCGCATCGCCTCGTTCATCGTCTTGGTGAGGGAGCGCTCGAAGCCGGTGACATGGGTGCCGCCCTTGGGGGTGGCGATGATGTTGACGAAGGACTTGATCGCCGTGTCGTACCCGGTGCCCCAGCGCATCGCGACGTCTACGGCGAGCTCGCGGGTGACCTCGGTGGGCGTCATCTGGCCGTGCTCGTCCAGGACGGGAACGGTCTCCTTGAAGCTGCCCTGGCCGGAGAACCGGAGGACGTCGCAGACCGCCTTGTCCTGCGCCAGGTACTCGCAGAACTCGCTGATTCCGCCGTCGAAGCGGAAGGATTCCTCGCCCTTCGAGCCGCCATCGCCGAGGCCGAGCTCGTCCCGCACGACGATGGTCAGCCCGGGGACCAGGAAGGCGGTCTGGCGGGCACGCTGGTGCAGGTTCTCCAGCGAGAGCTTGGCGTCCTTGAGGAAGATCTGGCGATCAGCCCAGTAGCGCACGCGCGTGCCGCTGCGGGCCTTGGGGATCTTCTTGACCTTGCTCAGCGTGGCCGAGGAGTCGAAGGGCGCATCGGGGCCCGGCTTGGCGAAGGCGCCGGGGACGCCGCGGCGGAAGCTGATCGCGTGGGTGTGCCCGGCGCGGTCCACCTCGACGTCGAGGCGCGCGGAGAGCGCGTTCACCACGGAGGCGCCCACGCCGTGCAGGCCGCCGGAAGCGGCGTAGGAGCCGCCGCCGAACTTGCCGCCCGCGTGCAGCTTGGTCATGACGACCTCGACCCCGGAGAGGCCGGTCTTGGGCTCGACGTCGACAGGGATGCCTCGGCCGTTGTCGCGGACCTCTACTGAGGCGTCGTCGTGGAGGATGACCTCGATGTTGTCGCAGTACCCGCCCAGGGCCTCGTCGACGGAGTTGTCGATGATCTCCCAGAGGCAGTGCATCAGGCCGCGGCTGTCCGTCGACCCGATGTACATGCCCGGACGCTTGCGGACGGCCTCGAGCCCCTCCAGGACGAGCAGGTGCCGCGCGGTGTAGTTGGAACCGTCCCGGTCTGCTCCTGTCAGCAACGCTGTGGACGGCACGGACGTCTCGGCGGTCACGCGGTTCGCTCCTCGCTGAATTTCAAGGGGAGTCCTTTGGGGTAAGGACGCGGCTTCGGTTACCGGTCAGAGGGTACCGAGGCCTGGTAGAGCCGTTGTAACGCCACCCTCGTCTCAACTCAGACTAGTCCAGACTCGTATACATGTTCGATCCCTCGATTGAGTGAAGCGCACGTCACGTTCCCTTCGAGGCATGAACCATTTAGGCTCCGGGCACGTCCTCATCAACAACCGGCAAGCCAGCCGGGGACGACTTGACCTGACAGACAGCGCGAAACCGTAAGACACGTAAGAGACGCAATACGGCACATTCGCCGCCAACCGGCAACGGACAGCCACCTCGAAAGAAAAGTTCGAGGAAAAGCCACGAGCGGGAACGTTTTCGGCCTGGTTGGATGTTGACCCTGGTACGACAGCTCGTCGAGCTAGAGAAGAGGCGACGTGACTACTGTTCTGACCCCCGCGAGCCCCCTGACGGCCGCTGATCGCTGCGACCGCTGCGGCGCCCAGGCATACCTGCGCGTCGTCCTGTTGAGCGGCGGTGAACTGCTCTTCTGCGCCCACCACGGTCGCAAGTTCGAGCCGGAACTCAAGAAGATCGCCGCTGAGATACAGGATGAGACGGAGCGCCTGACCGCCGTTCCGGAAAGCGCCACCGAAGAGGAACGCTGACACCTCGCATAAACGACGAGCCAGCTCCGGCGCACCAGGCCGGCGAACGGGCGGCCGCCTCTGCCAACAGCAGGGGCGGCCGCCCGCTCTCGTTACAGAGGCGCCCAGGGCCCTTCCCGGCCGCCCTGGGTCGTCCGCCGACCCGCCACCGGGCGGACGATCGGCTCAGCCGTGGGCACCCAGCACCCTGGTGACGTCCGAGACCCTCGTATAGACGCCAGGACTCCCCGGACGGCCGCAGCCGCTCCCCCAGGACACGAGCCCGATCAGCCGCCCGCGTGCGACCAGCGGCCCGCCGCTGTCCCCCTGACAGGCGTCCCGCCCACCACGCATCTCCCCGGCGCAGAGCATCGTCCGGGCCATGTACCGCCCGTCGGCACTGCCCGGGTAGGCCTCCTCGCACACGGAGTCGGCCAGCACCCCGACGCGCGCCGAACGCAGCGTACGGGCGTAATCACCCGCCCCCGTGGTGTCCCCCCAGCCGTACACGGCAGCGCCCGTACCCGGCTCGTACGCCGGGTCACCGGGCCCCGCCATCCGGATCGTGCGCCCTTCGGGGAGCGGCTCGGCCAGGGTCAGGGCCGCCACGTCGCCGGAGTTCGTGTGCGGGTCGTACTCCGGGTTGATCCGGACCCGGCGTACGGAAACCTCCTCACCCTCCGACGACCGCAGATCTCCGCGGCCGACGATGACCTTCAGGTCCGTCACCTCACTCAGCGGCACCCCCAGCACGTCCTTGGTCATGCAGTGGGCCGCGGTCAGGACCGTCGAGCGCCCGGTGACCACACCGCCGCAGAACTGTCCGGCGCGCGCGCCTCCGAACCGGTCACGGCTGGAGAGAGCGACCGCCCACGGGCTCTCGGACACATCCACCGGACCACCCCCGATGACCACGCTGTCAGCCGCCGCAGGGGCCGGAGAGGCCAGTGGCAGGACAGCGGTGGTGGCCGCCAGAGCCAGTGCCCCCGTCCACGCTCGGGCGAAGGGACGACGCATGCGATCTCCTCACTCTGGGTTGACAGTTCGTATCCCAGAGTCATGCAGTATTCCTCACCCCGCACCCGCGCATACGGAAGGCCCGAAGCCGCTTGTCGCGGACTTCGGGCCTTCCGTGGAGCGCTCCGGGGAGTGCTTGTGCCTAGTCGAGGTAGTCGCGCAGGACCTGCGAGCGCGACGGGTGACGCAGCTTCGACATCGTCTTCGACTCGATCTGACGGATGCGCTCACGCGTCACGCCGTAGACCTTGCCGATCTCGTCGAGGGTCTTGGGCTGGCCGTCCGTGAGGCCGAAGCGCATGGAGACCACGCCCGCCTCACGCTCGGACAGGGTGTCCAGGACGGAGTGCAGCTGCTCCTGGAGGAGCGTGAAGCTGACCGCGTCAGCGGGCACGACCGCTTCGGAGTCCTCGATGAGGTCACCGAACTCGCTGTCGCCGTCCTCACCCAGGGGGGTGTGGAGGGAGATCGGCTCACGGCCGTACTTCTGGACCTCGATGACCTTCTCCGGGGTCATGTCGAGTTCCTTGGCCAGCTCCTCCGGGGTGGGCTCGCGGCCCAGGTCCTGGAGCATCTGGCGCTGGACACGGGCCAGCTTGTTGATGACCTCGACCATGTGCACCGGGATACGGATGGTGCGGGCCTGGTCGGCCATGGCGCGGGTGATCGCCTGACGGATCCACCAGGTGGCGTACGTGGAGAACTTGTAGCCCTTGGTGTAGTCGAACTTCTCGACCGCGCGGATCAGACCGAGGTTGCCCTCCTGGATGAGGTCCAGGAAGAGCATGCCGCGGCCGGTGTAGCGCTTGGCCAGGGAGACCACCAGACGGAGGTTGGCCTCCAGGAGGTGGTTCTTGGCGCGGCGCCCGTCCTCGGCGATGATCTCCAGCTCGCGCTTGAGCTTCGGGGCGAGCTTGTCGGCGTTGGCCAGCTTGTCCTCGGCGAACAGGCCGGCCTCGATGCGCTTGGCGAGCTCGACCTCCTGCTCGGCGTTGAGCAGCGGGACCTTGCCGATCTGCTTCAGGTAGTCCTTGACGGGGTCGGCGGTGGCGCCGGCCGCGGCGACCTGCTGGGCAGGCGCGTCGTCCTCGTCCTCGTCGGAGAGGACGAAGCCCTGGGCGCCTTCCTCGGCCGGCTCGCCCTCGCCGGACTTGCCGGCGGCGGGCGTCTCCTCGGTGGCCTCTTCGTCCAGGAGCTCGTCGGCATCCTTCTTGGACGTGGTCTTCTTGGCCGCCGTCTTCTTGGCGGTGGTCTTCTTGGCGACGGCCTTCTTGGCCGTCGTCTTCTTGGCTGCGACCTTCTTCGCGGGCGCGTCCTCGGCGGTGCCGTCCGCGATCGGCGCCTCAGTGGCGGCGGTGGCGGTGGGCTTCGCCGTGGTGGCCTTGGCCGCGACCGTCCTGGTCGCGGTGCGCTTGGCCGGGCTCTTCGCTGCGACGCTCTTGCGGGGGCGCTTCGGCTCCGCGGCACTGACCATCAGCGTCACACCCTCTTCCTCGAGGATCTGGTTGAGGCTGCGCAGAACGTTCTTCCACTGAGTGGCCGGGATCTGGTCAGCTTCGAAGGCCCGACGCACGTCATCGCCGGCGATCTGCCCATCAGCCTTTCCCCGCTCGATGAGCGCCATGACAGAGACGGATTCGGCGATCTCCGGCGGGAGCGTACGGGATGTGCTGGCCGACACGAACAACCTCTCGGAACGTTGGAAAACGGCTTCCGGCCCCGTCCATTGTGGACCGGAGCCGACGACCGGCGGCTGGGGATTGGGCCGACGGCGCGGGCGGGGCCGGGGAGCTGCACAGCGTCGCGAACGACCGCTGTATTCCCTCCTCGGCTATCACCTCTTAGGTCATCGCGCTGTTCCTTGGAGCGTTACGCCCAATCTACGTGGCCCGAGTCACACCCCGTAAGCGCTCAAAAGCATCCAGATGCGGTCAGAAGCGGCCTATACGCATGCACGAATGATCCCCCGATGCCCCACGAAGAAACCCCCCACATTCGTGTCGCCGGACACCGCCCCGCTCTCGAGGAGCTCGGCAGGTCCGGCGACACAGGGAGCGGCGGCGGAGTCGCCGACGGGTACGGAGTGACGTACGCGACGACTTCAGCGCTGCCGCGGGGCACGCGCACGACCGCGGCGCCGGCGTGGACGCGCGGTCAGTGCTCGCGCGGGGCGGGCACGACGCGCTCCACCTCCGGGTGGACCGTGAGCAGCTGCCGCATGGCGGCCTCCGCGCCGGACCCGTCGCCCGCCGCGAGGGCGTCGACGACGCGGGAGTGGTGCACGAGAGAGGCCTCGCTGGGACGGTCACAGCCGGTGATCGGCCCGCCGGAGACCTGCAGCGCGGCGGAGACGATGCCGGAGAGGTGCTCCAGCATGCGGTTGCCCGCGACCTGGATGAGCAGCGAGTGGAATTCGGCGTCCGCGCGGGAGAAGGTGATCATGTCGCCCTGGCCCAGCGCGTGCCCCATGATCTCGACCATGTCGGCGAGGCGCTGCTGCACCTCCTCGCGGCCGTGCCCGGCGGCGAGGCGCGCGGCGAGGGGCTCGATCATCCAGCGCAGCTCGCCGAGCTCGCGTCGCTGGTCGTCACGCTGCGGCCCGAAGGCCCGCCACTCGATGATGTCGGGGTCGAGCAGGTTCCAGTCGCTGACGGGACGCACGCGCGTGCCGACGTTGGGCCGGGCGCTGACCAGGCCCTTGGCCTCGAGCACGCGCAGGGACTCGCGCACGACGGTGCGGGAGACCTCGAAGCGCTGGCCGATCTCCTCGGGAACGAGCGGCCGGTCGGCGCCGAGGTCACCAGAAACGATCATCTGACCGAGCTGCTGGACGAGTTGGCCGTGCAGCCCTCGGCCGCGGCTTCCGGCGGCGCGCCGGCCCACGCGCCCCAGGTCCTGGTCGGGGCCGTCCCACACGGGGGAGGCGACGCGGTCGCCGCCCGGAGAGTCCCCGTACGGGTATCGGTCGAGGCCGCCCGAGCCGGCGAGGCCGGAGTCGGCGGAGCGGGCGGCGGTCATCATGGTGTGCGCAAGGGTATTCACGGATCAGTTGTCGGCGCTGCCTCCAACTCCCTTGAGGTCTTTGGTGAAAAGCACACGAAAGGGTGATCGCTTACCTCGCCGCAATTGACGCCTTATCGGAAAGAAATGGACGTCCTCCGGGGAGTTGTGCACAGCCCCGCTCCCGAAGGCGACGGACGGTCGTCAACGGACTCTGGTGCGCATCGCCGTGAGCAGATATGCGCAGAGCAGAGCGGTCAGCGACAACATCAGCGCGGTGCCCACGGGTTGGGCGATCATGCGCACTCCCGCCGCCAGATACCGCTCGACGCCGAACGGCCACTGCACCAGAGCGAGGTCCCGAAGCCGCGCGGGAAGCCCGGCCGCCGATCGCACAGACGGTCCCTCGACGGCCTTCTGTACGAGGGGTACGACGATGATCGGCACGGCGAGCACCGCGGCGAGCCCGGCGGTCGTGGACCGGAAGACGCCCGCGGCCAGCACACCGGCCCAGGCGCACCCCGTCACCAGGGCGAACCAACTGGCGCTCAGGGAAAGCCAGTCCGAGGGAACTTTCGTGAGCTCGTCTCCGTATACAAGGTGGAGCAGCGCGGCATCGGAGACCACCGCCAGAGTGCTCAGCAGCAGCGCCGCGACGGCGGCGACGAGGAGTTTGGCGCCGAGCATCCCGAGGCGGCGCGGGACGGTGCCCCGGTCCGTGGCGAGGGCGGGGTGGCGGAACTCGTCACCGAAGGCGAGAGCGCCCAGCAGTCCGGCGCCGAGGGCGGCGGGCGGCAGAGGAAGTTCGTGGGGCCAGGCGGCGAGGAGGTGCGGCTGCGGCGTGTGCCCGGTCCGCGCCAGGAAGGCGGAGAACAAGGCGGAGACGGCGAGGACGGCGGCCAGGGTGAAGTAGCCCGTGCCGACGCCCAGCAGGCGACGCAACTCGTAGCGCAGGGGCCGAAGCGGGCTTCTGCCGGGACGGACGGTGATGGGGGGCGGTAGCGCGGAGGCGGAAGCCGAGGCCGTGTTCTGAGGGGCGGGCCGGGGCGCCGTGGGTGCGTCGGCGCGGTGGACGCCGCTTTCGAGCGGGATGGTGTCGTCGCATTCGAGCGGAAGCAGGGTGACCAACGGGCCCTGTGGGGTCTTGGTCTCCTGTGGGGTCTTGGTCTCCCGTGGGGACTGCGGGGGCCCTTGCGGGGGCTGTGGGGTCCCTTGGGGGGACTGTGGGGTCCCTCGCGGCGCTTCGCCCCTGTCTGCCGCCGAGACCTCGGCGGAGGCTCCGTCGAGGGCGTCTGTGGGAGCTGCGGCCACCTCTGCGGCGTCGGCGGAGTCGTCGGCCGGGCAGGAGTCGGTGTGCGCCTCGGGGACGGGTGTGGAGTCCGGCGGGATCGCGAGCTCCGATCGCCCCGGCCTGCTCGTGCGACTCCGCTGCTCCGACTGTCCTCGCTGCCCTGGCTGCCCTGGCTGCCCGGACTGCCCCGGCTGCCCGGACCGCCCGGACCGCCCGGACTGACTCGACGGCCCCGCATCGCCGATCTCGTCGGCGAGTTGGTGGACGAGGATGCCGTGCCGGTACGCGGCGTCCCCCACCGCGGCGCACGTGCTTCCGTACACGGAGAGCCGGTTGCCGTCCTCCTTGACCACCTCGATCGAGCGCTGTCCCGCGCGCGCCTCCTTGGCGAGGAGCGTGCCCAGGCGGGCGGCGTGCGGGCTCCGGACGGCGACGCGGGGGCGGAGTCTGGTCCGTGCGAAGTCCGCGGCCTCCTGGTCGGCGATGAGACGTCCCGACTCCAGTGTGACGACGTGATCAGCGCTCCGGGCGGCCTCCTTGGGGTCGTTCGTCGCGAACAGGACCGTGCCGCCCTGGGCGGCGTGCGCGCGCAGAATGCCGTGCAGCCAGGCGCTCTCCTTGACCGAGAGGCCGTCGCCCGGCCCGTCCAGGACGAGCGTGTGGGGGTCGGCGAGCAGCGCGCACGCCAGCCCCAGTCGGCGGTCCATGCCGCGCGAGAGGGTGCCGAGTCGCTGGTCGCGGAGGCTGACGAGTCCGACGGCCTCAAGGACGTCGTCGGCACGCAGGACGGGCACGCCCACGGCCGCGCACAGCATGCGCAAATGGCCGCGGACCGAACGCGCGGGGTGCCCTGGGACATCGCCCATGAGGACGCCGACCTCGCGCGACGGATGGGCGATGCGGTGCAGGGGGCGGCCTCTGAAGTACGTGATGCCACGGCCCTGTTGGAGTTCGAGCATCAACCGCAGCGCCGTGGTCGTGCCGATGGACTCGGCATCGAGCAGCGCCGTGACACGGCCGGTGCGTGCCTCGAACGACACGTCTTCCACGGCGGGCGGGAGCTCCTGGCGGGGATTGCTGGTCAGTCCGATGGCCTGGATCATCGCTTCTCTCGCAGGATGTGCGACCGCTCGGCGGCCGGGGCCCGTCCGCCGGATCGGGGACGGACGAACCCCGTGGGTACTGCAGCAAGATAACGCGACATTTGCGGCTTTTCGGTCAGGGCATGGGCCACTGGTGTCCACCGAGCGGCCCGACCCCCGAGGATCAGCAGGTGACGCCGAGCGCGGCCGTCAGACTTCGGGGCGCAGCATCGGCGGGTTGAGGAGCGTCGCACCGCCCGCGCGGAAGAGCTGGGCGGGGCGTCCGCCCTGCCGGGTGGTGGTCCCGCCGGTGGGCACGAGGAAGCCCGGGGTGCCCGTGACCTTGCGGTGGAAGTTGCGCGGGTCGAGGACGACGCCCCAGACGGCCTCGTACACCCGCCGCAGCTCGCCGACGGTGAACTCCGGTGGACAGAAGGCCGTGGCCAGCGAGGAGTACTCGATCTTGGAGCGGGCGCGCTCCACTCCGTCGGCGAGGATCTGGGCGTGGTCGAAGGCGAGGGGTGCGGCCTGTTCGTCCTCGCGGCCGTAGCCCCCCTGCTTGAGCAGGGCCTCCACCGGGGCCCAGCGGGCGCTGTTCGCGTCGCCGCCGGCTCGTGGCGCGGGCAGGTCAGGAGCGAGCGCGAGATGGGCGACGCTGACCACGCGCATGCGCGGATCGCGCTTGGGGTCGCCGTACGTGGCGAGCTGTTCGAGGTGCGCTCCGTTGGCCTGGGCCGGGGCGTCGGGCGCGTGCGCGCACAGGCCCGTCTCCTCGCTCAGTTCGCGCGCGGCCGCCGACGACAGGTCCTCATCGGCACGTACGAACCCTCCGGGCAGCGCCCAACGTCCCTGGAACGGCTGCTCACCGCGCCGTACGGCCAGCGCACAGAGCGCATGGCGGCGCACGGTCAGCACGACCAGGTCGACGGTGACTGCGAAGGGCGGGAAGGCCGACGGGTCGTAGGGCGACATGCCGCGATCATAGTCGTCTGCTTGACGATAAACACCTCCTTCACCCATTGCTGTCCGGTTGCTTCCCGTCGCTCCTCCACCCGGGTCGCCAGGTCCGCGGGTCCGTTCGTCCGTGCGCCGTCGCGGCGCGTGGGGCAGGGTCACACCCCCAACTGCAGCCCGTCGGCCGCCTCCTCAACCATGGCGAGGCCGAGCCTGCTCACGCGCACGGAGAACGGGGCTCCCGCGACGCTCAGCGCGCTCAGCCCCAGCTCCCCCAGCGGGGCGCTGCGGATCGGATTGAGCTTCACCGTGCCCGCGGGCGCGTCGGGCCGGATCCCGGCGAGCGCCGCAAGGACGTGCACCCCGGCGGCCGCGGCGGTTGCCGCCGGGCGGCAGGCCGCCGGGTGCGGCAGCGGAGCTCCGCCTTCCGTGCGCTGCTCCCCCGCGTACATCTCGGGCAGCCGGTGGCCGAAGCACTCGGCCGCGGACAGCAGGCCGCGCAGGAGGGAGCTCGCCTCCTTCTCGTACCCCGCCGCCGCGAGGCCCGTGACGGCGACAGCCGTCTCCTGCACGCGGACCGCTCCGCCCCGGTGCCCGAACGGGTTGTACGCGGCCTCCTTCGCCCCCAGGCTGCGCAGCCCCCAGCCGGAGTCCATGACGGGGCCGCCGAACAGCCGGGCGAGCTGCTCGGTCCTGATCTTGTCGAGCAGTCCGGGGGCGAGCGTGCCCGACCCGAGCAGGCCGGTGTCCAGGAGGTGGGCCGCTGCCGAGGTGAGGTGCGGCACGGGCCTGCCGTCGGCCAGGCGGGCGGCGGCCGGTCTGCCACCGGCCCGGTCGTCCACCCAGAACTGCTCCTGGAAGGCGGACCGCAACCGGGCCGCCCACTGGCGCAGGCCCATGGGATCCGCGCGGCCGTGCGCGTCGAGCAGGTCGGCGCCCAGCAGTGCGGCTCGATGCGCGTGCGCCTGGACTTCGCTGCGCGCGATTCCTGCCGAGCGGACGTCGGACAGGAAGACGCCGTCGCCGACCGAGGTGCGCAGCCACCGCAGGCAACGCTCCGCCGCGGGCAGCAGCTCCTCGACCTCCTGCCCCGGCAGGCCCCAGCGCCAGGCTTCCGCGAGGAGCACAGGGAAGAGCAGGGTCGCCTCGGTGGCCGTACAGCCGGGTGGCAGGTGCGGGCCCGCATCCCGCAGCGGTCCCGGGATCAGGCCCGACCGGGGCCCGGGGCCCTCGACCTGGGTGCGGGCGAGCGTGCGCAGCGTCCCCGCGGCGATGCGCGTGCCCAGCGGCAGTGCCATGCGGGCGGCGGCCAGCGCCTCGGCCGGTGCGAGTCCGCAGCGCCACGGCGCTCCGGCGGCCGGATACACGTCGGCCGGGTGCGCGGCGTCGCGGAGCAGCAGCGCCTGCAGGTCCTCGACGGACCGGGCGAGCAGCGACTGGACCCTCGGGTCGTCACCGACCGCCCGCGCCCCGGCGGCCGAGCGCATCGCACCGTGCCCCGCCGCACGGACCGGTCCCGTGCCGTCGGGCCGCACCCTCAGCTCCACGCTCCGGGAGGCGCCCGGCGGCAGCTCCACCTCCCAGCGCAGCAGCCCCGCGGAGGCCAGGGCATCCGCGGGTGCGGGGTCGGCCGTGACGACGCAGTGCGCGGCGGCGGAGGACCACCGCATACCGGAGTCGTGCACGCTGGCAGGCAGTTCGGGTCCTGCCCGGCCCGAGGCGACCGCGCCCACCTCCGCGAGGTCGGTGCCCAGCGAGACCTCCAGGGGCAGCCGCAGGGGGCGCCCCGAAGCGCTGTGCAGGGTGATCCGCTCGGTGCCGTCCGCGTGCCGGATCCGCTCGACGACGACCTCCGGATCGGGGCCGCCGTCCGTCGACAGACGGAGCGTCGCGACGAACCGGGCGCGGTCCGCGGAGAGCATGCGGGCCTGCACGGCGACCGGATCGCGCCCCGCCACCCGCACGTGACAGCGGGACAGGGTCCGGCGCCCCGCGCGGTAGAACCCCTCCAGCCCGCGGCCGGTCAGCTGTCCCTCGTCCGTCGAGATCGCGAGGGCGGGCAGGGCGACGCAGATCAGCGCGGTGTGTGCGGGCGGGAGTTCACGGACGCGGCGCGGCTCGGGGGCCGGTGAGGGTGACGGGCGCGAGCGCGGGGGCACGGGCGTGGGCACGTACGGGAACGGGGGCGGGGATGACGTGGGTGAGGACGGTGAGGGCGAGAACGAGGTCGACGGGGGCCGTCCGGTCGGCGGGACCGTGCGGGCCTGCATGGCTCGCTGCGGTTCCGCTGCGTCGAACCTGTCGGGCCTGTCGGGCCTGTCGGATCCATCAGATCCGTTGAGGCCGTTGAGCCTTGCGGGTCTCTCAGGTCGTTCGGATCTGCCGGATCTATCGGCTCTGCCGAAGCTGCCGAAGCTGTCGAAGTCGGAAGACGGAGCGGGAAGAGACATGGGCAGCTTCTTTTGCGTTGTCTGCAGTGTCTGCGGTGTCTGAGGTCTGCGGCGGCACGACCCGGCTGGGGGTACCGCCACTCAGGTGAACGGGCGGAACCTGTGCCAAGTCACGCCCCTGCGCGGGAAGCCGACCATGTGGCCCAGAGCTCGAGCGCGGTCATCAGCTGTCCCTCGCCGCTCGCCGGGTGATGCGGCGGCGGTTCTGCGGACCCTTGCCCGGGCCGCCGGAAGCCGGGGAGGCTCCCGGCGCGGAGCGCGACGAGCGTCGTCGGCGGCGTCGCCGGGGAGGAGCGCCGTCGTGGGCCTCACGCTTCCGTCGCAGGCAGCGGCGGATCGACTCCGGGTCCATGTCGTCGTTGCAGGCGCGGTTGATGAGCAGGGCAAAGGCATACCTGGAGTCGGCGCTCAGGGCCATGGCCAGGGCCTCCTGGCCTTCCGCGAGGTCCCCGAGGGACCAGGCGACCCAGCCCGCGAGGGCCAGTGGCGCGGCCGCATACTCCGCGTACGCCCCGACGCAGCGTCGGGACAGGGCCCTCCACAGCCGCAGCGCGGGCGGCCCCTCGTCACCCTCCATCCACTCCGCCGCACGATCGCGGGTCGTGGGGATCTGAAGGCCGATGATGAGCGCGGCCGCCTCGTCGTGCGCGATCAGCTCGTCGTCCCTGTTGTCCGCTTCGAGGGGGCCGGATGCCGGGGGCGCCGCGTCCAGGCGTGCCATGATCCGGCGCGCCAGATCGAGCGTCTCCGCGGCAACGCTCTCTCCTTCCGCGCAGATCTCACCCGGGTCCGCGCTGTGGTCCGTGCCCTGGTCCGCATCTCGATCCGCGTCCCGGTCCGCATCTCGATCCGCTTCGCGCAGCATCCTGGGGAGGAGTTCGAGACCCGCCGCGTCGAGTGCCCGCTCCTGGTCCGTCGCCGCCGCGGTCTGCCATGGGGTGAGCCGTCCCCTGATCTCGCTCTGTGTGGCGCCCGCCTGCACCCCCATGTACGTCGCGGCGGCGGCCAGGACCGAGGTGCCCGGGCTGAGCAGCGGGATGCCCTCCGGAGGGCAGCACCGAATGTCCGGGCAGCAGTACGTCCAGAAGCGGCCCTGCGAGATGCACACGACTTCGAAGACCGGCACGTCCAGGCGGCCGCACGCCGTGCGCAGCACCTGGGCCAGCGGGCGCAGGCGCTCCACGACCTGCTGTCCGGTCTCCGCGCCGACGGGGTCCTGGCAGAGGAAGGCGACGACGCCGTCAGGACGCGCTCCCCTCCGCTCGCAACCGCCCACCAGGCACTGGGCCAGCTGCTCCGCGACGCACGGCCAGTCCTCGGCGCGCTCGGGGACGCCGAGGCGCACACGGCCGCCGAACCGTCCCCGCTCGCCGTGCAGAGCGATGAGCACGATGCTCTCCTCGGGCGTGAACCCGAGCAAATACGGCAAGGCGTCCGCCAGTTCGGCCGGTGTGCGCAGTGTGACCACCGGTTCGTCGAACGAGTCGCCGGGGTGGGGTGCCGGACCGTCGGCGCGGTGGACCGGCTCGCTGGGGTGATGTGCCGGGCCATCAGGTCGGACAGATTCGTGGGGATCGAGCGGACCCGCCGCTTCGCTGTGGTTCGTCATGCGCCGACTCTCCCGCGAAGCGCAGGATTCCGGTTGACCCTGTGGATAACCCCGCCCAGAGGCGCGACCAGGTCAGGAGCACGCCAACACTTATCCACAGCTTCACGCGCCCGCCCCGACCAACTTCCTCTCCCGCGTACACAATTGCGCCACACACAGCCGCCCCGCGGACCGACGCCCTTCACCTCAGACCTAGCGCTAATTAGGTTAGGCTAAGCTAAGGTCAATTCGCAGTTCGGACCCAGCGGTGCGCGCGTCATCAGGGGAGGGAAAACACCCATGGGCCTACCCGCCATCGGCTCCTACCCGATGCCGGACCGCACCGCCCTCCCCCGGTCGCACGTCTCCTGGCGAATCGATCCGGTGCGTGCCGCGCTGCTGGTCCACGACATGCAGAACCACTTCGTGAGCGCGTTCCCCAAGGGGCTGTCCCCTGTCGTGGAACTCGTCGACAACATAGCGACGCTCCGAGAGCTGGCGTCGACCCTGGGCATGCCCATCATCTTCAGTGCGGAGCCCGCCGGTCAGGCGCCGGGGCAGCGCGGGCTCGTCGCCGACATGTGGGGGCCCGGCATCGGGGACGAGCCGGGCGCCGCCGCGATCATCTCGGCCCTCACGCCCCGCCCCGGCGAGCACCTGCTCTCGAACGTGCGGCACAACGCCTTCCTGCGCAGCCATCTCGGCAGGCTGCTGCGGGCGAAGGGCCGTGACCAGCTGATCGTCTGCGGTGTGTACGCGCACCTGGGCGTTCTCCTGACCGCGGCGGACGCCTTCATGAACGACATCCAGCCGTTCGTCGTCGCCGACGCGGTGGCCGACCTCTCCGCCGAGGAACACGCCCTGGCGCTTCGCTGGGCCGCGCGCAGCGGCATGGTCTGCACGACGGACGGCCTGCTGCGCGGTCTCCTCCTGCACAGGGAACCGAACAACGCGTGACCGCCCAAGAAACCCCTACGAGAGACGGAGACCATGACAGTACGGGCCGCGGTGGCCGGAGCCAGTGGCTATGCGGGCGGGGAGATCCTCCGTCTGCTGTTGTCGCATCCGGAGGTCGAGATCGGCGCGGTGACCGCGCACAGCAGCGCGGGACGGCGCCTCGGGGAGGTGCAACCGCACCTGCCCGCCGTCGCGGACCGGGTCCTCGCGGAGACGTCTGCGGAGTCCCTGCGGGGCCATGACGTGGTGTTCCTGGCGCTGCCGCACGGCCAGTCCGCCGCGCTGGCAAGGCAGTTGGAGCCCGGCACCCTCGTCGTGGACTGCGGGGCCGACTTCCGGCTGCGCGACCCGGCGGACTGGCAGCGGTTCTACGGCTCCCCGCACGCCGGTACGTGGCCCTACGGACTGCCCGAACTGCCGGGTGCCCGGGACGAGCTGAAGGGAACCGACCGCATCGCCGTGCCGGGCTGCTACCCGACGGCGGTGACCCTTGCGCTGTTCCCCGCCTTCCTGGCGGGGCTGGTGGAGCCGGAGGCCGTCGTCGTCGCCGCGAGCGGCACGTCGGGGGCGGGCCGGGTCGCCAAGCCCCATCTGGTCGGTTCCGAGGTGATGGGTTCGATGACGCCGTACGGAGTCGGCGGCGGCCACCGGCACACACCCGAGTTGACGCAGAACCTCTCCCGGGTCGCGGGCGAGCACGTGACCGTGTCCTTCACGCCGACCCTGGCACCGATGCCGCGCGGCATCCTGGCGACCTGTTCGGCGCGCCTGCGCCCTGACTTGCTGCCGGAGACCGCGAACAACGCCGACGTCGGCGCCACGGCGGACGACATACGCGCCGTGGAGAAGACAGTGCGCACCGCGTACGAAACCGCCTACGAAGACGAGCCCTTCGTACGCCTGCTGCCGCCCGGCACCTGGCCCTCGACCGCCGCCGTCCTCGGATCCAACACCGCCCAGGTGCAGGTGACCGTGGACCCGGCCGCCCGCCGGCTCGTCTGCGTCAGCGCGATCGACAACCTGACCAAGGGCACCGCCGGTGGCGCGGTGCAGAGCATGAACGTCGCCCTCGGACTCCCCGAAGGGACGGGCCTGCCCATGAATGGAGTGGCTCCGTGAGCGTGACCGCTGCCCGGGGATTCACCGCGAGCGGGATATCCGCCGGGATCAAGGATTCCGGCGCCCCGGACCTGGCGCTGGTGGTGAACCGCGGACCGTCGGACGCGGCGGCCGCGGTGTTCACCTCGAATCGCGTCCAGGCCGCGCCCGTGCGCTGGTCACGGCGCGTGATCAGCGACGGCACACTCGCCGCGGTCGTCCTCAACTCCGGCGGCGCCAACGCCTGCACGGGCCCCGCGGGCGAGGACGACGCGCGCGTGATGGCCGAGCGCACGGCTCGGGCGATCGACGTCGAGGCGGGCCGGGTCGCGGTCTGCTCCACCGGCCTCATCGGCGTCCGGCTGCCCATGGACCGGGTGACCGCGGGCATCGACACCGCCGCCGCGGAGCTGTCGGAGGACGGCGGTGAGCCCGCGGCGGTCGCGATCAAGACGACCGACTCGGTGCACAAGACGGCGGTCGTGTCCGGCCCCGGCTGGACCGTGGGCGGCATGGCGAAGGGCGCGGGCATGCTGGCCCCCGGCCTCGCGACGATGCTGGTGGTCCTCACGACGGACGCCGACGTCAGCGCCCCGTCGCTCGACTCGGCGCTCAGGGAGGCCGTGCGCACCACCTTCGACCGGGTGGACTCGGACGGCTGCATGTCCACCAACGACACCGTGCTGCTGCTCGCTTCGGGCGCCTCAGGGGTGCGGCCGGATCCGGCCGAGTTCACTCGGGCCGTGCACGGCGTCTGCCTCGACCTGGCGCTCCGGCTCATCGCGGACGCGGAGGGCGCGTCGAAGGAGATCGAGGTACGGGTCGTCGGCGCGGCCTCGGAGCAGGACGCCGTGACGGTGGGCCGTTCGGTGGCCCGGAACAACCTCCTCAAGTGCGCCCTGCACGGCGAGGATCCGAACTGGGGGCGGGTGCTTTCGGCGATCGGCACGACCTCCGCGGTCTTCGATCCCGACCGTCTCGACGTATCGATCAACGGTGTCCGGGTGTGCCGGGACGGTGCGGCCGGGGGGCCGCGGGACAAGGTGGACCTCTCGGGGCGTGAGGTGACGATCACCGTCGACCTGCGCTCCGGGGATGCGTCGGCGACGATCTGGACGAACGATCTGACCGCTGCGTACGTCCACGAGAACAGCGCGTACAGCTCGTGAACGGAGTAGGGGCAGAGATGCGAACGGCTGTCAGGGAGCAGGAGTCCGAGACCTCCAAGGCCTCCGAGATCTCCGAGACCTCCGAGGCCGTCCTTCGCGCGGAGGGCATGCAAGGCAGCGTGGTCGTCGTCAAGTTCGGCGGGCACGCCATGGTCGACGCGGACCTGCAGCGGGCGTTCGCCCGGGAGGTCGTCGAGTTGTGGCAGGCGGGCCTGCGCCCCGTCGTCGTCCACGGAGGCGGGCCGCAGATCAACGCGATGCTCGACCGCCTCGGCCTGGAGACCCGGTTCGCGGCGGGCCTGCGGGTGACCACACCGGAGACCATGGAGGTGGTCCGCATGGTGCTGACCGGCCGGGTCCAGCGGGAACTGGTCGGCCACATCAACGCCCACGGACCCTTCGCCGTCGGCATGACGGGCGAGGACGCGCACACGATGACGGCCGTACGGCGGGCCGCCTGGGTGGACGACCGGCCGGTGGACATCGGCCTCGTCGGAGACATCGTGAAGGTGAATCCGGGGACGGTACGCGCGCTCCTGGAGCAGGGTCACATCCCAGTCGTCTCCCCCGTGGCACGCGGCGAGGACGGGCAGGTCTACAACGTCAACGCCGACCTCGCCGCGTCGGCCCTGGCCGTGGCGCTCGACGCCGAACGCCTCGTGATGCTCACCGATGTCGAGGGCCTGTACGCGAACTGGCCGCACAGCACCGAGGTGATCAAGCGCCTGACGGCCGACGAGCTGGACGAGCTGCTTCCGGGGCTCGCGAGCGGGATGCTGCCGAAGATGGAGGGCTGTCTGCGGGCCGTCCGCGGCGGTGTGCGCAAGGCGCACGTGCTCGACGGCCGGGAGCCGCATGCGGTGCTGCGCGGCGTACTCGGCGAGACCAGCCCCGGCACCACGGTGGCCCCCGACGCGCGTGCCGATCGCGAAGGGAGCCCTGAGCGCGACGAGTGCGCTGTCTGACAGTCGCTGGCGGGCACTGGCGGGCGCTGGCGGGCGCTGGCGGGCGCTGGCGCACTGACCGGCGCAAACGAGAACTCCCGCCCCGGGAGGTGAACCGGGGCGGGAGCGGCATGTGTGACGCCGATGCGGCGTCGTGTCACGGACGTCGTGCCATCACGGACTCGGCGGCGTCACAAACTCCTCGCGAGAATCAGCGCGTTGCGCCGCGGATCGAGGGAGTTCGCCCACGCCGGGGGCGCCATGCGCGCGGCGGTCGGCGCGAACCCGTACCGGAGGAACAGGTCTCCCCCGCCCGTCGTCGCCGTGAACAGGGCACTGAGCGACTTGGCGCGGGCCACGGCCAGTGCGGCGCGCATGAGCCCGGCCCCGACTCCGCGGCCCTGCTTGTGCCCGGCCACGCAGAAGTTGTAGAGAACGCCCGCTGGCCCGCGGCCCGTCGCCGGGTCGGCCGGGTGCACCCGCAGGCCCACACAGCCCTCCAGGGGGCCTCCAAGCACGCCCGCGTCCGCGCCCGCGTCCGCGACGAGGAAGTCGGTGGCGTGGGCGGCGTACAGCGAGGCGGGTCGCTCGCGCAGCGCCCCGGAGCGTACGAAGGGCTGGGAGAGGGCGACGAGTGCGGCGGCGTCCTCCTCACGGGCGGAGCGCACCGCGGGCGGCCCGTCGGGCGCCCCTGCGGGGAATGCGTGCAGCGGGACAGGGCGCGGCGTAGCCGTGATCAAGGCTGTACCTTCCTCGGTTCCACGATGGTTCCACGATCGAAGACAAGCTAGATAAGGCTAGCCTTACCTAAGTTTTGAGTCCAACCGAGGGCGGTCCGAGGCACGCCAAAGCTCGCAGCACGCCAAAGCCCGCAGGAGGAGCCGAGGAGAGGAGCGGAAGAAGGGCGAAGCCCGTGCACAGCCCCGTGCTAAGCCCCGCGCACAGCAAGGCAAGCCCGCGCACAACAAAGGCAAGAGGGGAATCCCACCTCTTGCCACTTTCAACTTATAGCGCACAGGGGGGCTTGCGGCAAGGCCCCCGTCGTACCGCAAAATCACGCCCTAAGCCTGACCCTGCGGACAACGGAGACCCCCCTGACCAGCAGCGCGTTCAACCTGCCCGCCAACCTCTCGGCCAAGGCCGATGCGGCACTGATCGCTCGCGACGAGCGGCACTTCGCAGCGATCGCGGAGAGCCTCGACCAGACCATCGCCGAACTCTCCGGCCGTCTCGACACCCTCCGCAAGGCACCCGGCGGCATCGGCCGGGAGGCGATGGACCGGGACTCGGAGATCCACCGGCTGAGCGGCCGCCTGCGCGCCCTGCGCCGCTTCGGGCTCGACCTCTGCCTGGGGCACGTCGTCGTCGCGGACGACGGCGCCGAGCCCCTGTACATCGGGCGCCTCGGGCTCACCGACAGCGAGGGCCGTCGGCTGCTCGTCGACTGGCGTTCGCCCGCCGCCGAGCCGTTCTTCGCGGCGACCCACGCCAACCCGATGGGGCTGGCGAGCCGTCGCAGGTACCGCTGGACCGGCGGCCGGATCAGCGACTACTGGGACGAGGTGTTCACCGCCGACGGCCTGGCACACCACGCAGCGCTCGACGACCAGTCCGCCTTCATCGCCAGCCTGGGCGGCAACCGGTCGGCCCGGATGCGCGACGTGCTCGGCACCATCCAGTCCGACCAGGACGCCATCATCCGCGCGGGCTCCCGCGGCGCCCTCGTCGTCGACGGCGGGCCCGGCACGGGCAAGACCGTCGTCGCCCTGCACCGCTCCGCCTACCTCCTCTACTCCGACCCCAGGCTCGGCCACAACCGCCGCGGCGGCGGCGTGCTCTTCGTCGGTCCGCACGAGCCCTACCTGGGTTACGTCGCCGACGTCCTGCCCAGCCTCGGCGAGGAGGGCGTGCAGACCTGCACCTTGCGGGACCTCGTCGCCGAGGGCGCCGCGGCGGGCCCCGAGAGCGACCCCGAGGTGGCCCGCCTTAAGTCGACCGCGGACATGGTGAAGGCGATCGAGAAGGCCGTCAGGTTCTACGAGGAGCCGCCCTCCGAGGCGTGCACGGTCTCGACGCCCTGGGCCGACGTGCGGGTGAGCGCCGACGACTGGGCCGAGGCGTTCCGGGCGCCCGGCCCCGGCACCGCGCACAACGAGGCGCGCGAGCTGATCTGGGAGGAGCTGGCCACGATCCTCATGGACAAGCAGGCCATCGGCAGGGAGGACGAAGAGGAGGACGGCGTCTCGCCCGGGATGTTCCTGCGGGCGCTGCGGCAGGACAGGGACCTGGTGACGACGCTCAACCGCGCTTGGCCGCTGATCGAGGCCGCCGACCTCGTGTCCGACCTGTGGACGGTCCCCGCCTACCTGCGGATGTGCGCGCCCTGGCTCGACCGCGACGACGTCACGAAGCTGCAGCGCAAGCACGCCCCCCAGGCCTGGACGGTGTCCGACCTGCCGCTGCTGGACGCCGCGCGGCAGCGACTCGGCGACCCTGAGGCGGCCCGGCGCAAGCGGCGCCACGACGCCGCCGTCGCGGCCGAACGCGAGCGCATGGCCGGTGTCATCGACGAGATCCTCTCGGCCGCCGACTTCGCCTCGGCCGGGGACGACAGCGAGGGCGCGGTACGGATGCTGCGCGGCAAAGACCTCCAGGACACCCTGATCGACGAGAGCGCCCTGCCCACCGACGACCCGGACCGGCTCGCGGGCCCGTTCGTGCACGTCGTCGTGGACGAGGCGCAGGAACTGACCGACGCGGAGTGGCAGATGCTGCTGCTGCGCTGCCCGTCCCGGAGCTTCACCATCGTCGGTGACCGCGCCCAGGCCCGGCACGGTTTCACCGAATCGTGGCAGGAGCGGCTTGAGCGGGCCGGGATCGACCGGGTCACGATGGCCTCCCTGAGCATCAACTACCGCACGCCGGAAGAGGTCATGGCGGCGGCCGAGCCGGTCGTCCGGGCCGCGATCCCCGACGCGAACGTGCCGACGTCCATCCGCAGCAGCGGCATCCCCGTCGTCCACGGATCGGTCACGGACCTGGACCGGACGCTCGACACCTGGCTCGACGCGCACGCCGAGGGGGTCGCCTGCGTCATCGGCGATCCGGCCTTCCACGAGAAGTTCCAGGAGCAGTGTCAGGAGCGGTGGCAGGAGCCGTTCCGGGGCCCGTCACGCGTACGGTCCCTCACTCCTGAGCTGTCGAAGGGGCTGGAGTTCGACCTCGTCGTCCTGGTCGACCCGGCGACGTTCGGCGAGGGCGTCGAAGGGACGGTCGACCGCTATGTCGCGATGACCCGTGCGACGCAGCAGCTCGTCATCCTCACGAGCCCCTGAGGATCAGGCGCACGGGCGGCCCGGATACGCATCCGTCTCGGGCACGCCCGCCTCGCGCAGCCTGCGCAGCACCTCGGGCAGGGCCTCGTCGCCGACGTCCGCGGGGCAGTTGATCCGCCGGTCGAAGACGAGGGTCTCCCCGGCCGTGTGCCAGATGACGTAGCGCCGCCCGGACCCGTCGCCGTCCCTCACGTACAAACCGCCCTCGTACGAACGGCCCTCGTACAAACCGCCCTCCCAGGAGCTCACCTGCTCGCTCACGACGCCGCCTTCCCCGTCTCGCAGCCGTCGACGTACGTCGCCGCCACTTCGATCCCGCCGATACGTGAGGTGTCGACACGTCGGGGGTCGTCGCCGAGCACCACCAGGTCGGCGCGCTTGCCCGGGGTGAGGGTGCCCAGGGTGTCCTCCCAGTGACAGGCATGCGCCCCGGCCACCGTGTAGGCGCGCAGGGCCTCGTCGACGGTGAGGCCCTCGTCCGGCCCGATCACCCGGCCCGACTCGGAGGCGCGCTCGACCATGAACTGGACGGCCCGCAGCGGGGATCCGTCGGTGACGGGGCGGTCGGAGCTGCCGACCAGGGGCACGCCGTGGTCCAGGAACCCGCGGCCGCGGTAGAGCCAGGGGGCCCGCTCCTCCCCCATGATCTCCGCGTAGTCGTCGCCGAAGTAGCGCAGGAAGTTGGGCTGGACGACCGCGCTGACGCCGAGTCGCGCGAAGCGCGGGAGCTGGTCGGGGCGGATCAGGCCCGCATGCTCGATGCGGTGCCGGGCGGCGGGCCGCGGCCGGAGTCGCTGGGCCCGTTCCAGGGCGTCGAGGGCGAGGTCGGCCGCGCGGTCGCCGATGGCGTGGACGGCGAGCTGCCATCCCGCCAGATGACCGTCGACGATCATGTCGGTGAGTGCGTCCGGGTCGTCCTGCAACTGGCCCGCGTGGCCGAGCCCTTCGTACGGCCTGCTGAGCGCGGCGGTCCGGGCCATCATGCCGCCGTCGGTGTAGATCTTCAGCGCGCCCACGGAGAGCCAGTCGTCGCCGAAGCCGGTGCGCAGGCCGAGGTCGAGGGCCCTGGAGATGCCGTCGGTCTCGTGCGCGGCGACCGGGCCGAGCCGTTCCGCGGAGACCATGAGCTGCACGCGCAGCGGCAGCAGGCCCTCCTCGCGGGCGAGTTGATACGCGCCGAGCTCGACGGGGCTGTGGCCGAAGAGGGTGCCGCCGATGCCCGCCTCGGCGCAGGCGGTGACGCCCTCGGCCAGACAGGTCCTGGCGGCGCGCCCTATGGCCTCGGCCAGTTCACGCTGGGAGTACGGCAGGCGCAGGGCGCGGGCGGCGCCCATCGCGCCCTCGGCGAGGAAGCCGTTCTCGTGCGGGACGTCCGCGGGGAGCAGGTCCAGGACGGCGGAGTTGACCACGCAGCCGTGCCCGGAGTCGTGCAGCATGAAGACCTTGTGGCCCCGGCTGACCGTGTCCAGTTCGGCGGCGGTCAGATGGCGGCCCAGGGCCCGCTGGTCGTAGCCGACGAGGTTCAGCCAGGCGCCGGGTGAGCGTTCGCGCGCCGCGGCGGCCGCCACGACGGCGAGCACGTCGTCGATCCTCGTGCGGCCCGCGATGCTCAAGGTGCTCTCCTTGAGCCCGGTCCAGGCCAGATGCACGTGGGCGTCGATGAACCCGGGCAGCACGGTGGCGCCCTGGAGGTCGATCACCTCGCGCGCGGGCGTGGAGGTCACGGCCGCGTCCAGGCCCGCGATCCGGCCCCGCCAGATGCCCAGGTCGTGGGCGACGGGGTGGTCCGGATCCATGGTGAGGAAGCGCGCGTTCGTCAGTCTCTTGCAGAGCATCGGCGATCTGCCCCTCCGAATAGCCGGTGACCGGTGGCCGGTGGCCGGTGAGGTCAGCCGTCGACGGACGCCGCGAGCGAACGGGGGCGCAGATCGGTCCAGTTGGTCTCGATGTACTCCAGGCAGGCGTCCCGCGACTCCTCGCCGAAGGCGGTGGTCCACCCGCCGGGCACCTCGGCGAAGGAGGGCCAGAGCGAGTGCTGCCCCTCGTCGTTCACCAGGACCAGGAAGCGGCCTTCGGGGTCGTCGAAGGGGTTGGTGCTCATGTGTCAGTGCCTCCTTGGGCGCGACGGATGCGGAGTGCGGGTCAGGGTTGGAAGAGGAGGGAAGAGGATGGAAGGAGAGGTCAGGATTAGGTTAGGCTCCCCTAATTAATGCGAGCTTAGCCTTTCTCCCTTCCCTCTCACAAGGAGACGTTGATGCGCCCCGCGGCCGACACCGGGAACGCCTTCGCCGAGTACGGACTGCCCGGTGAACCCGGCACCGAAGCCTTCTGGTCGGCCGCCCGGAGTCCCCTCTCCGTGCCTGCCGACGACGGCGGTTGGACCACTCTGTTCCTGTGGCGCGGGTCGCAGGCGAGCATCGGTTTCGAGAGCTGGTCCGAGCCGGTGGCGCTGAACCGCTGGGCCGACACGGACTGCTGGTACGCCGAGGTGGCCATGCCCGCGCGGCTGCGCGTGACCTATCAGGTCCTCGTGGGCGAGGAGGCGTACGCCGACCCGCTCAACCCCGTCGGCGCGGGCGGCGACCGTTCCGTCGCCGCGACCCCGGACGCCCCCGCCCAGCCCCACTGGCCCGACATCGGCGCCGACGACACCCTGCCCCTGCCCGGCACCCGCATCCGCTGGGCCAGCCAGCGGCTCGGCGGGCGGCGCACCGTGCGGGTCCACGCGGTGGGCGGCGGCGGGCCGGTGGTCCTGCTGCTCGACGGGGACGACTGGCTGTATCTGCACCCGGCCATGACCGCCTTCGAATCGGCCGTCGCCAGCGGCGAGATGCCCCCGGTGACCCTCGTTTTCCTGCCGTCCAAGGACCGCCTCGCCGAGTTCGGGTGCAACCCCGCCCTGTGGGAGGCGGTACGGGACGAACTGCTGCCGCTGGTGGCGGAGAGCGGCGTGCCCGCCGACGCGGGCCGACTGGTGGTCGCCGGGCAGAGCCTGGGCGGGCTGAGCGCGATGTACGCGGCGCTGGACTTTCCCGACCTGGTGTCCCGCGTGGCCTGCCAGTCGCCGTCGTTCTGGTGGACGCCGGACGCCATGGCGACGGCGGACCCGCTGGGCGGCACGGTCGGCGGCACCATCGCCGAGCGGCTGCGCAAGGAGCGCCCCGATCTGTCCGGTCTGCGCATCGCGTTCGACCTGGGGGAGCACGAGCCGCGGATGCTCCCCCACTGCGAGCTGGCCGAGTCGCTGGTCCAGGAGGCCGGTGCGACCGTACGGGTCTCGCGGGCGGCCTCCGGCCACGACCGGGCGGGCTGGCGGGACGCGCTGCTCAGGGACGTCGCCTGGGCACTCGCCTAGGAGACGCCACCAGGCACTGACAACCCCCTAACCGCCCCCCATCACCTCGCCACTGCCAAGCAGTAGTCCTCATCCGTGGCGAGGAGATTCCGGTGGCTGTCCTCCGCCGTGATGACGCCCTCGTCCAGGACGAGGACGCGGTCGGCCGCGTCCAGCATCGCCGGGCTGCTCGTGATCACAACAGTGGTGCGGCCCCGGCGCAGCTTCGCGACATTGCGCGCGATGAGCTGTTCGGTGACCGCGTCGACGGCCGTCGTCGGATTGTGCAGGACGAGGACGTCGGTGTCGGCGGCCAGCGCGCGGGCCAGGGAGAGGCGCTGGCGCTGTCCTCCGGAGAGGTTCGCTCCCCGATCGCGTACTCCGTAGTCGAGCCCTTCGCGGTGGAGGGCGACGACATCGGTCAGCATGGACGCCTCGACGGCCTCGGGCACCGTCCGGCTGCTGCCCGCCGGGTCGATGTTCGTGCGCAGGGTGCCCGCGAAGATCTCCCCGTCGTACGGGTTCACCAGCATGTGCTCGCGGACCGCCTCGACCGACAGGTCCGCCATCTCCCGCCCGCTGACCCGCACCACTCCCTCGTACGCGTCCGGCGGCACGTTCATCGCCAGGATCGACGCGAGGTCGGCCACCGCGCGCGGCTGGTACCCGGCGATCGCCACGAACTCACCGGCCGCCACCGTGAACTTGAGCTTGCGCAGCGACCCGTAGCGGACGCAGTCGACCTCCAGGTCCCCACCCGCGGCCGGGCGCTCGGTCCCGGGGGCCGTCACCGGCGGCGCGGAGAGCACCAGCGACATCCGCTCGGCCGACGCCCTCGCGATCATCACGTACTTGGGCATCTCCGAGAACATCTTCAGCGGTTCCATGATGAACTGCGCCAGGCCGACGGCCATGACGAGCTCGCCGATGGTGATGCCGCCATCGAACGCCAGCCAGCCCGCCGTCAGCGTCACCGCGGCCGCCAGGACCGCGTTGAGCGCCTGCGCGGTGCCCGCGTACACGCCGTTCACCTTGGCGACGGTGACCGACTGGCGCTTCGCCTCCGTGCTGACCGCGCGGTAGGAGCGGAACGCCGCGTGGTTGCCGCCGAAGCCGTGCAGCGGACGCAGGCCGCTGATCAGGTCGGCGACCTTCGCGCCTGCGCGCGCCACCCGGGCCTGCTGCTCGCGGGTGCTCGACCCGATCCGCTTGGACATCACGCTCAGGATCGACAGGATCGCGACGGTCCCCACGATCACAAGGAGTCCGAGCCTGAAGTCGGCCATGCCGAGGGCGACCGCCGCCACGAGCACCGCGACCAGCGAGCTGACAAGGAGCGGCACCACCTCGACGATGTCGGCGGTCTGGTCGGCGTCCTCGGTGGCGATGGTCAGCACCTCGCCGGACTTGAGGTCGACGTCCCTGGCCACCGGCTGGAGCCCGCAGGCCGCGACCTTCACGCGCCAGCGGTGCGCCTCGGTCGTGTTGGCCTTCTGCAGGACGCGCATGCCGAACCGCCACGACAGCGAGACGGTCGTGATGATCACGGCGAGCGCGCCGATGGAGATCCCGAGCGCGCCGAGACTGCGGTCGTCCCGCATCGTGTGCTCGACGATCAGGCCGAGCGCGATGGGGAAGGCCGTCTCGCCTGCCTGGTAGAGGCCCATGAGGACGGTGCCCCAGACCATGGCGCCGATGTTGCGGCGCAGTGCGGTCCTGAGGATGTCGGACCCCGGTCGGGGCCGCTTCGTGTCAGTTGTCGGAGTCATCGAGATGGCGGGCAATCGCTTCCGGGGTTCGCAGGGTGAAAAGGTCTCGGATGGTGACCACAGGACCGTACTCGCGGCGGAGCAGCCCGATCAGCCGCACCGCCAGCATCGAGTGTCCGCCGAGGGACACGAAGTCACTCACCGCGCTCACCTCGTCGTCGTCGAGGTCCAGTGCTTCGGCGAAGAACTCGCAGACCACGCTCTCGGTCTCGGTCTCCGGGCCGCGCTCCCCCACCGTGGTCAGCGCGCCGAGGGGTTTGGCCTCGGGCAGCGCCTTGGTGTCAGCCTTCCCGTTCACGGTCAGCGGGATGCTGTCCACCTCGGCGAAGTGCGTCGGGCGCAGGAAGTCCGGCAGGCCCGTGCCCACTTCGGCGGCGACTGCGGGCAGCTCGGCGCCGTCGAGCACCAGGTAGGCGGCGAGGCGGTACGCGCCGTCGACCTGCGGGTCGGGCTGGGCGACCGCGGCGACGAACCGCACCGCCGGGTGCGCGGCGAACGCGGCCTCGACCTCGCCCAGTTCGACCCGGTGGCCGCGGATCTTGACCTGCTGGTCGGTGCGGCCCAGATACGTCAGGTTGCCGTCGGGCCTGCGGAACACCAGGTCGCCGGTGCGGTACATGCGCTCGCCGGGGGCGCCGAACGGGCACGCGACGAAGCGGTGCGCGCTCTGCGCGTACTGGCCGAGGTAGCCGCGGGCGATGCCGATGCCCGACACGTACAGCTCGCCGGGGACGCCGTCCGGCAGCGGCCGCAGCCACGGGTCGAGGACGTACACGTCGGTGTTGTCGATCGGCACGCCCACCACCGGGTCCTGGCACTCGAAGGTGCCGACGCCGAGGGTGTTGATCGTGTACTCGGTGGGGCCGTACAGGTTGTAGCCGACCGTGCCCTCGGTCTCGGCGAGCCGCTGCCACAGCGTCGGCGTGACGGCCTCACCGCCGAGCAGCACGAGCGCGGGGCGCCGCTCCGGGTGGTCGAGCAGGCCCTCGGAGACCAGCTGCTGCGCGTACGTCGGGGTCACGTTGATGACGTCGATCCCGTGCGCCAGGCAGTACTCGACCAGGCCGGGCGCGTCGCGGCGCAGCTCCTCGTCGCAGATGTGCACCTCGTGGCCGTCGGCGAGCCACAGGAGCTCCTCCCACGACATGTCGAACGCGAACGACACGGTGTGCGCGATCCGGAAGGTCCGGTGGCCGTGCTCGGCGAGGACCGGTTCGAAGATCCGGCGCTGGTGGTTGACGAGCATGTTGGTGAGCCCGGCGTACTCGGTCACCACGCCCTTGGGCTTTCCGGTCGAGCCGGAGGTGTAGATCGTGTACGCGGGGTGCCGCAGCCGGTCCGGGTCCTCGGGGGCGAACGTCACGAACGGCTCGGCCGCGGGCAGCGGACGGTCCAGCTCGATCAGGCCGCCGGTGTCGGCCACGGTGCCGGTCAGCCGGGGCGCCACGGCGCTCACGGTGAGGATCGCGTCCGGACGGGCGTCCTCGACGATCGCCGCGATCCGCTCGTCCGGGTGGTCGAGCTCCAGCGGTACGTAGGCGGCGCCGACGCGCAGCACGGCGAACAGCGCCACGATCGAGTCGAGGGAGCGCGGGATCGCGAGACCCACGGTCGTCTCGGGCCCGAGGCCCCGCCCGGCGAGCACCCCGGCCACCGCGCGGCTGCGGTCCCGCAGTTCGGCGAAGGTCATGGTCGAGCCGTGGGCGACGAGGGCGACCCGCTCCGGGTCCCGGTCGGCCGCCCGGTCGAACCGGTCGACGACGGTGTCCGTGCCGACGTCCGTGCGCTCGGCGGGCTCGGGTGCCGCGCCGAGGCCCGGCAGCGCGCCGAGCGGTCCTGTCGAGCGGGCCAGGTCTTCGAGCACCCGCACGTAGTCGTCGAGGAGACGGCGGGCGTCGGCGGTGTCGCCGTGACGGTGCTCCAGCTTGACCGTGAGCCGGTCGCCCGGGGTGACGACCCAGGTGAACGGGTAGTGGGTGGAGTCGTCGGCCTTGACGGAGGTGATGCCGTGCCGGGTGTTCATCTCGGCGAAGGCGTCCATGTCGAGGAAGTTCTGCAGCACGAACAGGTTGTCGAACAGCGTGTCGTGGCCGCTGGCCCGCTGGATCTCGCCGAGCCCGAGGTGCTCGTGCTCCATCGCCTCGACCCTGGCCGCCTGTACGGCCGACAGGTATGCGCCGACGGTGTCGTCCGGCCGGGCCTTCGTCCAGGTGGGCACGGTGTTGAGTAGCACGCCGACGATGTCGGAGAGGCCCTCGCCGTCGCGGCCCGAGACGGTCACGCCGAACACGGCGTCGCTGCGGCCCGTGTGAGCGCCGAGCAGGAGGCCGAAGGCGCCGGTCAGCACCGCGTTCAGGGTCACGCCGTGCCGCTTGGCCGCGTCCCGCAGCAGCTCCGACTGCTCGGCGGAGAGCTGGTGCACGAGTGCGGGCGGCAGCTCCTGCGAGAGGACCGGTGCGGGTCCGGCGAGCAGGGTCGGGCCGGGGACCTCCGCCAGGTGCTCCGCCCAGAAGCGTTCCGATACGGCGGGGTCCTTGGCGGCGAGCGCCCTGGCGTACTCCTCGAAGCTCGGCGTGGCAGGGGCCGCGTCGAGCCGCTCGCCCGCGAGGACGGACTCGTACGCGTCGAACAGGTCCCGCAGCACGATCTCGCGGGACCAGCCGTCCCACAGCAGCAGGTGGTAGCTGAGCAGCAGCCCGTCGTTGCCGTCGGGCAGCCGGACCACGGTCAGCCGGATCAGCGGCGCGTCTGCCGGGTCGAAGCCCGCGTCGCGGTCCTGGGTGCGGAACGCCTCGACGTCCTCGTCGCCCGTCAGCTCGACCGTGCGCACGTCGACGCGTCGGCCCGCCTTGAGGACCTGGACCGGGTTTCCGTCGTCGTCGGTGGTGAAGCCCGCGCCGACGACGGGGTGCCACGCGATGACGTACGCCATCGCCTCGGCCAGCGCGTCGGCGTCCAGGCACCGGTCGAAGGTGAACCAGCTCTGGGCGACGTAGTGTCCGGCCGTGCCCGCCATCTGAGCCTGGAAGAACAGGCCCCGCTGGAGCGGGGTGACCGGCGCGGTGCGCTCGGCGGTCACGGAGGCGTCCGCGATGCGCTCCAAAGCGCCGAGCCAGTGCTCGGTGATCTCGTCGGGGATGCCGTCGGCGAGGGTGAAGGCCGCGTGCAGGCTGCCGGTGGCATCGTCGGTCCAGGCGTTGACCTCGACGGCGTACGGGCTGCCCTGGTCGCCTCCGGTGACGTGCACCGCCTGGGACTCGCTGCCGCGGCCCAGGTAGTTGAAGAGGACCTGGGGGCGGCCGGTCAGCAGCGGGGCCGTCTGCGGGTCGAGGTACTTGAGCTGTCCGTACGCGACGTGCCCGGCCTCGTCCGGCTGGCGCTCGGCGACCTCACGCGCGGCGGCGACGGGGTCGGTGTGCGCGGTGAGCCGTACGGGCGCGATGGAGGTGAACCAGCCGACGGTGCGGGTGTAGTCGTGCTGTTCGACGACCGGGACCCGGCCGTGCCGCTCCAGCTCGACCGCGAGGTCGGTGGGCGACGGCTGGACGTGGGTCAGCGCGGTGCGCAGCGCGCCGCACAGCAGCTCGGTGAGACCGACGCCGAGGGCGGCGGGCGCGGTGCGCGTCAGGCGGTCGCTCGCCTCGGGCGGGAGGATGACGGTGGTCTCGCGCAGGGCCCCGGCGGCGGGCTCCGGGAGCAGCGCGGGCGCCTGGAGCGTGGTGATCCAGTGCCCGAGGGCGTCGATCGCCTCGCCGGACCCGAGCGTCAGCGCCTCGGCGTACTCGGCGTAGGACGTGGTCGTCGGCGCCGGTGCGGTGCCGCTCATGGCGGCGGCCAGGTCGTCGAGGATGACCAGCCAGGACACCGCGTCGACGGCGATGTGGTGCACGGTGACGACCAGGGTGCGGCTCGTCTCCAGCCACGAGAACGCGATGACGTTCCCGGCCTCGGGGTCGAGCCGTCCTGCGGCCTCATCTGCGGCGGCCGTCGCGTCGGCGGCGTCCGTGCGGACGACCGTGACCTCGCGGGCGGGTTCGGTGCGCAGCGCCCACACGCCGTGCTCGACGCGCAGCCGCATCCGCAGGGCGGGGTGCGCGGCCACGACGGCGTTCGCGGCGCGCTCGGCGTCGGCGAACCCGGTGCCGTCGGGGGCCGTCAAGGTCCTGGCCTGCACGAACCGGTCGAGCGATCCGCCAAGGTCGCGCTGGCGCAGGATGATCGGCGTCGGCGGGAACGGGCCGTCCTCGCGGCGGTCGGGGGCAGGCGCGGCGGCCTGCGGGGCGCTCGAACCCAGGTGCTCGGCGAGCGCGCGCGGCGTCCTGAAAAGGAAGACGTCGCGGGGCGCGATCGGTAGGCCGAGCGCCCTTGCGCGGTTGATCACGGTGATGGCGACGATGCTGTCGCCGCCCGCCATGAAGAAGTCGGTGTCCCCGTCCACGGCGGTGGAGCCGGGCAGCGCCTCGGCGAAGATGTCGACCAGCGCGGCGAGCGCGGAATCACCGGCGGCCACGGAGGGGTTGCCGTCGTCGTGTGCGGCGCGCTCGACCAGCGCCTTGCGGTCCAGCTTGCCGTTGACCGTCAGCGGCAGGGCGTCGACCGAAAGGACCCGGCTGGGCACCATGTGCACGGGCAGCTTCGCGGCGAGCAGGCCCGCGAGGTCGCCGGGCACGCGGCCCACGACGTGCGCGACCAGGTGGTCGCCGCTGTCGGCGACGGTGACGGCCACGTCGACCACGCCGTCGAGCTCCCTGAGCGCGGACTCGACCTCGCCGAGTTCTATGCGGAAGCCCTTGAGCTGCACCTGGTCGTCGGCGCGGCCCGCGAACTCCAGCTCGCCGTCCAGCGTGCGGCGGGCCAGGTCGCCCGTGTGGTACATGCGGGAACCGTCGTCCGCGAACGGGTTCGCCACGAACCGGCTCGCGGTGAGGCCGGTCCTGCCCAGGTAGCCGAGCGACACCTGGTCGCCCGCGACGTAGATGGCGCCGACCCGGCCAGGCGGCACCGGCCGGAGCCGGTCGTCGAGCAGATAGGTGACGAGGCCGGGGATCGGGCCGCCGATCGGGCTCACGTCGTCGCCGGAGGCGCGGGAGCCGTCGGAGCCGCCGAAGTCGCCCTCGGTCAGCACCCGGTGGGTGACGTGGACGGTGGTCTCGGTGATGCCGTACATGTTGACCAGCTCGGGCGACGCGGTGCCGTGCCGCTCGATCCAGCCGCGCAGCCGCCCGAGGTCCAGGGCCTCGCCGCCGAAGATGATCCGGCGCAGCGCGGTCACCTGTTCACCGGCGTGCCGGTCGGCCTCGATGAACTGGTAGAACGCCGAAGGCGTCTGGTTGAGCACGGTCACACCGCGCTCGCGGACGAGCCGGTGGAAGTCGACCGGCGAGCGGGTCAGCGCGTACTCGGGCACCAGCAGCTCACCGCCGTGCGCCAGCGCTCCCCACAGCTCCCAGACGGCGAAGTCGAAGGAGAAGGAGTGGAACTGGACCCATACGTCGTGCGGCCCGAAGCCCATGTCGGGCCGGGTGTTGGCGAGCAGCGTCACGACGCTGGAGTGCGGTACGACGACGCCCTTGGGGCGGCCGGTGGAGCCGGACGTGTAGATCACGTAGGCGGGGTCGTGCCAGCGGGCCTCGGCAGCGGGTGCGTCGGCGTCCTGCGGCAGTTCGTCGTCCTGGACGAGCACGCGGGCCGAGATACCCGCCCGGTCCAGGAGGCCGGTGAAGCGGTCGCGCTGCTCGCGATCGACGAGGACGACCTGCGGGGCGGCGTCGGCGAGGATGTACTCGAGGCGCTCGTCCGGGTAGGCCAGGTCCAGCGGTACGTAGGCACCGCCCGCGGAGACGATCGCGACCAGCGCGACGACCTGCTCGACGGAGCGCGGGACGGCGACGGCGACGCGCTTGCCGGGGCCGACCCCGGCCGCGCGCAGCGAAGCCGCCAACCCGCTCTTGGCGTCGGCCAGTTCGCCGTACGTCAGCGACCGGGTGCCGCCGTCGAGCGCGCACTGGGTGACGGCGGTGGCCGCCGGGTCGCGGTGCGCGGCGGCGTCGAAGAGGCCGCCCAGGGTCGTCGGTTCGATCCGCGCGGGGCGCCGGGCGTCCGCGGGCTTCAGGTCGGCGACCAGGGCGTCCGGCCGGGTGAGCAGGCCGGTGAGGGTCCTGGCGAAGGTGCGCAGGATCTCCTGGGCGGTGGACTCGCCGAGGAGCTCGCCGTCGTAGATCAGGTTGAAGCGCGGCCGCCCGTCGAGCGCGCGCTCCACGACCAGCGTGAGCGGGTAGTGCGGGGCGCCCTCGTTCACGATGTCGGTGATGACGAGTTCGGCGTCGGCGGTCCGCAGGCTCTGCGGGTCGGTCGCCACGTCGAACACCACGAGGGTGTCGAACAGCGAACCGGCGCCCGCCTGACGGCCGATCCGCGCGAGCGAGACGTGCTGGTGCGGCAGGACGGCGCTCTGGTGCTCCCGCACCGAGGCGAGCAGGTCGCCCGCCGTGGTCGAGCCGGTCCAACGGGCCCGTACGGGGATCGTGTTGATGAACAGGCCGACCATGTCGCCGATGCCGGGCACGTCCGCGTCGCGCCCGGACACCGTGGAGCCGAACACGACGTCGTCGGTGTGCAGGATGCCGCCCAGCGTCACCGCCCACGCGCTGTGCACGGCGACGCTCAGGGGCACACCGGCGGCCCGGACGGCCGCATCGATGTCGTCGTCACCCTCGACCGCCGTGTCGGCGAACCGGTCCGAGGGAGTGTGACCGTCGGCGACCAGCGAGGCTCCCGGCAGCTCGGCGAGCTCCTCGCGCCACACCCGGTCGCTCTCGTCGTCGTCCCGCCCGGCGAGCCAGTGCACGTAGTCGGGGAAGCCGCCGACCGGGTAGACGGTGCCCGGCGCGTGGTACTCGGCGAGGAGCGCGCGCAGCATCGGCGGGACCGACCAGCCGTCGGCGATGATGTGGTGCACGGTCTGCACCAGGACGGTGCGGCCGCCACCGGCCCGGACGAGCGTGTACCGCATCAGCGGTCCGGTGGCCAGGTCGAACCCGGCGCGACGGTCGCGCTCGGCGAGGTCGCGTATCTCCTCGTCGGTGATGCCGGGGCGGTCCACGGTCGTGAAGGGCGCCTGGACGCCGCTCTCCAGGACGGAGACGACGCGGCCGTCGGCGAGGGCCGTGAAGCGTGCGGCCAGGTTCGGGTAGAGCGCGAGCAGCCGGGTCGCCGCGGCCGCGAGCCGGTCGGCGTCCACGTCGCCGTCCGCCGCGTCCAGCGTGAGGAGCTGCTGCTCGACGTAAGCGCCCGCCGATTCGTCGTCGAAGACCGAGTGGAAGTACAGGCCTTCCTGCAGCGGGGTGAGCGGCAGGATGTCGCGCAGCGCCGGGCTGTCCAGGTCGTCGACGTCGGCCTGGGTGAGCGGTACGAGGGGGAAGTCGCTGGGGGTGTGGCCGCCCTCATCGAGTGCGGCGAGACCGGCCAGGGCCACGCGGAAGTAGCCGCCGAGCGTCGCGATGTCCGCGTCGGTGAACATGCCGTCGGGCCAGGAGACGGTGGTGACGAGTTCGTAATCGCCGCCGGTCGAGGCCGGTTCGGCGATGGCGTTGAACTCCAGGGCGCGCGGCAGGCGCATGTGCGGGTCGCGCTTCTCGCCGAGCTGGCCGGTGGCGCCCGTGAGCTGCCAGTCCCCGGAGGCACCGGCGTCGAAGCGGCCCAGGTAGTTGAAGAGCACCTGGGGCGCGGGCGCGTCGAACGCGGTGCCCGCGAGGTAGCGCAGGGCGCCGTAGGAGATGCCGTTGCTCGGCACCCGGGAGAGGTCTTCCTTGACCGCCTTGAGCGCGGCGGCGAGGTACTCGGGGGCGGTGAGGTCGGGCGCGGCGCCGGGGTCGACGGTCACCGGGAACAGCGTGGTGAACCAGCCGACGGTGCGCGAGAGTTCCGGTTCGAATCCGGCCGCGTCCGCCACGAAGCGTCCCTCGCGGCCGTGGCCCTCCAGTTCGATGTGGGCGAACGTCTGGTCCTGTCCGAGGTCGCGGCGCCAGCGGGCGAGGGCGACAGCGAGCGCGGTCAGGAGGACGTCGTTGACGCCCGCGTGGAACTTGGCGGGGATCTCGCCGAGGAGCGCGGCGGTGATCTCGGGGCCGACGGTGACGGTCTGGATGCGCTCGCGGGCGACGGTGTCGGCGGCGGTGAGCGCGCGTCGGCCCACCGGCCGGTCCGGGCCCGGCAGGGGCCGCTGGAAGTGGTCGCGGTCGGCTTCGAAGCCCGCGCGTTCCAGGAGCTGTGTCCAGCGCCGGAACGACGTGCCGACCGGGGGCAGTTCGACGGGCTCACCGGCAGCGCGCTGGCGCCACGCCGTGGCCAGGTCCTCCATCAGGACCCGCCAGGAAACGCCGTCGATCACCACGTGGTGGACGACGACGACCAGTTGGTTCTCCGCGGGGCGCCGGACGGCGCGCAGCATCACTCCGTTGTCCGGGTCGAGCCCGGCGGTGGCGAGCTCGACGCACTCGTCCAGCGGCCGGTCGCTCTCCTGCCACACCGACCCCGCCGGGGCGGTCCGGTCGGCCTCGGGGATGTCGAAGCTCCAGTGGTCGCCGCGCACGAGCTTCGCGCGCAGCATGTCGTGCCGTGCGAGGACGGCGCCGAGTATCTCGTCGAGGGCCTCTGCGGTCAGGTCCTGCGGGGTGTTGAGGACCACCGACTGCACGAAGCCGTCGATGGCGTCGGTGGTCTCGCCGAGCCACTGGACGACGGGCGAGCCCACGACGGCGCCGGTCGCGACGTCGCCGTGGTCCACGGTGGAGACGTCCTCGCGGCTCGCGACCGCCGCCAGTGCGCCCACGACGGTGTGGGTGAAGATCTGCCGCGCCGTGACGTAGAGGCCCGCCTCGCGCAGCGCGCTGAGCAGCGAGATGGTCAGGATGCTGTCGCCGCCGAGCTGGAAGAAGTCCTGGTCGACGCCGACCTCGTCCAGCTGAAGGACCGCGGCGACGGCCGCGCAGACCACGCGCTCGTTCTCGGTGGTGGGCGGGGCGACCGCGCCGGTCGCCGTGCTGGGTTCGGGCAGTGCGTTCCGGTCGAGCTTGCCGTTCGCGGTGAGCGGGAACGCGTCCATCACGACGATGTGGGTGGGCACCATGTACTCGACCATGTGGTCGACGGCCCACGCCTTGACCTCGTCGGCCCGCAGGTTCTCGCTGCCCGCGGCGGGGATCACGTAGCCCACCAGGTAGGTGCCGCCCGCGGTGTTCTTCTTCGCGACGACGCAGGTGTGGCGGACGCGGGGGTGCTCGGCGAGGCCGACCTCGACGTCCTCGATCTCCAGGCGCATGCCGCGGATCTTGATCTGGTTGTCGGCGCGGCCGAGGAAGTCCAGGGACCCGTCGGGGGCGAACCGCGCGAGGTCGCCGGTGCGGTAGAGCCGGGACCCGTCCGAGGCGAAGGGGTTGGCGACGAACCGGGAGGCGGTCAGGCCGGGCGCGTTGACGTAGCCGCGGCCCAGGAGGAGGCCGCCTGCGTACAGTTCGCCGCCGACGCCGACCGGGACCGGGCGCAGCTCGTCGTCGAGGACGTACAGCTGCGTGTTGGGGTTGGCCCTGCCGATGGACGTCGAGAGGCGCTCGGCCTCGCCCCGGTAGATGACGTGGGAGACGCCGATGGTCGTCTCGGCCGGGCCGTAGCCGTGGTACATCGGGATGGCGAGCCGGGTGCGGAACCGCTCGTACAGCTCGGGGGTGAGCACCTCGCCGCCGCACCAGACGTGGCGCAGGCTGTCGAGGCGGCCGGAGTCCCCCGCCATCTCCAGGAGCACGTCCAGCATGGACGACACGAGGTACGTGAAGGTGACGCGCTGCTCGGCGATCACGCTCAGCAGGTGGTGCGGGTCGCGTTCGCCGCCGGTCCGCAGGACGACCAGGCGGGCGCCGCAGACCAGCGGCAGGAAGATCTCGTTGATGGAGATGTCGAACGACAGCGGCGCCTTGAACAGCGACGCGTCGTCGTGGCCGAAGTGCAGGATCTCGTCGACCTGCCAGAGCAGGCGCTCGCTGATCGCCTCGTGCCGGATCATCGCGCCCTTGGGCCGCCCGGTCGAGCCGGACGTGAAGATCACGTACGCGAGTGAGTCACCGGCGACGGGGACGCCGGTCCCCTCGGTGGGCAGGGAGTCGAACGCCCAGTCGGCGAGGTCGACGGCGACGGCTTCCGGCTCCTGCGGGTCGTGCTCGCCCGAGGAGTTGAGCTGCACGACGACGCGGGCGTCCTCGATGACGACGGAGCGGCGCGCGGCGGGCCACTGCGGGTCGAGCGGCACGAAGGCGCAGCCCGCCCTGAGTACGGCGAGCAGGCCGACCACCATGTCGGCGGAGCGGCCGAGCGAGATGCCGACGACCTGTTCGGGGGCGAGGCCGCGTGCGATGAGGTGGTGGGCCAACTGGGCCGACCGGTCGGCCGCCTCACGGTAGGTCAGCGACCGGTGCTCGTCGACGATGGCGATGGCGTCCGGCCTGGTCCGGGCCTGTTCGAGAAACATCTCGACGAGGGTCGGGCGGGCCCGGTCGGCGTCGGTGTCGTTCCACTCGGCCAGGGTCTCCAGCCGCGCCTGGGCGCTGTCCGGGCCTATGGTGCCGAGCGGCCGGTCGGGGAAGTCGGCCAGGTCGTCGAGCGCGAGCTGTGCGTCGTGCGGCTCGATGCCGTCGGGGACGGGGATGTGGTGGCCCGCCGCGCCCGCGTCCTGACTGCCGGGCCCGGTGCCTCCGTTGTCGACCCAGCCGAGGACGTCGGCGAAGAGCGTGCCCGGGGTGAGCTCGATGCCTTCGGGGCTCAGGCCCGTCGCCCAGTACGACAGGCCGATGGCACACGCCTCGGCGACGGTCCGGTCGGAGTAGTCACCGGCGCGCCGGCGCACATCGGCCAGGCGGGCGGGGGAAAGCAGCACGAGGCGAGTGCTCGGTTCCATCATCGAAGACACAGCGTCCCTTCCAGGTAATCGCAGTTAGGCTAACCTAAATTAGGGTTGCCTAACTACCCTCTCGCCAGGCCCGCCACAGTCGTGCGTACCGGCCGCCCAGTGCCACCAACTCGTCGTGGGTGCCCTGCTCCACTACGCGCCCCGCATCCAGCACGGCGATCCGGTCCGCGGCCATCGCCTGCGTCAGCCGGTGCGCCACGAAGAGCGTCGTCCGGCCCGCACACGCGGCGAGCACGGCACGCTCCAGCTCGGCCGCGCCCTCACTGCCCGCCTCCGCGGTCGACTCGTCGAGCACGACCACCGGCGCCCGGCCGAGCACCAGGCGGGCCAGGGCGATCTGCGCGATCTTGGTGACGTCCAGGCGCTCGCCGCCCTCGCCGACCGTGGTGCCGAGCCCCTCGGGCAGCGCCTCGACCCAGTCGGCGGCGCCCACCGTGCGCAGCGCGTCCATGAGTTCGGCATCGGTCGCCTGCGGCGCGGCGAGCCGCAGGTCATCGGCGAGCGGCCCGGAGAACACGTACGTCTCCTGCGTCAGGATGCTCACCAGGGCCCGCGCCCCGGCTTCGTCGAGACCGGCCAGGTCGTGCGCGCCGATGCGCACCGAACCCGTCTGCGGGGTCCCGATGCCCGCGATCAGCGCGGCCAGAGTCGACTTGCCCGCACCCGTCGCTCCCACGAGGGCGAGCGAGCCACCGGCCGGGATCGTCAGGTCGACGTCCCTGAGCACCGGTTCATCGGTGTCGGGATAGCTGTACGTCAGCCCCTCCACCGTCACCTGGTGCGGCACCGCGTCGGCCGGCGCGACGGACGTGTCGCCCACGAGCCGCTCCTCCGCGGACTCCCCGAGCACACCGACGAGGCGGGTCAGGCTGGCGCCCGACTTCTGCGCCTCGTCGAAGGTGAACATGATGGCGCCGAGCGGGGTGAAAAGGCGGTGGAACATCAGCGGGGCCGCCGACACCTCGCCCAGGCTGGCGGCGTCGGCCTCCAACAGGGCGTATCCCACCACGAGGATGAGGACGAGGCCGATGAACTCGGCGCGGTTCTCCCGGCCCACGAACCGCCCGAAGAACCGGAACACGTCGATGCCGAGGTTGCGCACCCGCCAGGACTCCGTGGTGACCTTCTCCCGGACGTCGTCCTCCAGGCGGTACGCACGCACGGTGTCGATCCCGTTCAGACCGCTGATCAGCGCCTGCGCGCGGTCGGCCTGGGCCACCCGCTGCTTGCGGTAGAGCGGGGCGGAGCGGGGCAGGTACCAGCGCAGGGCCAGCGCGTACGCGGGCAGCGCGGCGGCGCCCGCGAGGCCGAGCCGCCAGTCGAGGCCGAACATGCCGACCGTGGCGATGAAGACCAGCACGCCCGCCGAGAACACCGTGGGGATGGCCGTCCGGATGCCCTTGGACAGCACGGCCACGTCGTCGCCGACCCGGGAGAGCACGTCCCCGCGGCCGACCTGCTCGATCCGCGTGCTCGGCATGCCGAGCACCGCACGGACGGCGCCCTCCCGCAGCCGTGCGAGCAGATCCGCGCCGAGCCGTCCGATCAGATAGGTCGAGGCCGCGGTGGCCACCGCGCCGAACAGCGCGGCGACCCCCATCAGCACGGCGATCGTGACCAGGACGGAGCGCCCTTCGCCCTCGACCACTCCGTCGACCACCCGGCCGAGCAGGAGCACCGGGAGCACCTGGAGCGCCGCTCCCGCCACCGTGGTGAACACGGTGGCGGTCGTCAGCCACGGCACTTGGCGGCAGTGGGCCGTGACCCACCGGGTGGCCTCGCGTCCGGACGCCGTGCGCAGCGTCGCCGGGGCGGCGCCCGCGTCGGCGGCGGACGTGTCGGCGAGAGGCGTGCCGGTCGAGGGTGTTTCAGCGGTGGGTGATTCGGCGGTGCTCACACGTAGACCAAGTCGAGCCGGGGACGGGACAGGTGGAACGTCATCTCTATTCGACCGACTTGACGAGCTCGTCGATCGCGTACGGCAGGGAAAGCGCGGTGCCCTGCGACATCGCGGCGCCGACCGCCGGGCCCTCGCTGTCCAGGAGGTAGGACACGTTGCCCTTCTTCACGGCGTCCAGGTTGGCGAACAGCTTGAACTTCTTCAGCGCCTCGGTGTCCGCCTTGTCGTTGATGACGACGATGCGGTCGACGTCGACCAGGTCCGTGCGCTCGGGCGAGAGTTCGGTGGAGAACTTGCCGCCCGCGATCTTGTCGATCTTCGTCTGGTACTTGAAGCCCATGCCCGTCAGGAGGCGTCCGCGGACGTCCTTGGAGGTGAAGGGGTTGATGGAGTCCTTGTACCAGGACAGGGCGACGGAGGTCTGGTCCGCGAACTTCGGGTGCGCCTTCTTGGCCGCGGTCAGCTTGTCCTCGATGCCCTCGACGAGCTTCTTGCCCTCGTCCTCCTTGCCGAGCGCCTTGGCGATGTGCACCGCGTTGTCCTGCCAGGGGGCGCTGAAGAGCTCCTTCTCGCCCTTGGTGCGGCCCACCGTCGGGGCGATCTGGGAGAGCTTGTCGTAACCGGCCTTGTCGATCTCGGAGTAGACCGCGACGATCAGGTCCGGGCGCAGGGCGGCGATCTTCTCGTAGTTGGGTCCTGAGTCGCCGTTCTTCATGACGACGTCGGGCTTGGTGTCGCCCCACTTGTCCTTCACCCAGGGCCACTGGGTGTTGATGTCGGGGGACTTGCCCTCCGGGTTCGGGTACTGGTCGACCATGCCGACCGGCTTGGTGCCGAGGGCCAGCGCGGTCTGGTCGTCGGTGTAGCCGACGGTGACGACGCGCTTGGGGGCCTTGGTGACCTTCGTGGACCCGAACGCGTGCTCCACGGTGACCGGGAACTTGCCACCGGTGGCGGCCGCCGGGGTGTTGTCGCTCGCCTCGTCGTCCGAGCCGGAACCGCAGCCCGCGAGGAGGCCGACGCCGAGGGCCGTGGCGGTCAGTACGGCCGCCAGCCGCCGCCGGGGCTTCATGAGCGTGGTTCGGTGGAGGAGCATCCGGATTCCCTTGCTTTCGCGCTGACCGCTGCGCCCCGGTCTCAGGGCAGCCAAACCTTACCTTGCGGTGATGAGGTTAGCCTAGCCTTACCTGGCTGTTCTCCGGTGGGGTCAGTCGAGTTGGACGTGCGTACGACCGATCGGCACGATCAGCGGCCGGTCGCCCACCGGGTCGTCGACGACCCGGGCGCGCAGCCCGAACGCCTCGTGCAGCAGATCCGCGGTGATCACGTCGCGCGGGTGCCCCTGCGCCAGGATCGACCCGTCCTTCATCACGATGAGGTTGTCGCTGTACCGCGTGGCCAGGTTGAGGTCGTGCAGCACCATGACCACGGTGCGCCCCGACTCGTGCAGATCGTCCACCAGGTCCAGTACGTCGATCGCGTGGGCCAGGTCGAGATACGTGGTCGGCTCGTCGAGGAGCAGCAGATCGGTGCCCTGGGCCAGGGTCATCGAGATCCAGACGCGCTGGCGCTGCCCGCCGGACAGCGAGTCGACGGGGCGGTCCGCCAGGTCGGAGACGCCGGTCATGGCCAGCGCGCGCTCCACGACGCCCGCATCGTCCGACGACCACTGGCGCAGCCAACTCTGGTGCGGGTGACGGCCCCTGGCGACCAGGTCGGCCACCGTGAGCCCCTCCGGCGCGACGGGCGTCTGGGGCAGCAGCCCGAGCTTCTTCGCCACCTCGCGGGTCTTGAGCTTGACGATGTCCTGGCCGTCCAGCACGACCGAGCCGCTGACCGGCTTGAGCAGTCGCGTCAGGGTGCGCAACAGCGTCGATTTCCCGCAGCCGTTGGGGCCGATGATCGTCGTGATCACCCCGGGCGGGATCGACACGTCGAGGTCGTCGATGACGGTACGGCTGCCGTATCCGACCGAGACGCCCCTGGCGGCCAGCCGCGCGGCGTCCTCGACCGCCGGCTCGATCTCGGTGATGTACTGAGCGACCACAAGCCCCCCTATGTTATTAGGTTTGCCTCACCTTTGTACCAGCTAATGGGGCCGAGCCTGCTATTTGAGGTTCGCCCGTACCAACAGGTAGACGAGGAAGGGGCCGCCGATCGCGGCGGTCACCACGCCGACGGGGAGATTGTTCGGCAGCACCGCGCGCGCGGTCAGGTCGGCGCCGATCAGCAGCAGCGCCCCGGCCAGGCCGGAAGCGATCAGCGGCGGCGTCGGACGCCGCGCGAGACGCATCGCCACCTGGGGCGCCACCAGCGCGACGAACGGCACAGGGCCCGCCGCGCTCACCGCCACGGCCGCCAGCAGCACCGCGCACAGCAGCAGCACCGCACGCACCCGCGCGAAGCGGACACCGAGACCCGCGGCGATGTCGTCGCCGAGATGCATCGGCTTGAACTGGAACGCGGCCCCGGCCACGACGACCAGGAGGGCGAGCGAGCACCAGAGCGCCACCCAGACCTCGTCCCACGACCGGTTGTCCAGCGAACCGACCAACCACGCCTGGGCGCGGGCCACATCCCTGATGTCGGCCGAGACGAGGAGCCAGGTGGTGATCGCCTGCGTCACGGCGCTCACCGAGATCCCGATGAGGATGAGCCGGAAGCCGTCGACCCCACGGCGCCACGCCAGGAAGTACACGAGCAGGCCCGTGCAGAGGCCACCGGCGAGCGCCGCCGCGGACAGCCCCACGGAGTCGACGACCGCCGCGGCGGTGCCGCCCGACACCGTCACCGAGAACACCGCGACCGCGCTCGCGCCGCCGGTGATGCCCAAGATGTCCGGGCTGGCCAGCGGGTTGCGCGCGACCGACTGCGTGATCGCGCCGGAGACGCCGAGCGCGATCCCCACGACGAGCCCGGCCAGGGCGCGCGGCATCCGCAGATCCATGATCACGAACTCGTCGACCTGCTCACCGCGGCCGACGAGCGTGGCCATCACCCGGGAGAGGCCGATGGGGAAGTCGCCGATGCTGATGGACAGGCAGAACACCAGGAAGGTCGCCGCCATCAGCAGCAGCGTGACCAGGACGAGCCAGGGCCGCCATACGAAGGACATGGGGCCGAGCCGCACGCCCGGCGCCACCGTGGGCTTCACATCTGTCTCGCTCATGCGTTCTTGAACTTTCCTCGCCAGACCAGGACCGCGAAGAACGGAGCCCCGAGCAGGGCCACGACGACACCGGCCTCCAACTCGCCGGGCCGCACCACCAGTCGGCCCACGATGTCGCAGACCAGCAGGACGACCGCGCCGAGCAGCCCCGCGTACGGCACGAGCCAGCGGTAGTCGGGGCCGGTCAGATAACGGGCCACGTGCGCCACCATCAGGCCGAGGAACGCGATGGGGCCGCATGCCGCCGTCGCCGCACCGGCCAGCAGCGTGATGGCGAGGATGCCGACGGTCCTGCTGAACGCGATGTTCACCCCGAGTCCCCGCGCCACGTCCTCGCCCAGGTTGAGCAGGTTGAGGGAGGGCAGCGTGGTCAGGGCCAGGACGAGTCCGACCGCGATGAACGCGGTCACCGGCCAGATCACGTCGAAGTCGACGCCCGCCACGGAGCCCGCGTTCCAGAACCGCAGTGCGTTCAGGGACTTCTGGTCCGAGAGGGAGACGGCCGTGGTCATCGCGGCGAGGAACACCGTGATGCCCTGCCCGGCCAGGGCGAGTGTCAGGGGATTACCGGCCCCCCTGCCGAGGCTCGCGAGGCCGAACACGACGACACCGGAGACCGCCGCCCCCGCGAAGCCGAACCAGACGTACTGGAACGGATTGGAGAACCCGAACACGGCGACCACCGTGACCACGGCGAACGACGCACCGGCGTTCACGCCCAACAGGCCCGTGTCCGCGATGGGATTGCGGGTGTATCCCTGGATCAGCGCGCCGCCGACACCGAGCGCGATGCCCGCCACCACGGCGAGCACCGTCCGCGGCACCCGCACGGTCTGCACGATGAGGCGGATCTCGGTGAGCCGCTGGTCGGATTCCGGCGCGGCGAACAGCCCGTGCCACACCTCGGCCGGGGTCAGCGCGCGCGCCCCGACGGCCAGCGACACCGCCGCCGCGAGCACCAGGACCACGGCGAGGATGCCGAGCCCCACGACCCGCCGTCGACGGGTGTCCGTTGCGCCCCTCGGCACGGGGCGCTCCACTGCAGTCGTGCTCATGTCGACGTACGTTATCCCTTTGATCCGTTGTCCTTCTGATCGGATCGTGCCGTACGGCCGGTGGGGCCTCCCGGCGGACGGGGAGGTCCCGCCGGGAGGCCCCGCGGACTGCCTAGCGCGCGGCGCTGCCCGTTTCACCGGCGACCGGGCGGGCCCCGGCGGAGGCGGCGCTCCGCTCGCGCACCGAGTCCAGGATCTCGCCGACCCGGATCGCGATGTTGGACAGCAGCGACGACGTGATGCCGTGCGTGTGCTCCGTACCGCCCTGCAGATAGATGCCGCACCGGAGGTCGGCGTCCGTGGCCACGCGGTAGTCGCGCTCGACGCGGACGCGGCCGTCGTCGTCGCGGAGGCAGCGGTCGGCGACCTCGCCGAGGAGGCCGACGGGGTCGGCGGGGCTGTAGCCGGTGGCGAAGACCACGACGTCGGCGTCCACGAGGTTCTCCTCGCCCGTGACGAGGGACTTCACGGTGGCGCTGACTCCGTCGGCCGTCTCCTTCACGCCGGTGAGCCGGGAGACGTTGAGGAAGCGGAGGCGCTCGGTGCCAAGGACCTTCTCCCGGTACATCTGCCGGTACAGGTCGTCGATCAGATCGATGTCCACCACGGAGTAGTTGGTGTTGCCGTGGTAGCCCATCAGTCGCTGCTTGACGTCCTCGGGCGCGTCGAAGTACTCGTCGACGGCGTCGGGGTCGAAGATCCGGTTGGCGAAGCTGCTGTCGTCCGCGGGGCTGTAGCCGTAGCGCGAGAAGACCGCGCAGATTTCGGCATCGGGGAAGCGGCGGTGCAGGTACGCGACGTTCTCGGCGGCGCTCTGACCGGCGCCCACGACGACGAAACGGGAGGGCGAGGTGCCCTCCAGGGCGTCGACCTTGGTCAGCAGGTCGGAGTTGTGCCAGACGTGCTCGCCGCGCTCCACGCCCTCCGGCATGAGAGGACGCAGGCCGGTGCCTATGACGAGGTTGCGGGCCCGATGGACCGCGAGGCCCTCCGCCGAGCGGACCGTGACGTCCAGGTACTCCACGACGCCGTCGCGGACGAACGGCGTGACCCCGACGACCTCGTGACCATAGGAGACTTGGTCGTCGACCTTGGCGGCGGCCCACTCCAGGTAGTCGTGGAACTCGACCCGCAGCGGGAACAGGTTCTTGTGGTTGATGAAGTCGGTCAGGCGCCCCTTGCTCTTCAGATAGCAGAGGAAGCTGAACTCACTGGTCGGGTTCCGCTGCGTCACCAGGTCCTTGAGGAAGGACACCTGCATGGTCGCGTCGTCGATCAGCATGCCGCGGTGCCAGCCGAAGCTCGACTGCTGCTCGAAGAAGTGAGCGGTGACCGTCTCCTCCCTGCCGACGCTCGCATTGTGCTCGCTGAGTGCGATCGCCATCGCCACATTGGAGGGGCCGAAGCCGATGCCAATGAGGTCGTGGACCAGTGGTGCGTCGTCGCCAGGAAGAACCTGTGACATGTCACTCCCATCGTGCGGGGAAGTCGCCTGTCAGGCGTGGGGGAAGGTACAGAGAGTGGGCAGGTCGGCAGAGCCACCCACTCGAACTTAGGTGAGCCTAAGCTAATCCGACGCGACTGTCGACCGGGCAAACCGGGCGGGGGTACTTACCGGACGGGCGAACCGACCCCTTCAACTGGGGTGCCGAGTAGACTCGTTGCATACTAAGGTAAGGCTTGCTTTACTTAGCGTCAGTCATTCCCTGCCCTGAGGAGGAACCCCCATGCGGGTCGTCATGTTCGGTTACCAGACCTGGGGGCACCGCACCCTGCAAGCCCTCCTGGACTCCGAGCACGACGTGGCGCTGGTGGTGACGCACCCCAAGAGCGAGCACGCGTACGAGAAGATCTGGAGCGATTCCGTCGCCGACCTCGCCGAGGAGCACGGCGTTCCGGTGCTGATCCGCAACCGTCCTGACGACGACGAGCTGTTCGAGCGTCTCAAGGAAGCCGACGCGGACATCATCGTGGCCAACAACTGGCGCACCTGGATCCCCCCGCGCATCTTCGGCCTCCCGCGCCACGGCACGCTGAACGTCCACGACTCGCTGCTGCCCAAGTACGCGGGCTTCTCCCCGATCATCTGGGCGATGATCAACGGCGAGCCCGAAGTGGGCGTCACCGCGCACATGATGGACGACGAGCTCGACGCCGGGGACATCGTCCGGCAGGAGGCGGTCGCGGTCGGCCCGAAGGACACCGCCACCGACCTCTTCCACAAGACCGTCGACCTCATCGCCCCGGTCACCATCGGCGCGCTCGACCTCATCGCCGCTGGGCAGACGGAGTTCACCAAGCAGGACCGCTCCCAGGCGAGCTTCTTCCACAAGCGGTCCGCCGAGGACATCCGCATCGACTGGACCTGGCCCGCCGAGGACCTCGAGCGCCTGGTCCGCGCCCAGTCCGCGCCGTACCCGAGCGCCTTCGCCTTCCACAAGGGCAAGCGGCTCGAGGTCGTCACCGCGGTGGTGTCCGAGGGCCGTTACGGCGGCACGCCGGGCCGCATCTTCTACCGCGAGGGCGAGGGCGTGGTGATCGTCGCCGGAGCCGACGCCCGCAACGGCCGCAACCACGGCCTGGCCATCACGCGCATACGGACCGAGGACGGCCGCGAGCTGCCCGCGACGGAGTACTTCACCTCCATGGGCGGCTACCTGACGAGCCGTCCGTGAGCTGACGCCGACGTACCGGCTTCCCGTGCCGATGTTCCCGTACCGGGAGCGGCACGGGAGCCTCAGTCCAGGGAGGCTCAGCCCGCCGCGGCGAGCACCAGGGGCAGCACCTCCGCGCTGCCCGCCCGCCGCAGGAGGCGGGCGGCGACCGCGAGGGTCCAGCCGGAGTCGGTGTAGTCGTCCACGAGCAGGATGGGGCCCGGCGAGGCGGCCAGCGCGGCGGCCAGCTCCGCCGGGACGGTGAAGGCGTCGGACAACGACCGCAGGCGCTGGGCGGAGTTGCTGCGGCGCGCCGCGTGCGCGCCGTCAGGACCCTCGTACGCCAGCGTCCCCAGGAAGGGGAGGCGCCCGACGGACGCGATGCCCTGCGCGAGGGAGCCGACGAGCTGCGGGCGTGCCAGCGACGGCACGGCCACGACGCCCACCGGCCGGGCGGCGGCGTCCGCGGCGCCGCTCGCCCATCCCCCCGGAGAGCGCGCCCAGTCGGCGAGGACGGCGACCGCGGCCTTGAGCACGTCGTCGGGGACCTGCCCGTCCGGCGCACTCTCGGCCAGCAGCGGACGCAGCCGGTTGCCCCAGCCGATGTCCGAGAGGCGGCCCAGCGCGCGCCCGGTGGAGCACTGCTCCTTGGCCGGAATCCGGCCCTTGAGCTCGACGCCCAGCGCCGCCATGCCCGTCGGCCACATCCTGCGCGGCTCGACCTCGACACCGGGACGGTCGAGCTCCTTGGCCGCGCCCGACAGCGCGTCCTCGGAGACGGATGCGTCGGTCCAGGCGCCCGCGCAGTTGTCGCACCGGCCGCACGGGGCGGCCCCCTCGTCGTCCAGCTGCCTGCGCAGGAACTCCATCCGGCACTGGTCCGTGCTCACGTAGTCCCGCATGGCCTGCTGCTCGGCCTGCCGCTGCCTGGCCACCCATGCGTACCGCTCGGCGTCGTAGACCCACGGCTCGCCGGTGGAGATCCAGCCGCCCTTGACCCGCTTGACCGCCCCGTCCACGTCGAGCACCTTCAGCATCGTCTCCAGACGGGTGCGACGGAGCTCCACCACGGCCTCCAGGGCGGGCACGGACAGCGGCCGCCCCGCGTCGGCGAGGGCGGCGAGCGTCTGGCGGACCTGCGCCTCGGGCGGGAACGCGGTGTCGGCGAAGTAGCGCCAGATGGCCTCGTCCTCCTTGCCGGGCAGCAGCAGCACGTCGGCGTGCTCCACGCCTCGGCCCGCACGGCCCACCTGTTGGTAGTACGCGATCGGCGAGGACGGTGAACCGAGATGCACCACGAAGCCCAGGTCCGGCTTGTCGAAGCCCATGCCCAGCGCCGACGTGGCGACCAGCGCCTTGACCCGGTTCTCCTGGAGGTCGATCTCGGCCTGCAGCCGGTCGGCGTTCTCCGTGCGTCCCGTGTAGGAGGCCACCTTGAAGCCGCGCTGCCGCAGGAAGGCGGTGGCCTCCTCGGCCGCGGCGACAGTGAGTGCGTAGATGATCCCGGAGCCCTGCAGTTCGTCGAGGTGCTCGGCGAGCCAGGCCAACCGGTGCGCGGCGTCCGGCAGTTGGACGACGCCGAGGCGCAGGCTCTCGCGGTCCAGCGCGCCGCGCAGCACCAGGGCCTCACCGGCGCCGGTGCCCAGCTGTTCGGCCACGTCCGCCGTCACGCGCGCGTTCGCCGTCGCGGTGGTGGCCAGCACCGGCACACCGGCCGAGAGCTCGGCGAGCATGGCCCGAAGCCTTCGGTAGTCCGGCCGGAAGTCGTGCCCCCAGTCGGAGATGCAGTGCGCCTCGTCCACCACCAGCAGACCCGTGGTGGCCGCGAGCTTGGGCAGCACCTGGTCACGGAAGTCCACCGAGTTGAGGCGCTCCGGGCTGACGAGGAGGACGTCGGTCTCGCCGCGCTCGACCTCTCCGTAGATGGTGTCCCACTCCTCGGGGTTGGCCGAGTTGATGGTGCGGGCCTGGATGCCTGCGCGCGCCGCGGAGTCGACCTGGTTGCGCATCAGGGCGAGGAGCGGAGAGATGATCACTGTGGGGCCCGCGCCGCGCCGCCGCAGCAGGGCCGTCGCCACGAAGTACACCGCGGACTTGCCCCAGCCGGTGCGCTGCACGACCAGGGCGCGCCGCCGCTCCTGCACCAGTGCCGCGACCGCCTGCCACTGGTCCTCGCGCAGCCGCGCCGAACCCCCGGGGTCGCCGACGAGCTCGGCGAGGATGGCGTCGGCTTCGGTACGGAGCTCCAGGTTGTCCATGCCCCCATGCAACCCGATGGCACTGACAATCGCCCAATCCGCCACGGGTCGGCTCGCGGCTCTCGCGCCCCTCGCGGCACCGGCGGACTCGGCGGGCCCGGCGGACCCCTCGGCGCCGAAGGACTCGAAGGCCCCGGAGGACTCGAAGGGCGGCGATCTGGGCAGGGATATAAGCAGCGCATCGCCCGATACCGGCTTGTGGTGCCGATTGTTCATTGCCCCCGGCGATCGCGGCGGGAACAATTGGAACCGCTCCCCGTGCGGCCCCATGGTCCGGTAGGGCTGTGCCGCAGTGCGCTCCCCCAGACCGACCCCGCCCTCGCACGGGCGCGTAGCCGAAGGGAGGACCGTGACCTTCGGATTCGCCTCGTCCGGCGCGGCATCGTTGCCGGAACACTCGGCGTCGGCCGAATTTGCCCCCGACTCCGCCTACTCCGCCCACCGACTGGCCCGGGTACTCGAGCCCGCCGAGTGGTCGGCAGCGGGAATTCCCTTGCTGCGCAACCCGCGAGAGGTCGTCAGCGGCCTGCACGCGCGCCATCTGCCGACCACGGCGACGGCCGTCGTGGCCGTGCTGGATGCGGACGAACGGCTGCGGGCGAGCGCCTCGTTCAGTCGGCGCGCGGCCATGACGGACGGCTGGGTCTTCCGCAACGCGCTGCTCGCGCAGCTGCGCCGGATCATCCCGCACGACCTGCGGCGCCGCACCCCGGTGCGTACCGCCGTGCTGCTCTACTGCCGCGAGGGGGAAGCCCGTTGGACCCAGGAGGACGGGGCCTGGATGTGGGGCCTGCGAGATGCCTGCACGCTGCACGGGCTGCGCTGCGGCGCGTACATCACGCTGACGTCCGACGGCTGGCAGGTGCTTGGCGAGGGACGCGGCGGCCGACGGCCGAGCGTCGGCTCACGGCCCGAGCTCTTCCCCGGGACCGATGTGCCGACGATGCGCACCGGAGGGGCCGCCTCCGATGTGCTGCGCCGCGCGGCGGCACGCTGACCCGCACCACTGCCCGCCACACGTCGGCCGTCACACGGCGGCTGTCACACGACGCCCGTCGATCGGCGCTCCCGCGCGGTCGGCGCCTGACGGCACCACCGCGCGGTCGACCACGACTCCGCGCCAGCAACGACTCCACGTCAGCCATGACTTCGGCCGACGGAAGTCGTCTCAGACGCCCGCGCCCAGCATCGAGTTGATCCGCTGCGGGTCGCCGCAGACAATCAGCAGGGTGCTCGCACGGGTGAGGGCCGTCGGCAGGGCCGAGACCGCGGTCTCTTCGCTGCCGCCGTTGAGGGCGACGACGACCACGGGCCGGGACACGGCACGGTCCAGGGCGGCGGCGTCGGCGTAGAAGACGTCGTCGCCCGCGTCGTGCTGGGCCCAGTAGGAGGCCTCACCGAAGGACAGCTCGTGCGTGGCCCACGGGTGCGGGTCGCCGGTGGTGATCACCAGGACCTCGCCGGGGACACGTCCGGAGTCGAGCAGGAGGTCGACCGCTTCCTCGGCCGCGTCCAGCGCGCCCTCGGCCGAGGCCGGGATGAGCTGGATCTGCGGAACCGAGGCCGAGGCATCGGCGCTGCCGCCCGGCGCTTCGGCAACAGGCCCGCCAGAAGTGGCGGGGCCGGAAGCGGAAGCAACGGGACCGGAAGCGGCGGGACCGGCGGCAGCCGGGGCGGCAGGCCCGGGCTTGGCGGCCGCATCACGCGGCGTGCGCTGCGCGGGCGGCATCGGCCGGGCAGGACCCGGACGGCCGGGACGCGGCGGTGCCGCGGGACGCGGGCCGGGTACGGGGCGGGGGGTCGGCGCGGTGCGGCTGCTGGCCGGCGTGGCGCGGGGACCCTGGGCACTCTCGTGAATCTGAGGCTCCTCGGGAATGAGAGGCATGAAGTGTTGTCTATCAAACGCCGACGCGACTCGCGTCGGCGGGTGGCACATGAGTGCGACGGGAAGCACCGGAAAAGCGTCAGAACTCAAAGCCGAGCTGACCCTCGATTTCCGGAACATTTCCGTCCGCCCAGCTGCGGGCCTTCTTGAGGTGCCGCCACTGAGGCAACGCATCAAGATACGCCCACGTGAGCCGGTGGTACGGGGTGGGCCCCCGCTCCGCCAGTGCAGCCTTGTGCACCGGCGACGGATAACCGGCGTTGGCCGCAAAACCGAAGTCTGCATGTTCGATGCCCAGTTCGGCCATCATTTTGTCGCGCTGAACTTTAGCGATCACCGAAGCCGCGGCGACGGCCACACAGGACTGATCACCCTTGATCACCGTACGAACCCGCCAGGGGGAGCCGAGATAGTCGTGCTTCCCGTCGAGGATGACCGCGTCCGGGCGGACCGGCAGCCCCTCCAGAGCACGCACCGCGGCGAGCCGCAGCGCGGCCGTCATCCCCATGGCGTCGATCTCCTCGTGCGAGGCATGACCGAGGGCGTGCGCCGTGACCCAGCCCGTCAGTTCCTCGGCGAGCGCGGTGCGCCGCTTGGGAGTGATCAGCTTGGAGTCGGTGAGCCCTTCGGGCGGCCTGCGCAGTCCCGTGACCGCCGCACAGACGGTGACCGGACCGGCCCACGCGCCGCGCCCGACCTCGTCAACACCGGCGACGATCTTCGCTCCGGTGGTGGCGCGCAGGGAGCGCTCGACGGTGTGGGTGGGTGCTTCGTACGGCATGGCGGCAATAGCCTACGCCGCCCTGGACGGCCCGCGACACCCAGGCTCGCCGAACGGCCCCGGAGCCCGCTTCCCGGACGGACCGGGCCGTCAGGGCCGCAGCAGCGGAACCATCACCTGGTCGATCAAGGCCTCGAATTCATCGTCCTGCCATTCGCTCCCGCACACCTTCGAGCGATACATGAACATCGCCGGAATCACATCGCATACGTACGCGTCGACACCCCCGGAACGAACCTCTCCGCGCTCAATTCCGCGACCCACGACCTCCTTGATCAACTTGACGCTCGGCTCGATGATCCCTTCGAAGATCACGTCATGGAAGCGCTCGGCCGTCGCCGTGTCGCATTCGTGAAGCACCGAGCGCAGGGCGAAGCCGGTGCGCGAGAACATGGTGACCCGCATCTCCTTGCACAGCTGCAGCAGATCCTCCCGGACGCTGCCGAGGTCCGGAGGGCTGTCGAGCCGGGGCAGCCCGGCCCGCAGCGCGTCGACGACAAGATCCTCCTTGGACGGCCAGCGGCGGTACACGGCGGCCTTACCCGTCTGCGCGCCCGCGGCCACACCCTCCATGGTCAGCCCGCTCCAGCCGACCGTACTGAGCTGCTCCAGGGCGGCATCGAGGATCGCCCGCTCCAGCACAGGCCCCCGGCGGCGCGGGGACACCGCCCGGGCGGGAGCGGCCGACCAACGAGAAGTAGCCATCAATTTCTCTCCATCGAGCACACAAGGAAGGCGTAGACCAGAAGAAGGGTGAGTGAACGCTTGCGTTCACTCAAGAGGAGTCACTACCGTCGTAGTTGACAGTGAACGGGTCCGTTCACTAAGGAACTTGTGGGGGATCATGACGACCACCTCTCAGCTGACGAAGAATCAAAAGCCCGGATCCGCCCGCCGAGAGGGGCACCCCGGCTTAGCTCTCACCGTCATCGCGGCCTGCCAACTCATGGTGGTACTCGATGCGACGATTGTGAATATCGCGCTCCCCCACATCCAGGGAGCCCTCAAATTCTCGACGACCGACCTCACTTGGGTCGTCAGCGCATACACCCTCACCTTCGGCGGCCTGCTGCTGCTCGGCGGTCGCGCCGGTGACATCCTGGGACGCCGCCGCGTCTTCATGGCAGGCATCCTCCTCTTCACGGCCGCCTCGCTCCTCGGCGGTTTCGCCCAGGAGCCCTGGCAGTTGCTGGCCGCACGCGCCCTCCAAGGCGTCGGCGGCGCCATCGCGTCGCCCACCTCGCTGGCACTCATCACGACGACCTTCCCCGAAGGCCCCGAACGGAACCGCGCGTTCGGCGTCTTCGCGGCCGTCTCCGCAGGTGGTGGCGCCATCGGCCTGCTGGCGGGCGGCATGCTCACCGAGTGGCTCGACTGGCGCTGGGTCCTGTTCGTGAACGTGCCCATCGGCATCCTGATCGCCGTCCTCACCCCGCTCTACATCAATGAATCCGAGCGCCACCCCGGCCGCTTCGACATCCTGGGCGCGCTCACGTCGACGCTCGGCATGGCCTCCCTGGTCTACGGATTCATCCGCGCCTCCGAAGAAGGCTGGCGCGACAGCGTCACCGTGGGTTCGTTCGCCGCCGCGGTCGTCCTGCTCGTGGCCTTCGTGTTCGTCGAGAAGCGGGCGAAGGAGCCGATCACACCCCTCCGGATGTTCGCCGACCGCAACCGCTCGGGCACGTACGTGATCATGCTCAGCCTGGCCGCCGCGATGTTCGGCATGTTCTTCTTCATCGTTCTCTTCGTCCAGAACATCCTGAACTACACCCCGATCGAGGCGGGCCTGGCCTTCCTGCCGGTCACGGTGGTCATCGCGGTCGGCGCGGCCCTGTCGCAGAAGTTCCTCCCCGTGCTCGGCCCCAAGCCGTTCATGGTGACCGGTTCCGCCATCGTCGCCCTGGGCCTCGGCTGGCAGGCACTGATCGGCCCGGACAGTTCGTACGTCGGCGGCGTGCTCGGCCCGATGCTCCTCTTCGGCTTCGGCATGGGTCTGAACTTCGTGACCCTGACACTGACCGCCGTCTCCGGAGTGGCACTCCACGAAGCGGGCGCGGCATCCGGCCTGCTCAACGCCACCCAGCAGGTGGGCGGCTCCCTCGGCCTCTCCATCCTCACCACGGTCTTCGGCACGGCGAGCCGGAACGAGGCCAAGGACCAGGTGGCCGACTTCATGGCGAACGCCACACCGGAGCAGAAGGCCGAGTTCGCCAAGACCCATGAGCTTCCCGCTCCCTGGAGCCACGAGGTCCTGGCCCACGGCATTTCGACCGCCTTCATCCCGGCCGCCGCCATGGCCGTGGTCGCCCTGATCACCGCGGCACTGGTGATCCGCGTACGCAAGAGCGACCTCGACGCCCTCGCCGGCACGGCGAGCGCCGCGGGCCCGGCGGCCGGCTGACGGAACGGACAGTGGGCACCGCGCCGACCGGGCAACCAGGACCGGCAGGGTCGGCGCGGCACCCGCACCCGCGTACCGCCGCATAAACCCATGTCGATACATCGACTTAGGCAGTACGAAAGACACGGGGCGCACCCGCCCGGGATTATCAGTACGAGTCGTAGGGAGCATCCCGGCTCTCGCCACAGACACCGGGGTCCACGGCGAGCGGCCGCTCCTCGATGATCCGCCGGGCCCGGGACTCCCCCAGGCTGGTCGCGAACCACGGCTCGTCCCCGGATTCGAGGTCCTCAACCACGTCCTTGAGCGCGCAGGAACGCTCCGGCTCCGGCAGCTTGTCCAGGGCGGGCACCGCGTCCGCGGACAGCTGGCGCGTGTAGTCGAAGTCGAACTTCCCGGTCTCCTCATACCTCTGTACGTTCCGCTCGGCTATCAGCGCGTCGGGCGACAGCAGCCCGAACGCCAACACACCTGCCGCCGCACTGGCAGCAACAGCACGCGGCAGCCACCGGGCGCCCCATACCCCCGCGGCCATGATCAAGAGGACGATCACGCCGAGCCAGAGCTCCACCGCGACGACCGAGATCCTCAGCCTGGTCAGCCCGTACGCCTCCACGTACATGTCCATCCGACGCACCGCCGACGCCACCACGACGAGCGTCATCACACACAGCGTGCCGAGCACCGCGCGCACCAGCGTGCGGTCCTGAGCACTGCCGCGGGGAGCCCAGCGCAGGGCGAACACGATGACGAGCAGAGTGAGCAGAGTGGCGAGAAGCAGCTGCCAGAACCCCTGCCGCGCATAGTCGGAGTACGAGAGCCCCGTCTTGTCGAGCACGGTGTCGTACCCGCCGAAGAGCACAGCCAGCTGGACCGCGTTGAACGCCGCGAACAGCACGTTCAGCACGATCAGCGGCAGCGCCCACTCGACCCGCCCCCGGGCCCGCCCGGGATTCACCACGAGCCTGTCCCAACGCACGGGCGACGCCGCCGTGTGCGCAACCGCGAGCGCTCCGACCACCCCGATGACAAGGAGCAGGACACGCCAGGGGCTCCCAGAGACCGAGGCGTCGGGTATCAGATCGCCGAGCAGATCCGCGAAGGCGGCGTCCGCACCCGCGAACAGCGCACCGAACACAACGAGCAGCACCACCGTCACCGCAACGGCACGCAGCACAGGCCCCGCACCACGCGCCCCACCAGCCCGCTCCCGCACCCCGCGCCAGCCCCACCGCACCCCGGTGAGGATCGCGTCGAAGAGGCCGAACGGGCTCAGGAGTATGCCTATCCAGGTCTTGCTGCCATGCAGCGCGAACGAGCCGAGCGCGATCGAGGAGACGATCGCCAGGAACGAGGGCCACCCCGCGTCACGCAGCGCGGGCACGACCAACAGCCCGAGCCCGCCAACGGCCCACACCAGCGACCAGGCGCGCGGCCGAAGCCCACCCTTTTGCGCGGCGAAGTAGGCGGCGAGCGTGGCCGGGACGGCAACGATCAGCAGATTCAACGCCAGCCCGTCGCCCAGCAACAGCATGCTCAACAGCCCGGTGGCCAGCACCGCCCAGAGCGTCGCCGTCCGCACGGGCCCGGGCGGATCGACACGCAGATCAGCGAGAAGCGGCGTGTGTTCCACAGGCCCGGGAACCTCCCACGAGTCACGCCCACCCGCCCCGGCCGTCCCAGTTGACCCGGGCGACCCAGCCGCCCCCGCAGCCAATTCGCGCCGCTCACGCCCCACCTGCGACAGATCTACAACTTGAGCCGCCCCTACCGACTGAGGCACACCAACTGACTCGCCCACCTCAGTTGAAGCTTTCGCCTCGTCGATCTCACTGGGCTCACTGGGCTCACTGGGCTCACTGGAGCCAACAGCCTCACCCGTACTGCTCTTACCGTGCGCATCCTCTGCATCACGCGCACCTCCTGCATCACGTCCGTCTGACGTGTCGGACACGGGACCCCCTCCCGGCCGGTCCACACGCGCAGCACGCCACATACAGGTGGCCGCAGGGTCGCCAGGACCGGCATCTCGTTCAACGCACGCGAGTCAAGATCAACTAACGGCCCACCCGAGCGTAGCCGCATGCCCCACCGGCGCCGCCGCCCCGGTCGCGCCTGTGGCATGACCGTGACAGTGGTGGTCCAGAGGCGGGAACTCCCGAAACCGAGGGAGTCAGGTAAGAGATTCAGGAAGCGGACGCCGTGGACGAGGTCAGCTCAGACCGCCCCGCCGGAAGCCCAGTCGGGCAGCGCCTCGGTGCGCTCCAGCCACTCCTCGGGCGGCGCGCCGCCCTCCCCGGACGCGACGACCCCGCCCACGATGGCGCACGTCGTGTCCATGTCTCCGCCCACCCGGGCGGTGTCCCAGATGGCCCGCTCGTACGCCCCGAGCCCACGAGCCGCCGACCACAACGCGAACGGCACCGTGTCATGCGCCGTCGTCCGCCTACCGCACCCGAGAACCGCCGCGACCGTCCCGGCATCGCCGTAGTCGAGCATGTCCCGCGCCCGGCGCAGTCCCGCGCCCACCGCGCTGCGCGGCACCAGAGCGATGACCCCGTCGAGCAGCTCCTTCGGCGCGGGCGGCCCCGCGGGAGCGGCCACCAACGCCGCGGCCGCGGCCACCGCCATCGCTCCGACAACCGCCTCGCGGTGCTGATGCGTGGGGTAGGCCGAGATCTCCGCCTGGTGCGTCGCCTGCTCCGGGTCGTCCGCGTACCAGGCGCCGAGCGGGGCGATCCGCATGGCCGCGCCGTTCCCCCAGGACCCCTGCCCCTTGAAGAGCGCAGAGGCAAGCTCCCGCCAGTCCCCGCCTTCCCGGACCTGCCGCAGCAGCCGGTTCACGGCAGGGCCGTAGCCACGGTCGAAGTCATGGTGCTCGGCGAACGACAGGGCGAGGGCGTCCTGATCGATTCGGCGGTGCTCGGTGAGGATGGCCAGCACGGAGCAGGCCATCTCTGTGTCGTCGGTCCACTGCCAGGGAGCGTCGGGCAGCTCGCGGCGCTTGAGCAGTGGGTAATGCGCGGGCACGAAGAACTGTGAGCCCAGCGCGTCCCCCACCGCCAGTCCGCGCAGGCTGGCCAGAGCGCGCTCAAGGCGCCGGTCGGGAGAGGAATCAGCGGTCATCGCCCTGCCACTCTAATTCGTTGCCAACAGATCCAGCACCATCCAGGCGGCCCTGCCCACCCTGTCGGACCCCTGGGCCGGAGATATCGCCATCACGGCTCCCGGCCGGGGCGACTAGCCGGTGACGCCGTACGGCTCAGGCTCGCGCCAACGCTCGAACGGCCGGTCCAGCGTGTACTTGCCGTCGTCGCCCAGGACCAGCACCCTCATCTCCCCGTTGCCCGGGTTGGACAGCGACTCGAACTCGGCGACCGACCAGTGGAACCAGCGCATGCAGAACAGCCGCATGGTCAGTCCGTGTGTGACCAGCAGGACGTTCGGCGGGTGGTCCGGCGCTTCGAAGCTCCGGTAGAGGCTTTCGAGGAAGGCTCCCACCCTGTCGTAGACATCGGCCCCCGACTCCCCTTGCGCGAAGCGGTAGAAGAAGTGTCCGTACGCGTCGCGGTACGCCTTCTGCAGCCGAACGTCGTCCCTGTCCTGCCAGTTGCCCCAGTCCTGTTCGCGCAGCCTCGGCTCCTCCCGTACACGCACCAGCTCGGGGTCGAGCCGGAACGCCTGGAAGGTCTCGTGGGTGCGGCGATACGGCGACACGTACACACTCACCCGCTCGCGGCCGAGCAGTTCCCGCAGGTGTTTGCCTCTGTCCTCCGCCTGGGACCACCCCGTCTCGGTGAGCTCGAGGGCGTGGTCGGGTTCGCGCTCGTACACGGTGTCGTCGGCGTTGCCTGCCGACTCGCCGTGCCTGACCAGGATGATGCGCCGCGGGCGTGCCATACGGAAACCCTAGATCGGGTCACCGGTGGACTGCTCAGTCGGGTAGCCGCCCGGACTCCATCCGGCGTATTCGGCCCGTGAAGCGCCGACGGAGCAATCGGTCGTGCGAGACGACGACCAGTGCTCCTGTCCACTGGTCCAGTGCCGCCTCCAGCTCTTCGACCAGGCCCAGCGCCAAGTGGTTGGCGGGCTCGTCCAGCAACAGCAGGTCGGCGGGCCTGGCGAGCAGACGGGCGAGGGCCAGCCTCCTTCGCTGTCCGGCAGACAGGAAACCTACCGGGACGTGCAGGTCACGGGGCCGGAACAGGCCGTACGAGAGGAGCAGGTCCCGCTGCTCGTCGTCGGTCAGTCCAAGGCCTCTGCCGAACACTTCGAGGACGGGCTCAGCGGGGCGCCGTACCGGTATCTCCTGAGCGAGATAGCCGATCCGCCCTCTGCGGACGACAGTGCCTTCGTCGGGCTGGAGCACTCCCGCCATGGTGCGCAGCAACGTGGACTTGCCCGCGCCATTGCCTCCGTGGATCAGCAGCCGCTCGCCCGCCGAGACGGTGAGCGAAGCCACGGCCAGCCGCTCACCCACCTTCACGTCCCGCAGGCTTACCAGGGCCCCTTCGGTGGCTCCCGTCACCGGGCGCGCCGTGAAGCTCAGTGGTTCGGGAGGCCGGTGCACCGGCTGTTCCTGCAGCCTTCGGAGTCGCTCCTGAGCGTTCCGGACCCGCCCCGCGACCGAGGCCTGGACCCGTCCTCCGGCCCGGTCGTACGCCATCTTGTTGTTGTCCTTCATGCCACGTCCGCCCGCTACCTCATGGGCAGTGGTCGCCATGAACTCCTCAAGCCGGTTCGTCTCCTCGCACCACTGTGCGTACTGCTGCTCCCAGCGCTGCCGGGCGGCCGCCCGCTCCGCGACCAGTCCCTGATAGCCACCGCCGTGCCGCACCACCGACCGGCGGTCGGCGTCCACTTCAAGAATCGCGGTGGCGACGCGCTCCAGGAACACGCGGTCGTGAGAGACCGCGACCACAGTCCCGCGATGTGCCGAGAGGGCGCTCTCCAGCCAGTCCAGCGCGCCCTCGTCCAGATGATTGGTCGGCTCGTCCAGGAGCATGACTTCGGGGGCGGCCGCCAGGAGACAGGCGAGGCCGAGACGGGCCTGTTCACCACCCGACAGACTGCCCAGGACCCTGTCGCGGCCGATGTGCCCGAGCCCCAGTCCGTGCATCGCCTTGTCCACGCGCGCGTCCGCCTCATAGCCGCCGCGCAGCTCGAAAGCCGTGAGCAGGTCGCCGTACTCCCCCAGTTCACGCTCGGTCGCGGAACCGAGGTCCGCTTCCAGAGCACGCAACCGGCTCTCCATCGCCCGCAGTTCGGCCAGGGCCGCATCGATGGCGTCGTCGACGCACCGATCCGCCGGAAGCCGAGGGGTCTGCGCGAGAAGCCCGGCCCCGCGCTCGGCGACGGTCACCACCTCACCCTCGTCGGGCCGCTCATCGCCGGACATCAGGTGCAGCAGCGTGGACTTCCCCGCGCCGTTCTCCCCCACCACACCTATGCGCTCGCCCGGCCTGATCGTGAGAGACACCGCGTCGAAGATCAGCCGATCCCCGCGAGCCTTGGTCACGCCGTGCAGAGAGATCTGAGTAGGCACAGGCACCCCCGATTTTCGGTCCACCTCAATCAAACGCAACTCCTGTCGCATTACGACGAGTGTGGCAGACTGATCCGTCTAACGCAACACGAGTTGTGATTAATTGCCGGACTGGACCGCGAGGAAGGAACAGATCGATGAGCGAAAAGCCTGTTGCGGCTGGTCAGAGCGGTGGCGCGCCGCGCACCGAGCGGCGCGGACCGGGCGGAGACGGTCGACCCGCGGAAGCCGCAGAAGCCGCAGAAGCCGCGCAAGCCGGGGCGGGACCCGATCCATCTGCTTCACCAGCTTCATCCGCTTCGCCGGCGCCTTCCGCTGCGACCGCCTCGCCCACCGAGTCCGCCGAGCCCACTTCGCCCGCTCCCGGCACCCGTCGCCCCGGCGGCCGAACGGCCCGTACCCGAGCAGCCGTCCGCGACGCCGTAATGAGCGGCCTGGCCGATCACGGATACCCCGGGCTCACCGTCGAGTACGTCGCGGACCACTCGGGGGTGCACAAGACCACGCTGTACCGCCGCTGGGGCGGCCTCGAAGGCATGGTCGCCGACGCCCTGGACATGGCGGGCGAGGACACCTGGACTCCGCCGGACACCGGCAGCCTCGAGGGCGACCTGCGCGAGCTCGCCCGGGAGGTCGTCGATTCCTTCACCGACGACGCGGCCGCGGCGGCCCCCACCGCGTTTGTCGCGGCGGCCTTCCAGTCGGCGCGGGCAGCCGATGCCCTCCACACCTTCTACGCCGAGCGGTTCGGCCGCTGCGAGACAGTCGTCGAGCGCGCCGTGGAACGGGGTGAGGCAGCCCCGGACACCGACGCGGCGGCACTCGTCCGCGCCGTGTCCGCCCCGCTGCTGCTCCGCGTGTTCATCACACGCGAACCGGTCGACACCGCACTCGCCGACCAGTCGGCAGCGGCAGCCATCGCCGCCACCCGCGAAGGCGCGTTCGCTCGGCGTTGACGGTGAACGGCTGCAGCACCACCGGCGGCGCCGATCCGCGAAAGGTCAGAGGAGGGGCACGGCGTTCACACCGTCCACGACGGCTCCAACTGCACGATGTCCCCCGCGAGCGCGGCGACGTCGGCGTCTGTCTGTGCCCGCAGCGAGAGACGCTCCACCCGCTCGGCGCGGTACTTTCCGTGCTCGGCCGACGACAACCACATGGACAGCACCAGGAATTCATGCCCGGGCGCTTCGCCGAAGAGACCACGCACCATTCCGGGCGAGCCCGCCATCGCAGGGTTCCAGACCTTCTCCTGCATCAGCGCGAAGTGCTCCACCCGAGGTTCACGGACCTTGCAGTGCGCGACGCGCACCACGTCCACGTCCGTGAATCGCGGCTCGAACCCGGTCTTGACGTCGAAGCGGTGGTCGAAGAGCTTGGCGCGGAGATCCGTGTAGGTGCCGGACTGCGCGGCGGCCAGGCGGTCGTGGGAGCGCGCCATGAAGGAGTCGTAGAAAGCGCGACTCTCCCAGAACGCAAAGACGTGAGCGACACCCGGCCTGCCCCGACTCCACCCCCCGCCCTGACCCCGGAACCCCGGCTCCCCCAAAAGCCCCGCCCACTTCCGCTGCCCTCGTTCGAACCCCCGACGGTCGACCACGGTGCAGCGAATCCACTTGACCAGCACCGCGCCATCGTACGGCGCGGAGCACGGCACGGGTCACGCTCCGGCGTAGTGCACCCGGATCAGCTCGGCCGAGTCCGCAGCATCCAGTTCAATACCGAACTCCCGGTCGAGAACGTCCATCAATTCGCCCACAGGAACGCTTCGTTCGTCCACCGAGCCGTCCGGGCGCGCCAGCGTCAACTGATCGCCCAGCAACCGGCGACGGACCTCGGGACCGGCCTTCTGCAACACCGGCCGACGAATGAACGACGACTTGGGGTGGGTCGACGTGTAGTGGTTCATTACTACGTAGTCGACCGGGAGCCGCCGCTCCTGGGTGTACGCGTAGAGGTCGAACCATCCGTCGGGGCGCCATGTCCGCAGCGCCAAGACACCTTCGTTCTCCTCCTGGAGGCTGAAACGCCACTCTCCTTGTTGCATTTCCACGCCCCCACGCAGCGGGATCGGTTCGAGCAGCCCATCGGCTCCGAACCCGGTGTCGCAGTGCCACGCTTCGCCGTCCACCTCGACCTTCAGGAGCATGTGGCTCACCGCGCGCGTGGAGGTCGCCCCGGCCCTGACGCGTGCCCCGAGTCCGGTGACGTCGAAGCCGATGCGTTCCAGGGCCGCCGCGAAGAGCAGGTTCTGCTCGTAGCAGTAGCCGCCCCGCCGTCTGCGCAGCAGCTTGTCCTGCAGCGCAGACAGGTCCAGCGGAACCGGGCGGCCGAGCATCATCTCGAGGTTCTCGAAGGGGATGGCCGCCACATGCTCTCGGTGGAGCGTGCGCAGAGTCTCCAGATCCGGCTCCGTCTTGCCCGTGTGGCCGAGCCTCCCCAAGTAGGCGTCGATATCGAGTTCTTCCCCGTTCCATGTCATGGGCCCATGATCTCCGCGGCCGCACTCCGGACCAACCAGGTTTGGCCGCGACTCAGTTACTGAGTCACTGACCTGGGGCACTACGACGTTGTCAGCCCCACGTCGTAGCGTGTGCGTTACGCCATAGCGTGTGCGTGGTGGGACGAGCCTGGTGAAGCGACGGCGGCCAGATCACGAGGAGGGGGAAGTCCAGTGAGCAGTGTCAGCAAGGGCATCAAGAAGGTCGAAGTCGGACTCAAGTGGGATCCGAGTCCGGCTGGAACACCGCCCAACGACCTCGACATCATCGCGGCGACGTACGCGGCCGATGCGCCGTACGGCGCCCCTGTGTACCTCGTGCACTTCGACAGCCGCTCCCCCGACGGCACGATCACCCTCAACCGCGACAGCAGGACGGGGCAGGGTTTCGGTTTCGACGAGGTCATGACGCTGGAGCTGGACCGCCTCGCTGCCACGTTCACCCGGGTCGTGGTGGGAGTGGCCATACAGCAGGAGACGGGCCAGAAGGTGTTCGGTGACATCTCGAACGCCGCGTTCCGGATCCGTGAGGGCCACAAGAACCTGGCGGAGAGCGACCTGGCCGGCATCTCCGGCTGCACGGCCGCGACCATCGCCCATTTCACCCGGGACGAGTCCGGAGCATGGTCGTTCCGCAAGGTCGTCCGGGGCTTCGACGCCGACCCGACGACGTTCGCCTCGCTGATGGGCAGCGAGCACTGACCCCTCTGGCCGACACAGACCCAGGCTGACACGGGCCGCGAGACAGACGGCTGAGCCCACCACGCTCCGGCCGAGCCCACCACACACAAGAGGCCCACCACACACAAGAGAGGGTGCCGACCCATGGTCGGCACCCTCTCTCACGTGGTGCTCAGCGTCTCCGGCAGCAGGCGCTCAACGCCGCCTCGGACGCAGTCCCGCTCGCTGTCAGCTGCAGCCGCTGGTCGAGCCGCAGCCCTCGCAGATGTAGCAGGAACCGGCGCGCTGCATCTTCGTCCCGCAGGAGAAGCACAGCGGCGCGTCGGCCTGGATGCCCAGCTGCATCTCCACGAGCTCAGCGCTGGTGTGCGCCTGCTGCGGAGCCTCCTTGGCCACCTCGGCCTCGGCCTTCGGCGTGGAGACCGCCTTCAGGGACTCGGGCTGCCGCGGAGCGGACTGCGCCAGACCCTCGACGTCCACCTCGTCCTCGGCGGGCTCGTACGACCCGGTCTCCAGGTGACGCTGACGCTCCTCGGCAGAGTGGATGCCGAGCGCGGAGCGCGTCTCGAAGGGCAGGAAGTCCAGCGCCAGGCGGCGGAAGATGTAGTCGACGATCGACTGCGCCATCCGCACGTCCGGGTCGTCCGTCATACCGGCCGGCTCGAAGCGCATGTTCGTGAACTTGGAAACGTACGTCTCCAGGGGCACGCCGTACTGCAGACCGACGGAAACGGCGATGGAGAAGGCGTCCATCATGCCCGCGAGGGTCGAGCCCTGCTTGGACATCTTCAGGAAGACCTCGCCCAGACCGTCGTCCGGGTAGGAGTTGGCGGTCATGTAACCCTCGGCGCCGCCCACCGTGAAGGACGTGGTGATGCCGGGGCGGCCCTTCGGGAGGCGCTTGCGGACCGGACGGTACTCGACGACCTTCTCGACCGCGGCACGGATCGTGCCCTCGGCCTTCTCGGTGACCTCGGCCTTCTCCGCTTCCTTCTTCTTGGCGGAGAGGGGCTGGCCGACCTTGCAGTTGTCGCGGTAGATGGCGAGCGCCTTGACGCCCATCTTCCAGGCCTCGTAGTAGACCTCTTCGACGTCCTCGACGGTGGCGGTCTCCGGGAGGTTGACCGTCTTGGAGAGGGCGCCCGAGATCCACGGCTGGATCGCGGCCATCATGCGGACGTGGCCCATCGCGGAGATGGAACGCTCGCCCATGGCGCAGTCGAAGACCTCGTAGTGCTCGGTCTTCAGACCCGGGGCGTCGATCACGTTGCCGTTCTCGGCGATGTGGGCGACGACCGCCTCGATCTGCTCCTCCTGGTAGCCCAGGCGACGCAGGGCCTGCGGCACGGTGCCGTTGACGATCTGCATCGATCCGCCGCCGACGAGCTTCTTGAACTTCACCAGGGCGAGGTCGGGCTCCAGGCCCGTGGTGTCGCAGGACATCGCGAGACCGATGGTGCCGGTCGGGGCGATGACCGACGCCTGGGAGTTACGGAAACCGTTCTTCTCGCCGAGGCGGACGACGTCCTGCCAGGCCTCCGTGGCGGCGGCCCAGATCGGCGAGTCCAGGTCGTCCATGCGGACGGCCGAGGCGTTGGCGTCGGCGTGCTGCTTCATGACGCGCTTGTGCGGCGTGGCGTTGCGGGCGTAGCCGTCGTACGGACCGACGACCGCGGCGAGCTCGGCGGAGCGCTTGTACGACGTGCCCGTCATCAGCGACGTGATGGCCCCGGCGAGGGCACGGCCGCCGTCGGAGTCGTAGGCGTGCCCGGTCGCCATGAGCAGGGCGCCCAGGTTGGCGTAGCCGATGCCCAGCTGACGGTAGGCGCGGGTGTTCTCGCCGATCTTCTGCGTCGGGAAGTCCGCGAAGCAGATCGAGATGTCCATCGCGGTGATGACCAGCTCGACGACCTTGGAGAAGCGCTCGGCGTCGAAGGACTGGTTGCCCTTGCCGTCGTCCTTCAGGAACTTCATCAGGTTCAGCGAGGCGAGGTTGCAGGACGTGTTGTCCAGGTGCATGTACTCACTGCAGGGGTTCGAGCCGTTGATCCGGCCGGACTCCGGGCAGGTGTGCCAGGCGTTGATGGTGTCGTCGTACTGGATGCCGGGGTCGGCACACGCCCAGGCGGCCTCGGCCATCTTGCGGAAGAGCGACTTGGCGTCGACCTCCTCGATGACATCGCCCGTCATGCGGGAGGTGAGGCCGAACTTGCCGCCCTCCTCGACCGCCTTCATGAACGTGTCGTTCACGCGGACCGAGTTGTTGGCGTTCTGGTACTGGACGGACGTGATGTCGTCCCCGCCCAGGTCCATGTCGAAGCCCGCGTCACGCAGGGCGCGGATCTTCTCCTCTTCCTTCACCTTGGTCTCGATGAAGCCCTCGATGTCGGGGTGGTCGACGTCGAGGATGACCATCTTGGCCGCGCGACGCGTGGCGCCACCGGACTTGATGGTTCCGGCGGAGGCGTCGGCACCGCGCATGAAGGAGACAGGACCCGAGGCGTTGCCTCCGGAGGACAGCAGTTCCTTGGAGGAACGGATGCGGGACAGGTTCAGGCCGGCGCCGGAGCCGCCCTTGAAGATCATGCCCTCTTCCTTGTACCAGTCGAGGATCGACTCCATGGAGTCGTCGACGGCCAGGATGAAGCAGGCGGACACCTGCTGCGGCTGGGGCGTGCCGACGTTGAACCAGACCGGCGAGTTGAAGCTGAAGATCTGGTGCAGGAGGGCGTACGCCAGCTCGTGCTCGAAGATCTCGGCATCGGCGGGCGAGGCGAAGTAGCTGTAGTCCTCGCCGGCCTTGCGGTAGGTCTTCACGATGCGGTCGATCAGCTGCTTGAGGCCGGTCTCGCGCTGCGGGGTACCGACAGCCCCGCGGAAGTACTTGCTGGTGACGATGTTGACCGCGTTCACCGACCAGAAGTCGGGGAACTCGACGCCACGCTGCTCGAAGTTGACCGAGCCGTCGCGCCAGTTGGTCATGACGACGTCACGGCGCTCCCAGACCACCTCGTCGTACGGATGCACGCCGGGGGTCGTGTGGATGCGCTCGATACGCAGACCCTTGCTGGCCTTGGATCCCTTGGCGCGGGAACCTCGTGCCGGGCCGCTCGTCGTCTCGGTCATGCCGCCTCCCTATATCAGGCTAAAACGCCCTGAAGTGCCACGTTGTTCCCATGGCACGGATGTGTGTCTGATGCCGAGGGCACCCCGGAGGGCGCCTTCAACAGGTCTGGTTCGCCGCCGGCCCGTCGGTCAGCCGGTCAGTCGGCGGCAGTGGCGGGCACCGGGACTTCGACAGTCCCTCCCGGCCCGCAGTCATTCACGACGCGCTCTCCGCCCGCGTCGCTCGGCTCGGCATCGAGCCGCTGTTCCCTCAGCTCCTCGATGGCAGCCTCGAAGTCCTCAAGTGAGTCGAAGGCCCGGTACACGGACGCGAAGCGCAGGTAGGCGACGAGGTCGAGCTCCTGCAACGGGCCGAGTATGGCAAGGCCCACGTCGTGAGTGGTGAGCTCGGCGCTTCCGGTGGCCCGCACCGCTTCTTCGACCCGCTGGCCGAGCAGAGCGAGGGCGTCCTCGGTCACCGGCCGCCCCTGGCATGCCTTGCGGACGCCATTGATGACCTTGGTGCGACTGAAGGGCTCCGTCACGCCGCTCCGCTTCACCACCATCAGCGAGCACGTCTCCACCGTTGTGAAACGACGGGAGCAGTCGGGGCACTGACGGCGCCGTCGGATCGACGTGCCGTCGTCAGTGGTGCGACTGTCGACTACGCGGCTGTCGGGGTGCCTGCAGAAGGGGCAGTGCATGGAACTCCCAACCCTCCTTCACGGCACGACTCATAAGCCTCAACGAGCCCTTGGGGCCCTCGAAGCAGCCCCAAGCATAGGCGATCCCGGAGGCCCTGAAAGACCAGGGACCACAACTTCTGGGCTGCTGCCGCAATCCAACCACTAGATCTGGGGTTTGGCCGCTTTTTCGACATCGCGCGTGTCGTGCCGCCTCAGACAACCCCAGACGCAGATAGCCGCCACTCACGCCGCTCTGGGCGGGGGCCGGTGCCGGGTTGACGGGGTGCCGGGTGGCAATATGGGAGCCCCACCGAGGGGGCCACTGTCCCGGCGGTGAAGCGTACCGTAATGAACCGAATTGCCGTTCGGCCCGAGCGTTGGCCATACACCCAAACACATGATCACGGTAGGTAATCTCCGTTTTTTCACTCGAACGTGTGTTTGGCGCAACCTTTCGAAAGCAACTACCGTTGGCTAGCTAGGGAGAGAACATCTCGAGAGGGGCCGACCGACGTGACCACCACCGCAGACAGCGCCACCATCACTGCCCAGGACCGCTCCCAGAGCCGACTCGAGCCGGTGCATGCCATGAATGACGCAGCCACGAACCAGGAGGGGCCCAAGCCCACTCGCTCCCTGCCGGGCCGACCTCCAGGCATCCGCGCCGACAGCTCGGGGCTGACCGACAGGCAACGCCGAGTGATCGAGGTCATCAGGGACTCCGTGCAGCGGCGTGGCTACCCGCCGTCCATGCGGGAGATCGGTCAGGCGGTCGGGCTTTCCAGCACTTCGTCCGTCGCCCACCAGCTGATGGCTCTGGAGCGCAAGGGCTTCCTGCGCCGCGACCCGCACCGCCCTCGGGCGTACGAGGTGCGGGGCTCGGACCAGCCGAGCAGCCAGCCCACCGACACCACCGGCAAGCCCGCCGCGTCGTACGTCCCGCTCGTGGGTCGCATCGCCGCCGGTGGGCCCATCCTCGCCGAAGAATCGGTCGAGGACGTCTTCCCCCTCCCCCGCCAGCTGGTGGGAGACGGCGAGCTCTTCGTACTGAAGGTCGTCGGTGACTCGATGATCGAGGCCGCGATCTGTGACGGCGACTGGGTCACGGTGCGCCGCCAGCCCGTCGCGGAGAACGGCGACATCGTGGCAGCCATGCTGGACGGCGAAGCGACCGTCAAGCGCTTCAAGCGCGAGGACGGCCACGTCTGGCTGCTCCCGCACAACTCCGCGTACCAGCCGATCCCCGGCGACGAGGCGACGATCCTCGGCAAGGTCGTGGCGGTGCTGCGGCGGGTGTGACACCGCCCCTGACCGGGCCCCGGAACCAACTGCGCCGGTTCCGGGGCCCTGCTGCGTCTACGGCTCGCCACGCCCCGCCAGGCACGAGGGGCCGGTCGAGCACAAAAAGCCGGTCGGGCGCGAGAGGCTAGGCCTCGTCGGCCTTCGCCACCGCGTCGATCGCGGCCAGCGAGCGGCGTGCCTGATTACGGTCCGTCGTGTACCAGAAGTCGGGCAGCGAAGCCCGCAGGTAGCTGCCGTAGCGCGCGGTGGCCAGGCGGGGGTCCAGGACAGCCACCACTCCGCGGTCCCCGGAGGCCCGTACGAGACGTCCCGCGCCCTGCGCCATCAGCAGGGCCGCGTGGGTCGCCGCGACCGCCATGAAGCCGTTTCCACCGGCATCGTCGACCGCCTTCTGGCGGGCGCTCATCAGCGGATCGTCGGGACGCGGGAACGGGATCTTGTCCATGATCACCAGCTGGCAGCTGGCTCCCGGCACGTCGACGCCCTGCCAGAGCGACAGCGTCCCGAAGAGGCAGGTCTTCGAGTCCGCGGCGAAGCCCTTGATCAGCTCACCCAGCGTCTCCTCGCCCTGCAGAAGGATCGGCATGTCGAGACGCCCGCGCAGCTCCTCCGCCGCGCCCTGGGCTGCGCGCATCGAGGAGAACAGGCCTAGGGTGCGCCCACCGGCCGCCTCGATCAGCTCGGCCAGCTCATCGAGCATGTCGCTGCGCGTGCCCTCGCGTCCCGGCCGGGCCAGGTGCTTGGCGACGTACAGGATGCCCTGCTTGCCGTAGTCGAACGGGGAGCCGACGTCGAGGCCCTTCCAGACAGGTGCGTCGTCGGATTCGGTGCCCTCCGGAGCCAGGCCGAGCGAGGCGCCCACTCCGTTGAAGTCACCGCCGAGCTTGAGCGTGGCAGAGGTCAGGACCACCGAACGGTCGGCGAAGAGCTTCTCTCTGAGGAGGCCCGACACGGACATGGGGGCCACCCGGAGGGAGGCTCCGTAGCGATCGTGGCGCTCGTACCAGACGACGTCGTACTCGGATCCGTTCGTGATGCGCTCCGACACGTCGTGGATGGACTCCACGGAGGCGAGGGCCTGCTTGCGGACCGCGTCCTCGTCCTGGACCGACTTGTCCCTGGTCGAACCGAGCGCACTGATGACCGTGCGTGCGGCGTCGCGCAGGGCCATCAGCGCATAGCCGAGGTCCTCGGGAATCTCCTCCAGGCGGCCGGGCAGGGCCAGCTCCATCAGCCGCTCGAAGCCCTCCGAGGCGGTCTGGAGCTGATCCGCCGCCTTTTCGTTGACCAGCTTCGCCGCACGGCGCACGGCACGGTTGACCTGCCCCGGGGTGAGCTCTCCCGTGGCCACACCGGTGACGCGGGAGACCAGCTCGTGGGCCTCGTCCACGATCAGCACCTCGTGCTGGGGCAGGACGGGGGCGCCTTCGATGGCGTCGATGGCAAGCAGCGCGTGGTTCGTGACGACGACCTCGGAGAGCTTGGCGCGCTCCCGGGCCGCCTCGGCGAAGCACTCCGCCCCATAGGCGCACTTCGAAGCTCCCAGGCACTCCCTGGAGGAGACGGACACCTGGCCCCAGGCCCGGTCGGACACTCCGGGAGTCAGGTCGTCGCGGTCGCCGGTCTCGGTCACGTCCGCCCAGTCCCGCATCCGCAGGAGGTCCTGGCCCAGCTTGCTGGTGGGAGCGGCCGCCTCGAACTGGTCGAAGAGGCCCTCCTCCTCGTCCTGCGGCATGCCTTCGTGGAGGCGGTGCAGGCACAGATAGTTCGAGCGGCCCTTGAGCATCGCGTACTGAGGTCGGCGGCGCAGCAGCGGATGCAGCGCGTCCACCGTGCGCGGCAGATCGCGCTCCACGAGCTGGCGCTGCAGGGCGAGGGTGGCCGTCGCGATCACCACACGCTCGCCGTGAGCGAGCGCCGGCACCAGATAGCCGAGGGATTTACCCGTGCCGGTACCGGCCTGGACCAGCAGGTGGGAGCCGTCGTCGATCGCCTCGGCGACGGACTCGGCCATGGATACCTGGCCAGGGCGTTCCGTACCACCGACAGCGGTGACGGCGGCGTGCAGGAGCTCGGGGAGCAAGGGCTTCGTCATAGCGCGACCACCCTACGGTGCCCCACTGACAATCCGCCGATCAAGGCTGATGGAGGGGGTTGGCCACGGTTCCGTGCACGGCGGCGTGCGGACGCTGCGGACGATCACGGTACCCGTCGAGGTGGAGGCGGTTCCGGTTCAGGCAGAGCCGCTCGATTCGGGGGGTGAGCAGGTCGAACATCTCGTACCGTTCCTTCAGCTCCGGAGCGCGTGCCTGGTGCCGCAGGATCTCGGACCGCACGAAGGACCAGAAGTCGCTCTCCGGGACACCCAGTTGCTCCTCGCAGAGAGGCGCGAGATACCGGAAGACGCCTACGAAGAGACCCGAGTGGATGAACTGGGTGAGGAAGCCGGGGGGCTCGGTGAGCAGTACGTCGCGGACGTCGCGCGGCATCGAGTCCTGCTCGGGCAACGGCACCGCGCTCACGTTGACGTCGTCCACGAAGTCCTTCACCGCAAGCCGGACAGGCACGTCGTTGTCGTCGAAGACGACGATGGTGTTCTCCCCGTGGGGGGAGAACACCGTTCCGTAGCGGTACAGGAAGTGCAGCAGGGGCGGCAGCAGTGCGGCGAAGAGCCGTCGCAGCCAGGCCACGGGAGTCAGCCCCGAGCGTTCCACTAGCTCTGCGACGAACGCACGTCCGTCGAGGTCGGTGTGTGCGAGTGAGGCGAGGGTGCGGGCGCGTTCCCCGGGCGCCAGGTACCGGCTGATGGGCTCTCGCCAGATGGCGCCGAGCAACTCCCGATACTGATAGGGGACTTCAGGCAGCCCGTCGTACACGGGATGCTCGACGGCCACCGAGGCCACCTCGCCGAGGAGGATGACCCCGCATTCGTCCCGGAGGAAGGGGTCCGCGTCCCGGAGCGCGTGCATCCATGCCGTGACTGCGGGCGCAGCGACCGTGCGGCCGGTCGGGAGCCCCCGCCACACGAGGGTGTTGAGAACCGACAAAGGGAGCTTCACTGTGTGCCGGTCGGGGCGGGTGGTGTTCAGGAACGTACGGATGGATTGCTGGGGCAGGCGCAGATCGCCGTCGCTGCAGAGCGGGACGATGGCGTCGGTGGCGATGGACGGCGCAAAGAGCGGCAGCACGATCTCGTCCCACTGCCAGGGGTGCACAGGGAGGTAGAGGTACTCCTCCGGGGCCAGCCCACGTGCGCGCAGTAAATCGGCGAAGGCTCCCCTGGTGTCGGCGGAGAGCTCCCGGGCATAGAGCTGCTGCGCGGTGTCCAGTCCCGTGACGCCCCGGTACACGGCGAGGCCGGTGTGCACGGCGATCCAGGGGAGGGTCGTGGAGCGGCGGGCCTCGGGCGCCCATCGGTCGGTGTCGCCCGCGGAGAAGCCGATGCGTCCCTTGTTGAGGACGAGCCAGGGGTGGCCTGTCTGGTGCCCTTCGAGTTCCGCGTAGTCGAGGTCGGCGAGCCGGGCAGCGCTGAGCGCCGTGTGGTCGATCCGGGCGTCGGCGCTGAGGGTGACGGTGAGCTCGCGGATGAGGTGACCGAGTGTGGCCCCGTCCAGGCCCAGGGTCCGGCGGGCCAGTACGAGGAATCGCAGGGGGTCGCTCAAAGAGTGGGCAGGCCCGTCGCCCTCGGTGAGGGTCAGGCCGACCGGGTCCACGTACCAGCTGCCGTACGAGCCGCGGCGGGCGCGGAAGGTGACGCTGGAGCCCTGCCGGCCCGCCGAGTCAGTAGTTCCGCCGTGCTCCCCCGCCGCCCCGGCGTCCTCGGCCGCTTCGGCCGCCCCGTCCTGGTCGGCAGGATCAAGGTGGAGCCGATAGGTGTCCCCGCCCCCGTCGGTCCCGGATACAAGTGCAGGTACGGGCACGGGGCGAATGATCTCCTCGTACGCGAACTCCCCGATCATCTTGGCCAGCAGGCGCCGTCCCGCCTCTCGCCATCTGTCCTGGGTCAGCTCGGGCGGGTCGTACAGCTCGGGGGCGGGGCGGGGAATCGGGCTGGCGGACGGATTCGGCACGGGGACTCCTCAGTGAGGGAACCGGATCGGGTCGAGCGGTGTACGAAAAGTGATCGAGTCAGAGCACGGCGCGCAGGGCCCGGTCACGAACCATGAGAGCCGCGCGTTTGTCGGGCAGATCCACCTCGGCGAAGAAGCGGAAGCCAGCGCTCAGGAAGGCGGAGACGGAGGGGGTGTTGCGCAGATCGGGTTCAGCTACGACGCGTGCGCAGGCAGGACGGTGGTCGAGCACCAGGTCGGCCACGGCTTTGAGCAACGAAGTACCGAGGCCACGGCCGCGGTTGGCGACGCTGCCGATGAGGAGGTGGATTCCGGTGTCGTGCGGCCGCGACGCGTAGTGCCTGGCGAGGAGGTCCAGGTCCGCTCGGTAGATCTCCCAGTAGCTCATCGGCATGCCGTCCAGCACACCCAGGCAGGGAACGCTGCGTCCGTCCCCGTCGAGCTGAGTCCGGAGGTGGGCCTCCGTCACGGCTTCGGGTCCGGCCAGCTCCCAGAAGGCGGCCACAGCAGGGTCATTCATCCATCGGCTGATCAGCGGGAGGTCACGTTCGAGACGTACGGGTACGAGCTGGAAGACACCGGCACCGGTGGTGGTGGGGCCCCAGTCCCCGACGCCGTCCAGGAGGTCGTCCTGCACCGCGCCGACCCGCCGCTCACCCTCGGCCAGCAGGGCGACGAGCTCATCGGGCAGCCGCAGGTCGAGGGTGTCCGTGCAGTCGGCGCCGGCGGTGGCTGATTCGATCCCGGCATCGGTGCTCGCATCGGTGGGAGGCACGACGTCGCTCCTGTCAGCAGAGGTGGGGCATGTTCCTCAGGAATGGAGGGGGTTGGGGATGGTGACGTAGACGGACTGGGTGTCGACCGGGCCGACGAGCTCGTCGAGGCCGTGCAACCGGGTCAGCAGATTGGCCTTGCACCGCAGCACAGGTGAGTCGAGCAAGGCCGCGGGCAGCGAGGTGCGCAGCTTGGCGGGCCCCGTGGCGACATCGCCGAGGAAGCGGCGGAAGGCGGCGAGCAGCAGCCGTTCGTCCGCGAGCCGTTCGGCGCCGAGGGCTCCGATGAGACCGAGGACGTTGTTGATGCCGAGGTAGTAGGCGAACCGCTCGTCGGTCACCTCGTCGGAGACGAACGTGTCGCTGTCCCGGCCGATGCCGGGAAGTCGTCGCTCGAGTTCGGCGCGCCGGGACTCGCGGAAGTAGTAGCCCTGGTTGTCGCGGTATCGGCCGCCCACGGGCCAGCCTTCGGGGTCGAGCAGGAGAAGGGTGTTCTGCTGGTGCGCCTCCAGCGCGACACCCGCCTCGCTGTCCAGCCACAGCACGGGGCGCACGACGGTTTCCAGGTAGCGCAGGAACCACTCGGTGGCAACTGCACCCCTGGAACGGCCCGTTCGCCCTGCGAGCCGGGTAACGGTTTCGCCGAGCCGGGAGCGCATCGCGTGGCGGTCCTGGCAGGCGGGCAGCGCCGAAGGCCGCGGCGAGACCAGTCCGGCGATGCAGGTGGCGTCGTCCCCGGACCGGAAGGGGTTGTGCCGGATCATGACGTCGAGTCCGGGGACGGGCGCGCCGTCGGGCCCCGTGACGGCGAGCCACGCCGGGTCGCGGATCACGTCGAAGCAGGGGTGGACCGCCTGCCACTCCTCGGCGAGGCCGCTGCGCAACAGGCGGTGGACCTCGACGCCGCGGTGGAGTTCCTTGCGGAGGTTTTCACGACGGGAGTTGGTGATGCGCAGGCCGAGCGACAGCTTCAGCATGGCGGCCGCGCCGGAGCGGTAGAGGGTGCGTACGGAGGAGGTGGGGCGCCAGGGGGTGCCGTGAGCACCGAGGTCCCGGAGCAGTCCGGCGTCGAAGAGCGCGGCGGTCGCGGGCCGGTGCCGGAGCTCGCGGATCTGCCAGGGGTGCACGGGAAGAGCGACGTGATCGTCCGTGAGCGGCAATTCGGAGCCGACGAGGCGGGCGGTGAGCTGCTCGGCTGAAACAGCCCGGCCGCGCTCGGTCCACGCCGAGTCACAAGCGAGTACGGAGCGGTCGACGGCCAGCCAGTGCAGTGCGAAGGAGCCGCGCAACTCAGGTGAGTAGAGGCGGGATTCGGTGTCGGACAGGCCCTCGCGGCTCTTGGGGGTCGGATGGAGGGGGTGTCCGAGGAGCAGGGACTGCTCGGCGGCGAGGAAGAGGTCGGGCTCGTCGGCGGGCCGGTCGCGGCGGTCGGTGATGAAGGCGGCCGTGCGCCGGACCGAGTCGGCGACCCGGCCGACCAGATCGGCACCGTCGACCGGCTCGACCGGCTCGGCCGGGTCGGCCAGGTCGACGGATTCAGCCGGGTCGACGGATTCAGCCGGGTCAGTTGCTCCGGCCGCATCCGCAGTACTGACTGTGCCGCCCGAACCACCCAGGTCGTACGGGCCTCCCTCGGCCAGCGCCTCCACCGCTACCTCACCCGACGGCGGTTCCGTCGCGCGGCGGGCCGTCTCGCGGCCGAGGAGGGCGGCGACGGTCACCGCGTCGACGGGCGGCGCACTCGCGGGGCCGTCCTCCAGGTAGGGGAGGCCGAAGCGGTGCCAGCCGGTGGCCGACCAGTAGTGCACGGGGACGAGCAGGGCCGTTCCGCTGGCCTCGAGGGGGACCCGGAGGACGCCTCGATCCGGAGCGGGGAGGTTGTTCTCCCTGACCCAGCAGCGGAGGAGGTTCTCGACGGCCGCGGCCTGTGCGGCGACGTGCGGGTCGGGGTGCTCCAGCAGGTCGATGGATGCCCCGCGCAGGCGCTCGGCGTCCTGGCCGCCACCCTTCTGCCGGGGAACCGTACCGGGCTCCGCCACCAGTGAGGTGTGCGCGCCGCATGCGCCTGGGGCGTCGGGTTGGGTGCGGCCTTCGGATGCGGGGGTGGCGTTCAAGAGAGCTTCCTTGTGAGGTTGTTCGGGGCTCCGTGTAGCGACAGGACCCGGTGCGTGACCGGCGGTTCATGTCCGGCAGAACGGCCCGGGCACGTCTTGGCTATCTGCGGTGGGCACGGGCCGCGGTGGTCAGCGCATCGGCAAGGCGGTCGAGGACCGCGGCGGCCTGTTCATCGGTGAGGGTGAGAGGAGGCAGGAGTCGTACGACGCTGGAATGGCGGCCGCCGAGTTCGACGATAAGACCGCGGCGCAGGCACTCCCGCTGCACGGCCGCGGCCAGTTCGGGGGCCGGAGGGTGGGGTTGCGCGGTGGACGGGAGGTCGGCGACGGACGCTGCTCGGGTGGAAGGCGTCCCGGGGGGCGGGACGGCCTCGGCGGGTGCTGTGCGGCTCGCGGCGGTCTGCGACGGAATCGTCGCTGACTCAGGGTTCAACTCCGGCTGTGACGGTGGATGCGACGCCTGAGGTGACACCTGATGTGACGTCGTCGGTGGCTCCAACTGGGCCTCCTGCCCCCGGTCCGTCCTCGGCTCGGACGTCGGGTCCACCAGTTCCACGCCGATCATCAGCCCTCGGCCGCGGACCTCACCGATGCAGGGATGGTGCGCGGCCAGGGAGCGGAGTTGGGTGAGCATGCGGGCGCCGAGGGTGGCGGCACGTGCGGCGAGGCCGTTCTCACGCACGTACGCGAGGGTCGCCGCGCCCGCCGCCATGGCGAGCTGGTTTCCGCGGAAGGTTCCCGCGTGGGCGCCGGGCGGCCATACGTCGAGGTCGTCGCGGTAGACCACGACGGCCAGCGGAAGGCTGCCGCCGATCGCTTTGGAGAGCACCATCACGTCCGGCACGATGCCGCTGTGCTCGACGGCCCAGAAGGCGCCGGTGCGGCCGACACCCGTCTGTACCTCGTCCGCGATGAGCGGGATGCCGCGCGCGGCGGTGATCTCGCGCATCCGGCGGAGCCAGGTGTCGGGCGCGGGATAGACCCCGCCCTCGCCCTGGACCGGTTCGAGGATCATGCCTGCGGGGGTCGGTACGCCCGACTTGGTGTCGTCGAGGAGGCTTTCGGTCCACCGGGCGGACAGTTCGGCGCCGCGATCGCCGCCGAGGCCAAAGGGGCAGCGGTAGTCCTGGGGGTAGGGCAAGCGCGCGACCCGATTGCTCGATGCGCCGCCGGATGCTTCGAGCGCCCCGGCGGTCATGCCGTGGTAGGCGCCGGTGAAGGCGAGCATTCCGTCGCGGCCGGTGGCCGTGCGGACCAGTTTCAGCGCTGCCTCCACCGCGTCCGTCCCCGCGGGGCCGCAGAACTGGATCCGCGCGCGGTCCGCCAGGCCGCGCGGCAGCGTGTGGAACAGCTCCGTGGTGAAGGCGTCCTTGACCGGTGTGGCCAGGTCGAGGACGTGCAGCGGGGCCCCGGAGTCGAGGACCTTCCTGATCGCTTCGAGCACCACCGGGTGGTTGTGGCCGAGGGCCAGGGTCCCGGCGCCCGAGAGACAGTCGAGGTATCGGCGGCCGTCGGCGCCCTCGATCGTCAGGCCGCGGGCCCGGACCGGCACGATCGGCAGGGCGCGCGCATAGGTGCGGGCGGCCGATTCGCGTGCCGACTGGCGTCGCAGGATTCCCTCGTGGCCTGTGCAGTGCGCCGTGGAGTGCGCCGCGGAATCTGCCGTGGTGTGCGCCGCTGTGCGAGTCGCGGGCCGCTGTGCCGTCTCCGACACCGACGGCGATTCGGACTCCGTTACAGACTGCGTTGCGGAATGCGTTACAGAGTGCGTTACGGGCTGCGTTGCGGAATTCCCTGCGGGCACCGCCGCGGGCGCAGGCTCGGTCACGGCCACGACTGGTGGTCCTCCCGCTGGGACGAGCGCGCCCGTCCGATGCGGCTCCGGAGAGCTCCACAGGGGCAAACACGCAGGCGAGTTGGCAGGGGGAATGAACGCAGGCCGCGACTCCCCCGTACGTACCAACGACGAGGGGCCCGGCGGAACACGGGTATTCCGAAGATCCTTGCCGTGACGGAACCGTTGCCCTTCCGTGGGCCGTCCCCAACGCCACCGGCATAGTGTGGGGGCCGTTCATCAGCCACGGATGGCGCCGCTCCCCAGAGCAAACCCGAGCAAACCCAGCGAAGGGGTGCCGCACCGGTGGCAACGGGTGTTCCACACCCGGATGTCCAGCACTTTGGAACAATTTCGAAGCCCAGGGGGAATCTCCAGATGCGACCCATACGTCCGCTCTTCACTGTTCGCAATGGGAGGAGCATGCGCAGCAGGACCTCCCCTGTGGCGGCTGTGGCGCTCGGTGCGGCGCTCGTACTGACCGCCACGGCCTGCGGCCCCAGCGACGACAACGCCGGCGGTGACTCGTCCTCGTCCCAGCCCGGCGGCAGCAACGGTGACGACAAGATCCAGATCCCGGACGCCTGGAAGGACAAGCTCAAGGAAAACGGGATCGATCTGGACGAATGGAAGAACGGCGCCTGGAAGAACTGGAACAAGGACGACTGGCTGCGCGAGGCCGGTGACTTCGTCAACCCGATCATCGAGGACCTGTGGGACCCGGACCGGATGCGGGACGCCGACAAGAACCCCGACCGGGGCGTCGACGACAACGACATCTCCGGTGACCAGGGTGTGACCGACCCGACGCCCAAGCCCGTGGAGGCGGCCGCCGTGAAGGCGCCGTACCACGACCAGGTCGCCGAGTCGGGCAAGCTCTTCTTCGACAGCCCCGAGGGTTCGATGGTCTGCTCCGCGACCGTCGTCAAGGACCCGGCCCACCCGGGCAAGTCCAACATGGTGTGGACCGCGGGCCACTGCGTGCACGCAGGCGCCAAGGGCGGCTGGTACCGCAACATGGTCTTCGTCCCCTCGTACAACAACAGCGGCAAGTCGGCCGAGGAACTGCAGAACGCCCCCAAGGAAGAGGTCGCTCCGTACGGCGTCTGGTGGGGCGACTGGGCGCAGACCTCCGACCAGTGGATCGAGCAGGGCGGTCCGACCGGCGGTGCGGGCGCGCCGTACGACTTCGCGGTCATTCACGTGAAGCCGGAGAAGGGCAGCGAGGGCAAGTCGCTCGAGGAGACGGTCGGTTCCGCGCTCCCGGTGGACTTCAACGCCCCGGCCGTGCCCCGGATCGACACCATGACGGCGACCGGCTACCCGGCGGCGCCGCCGTTCGACGGCCAGAAGCTGTTCCAGTGCGCCGACAAGCCCGGCCGACTGTCGCTGACCAAGCCCGACCCGACGATGTACCGCGTCGGCTGCACCATGACCGGCGGTTCGTCCGGTGGTGGCTGGGTCGCCAAGGGGCAGAACGGCAAGCCCGCTCTGGTGTCGAACACCTCCATCGGTCCGGTGACGGCGGGCTGGCTGGCCGGTCCGCGCCTCGGCAAGGAGGCCAAGGGCATCTACAGCGCGGTGAGCAAGAAGTTCGCCGACAAGTAGTGCGGTAGGAAGGGACTTTCGTACGGTGGCGGGGCGCCGGAAACCTTCACGCCCCCGCCGCCGTTCGTCCCCAACCTCACAGGCATAGTGAGGTGTTGCATCGACGTGGGAGACGCATTCCCACGTCGACTCACATGACACGCACATGACAAATACACGTTCCATCGGGGGTAACAGCACCATGCGTTCCACTCGTGCGCCGTTCGCGCGCAGCCGCGGACGGCGGGTGGCGCTCGCCGCCACCGGGCTCGCAGCGACCCTGGCACTCACCGCCACGGCCTGTGGCCCGAGCGACGACAAGGCGAGCGACAAGCCGGACACCAACGCGTCCCAGGGAGCCGACGGCTCCGACTCCGGTTCCGACGTCCAGCTTCCCGGCGGCTTCGCCGACAAGCTCAAGGACAAGGGCATCGACCTGGACGACTGGAAGAACGGCGCCTGGAAGAACTGGGACAAGGGCGACTGGGTCCGGGAGGCCAAGGACTTCGCCAACCCGGTCATCGAAGGGCTCTGGAAGCCCGAGCGGATGAAGAAGGCCAAGGACCCGAACAAGACGATCGCCTCGAAGGACGCGTCCGCCGGTCAGGGCGGCACCGACCCCGAGCCGTCGCCGGTCCAGGCCAAGCGGGAGCGGACTCCGTACCACAAGAACGCCGCCCCGGTCGGCAAGATCTTCTTCGACTCCCCCGAGGGTTCGATGGTCTGCTCCGGCACCGTGGTGAAGGACCCGCGCAACCCGGGCAAGTCCAACCTCGTGTGGACCGCGGGCCACTGCGTGCACGCCGGCCAGAAGGGCGGCTGGTACCGCAACATCGCCTTCGTGCCCTCCTACAACGACCTGGGCAAGTCCGAGGCCGACCTGCGCAACGCGGCTCCGCAGGAGATCGCCCCCTACGGCCAGTACTGGGCCGACTGGGTCTCGACCTCCAACGAGTGGATCAACGAGGGCGGTCCGACGGGCGGCGCGGGTGCGACGTACGACTACGCCGTCCTGCACGTGAAGCCGGAGCAGGGCAGCAAGTCCCTCGAGGAGACCGTCGGCAACGCGCTCGATGTCGACTTCTCGACCCCGGCCGCGCAGAGCGTGAGCTCCATGGGCGCCTGGGGCTACCCGGCCGCTCCCCCGTACAACGGCCTGATCATGCACAAGTGCGTCGACAAGCCGGGCCGCCTCTCGATGTCGCCGTCCCTGCCGACGATGTACCGCATCGGCTGCACCATGACCGGTGGTTCGTCCGGCGGTGGCTGGTTCCGGGTCTCGGGCGGCAAGACGAAGCTCGTGTCGAACACCTCGATCGGCCCGGCCGAGAACACCTGGCTGGCGGGCCCGCAGCTGGGCCGGGGCGCCGAGCAGGTCTACGACATGATGAGCAAGAAGTACGGCGCGCAGTAGTCACGCGGCGCATCTGAGACGGCGAAGGCCCGCCCCCTGCGAGAGGGGGCGGGCCTTCGCCGTGTGCGCTTACGTGTGGTGCGCCGAGGTTCAGTGCGCCGCAGGCACGTACGGAGCGAGCTCCGCGGCGAGTTCCTCGTGCACCTGCGCCTTGAGCAGGGTGCCGTCGGCGGTGTGCTCCTCGGAGAGCACCTCGCCCTCGGCGTGCGCCCGCGAGACGAGCTGGCCGTGCGTGTACGGAACGAGGGCCTCGATCTCGACCTCGGGCCGCGGCAGTTCGGTGTCGATGAGCCCGAGCAGTTCCCCGATGCCGACGCCGGTCCGCGCGGAGACCGCGATCGCGTGCTTCTCGTTGCGCAGCAGGCGCTGGAGGACCAGCGGGTCCGCCGCGTCCGCCTTGTTGATCACCACGATCTCGGGCACGTCGGTCGCGCCCACGTCGCGGATGACCTCGCGCACGGCGGCGAGCTGCTCCTCCGGCACCGGGTGCGAACCGTCCACCACGTGCAGGATCAGGTCGGAGTCGCCGACCTCTTCCATCGTGGAGCGGAAGGCCTCGACGAGGTGGTGCGGCAGATGCCGGACGAACCCGACGGTGTCCGCGAGGGTGTAGATCCGGCCGCTCGGCGTCTCTGCCCTGCGGACCGTGGGGTCGAGGGTGGCGAACAGCGAGTTCTCCACCAGGACGCCCGCGCCCGTGAGGCGGTTGAGCAGCGAGGACTTGCCCGCGTTCGTATATCCGGCGATCGCGACCGAAGGCACCTTGTTGCGCCTGCGCTCCTGCCGCTTGATGTCACGGCCCGTCTTCATCTCCGCGATCTCCCGGCGCATCTTCGCCATCTTCTCGCGGATCCGTCGCCGGTCCGTCTCGATCTTGGTCTCACCGGGACCACGGGTGGCCATGCCGCCACCGCCGCCGCCACCCATCTGACGGGAGAGCGACTGACCCCAGCCGCGGAGCCTCGGCAGCATGTACTGCATCTGCGCGAGGGCGACCTGCGCCTTGCCCTCTCGGGACTTGGCGTGCTGGGCGAAGATGTCGAGGATCAGGGCGGTCCTGTCGACCACCTTGACCTTGACGACGTCTTCGAGGTGGATCAGCTGGCCGGGGCTCAGCTCACCGTCGCAGACGACGGTGTCGGCTCCGGTCTCGAGCACGATGTCACGCAGCTCCAAGGCCTTGCCGGAGCCGATGTACGTCGCGGGGTCGGGCTTGTCGCGGCGCTGGACGAGGCCGTCGAGCACGAGCGCGCCCGCCGTCTCGGCGAGTGCGGCCAGCTCGGCGAGGGAGTTCTCCGCATCCTGGACCGTGCCCGAAGTCCACACGCCGACGAGCACCACGCGCTCCAGGCGGAGCTGTCGGTACTCGACTTCGGTGACGTCCTCGAGCTCGGTGGAGAGTCCCGCGACGCGGCGCAGAGCCGCACGCTCGGAACGGTCGAACTGCTCGCCGTCCCGCTCTCCGTCGATCTCGTGGCTCCAGGCGACGTCCTCTTCCATCAGGGCATCGGCCCGAAGACCTTCGGGGTAGTTCTGCGCGAAGCTCTGTGCGTCCTGGGAAGGGGAAGAAGAGGAGGTCATTGGGTCCTTACGTCGATACGTCGATGGGAAAGCGACGGATGCGGGACCCGTCACATTCGACAACGCCCGGAGTGATCCGGAGATTCCCGGAACCGGCCGGTCGTGCCCTGAGATGTCCCCGAGGGGATGTCCCTGACGGGCCGCGTCGTCGACCTGACGATGGTTGCACGGCACGGCCCGTCTCGTCATCCTGGTTATTTCCCGGAACTCCAGTCCGGATGCCCCGGCATCGGCGGCGTCTTCTTCCCGTACAGCCAGCCGTCGAAGAATCCGTTGAGGTCACGCCCGGCGATCTCGGAGGCGAGCCGCACGAAGTCGGCGGTCTCGGCGTTGCCGTCGTGGTGGTGACGGACCCAGTCCCGCTCCAGGCGCTCGAAGGCCCGGTGTCCGATCTCCTGGCGCAGGGCGTAGAGCACCAGGGCGCTGCCGTCATAGACGACGGGGCGGAAGATGCTGATCTTCTTCCCGGGCGCGGGGGCCTTCGGCCAGGCCGGCGGCCCACCGGCCGCTCGCCAGCTGTCCGACTGACGGTAGGCCGCCCGCATACGGTCGGTCACGGGCTTCTTCGCCTTCTCCTCGGCATAGAGGGCCTCGTACCAGGTGGCGTGGCCCTCGTTCAGCCAGAGGTCCGACCAGGACCGCGGGCTGACGCTGTCGCCGAACCACTGGTGCGCGAGCTCGTGCACCATGATCGAGTCGACGTACCACTCGGGGAACTCGGGACGGGTGAAGAGCTCTCTCTCGAAGAGAGAGAGCGTCTGCGTCTCCAGTTCGTAGCCGGTCTTCGCCCCGGCGATCAGGACCCCGTAGACCTCGAAGGGGTAGCGGCCGACCTTCTCCTCCATCCAGTCGATCTGTCCGGGTGTCTTCTTCAGCCAGGGCTCCACGGCCTTGCGGTCCTTGGTGGGCACCACGTCGCGGACGGGAAGGCCGTGCGGGCCCTGTCGGCGCAGCACGGTGGAGCGGCCGATCGACACCTGGGCCAGCTCGGTCGCCATGGGGTGGTGGTGCCGGTATGCCCACGTGGTCGCGCTGCCGTGCCGGGTCGTGCCGACGGGCAGGCCGTTGGCGACAGCGGTGTACCCCTTGGGGGCGGTGATCCGGAACGTGAACTCTGCCTTGTCCGCCGGGTGGTCGTTGCACGGAAAGACCAGGTGGGCGGCGTCGGCCTGATTGGCCATGGCGAGTCCGTCGTCGGTGCGCACCCACCCGCCCTGGGTGCCCTTCGCGTACTCGGGATCGCTGGTGTGCCGGACCGTGATCTGCATCCGCTCGCCCTGCCCGATGGGCGCGGACGGCGTGACGACCAGGTCCTCGCCGCCGCTCTCGAAGCGTGCGCGCTTGCCGTTCACCTCGACGGAGCGCACGGTGCCGTGCGCGAAGTCCAGGTTCACGCGATCCAGGGAGGCGGTCGCCTCGGCCTCGATCTTGGTGACGGCGTCCAGCGGCTTGCGGTTGTCACCGCGGTAGGTGAAGGCGATGTCGTACGACGTCACGTCGTATCCGGGGTTGCCCAGGTGCGGGAAGAGGCGGTCGCCGATGCCGAGCGGCGTGGCCGGCGAGGGCGCGCTCGCCGCGACGAGGGCGGCGGACGCGGCCGCCGCGATCAGTGCGGCGGCGACGCGAGGGGGGCGGAGCGACTTCGGCCCTGAGGCCGTGGTCCGAGGGGTGAGCAGCATGAACAACCGCTATCAGCGCGCGTCTTCCGCGTGGTGACGGCGCGCGCCGGGCCACTCGAACGAGTCGCCGCGGGGGTGCCGTGCGTCCCCTCTTCGATGGGCGACGGCCGCTCTTCAGCGGGCGACGGCCGCTCTTCAGTAGGAGGCAGACGCTCTTCAGTTGGCGGCGGCCGCCGGATGCTGCGCGCGGCTCACGTCGTACACCCCGGGGACCGCGCGCATCGCCCGCATCAGCCCCGGGAGGTGTGCGGCGTCCGGGAGTTGGAGCGTGTACGTATGGCGTACGCGCTGCTGCGTCGGCGGCTCCACGGTGGCGGAGATGATCGCCACGCCTTCGAGGGCGATCGCTTCGGTGAGGTCGGCGAGCAGATGCGCCCGGCCGAACGATTCGGCGGTCAGAGTGACCCGGCACTCGGCGGAGTCTCCCCAGCGCACGCCGATCTCCGGGCGCCCCATTTCCTTCATGCGCTCCACGGCCGGGCAGCCGACCCGGTGGACGGTCACGACGCCCCCGCGGACGGCGAAGGCGGTGACGTCGTCGGGCGGCACCGGCGTACAACAACCGGCGAGGCGCACGCTGGCGCCCTCGCGGTCCACGACGGCGTTCGCCGCGGCGGGCCGCACGGCTCCGGACTCCTCCGCCTTGGGCGCGGCGGCGGGCGCCTGCTGCGGCGGCCGCTCCACGGACGGCGTCGGCGCGGCGGCCGCGGGTGCGGGGTGCGTGGTGAGCCAGCGTCGGATGGCGATCCGCGCGGCAGGCGTGCGCGCATGGTCCAGCCACTCGCGCGAGGGCCCGGACGTGAGGTCCTGGCCCATGAGCAGCTGGACCGTGTCGCCATCCCGTAGGACCGTGCTGAGCGTCGCCAGACGGCCGTTGACGCGTGCGCCGATGCAGTCGTGGGCGTCCTCGCCGTACTGGGCGTACGCGGCGTCCACGCAGCTGGCACCGGCGGGCAGGCCCAGCGTGCCGCCGTCGGGCCGGAAGACGGCGATCTCGCGGTCCTGGGCGAGGTCCTCCCGCAGCGTCGACCAGAACGTGTCCGGATCGGGGGCGGCCTGCTGCCAGTCGAGGAGCCGGGAGAGCCAGCCGGGCCTGGTCGGGTCCACGCGCTCGTCGTCGACGTTGTCGGACGGCTCCTCCGAAGGAGGAGCGTAGGGATTGTGCAGGGCGACGACGCCCGCCTCCGCGACCTGGTGCATCTGGTGCGTGCGGATGAGGACTTCGGCGACCTCGCCGTCGGAGCGGGTCACGGCCGTGTGCAGCGACTGGTAGAGGTTGAACTTCGGTACGGCGATGAAGTCCTTGAACTCCGAGACGACCGGCGTGAAGCAGGTGTGCAGCTCGCCGAGGACTCCGTAGCAGTCGGCGTCCTCGGTCACGAGTACGAGGAGGCGGCCGAAGTCGGACGCACGCAGTTCGCCGCGCTTGCGGTGCACGCGGTGCACGGAGACGGAGTGCCGTGGCCTGATGAGCACTTCGGCAGTGATGCCCGCGTCGCGCAGCACGCCGCGCACCTCGCCCGCGATGTCCCCGAGAGGGTCTCCCGCACTCTCGGCATTGGCGGCGATCATGGTTTTGACCTGGGCGCACTCCTCCGGGTGGAGGATCGCGAAGACGAGGTCCTCCAGCTCGGTCTTGAGCGCCTGCACGCCGAGGCGCTCGGCGAGCGGAATGAGGACGTCCCGGGTGACCTTGGCGATGCGGGCCTGTTTCTCGGGCCGCATGACGCCGAGCGTACGCATGTTGTGCAGGCGGTCGGCGAGCTTGATCGACATGACACGTACGTCGTTGCCGGTGGCTACGAGCATTTTGCGGAAGGTCTCGGGCTCGGCCGCCGCTCCGTAGTCGACCTTCTCCAGCTTCGTGACGCCGTCGACCAGATAGCAGACGTCGTCGCCGAACTCGGCCCGCACCTGGTCGAGCGTGACGTCCGTGTCCTCGACGGTGTCGTGGAGCAGGGAGGCGGTCAAGGTCGTGATCTCGGCGCCGAGTTGGGCGAGGATCAGGGTGACCGCGAGCGGATGTGTGATGTACGGCTCGCCGCTCTTGCGTGTCTGGCCCCGGTGCGAGGACTCCGCGAGGACCCACGCGCGGCGCAGTGGCTCCAGGTCCGCGTCCGGGTAATGACCCCTGTGGGCCTCCGCCACATGGCCGATCGCGTCGGGGAGACGGTCCCGGGTGCCTGATCCGAGCAGGGCGGCCCGGCCGAGCCTGCGCAGATCGAGACGCGCACGGCCGCGCTTGCGCTGGACCCCTGACGTCACGGGGCCGGGCGTGGCAGGGTTCGTGGCCTCCGCACTCATGAGCACCTCCGGCTGCTTCGACCGGCGGTGTGCGGACGGCGGCGTACTCCGTCCGGGCCGGTGCTTGATGCTACCGAGCCCATCACGTGGTGCTGACCGCCTCTCGCCGAGCGTGAAACGGATCACCCATTCGAGCGACAGTTCATGCGGATGCCGTTTCGAGCCATTCGGATGCGATCTCGCCCTCGGCGACGATCACGGCGCCGCCCGTCATCTCGATCTCGCCGTCGGGCCGCTCGGTGATCACCAGGCGCCCGCCGGGCAGGTCGACGGTGTACGTGGCCGGGGAGCCGGTCACGGCCGGGTCCAGGCCGTCCTTGCGGGCCGCCGCCACGGCCACGGCGCACGCGCCGGTGCCGCAGGAGCGGGTCTCGCCCGCGCCGCGCTCGTGCACGCGCATGGCGACGTGGTGCGGGCCCCGGGGGACGACGAATTCGACGTTCACCCCGTCCGGGTAGGCGGAAGCGGGGCTGAAGGGGGGTGCCTCGTAGAGATTGCCCGCTTCGGAGAGGTCGTCGATGAAGGCGACCGCGTGCGGATTGCCCATGTTCACGTTCCGCGCGGGCCAGCGGTGATCGCCGACCGAGACGGTGACGTCCCCTTCGGGGAGCGACGCCCTGCCCATGCCGACGGTGATCTCGCCGCCGGACTCCGCCTTGGCGATGTGCACGGTCTTCACGCCGCCGCGGGTGGCCACTGCCAGGTCGCCCTCGACGGCGTGCCCGGCGCGCTGCAGGTAGCGGGCGAAGACCCGCACTCCGTTGCCGCACATCTCCGCGATCGAGCCGTCGCCGTTGCGGTAGTCCATGAACCACTCGGCGCGGTCCGCGAGATGGCGGGCCTCGGGGTGGGCGGCGGAGCGTACGACATGGAGGAGGCCGTCGCCACCGATGCCCGCACGGCGGTCGCACAGGGCGGCCACAGCTGCCGGGGACAGCTCGATGGCGTTGTCCGGGTCGGGGATGATCACGAAGTCGTTCTCGGTCCCGTGCCCCTTGAGGAAGGCGATCCGCGTGCTCATTCCTCGATCGTACGGGGTGGCTACGGCACGCGGCCCGGCCGGTGTGCTCAGCGGAGCCTGGCGACCCGCCACACGGCGAGGACCACAGCGCCCAGCAGCACCAGGGCGTACCCCGAGACGACCCGCCAGTCCGGGCGGTGCCCGGAGCCGCGCTCGGGCAGTCCCGGCCAGGTGTGGCCCACGCGGCGGGCGGCCATCATGCCCCACCCGGCGGCGCAGCAGCTGATGAGCAGTCCGAGCATGGCGACCACCGCACCGCCGTCGCCGAACTCGAAGGCGAGCGGGAAGGCGAACATCAGGGAACCGACCGCGGCCAGGATCACGATGGGCGCGAGCTGCCAGATGCGCAGCCGGGGCTGGGGGCGCAGCTCGACCTCGACCTCGGCCTCCGCCGACATCTCGTCCGCACCGGGACCGTCGTCCGTCACTCCGCCCGACGTCTCGTCGGGACCGTCGGGACTCAGCTGCTCTCCGCCGTCATGCGCGGTGTCACGAGGGCCGGCCTCCATCGCCACGCGCCCTCCCACTTCGGACTTCACCGGTCGATCGATGGTCGATGATGGCACGGTGTCAGGTGCCGGGATGACCGCCGGAGCGTCCCGATGCAATCACGTGATCAGGCTGTGACCGGTCGTTCGACCAACGCCAGCGCGCGTGCCGGGAGTTCCTCGTGGTCGGCGAGGGCCCCACTGAGCCAGTGCACCCGCGGGTCGCGGCGGAACCAGGAGTCCTGACGGCGCGCGAAGCGCTTGGTGGCGCGCACGGTTTCGGCGCGCGCCTCCTCCTCGGTGCACTCTCCCGCGAGCGCCGCGAGCACCTGCTGGTAGCCGAGCGCGCGCGCCGCCGTACGCCCTTCGCGCAGCCCCTGCGCCTCCAGCGTGCGCACCTCGTCGACCAGGCCCCGCTCCCACATGCGGTCCACGCGCGTGGCGATGCGTTCGTCGAGTTCGGGGCGTGCCACGTCGACGCCGATCTGGATCGTGTCGTAGACGGATTCGTGGCTGGGGAGATTGGCGGTGAAGGGCTTGCCGGTGATCTCGATGACCTCCAGGGCACGGACGATCCGGCGGCCGTTGCTGGGCAGGATGGCGCGGGCCGCCTCGGGGTCCGCGGCGGCGAGGCGGGCGTGCAGGGCTCCGGAGCCGCCCAGCGTGAGCTCCTCCTCCAGGCGGGCCCGCACGGCGGGGTCGGTGCCGGGAAACTCCAGGTGGTCCACGGCCCCCCGGACGTAGAGGCCGGAGCCGCCGACGAGGATCGGCCAGCGCCCTTCGGCGAGGAGACGGTCGATCTCGGCGCGGGCCAGCTTCTGGTACTCGGCGACGCTGGCCGCCTCCGTGACGTCCCAGATGTCGAGGAGATGGTGGGGTACGCCGCCGCGCTCATCGGGCGTCAGCTTGGCGGTCCCGATATCCATCCCTCGGTACAGCTGCATCGAGTCGGCGTTGACGATTTCACCGCCGAGGCGCTGGGCGAGAAAAACGCCCAGATCGGACTTTCCTGCCGCGGTCGGACCGACGACTGCGATGACCCGCGGGGCGGGGGCTGAGCTACTCACCGACCCAGTCTCGCAAACGTCGGGCCCCATCCCCGAACGAGCTACGTGACGGCACGGCTCTGAGGTCGTTGCCTGTTGCGAGGTTCCGACCGCCGGTTTCGAGGACCGATGACCCGGGCGACGCAATGGGACGCACCGGGTGGGGCGGGATTTCGCCCACACGAGTAACGTATGGAGTAGATATGGGCGTTTTTGCACGTTTCCGCCGGAAGTCCAAGGACAGCGACGAGGCGTCGACAACCGACGCGGCAGCGGCCACGCTGACGGCCGAGCCGGAAGAGGCCGAGAGCGCCTCCGAGGCCGACACCGATGCGAAGCCTGCTGCCGAGGCCGATGCCGACACCGAGGCTGCCGCCGAGGACAAGTCCGCGGAGACCGCCGAAGCGGCTGAGGCGGAGGGCGTGGAGATTCCGAAGCAGCAGTCCGCGGAGAAGGCGGCCGACAACGAGGCCGGCGAGGGCGCCCGCAAGTAGCTCCCCAGCGAGGGAAGGTGGACCCATGGGCTTCCTGGACCAACTGAAAGCCAAGCTCGCCCCTGCCAAGGACAAGGTCTCGGACCTCGCGCAGCAGCACGGGGACAAGATCGACCAGGGCCTGGACAGGGCCGCGAAGGTGGTCGACGAGAAGACCAAGGGCAAGTACAGCGACAAGATCCAGGCGGGCACGGGCAAAGCCAAGGACGCCCTCGACCGCGTCGCCGGATCCGACGAGGGCAAGGACGCGGGCGGCAGCGCCACCCCTCCGACGCCTCCGTCGCCACCTCCGGCTTCCTGAACGGCAGCGGCGGACGGCCGCGGAGCACCTCGCTTCGCGGCCGCCACCGTGTGTCCTGGTCGGCTACGACCAGGCAGCCACCACGTACCCCACGCCGTACGGCGCGTCCTCGTAGAGCAGCTCACCGCTCAGCGCGGCGCCGTCCGCGGCGCCCGCGAGGACCTGCCACGGGGCACGGCCCGCCGCCTTCAGTTCGTACGCGAGCCCCGCGTCCAGCGCCTTCAGCGCCGCGACGTCGGCCTCGCCGAGGGCGCGCCCGACCTCCGCGTCGAAGCCGGCTGCCCGCTCGTCGAGGTACCCCGGTGCCTTCAGCGTGCGGCACGCGCTGGCGTCGCCCATCACCAGCAGTGCCACCCGGTCGGCCAGGGCCCCGATTTCTTCTCCGACTTGGATACACCGCTCGGCCGCAAGTGGTTCCCCCACACCGAGACCTTCCACCGGCGCGGTGGACCACTGGGTGCGCCCGAGCAGCCAGCCTGCGACGGCGAGCGACGTCGGAAGCTCACGCTGCACGGCTTCGGCTTCAGCTTCGGCTCCGACCGGCCCGAGACGGACGTCGACGTCCACCCCGAAACCCCGGAACGACCCGCGCGCGCCCTGCGGATGCGGTCCGCGCCCGCTCTGCTCGGCGGGCCCGATCACGACGAGCCGGTCGGGCCGCGCGGCGGCTAGCACCGCGACGGCGTCCGAGCATGCCGCGCGCGCGGCATCCATCTCAGGGGCGGCACCCGCGGCGACCTCGGGAACGAGCAGCGGCGGGGAAGGGCAGACGGCTGCGGCGACAAGCATGATCCGCAGAGTAACGCTCCCCCGTGGGAGGAAAGGAACCGTCCGCCCGGTCAGTCGCAGCCGCAGCCGCTGCCCGTCGCCACGGGAAGCGGCGCCGGAGCACCGATCTTCGGCAGCCCCAGCATCACGCCCGCGGGCTTCGCGGCCGCCTCGGTGTTCCGCTTCTCCCAGGCGTCGCCCGCGCGCGTGGGACGCACGTTCAGCACGGCGCCCTCGGCGAGCAGGTGGTGCGGCGCGGCGTACGTGATCTCGACGGTCACTACGTCACCGGGGCGCACCTCGGTGTCCGGCTTGGTGAAGTGGACCAGGCGGTTGTCGGGGGCACGACCGGAGAGGCGGTGTGTGGCGCCGTCCTTGCGGCCCTCGCCCTCGGCGACCATCAGGTCCAGGGTGCGGCCGACCTGCTTCTTGTTCTCCTCCCAGGAGATCTCCTCCTGGACGGCCACCAGGCGCTCGTAACGCGACTGGACGACCTCCTTGGGGATCTGGCCCTCCATGGTGGCCGCCGGGGTCCCGGGACGCTTGGAGTACTGGAAGGTGAAGGCGTTCGCGAAGCGGGCCTCGCGGACCGCGTGCATCGTCTGCTCGAAGTCCTCCTCGGTCTCCCCGGGGAAGCCCACGATGATGTCGGTGGAGATGGCCGCGTCCGGCATGGCGGCACGGACCTTCTCGATGATGCCCAGGAAACGATCCTGCCGGTACGAGCGGCGCATCGCCTTGAGGATCGGGTCCGAGCCGGACTGCATCGGCATGTGGAGCTGCGGCATCACGTTCGGCGTCTCGGCCATGGCGGCGATCACGTCGTCGGTGAAGTCGCGCGGGTGCGGAGAGGTGAAGCGCACGCGCTCCAGGCCCTCGATCTTTCCGCAGGCCCGCAGGAGCTTGCTGAAGGCCTCGCGGTCGCCGATGTCGGAGCCGTACGCGTTCACGTTCTGCCCGAGGAGGGTGATCTCGGAGACGCCCTCGCCGACGAGCGCCTCGATCTCGGCGAGGATGTCGCCGGTCCTGCGGTCCTTCTCCTTGCCGCGCAGTGCGGGCACGATGCAGAAGGTGCAGGTGTTGTTGCAGCCGACGGAGATGGAGACCCATGCCGCGTACGCGCTCTCGCGGCGGGTCGGCAGCGTCGACGGGAAGGCTTCGAGCGACTCGGCGATCTCGACCTGGGCCTCTTCCTGGACGCGGGCGCGCTCCAGGAGGACCGGCAGCTTGCCGATGTTGTGCGTACCGAAGACGACGTCGACCCAGGGTGCCCGCTTGACGATGGTGTCGCGGTCCTTCTGCGCCAGGCAGCCGCCGACGGCGATCTGCATCCCTGGACGCTTGGTCTTCATCGGCGCCAGGCGGCCGAGATTGCCGTACAGACGGTTGTCGGCGTTCTCTCGCACGGCGCACGTGTTGAAGACGACGACGTCGGCGTCGCCGTCGGCTCCTTCGGGCGCACGCTCGTAACCGGCGTCCTCCAGCAGCCCGGAGAGCCGCTCGGAGTCATGGACGTTCATCTGGCACCCGTAGGTGCGCACCTCGTAAGTCTTCGCGCTCATCTCGACCCCAGGGTACGGGGTCGCCACGCGCGCGTGCCCGCGGATTGCGACTGTGGCACCCGTGACCGGGCTCCACGGCGGCTTCGGTGTGAGCTCTCCCCTGGTCATCACGGTGAGTGGACTGGCAGGATCGCGCGCATGCTCAAGGCACTCCCCCACATCGGCAGGCGCCGCGCCCTCCAGGGTGCGGCCGCGGCTCTCGTGGTGTTCGGTCTGCTGCTGTGGTGGCTGCTGCCCGTGGGCGAGGACTCCCCGAGCGGGCGGATCTCGTTCAGCACGGGCGTGCGGGAGGGCGTGTACGAGCGGTACGGCAAGCTCCTGGAGACGGCGATCTCCCAGGACATGCCGGACGTCGACGTCGAGCTCCTCAACAGCGAGGGGTCGCAGCAGAACGTCGCGCGCGTGGCCACCGGGAAGTCCGACTTCACGATCGCGGCCGCCGACGCGGTCGAGACGTACCGCCTCGACGGCGCACCGGGCTGGCACCGGCTGCGGGGGTGTACTCGCCTGTACGACGACTACGTACAGCTCGTCGTGCCCCGGTCCTCGAAGATCAATGACGTCGCCGACCTGCGGAACAAGCGCGTGGCGGTGGGCCAGGGCCACTCGGGGGTGCGGCTGATAGCCGACCGGGTGCTTGACGCCGCGGGCCTCGATCCGACCACGGACATCAAGCCCGTGGCCGCCGGGATCGACACCATGCCCAGCCTTCTGAAGAACCGGTCCATCGACGCGTTCTTCTGGTCGGGAGGACTTCCGACCAATTCCGTTCGTGCCCTCTCCGAAGAGATGGACATCAAGCTCGTGAAGCTCGGCTACCTCGTCGAAGCGCTGCACAAGCAGGGCGGCGGCTCGCGCTACTACCGGGCCGCGACGATGCCGGCGGACGCCTACCCCGAGGCCCAGCAGGGCTCCGCCGTGCCGACACTGGCCGTGGCGAACCTCCTGGTGACCACGGACCGCACCGATCCCGAGCTGACCGAGCAGCTGACCCGCACCGTCATCGACAGCCGCGATCACATCGGCGATCAGGTGCACGCGGCGCAGGTGGTGGATCTGCGCACCGCGCTGTTCACGGACCCGCTGCCGCTCCATGACGGGGCGCGCCGCTACTACCGCTCGGTCAAGCCCTGAACCCTCGCGCGCGGCGCTGAGCGGCCCCCTCAGCCCCCTGCAGGGGGCTCGCTGCGCGGGACGCCGACCGTCACCTTCAGACCGTGCGGTTCATGGCGTGCGTACGCGATGGAGCCGCCGCCCGACGCGAGCAGGGCCCGCGAGATGGAGAGGCCGAGCCCCGAGCCCTGCACGTTCTGGTGGCGGTTGCTGCGCCAGAAGCGGTCGCCTACGCGGGCGAGCTCGTCGTCGGTGAGGCCGGGCCCGCCGTCGGTGATCACGACGGTCGTCGTCCCGTTGCCCGAAGAGACCGCCACCTGCACGGCGCCGTCCTCGGGCGTGAACTTCAGGGCGTTGTCGATCACCGCGTCCAGCGCGCTGGACAGGGCGATCGGGTCGGCCCAGCCGGTGGTGGCCGGGCACTCCCCCGTCAGCCGCACGCCCCGCTCGTCGGCGAGCGGCCGCCAGGCGGCGACGCGCTCGGCCGTCAGCTCCCCGATGTCGATGACGCTCAGGTCCGCGGCGGCGTGCTCGGCGAGCGCGAGGTCGAGCAGGTCGTCGAGGACCTGGGCCAGCCGCTTGCCCTCGGTGCGGACCGAGGCGACCTCTTCGCTGCCCTCGGGCAGTTCGAGGGCGAGGAGCTCGATGCGGAGCAGCAGCGCCGAGAGAGGGTTGCGCAGCTGGTGGGAGGCGTCGGCGACGAAGGCGCGCTGCTGCTCGAGCACGTCCTGGACGTTGTCGGCCATCTCGTTGAACGAATGGGCCAGGCGCCTCAGTTCCGGCGGCCCGCCCGCAGCGGCGACCCGGGACTTGAGCCGCCCGGTCGCGATGTCGTGCGTGGTCGCGTCCAGGACCCGTACGGGGCGCAGGATCCAGCCGGTGAGCCGCAGGGCCGCACCGACGGCCAGGAGCATGGCCGCCGACTCGCCCGCGGCGATCAGCAGCCAGCCGCGCAGCGTCTCCGAACGCATGCGCCCGGTCGGCGAGTCCGTGACGACGACGGCGATGACGTCGCCGTCCTTGATCACCGGGGAGGCGACGGCCAGCCGCCCCCGCTGCCACGGCCACACCTGCTCGGGGTCGTGGCTGCCGCGGGAGCGGAGCGCTTCCTCGAAAGCGTCCCGCAGGGCCCCGTGGCGAGGCAGGAACCAGTCGTTCGGGGACTGGGCCATGGCTCCGTCGTCGCGGTAGAAGACGCCCGCGCGGATGCCGTAGACGCCGTAGTAGTCGTCCAGTTCGTTCTGCAGCGTCTCGCGGCGCTCGTCCGTGCTCCCCAGACCCAGGGGCCCCGTGGGACGTTTGGTGACGAACTGCGCGAGTGAGGCGAAACGGGCCGTGTCGTCGATCCGGTCGACGACCACCTTCTGCTGCTGGGCCGCGGCGACGCTGACGGCGAGCGGAAAGCCGAGCGCGAGCAGGACGCCCGCCATGAGGACGATCAGCAGCGGGAGGAGGCGGGAGCGCACCTGTCCTCGCTTCCGGTCAGGCGGCCGGGGCGACGAGGCGGTAGCCGACGCCGCGCACGGTCTCGATCAGGGCCGGCATGTGCAGCTTGGAGCGCAGGGACGCCACGTGCACCTCCAGCGTGCGCCCGGTCCCCTCCCAACTGGTGCGCCACACTTCGCTGATGATCTGTTCCCGACGGAACACCACTCCGGGGCGCTGCGCCAGGAGGGCCAGCAAGTCGAACTCCTTGCGGGTCAGTTGGACGACCGAACCGTCCACGCTGACCTGCCGGGTGGGCAGTTCGATGCGAACGGGGCCGAGCCTCAGGTCGCTGTCGCCCGACGTCGGCGCATCGCCGGGGGCGGGCCGCCGGATGACGGCGTGGATGCGGGCGATGAGTTCCCCGGTGTCGTACGGCTTCACTACGTAGTCATCGGCTCCGAGGTTCAGGCCGTGGATCCGGGATCGTACGTCCGAACGGGCCGTCACCATGATCACTGGCGTCGAGCCGCGCTTGCGGATCTTGCCGCACACCTCGTAGCCGTCCTGGTCGGGCAGCCCCAGGTCGAGAAGCACCACTCCGAAGGGGGGCGCTTCCGCGGGCAGCAGGGCCTGCAGCGCCTCCTCGCCGCTGCGGGCGTGCACGACATCGAAGCCGTGCCTGGCCAGGACGGCGGACAGGGCGGCGGCCACATGATCGTCGTCCTCGACGAGCAGCAGTCTCATACGGGCCCCCTCCAGTTCATCCGTCGTTCCGTTGCGGCCGGTAAGCGTGGCTCGTCATCGCGCGAGCGCACCAAGGCATCCACTCCGATGGATAAGGACCACGTCAAGAGGGTTCAGGCCCCGGGCACGTTCCGTTACCCACCCGGTACGCACTCCGTAGACCCTCTTCACACGGTGTGTCCGGTTGCGGCCGGATCGTTATGCTCAATTTCCCCTCAGATGTAATGACGCTGGTCGCACTGGGTTATTACTGTCCTCCCAACCGAGGAGGATGGAGCAACAAGCCGTGACCGAAGTTTCGGTGACCAAGGACGCCATACCGCCCGAGGCGGACGACCTGGTCGTGCTGAAGAACGTCAACAAGCACTTCGGCGCTCTGCACGTCCTCCAGGACATCGACCTGACCATCGCCCGCGGTGAGGTCGTCGTCGTGATCGGCCCCTCCGGGTCCGGCAAGTCGACTCTGTGCCGCGCCATCAACCGCCTGGAGACGATCGATTCGGGAGACATCTCGATCGACGGCAAGCCGCTGCCCCAGGAGGGCAAGGAGCTGGCGAGGCTCCGCGCGGACGTGGGCATGGTCTTCCAGTCCTTCAACCTTTTCGCGCACAAGACCGTGCTCGAGAACGTGACACTGGGCCAGACCAAGGTGCGCAAGATCGGCAAGGCCGAGGCGGAGACGAAGGCGCGCGCTCTGCTCGACCGCGTGGGAGTCGCCTCCCAGGCCGACAAGTACCCCGCGCAGCTCTCCGGTGGCCAGCAGCAACGCGTGGCCATTGCGCGCGCGTTGGCGATGGACCCCAAGGTGATGCTCTTCGACGAGCCCACGTCGGCGCTCGACCCGGAGATGATCAACGAGGTCCTAGAGGTGATGCAGCAGCTCGCCCGGGACGGGATGACGATGATCGTCGTCACCCATGAGATGGGCTTCGCCCGTTCCGCGGCCAACCGTGTCGTCTTCATGGCAGACGGCCGGATCGTCGAAGAGGCCGTGCCGGATCAGTTCTTCAACAACCCGCGCAGCGACCGGGCCAAGGACTTCCTGTCGAAGATCCTTAAGCACTGAGGCTCCCACGCCGTCTCAACACCAGTCGAAACAGAGGATGTTCACCATGAAGCTCCGCAAGTCCGCTGCTGCGGCGGCCGTCGTCGCCGCTCTCGCCCTGACCGCCACGGCATGCGGCGGCGAGGAGGGCACCGCCGGCGACAAGCCGAAGGACCCGACCGGCGGGAAGAACGCGCCGAAGCTGCCCACGTACGCCGTGAAGTCCGACGTGAAGGTCGACTCCTCGGTCCTGAAGAAGGCCCAGAAGTCCGGCAAGATCGTCATCGGCGCCAAGGACGACCAGCCGTACCTGGGCTTCAAGGACAGCGCCGGCAAGCGCTCCGGCTTCGACATCGAGATCGCCAAGATGGTCGCGGCCGACCTCGGCTTCAAGCCCGACCAGATCGAGTTCAAGACGATCGACTCCGGCGTCCGCGAGACCACCATCTCCAAGGGCGACGTCGACCTCTACGTAGGTACGTACACGATCAACGACGAGCGCAAGAAGCAGGTCGGCTTCGCCGGTCCGTACTTCATGGCGGGCGCCGACCTCCTCGTCCGCTCGGATGAGAAGGACATCACCGGTCCGGACTCCGTGAAGGGCAAGAAGGTCTGCTCGATCGTCGGCTCCACTCCGCTCCAGGAGATCAAGAAGTCGAAGTACGGCGCGAAGACCGTCGAGCTGGCCAAGTACTCCGAGTGCGTGCAGCAGCTCATCAACAAGGAGGTCGACGCCGTCACCACTGACGACGCCATCCTCAAGGGGTACGCGGCGCAGCAGCCGGAGGCGCTGCGGGTCGTCGGCAAGCCCTTCACCAAGGAGCCGTACGGCATCGGCATGAACAAGGACGACAAGGCCCTGCGCAACGCCGTCGCGGACGCCGTCGAGGCGCACCAGAAGAACGGTGACTACAAGAAGGCGTACGACGCGACGCTCGGCCTGTCGAAGTCGAAGTACACCGAGCCGCCGGCCCTCGAGCGCTACTGACCGCGCCTTTCCGTCCCTCCAACTCCCCGGCAGTGAGTTGACCGGTTCCCCGTACGCATCGCGGTGTGTACGGGGACCGGCTCGCCCTGCCCGACCACTGCCGCCCACGAGGACATCCCCGTGAATGTACTGCTCGACCACTTCGCGGAATTCCGCGAGGGATTCATAGGCACGGTCTGGCTGACTGTGGCCAGCAGCGTGCTTGCGCTGTTCCTTGGTGTCGTGCTCGCCGGTTTCCGGGTCTCCCCGGTACCGCCGCTGCGGTTCTTCGGCACCGCCTGGGTCACCCTGTTCCGGAACACGCCGCTCACGCTGCTCTTCCTGACCATCTGGTTCGCCGTGCCGCAGGTCTTCGACTTCGGCTTCGACCCGTGGACCAAGGCGCTGATCGTGCTCAGCGTCTACACCTCGTCGTTCGTCTGCGAAGCCGTGCGGTCCGGTATCAACACCGTGCCGATCGGGCAGGCCGAGGCCGCCCGCTCGCTGGGCATGACGTTCTTCCAGACCCTCGGGACGATCGTCCTGCCCCAGGCCGTGCGCACCGTGCTGCCGCCGCTGAGCAGCATCTTCATCGCGTTGACCAAGAACTCCGCCATCGCGGGCGCATTCAGCGTGACGGAACTGTTCGGTTGGCAGAAGATCCTCAGCGACCAGGGCTTCGCCATCGCCTGGCTCTTCCTGTGGGTGTCGCTCGGCTACCTCGTGATCACATTCACCATCAGCGGCCTGTTCCGGCTGCTCGAGCGGAGCCTGGAGGTCGCACGATGAGCTCCAGCGTCCTGTACGACGCTCCGGGTCCCAGGGCCCGGGTGCGCAACCGCATCTACTCGGTGATCGGCACGGCCGCGATCATCGGCCTCATCGTCTTCGTGATCATGAGGCTCGCCGACCGGGGCCACTTCGCGTCCGAGGTCTGGAACACCTTCAACTACACCAACGTGCGTGTCGCCATCCGTGACGGCGTCTTCACCACTCTGAAGGTCTTCGCGCTCGCCGGTGCGCTGTCCCTGGTGATCGGTGCGCTGCTCGCGGTCGCCCGCGCGTCGGATCATCGTGCGATCCGCTGGTCGGCCACGGGGTTCATCGAGCTGTTCCGTGCCATCCCGCTGCTGATCACGATCTACGCCCTCTGGGTGCTCTTCCTCACCTACAAGAGTGACCTGGGCATCGTCGGGGAGAACAACGGCTTCTGGGCCCTGGTCATCGGTCTGGCCATCTACAACGGCGCGGTACAGGCAGAGGTCCTGCGGGCCGGTTTCAACGCCGTGCCGCGCGGTCAGGTGGAGGCGGCGTACGCACTGGGGCTGCGCAAGTCCCAGGTGATGACGATGCTGCTGCTGCCGCAGGCGGTCAGGTCCATGCTGCCGACGATCATCAGCCAGCTGGTGGTCACGCTCAAGGACACGTCGCTCGGCTACATCATCACGTACGCGGAACTGCTTTACGCGGCCCGCCAGCTGGCCAACACGACCCTCGTCAACGGTCAGTACATCTACGTTCCGGTGATCATGGTCGTCGGCACGATCTACGTGGCGATGTGCATGGCTCTCTCCGGGCTCGCCACCTGGGTGGAGAAGCGTGGGCGTCGCGCCAAGACGGGCATCGCCGTCGCCGCTGCCGCCGAACCGGCCGAGGCTCCCGGAGCTCTCGACCCGTCCGAAGCCCACGGCCCGACGGTCGAGGGCCCGCAGCCGGCCGACACGCTCGCGGCGAGCCCCAAGAGCACCGCGACGGACGCCGATGGCACCGACAAGCGCGACAAGCCCGACGAGCCGCCCAGCAAGAAGAACTGAGCGCACGACAGGCTCTGAAGCCGAGAGGTGGGGGAGGCAGCGCCCGTGGGGCCGCTGCCTCCCCCACTTTCTTGGCCGCCTTCTCGGACTGCCCTCGTAGGGGAAATGGGCACTCGACGACGGGAACTGACGATTGATGTGACGATCCGACAGGGCAGTGGCGTCGGAGGTCGTGTTAGGGCCGTCGTCGCTTGACGCAAGCACCGGCAATAGGTTGCATACGTTCTGTGATCGTGCACCGGGCTCCAACTGCCAGTTCCTGTACGTACGTCCAGCCACTCCGGGCAGCCCGGACCCTCGGAGCCCGTCGGGCCGGAGGGTGTGCGCCGTGGACCCGGTGATCGTCGTCGGCGCGGGTCCCGTCGGACTCGCGCTCGCGCTCGCCCTCGCCCGGCACTCGGTGCCCACCGTCGTCCTCGACGAGGGACCCGGCAAGGACGAACAGCGCCCCGCGCGGACCGTGGTGCTCCGCGACGACACCGCGGCGTTCGCCGAACGGCTCGCGGGTCACTCGTTCGGTGACACGGAATCGGGCGCCCGGTGGACGGGCTGGCGCTCCGTACGGCGCAAGCAGCTGATGCGGGAGCTCGACTTCGGCGAGGAGATCCCCGCCCCGCTGCACCTGCCGCAGCACGTGCTGACCGCCGCGCTGCGCGAAGCCGTCGCCGACGAGCGGCTCGTCAAGATCGCGGTGGACAGCAAGCTCGACTCCCTGGAACAGGACGCCAGCGGAGTGACCGCACACACGCGCGGGCCCAAGGGCACGTGGTGGCGGGGCAGTTACCTGGTGGGCTGCGACGGACCGCGCTCCACGGTGCGCAAACTCCTCGACGTCCGCTTCCCGGGACGTACGGCCGTCGAGCGACACGCCGTGGCCGCGCTGCGCACGGAACTTCCTTGGCCGGGTCAGGCGTTGTTGCACCGGATGCCTCCGTGGCGCCACGGAGGCGCCGAGGTCGCAGGCCGACCGCTGGCGGGCGGGGTGTGGCGGCTCGACTGGCTGCTGCCGCCGCGCGGTGACCTGGTGACGCCCGACGCCCTCGTCGTCCGCATCCGGGAGACCCTCGCGGGCTGGTGCGGGGGCTCCACACCGCCGTACGAACTGCTCGACACGGGCGTGCACACCGTCCACCACCGACTCGCCCGACGGTGGCGGGTCGGCCGTGCCTTCCTCGCCGGGGACGCCGCGCACCTGCTCGGCGCGCTCGGCACCCAGGGGCTCGACGAAGGGCTGCGGGACGCCGACAACCTCGCGTGGAAGCTGGCGCTCGGCTGGCACCACGGCGCGCGCGAACCGCTGCTCGACAGCTACCAGGTCGAACGCCGGGCCGGTGTGGCCGCCCGCCTGCGCGCCGCCGACCAGTCGCTGCCCGCGCTGCGCGGCAGCAAGGGCCTGCGCTCGTACGTCCCAGGGACCGCGCGGGGGCACGACACGCTCCTCACGGACGGTCATGTGGGGCGCGGGCCGCTCGGCGCTCCCTCGTCGTACGCCGATTCACCGCTGGCGCCCGCTCCTTCCGAGTCCGTCACCGTGGTCGACACGGAGCCCGGAGCGCCGGTCGCCGATGTGCGGGTGACCGCGCCGGACGGATCCTTCGTACAGTTGCGGGACCGCCTCGGGCTCGGGCACCTGATCGTCGTCCTCGTCGCGCCGGGCACCGTGGTGTGGGAGCGGCGGCACTGGGTGACGGCCGGGATCATGCCGCGGCTCGCCGCGGCGGTGACGGCCCTGCCGCACCCCGCCGAGCTGCTCGTCGCGGAGAGCTACCCCGGGGCCGCGGCCCACTCGGTCCTGCTCGTCCGCCCCGACGGGCACCTGGTCGCTGCCCTGTCCGGGGTGCGCCCGGCCGAGCTGTACGCGGCGGCCGAAGCGGCACTGGGCGGACCGACGACGCCGACGGGAACCGGGGACGACGCGGGGCGACCTGACCGTACGGGCGAGGAGGAGAGCTCGGCGGAGTCTGCGGGGGCGGCGAAGGCGGCACGGCGCTCGGTGTGAGCGGGGTCCGCGTCAGCAGGCCATAGGGGGTGCGTCAGCGGGTGGAGGGCTGCGTCAGCGGGCGGCGTACGGCTTGGACGGCGTGAGGAGAGGGCGCCCGCGCCCGCATTCCGAGCCGGGGTTGACCGGCCTCCACCCCCGTGGTCTACTCCGGATCGTGACCGACACCGATGTGCGCCTTTGGCGGAGGGTCCATATGGACCTCGTCCGCTATGCAGGCTGCGTGTGTCATCCGTCCTGCTGAATTCGCATTTCTCCCTCGCGCACCGAGCGCCGCTCCGGGCTGGCTCGTGCGCGCTCCCGCGAGCCTCCAGGACGGTATCCGTGTCTGTTGCCCCCTCCTCCAGCGCCTCCTCCACCGCGCCCGCGTCGGCGCGCTCCTCGGCGCCCACCGCCGCCGAACTCCTCGCCTTCGTCCGCCGCACCGCGGCCGACTCCGAACTCGTCGCCTCCCTGCCGCTCGACCCCGAGGGCCGCACCTGGGTGCGCCTTGAGGGGCCCGGCGGCAGCGAGGCCTGGCTGATCGGCTGGCCGCCCGGCACTGGTACCGGCTGGCACGACCACGCAGAGTCGGTCGGCGCCTTCCTCACCGCGGCGGGCAGTCTCAAGGAGAACTCCCTGGCCGCGCGCCTGCCCACCGACGGGTGGAAGACCTTGGAGCTCTCCGAGGACGTCGACCGCGAACGGCAGCTGACGGTCGGCGAGGGGCGCGCCTTCGGCCGCAACCACGTGCACGAGGTGCTGAACGAGTCCACGACCGAGCACGCCGTCTCCGTGCACGCGTACTACCCGCCACTGCCCCAGATCCGCCGCTACAGCCGTACCGGCGACGTACTCCGCCTGGAGTCCGTCGAGCGCCCCGAGGACTGGCAGTGAGTGACGAACAGCCGGTCGGCATCGACGAGTTGCTGGAACGCGTACGGCTCGGTCTCGACCGCCTCTCTCCTAAGGAGGCGTACGAAACAGCCGAGGCCGGCGGCCTGCTGGTCGACATCCGCTATGCGGCGCTGCGGGAGCGGGACGGGCTGATCCCCGGCGCACTCGTCGTGGAACGCAACGAGCTGGAGTGGCGGCTCGACCCCCAGGGCAGCCATCGCGCACCGGAAGCCACCGGTCATGACCTGCGGGTCGTCGTGGTCTGCAACGAGGGGTACGCATCCAGCCTCGCGGCTGTCTCCTTGCGGCAGTTGGGACTGCGCCACGCCACCGACCTCACGGGCGGCTTCCAGGCGTGGCGGGCGGCGGGGCTGCCGGTCGTGACCACCGAAACGTGAGTACGCGCGCGTGGGCGCCCCTTCGTGTAAGGGGCGCCCACCATTGCGTACCGCTCCTTACTCCTACTCCTTGGCCGTCGCCACGGTGACGGGCAGCGGCCTCAGCGCGGCACGACCCGGAAGGGCGGTCGCGGTCAGGGCGAGCAGGCCGGCGACGGCGATCACGGAGACGTACACCAGAGGAACGACCGTCGGCGCCGCGCTGCCGGTCATCCCCATGCTGAACGCCGTGAGGACGGCCAGCGCCACCCCGCTGCCCAGCGCAGTACCGATGAACAGGACGGCCAGCGCCTCGGTGCGCAGCATCCGCAGCACCTGACGGCGCGTAGCACCGGCGAGGCGCAGCATCGCGAACTCGCGCAGGCGCTCGGAGACGGACATCGCGAGGGTGTTGACGACGGCGATGGCGGTGAAGGCGAGGACGAGCCCCATCGCCAGCAGGTTCACCTCGGCGTTGGCCTGGCGGCTCGCCGCCTGCAATCCGTCCACGGCTGCCGGGGCGAGCACCCGCACGCCCGGGAACTTCTCGACATCGGCCGCGAGTTGTTCCTGCGTACGGTCGCTCTTGACGAGGACGGTGGCGGCGAGCGGGTTGTCCACGTGGCGGGCGACCAGATCGTGCGCCATGGTCAGATCTCCGAACCCGAGCCCGCGTGCGTACACGGCCCGGACGGTGAGTTCTGTCTTCGTGCCGTCTCCGAGGGTGAATGCGAGCGTGCTGCCCGGCTTCAGTCCGAGCCGGTCGGCGGCCAGTTCACTGACGGCGACGCTCTCCTTGCCGAAGTCCTCGATCGATCCGGCGGTGACGTCGGGGTCCCAGGTCCGGGTGAGGTTCTCCGGGGTGACGCCCTGCGCGGGGTACCTATCGAGCCCGACGCGCACGGTCGTGCGGACGACCTCGGTGGCGGCCTCCACGCCGTCGGTCGTACGCAGCTTCCGCGCGGCCTGTGCCGGGACGCCCGGTCCCTGGGCGGTCAGCACCCAGTCCGCGCGGACGCCGTCGCGGGCCTGGGCTCCGGCGGCGTCATCGAGGGTGGGCCCGACGAAGAGGACGGTGCAGGCCATGCCGGTGAGGAGGGCAAGCGGAGTGACGACGGCGGCCATGCGGGCGGCGTTGCCGCGCAGGTTGGCGTGGGCGAGTTTGCCGCCGGGCCCGGTCAACCGGAGCGGGCCCCGGAGGAGTGCGGCGGCCGCTCGGACGACCAGCGGTCCCAGGAGTGCGATGGCGCAGGCGAAGACCACGACCGTCAGGAACGTCACGGGGGTCGACGCCGCCTCGGTGCGCAGCACGCTCAGCACGGCGACCAGGACGACACCTCCGACGAGGAACACCAGGCCCGCGACGATCCGGCTCCAGGCGGGCCGCTGCCGCTCGACCCGCGCCTCGCTGAGGGCCTGCGCGGGGCGGATGCGGACGATCCTGCGCCCCGCGATGCGAGCGGCGGCCCACGCACCCAGCAGGGTGGCGCCGACGGCGACGAGAGGCGGGAAGACGCTGACGGTGCGCTCAAGGGTGGCGGGCACGGCTCCCGTTGCCACGAATCGGCCGTGCAGCCAGCCTCCGAGCGGGATTCCGGCGAGTGCGCCGACGGCTCCAGCCACCGCCCCGACAATCACCGCCTCGCGCCCGAGCAGACTGCGGATCTGCTTCGGGGTCGCGGCGACGGCTCGCAGCAGGGCGAGCTCGCGGTGGCGTTGCTGGACCGAGAGGGCGAAGGTGCCGACGACCACGAGGACGGCGACGAGGAGCGAGGTGCCGCCCATGGCGCCGCCGATGCTGATGAGCTTGACGCGCGCCCCTGCCGCGTCTAGGAACTCCACGGGCCCTCGGTCGTCCCCAGCGCTGACCTGTGCCGTCGTCCCTTCGACGGCCTTCTCGACCGCCTGCTCGAGCTCAGTGACGGTGGTGCCCTTGTCGGGTACGACACCGAAGGCGGTGACCTTTCCGGGGTGCGCCGCGAGCCGCTCGGCCTCTTCGGAGGAGAAGAAGAGCGAGCTCTGGTGAGCCAGGGTGCCGGTCTCCGGCGCGGCCACTCCGGTGATGCGGTAGTCGCGCGGGCTCTGCGTCGACTGCACGGTGAGGCGGTCGCCGGGTCGCAGCCCCGCACGGTCGGCGAGGCCGCGGTCGATGACGAGGTCGTGGGAGGAACGCGGCGCCGTGCCGTCGACGAGCCGGAAGGGCGTGAGGGCTGCGGATTGCCAGGCATGCCCGTACGAGGGCGATCCGGACCCGCTCGCCGCCCCCGGGTTCAACGGCTGGGCGAGAAAGGTGAGTTCGGGCACGACCGCACCCACACCCGGGGCGCTCTTGATCCTGCCCTCGATGTCGCGGGCCTGCAGCCAAGCCCTCTCGGCGATCGGCTTCGCCTTGTGCTTGACCTTGGTCTTGCCCTTCTTGTGCTTGACCGTGGTGCGGTGCACGTTCTGGTCGGCGGAGACGACCACGGGGGCCGCGGCGTAGCGCTCGGTCCTGATCGTGCCGCGCAGGCCGGTCTCCAGGAGGGTGCCGCAGGCGGTGATGAGGGCCGCGGCGCACATCAGTGCGAGAAAGGCGCCGAGGAATCCGCCCTTGCGGTCCCTGACGGTCTGCAGTGCGTAGCGCAGCATCATGAGGGATCGGGCTCTTTTCGGTTGTCGGAGGAGGCCTCGGGCGCGGGCGCGGGGAAGGCCAGGAAGCGCGTGAGGACGGTGCGGGCGCCGTCCGGGGTGTCGGCGTCGGGCCGCTTGTAGCGGTTGAGCAGCGCGACGTACTCCTCGAAGAACTCGTGGAGTTCGGGGAGGGTCAGCCGGATCATGCCCCGTGACCAGGGCAGCGCGTCGGCCCACTCGTCGGGGGCGGCACCGTCCGGACTCTGGTGTCCCTGGCTCCGCTCCCGCTGCAGTTGCGCGAAGAGCTCCAGGTCGGCGGCGTACGAGAGGTGGTTGAGCTCGTCCATGACGAGCCGCATCTCGGGGCTCTGACGGCTGCGCGGCGGAAAGCGCCGGTCTCCCGGGACGGCCCGCCACCAGCGCTCACGTCCGCGCGCCGAGCCGCGCGTCTCCACGACGAAGCCGTAGCGGGCGAGTTCGCGCAGGTGGTAGCTGGTCGCGCCGGTGTTGAGTCCGAGGGCCCTGGCGAGCGTCGCGGAGGTGGCCGGGCCGTGCACGGTGAGGTGCTGCAGCATCTGCTGCCGCCGCGGCTGCGCGAGCGCCTTGAGCACGCGCAGGTCGCTCAATTCCTGCGGGCCTTCGGCCCCGGGCCGGGGCCTGGGCCGGTTGTCGTGGTCGGTCCGGTCGTCGCGCCGGGTTCGGCTGTCGTTGCCGGTCCGGTCGCCCTGCCCGGCCCGTCCTCCGGGCCGTTCCGCGTCGGTCGTGCCGGGTTCCTCTGCCATGCGTACACAGTCGCCTGTGCACAGGTTCCTGTGCACTGCGGCAACCCGGCGTCTCCGCAGGGGGGTTACCCCCACCCTGCGGAGCGCGAGTCGGGATGCGTGGCTCGCTCCGGCTGCCGCCCCACCCCCGTGGGAGCGGCCTGCTCAGAACGCCTCGTACCCCAAGTCGTCGGTCTCTTCGCCCTCTTCCTCCAGCGCCTGCCGGACCACGCGGAGCGCCATGCCCTCCCCGTATCCCTTGCGGGCGAGCATGCCCGCGAGGCGGCGCAGGCGCTTGTCGCGGTCGAGGCCTCGCGTGGAGCGGAGCTTGCGGGCGACGAGCTCGCGCGCGGTCGCCTCCTCCTGCTCCGGATCGAGCTGCCCCACGGCCTCGTCGATCAGCGTGGACTCCACGCCCTTGGTGCGCAGCTCCCGCGCGAGCGCACGGCGGGCCAGGCCCCGGCCGTGGTGCCGGGACTCCACCCAGGCGTCCGCGAAGGCACTGTCGTTGATCAGCCCGACCTCTTCGAAGCGGGAGAGGACCTCTTCCGCCACCTCGTCGGGGATCTCCCGCTTGCGCAACGCGTCGGCGAGTTGCTTGCGCGTGCGCGGGGTGCCGGTGAGGAGACGCAGACAGATCGCCCGCGCCCGCTCGGCCGGGTCCCCCGTCGGCGGCTCCCCCTTCTCGGCCCTCGACGAGGAAGGGGGACCGCTGTCCTGGTGGCCGTCGGAGCCGAACCCGCCACGCCGACGTCGGCGCCCACGGCTCCGTCCCTCGCCGTCCTGGAAGCCGTCGCTGTCGCCACGGCTGTCGTACCGGCCCGCGCCGTCCTGATCCACACCGCCCCCGTGGCCCCGCCCGGCAGCGCCGGTGCGGCTTTCGGGGGCGGTGTGGTCCGCCCAGTCGGTTCGTCGCGTCACGGACTAGCTCTTGGCCGCCGCGGCCTTGGACTTGGTGGTCTTGACCACCGGCGCGGGCACCGTCTTGGCGTCGTCGGCCGCCGGGGCGGCGGCCGCCGCGTCCACGCTCGGCTCCTCGGTCGGAGCCTCGGGCTTCACGCCGACGCCCAGCTTCTCCTTGATCTTCCTCTCGATCTCGTTGGCGAGGTCGGGGTTGTCCTTCAGGAAGTTGCGGGCGTTCTCCTTGCCCTGGCCGAGCTGGTCGCCCTCGTACGTGTACCAGGCGCCCGCCTTGCGGACGAAGCCGTGCTCGACGCCCATGTCGATCAGGCCGCCCTCGCGGCTGATGCCCTGGCCGTAGAGGATGTCGAACTCGGCCTGCTTGAAGGGCGGCGCGACCTTGTTCTTGACGACCTTGACGCGGGTGCGGTTGCCCACCGCGTCCGTGCCGTCCTTCAGGGTCTCGATGCGGCGGATGTCCATGCGCACCGACGCGTAGAACTTCAGCGCCCGGCCACCGGTCGTGGTCTCCGGCGAACCGAACATCACGCCGATCTTCTCGCGCAGCTGGTTGATGAAGATCGCGGTGGTCTTGGACTGGTTGAGCGCGCTGGTGATCTTCCGCAGCGCCTGGCTCATCAGGCGGGCCTGCAGACCCACGTGCGAGTCACCCATCTCGCCCTCGATCTCCGCGCGCGGCACCAGAGCGGCCACGGAGTCGATGACGATCAGGTCGAGGGCGCCGGAGCGGACCAGCATGTCGACGATCTCGAGGGCCTGCTCGCCGTTGTCCGGCTGGGACAGGATGAGGTTGTCGATGTCGACGCCGAGCTTCTTCGCGTACTCGGGGTCGAGGGCGTGCTCCGCGTCCACGAAGGCCACCGCGCCGCCCGCCCGCTGGGCGTTGGCCACGGCGTGCAGGGTGAGGGTCGTCTTACCGGAGGACTCCGGGCCGTACACCTCCACCACGCGGCCGCGGGGGATGCCGCCGACGCCGAGCGCGACGTCGAGCGCGGTCGACCCGGTGGGGATGACCTCGATGGGGTCGTTCGGCCGCTCGCCCATGCGCATCACTGCGCCCTTGCCGAATTGCCGTTCAATCTGTGCGAGCGCGGCGTCGAGCGCCTTCTCGCGGTCGGTTCCTGCCATGGGTTCCACCCGATTTGCTTGAGTCGATCGCTTCACGTCAAAGACGCTAACGCCTGCCACTGACAATCCGCCCCGACGCCCGTCCAGCCTGTGGATAACTCGAGGTCATCGCTCACCGAAATCCTCCGGGAGCCTCCCGGGGATCTCCCCGCCCGCCCCGCAGAATCGCCGCCGGACCACCCATGAGAATGGATGTTCGAATTTAGTGTCAAGCGTGGCACGCCGTGGGGCGCCGCGGGGCGACCTCCCCTACTTGCGCCCGCCCGCCTTCGGCGAAGCCCCGCCGGACTCCGGTGGGGCCTCCGGCCGGTTCGGCCCCCGCAGGGCCCGCCGCATGCGGGCGAGGAGGGATGCTCCGACCTGGCGCCGGTGCCCGTGCACCCGGGGGTCGTCCGTGACGTCGTACCTCTTCACGTACGCCCCGAGGAAGGCCTGCAGCGTCGCGACGGCGGGGATGGCGATCAGCGCGCCGACCGCGCCGAGGAGCGCCGTGCCCGCAATGACCGAGCCGAACGCGACCGCGGGGTGGATGTCCACGCTCTTGGCGGTGAGCTTGGGCTGCAGTACGTAGTTCTCGAACTGCTGGTAGACGACTACGAAGATCAGCACCCAGAGCGCGTACCAGGGGTCGACCGTGAAGGCGATCAGCATCGGCAGAGCGCCCGCCAGATACGTGCCGATGGTGGGGATGAACTGGGACACGAGGCCCACCCACACGGCGAGCACGGGCGCGTAGGGGACTTCAAGCACCTGGAGCAGGATGTAGTGCGCGATGCCGGAGATCAGCGCCATCAGGCCGCGCGAGTAGAGGTAGCCGCCGGTCTTGTCGACCGCGATCTCCCAGGCCCGCAGCACCTCGGCCTGCTTGGCGGGCGGCAGCACCGAGCAGAGCGCACGCCGCAGCCTCGGCCCGTCGGCCGCGAAGTAGAACGAGAACAGCAGGATCGTCAGGAGCTGGAAGAGACCGCCCAGCACCTGCGCGGAGACGTCCAGGACGCCGCTGGCGCTGTTCTGCACGTACTTCTGGAGCCAGTCCGAGTGGACCAGGCTGTCCTGGACCTCGACGCGGGAGAGGTCCGTGTGGAAGGTCTGGTTGATCCAGCTGATGACCTTGTCGAGGTAGTCGGGGAAGTCCTCGACCATGTCGACGATCTGGCCCGCGAGCATGGAGCCCATCAACGCGACGAAGCCCGCACTCGCGATCACCACGCCCAGGAAGACCAGGAACGTGGCGAGGCCCCTGCGCAGCCCGCGCGCCGCCATCCAGCTCACCGCGGGCTCGACCGCCAGCGCCAGGAAGAACGCGATCAATACGTTGATCAACAGCCCGGTCAGCTGATGGAACGCCCAACTGCCCAGTTGGAAGCAGGCAATGAGCGCGAGGGCAAGAACCATGGCCCGCGGCAGCCAACGCGGCATGCGGGCGCCACGTCCTGCCTCTGCCCCGGCGGGGGGCTGTGCGGGCGGCGTCGTGCCGGGCGGAGCGGTGTCCTGGGTGACCTGAGCGGTCTCGTCTGTCGGTGCCACTGGGCAAGTCTCGCCCACGCCGGCGCCGATCGGTCGCCACCCTCGCATCTTGGGACGGGCTTGGGACGGCTCACGCGCGCGTGGAGCCCTCCGTCACCGCCGACCCGTCCGTAGTCAGCGCTTTTCGGCGGGTACGTCCATCGCCGTGCACACCGCGCGCCAGACGTCCTTGGCGTCCCAGCCCCCGTCCAGCGCTTCATGGACCGTACGGCCGCCCAGTTCCGCCATCACGTGATCGCGCGCGAAGGAGTCGGCGTACCCCGCACCGAAGTGGGCCGCCATCCGCTGCCAGAAGACCGTCAACCGCATGACTCCAGTATCACGCCCCTGAGGGTGCAGCCGGGCGCAGGGGGCTCGCCGAGAACGCTTTCCGTCCTACGGTCGGTGCATGGCCGAAACCGGAGCATCCCCCGACGCTGTGCCCTCCCCCGACGCGGTGCTCTCCCCGCTCGCCCGCGCCGAGCACTTCGTCTGGCTCACCGCGCGCGTGCTGGAGCAGCGACGGTTCGCGTACCACTTCCTCGACGGCGCGGGCGGCGCCCCGGCCGCGGACGCGGTGGAGACCGCCCTGACCTCGTACACCACCGCGGACGGCGGGTACGGCTTCGCGCTCGAGCCCGATCTGCGCGGGCCCGTGAGCCAGCCGCTGCACACCGGGCACGCGCTGGGCGTGCTGGACTCGATCCGCCGCTGCGGCGGGCAGCGGGTGGAGCGCGTGTGCCGGTATCTGACCTCGGTGTCGACGCCCGAAGGCGCCCTTCCCGCGATCCATCCCAGCCAGCGCGGCTACCCCGCGGCGCCGTTCATGCCGATCGTCGACAACCCGCCCAGCGAGTTGCTCGCCACCGGCCCCGTAGTGGGCCTGCTGCACCGCAACGAGGTATGGCACGCCTGGCTCTTCCGGGCCACGGACTTCTGCTGGGCGGCCGTCGAATCGCTCGAGAGGTCCCATCCGTACGAGATCCGGGCCGCCGTCGCCTTCCTGGACGGCGCACCCGACCGCCCGCGCGCGCGGGCCGCCGCCGACCGTCTGGGGCGTCTCGTGCGTGAGCAACGAATCGCCGCGCTGGATCCGGGAAACCTCGACGCGTATCCGGTGTCGCCCGGTTACGGACCGGAGGAACACCACTTCCCGCACGACTTCGCGAAGGTTCCCGAGTCGCTCGCGCGCTCGTGGTTCACCGACGCGGAGATGGAGCGCTCGCTCGACTTCCTGGCCGGGGACCAGGAGGCGGACGGCGGCTGGCCGGTGCGCTGGCGGCAGTGGGCGCCGGGCACGGCCATGGAGGCGCGGCCGATCGTCACCATCGAGGCGCTGCGCACGCTCCGGGCGTACGGGCGGCACATCGACTGAGGGGGAGCCCTGGGACGCGGGGGGACGCGCGGCCTCTTTTCCGCAGGTCGGCGCCGATGTCAGTGGCGGGGTGCACGATGGGGGCATGGTCAGCTCCGCGTCCGGTGCCCCCGACGCTCCCAGCGCTCTCGACGGATTTTCCGCCGCGACCCGCGGCTGGTTCACGGGTGCCTTCTCCGCGCCCACCTCCGCCCAGGCCGGGGCGTGGCGAGCCATCTCCGAGGGTTCGGACGTGCTGGTCGTCGCTCCCACGGGCTCGGGGAAGACCCTGGCCGCGTTCCTCGCCGCCCTGGACCAGCTGGCGTCGACGCCACCGCCCGCGGACGCGAAGAAGCGCTGCCGGGTGCTGTACATCTCGCCGCTGAAGGCGCTCGCGGTCGACGTGGAGCGCAATCTGCGCAGTCCGCTGACGGGCATCCGGCAGGAGGCGGTGCGCCTCGGCATGACCGAGCCGGAGGTGCGGGTCGGTATCCGCTCGGGTGACACCCCGCCCGCCGAGCGCCGTGCGCTGTCGACGCGCCCGCCGGACATCCTGATCACCACGCCCGAGTCGCTCTTCCTGATGCTCACATCGGCCGCGCGGGACGCGCTCACCGGCATCGAGACGGTGATCCTGGACGAGGTGCACGCGGTCGCCGGCACCAAGCGCGGCGCCCATCTCGCCCTGTCCCTGGAGCGACTCGACGAGCTGTTGCCGAAGCCCGCGCGCCGCATCGGTCTGTCGGCGACGGTGCGTCCGGTGGACGAGGTCGCGCGCTATCTGTCCCCGAAGCGCAAGGTGGAGATCGTCCAACCGGCTTCTGGCAAGGAGTTCGACCTGTCGGTGGTGGTTCCGGTCGAGGACCTCGCGGAGCTGGGCGGGTCCCCGGTCAGCGACTCCGGAGAGGGCCCGGGGGCCGAGGCGGAGCGTCCGTCGATCTGGCCGCACGTCGAGGAGCGCATCACTGACCTCGTGCAGGCGCATCGCTCGACGATCGTGTTCGCCAACTCCCGCCGCCTTGCCGAGCGCCTGTGCAACCGCCTGAACGAGATCGCGTACGAGAGGGCGACCGGCGAGGCACTCCCCGAGGACCACTCCCCCGCGGAGCTGATGGCGGAGTCGGGCGCCGCCAAGGGAGCCCCGCCGGTCCTGGCCCGCGCCCACCACGGCTCGGTCTCCAAGGAGCAGCGCGCGCAGGTCGAGGAGGACCTGAAGGCGGGCAGGCTGCCGGCCGTCGTCGCCACGTCCAGCCTGGAGCTGGGCATCGACATGGGCGCGGTCGACCTGGTCGTGCAGGTCGAGTCGCCGCCGTCGGTGGCCTCCGGGCTCCAGCGCGTGGGCCGGGCGGGCCACCAGGTGGGCGCGGTCTCGACGGGGGTCGTCTTCCCGAAGTACCGAGGGGACCTCGTCCAGGCCGCGGTCGTCACGGAGCGGATGCGGACCGGCTCCATCGAGTCCCTGCGCGTTCCGGCCAATCCGCTGGACGTGCTGGCCCAGCAGCTGGTCGCGATGGTCGCACTCGACACCTGGCAGGTCGACGACCTGCTGACGGTGGTCCGCCGCGCGGCCTCCTTCGCCTCTCTCCCGGAGTCCGCGTTCACCGCCGTCCTGGACATGCTCGCGGGGCGCTATCCCTCCGACGCCTTCGCCGAGCTGCGGCCGCGCGTGGTCTGGGACCGCGTCGCGGGGACGGTCACCGGGCGGCCGGGTGCGCAGCGCCTCGCGGTCACCTCCGGGGGCACGATTCCCGACCGGGGTCTCTTCGGAGTCTTCCTCGCGGGCGCCGACCCCAAGAAGGGCGGCGGCCGCGTCGGAGAGCTGGACGAGGAGATGGTGTACGAGTCCCGGGTGGGCGACGTCTTCACCCTCGGCACGAGCTCTTGGCGCATCGAGGACATCACGCGCGACCGGGTGCTCGTCTCCCCCGCCCCCGGCGTCCCGGGCCGCCTCCCCTTCTGGAAGGGCGACCAGCTGGGCCGCCCGCTCGAACTGGGCCGCGCTCTGGGCGCGTTCCTCCGCGAGGTCGGCGCGATGTCGCAGGAGGACGCGCGCGGGCGCCTCCTCGCCACGGGGCTGGACGCGTGGGCCGCCGACAACGTCCTGGCGTACCTCGGCGAGCAGCGTGAGGCCTGTGGGCACATCCCCGACGACCGGACCATCGTGGTCGAGCGGTTCCGCGACGAACTGGGCGACTGGCGGGTCGTCGTGCACTCCCCCTTCGGAGCCCAGGTGCACGCTCCGTGGGCCCTCGCCCTCGGCGCCCGCCTCACCGAGCGGTACGGCATGGACGCACAGGTCATGCACGCCGACGACGGCATCGTGCTCCGGCTTCCGGACGCCGACCTGATGGGCCTCGACCTGCTCGACCAGGAGCCCAGCGCTCCCCCTGTGGAGTACGACGCCGACAAGCCCCCGGTGAGCGCCGGTGACGTCACCTTCGACAAGGGCGAGGTCAATCAGATCGTCACCGACCAGGTGGGCGGCTCGGCGCTGTTCGCCTCGCGCTTCCGCGAGTGCGCCGCCCGCGCGCTGCTGCTGCCGCGCCGCAGCCCCGGCAAGCGCACCCCGCTGTGGCAGCAGCGCCAGCGTGCCGCCCAGCTCCTGGAGGTGGCCAGCGAGTTCGGCTCCTTCCCCATCGTCCTGGAGGCGGTCAGGGAGTGTCTCCAGGACGTCTTCGACGTACCGGGCCTCACCGAGCTGATGGGCGACATCGAGTCCCGCCGCGTCCGTCTCGTCGAGATCACCACGCCCGAGCCCTCCCCCTTCGCCCGCTCCCTCCTGTTCGGGTACGTGGCACAGTTCCTGTACGAGGGTGACTCCCCCCTCGCCGAGCGGCGGGCGGCCGCCCTCTCCCTCGATTCCAGGCTGCTCGCGGAGCTCCTCGGCCAGGCGGAGCTGCGCGAGCTGCTCGACGCCGACGTCCTGACGGAGCTGGAGCAGGAACTCCAGTGGCGCACCGAGGACCGCCGCATCAAGGACACCGAGGGCGTCGCCGACCTGCTGCGGCTCCTCGGCCCGCTGACCGCGGCCGAGTTGACCGAGCGCGGCGCCGAACCGGACTGGGCGGAGGAGCTGGCGGCCGCCCGCCGTGCGATCCGGGTCCGTATCGCGGGCGCGGACCACTGGGCGGCCATCGAGGACGCGGGCCGACTGCGGGATGCCCTCGGCACCGCCCTGCCCGTGGGGGTTCCCGAAGCCTTCACCGAGCCCGTCAAGGACCCCCTGGGCGACCTCCTCGCCCGCTTCGCCCGCACGCACGGCCCGTTCACGTCCGCCACGGCCGCGGCCCGTTTCGGGCTCGGCGCGGCGGTCACCGACGGCGCGCTGCAGCGCCTCGCGGCGAACGGCCGTGTGGTGCAGGGGGAGTTCCACCCGGCGGGCATCGGCCAGGAGTGGTGCGACGCCGCGGTGCTGCGCCGCCTGCGCCGCCGCTCCCTCGCGGCCCTGCGGCACGAGCTGGAGCCGGTGCCGCCCGCCGCCCTCGCCCAGTTCCTGCCCCAGTGGCAGCACCTGAGCGGGCACGGTCTGCGCGGCATCGACGGTCTGGTGCGCGCCATCGAGCAGTTGCAGGGCGCCACGGTCCCCGCATCCGCCTTGGAGAAGCTCGTCCTGCCCTCGCGCGTGATGGGCTACAACCCGGCGATGCTCGACGAACTGACCGCGGCAGGCGAGGTCATCTGGGCTGGGGCCGGTTCCCTGCCGGGAAAGGACGGCTGGGTCTCCCTCTACCTGGCCGACACCGCGCCCCTGCTCCTGCCGCCCCCGCACCCCCTGGAGCTCACCGCACTGCACCAGTCGGTCCTGGACACCCTCTCCGGAGGGTACGGTCTCTTCTTCCGCCAGATCGCCGACCAGGTCCGCGCCACCACCCACCCGGACGCCCTGGATCCGCAACTGGCCGACGCCATCTGGGAACTGGCGTGGTCCGGCCTGCTCACGAACGACACCCTCGGCCCGATGCGCTCGCTCCTGGGCTCCGGCCGCACCGCGGGATCCACGGCCCACCGTGCCAAGCGCGGCGTCCCGCGCGGGCGCTACGGCAGCCTCACCGCGGCCGCCCGCACCGCCTCCCGCACCGGCCCTCCCACCGTCGCGGGCCGCTGGTCGCTGCTCCCTCCCCGCGAGCCCGACCCGACGCTGCGCGCGCACGCCCTGGCCCGCGCCCTCCTGGACCGGCACGGCGTCGTCACACGCGGCGCGGTCGCCGCCGAGGGGGTCGAGGGCGGCTTCTCGGCGACGTACCGCGTCCTGTCCGTCTTCGAAGACAGCGGGCAGGCGCGTCGCGGCTATGTCGTCGAAGGGCTGGGCGCCGCACAGTTCGCGATGGACGGCGCGGTGGACCGCCTGCGCGCCACGGCGAACTCGCGCGACCGTACGGACGGTTCACGCCCCTCCGATGCGCAGGCCGCGGTGGTCCTCGCCGCCGCCGACCCCGCCAATGCGTACGGGGCCGCGTTGCCCTGGCCCGAGCCGCCGAACGGCGCAGGCCACAAGCCGGGCCGCAAGGCCGGTTCCCTGGTCGTCCTGGTCGACGGCGAGCTGACGCTCTACATGGAGCGCGGCGGCAAGACGCTCCTGGCCTGGCCCGCCACCCCGGACGAGCCGATCACCGACGACCCCCGGCTGCACGCCGCCGCCGAAGCCCTGGCCTCGGCCGCCCGAGCGGGCTCCCTCGGCACGGTCACAGTGGAGCGGGTCAACGGCTCCGCAGCCCTCACGTCCCCCTTCGCCCCCCTCCTGGAAGGAGCCGGTTTCCACGCCACCCCGCGCGGGCTGCGGCTGCGCGCGTGAGGGGGCGCCTCACACAGCACATCACCCCCGACATGCCACCCTGGACCCATGCCCGAAGGTGACACCATCCACCAGGCGGCCCGGCGCCTGCACGACGCCCTCGCCGGGCACACCCTCACGCGCTCCGACCTGCGCGTGCCCAAGCTCGCGACGGTCGACCTCACGGGGCGCGCCGTCCTGGACGTCACCCCGCGCGGAAAGCACCTCCTCACCCGCATCGAGGGTGGCCTCACCCTGCACTCCCACCTCCGGATGGACGGCTCCTGGCGGCTGTACGCACCCGGCGAGCGCTGGCGCGGTGGCCCCGGGCACCAGATCCGGGCGATCCTCGGCACCGCAGAGCGCACCGCCGTCGGCTACCGCCTGCCCGTCCTGGAACTGCTCCGCACGACCGACGAGGACAAGGCCGTGGGCCACCTGGGCCCCGACCTGCTGGGCCCCGACTGGGACCCGGAGCGCGCGCTGAGCAACGTCCTGTCCGTGCCCGACCGCGCCCTCGGCGAAGCCCTCCTGGACCAGCGCAACCTCGCGGGCATCGGCAACATCTTCAAGAGCGAGCTCTGCTTCGCCCTTGGCGTCACCCCCTGGCTGCCCGTCGGCCAACTCACCGAGGAAGCCGCCGCCCGCGTCCCCGTACTCGCCAAGAAGTTCCTGGAAGCCAACCGGAACAGACCCAACCGCACCACCACGGGCCTCGACCGCCCAGGACAGCGCCTCTACGTCTACGGGCGGGCACCCCGCCCCTGCCTGCGCTGCGGCACCCCGATCCGCGCGGCCGAGCAGGGCGACGGCTCCCGCAGCCGCCCCACGTACTGGTGCCCCACCTGCCAACAGGGCCCGACCCCCTGAGCCTCAGGACCGAACCGCCTCCGCACAAGCACAAGAACAAGCAACAGTGCGCACCGCCAGACCAGTTGACGGCCCGTCAGATCCCGCCGTACCGTCCCGTCATGCCCGTCAAGGCGTACGACCTCACCGGACGCACCGCATTCATCACCGGCGCCGCCAGCGGCATCGGCCGCGCAACGGCCCTGCTCCTCGCGGAAGCGGGCGCCACCGTGCACTGCGCCGACCGCGACGAACAGGGGCTCAGGGAGACCGCCGCCCTCATCACCAAGGTTGGCGGCACCGCCCATACGTACCCCTTGGACGTGACCGTCAGGGCACAGGTCGACCAGGCGATAGCCACAGCGGCAACGACACCCGCCACCCTCACCAGCGCAGACGGCACCCCCACCACCCCCCGCCTCGACATCCTGGCCGCCATAGCGGGCGTCATGCACAGCAGCCCGGTCCTGGAGACCCGCGACGAGGACCTCGACCGCGTCCTGAACATCAACTTCAAGGGCGTCCTGTACGCCTGCCAGGCCGCGGCCCGCACGATGATCGACGCCGACTCGGGCGGCAGCATCATCACCATGGCATCGGGCGCCGTCGACACCGGCGCCCCCGGACTCCTCTGCTACGGCGCGGCGAAAGCGGCCGTGGTCCAGCTCTCCAAGACCCTGGCCACGGAGCTCGGTCCGCACGGCATCCGCGTCAACGTCGTCGCGCCCGGCTGGATCCGCACTCCCATGACGATCCGCCACGACACCGAGAAGCAGGCCCACACCGAACGCACCATGCTGCGCATGTCACCGCTCGGCCGCGTGGGCGAACCGGACGACATCGCACATGCCGTACTGCACCTGGCGTCGGACGCCGCGTCCTTCACGACGGGCCAGATCCTCCGCCCGAACGGCGGCGTCGCCATGCCTTGGTAGCCCGCGCCCTGACGGCACGCGCTCGCACCCGCCCCGCCGATACGGCCGCCTTCCCCCACCACGCGAGGGCCGTACGCTCCCCAGGCCACCGCAGCTCCCCGTCGGGCCGCCGCGCGTACAGGCTGGGATCGGCTCCTCTGGCCGCCCTGGCCTCGCCCAGGGCGCGGGCCTTGGGCACGCAGTGCACCGGCAGCACGCTCAGCCCCCATCCACCGGCCGCGACCGCCCCCTCGAGAACGCCCGCGTCGGGCGAGAAGGCGAGCCGCAGCACGCCCCACCACCAGAGAGCGCCGAGCGCCAGGACCGGCACCCATCGCACGGCCCGCCACGTCACGGATGTCCCGCCCACGGTTGCCACAGATGCCACCTCCCGCCCAACGCGAGATCGACGCTAAACGCCGGGGTTCACCCCATGGGAGGGCGTACCGGCGGCGCTGGAGGCACCCAGCCGCGCCGAGAGCACCACGGCGCACGAACGGCGACGCCAGTCACATACACCCCACTCCGCACGCCCCCGTCCCGCACGCCCTCCCACGGGACAGCGGCGGGACGGGGGCGTGATCCCCAGAGGGATCAGCTGTTCTCCGCCTGGAACATCCAGTGATGCTTCTCCAGATCGGCCGTGATGCCGATGAAGATGTCCTGGCTGACCGGGTCCGCCTCACCGGTCGACTCCACGCGCTCACGCATCCGCGTGATCACCGCACCGAGCGCTTCCACGAGCGTCCCGACCGCGTCCACGTCCTTGACCCAGCCCTCGGGGATCCTCCCGATGCCGCTGCTCTGCGACACCGTCGCCGCACGCCCGTCGGGCGAGACACCGAGAGTGGAGGCGCGCTCCGCGACGGTGTCCGAGTGCTGCCTGGCGGTGTCCACGACCTCGTCGAGCTGCAGGTGCACGGAGCGGAAGCGCGGGCCGACCACATTCCAGTGGATCTGCTTGGCCACCAGTGACAGGTCGACCAGGTCCACGAGCGCACCCTGCAGGGCCTCCGAGACCGTCTTGAGATCCGCATCGGACAGCGGGCTCTTCACGACGTACATCTGTCTCCTCCAACACACGAGCGAATGAGGTAAATCCCCACCAACCATGTCATAAATTAACCAAATAGGTCGATTAACGGATGGTCGGTCACCGGCCGCTCATCAAGCGGCTCACCGGCGGGCTCACCAGGGCATACGTCTGACAACACAGCAGCTTCCGACAACGCAGAAGCCCCGACCGAGTACCCGGTCGGGGCTTCCACACACTTCTCAGCTGCTCAGCAGCGGCACCGCATCACGCAGCGACGACGTCGACCGCCTCCGCTGGTGCCTTGATCGTGACCCGTTCCGGTGGCACGCCTGCCACGGATACGGAATTGAGCATCGAGCGAACCGGCGCACGCACCGGCTCCGGGACTGCTGCAGACTCAGCCAGCTCGGCGAGCGACAGTTCATCGCTCACTTCACGCATGAGCTCGGACATCCGTACGTCAAGCGCGTCGCAGATCGCGGAAAGCAGCTCGGAGGAAGCCTCCTTCTGCCCCCGCTCCACCTCGGAGAGATAGCCGAGCGAGACTCGGGCGGACGAGGAGACTTCGCGCAGAGTACGGCCCTGGCGCTGGCGCTGCCGACGCAGCACGTCACCAAGCAGGCGACGGAGCAGAATCATCGGTGGCTCCCTCCTCGGACCGCGTAGCCGCATCCTTCACGCCCCACCGTACCGCCTTGCGCGGCGGCCGTGCGGGGAGCGATGTCGTGTTCACTCAGGGCTGCAAACATCAATTCCCCCCGTTCTGTTCCGTATCCTGTGCCCGCCCATTCCCGGAACGTTCTCCGGTCAGCTGCTCGTGAAGCAACGTGAGCACGCTCCGTACACTCTCCATACGGATTTCCGAACGGTCGCCGTTCAACCGCAGGGCGGCCACTTTCCCACGGGCTCCGCCATCGGCGTAACCGGGCATGCTTTCGAAATCGGACCCCGCGGCCTCGATATTCGGCCGCGCGACGGCAATATCCGGCCCCGCGACCGCCACGTACACGGTCCCGACCGGCTGTCCGTCCTGCGGTTCGGGCCCGGCGACCCCGGTGGTCGCGATCCCCCAGTCCGCGCCGAGGACCGTGCGCACACCGTCCGCCATCTGCCGCGCGACCTCGGGATCCACGGCCCCTCGCTCGTCCAGCAGAGTGCCGTCGACCCCGAGCACGTCCCGCTTCAGCTCGGTGGCGTACGCGGTCACCGACCCCCGGAAGACCTTCGAGGCCCCCGGCACCGACGTGATCTCGGCGGCCACCAGGCCGCCGGTCAGCGATTCGGCGACGGCGAGCGTCTCACCGCGCGCGGCCAGGAGCCGCACGAGACCACTCGCGGGCAGCTCACCGGCCGAGACGGCCGAGAGCCCGGAGGACGTCACTTCGCGGCCTCCCGAGCGGACTCCGCAGCCGCCACACGCGCCTCAGCCATGCCCTGCCTGCGCAGCACGACGGCCTGCTTCACATAGTCGAGCCCGGTCACCACGGTCAGCACGACGGCAACCGCCATCACCCAGAAGCGCAGGGTCGCGAGCGGCCCGGTCAGGGCGAGGACGTACATCCCCACCGCCGTGCCCTGCGCCAGCGTCTTCATCTTCCCGCCGCGGCTGGCCGGAATGACGCCATAACGGATCACCCAGAACCGCAGCAGCGTGATCCCCAGCTCGCGCCCGAGAATCACGCCGGTCACCCACCAGGGCAGATCGCCGAGCCAGGACAGACAGATCAGCGCCGCCCCCATGATCGCCTTGTCGGCGATGGGGTCGGCGATCTTTCCGAAGTCCGTGACCAGGTTGTACGTGCGCGCCAGGTGCCCGTCGAAGAGATCGGTGATCATGGCCACGGCGAAGGCGGCCCAGGCGAACGAGCGCCAGGCCGGGTCGTATCCGCCGTTGCCGAGCAGCAGCATCACGAACCCGGGCACGAGCAGCAGCCGCACCATGGTCAGCAGGTTCGCGACGTTCCACAGGCTGGCCTGATTGACCGCCGCGGCGCCCAGCTTCCCGCCGCGCACCGGCTGGGCGCTCGAAGCGCCCTGAGCGCCGGAGCCGCCCGCGGGTGCCGGGACTCCTGTCATCTGCGAGCCTCCTCGAGACACTCGGCCACCAAGTCCACGCCCTCCGTGCCGACGACCTTTGCCACGACCATACGGCCGACCTGCAGGCCGTCCCCACCCGTGGCGCCCGTCAGGCGGATCTGGCCGTCCGTCTCGGGGGCCTGGTGCGCGGCCCTGCCGAGCGGGCCCTCCTCCTCGTCGAGGGATTCGACGAGGACCTCGAGGGTCTCGCCCATCCGCTCGTCGGCGCGCTGCGAGGTGAGCTCCTCGGCGAGCCGTGAGATGTGCGCGAGGCGCTCGTCGACGACGTCCTGGTCGAGCTTCTGCTCGTACGTCGCCGCTTCGGTGCCCTCCTCGTCGGAGTATCCGAAGACGCCGATGGCGTCGAGCCGCGCGCCCGTCAGGAAGCGCTCCAGCTCCGCGAGGTCCGCCTCGCTCTCGCCGGGGAAGCCCACGATGAAGTTGGACCGCACACCGGCCTGCGGCGCCTTGGACCGGATGGTGTCCAGGAGCTCCAGGAAGCGGTCGGTGTCCCCGAAGCGCCGCATGGCGCGCAGCACGCCGGGCGCGGAGTGCTGGAAGGACAGGTCGAAGTAGGGGGCGACCTTCTCCGTCGACGTGAGGACGTCGATGAGACCGGGTCGCATCTCGGCGGGCTGCAGATAGCTGACGCGCACGCGCTCGATGCCGTCGACGGCGGCCAGCTCGGGCAGCAGCGTCTCCAGGAGCCGGATGTCGCCGAGGTCCTTGCCGTACGAGGTGTTGTTCTCCGAGACGAGCATGACCTCCTTGACGCCCTGCTCGGCGAGCCAGCGGGTCTCGCCGAGGACGTCGGAGGGGCGGCGCGAGATGAAGGAGCCGCGGAAGGAGGGGATGGCGCAGAACGAGCAGCGCCGGTCGCAGCCGGAGGCCAGCTTCACCGAGGCCACGGGGTTGCTGCCGAGGCGGCGGCGCAGCGGGGCGCGCGGCCCGGACGCGGGCGCGACGCCCTCGGGGAGGTCCTGGGGGGCCGGGGCGGGCTCGGCGGGGCCGTGGCCGGGAAGGGCGACGGCCGCCTGGGCGTCCTGGCGCTCCGCGGGGCTGATCGGCAGCAGCTTGCGCCGGTCGCGCGGGGTGTGGGCCTCGACGCTGCCACCGCTGAGGATGGTGTTCAGGCGGCCGGAGATGTCGGCGTAGTCGTCGAAACCGAGCACGCCGTCGGCCTCGGGCAGCGCCTCGGCGAGCTCCTTGCCGTACCGCTCGGCCATGCAGCCGACCGCGACGACGGCCTGGGTCTTGCCGTGGCCCTTCAGATCATTGGCTTCGAGGAGGGCGTCGACGGAGTCCTTCTTGGCGGCTTCGACGAAGCCACAGGTGTTGACTACGGCGACGTCCGCGTCCTCGGCGTCCTCGACGAGCTGCCAGCCGTCCGCCTCCAAGCGGCCTGCGAGCTCCTCCGAGTCCACCTCGTTACGGGCGCAGCCAAGGGTGACAAGGGCGACGGTGCGGCGTTCGGGCATGGTCTCAAGACTACTTCGTCCGCGCCTCGGCCCCGGCCGCCAGGGTTACCCGGCGGTCGGCCCGAGGCCGTCGGCCCGTCACCCTGCCGTCACCACGCTCCGTACAGATCCGCTGGTCAGCGGCGGTACGGGAGGCTGTCAGCCGACCTCGGGGTCGCCCTTCGTGTACGTGAGGCGCTCCACCTGGCCGGGCTCGAATTCGTTCTCGACCTGCTTGCCGTTCACATACAGCTCGATCGCTCCGGCGTCGCCGAGGACGAGGTCGACCTTCTGCTTGTCCTGGAACGTCTTGTCCTGGCCCTGCTCGAGGACGCCGTCGAAGAGCGTGCGGCCGCTGTGGTCCTTGGCCGAGATCCAGCTGCGGCCGTCCGCGGCCTGGACCTTGACCGTGACCTTGTCGCGCGGGACCCCGGCGATGGCGCTGTCCGAGGGATCGGGCTTGGGGTCGGCGGGCTTGGTGGGCTTGGGCTTCTCGGCGGACTTGGTCGGGGCCGCGGTGGCGCCTTCGGCGACCGACTTGGAGCCGTCGTCGCTGTCGTCGCCGCCACCGAACGCGGTGAAGCCGACGAAGCCGATCACCGCGACGATCGCGGCGACCATGGCCGCGGTCCAGTTCGGGCGGCGCGGCTCGGAGCGGATGCGCTCGGCCTCGAAGAGGGGCGCAGCCGGTGTGGGCGCGGGCGGGTGGCCGCCGTGGCCCTCGTCGTACTGGGCGACCAGCGGGTTCGGGTCGAGGCCGACGGCGCGGGCCAGCGTCCTGATGTGGCCGCGGGCGTACACATCGCCGCCGCACCGGGAGAAGTCGTCCTGTTCGATCGCGTACACGATCGGGACGCGCACTCGGGTGGACGTGCTGACTTCGTCGACGGTCAGACCGGCGTCGACGCGGGCCTGCTGCAGGACGCGGCCGATCGAGGGCCGTTCCTCGGCCGGTCGGTCGCCCGCCCGGCTCTCGTCGGCCGGACTCTCGTCCGTGACGCTGTCGGTGCGGTCGAGGCGGTCGTCCGAAGGTTGGTCGTCTTCAGGGGAGTTGCCGATGGACACGGGGGCGCCTTTCGAGCGTGTAGCCACCTGCCGGAGGTTCAGTTTAGGGGGGCCTTGAAAGGGTGGGGCAACCGGGCGGACGGACTTTGTACGCCATCAGAATGGCCGGACATCCTGATGGTGGGACATCGTGCTCTTCTCTCCCTCAACTTGACGTATGCCGAAGAGAAACGGTTGCCTGCCCTTCCCTTACGGGTGAGCCTTGCTCACCCTTCTGGGTGAGCCTCCCCGCGGATCACCGCGAGCACGCCGTCCAGCTCATCAGGTTTCACAAGAACGTCACGAGCCTTGGACCCCTCGCTCGGCCCCACGATGGAGCGCGACTCCATCAGGTCCATCAGCCGCCCGGCCTTGGCGAAGCCGACGCGCAGCTTGCGCTGCAGCATGGACGTGGACCCGAACTGTGTGGAAACCACCAGCTCAGCGGCCTGACAGAGCAGATCGAGGTCGTCGCCGATGTCCTCGTCGATCTCCTTCTTCTGCTTGGTGCCGACGGTGACGTCGTCCCTGAAGACGGGCGCCATCTGGTCCTTGCAGTGCTGGACGACCGCGTGGATCTCGTCCTCGGTGACGAAGGCGCCCTGCATACGGGTGGGCTTGTTCGCGCCCATCGGCAGAAACAGTCCGTCGCCCTTGCCGATGAGCTTCTCCGCGCCCGGCTGGTCGAGGATGACGCGGCTGTCGGCGAGCGAGGAGGTCGCGAAGGCGAGCCGGGAGGGCACGTTCGCCTTGATCAGGCCGGTGACGACGTCCACGGACGGGCGCTGGGTGGCGAGCACGAGGTGGATTCCGGCGGCGCGCGCGAGCTGCGTGATGCGCACGATCGAGTCCTCGACGTCGCGCGGCGCGACCATCATCAGGTCGGCGAGCTCGTCGACGATCACCAGCAGGTACGGGTAGGCCTTGAGCTCGCGCTCGCTGCCCTCGGGCGTCTTGAGCTTGCCGTCGCGCACGGCCTGGTTGAAGTCGTCGATGTGCCGGTAGCCGAACGCCGCGAGGTCGTCGTAGCGCAGGTCCATCTCGCGGACGACCCACTGGAGCGCCTCGGCGGCCCGCTTGGGGTTGGTGATGATCGGCGTGATCAGGTGCGGAATGCCCTCGTACGCGGTGAGCTCGACGCGCTTGGGGTCCACGAGGACCATCCGGACGTCCTCGGGCGTCGCTCTTATCATGATCGACGTGATCAGGCAGTTGATGCAGGACGACTTGCCGGATCCAGTGGCTCCGGCCACCAGGATGTGCGGCATCTTCGCCATGTTGGCCATCACATAGCCGCCCTCGACGTCCTTGCCGAGCGCGACGAGCATGGGGTGGTCGTCCTCGGCCGCGTCGGCCAGGCGCAGCACGTCCCCCACGTTGACCATCTCGCGGTCGGTGTTCGGGATCTCGATGCCGACCGCGGACTTGCCGGGGATGGGCGAGATGATCCGGACGTCCGGGGACGCGACGGCGTACGCGATGTTCTTGGCCAGTGCCGTGATCTTCTCGACCTTCACGGCGGGGCCGAGCTCGATCTCGTAGCGCGTGACCGTCGGGCCGCGCGTGAAGCCGGTGACGGCGGCGTCGACCTTGAACTCGGTGAAGACGTTCGTCAGCGAGTCCACGACCGCGTCGTTGGCCGCGCTGCGGGTCTTGCCGGGGCCGCCGCGCTCCAGGAGGTCGAGCGAGGGCAGCGAGTAGGTGATGTCGCCGGCGAGCTGGAGCTGCTCGGCTCGCGGCGGCAGCTCGCGGTGGGTCTCGGGCGCGGACTTGGTGAGGTCCGGCACGGGGCTGTCGGCGGCCTCCTGCGGCTTCTTCTTGAGCTTGCCGGGCACCGGCGCGTCCGTAGCGCGCGCGGGCGGCACAGGCGCCTTGTGGTCCCGCTCCTCGCGCTGTCCGCGCTCCTCCCGCTCCCCGGAGACGCCCTGCGTCAGATCGGCGACCAGCGGCGAGGGAGGCATGCCGTGCATCACGGCGCCGTCCAGGGCGGCGGCCGCGGCGGCCGCCACGTCCACGGCGTCCATCGGCCGGTCCATGTCCGGCTGTACGGGTGCCCTGCGCGGCCTGCGGCGCTTCGTGAGCGCCTCTTCCTCGGCGTGGTCGGGGTCGTACGCGTCCGGGGCGGGGCTGCGCCTGCGCGAGGGGCGCTCGGGCAGCGCCTCGCGCCACTGCTCGTCGTAGCGCTCGTCGTCGTCCGTGAAGTCGTAGGCCTCGGGTTCCGGCTGGATCACGCCGAGCTTGACCCCTAGCAGCCGCAGCCGCTGCGGGATGGCGTTGACGGGCGTCGCCGTGACGACGAGCAGTCCGAAGACGGTGAGGAGCACCAGGAGCGGCACCGCGAGGATCTCGCCCATGGTGAAGATCAGGGGTGTGGAGGCGCCCCAGCCGATCAGGCCGCCTGCGTCCCTTATGGCCTGCATGCCGTCGCTGCGGGCCGGTGAGCCACAGGCGACGTGGACCTGGCCGAGGACGCCGATGACGAGGGCGGACAGGCCGATCACGATGCGGCCGTTGGCCTCGGGCTTCTCCGGGTGCCGGATGAGCCGTACGGCGATGGCGCCGAGCAGCAGCGGCACCAGCAGGTCGAGGCGGCCGAACGCGCCGGTCACCAGGACCTCGACGAGGTCGCCGACCGGGCCGCGCAGGTTCGACCAGGTGCCCGCCGCGCAGATCAGCGCGATACCGAGCAGCAGGAGCGCGAGGCCGTCCTTGCGGTGGGCCGGGTCGAGGCCCTTGGCGCCCCGCCCTATGCCGCGGAACATCGCGCCGACCCCGTGCGCCAGGCCCAGCCAGACGGCGCGCACGAGCCGGTACACGCCCCCTGTGGGGCTGGGCGCCGGCTTGGGCGCGGGCTTCTTGGCAGCGGCCTTCTTGGCCGGTGCCTTCTTCGCGGGCGCCTTCTTTGCCGCGGTTTTCTTCGCGGGCGGTCTGGCAGCGGCCTTCTTCGCCGGAGCCTTCGTCGGCGCGGCCGCCTTCTTTGCGGGCGTCTTCTTGGCTGCGGACTGACGTGAGGCCATGGGTGTGAGGTTACCGGTGCGAGCCACTGCGGACACGTGTGCCCACTGCTTCACCCGTTCGTGTCGCCCCTGTGGAGGCGGAGAACTGACGGTGATTCACCGGGTGCCCGCGGCACGAAACCTCGTCAGTGAGGCTTCGCGCCGCGTCAGTTCTGCGAGGGGACCGAAGGGGCGCCGGTGCCGGTGCCCGGCTCCAAGGCGTCAAGAGCCCGCCGCAGACCGGTGAGTTTGCGTTCGAGATGGGCCGCCGTGGCCACCGCCGCCGCGTCCGCCGACTCGTCGTCCAGCTGTTTGGAGAGCGCCTCGGCCTGCTCCTCGACCGCGGCGAGCCGCGCCGACAGCTCGGCGAGCAGCCCCGCGGGCTCCTTCGCGTCACCGGCCGCCGCCTTGCCGCCGCCCTCCAGCTGGAGCCGCAGCAGCGCCGCCTGCTCCCGCAGTTGGCAGTTCTTCATGTACAGCTCGACGAACACCGAGACCTTCGCGCGCAGCACCCACGGGTCGAACGGCTTGGAGATGTAGTCCACAGCGCCCGCGGCATACCCGCGGAAGGTGTGGTGCGGCCCGTGGTTGATGGCGGTGAGGAAGATGATCGGGATGTCCCGGGTCCGCTCCCGCCGCTTGATGTGCGCCGCGGTTTCGAAACCGTCCATTCCTGGCATCTGGACGTCCAGCAGAATGACCGCGAAGTCGTCCGTGAGTAGTGCTTTGAGCGCTTCCTCCCCGGACGATGCCCGCACCAGTGTCTGATCGAGCGCAGAGAGGATGGCCTCCAGCGCCAGCAGATTCTCCGGCCGGTCATCGACCAGGAGGATCTTGGCCTTCTGCACCATGGCCCGCCCTCCTCGCCCCGGCGAAACACCGGGCGCCGCCCCAGAGGACGACTCCCTTGCGCCGCCCGTCCTTGTGCCGGTCATGGTAGCCGCACCCCGCCTGTCGCCACACCCTGTCACCGCGATGTCACTGTGCACGTAGCAGAAACGCGGTGGGAGACCAGAAGGTTCCCCGAATACCGCGGTTCTACACGACCTCCGCCACACTCTGTCAGCAACTCCGTGTGACGAAGCCGGTTCTCGGTCACTGATCGCGCATCCACTGCTCCATCACCGACAACAGGTGATCCGGGTCGACCGGCTTCGTAACGTAATCGGAAGCTCCGGAGTCGATCGCCTTCTCCCGGTCGCCCTTCATCGCCTTCGCGGTGAGCGCGATGATCGGGAGCCCGGCGAACTGCGGCATCCTGCGGATCGCCGTCGTCGTCGCGTACCCGTCCATCTCGGGCATCATGATGTCCATCAGAACAACCGTCACATCGTCGTGCTGTTCCAGCACTTCAATGCCTTCACGGCCGTTCTCCGCGTACAGCACCGCGAGACCGTGCTGCTCCAGGACGCTGGTGAGCGCGAAGACGTTACGGATGTCGTCGTCGACGATCAGCACCTTCTCGCCGCCGAAGTGGAAACCGGGCCGCGCCGCGGCCGGTGTCTCCTGGCCCGCGGTCGGCCACGGCTCCTGCGCCCGCTGCTCCTCCTGGGCTCCGCTGACCGGCTGCCCCGGCAGCACCGAGGGCTCCTGCGCGGACGCGGAACGGCGCCGCCTCCGGAAGAGCGCGGAGGTCCCCAGCGGCTCCTCACGGCGCACCGGAGCGATCTCCGGCTGTGCGGTGCCCTCGGCGGCGGGAGCCTCCTCCAGAGCGGGCAGTTCGCGCGGCTGGGGCGAGGGGGCCAGCTGTGCATAGCCCTGGGGCGGCAGTTCGCTCGGGTGCAGCGGCAAATAGAGGGTGAAGGTGGAACCGCGTCCCGGCTCGCTCTGCGCGTGGATCTCGCCGCCCAGCAGCCGCGCGATCTCCCGGCTGATGGAGAGGCCGAGGCCGGTGCCGCCGTACTTCCTGCTGGTCGTGCCGTCGGCCTGCTTGAACGCCTCGAAGATGACGCGCATCTTGCTGGCGGCGATGCCGATGCCGGTGTCCGTCACCGAGAAGGCGATCAGGTCGGCGTCGGCGTCCCGCAGCGAACCCGCTTCCAGGAGCTGCTCGCGGATCGCGTTGGGCACGTCGTTGTTGGCGTGCCGGATCACCAGCTCGACCGCTCCGGAGTCGGTGAACTTCACCGCGTTCGACAGCAGGTTGCGCAGCACCTGCAGCAGGCGCTGCTCGTCCGTGTGCAGCGTCGCGGGAAGTTCCGGGGACACCCTTACGGAGAAGTCGAGTCCCTTCTCCGCGGTCAGCGGCCGGAAAGTGGCCTCTACGTAGTCAACGAGTTGGACAAGGGCGATGCGCGTCGGGGAGACGTCCATCTTGCCCGCCTCGACCTTCGACAGGTCGAGGATGTCGTTGATGAGCTGCAGCAGGTCCGAGCCCGCGCCGTGGATCGTCTCGGCGAACTCGACCTGCTTCGGGGTGAGGTTCGCGTCGGCGTTGTCGGCGAGCAACTTGGCGAGGATCAGCAGCGAGTTGAGCGGCGTGCGCAGCTCGTGCGACATGTTCGCGAGGAACTCGGACTTGTAGCGCATCGAGACCGCGAGCTGCTCGGCCCGCTCCTCCAGGACCTGCCTGGCCTCTTCGATCTCGGTGTTCTTGACCTCGATGTCACGGTTCTGCTGGGCCAGCAGCTCGGCCTTCTCCTCCAGCTCGGCGTTCGAGTCCTGGAGGGCCTTCTGCCGGTTCTCCAACTCGGCCGAGCGCTCCCGCAGTTGCTCGGTCAGCTCCTGCGACTGCTTGAGCAGCACCTCGGTCTTGGTGTTGACGCTGATGGTGTTGACGCTCGTCGCGATCATCTCGGCGATCTGGCTGAGGAAGTCCTTCTGGATCTGCGTGAAGGGCTGGAAGGCGGCCAGCTCGATCACCCCGAGCACGGTCCCCTCGAAGAGCACCGGGAGCACGATGACCTGCGCGGGCGGCGCCTCCCCCAGGCCGGACGCGATCCGCAGGTAGCCGGAGGGCGCGTTCTCCACGAGGATGGTGCGCCGCTCCTTGGCGGCCGTCCCGATGAGCGTCTCGCCGGGCCGGAAGGACGTCGGCATGGACCCCATCGAGTAGCCGTAGCTGCCGAGCATCCGCAGCTCGTACGCATCCTCGTGGTCGCCCCCGAGATCCTGCCCGTCGTCCGTGGGCATCGCCAGGAAGAACGCGCCGTGCTGCGCGGAGACCACCGGCGTCAGCTCGCTCATGATCAGCGAGGCCACGTCGTCCAGATCGCGGCGGCCCTGCATCAGGCCGGAGATCCGCGCGAGGTTGCCCTTGAGCCAGTCCTGTTCCTTGTTGGCGAGGGTCGTGTCGCGCAGGTTCGCGATCATGGTGTTGATGTTGTCCTGCAGGACCTGGATCTCACCGGCCGCGTCGACCTCGATCTTCAGGTTGAGGTCGCCGCGGGTCACCGCGGTGGCGACCTTCGCGATGGCGCGCACCTGACGGGTCAGGTTCCCCGCCATCTCGTTCACGGACTCGGTGAGGTCGCGCCACGTGCCGTCGACGTCCCGCACCCGAGCCTGACCGCCCAGCTGGCCCTCCGTGCCCACCTCGCGGGCGACGCGGGTGACCTGCTCGGCGAACGACGACAGCTGGTCGACCATCGTGTTGATGGTGGTCTTGAGCTCCAGGATCTCGCCCCGGGCGTCGATGTCGATCTTCTTGGTCAGATCACCCTTGGCGATCGCGGTGGTGACCATCGCGATGTTGCGGACCTGACCGGTCAGGTTGGACGCCATCGAGTTCACGGACTCGGTGAGGTCCTTCCACGTACCGGAGACGCCCGGCACCCGCGCCTGGCCGCCCAGGATGCCGTCCGTGCCCACCTCGCGGGCCACGCGCGTGACCTCGTCGGCGAACGAACTCAGCGTCGTCACCATGGTGTTGACCGTGTCGGCCAGCTGCGCGACCTCGCCACGCGCCTCGACCGTGACCTTCTTGGTGAGGTCTCCGTTGGCGACCGCCGCCGAGACCTGGGAGATGTTCCGCACCTGGCTGGTCAGGTTGTTGGCCATCAGGTTGACGTTGTCGCTCAGGTCCTTCCAGATGCCCGTGACGCCCGGCACCCGCGCCTGCCCGCCCAACTGGCCCTCGGTGCCCACCTCGCGGGCCACGCGCGTCACCTGCTCGGCGAACGACGACAGCTGGTCGACCATCGTGTTGACGGTCGTGACGAGTTCGAGGATCTCGCCCTTCGCGTCGACGGTGATCTTCTTGGAGAGGTCGCCCATGGCGACGGCCGTGGTGACCTCGGCGATGTTCCGCACCTGGAGGGTGAGGTTGTTCGCCATGCCGTTCACGGACTGCGTGAGGTCCTTCCAGGTGCCCGAGACGCCCTGGACCTCGGCCTGGCCGCCGAGGATGCCGTCCGTGCCCACCTCGCGGGAGACCCGGGTCACCTGCTCGGCGAAGGCGGACAGCTGGTCCACCATCGTGTTCAGGGTGTTCTTCAGCTCCAGGATCTCGCCGCGCGCGTCCACGTCGATCTTCTGGGACAGGTCACCGCGGGCCACCGCCGTCGCGACCTGCGCGATGTTGCGCACCTGCGCGGTGAGGTTCCCGGCCATGCCGTTCACCGAGTCCGTCAGGTCGCGCCACACACCGGCCACGCCGGGCACCTGCGCCTGACCGCCCAGGCGCCCCTCGGTGCCCACCTCGCGGGCCACCCGGGTCACCTGGTCGGCGAAGGCGGAGAGCTGGTCGACCATCGTGTTGATGGTGTTCTTCAGCTCCAGGATCTCGCCGCGGGCGTCGACCTCGATCTTCTGGGAGAGATCACCGCGCGCCACGGCCGTCGTCACCTGCGCGATCTGACGCACCTGCGACGTCAGGTTCCCCGCCATGAAGTTGACGGAGTCGGTCAGGTCCTTCCACGTACCGCTCACGCCGTCCACACGGGCCTGACCGCCGAGGCGCCCCTCCGTGCCCACGTCGCGCGCCATCCGTGTGACCTGGTCGGCGAAGGACGACAGTTGGTCCACCATCGTGTTCACGGTGTTCTTCAGCTGGAGCATCTCACCGGAGACGTCCACGGTGACCTTCTGCGACAGATCGCCGTTCGCGACCGCCGTCGTCACCTGCGCAATGTTCCTGACCTGCCCGGTGAGGTTGCGGAAGGCGGTGTTCACCGAGTCGGTGAGGTCCTTCCACGTACCGGCCGCGCCCTGCACCTGCGCCTGGCCGCCGAGCTCACCCTCGACACCGATCTCCCGCGCCACCCGCGTCACTTCGGAGCCGAAGGCCGACAGCTGGTCGACCATCGTGTTCACGGTGTTCTTCAGCTCGAGCATCTCGCCCGCGACGTCGACCGTGACCTTCTGCGACAGATCGCCGTTCGCCACCGCCGTCGTCACCGTCGCGATGTCCCGCACCTGTGTGGTCAGGTTCCGGAAGACCGTGTTGACCGAGTCGGTCAGGTCCTTCCACGTCCCGGCGGCGCCCGGCACATTGGCCTGCCCGCCCAGCTGCCCCTCGGCGCCGACCTCGTTCGCCACCCGGGTGACCTCGTCCGCGAACGTACGCAGCGTCTCGGTCATCTGGTTGATCGTCTCGGCGAGCTGGGCGACCTCGCCGCGCGCGCTCACCGTCACCTTCCGGGACAGGTCACCGTTGGCGACCGCCGTCGTGACCTCGGCGATGCCGCGCACCTGCGCGGTGAGGTTGCCCGCCATGAGGTTCACCGAGTCGGTGAGGTCCTTCCACACGCCCGCCACACCCGGCACCTGCGCCTGGCCGCCGAGCTCGCCCTCCGTGCCGACCTCGCGGGCGACGCGCGTCACCTCGGACGAGAACGACGAGAGCTGGTCCACCATCGTGTTGACGGTGTTCTTCAACTCCAGCATCTCGCCCGCGACATGGACCGTGACCTTCCGCGACAGGTCACCCTTGGCCACCGCCGTCGTCACCAGCGCGATGTCCCGGACCTGCGCGGTCAGGCGGTACGCCATGGTGTTCACGGAGTCCGTGAGGTCCTTCCACGAACCGGACATCCCGCGCACCCGGGCCTGACCACCGAGCTTGCCCTCGGTGCCGACCTCGCTGGCCACGCGCGTGACCTCGTCCGTGAACGTGGAGAGCTGGTCGACGAGGTTGTTGACCGTCCGCCCGACCTTCAGGAACTCACCGCGCAGTGGATGACCGTTTCCGTCGGCCCCCGGCGCCCGCAGCTCCATGCGCTGCTCCAGGTCACCGTCCGCCACCGCGGAAAGCACCCGGCCGACCTCGGAGACCGGCCGTACAAGATCATCGACCAGGGCGTTCGACGCGTCGATCGCGGCCGCCCAGGAGCCCTCGCTGGCGCCGCCCTCCAGTCGTTCCGTGAGTTTTCCCTCACGTCCGACCATGCGCCGCACCCGCGACAGCTCACCCGTCAGATGCAGATTCCGGTCGGCCACCTCATTGAAGACCGCGGCGATCTCCGACATGACGTCGTCACCGGAGACCGTCAGCCGCTTGCGGAAATTGCCGTCCCGCATCGCCACCAGGGCCGCCAGCAGCCTGTTCAGAGCCGCCGCATCCACGGAAGCCGTCGTCCCGTTGCGCGGTTTGCGCTGTTTGTTCAGGGACTGTCCGTCTTTCGCGCGCGTCTTAGTGCCCCGCGTCGCTGCGCCAGACTCCACTGTGTCCCTCCCGCAAGGGTCGACCGGTACTGCTCGGGTTGTTCTGCCCTGTCTCCATGAAGCTTGCCCAGTGTTTCACCATGGCCGAACCAGGCCATAACAGTTCGGCAGCTTCGCACACCGTCCGCACACCCTCCGGGCGGAAACACTGACGACCGGCATCAGCATGGACGGCGAAGGTAAGTAACCTTGCATCCGGCTGTCCAACCACCCCGGTCCTGCCCGGCCTGGGCGGTGGTACACGAAACAAGCGGGCATCGGAGGGGCGGCCGCACCATGGGTTCGGGAGAACTGGGCGTCGATACAGTCGACTCCGTCGATACTGTCGATACTCGTACGAGGAGTGCTGTGATCACCGCGCGTGCGGCTGCCACCTTCGACCCCGTCGGGCGTTCCGTCGCGACGGCCCGCTCCTTCGTGCGCGACACCCTCCAGGGCTGGGGATTCTCCGACGTCGTCGACGATGCCGTCGTCCTCACCAGCGAGCTGGTCACCAACGCCGTGGTGCACGCCGGTACGGCCGCCGACGTCGAGTGCCTGCGCAGCGAGGACGCCGTCCGGATCGAGGTCTCCGACCACTATCCGGAGCGCGAGATCCCGCTCCAGCAGTCCTCCGTGAACATGGGCAGCCCCGACCGCGAGGGCGGCCGCGGCCTCCAGCTCTGCGCCGCGCTCGCCACCCGCTGGGGCGTCGACTACACCCCCACGCACAAACAGGTCTGGTTCCAGCTCGACCTGCCCCAGCGCTCCGTGGGCACCCGCGCCGCGGGCCCCGCGCTCCCGGCCGACCTCCTGCCCATCGCCGACGGCAGGGTCCGCGTCGCCGTCATCCAGATCGACCGCCTGGGCGCCATCTCCTCCTGGAACGAAGACGCAGGCGAGCTCTTCGGGTACGTGGCCGAGCAGGTCATCGGCAAGCCCCTCAACGACCTGGCGGCCTGGCCCCACACCCCGGGCACCAGCACCGGCATCGCCGAGGCCCTCCAGCTCTCCCGCTGGGAGGGCAGCTACGGCGTCCGCAACACCCACGGCCGCGTGATCCCCGTGTACGCCTCGCACCTGCGCGTCCGCGACTCCGACGGCGAACCTTCGACGGTCTGCCTCCTCGTGCGCGACGACGAGCGCGCCGTGCTCCAGACCCCGCTGCGCGGCACGGCCCCCGACCCCGGCTCCCTCAGCGAGCCGCACGCCGCGGACCCCTTCGAGGTCTTCATCGGCTCCCCGGCCCCCGACGACCTCGACGGCCTGCTCCAGCGCACCGTCGAGCGCGCCCGCGACATGCTCGACGGCGACGCGGCGTTCCTGCTCCTGGCCACCGACGACGAGACCGAGCTCGAAGTACGCGCCTCGACGGGCCTGCCGTCGGCCCGCCAGCGCTTCGCCCGCGTCCAGGTCGAGTCGGCCCCCGGACGCTACGGCTCCGCCCGCATGCCCGCCGTCCACGAGGACCTCACGGTCGTGCCGGGCGCCGTCCCGCTGCTCTCCGGCACCGGCATGCGCTCCGTCGTCACGGTCCCCCTGAAGGTGGAGGGCCGCCTCACGGGCTCCCTGGGCGTCGCCGCCGAGGCCTCCGGGCGGTACTCGAACGAGGAGGCCCTGCGTCTCCAGTTCGCCGCCGACCGCATCGCCCTGGCCGTGGAGTCCGCCCGCCTCGGCGAGCTCGAAAGGCTCCGCCGCGGCTCGCTCTCCTTCCTCGTCGAGGCCTCCGACCTCCTCGCGGGCACCCTCGACCGGGACCAGACATTGGCCCTCATGGCCCAGATGACGGTCCCGACGCTCGCCACCTGGTGCGCCGTCTACACGATCGCCGACCAGTCCGCCGAGCCCTACCTCTCGTACGTCCTGCACGAGGACGAGGAGCGCATCGACGGCCTCAAGGCCCTCCTCGCCAAGATCGCCCCACCGGACCCGGTGCCCACCCCGGGCGCCCGCGTCTGGGCGGCCCCCTCCGAAGCCGCCCACGAGGACGCCCTGCGCACCTCCATGCGCAGCCTGGGCCTGGGCGAACCCCCGGCCCTCGGCTCGGGCATCGGCACGACGCTCTCCACCGCCTCCGCGGTGGGCGGCGAGACCGTGGTCCTCCCGCTGGTCGCCCGCAACCGCGTCATCGGGATGCTCACCCTCGGCAAGCCTGCCGACGAGCACTTCCGCCAAGAGATCCTGGAATTGGCCGAAGATCTATCCCGCAGGGCCGCCCTGGCGCTCGACAACGCCCGCCTCTACTCCGAGCGCATGGCCATCAGCCAGTCCCTCCAGCGCAGTCTGCTGCCACCGGGGCTCCCGCAGGTCCCGGGTGTCGAGGTCGAGGTCATCTACCGCGCGGCAGGCGAGGGCAACGAAGTCGGTGGTGACTTCTACGACCTCTTCCCGATCCGCGACGGCGCGTACGGCTTCGCGATCGGCGACGTCTGCGGCACGGGCCCGGAGGCCGCGGCCGTCACGGGCCTCGCCCGGCACGCCCTGCGCCTGCTCGCCCGCGAGGGCTTCGGCGGCCCGGCGGTCCTCGAACGCCTCAATGCCGCGATCCTCGACGAGGGAGCCCGCAGCCGCTTCCTGACGCTCCTGTACGGCGAGTTGTGGCCCCAGGAGGACGGCTCGGCGGTCCTGAAGGTCGTCTGCGCCGGCCATCCGCTGCCGCTGCGTCTGCGCCAGGACGGCACGGTCGAGCCGTACGCGGAACCGCAGCCCCTGCTCGGCGTCATGGACGACCTGGAGCTGTACGAGCAGACGATGACGCTCGACCCGGGCGACGTCCTGCTGTGCGTCACCGACGGCGTCACGGAGCGCCGCGAGGGAACGCGCATGCTCGGCGACGACGGCCTCGCCGACGTCCTGACGACCTGCACGGGCCTCACGGCGGGCGCGGTCGCGGGCCGCATCATGCGCGCGGTGGAGCGCTTCGCCACGGACGCCCCGTCGGACGACATGGCGATCCTCGCGATGCGGGTCCCCGGCCTCCAGAAGGACTGAGCGTTCCGGGGCGCCGCCGAGCGGCGCCCCGGCCTCCCGGTCCCCCCGGGATACCAAAAAGGCCCCCGCCCAACTGGGCGGAGGCCTTTCCGACTTGAGCCCCCAAGCGGAATCGAACCGCTGACCTTCTCCTTACCATGGAGACGCTCTACCGACTGAGCTATAGGGGCCTGTTGTCCTTGGGGGTTTTCCCCGCGGCAACGGAATAGATCATACCTGAAATCGAAGGTGCCTCGAACCGTCCGTTCCTCTGGACCGCCCGCGCCGACGCTGCCACTCTGCGCGCATGCCGACCCGACGCGGTACGCATCTGAGGTACGCATATCCCCTGACCCTCACCGCGTTGCTCCTGCCCCTCGCGGCCTGCGGGTCCGACGAGGCGAACAGCGCCTCGGACCAAACCCCCACCAAAGAACCGACAGCCGCCACTGAGACCCCACGCCCCGGCGACCAGAAGGTCACGATCTCCTGGAAGGGCCAAAGGCGCAGCTACACCGTCCACGCCCCACCCGGCTTCTCCCGCGCCGAAAGCCTCCCGCTCGTCGTCGCCATGCACCCGTATCCGGGCGACGGCAGAGCCGCGGCCGCCGTCAGCGGACTCAACACCAAGGCGGACAAGGAGAACTTCCTCGTCGCCTATCCCGACGGCCTCAACAAAGGCTTCAACGCCTTGATCTGCTGCGGTTCCGAAGACGATGTCGGCTTCATCCGTACGATGACGAAGCGCCTGACCCGCACGTGGAACGCCGACCCGGGCCGCGTCTACGCCACCGGCATCTCCAACGGCGCCGACATGGCGTACAAGCTCGCCGTCGAACTCCCCCACACCTTCGCGGCCATCGCCCCGGTCAGTGGCGGATATCTCGGCAAGGACCCCGAGGACGCGTCCTACGTACCGAAAACCCCGGTCTCCGTCATCACGTTCCTCGGCGGCGCCGACCGCTACTTCGCCGCGATGGACCAGGGCATCGAGACCTGGCAGCGACGCCTGTCCTGCAGAGCGGGACGCCCCGGCAAGCTGAAGAAGAACATCAAGAAGACCTCGGCCGAATGCCGGGACGGCTCGCACGTGGTCGTCTATCGGCTGCCCGGCATGGGCCATGCCTGGCCGGACGGCGCGGGCGGCGGAATGTCCGACCCGACGGCAGGCATCAACGCGACCGACCTGATGTGGGAATTCTTCAAGTCCCACATCAGGCCGGCCGCGTAGGGCTCAGAAGGCCGGCTGCAGAAGCCCACCGAGCGCATTGCACGCGGACACGACGCGCTGGAGTTCGCGCCGCGTCATGGCCGCGCCGACCGGCAGCGCCAGCGTCTCGTCCGCGGCCCGTTCGGTCTCGGGCAGCCGCACGTCCCGCCAGAACTGCGGCATGCGGTGCACAGGGGTCTTCACCGGCACATGGCAGTCAACGCCCTTGGCCCGTACGGCGCGTGCGAACGCGTCCCGGTCGGGCCGCCCGTTCCCGGGCACGCGCACGACGTACTGCTCGTAGCTGTGCCCCTCGCCGCCGTCGGGCGTCATGACGCCGCTGAGCCGCCCGCTGAGATACGCGGCATGCGCCCGCCGACGCGACAGCCCGTCGTACGAAGCGTCCGACTCGCCCTGCTCCAGGACGAGCAGACCGTGCCGCTGTCCTACGTCCCGCAGCCGCCGCACGTCGGCCTGGTTGCCGAAGCGGTGTACGACGACGACGGCGGCCGTCCGCGGGGTGACCACGGCGGCGACGGCGTCGGGATCCAGGCAGTACGTGCTGGGCTCTATGTCAGCGAAGACGGGCACCGCTCCCGCGAGGGTCACGGCTTCCGCCACCTCGGTGTTCCCGTAGGCGGGCACGACGACCTCGTCACCGGTACCGACACCGGCGGCGCGCAACATTCCAACTGTCCCCATGTGCCGGATGTTGGCTGCGCAACGTGAACGGCAAGTAACAGAAAACAAAAAAGAGCTGGTCCCTGAACCGAAGTTCAGGGACCAGCTCTCTTATTAAAATGAGTTCGGCGGCGTCCTACTCTCCCACAGGGTCCCCCCTGCAGTACCATCGGCGCTGTGAGGCTTAGCTTCCGGGTTCGGAATGTAACCGGG